>CAWFDA010000053.1:0-19084 GCA_963814475.1 uncultured Bacteroidota bacterium | reverse complement strand
GAGAAAGAGTGAATCATAGAAATAATGAGAGAAAATAAATGAGATACCTAAAGACATCTTTTTTTATTGGCTTGTGCGTTTTACACTCAGTAATAATGACTGCTTGTGTTCCTGTAACAACACCAACAGAAGTCGATCTCTCCTCACAAGATGCTCCTATCGGTGACTTAAAACCACTGACATTAGATCAAGTAATGATAGAAGCAGATTGCTGGTTAGAAAACTACGATACAGCGCGGGGACATAAGGTTGGTAAGGGACAGTGCACTGAACTTGCTCGTTTGCTTACAACAGCTCCTGGATATGGGTTAGATTCGGCTGGGTTAGCATTAGGTGGATATGATTATATAAAACTTAAAGAGAGTAATGGCAGAAAATATCCCTTGCTTAGGGATATAAAAAATGAGGTCAATCGCTGTGACAATCTGGTTCTGGTAAGATCCGGTGACGATCCAGCTGGGCATACAGTCGTTGTTTATAACATAGACTTAACAAATGACAAGTTGTATTATTTAGAGCAGAATTTTCCAACTGGTTCACCGATAAAATTAAGTGAAATGAGCATAAGCAAGAATGAAGATAAAGCCTATGTGATCCAAGCAGGCTGTAATGAACCAAAATATAGTAGATGTGAATTTGAGGACCTGACTAATGAGGACAAGCCATTAACCGTTCAGAACCTTGAAACAGGCTCAACACAAAATAATCAAGCAGAAAACCGCTTGGATAAAGGAGATCCTCAATCAATTATTGATTGGGTGAAGATGGCTATCAATAATGGGGATGCCTCTCTTCTAAATGAAGTCATTCCCAAGGAAGGCATATTTTATTCTTATTTCATCGAGGGTGGACAGTTAGTTACAAAGGAAGAATATATCCAAGATCTACAGGAACGACTGGATCCCACAAACCAAGATGCGAGGGGATATATCTCGATGATTACATGTTGCAACTATGGTATGTAGATTGGGAACCCGATTGGCTAATGACAGAAATGTGTTACGACGGGTGCAAAAAACTTGATCCTCCTCAATCAAGCAATACAACCGCATTTTTCTTTAATAAAGTAGACAACGAGTATAAATTAAAAGCTATGTATATTAATACTCCTGATGAATATTTTTATTCAGGCGATTCCCCACTGATTTCCTGCAATGAACATAAAAAACTTGTTGCGCCGACATCGATCCCTCGTTGCCCCGGCTCTCCAGCTCAGCGATTAATAGTGGGAAAATCGGGTCAGGTTTGTACTAGAACTGACCCGGTTATCTTTCGGGCAAAACCAGGAAAAACTGGAAAGCAAATTGGACTTTTACCAACCGGCACTAAATTTTCAGTAGTCAAAGGACCAGAATGTGCCGGAAACTATTGGTCATGGTGGAAGGTACGATTGGAAGATGGCAGACTAGGTTGGTTAGCTGAAGGTGGAGATGCCTGTGATGAATACTTTCTTTGTCCAACGGAGTGATGCCTTTTTTATACTTTAATTTATCTTGGGAAGAGAAATGTGATAATAATCAGATATTAATGATAAATTAACTTTCAGATAGAGGGTACTGGTCAACGTTGTAACGAAAACGGTGCAATTTTGAAAAAACATTTGTACAGAAAAGATTTATTGGACGAAATTATCGCTGATTCAGCACAAAATAGACAAATAAGCACAAGAAATACATATTTTTTCCAGCCTTTTATGCTCCTTTTACTTTCTTGGTGGCGATGAAAGGATAACCTACTCAGTTTTGGAGAGTACTAGTAAAAATCCAATAAGCATTATAAGTTAGTTTCCATTTTGCTTTATTAAGATTTATATAATCTTCAAATATAGGCATAATTATTTAGTATCTATGTAAATTCTGGGGCAGAAAGCAGCTTCCAATTATTCCGCCGAACGATACTCAATCTTATCAAGAGCTTCAAGAGCGAGATTAATGAGACTTTGACGTGAACGACCATATGAATCGTTTACTGTTGAATAAGGATCGAAAGAAGCGATTCTTCGTAATGGCTCAATTGCCCGAATCTCCCTGAACTCCCCAACCTGCCAGACAATCACTTCATCTGAATAGAAACCTATCGGGTACTCCGATTGTGGGCTCTCCTCCATCTGACTGAGCAGGCCCAGAAGGTGTTGGCGGATGTCCTCGGTATCAGGGGATGGTTGATAAAGCCTCCGCTCCACTCCTGCGAAAACAGGGCCAACTGGTATTGGGTCTCGTACCGGCCGTCGGTGGGGGTGGTTACCGCAGTATGTGTAGAACGGATTCTCTATTGGTAAGTCACGAATCGTGCAGATGTCCGGCTCAAGGTCTCTTGAGTGATTGTAACCTGCTTCATCCTTGTTCTTAAGGTTAAACCAGCAAGTGCCACAACAATCTGAACCGCCATTGGGCATAGTTATATTCTCCTTTTCTGATTAATTGTTAATTGTCCGGACTTTTATCATGCTGACATTATTTATAATAACCAGCAGGTAGTATCATTTTGTATTCCAAGGAACTTGATTCAATCATGCCATTAACTAATATCAAATCTTAAATATTATATATTAGTCCTTGGTTCTCTTGTATTTCTTTTCAAGATGATTTTCAGTATTCAACTTTTCAACAACTAAGAGAGATTCCAGGATTCTTTGATATTCTTTTTTCCTTTCAAGAGTCTGGAGTTAACAAATAAGAGATTTTAAATATTCTCCTTGTCGGATAGCCTGGCTGATGTTCCGAATCTCCTTAGTCGTGATTGATAGAATAAATCGCTGATTGTATTGAAAACATGGAAAGTTATGGATTAATTAAGGGATTTTACTTTGCGCCATTACTTTCGGATAGAGGATGCTGGCCAACGGTGTGTCGAAAACGGTGCAATTTGGTGCAATTTTGAGAAACCATTTATATAGAATAGATATATTTGACGAAATTACCGCTAATTCAAGCACAAAATAGACAAATAGGCACAAGAAATTCGCATTTTACAACCTATTATGGTCCTTCGAATCAGTTGGTTGCGCGGTCGACCCGTGCCGGGGGCACCTAAATGTGGCGGTAACATGCCTGAGATACACCATATATAGCCAAAAAAAGAAGCTCATTGTTGAATGAGTTTCTTTTTTGTGTGCAACTGTGTGCAACCAGAAATTTCCTAAATTAAAAAAATTTGGAGGACGAAGGAAAAACAAAAATCATTCCTCTTCATCAAAAAGTAAGTAATATACTTTGAAAGCTAATCTTTGAAATTGATCTGCTTGAATATTGGATAAGCTGCTCCAATAAGTCCAGAATGGTACCTAGTTTTGCAGGTAAAACACGCACTTGAGTAGATGGGATCATAACGTTATGGGAGATAATTGCTTTTTGTATGGCCGGCATTAGTAGATCAATACTTTTCATTACCCCACCACTCAACACGATAGTATCTGGGACAAAGAATGATATAACGTTGATAACACCAATACCTATGTAATCCGCCACTTTTTCAATAATGAATTTAGCATAACCATCTCCATTAAGAGCAGCTTCTGCTACTTTGAATGCATTCACATTCGAAATATCGTTACCTGCCAGAGAAAATATTAAGGATGAAGATAACCTGGTTGTGTCTTGTTGTACATTCCGTGCGATGGCTGGACCGGAAACTAGACTCTCCCAACAACCTTGTGCACCACAATAGCAGGACGGTCCGGAGGGATCTATAATGTGATGTCCTATTTCAGGATGAGATCCACCCATTCCACGATAAACTTGACCGTCAATTATTATGGCTGCTCCAACACCCGTACCTAATGTTAACGAAACTAAGCGATTACTTTCTTGCCCTGCACCAACCCAATATTCACCTAATGCTGATGCATCAGCGTCGTTCTCTAAGGTAACTGGTACTCTAAAATTTTCAGTTAGGTATGCAACTATAGGGACGTTATCCCATGTTGATAAGGTATATGGATTTTGGATTGTTCCCTGGGAACGATCAATCGGTACCTGTGGCTCCAATACCTATACCTAATATATTCGAATCCCTAAAATTGCTTATTACATTTTCAACCATTGAGCATATAAGGATCAAGCCAGCCTTTGAACCCTTCTCTGGCTCAATAGGAGCCTGATGGATAGTAATTAATCCACCCTCCTGATCAACTACGCCTACACGTACATATGTGCCACCTAGGTCGATACCAATCGCGATGTTATCCACAAAATTTTACACTCCTAAAAACGATCAACAACTTCTATTTTTGAGGATTAACTACAACTTTAATCGTTTTATCCTGGATGATCTTTACAAAGATGTAATCCCATTTCAACCTCTTCAAGATCTATTCGATGGGTAACAAGAGTCTCTAGGTTTACCTTTCCTTGGCTTACCCAATCGACACCCATCTGGATTACTTTACGATGGCCGACACCTCGTCCTATGTAATCTTGCGGGTATGCTTCGATATTTAGGCTTCTCGCTAATAAGATATTTTTTCTAAAAAGAGGAAAAACTCTTACCTCATGGTGTAAACCTTTTACCTCTACATTCAGTCCAGTAAGTCGGCCATATGGTTTTAAAATATCAACAGCAAAATCAAAAAAGTCTTGATTAGTGGATTGATCCACAGATGCACATACATGGACAAGATCTATTTCTCCCATGTCACTATGGATATTTTCATAAGCTCTGTAGTAGGAATAGAGTTATTATAGATATAATTTGCTCCAAGGGATTTTGCCTTTGCCAGACGAAAATCGATTAAGTCAACTGCACCAACTATTACATTCGCTGAAGTTTTTACGGATTGTAAAGTAACTAATCCCATTGGTCCCAATCCCGATGATCAACACCTTGTTTCCAGGTTTCATTGGAGCTGGGTATACGGATTGGATTAATGCTCCATGAAACATTTCACACAGTGGAGCAACATCGTCAGGGATATTATCCGGTACTCTTGCCCAAGCCCAATCTGCATCGACTTTTGTATATTCACAAAAGGCTCCCTGCATTGTATAGAAAACAAGCCTCTCACCAATATTTACTCCAGACACTTTTGTGCCAGTTGCTACGACAGAACCACAGACCTCATGACCGAGAATTTGAGGATAAAAGTCGTGATGTGACTCAAATGTTCCCTCAAATATATGGACATCAGTTGCATTGCAGATTGACGCTGTATGAACCTTTACAAGAATATCATTTTCTCCTAATACTGGTTCAGGTACATCTTTAATAACTAATTTACCTGGCCGAACGACGACTGCAGCCTTCATTTAAACGAACCTTTCAAAACTTGAGGGCTCCTTCGGTAAGACCTTTTTGAATTTTGTTCCGGAACAATATATAAATAATTATTGGAGGCCATGTGGCCAGAGATAAAGCTGCCATCTGCAAATTCCATAAAGATGTATATTTACCATGGAAATTCATCATACCGAGAGTGAGTGTACGCAAAGATGTTTCGCGAATATAGATTAAAGGCCACAGGAAATCATTAAAAATCCATACAAAATAGAATATACCCACTGTTACGATACCCGGCATAGCTAATGGAACCATAATCCGCCAGAAGATACCAAACTCATTACAACCATCAATTCGTGCCGCGAGTATTAACTCTTTGGGTATACTCATGAAAGTTGTCCTAAGGAAAAAAATAGCAAAAGGTACCCAACTCCAATAAGTGAGAAATAATGAGAGGTAATTATCTTGAAGATGTAAGATACTCATAATTTTAAAACTTGGAATAAGTATAACCTGAGGTGGGATCATCATTCCAATCAAAAAGTAAATGAAAAGGAACTTACTTCCCTTAAATTGAAATACCGCGAATGCATAAGCAGCAGCTGAACAAAAAACTAATAACCCAAATACTGAAATCGAGGTAACAAAAATGCTGTTAAACATCAATCTTCCAAAATTCGCTACTTGAAAAGCTTTGACAAAATTCCCAAGAAAAAATGTTTTTGGAAGAGCAAATGGGTCTGCTGTAATTTCTTGAGGTGTCTTTAAAGCTGTATAAGTCATCCAGATCACTGGGAAAATAATTGTGGATAGTATGAGAATCAACAGAAAATAAATCATTAACTTAGAGATCAGGTTCAATTCTTTCGACTTCATTTAAGGTTTTCCTTCAAGAAGCATTTAGTATTCTGACTGTTCCTGCGCGAGTAACTCGTAGTTGGATCAATGTAACAACAAATACAATTGCGAATAAAACTTCTGCGATTGCTGTTCCATACCCCATACGCCCGCTTGTAAAAGCCCGGCTGTACATGTAAGTTGCTAGCACTTCTGATGCGTGATATGGACCTCCCGAAGTCATGACATAAATCAAATCGAAAACAAGAAAGGCCTGGTTCACTGCGAGAATGACCACCACGATGGTTACTTCCTTCAAGAGCGGAAGTGTTATGAACCAAAGGTTTCTCCAAGGTCCAGCCCCATCGACCCAAGCCGCTTCATATAATTCCTTGGATATCGATTGTAAACCGGCGAGGAACAAGAATATACTAAAGCCAAACTCTTTCCAGATATTTACAATCATTACAGTGTATAAAGCAGTTTGCTTATCTCCAAGCCATTGATGCTGCCATGCGCTGAGACCGAGTTTAGAAAGTAACGGATTGACAATCCCAACAGTTGGACTTAATAATAATGAGAAAAGTAATCCTACAACGATAAACGAAAGTACAGTGGGCATGAAGAAAACTGTTCGAAAAATCTCTGCACCCCTAAGACCCGAATCAAGAATAACTGCTAATAGCAATGCCAATGTGCATTGAATTAGGACTGATCCTCCAACAATTACAAAATTATTTCGTAGGGCTGTCCAGAAAAATGGATCTGAAAATAACTCGATATAGTTTCCAAAACCGATCCACTTTAGAGTATGAGCACTTATACCATTCCAATCGGTAAATCCAATACCAATTGCCATTAACATTGGGACTGTTGAAAACAGTGTATAAAAAATAAAACTAGGAGCCAGTAGGAACCAATATATCTTACGATTTATCCATTTTCCAATTTGTATTCCAGGTGGAGAGTTAAATTGAGTATACTTTGACCCCTATGTTTACCAACATTGTTTTCTAAGGATTCCACTTGAGTATACTCCTAGAATAAAAATGGCTTGATTGCAACGTTAATTAACAAGTCATCCTTAAATGGTATGAATAATTATATTAGTAATTTAGCTGATATTCCTATCGTGTTGAATTAACTTATCATTCCATTATAGGAGTATAAGGATTATTTTTCTTATCACATCCTCATTACAACCTTGATCGTTTTATCCATCTCATAATGGCAAAGATGTATTCCTTTTAATGCTTCTTCCATCGTAATGCGATGTGTTATGAGCGATTTAAGATCTACTTTTCCGGCTTTCATCCAATCTGCTCCCATCTGAAATACCTCGCGTTGCTTGATTCCCATTTCAGGTTGGACGAGTGGATATGCATTAATATCTAGGCTGCGAGCCATAAGTATGTTCTTCCTAAACAATGGAAAGACTCGAACAGAATGTTGAAGACCTTTTACTTCTACATTTAGACCAGTTATACGACCAAAATCGCTACATACTTTTACGGCAAAATCAAACAGATCTTGTTCTTTAGATAAATCAACCGATGTACAAACATGGATAAGATCAATTTTACCCATTTCCTTGTTGATCTTCTCGATAATTTCTTCACTTGATTGAATAGAGCGATTATATATATAATCTGCTCCTAATTCTTTTGATTTCTGTAAACGAAAATCAAACATGTCGATTGTACCGACAACTACTTTATTCATTGCTTTTACTGATTGCATGGTAGTCAAGCCCATTGGACCTTGTCCAATTATTAAAACATTTTCACCGTCTTTCATTGGAGCGGGAAAAACTGATTGGATAAGTGCTCCGTAAAACATTTCGATCAAAGGTGCTTCTTCATCTGAAATCGTATCTGCAACGCGAGCCCATGGCCAGTCAGCATCGACTTTTGTATATTCACAGAATGCCCCGTTACCTGTGTAGAATACGATCCTCTCACCGATCTCGTAAACCCTTAACTAGCTTGCCAATTTCAACAACATCACCACATACTTCATGTGCGAAAATTTGTGGGTAATAATCATGATAGCCAGTAAACGTACCTTCAAAAATATGATGGTCGGTAGAGTTGCATATTGATGCACTTCTGACTTTTATTACGATCTCGTTTTCACCACAAACTGGTCTGGGTACATCTTTGACAATTAACCGACCAGGACGTTCAATTACTGCTGCTTTCATAGGTATGCTCCTTTAACTTTAAAGATTTCAATCCTTCTCAATGATTTTGCCATAACAAATTTAATGCGTAACAAACCGAATTAATGGACACCATGTTTTCTTAAATATTTCGTTTCGATTGAATAATAATCATCAGCCAAATCAGATGTAACATGAGGTTCGATTAAAATAATTCCCTCGTAATTATCTTCAGTAAGGCGTGATAATATGCGTTCTGTGTTGACGGCACTATCTGAGAGTGGGGGATAATAGATGTAGCCGTCTTGAATCCGTCCTGTTAAAGTACCACCTTTTGCTTTTTCTGAATGGATCGTTGGATTAAATAGACATCCACCTTTAACATGTACGTAAGCAATATATTTTTTTAGACGTTCATAAGCATCTGGGTAACCTTCATCATTTGCCTGGTAATAATTTACCGGGTCGTAAGTTGTTTTAAAGGCTTTCGAATTGACTGCATCCAATATCTTCAACATACCAGTAACAGTTCTAGTGGCATCATGGGCTTCGTTTTCCAAAAGTAACGTTACACCATGCTCTTCGGCGTATTTAGCAGCCTTCTTCATTAACTTGACAAATGAATCGATTGAAGCATCTTTACCCAAAGCAAAGTGATAACAATAGCTGTTTACAAATTTTGAGTTCAGGGCTTGAGCTACATCAATGGCTTTCTCGAGGGCTGCAAGATACTCTTCCGGTTTGGCAACAAGTTCAGGTGAAAATGCAGCAGGAAAAGTTACACAAGCCACGCCAATACCATATTCATTCAAGGTCTGTTCGCAATTTGAAATATCACGCCCTTCAAAACGATCTTCCCAAGCAAGTAATTTGGAATCACCACCTTCGAGATTCCAGGGCCATAATTCAACCCAACGAGCTTCATATTGTTTGAATTTGGATAATATTTGAGAAAGAGTATGGGTTTTACCAAGAGTGTAACCAGCTATTCCGAGTATCATAAATATACCTCCTGAACGAAAACAAATTATCAACTTATGAAGGAGCGCTTCATATGGAAGCGCTCCTTCAATTAGAAACTCTATCCTGCTTGAAGATCCGCTGCCGCTTTAGCTGAGGCATCTTCCATATTTTGTGCTGCTTGCTCGGGTGTTAAATCACCACTTAAAACACCTTGGCTTGCATTCCAAACATATTCTACTACCAAGTCCTGTCGCATCAAATGGTCATTGAATTTTGTCGCAGCCGGTGCATTCTGCATTAAACCAATTTCTTTCTTGGCTAATTCTGGAATGTTCCAATCTTTAGTATCGAACTTGTAGAATGGTAATCCTGTTACTTGCTCGGCCCATATGCGATTTGGTTCTTCTGTAGTCCAATATTCCAAGAATTTCTTTGCTTCTTCAGGATGTTTGCCACGGTTTGAGACAACCAGCATAACTCCACCACTAGTAACGCTGGCTTGTTTACCTGGGAAACCCTCAATCTCTGGGAACATAATATAATCCATTGGGAAGTCAGGGGCTTCTGACACCCAAGAACCAATAAACCATCCACCAGTCTGGTGGAAAGCAGCTTTCCCGTCGAAGAAGTATTTGTATGCGGTCGGCCAATCATCAGCTAAGTACCCTGGGGAGAAGTATCCCTTATCTAATAACTCGCGGTACATCTGCCATGCTTTAAGACCTGGAGCGTCGGTGAACTTCAAATTTGTCTTTATGGTTTTATCAATAGTGCGCATGTGTACGGCTTCAAAGTCTCGTTCACCATACATACGTTGCATAAGATGACTAATCCAATGGTCACCATTCCAACCCTCTTTATTTCCATAAGCGATGGGGGTTATACCGGCATTTTTCAGTTTTTCGCAAGCAGCTAAGAAACCAGACCAAGTGCTCAAAGATGCAACATCAATATTATTGTCAGCGAGAATTGTTTTGTTGTAAAAGATCAGGTTTCCGATCCAGTCATCAAATGATACTCCCCAGAGTTTCCCTTGATATTTGAGATCAACGACTGCAGCCGGAACCATACTTGGGAGGATGGGAGTTACAAAATCAGTCAAGTCAAGCAACTCACCAGCTTCGGCATACTGCCAGGCATTTGATCCACCATTAATTTCAGTGAAATCGGGTGGATCTCCACCTGAGAAGGCGGTTTTTAAAGCAGTCTCAAATGGATTTGCTTCATAGCTAGTGTGCTTGATTTTGATTGTGGGATTAGCTTTTTGGAATAGCTCAATAATCGAGTTCATCGTTGGTGCCTTGAGGGGGTTGCGCATAAGAGTCCCACATCGAAACTTCAACTGTTTTAGCTGCTTCTGGGACTTGAGTTGATACCACCTCTCCAGTTGTCGTTGGTGATTTTGCACAAGCACCAATAACCACTGCCCCTGCTCCTATTGCGGTCATGCTTAAAAAATCTCTCCGATTAATTTTTTTCATTACTGTTCTCTCCTTTTCTCTGCATATAAATAATTAGCATTTCGTAGATAGAAAAGATCTTCTTGGTATTTCAAATGATTTATAGATTCAAATATTTCCTCCTTAAATATATATTTTGTCATTTAGTGTTATCTCGAAAGCTGATAAAATTATTCAGCATGTTTCCATTCATAAATACATCCCGAGTAACCAGCTAATTCAATATTGAAACCCTGACCATCGGTTGTGAGGGAGAGTACTCCCTCTGGTGATAAATAATTAGCTTTTCCAGGAACACTCGCGTTTACGAAACTACGGATTGCACCTGCAGAATGATTGGTCACTATTACATAATCACGTCTGTTTCCGGTTAACCAACACAATTCGAGGGATGGATTGTTGATGGAATATAAAGATTCAATTTTGGCTAGTGATTTCAAACTCTGGTATAAGCGTTGAACATTGCCTATTCTTTTCAAAGGCATTTACAGTGGTACCAAGGGCATATTCCAATGGATATGCACATAAAACAGTATGTCCTAACCCAACCGGTTTTGTGATTAATGCCGGTTTTCCATCTTGATCTACGGCGATTACACTTCCATCATGTACTTCAAGCTGAACTCCAGTTCCTTCCAATTCATCTGGACATCTGATCTCAATAACATCTCCTTTTTTAAGATCATAAAAATCTTCTATCAGCTTTATTTGGACAACAGGTTGCCAAGTTGCTCGATCAACAATTAGGGCTCCAAACAGTTCAACTACCTCTGGTAATGAGATTGCTGACTTAGCACATAATGATGCATAAAGAACCGCACCTGCTTCAACACAAGGTTTAGCTCTCTGCCAGAAAGTTGTGTAAAGATGACAAATGGGGTTTGGTGAAATCGTTGAAGGTACTGGGGCAAGGATCAATCGTAATTTGGACCAATCACTTAATTCTCTGGGAAAGCTTACTGTTATTCCCG
This sequence comes from uncultured Bacteroidota bacterium, assembly GCA_963814475.1. Lineage (GTDB taxonomy): Bacteria > Bacteroidota > Bacteroidia > AKYH767-A > OLB10 > JADKJB01. The sequence goes on along the minus strand of CAWFDA010000053.1, from coordinate 7,478 downwards.
CCTGCCGACTGAGAATGAAGGTGGAAAGCCAGCTTTTTACTGCAAACTGGTTCCCGAAACTATCTTTCTCCCCAGAGAGAATGTCTGTGGCAACATAATAACTTGGCTCATCCATCGGTAAATTGTACTGACTGTAATCTGGACCGTGTGCCCATTCATGAGGGATAATAATTCCAGCTTCTGGAGAAGCGGGTTCAACCTGTTCGAAATCAATATGCTTGAGAACTTTTGAGAATTGTTCAATTTCTTTTCCAGCTGGTTTGATATTGCCTTCATGATCAGTGATTCCAAATTGTGTTTCATGAGGGCAACGAATGTATGGGGCTCTATTAAATATACGTGGCGATGCATCGGTAAAACACCAGGCTAAGAAACTTTGAACACCAGACCCAAGGGACGAATATAGCAAAGTTCTATAGTAATGACCAACTGTAGTTGGGCTGAACTGTGAATTACCCGCGCCGAATTCCTGCATCATTACAGGTCGGCCAGCACCTCTACTAAGCATAGCTTCAAAAGATGGGCCATATGTCGTTCTCATGGAAAGAAGTGGTTCACGGTAAAGTACAGGATCATAAACAGGGTAGGGATGAACACAACAAAGGTCCACAAATGGAGAGATGATATCTGCCCTGAATGGTCCTCGGTTAGTTTCTTGTCCAAGAGTGCCACACAAAATCAAGTGGTTAGTATCATATTTACGAATTCCACTACACAATAGTTGAGTCCAATTTGCTGCCATTGCATCGGTTGTACTATTTGCAACGATCCAAAAAGGAGGCTCATCGGTAAGATCCCAAGCGAGAATAGCAGATTCATCTTTATAACGCCGGGCGAATTCCTCTACATGTCGAGCTTGAAAGCTAAGAAGCTCTGGATCACTATGAGGATGGCGCCCATTGCGCCATGGAATATCCCAATACGCATCACCGACCTCTCCACCTATCAATAAAACTGGGTTCAAATAGATTTGATAGTTGATGAGCGAGGGAAATGAGATAGTCAAATTGAGAAAAAGCCGCCTCATTATATTGTCCTGGACGTGGTTCAAACCACCCCCAAAGCAAGTCAAAACGAACTAAATCAATTCCCATTGTATGCATAAGCTTAAAATCATTTGCAACTAGATCCATATCCCATTCATATGGCCATTGCATACCAGATCGAGAAGGAACCCAGTTAACCCCAACTGGTAGAAAATATTTTCCATTCGAAGATAAATAATTCCGATTTAGTTTCACGAGGGAAAGCAATTTGGTTCCTTTCTTGCCAATAAGAGGATTGACGTAGCTAGAGTTTTATTGTTAGACCTACAATATTAGAAAGAAAAAACTTGACACATTAAATATGATATGTTATCATGTTGACATGTTGATATAGCAAGTATACAATGCAATTATATTGATGTCAAGTCTAAGAATTATTACAAGGTGAATTGAAATATGAATCAATTATCTGACGAAATCACTGAACAACCTGAAGTCTTACTGCGTGTTGCCGAAAAGTTTGTAAACAATATGAGTGCGATTGATGAACTGGTAAATAAAATTCATTCGAAGAAATTTACAAACATTATCCTGACCGGTATGGGAGCTTCTTACTTCAGTTGTTATCCTCTTTGGCTACGACTAAGTAACCTTGGATTACCTATTTCTTTATGGGAAACCTCAGAACTTGTCAATTTTGCACCCAATTCGATAAGAAACTCAACTTTAGTTATAGCTGTTTCCCAAAGTGGTGAGAGCGCAGAAATAAAAAAGCTCGTTGAAATAAAAGAAAAATATTGGTTTATTGGTTGGAGTAACGAATTCAAATGGAAATTACCTTGTTCAAAAGTCAGACATTCATTTCGATCTTTCCGCTGAAGGTGAAACATCTGTATCATCAAAAACATACCTGGCATCTTTAGCCGTTCTTCATTTACTGGGATGCAAAATAATTGGCAAAAACCTAAATGAAGAGATCAAAAAGATTCATTCAATTGCACATATTATCCAAAAAATGCTATCTGAAAAGAATATTAAATAATCTTGATATAGAAAAATTTATTGGTACCGCTCAGCACATAACGTTATTTGGAAGGGGATATAGTCTTGCTTCCGCAAATTATGGAGCTTTGATCATTGAGGAAGCTGCAAGATTCCCAGCAACAGGCATATCAGTACCACAATTTCGTCACGGCCCAATGGAAATTGTGAACCCAAACTTTGTTGCAATTATGCTAGGTGGCGGGAAAAATATTTGGGTGATGAACCAGCGCTTGGTAAATGTGATTGTGAGTTTGGGGGGTAGAATAGTTGTTATCGCTCCGAATGTAGAGATGAATAATACTGAGTCAGTCCTTCCATGGACGAATTCATAATGTAGACGACGAACTCTTGCCGATGTTAGAAATTCTTCCTTTACAACAATTTATGATTTCCCTAGCTACTTCACAGGGAATAGAAGCAGGTGTTTTCAAGAATTCCGGAAAGGTTACATTTATTGAATAGGTGAATTAATAATATACGTGCCCTCGTTGTAAATGAAAGGATTAGGATATATGAAATCCCCTAATAACGAAGAACACCTTGATATAACCGATTATGCTCCACTTTATAAACAACTTTCTCAAATATTGCAACAACGCATTAAAGAAGGAGTTTATAAAAGCGGTGAAAAATTACCATCTGAAAGTGAATTAATTAAAGTATTCAAAGTTAGCCGGATCACCGCTTCTGCTGCAATTCAAGAACTAGTTCAAAGTGGATTGGTATATCGCAAAAAAGGAAAAGGTACTTATGTAACTCGCCCAAGGATTATTGGAATATCCAGTTTTGGTAGTTTCACGGCAGATATTTTGCAACGTGGGATGACACCTTCATCACGCGTAGTTGAATTTACGACTGTTCCTGCAGATCAAGAATTATCTACACACCTTGGCTTAAATGTCGGAGAATATTGTGTAAAGCTTTCACGTGTACGCTTTGCAAATGATGAGCCTGTTGCAATGGAAACAACATATTTACCCTTGAAATTAGTTCCTGGATTGGAGAATGAAGACCTCGAGAAAGGTAGTTTATTCTCAATTTTAGAAAAGAGTTTTGGATTACATCCAGCATGGTCTGAAGGAATTTTTGAGGCTTCTTCAGCAAGACCTGAACAAGCCGAATTATTGAAAATAAAGGCAGGTGCCCCCGTTCTATTTGTACACAGAGTAACCCTTGATAATAATGACGTTCCTTTAGAATGGGCATATTCAATATACAGAGCGGATTCATTTAGCTTTTCAACGGGCAGACAATCCATCGAAAATTCGTAGTACTAATGTACCGATATGTTTGTTAAAGGAAGAAATTATACAGTTTATCAAAGCTTGAAGCATCCATATAATCAAACGGTTTATTCAATAAGAATTGTCAAAGGAGACTAAATGTTTGGGAAAATTGGATTACCAGAAATATTGATATTGCTAGTAATCGTCCTACTTGTTTTTGGCGTTGGGAGAATAAGTAAAGTATCTGGAGAATTGGGGAAATCAATTCGCTTATTTCGTGATAATTTAAATGGAGCAGGAAACGACGCAAATGATGAAAGTGAGAATGATGAAAAGGCGTAACCACCAATAAAATATACATCTGGATTAAATATATTTATTACATGAATATACTTGGCATTGGATTTCCAGAATTTCTTTTTATTTTTGTTATAGCCTTAATTGTCGTAGGCCCTAAAAATCTGATTACGTCATCCAAGAAATTTAGTGGTGTTATTCAAAAAATTGTTACATCCAATACCTGGAAATCTGTAATTTATTCAACTCAAGAAATTAAGGATCTCAAAGAAAAAATCATAGAAGATACAGGGTTGAATGAAACTCTAAGATCATTTCAAGATAGTACGCGAATTCTAATTTCACCATCAACAAAAGAAATGAACTCATTAGACATTATGGATATTTCTCCTTGCGAATAGGGACAGCAATAATTTAACACTTTAACCTGAAAAGAATACAAAGAATTAAATTCATGGACCATGAAATGTGCGATATTTCAAACGTTGAAACCATAGTGAACCTATAAGATACTTGAAATGAATAATGTCACCGATGTTGAGATGTCTTTTCTGGAACATTTTGAAGAATTGAGGAAGCGGCTTTTTTATGCCGTCATTGCACTTGCAATCTCTACGATTCTAAGCTTTACTTTTTCACAATACCTATTGAAGTACATTGCTCTACCAATAGGTGGATTGGAATATCTTCAGTCCATCGAAGTTACAGAAAATATAAGTGTATTTATGCGTGTTTCTTTAATGTCAGGGATAGTAATTGCTATGCCTGTTATTGTTTACCAATTATTAAGGTTTATTCTGCCAGGGTTAACAATAAAAGAAAAACGCTGGGTTGGGTTGGCTGTACCCTCAGCAACTGTTTTATTTGCGGGTGGAGTATTATTTACATACTTCTTTATGCTACCGCCGGCAATAAATTTCCTGACAACATTTTTAGATGTTGAAACTTCACCACGATTAACTAATTATGTAAACTTTGTATTAAATATAATGTTTTGGATAGGTATTAGTTTTGAAACGCCACTTCTCATATTCATCCTTGCAAAACTTGACCTTGTCACCGGAAAAAGCTTACTACGGCAGTGGAGAATTGCCATTGTCGTGATTGCAGTTGTTGCAGCAATGATCACCCCCACTGTCGATCCAGTGAATATGGGAATACTAATGGTTCCTCTCTTTGCTTTGTATTTGCTAAGCGTAGTCCTTGCATTCATAGCTTAGGCGATCGTTTTCTTATTGGATAATTAATTTAGACTTCTGACCGTAATATCCGCTGATGGCATAATTTTATATAATAATATTAGGATCGTCTATCCTATTATGAGCACATATTGCACCTGTATGTATATATAGTACAAACAATAGAAACTATTCTCATATCCGACAACATCTACACAGGGGGGTGGACCGTTCCGGTTCACTTCAGGGATGGTACCGACAGACCGACGCGAACGAAGTTTCAAGGAGGCTGCGCACACACCGGCGCGAATGGATAGTTGTTTAGGTACAAATAAACCGGAGACCGAGCGGTCAAAACCTCGCACGCGGTGAGGATACCGGCGCGAACGAAGGAGACTAACTTTCAAGTTGGATCAGTTTTTTTTGGGCGTGTCAGTTACCAAGTCTTGCACAAATTTGCGCACTTCTTTTTTCTACAAGATTTTATGACAAAAGACAAAAATAATGAAATTTATTCGCGCAATGCTTCCACCATTGCTAGAAGATTTCTTGGAGAAACATCCGGTTGAATATTATGTACAGCAGCAAAAACAAAACCTCCTCCAGGCGCAAGATCCTCGATTCGCCTTCTCACCTCGTTCCGCACATCCAATGGAGTACCGGAAGGTAGAATAGATTGGGTATCAACCCCACCACCCCAGAAGGTAATCTCTTTCCCAAAGTCCTTTTTAAGTTCTTTTGTATTCATACCTTTTGCATTTACCTGGATGGGGTTCAGAATATCCACTCCAATTTCAATCAAATCAGGAATAAGTGCCCGGATTGAACCACATGAATGCAGTCCCATGTATACTTTCCTAGGGGCAATACGCTTAATATAATTGAATAGTTTCTGATGACGAGGCTTAATATGTTTTCGATAGAAATTTGGAGAGAATATTGTAGTATTTTGCATCCCAAGATCATCCGCTTCCCATACAATGTCAACATACTGACCAGCCTGTGATAAAGCAGTTTCCCAAACAGCCATTTTAAAATCGAGAATTTTATCCAACAAGTAACAGACAAGTTTAGGATCCTCGGCGACATCCAAGTAAAACCTAGTGAAACCTCTAAGCCAAAAACAAAACTCGACCAAACCACCTTCTGTCGCTTCCAGTATGATAACAGGTGGATTAACTCTCTCTGCCCATGACTTAAAGATCGTCACCATGTCACCTCGTATTTGAGCGGGGTCAGGAAATTTGAAATTATCAATATCATGTGTACTTATTTCGCCACCAAGTGGATGACCGACCAGGTCATAATAGTAGCCCCCCGTTTTAGGCTTTTTATAATGGATTCCCCAGCGGTCCGTAAAACTTGTATATCCAGCAGGATCCTGGTCAGATTCGATTACCACTTTTGCCATTGATGGGTTTAATCCTCGAGTGTCCACCTTAAACAATTCCAAAATTTCCTCATCAATTCCAGCTAAGCATTGAACAATATCAATGATTTCAACTGGTTTGTCTAGATGCAAAAAATTTAATAAATTTTTGTAAGCATCAATCTGAATACCTGTTTGAGAACAGCCACCCAAATCAAATGGGATTCGGTCGGGTTCCTTATGATCTAGTGTTAATAGTACCCTTTCACGCGAACTGATTTGATCATTCATAGAGGATTTCCTTATTTATAAGAATATTTAAAATGGTAAACTAATTTCTAATGTTCACATTGTATAATAACAAAAATGAAACGTCAAGGAATATCATCATAAAAGCACATATTGCTTGACAAACGAACAAAAACGAATTATAAATATAGCTATAAAAGAACATTTCAATATAATATATGAAAACATATAAACATTATGGATGTTGCAAATAGATATAAAACCATCATAAAAGCAGTTGAAGTACAGGGTACAGTCAAAGTATCGGAACTGGCAAAACAGTTAGGAGTTACTGAGGCTACAATTCGTCGAGATTTGACGCAACTGGAGAGCCAGGGATTTGTCAAACGTGTTCATGGTGGTGGGATAAATGTGCGCGGACGTAGTTATGAGCCAACGCTAACTTTACGAAGCACGGTTCATGCTGAGGAAAAACAGAGAATTGCCAAATGTGCTGCAAATCTGGTAAATGAAGGTGATTTTATCGCACTGGATGTCGGCTCAACGACCTTTGAACTTGCAAGTTGCCTGCTTAGCATGAGTAATATTACAGTTATCACCCCCAGTCTGATGATAGCAGCATTGCTTGTAAATAATCCAGATATTCACTTAATTATTCCTGGAGGTGTTGTTCGCCCTGGAGAAACTTCCATGATAGGAGAACTATCTCACCGAGCATTTGAAATTTTCCATATAGATAAGCTTTTTCTCGGAGTGGGTGGAATTCACCCGAGTGTTGGTTTAACAGAATATAACTGGGATGATACATTGATAAAACAGTCAATGTTGAAAGCAGCCAAGCAAGTGATTGCACTTGCCGATACAAGTAAATTTGACCGTATCGCAACTGTAAAAATTGACAGGTTGGATTCGCTTGATATTTTGGTAACAAATCATTTTCCTTCCAAAGCGCTTGGTGATGCATTAGAACGAGCAAATGTAAAGATAATTGTCGCAGAGTAAAGAGCAAGGAGGGGAAAGATATTACGATTGAAAGAACATTTAAAAGTGATTTTTCAACTGTTTTAGATTATTCCAGATCATTTTATTTGTGGCTACCAGGAAAGGAACAAAATGAGTAATACATTAT
>CAWFDA010000052.1:0-9951 GCA_963814475.1 uncultured Bacteroidota bacterium | reverse complement strand
ATTAAAAACGTTCAGCACCTTTTTCTCCTATGAAGGTTGCGAAATTTTCATTGAATTCGACACTGCTCTCCAGGTAAATGGTAGTATGTGTTAATTCATGAATGATAAGATCTGCAATTCGTCCGGGACTCCTCTTCAAAATATTGGATAAAACAGGATCAGTAAAATATCCTAACGTAGACCATGCCGAAGGCGAATAGATATCGGTTTCATAGCCTTGCTGCTTGACCAATTGCTCTTCTTTCTTTGCACGATGTTCCTTAAAAAATCCCTTGTAAGAAACTTCTCCAACAAAAGGGAACTCCCACTTTTTAGCTTCCAGACTATAGGGTTTGCAGCCGGTAACAACCCACATAAGAGGTTTATCTTTTTGATCGTAATAGGTAGTATAATTATCAGAATTCTTGAGCCAATAGAATCCATTGCAAAACGGCGTATCTCCTCAATCAACAGCAATTTCTCCCTCACCTCCTGACTCGTTTCCGGATTCTTTATCACCTCTGCAACAGGAACCGTCTTACACAAAATCTTAAGCTGACCGTTAAGCTGTCCTACCCCATAAAACACCAGCTTATAATTCCACAAAGCCAGCAGCAGCACCAAAAAGCAAACAAACTTCAAGAAATTGATAATATTCTTTTTCATTTTGCCGAAAGCGGGTAAAATCCAAAGATAAAATAAAAATTAGTTTTTAGTTCATTAGTTCTGCCTGCCAAGCCAAAGACAAGCTTTGCTTGGTGATAATAGGCAGGCCTGCCTGCCAAATCAAAGACAATTGATTTTTTTATTACAAAAATCATCATTCAATCCTAAAAACGTACTGCTATCTAAAAACAAGGTGCCAGAGGCACCAAATATCGGTAGAAGCCGTAGGCATCAAATATCGGTACCCGCCGCGACCGCGACCTCCCGCACGAAACACACACAAAGAGCGATGGAGATACATAACCCCGGCCTTCAGGCTTGGGCTACAAACACCACGCGGGAGGCAGGCGAGAATCATCATAATAAATTGTGATCTTAGCAATTTGTTGAATCGCCATCATTTTCCTACCTTGCAATCAAATTCATAAAATTTTAATATAATCTCCTTCAATATTTTTTCTTTCAATGAAAAATAAAATCGCAATTCTTTTATTGATGTTTTTGATTTCGGTGAATTGCATTGGGCAGAATCGAAATGCAATCTGGTGCTTTGGAGATAGTGCAATGATAGATTTTAATAACCCGACCATACCAGTTACTGGTATTTCAGGAATGCAAAGTAGAGGCTCATCAACCTCAATCGCAGACACAACAGGATCTTTGTTATTTTATGCAGCAACAAGAGCAGGATTGAGTGGTAATACGACGCTGGTTTTTGATTCATCCCATTCGATAATGTTTAATGGTGATAGTATCGTAGGTGAAGGATGGTATCAGGAACTAACTATTTTGCCAATGCTCAATTCAAGTTCATTAGCTTATTTGTTTTCTGTAGGAATTACTGGATCAAGTCAAACAGGGTTTTATTATTCAATCATTGATATGAATGCTAATAGTGGCTTAGGAGCTGTATTGCAAAAGAACGTGCAGTTAGAAAATTTTAAATGCACAGATGGATTAACTACATTAAAACATGCTAACGGAAGAGATTGGTGGATTTTAATTAGAGATTGGAATAATGTGAATTGATAAATTCTATAAATATTTAGTTTCTCCCAATGGAGTTTCAAATGCAATTATCCAGAATATTGGTTCACCAACAAACAATGGATTTGGGAAAATGAAATTTTCAAAAGATGGATCTCGGATGGCAATGATAAATTTTGCAGGCTTAATGGAAGTGTACGATTTCGATCGTTGCTCTGGCATTATCAGCAATCCAGTAACAATTCATCCTGAACCCCCGACCTCACCTTATCTAAATCGGTTTGTGAGTTGTGAATTTTCACCTGATGGTCGATTTCTTTATGCTAGTACCTATTCCGATAACAGCACTTTTTACCAGTATGATTTAAATCAACCAAATCCTGCACTTACTCGAATTTTACTGGATTCAATTCCTAACTATTCAATTGGAATGGGATTTTTAAAACTTGCACCAGATGATAAAATATATTTTTCAATGATGTATGAATGTTTAGGAGTTCCAAATTGTTTTCCATTTCCAGACAGTATTTACAACTACGTAAACATGAACCTGAGTGTCATCAACTACCCCGATAGTTTAGGTACAGCTTGCGGCTATGCGCCCTTTAGTTTTTATCTTGGCGGTAAACGAACGTATTATGGCCTTCCCAATAACCCTGATTATGATATGCCCTCCCTCGCCGGCAGCCCATGTGATACTTTGGTAAGCATAAACGAACCTATCCCAAGCAGCACTAACGCTAACCTACACGTGTATTACGCTCCCGATTGGGAGAAAGCCTTTATTAATGCCGATAGGCTAAAAGGAAAACATTACCGATTGCAAATGGTAGATGTTTTAGGAAAAGAAGTGTACTCGGAGAGTGGTGCTGTGAATTCAGAATACTTTACCAGAGATTTAAATTGTGCATCTTTTACTAAAGGGATGTACATTGTGATATTGGAAACAGAGAAGGAAAAGCTGACGAAGAAATTTGTGATTGAGTAAGAATTAAGATTTTGTAATTTGTAATTTAGAAGATTGAGGACATAAGAAAAATGATGCTACTGGTCAAAAATGTACTCACATTCCATCTTAACGATAGTAATCTTTGCATCCTCGTCCCAAACCACAGGCCGGCGCGTCAGACGAGGACGAAAGTGGGGAAAGCTGACGAAGAAATTTGTGATTGAGTAAGAATTAAGATTTTGTAATTTGTAATTTAGAAGATTGAGGACATAAGAAAAATGATGCTACTGGTCAAAAATGTACTCACATTCCATCTTAACGATAGTAATCTTTGCATCCTCGTCCCAAACCACAGGCCGGCGCGTCAGACGAGGACGAAAGTGGGGAAAAGCTGACGAAGAAATTTGTGATTGAGTAAGAATTAAGATTTTGTAATTTGTAATTTAGAAGATTGAGGACATAAGAAAAATGATGCTACTGGTCAAAGATGTACTCACATTCCATCTTAACGATAGTAATCTTTGCATCCTCGTCCCAAACCACAGGCCGGCGCGTCAGACGAGGACGAAAGTGGGGGTACATGGCAATACAGAGGAATTAAAATTGATACAGATACTAAGCAGTGAAGGAAAAATCATAAAAGAGTTCAAAATTGCATTAAACAAAGACATTCCTGTTGAAGAATTTAAACCAGGAATCTTCTATGTTAAGTTAACTGAAAAATCCGGTTCATCACATTTTTTAAAGCTGGTAATTATACGTTAATTAATTCTATAAAATGAAAATATGGTTATTAGTATTTGCTTTAATATTACCTCTGTTTTGTACAGCTCAAAACAGAGGTAATATATGGTGCTTTGGGGATAGTGCCGGGATTGATTTCAATAATATGAACAATCCGGTGCCTATTAGCACTGCTTTAAGATCACGAGGGAGTTGTGCATCTATTGCAGATACATCCGGTAATTTGCTTTTTTATGCCAATGATAGATCAGGGTTTCCAGGTGACTATTCTACACTTGTTTATAATTCATTAAATAATGTTATGCCACATGGCGATTCAATCATAGGCGAAGCATGGTACAATGAGATTATTATCATTCCCTGGCCAGATAACGACAGTTTGTTTTATTTACTCAGTATTAGTTCTGCTCTCGGACCAGGTGGGTTATATTATGCAATCATTGATATAAAAGCCGACGCTGGGAAAGGTGATGTGATTTCAAAAAATAACCAGCTAATACCACTTGCTATGACTGATTGTTTGAATGCTGTTAAACACGGAAATGGAAGAGATTGGTGGATAATAGCTAGAAGATATGATGGAACCAATGCTACAACTAACAACCAGTTTTTTTCATATTTAATTTCACCTACCGGAATAACCAATTACCAAATTCAAAATGTAGGATCTATGTTGAACACAGCCTTAGCACAACTCAAGTTTAATAGAGAAGGTAATAAAATGGCCTTTAGTAGCATTAAAGGTACGTTAGAACTTTTCGATTTTGATAGATGTACGGGAATAATAAGCAATCCTGAGGCAATTTTTTTAGAGGTATCAGGTTCTCAAGCACCATTTAGATTCAGTTGTGAATTTTCACCAAACAGTGAATATCTCTATGTATGTAACAATCCCGATAGTTCATTTATTTATCAATATGATTTGAATGCGTCAAACATTGCTTTGAGTGAAACATTAATTTGGAGTATTCCGGAAGCAATTCAAAAGTATTCGGGAGGTCATTTGAAAATCGCACCTGATAGTAAAATTTATTTCAGCAGTGTGTATTATAATGGCATTAATTTTCCATATCCATATCAAGATAGTGTTTACAACATGTACAACATGAATTTAGGTGTAATACATTCTCCTGACAGTTTTGGTTTAGCATGTGATTTTCAACCCTATTCATTTCATTTAGGAGGAAAACGAACGTATTGGGGACTCCCTAACAATCCCGATTACGATATGCCTGCTTTGGCAGGAAGTCCATGTGACACGGTTGTAGGTATTTCAGAATCACAACCCACAATAATCAATCACCAACTTGCCATTTACTACCATCCCGAATGGCAAACTGCCTTCATTAATGCAAACAACTTAAATGGCACCAAAGGCACAATGGAAATTTTTGATGTGCAAGGAAAAATGGTTCATCAGGAAGTCATTCAAATTGTGAATGGATTTTACACTCGCAATTTTAATATGACGGGAATGGTGGATGGGATGTATTTTGTGAATTTGATTTCATCCGGTCAACGGCTATCGGGGAAGTTGGTGAAATATTAAGGGGAAATTTTATTTTCAGATATGAAACACCTTCATCTTATGTTTACATTTGAACAAGTTCTAAAAAAGATTATCAAAATATATGATTTTGCATTCCGGCATATTCGAAAGGTTCGAAATTGATTTAAAAGGTGAAATTTTCGAACGAGAGAGAAAAAGGCTATGCTTAAAGTCAAGGTTCACACATCCTCGTCTCAAGCCACAGGCAGGCGCGTCAGACGAGGACGAGAGTGGGTAATGTCTATTGTAGAAATTTATAACTCAATGGGCGAAAAATTGTTATCACAACGAATAGAACAAAACAGTTTTCAAATAGATATGTCCTCATTTGGTGATGGCATTTACTTTGTAAGATGCATGGATAATAGGAACATATTTTACATGAAATCATTTAACATATTAAAATAAATAAAGGATGTTCATAAGAAGTATATTTGTTACACTAATTATCTTGCTGTCCTGCAATTTTTTGCAGGCGCAGCGAGGTAATATTTGGTGTTTTGGCGACAGTGCGGCTTTAGATTTTAGTAATTTATCCAATCCCATAGCTACAAATAGTTCAGTTGTTTCAAGAGGTTCCTGTGTTTCAATTGCAGACACAAGTGGTGATTTGTTATTTTATGCCCATACAAGGTCTGGAGCGGGAGGAATTATAACTGGGTTAATTTATAATACTAATCATCAGCTTATGGTTGAAGGTGATTCGATAGCCGGAGGGGGCTGGTATCAGGAAATGGTAATTGTGCCAAACCCGGCTGACGACTCCAGTTATTATGTCTTTTCTGTTGGAGTAACAATGCAATTTGGATTAATGTATTCGATTGTTGACATGGGTGGGGATGGCGGCCTGGGGAAAGTCACGCAAAAAAATGTGCAACTTTTGAATTTTTTAATGGTAGATTGTATTCTGGCAGTCAAGCATGGAAATGGAAGAGATTGGTGGTTGATGGTAAGACCTTCGCCGGTTTCATTTCCAAATACTAATAATTCATGGTATGTTTTCTTGATTGCACCTATTGGAATTAGCCAACTTTCGGTACAAAATGTTGGGGAATTAAATGGAACCAATGCAGGAAGCTTGACCGCTTCACCTGATGGATCAAAAATTTGTTTTACCAATCTTGGAGGAATAATAGAGCTCTTGAATTTTGATAGATGCTCTGGAATGATTTCTTCGCCTATCACCATTGAACCTCCATTGTCTGTAGGACCCTACCCATATTATTGGTCAAGCGAATTCTCTTCCTCTGGGCGATATTTATATGTTACTTCATCTACCAATCCCATCAGCAGGCTTTGGCAATACGATACGTGGGCACCCAATATTTTAGCTAGTAAAACTTTAATTTGGCAAACATCTTTACCTCCATTCACAATCGGTGCGTTAAAAAGAGGACCGGATAATAGGATATACTTAAGTTGCGCCTGGGTTCAGTCAAATGGTTGGTATTATTATCCATATGATTCATCCATGTACTACCCCGAAAACATGAATTTGAGTGTAATAAATTCACCGGACTCAGCAGGTTTAGCATGCGATTTTCAACCGTGGAGTTTTTATTTGGGTGGAAAGCGGACGTATTGGGGATTGCCTAATAATCCCGATTATGATTTAGGTCCTTTAGTTGGCAGTTCGTGCGATACTCTCGTTGGAATTTCAGAGCATCAACCCATAATAATTAATCCTCACCTCAACGTTTTTTACCATCCCGAATGGCAAACCGCCTACATCAATGCAGATAAATTAATTGGCACAAAAGGCACGATGGAAATTTATGATGTACAAGGGAAGTCGGTGCATCGAGAAGATATTCAAATTGTGAATGGATATTATACCCGCAATTTTAATATGACTGGTATTGCCGATGGGATTTATTTTGTAAATATAATTTCATCCGGCCATCGGTTATCAGGGAAGTTGGTGAAGTATTAAGTGAAAATTTCATATACTACATAACTCCTTCGTCAGCAAAAGAGAAATAGGATTCTGTAGTTAAAATAATATGATCAAGAATCTGAATTTCTAAAATCTGCCCACCATTTTTTAACTTTTTTGTCAGATTCAAATCTGCTTCACTTGGATTTAAATTTCCACTCGGATGATTATGCGCAAGGATAATTCCACTTGCATTGCACTTTAAAGCTACAGAGAAAATCACTTTTGGGTCTACAACTGTCGAAGCAACTCCTCCCATAGAAACATTAAACCAACCGATGACATGATTTGCACGGTTCAGAAGCAAAATGACAAATTCTTCACGTAATTCAATTTGATCCGACCAAATTTTTCGAAGCATTTCAGCAGCTTCGTTTGAACTAGATATTCGTTCTCTTTTTGAAATGGATTTTGGATTTGTGTAGCTAACTTTAATTTCTGAAAGTTGGTTGTTGATTTCTGCGGGCATGATTTTAGGTTTTATTGTGATACCCACCTCAATTAAAATCAATCACTTTCGACTCACAAAAGGAAATTGGAATAACGAAAATAATTTTTATAATTATTGAGTATGCCGAGAAAACTTTAAGTTAGCCTAATAGGGGAGCGGAGCTCTTTTTATCATCCTCGTCTGAAGCGCTGGCATTTGACAAGGGACGAAGATGCAGGAAACACCATTTTTAACAGGATATTTTTTCTGCTAACATGAAGGTTTGAGGTAAATACCCATAAGCGATCAGAGTGTTAGGTAATCATTAAATTATTACATTTGATGATGTTCAGTGGTTTCTGTTTAAAAATCATAATGCCTACATCCTCGTCCCAAACCACAGGGCCGGCCCGTCAGACAAGGACGATAGCAGGGAATTTACTTTATCAGGGGTGTGGATCAATCTAAAAAATATTATACTAAGTCATTTAATCTTCTAAAATAAATCACCTTGTTTAAAACGACCGTAATTATTTTCTTGCTCCTATTGGCTTGTATTCCATTAAAGGCACAACGTGGAAACGTATGGTGTTTTGGAGACAGTGCAGCCTTGGATTTCAATGGAGGAGTTCCTGTTCCAGGTGCAAGTTCCGTAGTCTCCCGTGGTTCGTGTGTGTCTATTGCCGATAGTAATGGCGGTCTCTTATTTTATGCAAATACTGATGCGACGGAAGCCGGATTAATTTCAGGATTGGTTTGGAACAGAAATCATGAACTAATGGTTGGTGGCGATTCAGTTGCTGGTAGTGGGTGGTTCCAGGAAATGATTATTGTTCCTAATCCTGCTGATGATTCCAGCTATTATCTCTTCTCAGTTGGAGTAACCTATCAATTCGGATTAATGTACTCTATGGTTGACATGCGGGGAGATGGAGGACTGGGAGCGGTAACACAAAAAAATGTGCAACTGTTGAATTTCTTAATGGTTGATTGCATTCTAGCTATCAAACATGGAAACGGAAGGGATTGGTGGTTGTTGGTGAGGCCTTCTCCGGTAGGCTCAACTCCAAATAATACATGGAATACCTTCTTGATAAATACTGCCGGAATCACAGCTATGCCTAATCAATTTTTGGGAAGCTTAAATAGTACAAATGGAGGAGGTTTAACTATTTCTCCAGGTGGCGATAGAATCTGTTTTGTTAATTTAGGAGGAATGATTGAGCTCTATGATTTTGAACGATGTACTGGTTTGTTAGTATCAACAGAAAATATAGAACCTGAATTATCTATTGGACCTTATCCATATTATTGGTTAAGTGAATTTTCGTCATCGGGCCAGTATCTGTATGTAAGTTCTACTACTCAGACAGTAAGTAAACTCTGGCAGTACGATACTTGGAGTGCTAATATTTTAACAACAAAAACCTTGGTATGGCAAACTCCGGGTCCACCATTTACAGCAGGAGCCTTAAAAAGAGGCCCTGATAATAAGATATACTTCAGTTGCGCCTGGGTTCCACCTAACGGCTCCAACAGCTACCCCTACGATTCAACCGAGTACTTTACCGAAAACTTGAACCTGAGTGTGATCAATTCACCAGACTCTGCAGGTCTTGCATGCGACTTTCAACCATAGAGTTTTTATTTGGGTGGAAAGCGTACTTATTGGGGATTGCCTAATAACCCCGATTATGATTTAGGTCCTTTAGTTGGCAGTTCGTGCGATACACTTGTAGGAATAGGTGTAATCCCAGTATTAAATTCGGCAACCATTCACGCGTTCTACCACTCTGCATGGGAGAAATTATTCATAAACGCCGCCGGTCTGCAAGGCAATGCAGGAATGTTGATGATGTATGACTTGCAAGGCAAGGTGATTTATTCTGAAGACATGCGAATTCAAAACGGGTATTATACTAAAGAATTATCAATGATAGGAAATGCAAAAGGAACTTATGTGGTAGTTGTTCAGACTGAAAAGGAGCGGTTGACGAAGAAATTTGTGATTGAATGAGAATTAAGATTTTGTAATTTGTAATTTAGAAGATTGAGGACATAAGAAAAATGATGCTACTGGTCAAAAATGTACTCACATTCCATCTTAACGATAGTAATCTTTGCATCCTCGTCCCAAACCACAGGCCGGCGCGTCAGGCGAGGACGAAAGTGGGGAAAAGCTGACGAAGAAATTTGTGATTGAGTAAGAATTAAGATTTTGTAATTTAGAAGATTGAGGACATAAGAAAAATGATGCTACTGGTCAAAAATGTACTCACATTCCATCTTAACGATAGTAATCTTTGCATCCTCGTCCCAAACCACAGGCCGGCGCGTCAGACGAGGACGAAAGTGGAAGTGGTGCTGTGAATTCAGAATACTTTACCAGAGATTTAAATTGTGCTGCTTTTAAGGTTGGAGTTTACCTTATAACTTTCGAGACGGAGAAGGAGCGGTTGGTGAAGAAGTTTCTGATTGATTAACGCAAATCTCACATAACAAAAAAAATATTTTTTCATAAATGTGATTCTATTCTCCATGATATTTCGGGGATTGAAAATCCCCTGTATTTACTGCATCGGGATCGAAGATCCCGACGGGCGGAAAGTGGGGCGTTTGGTTCGCTTGCCCTGCCTGACTCACCTATCAACAGCCGCAGCCACCGCCGCAGCCACCGCCGCAGCCACCACAGCAGCTACTGCCACCGCTAC
>CAWFDA010000051.1:0-145340 GCA_963814475.1 uncultured Bacteroidota bacterium | reverse complement strand
ACGATCAAAGGGGTGCCTTGAAAGTTACTAGGACTTAGGAATGACTGTAGGAACAACTGGGACAATCAAATAATCACCAGTACTGTCTAGAATGATGTTTTGATCAACCTGTACTAGTACGCATTTGCCGATTATCTGTCACATCATCATGTTGCATGTATTTAAAACCGATCGTGTATTTTTTGAGTACGTTAATCAAGAAGAATGGTTGGAGTTCTTTCATGTTACATCAGTGTGGAGGATGTTGATGAGATCCATTCAGATGAAAGCAACAGATGGAAATTCAAGGCAAGACTGTCAGAGAAGGACTTAAAAGTAGTCAAAGGACTCCTTGTGTATCATGCAAGGATGCCCACAAATAAAATCAACAACTTGAGTTATGACAGTAATCACCAAGTATTGGATTGTTGCCTTTCCTCAGACTATTATCATATAAACATTCTGGCTTCAGAATCCATTGTGAAAAATGAAACTTACATTTGTTAAGAATTCATCGAATTGTTATGACGGTTGATTTACGAAGTGATACAGTTACCAAGCCATCCAAACAGATGCTCGATGCAATGATGTCGGCTAATGTAGGCGATGATGTTTTTAATGAAGATCCTACAGTGTAGAACTTGAGCAAAAAGTAGCCTTCATTTTTGGGAAGGAAGCTGCGTTATTTTGCCCTTCGGGAACCATGACCAACCAAATAGCTATCAAAGTATTGAGTGCTTCGGGTCAGGAAATTATTTGCGATCATACTTCTCATGTGTACCTGTATGAGGGCGGTGGTTTAGCTTTTAATTCAGGGTTAGCTACCAATTTATTGATCGGCGATCGTGGCAGACTCACGGCATCACAGGTTGAAGAATCCATCAAACCTGATCATGTTTACTATCCTAAAACTGCCCTTGTTTCACTCGAAAACACCCATAATCGTGGAGCCGGAAGTATCTATCAACTGGAGGAAATCAAAGCCATCCGTAAAGTGTGCTTGAATAATAATTTGAAAACACACCTCGATGGCGCACGTATTTTTAATGCTCTTGCTGAAGTTGATTATACCGCTGTGGATATAGGAAGTCAGTTCGATACTATTTCCGTTTGCCTTTCCAAAGGGTTAGGAGCACCTGTAGGATCTGTTTTGGTTGCTTCTGCTGAGTTAATTCATGAGGCGCGAAGAGTTAGGAAAGTCATGGGAGGAGGAATGCGACAAGTGGGCTATTTGGCTGCTGCCGGACTTTTTGCAATCAATACTAATTTATCCGGTTTGAAAGAGGATCATAGAAGGGCTAAATTGATTGAAACAACATTGTCTGGCATAGATTATATTGATGAAATTTTGCCTGTGGAAACCAACATCCTTGTAGCAAGACTAAATAACAATTTCCCTGTTCAGTCGTTCATTGATAAACTTGCAGAGAAACAAATAAAAGTAGTTCAGTTTGGAAAGCAGTCGGTGCGAATGGTTACTCATCTCGACTTCAATGACGAGATGCTAGATTATGTTTGTCGAACAATTCCCAAAATCAGGCCCGATTGAGAAGTATTCTATTTTCTATCTTTTTGGTTGTTTTATTGGATTCAACACCTGTGTTGGCTCAAGAAAAAGTGGTCCGAGTAACAGGGACTGTTTATGATCCTAATAACAGGGGAACCATACCAAATTTGATGGTGGTGAATAAAAGAACACAACAAGGATATTTTGGTAATAATTCAGGTTATTTTGAAGTCGACATCCATAAGGAAGATACGCTTATCATAGCAGCAACGGGCTTTACAACAATCAAAATCTCCTTCCGCGATTCAGTATATCGCGATTTATACCTGGTGAATATTCCAATGAAAAGATTGGAAATTCAACTCAAACAAGTAGAAATATTCACCAAAAGAGATTTGGAGGAAATTCAAAAAGATATTGAAACACTGGGGTATAATGACGAAGATTATATGCTTTCTGGGGCAGATGCTTTTTCAAGTCCAATTACCGCTCTGTACCAAGCCTTTAGCCGACGAGAAAAAAATAAAAGAATGGTGGCCGAAATGCGAAATAACGACCGCCGCCGCGAACTGTTGAAAGAATTATTCAGAAAATATGTGGATGCCGATATTATTCAATTAAGTAATAGCGATTTTGATGATTTCGTCGACTTCTGTGGAGTTTCCGATTCATTCTTAAAAAACTCTACCCAATATGAATTCATCATGTACATTAAGAAGAAATTTGAGGTGTACCGGATGGTACGAGGTAAGTGAAGAAAACCGGTAACAGTGAGAGACATCGAATTGTAGTTTGATTTATAGTTAATAGAAAATATTCAATACCTCATGGCTTACAAACCTAACGATCATTTTGCAAAAAAAGCTAAGAAAGAACACTATGTAGCTCGTTCAGTTTACAAGTTGCAGGAGATAGATAAACGATATCGTGTGATTCATTCAGGCGATCAGGTATTGGATTTAGGAGCATCACCCGGTTCTTGGTCACAGTATGCCTCCGAGAAAATAGGAGAGAATGGTCGCCTCTTAGGAATGGATCTCAAAAAGGTTTTTCTCTCTCTGCCAAATGCAGTTTTTATGAAGGGTGATATTTTAGAGCTTGATTTTGGCCCTGCCCTCGAATTACACGGTTTCACCAACCCATTCGATGTAATTGTTTCTGATATGGCTCCTGATACCACTTCCAGCCGTTTTACCGACCAAATGAAGTCGTTGGAGTTGTGTGAAATGGCTCTCGAAACAGCCCATCGCTTGCTCAAACCCGGAGGTAATTTCGTCTGCAAAATTTTTGACTCCGGTGATGCAATGACCTTTAGAGATGAACTTAAAAAGTGCTTTAATACAGTGCAATTACTTAGACCCAAAAGTGTGCAGCAATCTAGTAAGGAGTTTTTTATGATCGGGCTTGGGTACAAAAAATTAGTTCATTAGTTTGTTAGATTGTTGGTTCATTAGTTTGTTAGTTTGTTAGTTCATTAGTTCATTAGTTTGTTAGCCTGCCTGCCAAGCCAAAGAAAAGCTTAAGCTTGGCGATAGCAGGCAGGCCTGCCTGCCAAGCTAAAGAAAAGCTTAATCTTGGCGATGGCAGGCAGGTTTTTTGGTTGAATTGTGAGTTTAAAAGGAACAGTCTTAGGCAGGTTTGAGTTAAAGATGAGGTTAAAAATCTTTTTGCTTTTTATTTACATGTTACTTCCCACCAAAGCATTTACGCAAGTGGTGAAGTCGGTTGTACTTGATTCTGTGATGGTACAGGCGGTGAAGCGTGGTTTTGATGTGGGAGATTTTATTGAAATGGTAAAATCGGATACTTCGTTTTTGAGAGGATTCAGGAACTTGAGAAATGCCCCTCACGAAGTGACAGGGAACATGACCATTTACGGTAAAAAAAAGAAGGTTTCCGGTACCCGTTATCAGCATGCTTTGCAAGTTTCTGACGGAAAAATGAGATGGATTGAAATGCAAGAAGAGAAAGTCACCGGTAAATTTTATAACCGGGGTGATGAACCTGGCGCATATACCGCTGAATTGTTTGATGATATTTTTTTTTATCACGATACATTACCGGTTTTGTCTCCTTCTGTTTCTATATCCGCTACTACAAACACCAATAATTCGGGTAACATTAACAAACTAAAAAAGCTCGTATTTAACCCCGGCGCTGAAATTGAAGGGGTGCCTTTGGTAGGGAAACGATTGGCAATTTTTGATGATGACATGATTCGTTATTATGATTATTCAATTACCAACACCACTTTTAAAGATTCTGTTTCCTGCTATGTTTTTTCTTGTACGGTCAAGCCGGATGCAGGCGATTATCCTGTTCTGAAATCACTCCGCACCTGGTTCGACAGAAAAACTTTCAATATCGTGTATCGCGAATATCGATACCAGTACAGTGGGTTACTCTTCGATTTCGATGTAACAATGAAAATAACCATGGGTTACGAACAAGATTTACTGATCCCTAAACAAATTCTTTACTCCGGTTATTGGGATCTGCCGCTAAAAAAGAAAGAAACGGTTGATTTTGAATTGGATTTTTTGTTGAGATGAGGGTCTCAAGGCGAAGCCGAGAATCCCCAACAGGGTTGAATGAAACCATCTTGAAGCCTTTTCATCTCCTTCAAAATTAAAAATCTCCTGATGCCCTTGAACTACCATGTCGGAGTTTAAAGCTTATCGAAATTTTTCAACCGATCATTGAGCTTGTCGAAATGTTGCCTACCTTTGGCCATGCACCAATCCATCCTTATAATTGATTTTGGTTCGCAATATACTCAGTTGATTGCCAGGCGTGTACGCGAGTTGAATGTGTATTGTGAAATCCATCCTTTTAATCATCTTCCTACTGTTTTATCTCGGTTTAAAGGAATCATTCTTTCTGGTGGCCCGTCATCCGTAAAGGATGAAAACGCACCGGAGATACCTACTCTTGAATATCGAGGCAAATACCCTGTGCTGGGGGTTTGTTACGGCGCTCAACTCATGGCTCAGCAAGCAGGTGGACATGTTATGCCATCTAAAACACGTGAATATGGACGTGCACAGTTGAGTTATCACGGCAATGATGAGGTGCTGTTAAAAAATGTGAGCGCTTCCTCACAGGTATGGATGTCGCATGGTGATACCATCACCGAAATTCCAAATAATTTTGAAATTATTGCGAGTACCGAATCTGTCAAAGTAGCCGCTTATAAAGTTCATGGTGAATCTACTTTTGGAGTGCAGTTTCACCCTGAAGTGGTTCATTCTACCGAGGGAAAAACAATTTTAAGTAATTTTATTTTTGATGTCTGTGGATGCATCGGCGATTGGACACCCGGATCTTTTATTGATGAAACAGTTGCAAATCTTAAAAAAGAACTTGGAAGTGATAAAGTCATTCTTGGACTTTCAGGCGGGGTTGATTCCGGTGTTGCCGCTATGCTTTTGCACAGAGCGATAGGTAAGAATTTGCACTGTATTTTTGTCGATAACGGATTGCTTCGTAAGAATGAATTTCGTCAGGTGTTGGATGCTTATGAGCATATGGGACTGCAAATTACCGGTGTGGAAGCTGCACATCATTTCTATAAGGAATTGAGCGGTATTTCGGAGCCTGAAGCGAAGCGTAAAGTAATTGGTCGTGTTTTTATTGAAGAGTTCGATAGGCAGTCTCATAAAATAGAAAATGTAAAGTGGCTAGCACAAGGTACCATTTATCCTGATGTGATCGAATCGGTTTCTGTAAAAGGACCAAGTGCAACTATCAAATCGCATCACAATGTGGGTGGTTTGCCCGAAAAAATGAACCTGAAAATTGTAGAGCCTCTTAAAACTTTGTTTAAAGATGAAGTGAGAAATATTGGTACTGCTTTAGGAATGCACGCCGACTTACTTAATCGACATCCTTTTCCCGGTCCGGGATTAGGAATTCGAATTCTTGGAGATATTACACCTGAAAAAGTACGAATTATTCAAGAAGTGGATGCAATTTTTATTGAAGGATTGAAAACAGCTGGTCTCTATGGTCAAGTATGGCAGGCGGGTTCAATTTTACTTCCTGTGAAATCGGTAGGAGTGATGGGTGATGAGAGAACTTACGAAAATGTAGTTGCATTGCGAGCTGTATCTTCCACCGATGGCATGACTGCCGATTGGTGTCATTTGCCTTATGAATTTTTAGGAAAAATTTCAAACGATATTATCAATACTGTAAAAGGTGTGAACAGAGTGGTGTATGATATTAGTTCAAAGCCACCTGCAACTATTGAATGGGAATAAGGATAAATCCGGAAATAACTGATATGAGAATTTTTAATATTCGAACTAATGTTTTGTGGCATCTGCTATTTTATTTCCTTCTTTTGGGTACAATTTCATGTAAAACAACTAAGCCTGCAACCACCACTCCTCCTAAACCTTCTGTGCAAACTCCTGCTCCTAAACCTGAAGTAAAGGAAGAAATTAAAGAGGAAAAAAGGGATGAAATTGTTAAACTCAAAGTGGTATTGATAATGCCTTTTGAGTTGGAGAAAAATTTTGCTGTTGCAACTGATGAATCAAGTGAACCTGAAGTAAGTCAGACTTCATTATTAGCACTAAATTTTTACGAAGGTGCGTTAATGGCAGCGGATACTTTAAAGCATCTAAAGAGAGAAGTTTCCATTCACACTTACGACACTCCTGCCGATTCAGTAAGTATAGCAAGAATGTTAACGAATCCTGCTGTGAAAGAAGCAGAATTAGTTATAGGAACTTTTCCTACAAATTTAACCAATGCAGCCGTTTCTGCCGCCGACAATTCAGGAGTTAATTTAATTCTCACTCAAGCCAATTCTCCTTTGTATTTAGAAAATAAAAAAGAGATTGCTTTAGCGTATGCATCTACGATCACACAATGCAGGGAAATGGCTTCATTCATGATGGATAAATTTGAAGATTCAAAAATAATTTTGGTTTACCGAACAGAGAAGCGCGAAGACGAGTTAGCAAAGGTTTTTCGTGAGGAGATTGTTAAATTGAAAAAAGATCAGGAGTTTACAGAGTTAAATGCTTCTGATAAAAGTTATAAGGAAATAACTGAAATGCTGAGTAAAACAAAAAGGAATTTAATTTTCTTGATTAGCTCAGATGAAGCATTTATTAGTCCGGTAATATCGTTGGTGGAAGAACAGAAAATTTTCGGTGTGAAACTGGTAGGATTACCCACTTGGCAAAATTTTGAATCAATAGATTTCATGTCATTTGAAAATATTGAAGTATTTGTTTTTGAAAACAATTTTATTGAAACTGAAGCACTTCCACATTCAGATTTTAGGAAGGCTTTTATTTCGAAAAATTCCAATGATCCACTCTACACCGCTTACAATGGTTTTGATTTGATTTATTATTTTGGGAAGGCATACGAAAATAAAGAAAAGAATTTTGAAGCCGTTCTTAAAAAAGCATTTTCTAAAGGCAATACCGGATATTCATTTGAGGGTTCTGGGGGTAATGGGTTGGAAAATAAATCCATTTCTGTGTTGCGTTTTAATGATTACAAACTGGAGAAAGTGAATGGGAGATAATCACCGGTTAAAGTGATTGTACTATTTTCTTTAGAAGGAATTGCCTGTAAATAGTTGTTTTTTTTATGACAAATACTACAAAAATGTCATTTCTTAATAAGCCGGTTGTAATATATTCTGTTGTGTTTCTTTTATTTTTGATTGGCATGTCACCAATCTTATGTTATAATTATTTTCCTACTGTTGATGGCCCGGCTCACTTGTATAATGCCAGAATTATCCGGGAAATGCTTTTTGGAGACTATCAATTTTATTCAACGTTCTATCACTTTAATAATTTTCTTTTACCCAATTGGATTGGACACATAATTGCCGTAGCTTCAGGCTTTGTTTTGCCACTATGGGCAATTGAAAAATTATTAATTTTAATTATTGTTGCAGGAACGCCGTTGACAATTCTATTACTTTTAAATACCTTGAAAATAAAATTGCCTTGGCACTTTTTGTTACTTATTCCATTCACTTATTCACTGCCATTATATTTAGGTTTCTTCAATTTTTTAATTGGAATCCCGATCCTGTTTTATGCAACTTCTTTATGGATAAAGTGGACCATATTAAAATCATACCGGTATTGGATATTCGTTTGTTCAGTTATTTCCTTACTTTACTTCAGTCATTTAATGGTGTTTATACTCAGTGCAATTTTATTAGGAATTCATCATTTGTTGACAGAAGGAAAGAAGGGGTTTCAGAACTTTTTTAGTATTCTGAATGTTCAAAAACTCTCTTGTTTTATTCCGGGATCTATACTTTCAATTTATTTTATTTCACAGAGAGGCATGGAGGGATACAAAGGAACAACAAGTAAACTTTCTTTTGATTTTTTATTTGGCTGGTTCATTGAGGCGGGCTCTTTGGCTGGATTAAATGGAGGAATTGAATCTCCTTATACCAGAGTTTTCGCCATGTTATTGGCATTGCTTTTTTTATTTGTGGTGATCAGCAGAATTAAAATGGGATCAAGTTTGCAGAATTCAGATTTTTTATTGTTTTTTTCTATTTTTATAATGATACTTTATTTTTTATTCCCTGATGGAGTTGCGTCAGGTGGATTTGTTTCAGTCAGGTTGTTGTATGTATTTTTACTCTTTCTTACTCTTTGGATCATTTCACAGAAACTTCCTGTTATGGTTTCATTTTCATCAGGCATAGTTGCAGTATGGGTGTCATTTTCAACACTGAGTTATAGACTCGATGTTGCTAAAGATCTCAATTCGCATGCAAAAGAAATAGTTAGCTTATCGCATAGTATAAAGCCAGGATCTGTAGTATTGCCACTGAATTATTCCGGTAATTGGCTTCATACAAATTTGTCGAATTATATGGGTGCTGAAAGAAATATATTAGTGCTTGATAATTACGAAGCAAAATTTAATGAATTTCCTCTAAAATGGAACAGCGAAAAAGCACCTGGTGAAAATGCCGGCAGTTTTCCACATAGCATTAACCCAATTATTACAGTGGATAAGTTTGAACATAAATCGAATATAAAAATTGATTATATTTCAAGATGGTTTTATTTTTCTGCAGCTAAGGATTCAATCAGTTATTCCACAGATTTTGAAATACGGAAAAGTTTTGAAAGTAAAACATCAAGTTCAAATGCAGAGCTATTCAAATCTAAATTACGCTAAGTTAAAATTGTACTATTTGGTACTTATAAATTAAAAATTCAAAAAGGTCAGAAGCTAAAATTAATTTCTTTTGTTAACAAATTCCAAGTACTTTGTTAAATTGTAATTCATAATCGATTTCATAGAATCAATAGTAAGCGAGCATTCGCCTATGTAGAACTCCTACTCACTGCATTTTGATCTTCGCAAGAGAATCAATTTATCGACAAAAAAATGTTCTAATGCTATTTGAGGAAACTTTTCTTGGTTTTAACACCACTGCTAACACTTTTGAACTTCACAACCACAATTTGTTTATATCTAAACCAAACTCATTTTCAATTAATTCACATTGCCGGCTGCTTAAATTGCATTAACCGGTTGAGTGGGAAGTTTAATTGATTATTTTTGACGAAATGGGAATTTTTAGACGGACTGACCTTATTGAGAAGTAAGTCAACGAATTACACTAAATTTTCACTACTAATAAATGACAAAATACAGACCCGAAATTGATGGATTAAGAACAGTTGCTGTGCTTGCTGTAATTTTATTTCATTTAAATTCAGATTTTTTAATTGGCGGATATTATGGCGTAGACGTTTTCTTCGTCATTTCGGGATATTTAATTACAGGAATTTTAATAAAAAGTATCGAAGCCGGCACCTTCAAAATGTCTGACTTTTGGCTTAGAAGAGTAAAAAGAATAATTCCTGTATTGTTGACTGTAATTATTACAACAACAGTAGTTTTACCCTTTTTTATATTTAGACCATCATTTAATGAAACATTAAATGATATAATGCCTGCGATATTTTCATATTTTAATTTCCATGCATATTTTAATTTTGGTGATTATTGGGGTCACAAAGCTGACCAATCATTTCTCTTACATACTTGGTCCCTTTCTGTCGAAGAACAATTTTATTTACTTTATCCTTTTGTACTTGTTTTTATCTATAAATACTTTAAGTCATTTCTAATACCGCTTATAATAATTACGGTTATTAGTCTTGGTTTATTTCTATTTTTCGTAAATATTACGAAACCATTAACCTTTTACATGCTACCTTTCAGAATTTGGGAGTTGTCCATAGGTGGAGTAATTGCATGTTTGCCTAAAAATTCAAGCCGAACTAAAGTATACAATGCACTTCTTCCGGTATTCGGATTAGTACTAATTTTCATAAGTTATATTTTCGCTAGTAAAAGTATAAGTTACATAGCTATTCTTCCGGTTTTAGGATCCTGTTTGTTAATACATTTTAGTAATGGAAAGGATATCTCAGGGAAAATATTAAGTAGTAAACTATTTGTTCATATTGGGAAATTATCCTACTCTTTGTACTTATGGCACTGGCCGGTTATTGTATTATTTAGAAATTTGGAATTTCAGTTTTTAGAATTTAATAAATTGTATTTATATTTAATAATGGTTCTGATTACATATGTTTTATCGTATCTATCTTTTAAATTTGTTGAATCAAAATCACGGCAATATGATAGGACACCCAGATTAGTTGTGTTAGGAATAGGAGTTTGTATTGTACTTATAACTTTCTTTAGATCTTCTTACTTCAATATTCATTATGAACCTTTATATAATCAACAAACTTATTATCTGCGCTTTTACGATTTATCAGCAACACAAATAGTTCCCGAAAATGACAATCCTTTAGCGTATAATGTTATTATGCCTAATAGGTTAAACAAATTTAAGGATGCATATAAAAAACAAGGCATCATTAATATTGTCGATAATCAGGATCCAAAAGTGTTAATTATTGGAGATTCTCATGGGGTAATGTGGGCTAAGACACTTCAGGAAGTTAGCACAGAATTACATGTTTCAAGTTCTGTGTATACAACGAATGCCTCAAGACCATTTTTTAATATTAAAAATTTGAATAATCAGGAGAGTAATCAATCTTTCACAAAAGAGGAAAGAATTGATTATGCAAAATCAATCATTTCTAATATTAATAATTGGAATATATCAACAGTAATTATTTCTTGTCGATGGCAAACTTTAACAAACAAGGGTAAGGTTGATTTTGAAGACTTAATTAGTTATTTAAATGATAAAGACATCAAAATTATAGTAATTAATCAACCTCCTCAGATTTCGATTATGAATGATGTTAATGCTGTACAATTCATTTCATATCTCAAAATACTACCTAAAAATGGTTTTAACTCATTACAGTTGAGTCAAAATAGCGTTATTGAAAGTAACCGGTTCTTAATTGAATTGCAGAAAAAATATTCTAATATAATTATTTTCGATGTTTTCAATAAACTTTATATCAATGGTGAGGCTAAAATAACGCATAATAAGGATGTACTATATTTTGACGATGACCATTTAAGTTATAGCGGCACACAATTATTTAAAGAAGATTTTAAAAATGTTTTGTCGAGCTGTTTGAAAGAAAATTCACCTTACTAGCATAGGTTTTGAAATATGGCTGGGTCTTTCTTAGTTCAAGCTTAGTTTTCAATATAATTTTGTGTAATTTAGATTTTAGGCATCATATTCTGACAAAGTACAAAGCCACTATTCGTTGGTGGACAGAATCAGTAGTTTTAATTGTTCCTTAACACCACTTGTTATGTACATCTGAAAATTTTGCTTCTGTGAAGCAGAATAGGGTATAGGGAATAGTTTATAATGTTTATAAAAGTCTATTTTGTTGGACTTGATTATGTTTTTAAATTAACTTTTGATACCTTAATTAATCTTCTAATCAGCCAATCTCAACATTCGATTTTGACCTCGACAAACCAAATTGTTTTCCATAAGTTCCTAGTGCATCTTGTAATCTGTGACGTGCATTATGGATTCTTATTTTAACAGTGCCTAATGGAATCGCCAGTTGTTGAGCGATCTCTTCATATTTGTATCCTTCAAAACTCATCATAAAAGGTTTACGAAGATTTTCTGAAAGGTTTGACAAGGCTAATTGAATATCGTTCATCGCCAATCGCGATTCAGCACCATTTTTTCCGGAGTTATTTATTGAGTTAATGTAATATTGGTTCTCTGTGTCATCAGTAAAGATGTTACTGTTTACCATTCTCCGGTAATTATTTATGAAAATATTTTTCATGATGGTATATAACCATCCTTTCAAATTGGTGCCTTCTGCAAATTTGTCTTTGTTGCGGAATGCCTTTAACATGGTTTCCTGCACCAAGTCATTCGCATTTTCTACATCCTGTACCAATTTCATTGCGTAGCCACGCAGCGGCTTATACTGGCTCTGTACCGCATGATTGAATTCTATTTGTGTCATTTTGTTTAGAGTTTATTACTATTTGATTAGACAAAAGTACTACCAAAAACCGAAAAAACAAGTAAAAGGTTTAAGAATAAAATAAAAAAGATAAACAAAAATGGTAAAATATTGATAAACAGGCGCAAAATGTTTAAGTAAATTTAAAATAAGTTAAACATTAATTGCAATTTAAGCGTTTTATTATAATAAAACAGTTAAAAAAACTATTTATGATCAACCGTTTAAAACTTATTCCTGATGAAGAGACTCTATTAGCCGACTTGCTGGCAGATGGTCACATTGCTACTTCTATTGAAACACCATTAAGAAAAGATGCCTTTATTTTAGATGATCAAGAGAAAATAAAAAGAATTGAAAATTCCTTTAGAGAAATCATGGTAACATTAGGGCTTGATTTAACCGATGACAGTTTACGCGGAACACCGGGAAGGGTAGCTCGAATGTATGTAGAGGAAATTTTTCAGGGACTTAACCCTGTTAATAAGCCAGAGGTAACACTTTTTGAAAATAAATTCAACTATGGGAAAATGCTTATTGAAAAGAATATTACCTTATTCTCCAATTGCGAACACCATTTTGTACCGGTATATGGAAAGGCTCATGTGGCTTATTTTTCGAGTGGTAAAGTGATAGGATTATCAAAACTTAACCGCATAGTTCAATATTACTCGCAGCGACCTCAGGTGCAGGAAAGACTCACGATCCAAATTTTAAATGAACTTAAATCAGCCTTAGAAACCGAAGATGTTGCGATTATGATTGATGCTGTCCACCACTGCGTTTGCTCAAGAGGTGTGAAAGATACAGGCAGCTCAACCATTACCACCGAATACTCGGGCAAATTCATTAATGAAGTTACAAGACATGAATTTTTAAAAATGGTTAGTATGTGAGGGTAGAGGATATATCATAAGAATGCATTTACTGTAAGACCGTTCGGGAACAATCCTGAACGGTCTTTTTTTGCTTTTTTAGATCCACAATAAATTGAGATTTAAGTCCTCGAAGGGGTAATTTGAAGCTTTCATCAATATCAAACATAAAATTATTATGCTTATAATCAATTAAATATGAAAAAATTTGAAAATAAATAGTACTATGTATTGCATGGTACTATAAAATATACATATCTTTGCAATGCATAATAAGAAAAGGAAAGTTAACGAATTAATTATTGAGGGAGTGGAAAGGCGATAGGGTGATTATGCAGAAAAGTAAGATTAAAAAAAAGTTATTACATAATTATCAAAATAAGTTTCATCTCTAAAACAAAACAACGTGGGTAATTTAGAAAATACACAGGCCCAAATGCGGAAAGGCGTTTTAGAGTTTTGCATTCTTAGTATCATCTCTCAGGGGGAGATTTATCCTTCCGACATAATTATGAAGATGAAAGAAGCAAAACTAATTGTAGTGGAGGGGACATTGTATCCTTTACTTACAAGATTAAAAAACGCCGGTCTTTTGGCCTATTCATGGGTGGAGTCGAACTCCGGAC
This sequence comes from uncultured Bacteroidota bacterium, assembly GCA_963814475.1. Lineage (GTDB taxonomy): Bacteria > Bacteroidota > Bacteroidia > AKYH767-A > OLB10 > JADKJB01. The sequence continues at coordinate 131,893 of CAWFDA010000051.1, read as the reverse complement.
CACCCCGCAAGTACTACAAATTAACTCCTCTTGGGGAGGAACTCTTAAAAGAACTCAGGATCACCTGGGACGAATTGGTAGCCGCTGTTAATCAAACCGCTAAACAAACTACAAAATCATGAACAAGACACTATCTGTAAATATTGGAGGAATTGTTTTTCACATCGAAGAACTAGCCTACGACAGGTTAAGTAAATACCTGGAATCTATAAAAGGATATTTCACCGCTTCTGAAGGAAGAGATGAAATTATTCAGGACATCGAAGCGCGTATAGCCGAGATGTTTCAAGAGCGAATGATTAATGGTAAACAAGTGATTCTTGATGCTGATGTGGATCATGTAATGAATGTGATGGGCAAACCGGAACAGTTTGCCGGATCTTCTGAGGAGGAGTCATTTGGTGCCGCTCAACAGCAAACAACATCTAACGAACGCAAAGCCTACCGCCGGTTGTATCGTGATAACGACGACCGTGTAATTGGTGGTGTGTGCTCCGGTATCAGCCACTACCTTGGAATTGATCCTGTTTATCTACGACTGGCTTTCGGAATTGCATTCTTTATATTCGGTTCCGGTTTATTGATTTATATTCTTCTAATGTTGGTGATGCCTAAAGCAATCACTACAGCTGAAAAATTGGAGATGAAAGGTGAGCCGGTGAACATTTCGAATATAAGTAGATCGGTTAGCTCAGAGTTTACAGGTAGTTCAGAAAACGGATTCACTCGATTTTTTGATGCAATGGGGCAATTAATCGTTGGAGGTTTTAAATTACTGGGCAAGGTCTTTGCTGCATTCTTTATTGTCATCGGCATAATCATTCTAATTGCATTTTCACTTGTATTTCTTGCCATTCTGGGTGTTGGAGGCATCTCCATTCCGTTTTTTATTACCGATTTATTCATGACCCCATGGCAGCAAACATTTGCTTTAATTGGTGCTTTCTGTGTATTGGGAATTCCTTTGATAATGCTTATTTACAAAGCCATCAAAGTATTGTTCAATATCAAAATTGAAAACAAATTTATCAATTGGACAGCTCTCGCATTGTGGATTGTTGGTGTAGTGATATCTTTTGTTTTGGTAACTTCCATAGGTAGGGAATTTAAGAGCAGAGAAACACAACGTATTGAGATACCGGTTACACAACCTGTTGGTGACACATTATTCGTCGATTTATTGAACGATGTAGGGTATGATTCAGATGCGTTCTATATCAATAATCATAGAATCGACGATCCTTGGGATGTTACCACCTATCCTGATTCAATTAGAATTGATGAGGTTGTTTTGGATATTGTTAGATCAAATAGCCCCAATTTTGAATTGGTTCAAGTAAGTACCTCCAGAGGAAGAGATCGTAGACAAGCAATTGAAAATGCGAGGAAAATTGAATATACCATTGAACAATCTGCTTCAAAACTCAAATTCAATGAAACTTTCATTATTCCTAAAGGAGCCAAATACCGCGGTCAAGAAATTAAGTTGATTCTAAAAGTCCCTCAAGGTAAAAGCGTGTATATGTCGCCGGAAATGACCGAAATTATTTACGATATTAAAAACGTTACCAATACCTACGATGGAGACATGACAGGAAAAACTTGGACCATGACCGAAAGGGGATTAGAATGCGTTGGCTGTTCACTCCCTCCTGATATTCATGGCAACAGAGTTGACGATTTTCGGATCAAAATTGACGGTAAAGGGGTGAAGGTAGATGGGATTGATGATACTCAGGATTCTAATTTTACCATCGATGGCGATGCTGTAGATATCAAAATCAATAAAGAAGGAATTCATATTGATGCCAAAAAAAAATAAGTACAGAGTATAGGTAGGTTGGCCTGCATGCTGCAGGTAGGTTTATTTTATGTGAGGTAACCGCCTCCTTCTGATCATCGGAGGAGGCGGTTTTTTTTAGTTTCAGTTAGGTTGATGGCTCTGCAAATTTTCTTATTATTGTGCATTCAATCCCCGGACATTGTAAGCTGTATGAAAAAACAGAAAGGAAAAAAAACCACCCCTGCCACTTCGGAGAAAATCGAAGCAAAATCGAAGTCATCACAAGGAATTTCGCCTTGGTTTTTATTAGGCGGTATCATATTGCTCACACTAGGAATTTATGCTAATGCGATAAATAACAGTATTCTCACTTTTGATGATAACGAATACTTTCAAAATTATCCTGAAGTAGTTAATTTATCATGGGATTCTATAGTTAAATACTTCACCAATTATTATGTGATCATGTATCAGCCTTTACCCGTGTTGTCATTTGCTTTAAATTACCATTTCACCGGTCTCGATCCTGCTCCAATGCATCTCATTAATATACTTTTTCACCTGTTAAATGTGGTATTGGTTTATGTTTTAATGAAGCTAATCAGCAATAACAAAAACGTTTCATTAATTGTTGCTTTGCTTTTCTCAGTCCATCCTATGAATGTAGAAGCAGTTACTTGGATATCAGCCCGAAGTAGTAGTATGTATTCCGCATTTTACCTCATGAGTTTGATATTTTATGTGAGGTATTTGAAAGTTACAGAAATGAAATACCTTTTGTTAACAGGTCTGTTTTTTATTTTTTCTCTCTTTAGCAAAGCCCAGGCTGTCACCTTACCGGTTGTGCTGCTATTATTTGATTTTCTATTTGAGCGAAAATTACTATCCCGCAAGGTTATTATTGAGAAAATCCCATTCTTTATACTGAGTCTTATTTTTGGAATTATAACAATTTCAAACAGTGGAACAATGAAGAACCTGACTGACGGAATGTTGATTTCATATAACCCTATCGACATATTTTTTCTTGTTTGCTACTCCATCTCTTTCTATCTTGTAAAACTGGCTTTGCCTTTAAATTTGTGTGCCATATATGTTTATCCTCCCAAGTCGGGAATTTGGTTGCCATGGGAATATTACGCATCTGCATTCTTAATAATTGGAGCTGGTTTTTTATTATGGAAGTATAGAACCAATAAAAAGGTACTTTTTTGTGCAGGATTTTTCCTGATCACTATTGCCATCAACATTCAATTGATTCCGTCTAGGTTGTTCATTGTATCCGAACGGTATGGATATATGCCCTATTTGGGATTGTTTTTGCTGATTCCCTGGCTGCTGTCTGATCTTAAATCAAAATCAGAATTTCAATTCAATAAATACCTTCCATATGCATCAGGAGTGCTCATTTTATTGGTTGCTTTCAGTGCCTTTGCTGTTCCGAAAAGAAATAAGATATGGAATAATGATATTATTTTTTTAACAGATGTTATTAATAAAAATGAGCCTGTTGGATACATATATAGAGCCTATGGAAACAGAGGATTTTCCTATAAAAAGGAGGGGAAATTTCAAGAGGCTGTAAACGACTTTACGGAAGCCATTAAACTCGATTCCACCGATGGTAGAAGTTATTTTAACAGAGGACTTACCTATCAGTTGCTTCAGAATAATGGTGCTGCTTTGGCAGATTTTAATATTGCCATAAAGTTGAATCCTGACGAGGCTATGTTGTACAACACCCGTTCTCAAATAAAATACATTTTAGGCGATCTTGAAGGGTCAGAAGCCGATTGCCTTATGTGTATTGAACTTGATGGTAATAATGTGGATGCGAGGAATACATTAGCTACCATTTCATTTTCGCGAAAGCAATATGATGTTTGTGAAAGGTATTTAAATGAAGCTATTATTATTAAGCCTGATTTTGCAGTTGCTTTTAAGAATCGTGGACTATTGTTTTCTCAAACGGGTAGAATGACCGAAGCGTGTGCTGATTTTATTAGTGCTTCGAATTTTGGAAGCGAAGAAGCCAAGCAACTTAAAGGTCAATATTGCAAATAATCTATTTCGCATTCCCCGAATTTGCCATAATTTAAGATGAATTTTAACCATTCCCTCAACAAAACCGCACCTTTGCGAAGTGGTGACTAAAGGATACTCATTTGAACTTGATTCGTCCGTTTTTAGAAGCCATTTTTGCCAACCAATTGGTTATTAAATACAACGGTTAAAATGATAGTATTACAATCATTTTGCCCTTAAAAATATGAATATTGTTGAAAAGTTTTTTTCAGGGCTGTTGAAAATCGAATAAAAACATCCCATCTTTGTCGTGTCGCCGGAATCAAAAATTGAATCCTTATTTTTTTGATAAGAATTGATCAAATTTCGGCCTCAAAAACTGATAATTCATCCATTTAAAACATAAAATCTTTTTTATCATGTCAACTACAGAAACCGTCAACAAAGAAAAGCTCAAAGTATTACAATTAGCCATCGACAAGCTCGAAAAATCTTATGGAAAAGGCACCATCATGCGGATGGGAGATTCTCCAATAGAAGAAATGGAGGCTATTTCAACAGGATCTATTGCTTTGGATATAGCCCTTGGAATAGGTGGTCTACCAAAAGGTAGGGTTATTGAAATCTATGGACCAGAGTCATCGGGAAAAACGACTTTGGCTATTCATGCCATTGCACAATCTCAAAAAGCAGGCGGAATTGCTGCTTTTATAGATGCTGAACATGCTTTTGATCGTTATTATGCACAAAAACTGGGTGTTGACATTGAAAATTTGTTGATTTCTCAACCGGATAATGGTGAGCAAGCCTTGGAAATAGCTGAAAATTTGATCCGTTCCGGTGCTATTGATATTATAGTAATTGACTCTGTTGCTGCTTTAACACCTAAAAGTGAAATTGAGGGTGAAATGGGTGATTCTAAAATGGGATTGCAGGCTCGTCTGATGTCTCAGGCTTTGCGTAAACTTACTGCTACCATCAGCAAAACGGGATGTTGCTGTATCTTCATCAATCAACTGCGCGAAAAAATTGGGGTAATGTTTGGAAATCCGGAGACTACCACTGGAGGAAATGCACTTAAGTTTTATGCCTCTGTGCGTTTGGATATCCGTCGTATAGGGCAAATTAAAGATGCTGAAGCAGTTATCGGAAACCGTACCCGCGTTAAAATTGTAAAAAATAAAGTTGCTCCTCCTTTCAGAACTGCCGAATTCGATATTCTTTATGGAGAAGGAATTTCTCATACCGGCGAAATCGTTGACTTAGGTGTTGATGCCAATATTATTAAAAAGAGTGGTTCTTGGTTCAGCTATGGCGACACCAAACTCGGTCAAGGCCGCGAAGCCGTTCGTCAGTTGTTTCAGGATAACCCTGAACTTGCTGAGGAAATTGAACAAAAAATCCGCGATTCTAGAGCTGCAGCCGCAGCAGAAGCATAATTTAAACTATCATCATGGTTGGCGAAAAGCCGGGCCCGCACAGCCCGGCTTTCGCTTTTTTACTTTAACTTCGCCACTTAAATTCTGTTGATTTTAAGTATGAAAAACTCTTTGTTCCTATTCTTATTGGCCTTTGCACTCTTTTGGTTCTCATGTGGATCGAAAGAAAAGCAAGTGGACGATACTGCCACCAAAGTAATGGATACCTCCGCAACAGGTATCAAATTAGCAACTTTAAATGATCAAATTGCTGCTAGCCCGAAGAATGCGTCGTTGCTCCATGAACGAGCCAAAATTTATATCGATCAAAAAAACTATGAATCGGCATTGGCCGATATGAATGTTGTATTAGCTATTGATACTACAAAGGCCGCATATTTTTTAACCATGGCAGATATTTCTTTTGCTGCTAACAGAACTTTTAATGCTAAAGAATTTCTTGAAAAAGCGATTGCTCTCGACCCTGAAAATACCGAAGCTATGATGCGTTTGGCTGAATTGAATCTGATTGTTCGTCAGTATGCCCAATCGGTTGAGCTGTTATCCAAAATTCTGAAAAAAGATAAACTCAACACAACTGCCTGGTTGATGCGTGGAATAAATTTTAAAGAAAATGGTGATACGATTCGTGCTGTTAGTGATTTTCGTTCTGCTATTGAAGCCGATCCAAATTACTATGAAGCGTATATGCAACTTGGTGTTATTCACCAAGCAAAAAATGACCCTATTGCTGAGGGGTATTTTACAAATGCTATCAAAATTAAACCAAGAAGTGAAGAAGCACTTTATGGTCGTGGACTTTGGTATCAGGATAATAATCAAATCGACAAAGCAATTCAAGATTATACTTCAATTATTCAAATCAACCCTGCAAACAAATATGCCCATTTTAATCTCGGTTATATTCATCATATTTTGTTGAAAGTTTACCCCGAAGCAATTAAACATTACACAAAAGCAATCAATGCAGATCCGAAATATGCAGAAGCATACTACAACAGGGGCCTTTGTCATGAGTTTATGGGAAATTATCAGGATGCAAAAACTGATTTTAAATTTGCACTCACTATCAGACCTGTTTATCCGCCGGCGGAAGAGGGACTTAAGCGGGTGTCGAGGTAATTAATAAGTTGAAGTAAGTTTGCTTTCTTTACTTAATGAGTCAATGAAATCGTTACATTTTAACAATTTTTTCAATCCGCGAGGTTCCTTTGATTTTTAATTGTATAAAATAAATTCCGGATGCTAAATTGGTTAGGTCAATATTTGTTGTAGCATCAGTGATGATTTGTTTTTTAATGATTTCCCCTTTGGCATTAAAAATTTGGAGTTTAGTTGTTGAATCAAAATTCGGTGTGGTAATTGTGAGTTGATCAATAACAGGATTAGGTGAGAAATAATATTCAATTGGTGTATTTTCAGTATTGGCAGTTATAGTAATCGGTAACATATCTCTTTCGTATATTCCTTTACCATGAGTAGCTAGTCGAAGTTTTCTATTGAATGGTGAGATGGCAATATCCATTACGAATGTTGCATCGATGAGTCCATCATTAAATGGTTGCCAATTTAGTCCAGCATCAATTGACACATAAATTCCAATATCATTTCCTAAATACATAATTGAAGTGTTAAGTGGATCAATTGTTATAGTATTGACAGGAATATCAGGCAAACCGTTTCCATAGGCTGACCATGTTGTTCCACCATTCAATGAACGGAATAGGTGAGGCGTTCCAAATCCAGAAAGAGTTACATAAACAGTAGTGTTGACCAGTGGATCTATGGCGATGTCCATTATATAACGGTTAGGTATACCTGCAGTAACATTCGTCCAGAAATTTCCTCCGTTTGTAGTTTTAAATAAACCTACTTGTGGTACAGTCACTGGTGCAGTTGCTGCATATACAAGATCGGGGTTTGTATCAGAAACTTCCAGTACCAGCACTGCATTTCCATCAAGCACTGCATTGCTGTTTGTCGCGGTCCAACTTTGACCGGCATTCACTGATTTATAAACTATGTCGCGGCCGCCATAGAGTGTGTTGGGAGACGAAGGACACAAAACAAACGGTCCGGCGAAATTTGTTAACGTGCTGTTCGGAATATTTAATCCATTGAAATTTTGTGCTTTATCGGTCGATTTATCTACATTGAGATACTGAGAGGAACCATAAACAATTTGATCGTTGGTTGGATGAATTGCAGTCGATAAACCGTCACCACCAATCACTCTTCTCCATCCGGCATTACCCTCATAAACCGCAGTTGCATTATCCTGCATTCCGCCAATAGCGAAAAGTGAATCCGTAGAGGAGCAAGAAAAATTTGCATAAAATTGTTGTGTATGATAACCACCATTGCAACCTTCAAAACTATCACCACCATCTATGGAACGAAACACACCCCCATCGGTAGCAAGATAGATAATTTCATCATCTAACGGATGGTAATACATTCTGTGAATGTCAGCATGCACATAATCGGGAGGTCCTTCAGGCCCACCCACAAGAGTGTTATCAAAATCCCAATTATACCAATATGTTTTTTGATCAAGTGTAGTTCCTCCGTTGGTTGATTTCCAAACATCAATGCCACAAGTAATCACTATATCCGGATTGGTAGGCTTGACAACCACATCATGCGCATACCATCCCTGATAAGTTTGGAAATCGGTTGGATTTACCTGAAACCAATTTGTTCCTCCATTGGTACTTTTATATAAACCAAGACCTGTTAGTTGTTCTCCAATACTAGCATACATAATTTGGGTATTGGAAGCACACACATCCAACATCGCCTTCCCACTAAAAGTGGCAGGCAAACCGGTTGTAATTTGGACAAAAGAATTTCCACCATCAATTGACTTAAAAATGCCGGGATTTGGAGAAAATGAGTTTCCTGCTGAAAGAAAAATTTGAGAGGTATCGCCCGGAATCATGAGCAAGTCGGAAGCCATTCTAGAATTTTGCACCAATGTCCAGGTTAAACCGGCATCGAGTGACTTGAAAGTACCTTCGGTGGTAGCAGTAAAAAGAGTGTTGGGATTCAATGGGTTGATAATAATATCTTGCACACCTCTTAAATCATCGAATTGCCAATCTATGCTTTTAGACCATGTTGTTCCGCCATCAATCGACTTCAGTAAACCTATTCCATAGGTACCCCTGGTGGTTCGAACAGCAAACCCCGTACCTGCATTCTGATCATTATAAACTTCTCCGGTGCCTATGTAAATCTCATTAGAATCCAATGGGTTAATTGCTATTGCTGCAACACCAAGAACAGGAAATCCGATTTCAATTTGTTGCCAAGCATTCATTCCAACCCCTCCTGATACACTCTTCCATAACCCACCGGAGGCAGCACCGGCAAAAATGGTATTCGGGTTGAGTGGATTAAAACACAAAGAAAGTGTTCTGCCACCGAAATTCATTGGCCCTAGAACTTCCCATATACCGGTAAATGTCGTATTGCTTTTGTAATTAGTCGATTGTTTCATAGATACAAACCCCTCAGAAACAGCCCTTTGATTAATTTTTGTTCCCGGGTAACTTCTTGCTTCAAACCAGTCTGAAAGCGATTTGCCGGCATTTAAATTTTTAGGTTTCTTGCGGGATTTTTGAAATTCGGAGCCTGTAAAAAATGAAGAAGACAGACCAAATGCCAAAAGACCGGCAATACAAGCCACTAGGAATGATTTCATAACTGCGTTTTTAGTTGGGGCTTCTAAATTAGCTATAACTTATTAACAATTAGCACCTTTTTGTTGAAAAAAATAAAAAATAAATTGGTTTTATATAGCTTAACATGTAACATTTATCTATTCATTTTCGACTGATAATGTTTAACTTTGCAATTATTGCGAGCGGAACAAGGGAAAATATGAAGATTACTTATTACGGACACTCTTGTTTCACGGTGGAGGCAGGTGGAAAGAAAATATTGTTTGATCCATTCATTACTCCAAATGATTTGGCTAAAAATATTGATGTTGATACAATTGAAGCTGATTTCATTCTTATTTCTCATGGACATGAGGATCACATTGCAGATGCTGTAAGAATTGCTAAACGTACCGGTGCAACTGTTGTAAGTAATTATGAAATAGTTAACTGGATAAATTCAAAAGGAATAACCAATACGCATTCAATGAATATTGGCGGTCATTGGTTTTTCGATTTTGGAAAAGTAAAGTGTGTGAATGCCATTCACTCCAGTTCGCTTCCTGATGGGAGTTACGGAGGAAATCCAATGGGTTTTCTTCTGGAAACTGATCAGGGAAATTGTTATTACTCAGGTGATACCGCACTTACTTACGATATGAAATTGATTGGTGATTACAAGAAAATAGACATCACTTTATTGCCAATAGGGAATAACTTCACAATGGGCATCGACAATGCAATTATTGCTGCGGAGTTTATCAAATGTGACAAAATTATCGGTTTGCATTATGATACCTTTGAATACATAAAAATTGACCACCAGGAGGCATTAGAAAAATTCTCCAGGGCAGGAAAAGAACTTTACCTCTTAGAAATTGGTGAAACTATCGAAATTTAATATTATCTTACCCACCTAAACTTAGTTCCAGGAAAAATGAAAAAAACTACAATCGTACTTTCAGTACTTCTGATGACCCTGTTGGGAGCATGCAAAAAAGGTGAATATTATCAGCTCACAGATGAGGAAATGACGTGGCTGGTATTTGAAAACTATCAAGTGATTAAGTTCACCGATGGTGGTACCAAACGAATGGATTACATTGTAAAACTCCGTACTAAAGCTTACGACAGAGACGGCGATAATTACAGCGAGTTTACCGCAGCTTTGTTTGAACAACTTAACGATACAACAGCCTACTTTCAAGAAGATAGCCGTGGTGAGCTTTATATATTCACCGGAGCGAGTGGATTTTCGGTCACATTTTCCTGGCCTCATTTCCCGATTAGAGGCTTTCCACTTACCAGTGTGCCCGCCACATTGGCAACAATAGATGGAATTAATTATGGTGATGTGTTTATTCTGGACGCATCCGGCCTGACCGATTTAAGATTTTACATTAAGAAAATATGGTATAGTAAATCCAAAGGAATTCTTCAAATGGAAGATACCGGTGGTACTACATGGGTGAGAGATTTTTAAAATAAAATTGAGTAAAAGAAGTTAATAGAATTTAAACAAAATGGCCAAGATTATAGCAATAGCAAATCAAAAAGGAGGGGTAGGTAAAACCACTACAGCAATCAACCTGGCAGCGAGTCTCGCAGTGCTAGAGTACAAAACTTTGCTCGTGGATGCCGATCCGCAGGCCAATTCCACCTCAGGTGTGGGCTTTGATCCTCGTAACATCAAAACAAGTATCTACGAGTGTATCATCAATGAAGTAAATCCAAAGGATATTATTTTAGCGACCACCACTCCAAATTTATTTTTACTTCCTTCTCATATCGATTTGGTTGGTGCTGAAATTGAAATGATCAATTTGCCGAGCAGAGAACGAATGATGAAAATAGTATTGGAAGGCATCAGGAATGATTATGATTTTATTATAATTGATTGTTCTCCATCTCTTGGACTTGTAACAATTAATGCACTTACCGGTTCCGATTCAGTTATTATTCCGGTTCAATGCGAGTATTTTGCATTGGAAGGACTTGGTAAATTGTTAAACACGATTAAAATTGTACAAACACGATTAAACCCTGAGTTGGAAATTGAAGGGATTCTGTTGACAATGTATGACACACGTTTGCGTTTGTCCAATCAGGTTGTGGAAGAAGTTAAAACACATTTCCAGCAAATGGTTTTTGATACTATTATACAACGAAATACTAAACTGGGTGAAGCTCCCAGTTTTGGAGAAACCATTATTATGCACGATGCATTCAGTAAAGGTGCCATCAATTATCTGAATCTTGCAAGAGAAATTCTGCAAAAAAATAACATGACCGAAATTCCGAAAGAAGAAAAAGTTGTTAAGTCACTTCCAATAGAAAACATCAGCGAAAATTGAAATTAATTTAGAAAACGATCCATTGACAACTCATAAGAAATCTGCTTTAGGAAAAGGACTGGGAGCATTGCTTTCACATTCCGATACTGACATTACTTCCAAGTCTGACATCACAGGCACTGCATCTGTATCCGGATCGGTTGCCAGTATATCGTTGGAGAAAATTGAAACCAACCCTTTTCAACCAAGAACCGATTTTGAAGTTCAAGCACTGAATGAGCTTTCTGAATCGATTCGTCAACAAGGTATCATACAACCCATCACAGTTAGGAAACTTGGTTACGACAGATACCAAATTATCTCTGGTGAACGCCGCTTTAGAGCCAGCAAACTTGCAGGGCTTGAAGTGATTCCCGCTTACATCAGAATTGCCAATGACCAAGCCATGCTTGAAATGGCTTTGGTGGAAAATATTCAGCGTGAGAATTTAAATCCGATAGAAATTGGAATTAGTTATAAGCGACTAATCGATGAGTGTAATTTATCGCAGGAGGAGCTTGCCGATAAAGTTGGCAAAGACCGGAGTACGGTTACGAATTATATGAGGTTGTTGAAATTGCCACCAAAAATTCAGGCTGCAATTCGTGATGGTCAGCTCACTATGGGCCATGCTCGTGCGATTATAAATGTTGATGATATCGGTGTTCAGTTAAAAATTTATGATGAGATCATAACCAATAATCTTTCTGTTAGAAAAGTTGAGGAATTGGTGAGACTTTATTCCGGAAAAAAGGGAAAAGGAGGGAGACCGGGGAAATCTGAATCATTAGGTTATGAATATAAAAATATTCAGGATCGACTAGCTGGTTTTTATGAAACCAAAGTGGAACTCAAAACTGGAGCTAAAGGAACAGGTAAGATTGTATTATCATATTATTCTGTTGACGATTTGAACAGATTGCTTGATATGTTGGAAGGTTAGTATCACTTCTTAAATTTATTTGATTCGTGTTGAGAATAGTTATTCTTTTTTTTTCTTTTTGTACTTTTTTTGTTCATGCTGTTTCAGCTCAGAACAAGAATGATAGCCTCTCGGTTTTACATTCACCTACGAAGGCAACTTTGATGTCGGCAATTTTACCCGGAGCAGGACAAGCTTACAATAAAAAGTACTGGAAAATACCAATTATTTATGCGGGGTTTGCAGGACTAGGTTATCTGGCAGTTACAAATAATTCAGATTACAAAATTTACAAAGATGCCTATCGTTTAAGACTGGATGGAAACGAATCAACGGTTGATGATTTTGTTGGGATATACTCAAATGAAGATTTGGTGACGTTGAAAGATTATTACAGAAGAAATCGTGACCTTTCTTACATTTGCATGGGTATATTATATGCACTTAATATTATTGATGCAAGTGTGGATGCTCACTTGTTTTATTTTAACGTGAACGATGATTTAACGATGCGAGTTCAGCCAGGTTATTCTGGAGGATTCTTTGCTGGACCTTCCTTAAATCTAAATTTTAATTTTTAATTCCGAAGCCTATGAAGATCGCATTAATCGGTTATGGGAAAATGGGTAAAGAACTGGAGAAATCAGCTTTGTTGCATGGTCATGAAATAATTTTGAAAATAAATACAGACAATTCCGCCTTCCTTACTCCCGATAATTTATTTGGCGCTGATGTTGCGATTGAATTCAGTACACCAAAGACTGTTTTAAACAATATAAAAATTTGTTTCGCTGCAGGCGTGCCTATAGTAGTTGGTACAACTGGATGGTACAATGAAATTGAAGATATCCAAACTCTGTGTAACAATGGAAACCATAGTTTAATTTATGCATCTAACTTTAGTATAGGTGTAAATATTTTATTTGAATTAAATCGTATGATGGCTAACATCATGAATGCTCAAAAAAAATATGATGTCTCAATAGAGGAAATTCATCATTCGCATAAGTTGGATTCACCTAGCGGAACTGCAATTGCATTGGCGAATGATATTATAAATTGTATTGAAAGAAAGGAACGTTGGATTGATGTTGATCCGGATACTAATGAAGAAACTCATCAACATCCTAGTGATCTTACAATTCACTCTATGCGTTTGGGAGAAGTAGTGGGAACACACATTGTGAAATACAAATCCAATGCAGATAAACTTGAATTGCGTCATGAGGCATTTAACAGAGAAGGATTTGCTGAAGGAGCAGTAATTGCTGCTGAATGGATCAAAGATAAAAAGGGATTTTATACCATGAAGGAACTTTTAAAATCTTAATTCTTAATTGAGCACAATTACTTACAAAATAAATAACAAAAGAATTTAATTTAGTTTTAATAAAATTGTATGAACTGGAAATTTTGGAAAAGTGATGGCCGCAAAAGTAAAACTCGTGAGTGGATTGATGCGCTTGTTTTTGCAGTTATTGCTGCAACTATCATCAGAACATTTTTGATAGAAGCATTTACAATTCCTACTCCTTCCATGGAGAAGAGTTTACTTGTTGGTGACTTTTTATTTGTGAGCAAAATTAATTACGGGGCTCGTACTCCAATGACACCGCTTTCATTTCCTTTTGCACATCAGGAGCTGCCAATTATTGGTGGAAAATCATATTCAGAAGCCATTAAGTTGCCCTATTACAGATTACCCGGATTTTCTAAAATTAAAAATAATGATATTGTTGTATTTAATTATCCGATGGAAGATGAACGTCCTGTTGATAAACAAACTCACTATATAAAAAGGTGTATTGGAATTCCAGGGGATTCAATTTCTGTTATTGATGGTGTTGTGCAGTTGAATAGTAAAAAAGTTAATATCCCGGCAAAAGGTCAAATGCTGTATGATGTAAGCACTAATGGAACCGGATTTAATGCAAGAATACTAGAGAAATTAGATATTACAGAAGGAGGTCCCGGGATGGTAGAAGGTGACTTTAGATTGTTTATGACAAATGAGGCAGCTTCTGAATTAGCTAAACTTCCAAATGTTAGATCTGTAAGAAAGCTTACCGCTCCTGCCGGAGTTTATGAAGACTACATTTATCCTCATAATCCTCTGTTTCCTTGGAATGTAGATAATTTCGGCCCTTTATATATTCCTAAACAAGGGGATAAAATTGATTTAAATGAAAAAAATGTAATCCTCTATTCAAGATGTATCACGCAATATGAAGGGAATACACTAGAAATAAAAGGAGGAAAGGTTTTTATCAATGGTGTTGAATCATTAACCTATACTTTTAAAATGGATTACTTTTTTATGATGGGTGATAACCGACATAACTCTGCTGATTCCCGATTTTGGGGATTTGTTCCTGATGACCACATTGTTGGAAAAGCGGTCTTTATCTGGATGTCATGGAATGCCAATGGAGGTTTTATTGATAAAATCAGATGGAGTAGATTGTTCAGACTGATTCATGATTAATTTCTTGGCTTTGATATTAAATTCTAAAAAGGTTTGGTTTTGAATTTGGTTGATTTTTGAGAATATACCTACATCACGGTATGCGCCATTAAATTTTATTATTAACGATATCCCTAATACTAGTGATTTTGTACTTTTCATTTAATTTTTAACTGCCATTTTAGGTAATTCATCAAAAAAACGTTTGCAGGCTATTCATATTTGTCGTATGTTTGTTTCATTGGGACTCATATTTGAGTCTGCATGATTTTAGTGCAGAAGGATTTTATTTCAATACCCCCTAATCCCGAACCCCCTAACCCCCCAACCCCCTCTTTATTATGAAAAAATTATTAATTGTATTAGCTATGGTTGTTATTTTACCATTTCTAACGCTAGCTCAATCGGCAGGTGATTACAGAACTGCTTCAACCGGATCGTGGAGTTCGGTAGGTACGTGGCAAATTTACAATGGATCTAGCTGGGTGCCGGCGGTTACTGCACCTGTAAGTTCCGATGGTGTTGTTACAATTCTAAGTCCACATACTGTAACAGTTAATTCAGTAGTAAGCACCGACCAGGTAATAGTAAACTCAGGTGGCACGCTTAATATAACTAATGGAACTTTCCAATTAGCTGATGGAGCTGGAGTCGATTTATTAGTTAATGGATCAATGACCTTTTCGGGAAGTTTTATCGAAGATGCAGGACAAATTGATGTTGCCAGTGGAGGTTCATTTACCTGGACAAATGGTAACATGCGTGGCTCAGGAACTACTAATTTCCTTGCAGGATCAACTAGTTACTCTTAAGCACAGGTGGTGGCATCGCAGAATAATTGGTGACACAAGAACAATAAACAACTATGGAAATTTAACCTGGAGTTCCGGTACCAATAGTTTATTGTTTGCAAACAGTGTTCAGTTTAATAACTATGGGACATTTACTGCAAGTGCCAGATGCAAGTTTCGGACTAAACGGCATCACCTGTGGCACCTGCATTTAATAACATGGCAACAGGAATCTTTACCAAAAATGCAGCATTTATTGTTACCATTCCGGGAATAGCCTTTACGAATAGCGGAACAATCATTATTAATGATGGTACTTTAAGATTAAGTGCAACTACCTTCACGAATTTTGGTAACATACAAGTTGCTGCCACCAAAATTTTAGATTTAGTTAATACGACAACAAATTTAAATGGAAATACAGCCATAACCGGTTCTGGAATTATAAATTTGAATGGTGGAACAACTAACATTCAATTTTTAGTTCAGATACCGTCAGGGGTAACCGTTAACTTTTCATCAGGCACGATTCAAGGTGGCAACACTTTAAGATTTTTAAATTCTTCAACTATGAATTGGAGTGGCGGCCAATTAACAGGAAATGCTAAAACCGAAATCAATGCAGGTGCAATTTTAAATATTAGTGGTACTGTCGGCTTGCGCGCAAATCATTGGATAGAGAATAATGGTACAATTAACTGGAATTCTGCCGGGAATATAGTTTATGATGGAGGTTCCACAAATTCAGAAATTCTGAATAATAATATTTTTAATATTGGAGCGGCAACAAATATTGTTAACACACTTGGTGGATCTAACTTTTTTACACTTACTAACAATGGTACAATTACCAAAACTGTAGGCGTTACTACTTTAGATGCGAATGTTAACTTAGTAAATAGCGGTAGTATAACTGTGACCTCAGGTACATTAACTTTAAATAATAATTTCGGTACTCATTCAGGTACTTATAATAACAATAGTACCATAAATGGTACACATGCTATAAGTTTTACCGGTTCTACTTTTACAAATAATGGACTTTTAACCAGTACACTGGCTATGGCAGGTGCTTCTGCCCAATCAATTGGAGGTAATGGTATAATCAATAACCTGACAATTAATAACAGCAACAATGTTTCAATTGCTATTATGCAGAGAGTTTATGGTGTATTAACTTTTATTTCCGGTAAACTATTAGCTCCAACGTCTCAATTGGATCTTACTGAAACAGCTACATTAATCGGGGTAAGTTCAAACAGATATGTTGCAGGAAATGTAAAGAAAAGATTTCCTGCCGGAAATTCAACTTTTACCTATCCTGTAGGAGATGCCAACTATTACACACCTGTTGTTGCATCCGTATATAATTCAGCACCTCCTTGTACACTTGAAGTACAATCTTTTCAAGGTGATCATCCTAATTTTGCAACTTCGGGTTTAAACGCGATCAAATCAGTAAACAGGTATTGGAGAATTGATGATGGTGGTTCAGGAGGATATGACTCATTTGATTTTACTTTTAACTTCGATGCATCTGATGTTGATGGTGGAGCAAACACCAGTAATTTCACGATTTCAAAATTTGATAGCCCTTCTACATGGACTCCGGTTACCTCTTCCGGTCAAGCCTCAACTTCTATTACTGCCACTAACATAACCTCTTTTAGTGATTTTCAAATTGGGGAACCTTGCACACCAACCAATGAATATCGCTCAGCAGTTGTCATTGGCGGATGGAATACTCCAGGCACATGGGAAACATATAACGGTTGCGCATGGGTGCCTGCAACGGTTGCACCTGATGGAAACAACAGCAGTACCATTACTATTCGTAGTGGATTCAATGTGACCAACAATTCACAAAATATTCAGGGTGATGAAATAATCATTGAAGCAGGTGCAACATTATATGTTTCAGAAGGTGATCTGACCGTGCTCGATGGTACCGGTGATGATTTGACTATTCTTGGAACCTTACAAATGAATGGTGGTGCAGAAATAATTATTAACGGAAAAGTTGCAGTTGCCGATGGAGGTTCCATTGACTGTGGATCTCAGGATATATTTACCGGTACGGGTATTCTTGAAATTGCCCTTAATGGCTCTATGAATGTATTTACCAATGGCGACAACTTTTTATTAAGTGGTGGAATAACCTTAAATAACTTTGGCGAAGTTAGCTGGAGTGGTCCAGGGGGAGACTTTTTTATGGAAGATGCAGCTGTAATCAATAACTCAAATATTTTCACAGTTGAAACAAATAATAGCATTGTTTCAACCACTTCAGGAACAATAAATAATCTCGTTGGAGGAACATTCACCAAGTCAAATACTACAACGACTGTAATTGAAGCAAACATTGCATGGACAAATACCGGCACACTCGTTATTGAGGCCGGAACACTTACTTTAACCAGTAGTTCGGGCACATCTCAGGGTACAATTGATGTTAATGCAGGAGCTACACTTGAAGGTTCATATTTGGTGTATTCAGGAAACTCTTTTATTAATAATGGTATTGTGAATCTATCGGGTCTTGAACTTTTTGGAGTAGGCATGAACGTTTCAGGAACTGGTTCAATTGCCATCTTAATAATGAACAACAATGATGGAGTCGGGATTGTAGGTCAGCAGACCATTACCAATTCTTTAGACTTACAGATTGGTGAAATATTCGCCGATGGTACCAACAAATTAGTATTGGAAGATGATGTGGTAATTACTAGTGCCAATCCTCTTTCGTATGTTGTAGGAAATCTGGAACGTTTTATATCAACTCCCGGTGATGTGGAATTTCCTGTAGGAGATGTTGACAATTATACTCCTGTAACGCTTGGGCCAAGTTTCACGGTGGGTGGTTCGGTAACAGTAAGAACAGATATCAATGATCATATAAATATTGCAACCTCCGGTATCAATGATACGAAGAGTGTTAACAGAACATGGACAATAACCAATAACTCTCTAGTATTTTCAGAATGTGACATCACCTTCAATTGGGTTCCAACAGATGTAGATGCTCTGGCAACTCCTGCTAATTTTAAAGTAGCAAAATTTGATGGTGGTACATGGACATTACCTACAGTTAGCAATCCAACTGCGACCTCAATTTATGTTTCGAATGTAACTTCATTCAGTGAATTTCAAGTTGGAGAAACAGCAGGAATTTATGCCGACTATCAATCAGTTTTAAGTGGAGACTGGAATGATATATCAATTTGGGAATATTGGAATGGAACCGCATGGCAACAGGCTCCTGTTCCTCCCGATGCAAATAGTGGTGTTATTACAATTAGAGCCGGTAATGTTGTAGACATGAATGGTCTGAATATTGTAGTTGATGAGGTTTCTCTCGAAGGGGCGGGTTCTATACTTTCACTTATAAATAGCACTGTAAGCTGGAATAGCGGAAATGCTCAAAGTTTTATCACCGCTAACGCAAGCTCAACTTTAAACATTATTGGTTCTTCTGTTGATGGCGATGGTGGTACTACCAGCATCGGTATTGCAACGGGTGCCAACCTGGTATTAAGTGGAAATTCCACCGTAGGTGATGGCATAACCATTATTAACAATGGCTCTGCCTTAGTTGATGGAGGTGGCATTATAACATTAGGTAATGGTTCTGCAATTAATAATGGAGGCATTATGAGCGTTGACGCTGATTTTGATTTGTCAGGAACCAATTGCAATGTTACTAATACAGGTACCTTAAATTTTTACGGAACTCATCAGTTCAGTGGTAACTCCCCTAACTTTTTGTACAATGATGTAACAGGAACTTTAAATGTTGACGGGCAACTTACCATCAACACACAGTTTAACAACCTTGGAAATTTGGTGGTGTTAAATAATAACGTTAGTAATTCTCTTTCTTTAACAAATGGAAACAATACTTACACTGGCTCAATAAACGTAAGTGCTGGTGCAACATTTAACAGTACAGAAAATGTTGCCTTCGCAGGAACTTCAGTAATAAATGATGGTTCAATCAGCGGTGCTGAATTTGGCTTTAGCGGAAGTACTACTCAAACGTATAGTGGAAGTGGTACTATTCAAAACATGGCCATGTATAATGCTGCCGGTTTAACTTTGAATAGCGACATTACCGTAAATGGAAATATGACTTTTTCTAATGGTATTATCAATGCCAACAGCAATACTTTTATTTGCGGCCCTGCAATTAGTTTTGCTGTCGGATCTTCAAGCTGGGTAAATGGAAAAATGCAACACACTGTTGCATCTGATATAAACACATTATTTGTTGTGGGTGATGCTTCAACAAGAGGAGAAGTTATTGTGCACCCGAATGGATTAACCACGCCTGGTACCATCACGGTAAACGTAGCTTCGGGCGACCATCCTGATATTGCAAACTCAGGAATTAATGACACCAAAAGCGTAAACAAATATTGGCACATAGAAAACAACGGAACGGTGTTTAACGACTGTTGGGTAAATTTCTTGTGGGATTGTAACCGATGTGGATGCAGCTGCCGATTTCAACAATTTTGTAGTTGCAAAATTTGATAATCCAACATGGACAGCACTAACGGTAGGGCCTCCTGATGCTCAATCAGTAACTGCATTTGGAATAACTTCTTTTGGTGATTTTCAGGTTGGTGAAGTTGGTGGAAGTGGGGCTGATTACCGAACTTCCAGCAGTGGCCAATGGCAAGACCCGGGTATCTGGGAATACTACAATGGTTCATCCTGGGTTCCAGCTCCTATATCACCGGACGCAAGCAGTGGAATCATTACAATTAGTAGTGGACATACTGTTGATATTAACGGTTTTTATGTAGTATTAGATCAAGTGGTTGTTCAATCAGGAGGTGCTGTGCTTTCGGTTATAGATGGTGCCATTACATATAATACTTTGTTTTCAGAATCATTTATTGATGTGGATGGAACTTTTAATGTTATCAGTTCTATTATAAATGGAGATAATTATTCAGCTCCGGGTGCAACATTGAATATAAATTCGGGAGGTGTACTTGCTGTGCAAGATTCATCATCTCTTGAAGCTGGTTTAATTGTCAATAATAACGGTTCTGCATTATTTACCGGAGTCAATACCATTCAATTTCAATTGGAAACAGTTATTAATAATTTTGGACTTATCGATATCGAATCTAACTTAACTTTTGATGATGTCGGAACGGAATTAAACAATGATGGTACACTTAGCTTTACAGGAGATCTTCAGTTTTCTAGCGTTGATGGTTTATTGCGAAACAATTCAGGAGGCGTTATTAATATTGATGGGCAGTGGGTTTTCAATCCATTTATTGAAAATTATGGAGCATTAAATATTAACAATTCAAATAGTTCACTTGAAATAGGTAGTGATAACAATATTTATGCAGGTACTATTGCGCTAGCCTCAGGTTCTGAATTGATTAATGGAAATACAATGATTTTTGAAGGTACCGGTGTTACCAATAATGGAACAATTGATGTTGGCGAATTTATTTTTGAGGGAAGTTCAGCTCAAACTTTGGGTGGTACAGGTAATTGGGTTAATCTTTCAATAGACAATAACAACGATGTCAATTTAGTTGGTTCTACAGAAGTCCAAACCATTACAAATACTTTAAATTTAAATAATGGTAGAATCATTACAGGAACAAATAAAATAGAAATGGAAGATGGAGCGATCATTGGCGGTGGTTCTGCGAATTCATATATTGCCGGAAATCTTTCTCAATATTTCATAGGTTCTATTCCGATGACTTATGATATTGGAGATGCATTGAGCTACACTCCTCTTATAGTAAATCCAACTATAACTACTCCGGGTTCTATCACAGCTCGCACCGATGCAGGTGATCATCCGGATATTGCCAATTCAGACATAGATGGAACTAAAAGTGTAAATAGAATTTGGAGTTTAGAGGATGATGGGATAATACAATTTTCTAATTACACATTGGACTTTACCTGGGTGCCTGGAGATGTTGATGGTGGAGCTGATCCTTTATTATTTAGTGTTGCAAAATATGACAATCCTGTTTGGCAAACTTTGGGTGCCTCAGCGCAAACAGCAACTACGTTAACAACATTCTACCCTGGCCCTGCGATGAGCGATTTTCAAATTGGAGAGCAAAATGCTTGTTTGGTAAATATTCCTGATGCGAACTTTAAAGCTGCCTTGGTAGCCAACTTAGCCATTAATACCAATGGTAATTTAGAAATAGAATGTACTGAAGCAATTGCATTCACCGGAGATATTGATGTTCATTCTTTAGGGATAAGCGATTTAACAGGTATAGAAGCTTTCATTGCTGCTACTTCATTGACATGTTATGATAATGATTTAATAACTATTGATATCAGCGCCAATACAAACTTGCAATATTTTAGTTGTTTCCAAAATCTGTTAACAAGTCTTGATTTGAGTAGCAATACTCAACTAAATACTTTGTTATTTGGTTTCAATCAAATACCTACAATAGATCTTTCGGCAAATACAGCTTTAACGTTTATTGCTTGTGACAATGGTGCATTAACAAGTCTTGATCTTTCTGCAAACACTGCATTAACTTTCCTTAATATTTATAATAATCCTTTAACAAGCTTAAATATTCAAAATGGAAATAACAGCAACATTTCATATTTCAGTGCTGTAAATTGTCCGTCTTTAACATGTATTCAAGTTAGTGACGTAGCATATATGAATAGCAACTGGGTTGCAGGTAAAGATGCCGGAGCATCTTTCAGTTCTAATTGTGATGCTCCGGTTATTACTTGTGCTCCTGCCTTTTCTGTTTGCCAGGATAATGTGAACGGTGCTTGCAGTGTTTCATTTACTCCTCCTGTATCTATTCAAGTAGGTCCTTCCTTCACCGACAGAAACGTAACTTATACCGGAGTGAGTATTAATGGTGCCGGAAATTCTGCCGTGGTTGCTCCTGGTGCATTGGTATCTTTGAATTACAATGTTGTTTCTAACTTTGATATCAATACTGTATATTGTCCCGGCTGTGTTTACCAAGGATATATTGGAATAGGAGGGACGTTTCAAACTCTTCAATGTGAGCAATATATTTCAAGTGGATTTTCAAATTCCTACACAAGTGGAAACTTTGTGGCACCTTCAAGTCCCGGTGTTTACTATTTGACTTACGAATTCACATTAGATTACACCTGTCAGCCAATGCGCTTCAATAATAATCCGGCCAATGCAATAGGTGTTTTGGTGGTTGGGCCTCCATTCCCCGTTGTAGTTGGAGGAACAGGAACTGTAACAGTCACAAATGATGCGCCATCTTGTTTGCCGGTTGGAATAACAACTGTAACTTGGACAGCAACTGATGCATTAAATAATACTGCTACTTGTACACAAGATGTTACTGTAACTCCGGGTACCATTTATTACCGTGATAGAGATGGTGATGGATACGGAAATGCTGCTTATGCTGTTTACAATTGCTCTCAGCCGGCAGGATTTATTTTGGATAATACAGATTGCAATGATGATAATGCAAGTTTAACAACTAACTGCATAGTATGTAATGCTCCTGCGTATACCCCTCATGCGGCAACGTGGCAGCCCGTTGATTGTGGTACTAACGGATTAGTGCAAACGTTATATGCTGCTGACAGCAATACTGAATTGTATGCCGGTGGTAATTTTACCAGTGCCGGTAATGTAGCAGCAAATGACATTGCAAAATGGGATGGTAGCAGCTGGACCACACTTGGTACCGGTATGGTTGGAGATGGTGTAGATGCAATTTCAAAATATCAGGGATTGATTTATGCTGGTGGTAGATTTACTGAAGCCGGTGGTGTAAGTGTTAATTACATTGCTAATTGGGATAATTCAAGCTGGAATAAGTTAACAGGTATCACCGGTTTTGATAATGCCGTTAAAGCCTTACAAGAATATAATGGTGACCTTTATATGGCCGGTGTTTATGCTAATTATTATGATGATCCTATTGTAACTACAAATCCTGCTAACAAAATTGTTAAATGGAATGGTTCTAATTTAACAACAGTTCCCGGATTTGGAGACTATACTTATGATGGAATTTATGGTTCAAATGCAATTCGTGCTTTGGTAGTTTACAACGGCGAACTTATTGCAGCTGGTAATTTTAATGTTGCAAATGGTGATCCCGGTAACAACATTGCACGTTGGAATGGAACTTCATGGCAACCATTAGGAACCGGACTTGATTATGTAGCATTTTCACTTGTAGTGCATAATGGAGATCTTTATGTTGGAGGTATGTTTACTCTTGCAGGTGGTATTCCTGTAAATGGAATTGCCAAATGGAATGGAAGTATGTGGAGTGCTGTTGGAACTAAAAATTTGACTGCCACTAACACATTAAAGGTTTATAAAAATGAACTGTATGCCACAGGCGAATTTACCAATAGTGGTAATCCCGATTACATTGCTAAGTTTGATGGAACCGATTGGATTCCAGTAAGTGATGGAATAAATAATTGGGGACGTGGACTTGAGGTTTTTGATAATGATTTATATGTCGGTGGTAACCTCTCATCAAATGCTTTGGCAACCACTCCATTAAGTAACATAGGAAGATATTTCAACTGTGATTTAACATTAACAACTTCTGCCAACGATACTTTAATTATTTGTACCGAAAGCGGACAAACAACAGGAAGCGTAACATTAGTTCCGATGGGGGGTACTGCTCCATATACATATGGTGGTGATCCAACATCTAATTTAACTCCCGGAAATTACACATATACAGTAACTGATAATTTTGGATGCACAGCTCAAGCAGATTTATTTGTACAGCTTACCAATTGTTTGATTCCTTATTATGAGCCACCGGTAAATGGTATCGCTCCCAATATTATAGGTTCTGAGCTAACACAACTTTATAACTACCCTGATTCCCTTGTTGACACCACTTCGGGTAATAATATATTTCTAATTGATTATGTGTTAGGACAAGTTTTAATTGAAGTTATTTGTGATTCCGGACAGTATGCTGCTACGCTAGCTTTGTTACAAACTCCTGCTTATGGATTAAATAATATCATAAATAATGGTGAAAGTGACTTCATTATAACCGGTATGTTCCCTATTGCAAATTTGCCATCGTTGGATTTGCTAACAAGTTTACTGAATTATGTTCGTCCGTATTATCCACCTATTGCCTTATCTTCGAGTTTACCCACAACAGGTCTTACCACAACTCAAGGTGATAAAGTAATGTATTCCGATAAAGCAAAAGAAGCCTGGAAGGTGACTGGTAAAGGAATTAAAGTAGGTGTGATGAGTGATAGTTACAATACTAAATTTGGAAACCCTGCGGCATTGGATATTATTAACGGTGATTTGCCCGGAAGTTCAAATCCGAATTATTCAAAGTCAGTTATTGTTGCCGAAGAATATCCTTTTGGCAGAGGTACTGATGAAGGACGGGCTATGATGCAGATTATCCATGATGTAGCTCCTGATGCAGAACTAATGTTCAAATCAGGATTTATTAGTGCAGGAAATTTTGCTGAAGGAATTATTAGCACTTCGTGATTCAGGGTGTAATATTATTGTTGACGATATCTCTTATTTAACAGAGCCTTTCTTCCAGGATGGGGTAGTGGCACAAGCTGTTGAAGAAGTTTCAGCTTCAGGTGTAAATTATTTCTCTTCTGCAGGAAACTTTGGAATAAAATCTTATGAAGGAAACTTTACTCCTATTCCTGCACCTGCCGGTTATACCGGTGAGGTTCATGACTTTGGTGGTGGTGATTATTTGCAAAGTGTAACTCTGCCGGCAGGAACCTACACTATTGTTTTACAATGGGATGATAATTTCTATTCATTAGGACAATTACCTGGTGCAATAAATAACCTCGATATATTTATTACTGATGCAAACTGGTGGAAATATATTTGGTTTTAACAGAAATAATCGTTGGGGTGATCCGATTGAAGTAGTTCCTTTTGTTTCTAAATCATACAGTTACTGCCAACATCATGGTGCGACGTACCATTGGAACCGGTAATGTTAAGTTTAAATATATCATTTTCCGTGGTGAAGGTGTTATTACTGAATTTAATCAGGGAACAGGTACTGTTGTAGGACAAGCCAATGCTGCAAGTGCAATAGCGGTTGGTGCTGCTCTTTATACCAATACACCTGAGTATGGCGTAAA
The DNA here is from genome assembly GCA_963814475.1 of uncultured Bacteroidota bacterium. GTDB lineage: Bacteria > Bacteroidota > Bacteroidia > AKYH767-A > OLB10 > JADKJB01. Next base: position 106,319 of record CAWFDA010000051.1, on the reverse strand, counting down.
TCCTCCAACTGTTGCAACATTCTCTTCAAGAGGTGGTGTAATTGCAAATGGTACTAACAGAAATAAACCAGATATAATTGCTCCTAACGGAGTTAACACTACTGTTAATTTTGGTGGAGTAAATATTGATAATGACCCATTCCCGAACTTCTTTGGTACATCAGCTTCTGCACCTCATGCCGCAGGAGTTGCCGCATTAATGATGGAAGCGAATCAGAAGTATTATAATGGTGACCTGCTTACCGGAGCACAAACAAAAACTATTCTAAAATCAACGGCTGTGAATATGGATGTTCCGGGTGATGATGTATCTACCGGTTCTGGATTAATAAAAGCAGACGATGCTTTGCAATCTTTAGCAAATCCGTTCCCCATTGTTGAAGAAATGTATTTACAGGATTCCTCATTCACTCCTGGAATAGATCCTGTTTCAGTAATTAATTAATGGTGAGTATTTTAATTCGAATGCATCGGTAATATTCAAGTATGACACCATCCCGGCTGTTGTAATAAATTCCACTCAGTTAAGTGTCAACATTCCTACATTCCTTGGAAATCCTCCTTTAACTGTTTATAATCCTCCTCTTTCTCCAAGCGGATTAGATGGTGGAGTTAGTGATTCCTTATATTTCTTTGGAACTATTCCTCAGAATGTAAGAATTACTGTTAATAATGCAGTGAAATTATTTGGAGAAAATATCCCTTCATATTCCGTAGTAGTCAGTATCAACAATATTCCACTTGCATCAACAGGATTAACAATGGCAAATCTTGGTTTAACTGATATCACTTATACTTCTTCTGCAAATGAGAACAGCAATAGAGGTTTGTATTATAGAAGAGGCCATTCTGCCGTTACAGATTTGAATAACCCTCAGTCATTGGCATTGTCAGAATTGTATAATTATCAATTTGTAGATGGTGTATTAACTATAAACAGAATGCCACTTACAGTAACCCCAAAAGATACTACGCTTGTGTTTGGTGCTGCAATAAAGGGAAAAGAAATCCAATTTGACTATGTTTATGATGCACTAACATTCCACTAGCTAATCAGGCAAACTATCTTGATTCGCTTGAAACCGAACACCAGTCAACAATGTCGGATGGAATTATTTTGGTTGATGGAAAAGTGGCCGTTAATGGCGAAACTTTAACTGAAGCCGATTTCCTCAATATGAGTTTCCTTGCCAGTGGAAAAGTTGCTGTTAACGGAAAAGTGGCCGTGAATGGAAAGAGTGGCAGTGAATGGTATTGTGTATGATACAACTTATTATATTCCTGTTGCCACCGAATCTATTTTTGATTATCAGGTTGATTCAGCAAATGCAGTGCTTTACAACGGAAAAGTCAGCAGTGAACGGTAAAAGTCGCCGTGAATGCAAGAGCCGCTGTAAACGGAAAAGTGGCAGTAAATGGAAAAGTAGCCGTAAACGGAAAAGTGGCAGTAAATGGTAAAGTGGCAGTGAATGGAAAAGTGGCAGTGAACGCAGCACGTTCAATGATGAAACAAATGAAAACGCAGTTTTAATTCTCGACTCATTGGATGTTTACGGTACACTTAATGATTCAATAGTTGGATACACTTCAATGAACATGATTCCGGTGTTGAAGTTGGTACTTGGATCATTGCTCCAGGAGTATTGATGTCTGAAAATTTTGATATCACTTATGGTATTGGTCATATTACCATTACACCTGAGAACTTAACTGTAACTGCAAATGATGCAACTGTTAGCAATTGTACAGGAATAATTCCATCTCATATACTTCCACTAATGAAATTTATCAATACGAATCGTTGATAGTAATGTGGTAGCAAGTGGACCTGACTTATACACTTCTCGATAGTTTAAATAATGTTGTAACAACAGGACCATTAACCAATGGAGTTTATCAGATTGTTCCTTCAAATTTGGTTCAACTGGATTCTGTTCCGAACTATACTATTACTTATGTGAATGGAACATTAACAGTTGGAAATCCTGTAGTGGCATCTGCTACAGCAGGAACAATTACGTGTACAGGTGATACAACAATTTTAACAATATCCGCCACGGGAGGAACGGCTCCGTATTTCGGAACAGGAGTTCAAACAGTTTCTGCGGGACCTTATTCTTATATAGTACTTGATTCAAATGGTTGTTCTTCTGAAGTGAGTGGAACAATAACCGAACCTGATCTTTTGATTAGTAATTCAACTTACAGCGAAATTCTTTGTTTTGGCGGTTTAACAGAGGTGATGGTTTCAGCATCCGGAGGTGTATTGCCTTATTCAGGTACCGGAACATTTACAGTATCTGCAGGGCCATATTCATTTACGGTAACAGATGCAAATGGATGTACTTCAAACACATTTGGAACTATTTCGGGGCCGATCTCTAACTTATCGGCAACTGTTGTTGAAGGAACTATTCTTTGTAATGGTGAAACTACAACTGTTGACATCACAGCAACAGGAGGTTCCGGATTTTATATTGGAACAGGTATTCAAACTGTTTCTGCAGGTCCTTACAGCTTCGTAGTTACAGATTTAAATGGTTGCACAGTAGCAGTGAACGGTTCTATAAATGAGCCCGACTTATTATATGCTTCTTCAACCTTCTCAGATGTTTTATGTTTTGGCGAAACCACTGAGATATTGGTCGATGCAATAGGAGGTACTGCTCCATACAATGGAACCGGAGTTCAGACTAATGTTTCTGCCGGAACTTATACATACATTGTGACGGATGCAAATGGTTGTACTTCTGAAACGATGGGATTAGTTAATCAGCCTGCAACTCCAGTATCTGCATCTAAAACGGAAGGAATAATTTCTTGTGCAGGAGGTAGTACCACTGTAACTATAACAGCTTCAGGGGGGGCAGGATTTTACTCAGGTATTGGTGTTCAAACTGTGACTGCCGGTCCGTATTCATTCATTGTTTCTGATATTAATGGCTGTACAATTATTGTGAGTGGTACTATTTCAGAACCACTTCCATTAATTGCAAACAAGTTCGTAGGTACTATTGCTTGTTACGGACAAACAACTACTGTTGACATTACCGCTTCAGGAGGTGTAGGGCCTTACACAGGCACCGGATTGCATACTGTTGCTGCCGGTCCGTATTCTTTTGTTGTCACAGATGCTAACGGATGTACTGTTCTGAAGTCAGTGGTACTGTCACACAACCTACTTCTTCCTTCTCGGCATCCGCTACTGGAAGTATAAATTGTTATGGAGGTACAGGAACAGTTGAAGTGTTTGCATCAGGTGGTAACACACCATATATCGGAGTTGGAACTTTTACAAATCAACTTCCCGGTCCGCAAAATTATATAGTTACAGATGCAAATGGTTGTATTACTTCTGCCTCTATCACACTTGTTGATCCTCCTCAAATAGCAATTGGTATTACAACAATCAATTCAACTTGTGGACTAAACAATGGATCCGCAACAGCTACAGCTACAGCAGGATTTGCACCTTACAGCTATTTCTGGTCCCCTGGAAGCCAATCAACTGCTACTATTGGATCATTAGCTGCAGGAAATTATACTGTTACAGTCACTGATGTGAAAGGTTGTACTTCAACTGTAATTGCTTCTATTGCTAACAGTGGAAACATTCCAGTTATACCAACTGCAATCAATGGTCCTTCGGGCGGTTGTAGAACTGAAACAGGAGTGGTTTATAGTGTTGATGCGGTACCGGGTGCAACATCTTATACTTGGACTAAACCTTCAGGTGTAAGTGGAACTTCTACATCAAATAGTATCACTGTATCATTTAGCAATTCATACAACGGTGGTAACTTGAGCGTGAAAGCAAATAATTCTTGTGGATCAAGTGCTAACCAAACATTGAACATCACAAGATATACCACAGGTCCTGCAACACCGGGTGTAATTTCCGGAACAGGAAATATTTGTGGACCTCAGACTTCTGTCTATTCAATAGCTCCTGTTCCAAATGCGACCGACTACACTTGGAGTATATTCGGAATTGGTGGAGGGACTTCTCCAACAATTGTTTCAGGTCAAGGAACAAACACTATTTCCATAAATTATCCTTCAGGATACATTGCAGGAATTATATTTGTACAAGCCAGCAATTGTGCAGGAAATAGCGGTTACCGAATTAAAATTTCGGGGGGTGTATTGGTGTTGCCTCCAATATTTATATCTGCTCCAACTTCATCAGTATGTGCAGGAAGTACTAAAACATATAGCTTATTGCAGTTCCCGAATGCCGAAAGTTATACTTGGAATGCGCCCCCCGGAGCAATTATTTCCGACGGACTGGGTGCAACAGGTAATCCATTGACTGTTGATAGTTCAGTTGTAAGTGTTGACATTACTTATCCGGCAGGCTTTGTTTCCGGTCAGGTTTCTGTTTATGCGAGCAACGCATGTGGTGATAGTCCTGTTTCAACAAGATCTATTTCTTCATCTATCAACAACCCAGGTTCCATTTCAGGCCCAACTACCGGCTTATGTGGAGCCTCAAATAAATCTTATTCCATTGCTCCTGTTTGGGGTGCCACTTCTTATAGTTGGAGTGTTCCATCTGGTGCAACAATTAACGGAAGTTCATCGGGAAATTCAATCAATGTGAATTTTGGACCTGGATTTAATGGAACAGGAAATATTTCTGTAACTGCAAATAATTCATGTGGCGCAAGTGTCCCATCTTCTATAACACTTAATTCTGTCATAGGTAATCCCGGATCTATCTCCGGATCAACAACCGGATTATGCGGAGCATCAGGCAAAGTATATTCGATATCTTCTGTCACCGGAGCTTCAACATATATTTGGACAGTTCCAGCTGGAGCTACTATTAATGGAAGCTCCACCGGAAATTCTATCTCGGTGAGTTATGGTTCCGGATTTGATGGCACCGGTGTTATCACTGTTACTGCAAGTGGTGGATGTGGATTAAGTACCACCTCATCATTAACTCTCAATTCCGGTGTTCCGAATCCCGGAGCAATTTCAGGACCTGAAACAAACTTGTGTTTGAAAACTAAACAGAAGTATTCTATTTCTACTGTGCCGGGTGCAACCTCTTATACATGGACAATTCCTTCTGGAACTTCCTTTTCTGGAAGTTCAACAGGTAAATCTATTAAGGTTAACTTTGGAAGTGGCTTCACTGGAACAGGAATTATTTCAGTTGTAGCTAACAGCGCTTGCGGATCAAGTGCTCCAAGTATGTTAACAGTAGATGCCGGTCCTGATCAACCCGGTAATATAAGTGGAAATTCTACTGTATGTAAATCGAATTCTAATGTTACATACTCTATTTCTTCTGTCACAGGTGCTTCATCATACACATGGACAATCTCCGGTGGTGCAACTTTCGTTGGAAGTACTACAGGAACTACTGTTAAAGTCAAATTCACAACTGCGACTACATCGTTAGCAACGTTAACTGTGAAAGCTAACAATGCTTGTGGTAGTTCTTCAATAACAACAAAATCCATCAATGTGAATTTAGGCTGTCGTGAAATGGAAGAACTAAGCAACCAAGAGCCGGAAGTTTATGTGAACGTTTACCCTAATCCTTCCAAAGACAGAGTGACCTTAGATTATTCCGCACTTGCTAACGATAACCATGTGGTTATAGTCATGGATGCTTATGGAAAGATTGTTGTCGAAAAATCCTTCATTGCTTTAGAAGATGGAATAAATTCCGGACAACTGGATATCAGTCAACTTTCAAGTGGAATCTATTTTGTTCAATTGCAAAAAGAGGGTTCATTGATAAAAGTCGTTAGATTGGTTGTACAACATTAATTTTTAGAATCAATTTAGACTTGTGAATAATAAAAAGTCGATCGGTTATTAAACTGATCGACTTTTTATTATTTTTAGCATCATGTAAACTGCATTAAATAATACAAGTATTTGATTATGAGGAAGATATATACAATAATGATATTTTTGAGCTATTTACTAGTGCTCAGCTCGATTTCACTCTCTCAATCATCTTCTGATAGTTTAAAATCATTATTAAAAACCAATCTTTCCGACACCTCTAGGGTAAAATTTTTAAATGCATTATGTAAAAATTACTTTAATGATAACCCCGATACTTCAGTCACGATAGGTTCAGAAGCTCGTGATTTGGCCGAGAAAATTGATTTTAAATCGGGATTAGCACTTTCATTAAAAAATATGGGGATTGGTTATTATTTGCAAGGAAAATATGTAGAAGCAATCAAGACATGGCAGCAGGCTATAACAGTTTATGAATCTATTAATGATAAAATAGGGGTAGCAAATATGCTTAGTAATATGGGAGCAGTTTATTTTGCTCAGGGTGATGATGCAAAATCGCTGGAACTTCATTTGCAATCCTTGAAAATTGCAGAAGAAAAAAACGACAGTTTGAGAATTCTTACTTCCTTAACAAACATCGGCGCTTTATATTTGAATAAGGAAGCAACGTATCCGAAGGCACTGGATTATTTTCTAAGATCCTATGATTTAGCAAAAGCTGTAAATGATCAATATTTATTTGGTACTGCAACGGCGAACCTTGGTGAAATTTATTATAAGATGGGTGATGATTCGACTGCATTGGTATATTTAAATCAGTCTCTCAAAGCTTATGAAGGTACCGAAGATGTACCTTACACATTAAATTATATTGGAAAGGTTTATACAAGACAAAAAGATTTTAAAACTGCATTGAAGAATCATCAGGAAGCATTTGAAATTTCAAAAAAGCTCGATACTCGATTGGACATGACCCAATCACTTGTTGGCCTCGCACAAACCTATTACGCAAAGAATGATATTGATAATGCAATTTCAGCCTATAAGCAATCTCTGGATTATGGTATTCCCTTAAATGCAGTTTCAGAAATTAGAGATGCCTACCAGGGGCTTTCGCAATCGTATGCAAGCAAAGCTGATTTTAAAAACGCTTTCAATTATCAAAATCTATTGCTCAATATTAAGGATACAATTTACAATATTAACATCGATAAAAAATTAGGTACACTTCAGTTTACTTTCGATCTTGAAAAAAAGGAATCACAAATTAATTTGTTGAATAAAGATAAAGAAATTCAGCAGCAAGAATTGCGAAGACAAAAATTGGTTCGAAATGGATTTATAGGTGGGTTTGCTGTAGTGTTATTATTTGCCGGAATATTTTTTCGTCAACGTAATCGTATTTCAAAAGAGAAAAAGAGAAGCGATGAATTGTTATTAAACATTTTACCTGCCGAAGTTGCTGAAGAGTTAAAAGCAAAGGGCTCTGCGGAAGCTAAATCCATAAATGAAGTCACCGTACTCTTCACCGACTTCAAAGGGTTTACTCAGTTGTCGGAGAAATTGAGTGCACAGGCCTTGGTGGGAGAGATCAACGAATGTTTTTCAGCCTTTGATCATATCATGCAAAAGTATGGTGTTGAAAAAATTAAAACTATTGGAGATGCTTACATGGCTGCCGGAGGATTGCCGGTGCCTAATACTACGCATGCCGTTGATGTTTTGAATGCTGCACTTGCCATCCAAAAATTTATGATTGAACTTAAAGCAAAAAAGGAAGCTGCAGGGGAATTATTTTTTGAAATAAGAATTGGAGTGCACACCGGTCCGGTTGTAGCAGGAATTGTAGGAGTGAAAAAATATTCTTATGATATTTGGGGGGATACTGTAAATACCGCCAGCAGAATGGAAAGTAGTGGTGAGGTAGGTATGGTGAATATTAGTGGAAGTACCTATGAATTAATTAAAGATAAATTTAATTGCAGTTATAGAGGAAAAATTTCTGCAAAAGGAAAAGGTGAAATTGATATGCATTTTGTTAATGGGGTTAAATAAGTAATTCAGTTGTGAATTCAGTGGTGGATTCAGTGGTGGATTTCTTGCAACTACCTGCCAACTTCTTACTGCCGCATTTATTGAAAAGTAATATCTATCCCATTACGAATATCAAACTGCCGCTGCCGCAGCCACTGCCACCTTTAATTTCAATGGAAAATTAACAAATATTTCAATGCACATCATTCAGCGCATCACCCCATCTTCTGCCTCTTAATCAAATAGGGCATCAATACCTGACGATAGCCTTCGTGGATGTCGGCTTCAATAAAATCGATTTTGTATTGGGCACAACGTAATTTCAATTCGTGGTTGAATTGATTCATTTTTTCTAGGTAAATATCTCGTACTTGATTGGAATGTACCTTTACCATTTCACCTGTTTCAACATCAATAAATTGATAGGGACGATTTTCGAAACGGAAATCCATTTCCAATTTTTTATCTACAACATGAAAGAGGATTACCTCGTGTTTGTTGTACTTAAGATGTTGTAACGCATTAAATAAATCGTTAACGTCAGCATTATTATTTTCCATCATGTCACTAAAAATAATAACCAGAGAGCGTTTATGGATGGTTTCGGCAACTTGATGAAGCGCTTCTGCAGCAGAAGTTTTTCTTTTTACATCATTGCCACCGGAACTTATTGCTTGTTCCAGCTTCATATGAAGTAATTTTTGATGAAGGGTACTTGATCGTGCAGGAGTGTTCTCATCAAGTTTATCAGAAAAAATACTTAATCCTACAGCATCCCTTTGCATCTTTAAAAGATTCATAATAGCAGCAGCGCAGTAGGAAGAAAAAGTGATTTTATTAAGAACTCCTTTTTCCAATTGATCCTTCGCTGGAAAATGCATGCTGGAAGAATTGTCGAGGATTATTTGACAGCGAAGGTTTGTTTCTTCTTCGTATCTCTTAACAAAAAGTTTATCGGTTTTTCCGTAAAGTTTCCAATCTATATGTCTTGTAGATTCACCGGTATTATACAATCGGTGCTCCGCAAACTCTACCGAAAATCCATGAAAAGGACTCTTATGTAAACCTGTAATAAATCCTTCCACCACTTGTTTGGCAATGAATTCGAGGTGACCTAGCTGCTGAACTTCCTGTTGGTTGATTGGCAAAATTTGATGTGTTGATGTGTTGATGTGTTGATGTGGTGGTGTGGTGGTGTGTTGATGTGGTGATTGTGTGTTGGTGTGTTGATTTGCTGATGTGTTGATGTTTTAATTGGCAAAACAATTGTCAAGAGGCAAAAATACCAAATTAGCAATGGATTTGCTGCTTAAAGTCCATAATATGTGTATTTTTTTGTGAGCTGTTTTGATTTGGCTACCTTTAGATAACTTTTCTGAAAGGTCTTGTATTTATTTTGTAGATGTTTGATTTCATTTTTCTATCGATAAATAAGCATATTTAAGTCCTCAATTTGCATTTCCTATTTTAGCAAACTTAGTGTACATTGTTTTTCCTGCCAGTTTCAATTCAACAAAAAAGATACCTGAAGGCAAGTCTTTGATATCAATTGGCAAATTATAATTGTTTATCCAATTATGTTTGATGGGTTGTCCTTCCAGATTATAAATCGTGATTTCGCATTGAAAATCTAGCTTTGAGGCATCAAAATCAAGATAAATTGTTTCGCCTGCCGGATTGGGGTAAACCTTGAACATATCGGAACTTGATCTGATATCAGGTCCATCACTTACTACATATTGAATGCAAGAAGGAAAACTATCATTATCGAACCACGAATGTATTCGTTGTAAATCAGCCTTGTTTCGGGCTACCGAAGTTGTAAGCCCGTTTGGGTTGATTGAATCACGAGTGAATACATAAGCAAAATCTAATTCTAAAGTGTCGCCTGCAAGTAATGTAATCGGACCCGTACTGAGCAAGATTAATCTGTCGTCCGGAATAGATTGAATGCTGATCTCAGACCAACCGGAATCGTACGGTGTTCCGCTGTAAATGAAATTGGTAGGTATTGTTCCACTACTGCCACCCCATCCTCCATAAGTTACATGGGTACTGTCAAGCCAAAAACTAGTCATGTACTTGTAGTGGTCGTTATCACTATGAGGATTCTCCCAAATTGCTACTCCCCAATACGAGTGAAAATGGTTCATTGTTGTGCGCTCACCGGTTTCGTCAATAGTTCCGTCCAGATCGTTATCTAATCCGTCTCCTTGATCAGCCAAAGGACCTTTGAGCACGACCACATTCTGCATAGGTGGATTTTGGCCATAACCTCCATTATCATCATTGTCGCTATTGTAAACGAAACCTGCGGCCAGAGTTGTATCACAGCCGATGTAATCATCTGTATTGTAGCCCAGATCAGTATCACACCACAATCCAAGATATACATTGGAGTAGTCTGTTGGAGATCGGTTCAGGATTTTGTAGTGATAAAGTGTAGTCGTATTCAGAACCGCATTACTGTCGGCGATACCGGGACAAGCATATGCGTAAGCAGAAGCATGCACTTCAACTCCCATATTGGGTCCATTCGATACAGAGTGGGGAGCCAACGAATCATTGAACATCCAAAATAACATTTGGTCGCCTTTGATAAGTGGATAATCGCCATCAAATGGATTGTACAGTCCATCATTGTTGAAATCGAGGAACGGCGCCTTTTCTTCAGTGATATTATTATTACCTTTTGCCGGCCAGGATAGAAAATAGTTTGGTACAGTATAACTTCCGTTAGTTACATTTCCCAATGAGAACTGATTTTTAAACATCTCAACCTCCCATTTACTAATTTTCCAGATCTTATTGAAATGTGTACAAGAAGTAGTATCAAACGGAATGCTGATTCCATCAATAGGACCGGGCCAGAAATCCATTCCTGTTTGCCTGTATGTTTGTGCTGCAACATGCAATTGACCTGTTGCATCCATGCCACCGATCCAGAATGCAGAAGCAAAAACTGTGTTTTTTCCTGAATTCTTAGGCACTTCATATTTGGAATTGCTCAAATCCCAATGCATATCGCCTCCTGTAAGCATGAGTGCTTTAACGTCATTAATATCCAGATTCCGGTAGTTATCAGTTGTGGCGGCTAGCAAAGGGGGGGGAAGGGGGCTGTAAGAATTGAGATCAAAAGAAAGGAGTGAAGATTGCCCAACATCATAGCGGAAAATCATCCACAAATGGTTGTTGCCATCAATTTCCCAAACATATCCTCCAGCCCATACTCCTGAAGAAAAGGGAGGTAATTGCATTATCTCGTATTGGGAATTGGTAAAACGGAACATTCGGTTGTTTGGAAGTAACATGGAGTACAAATTGCCGGAATGATCAGTAGTCAGATCGCTTGCAGATGAAGTAAGAGGTAATTCATCAAAATATAAGTCATCCAATACATTTAAAACTTGGCCTGAAGAATTTATTTGGTAAAGTTCGATAGAAGTTATCCAGACATTGCCATAAGAATCTGCCTCAATATCTTTCACCCGTTTGGAAGGTATAATGGAATTCAACGAATCGTAGCTGGCCCACGTATTATTAAAAAGTCGTGAAACTCCACCTGCCGTTCCAAACCAAATTCCGCCTGCTGCATCTGTTGCCATGCAATACACAGTGTCATTGATTAACTGTGAATTGGATGTAGTAAAATTGTTCCAAACTGAACCGTCGAACATGGAAACACCATCATCAGTTCCCATCCAGGTGTTGTTACCTTCACAAAATATCGAATTTATTTTATTTGAAGGCAACCCGGAGTTCAACGTTGTGTAATTTGTCCATGATACACCATTGAAATGTGAAGCACCGTTCATAGTTCCAATCCAAGGGTAATTGGTGGCATCTATATTCACAGAAAGTACATTATTTGCGGGAATTCCTGAATTCAAAGAATCATAAATCACCCATGAAACTCCATCGTAACGACCCAGCCCTATTTCTCGAAATCCTACCCACACTTGATTGAGTGTGTCAATGCACATGTCGTTTTTATACCTTGTTTGTTGAAATGTATATCCTGGTGGTTGTGAGTGATTGGTGACGGTCATTTGACAAAATGCCACTTCTGAACCACTCAAAAACCAAGATACTAAAACTAAAAATTTCAGAATTCGATTCATGAATACAATGGTATGAAAAATTAGTGAATGCATCGTATGCCTTCAAACATTTTCTTTTCCGATATCAAGGTATGAAAAATATCACTTTGGTTAACTAAAATAATTTAAAAACTTAAATAAGTTCGTTGTTTTACAAGATTTTATTAGCAAATCGATTGAAGTTGGAGTTATGTATTTTGCTCATCGCATAACAATTAACTATCATTGGTTTTTACCTAAACACAATCAATTAAAAAAGAATTAAGAAATCGGTTCCCCAAATTCTTAATTCTCTCAATCAATAAATGTCTTACATTTGTCCGTCAAGCTTTCCTGCCAACACCGATTTTGGAACGGCACCAACTTGCTTATCTACTATTTCGCCTCCCTTAAATATTAATAGAGTAGGGATGTTACGAATTCCATATTTCATAGAAATTCCGGGATTGCTATCCACATCAACTTTTCCTACAACAGCTTTTCCATCGTAGTCTTTTGATAGTTCTTCTACCACAGGTCCAACCATTCTACATGGTCCGCACCACTCCGCCCAGAAGTCTACTAATACTGGTTTGTCTGATTTTAATACCAACTCTTCGAAGTTGGCGTCTGTTAATTCAATTGCCATATAAAATTAGTTTTATAGTTTATTAGTTTATTAGTTTATTAGTTTATTAGTTCTGTTGTTAAGAGACATTATTCACTTCGGCTATCGGCCTACTACCAACTGGTCACTTGTCACTTGTCACTTGTCACTTGTCACTTGTCACTTGTCACTTGTCACTTGTCACTTGTCACTTGTCACTTGTCACTTGTCACTTGTCACTTGTCACTGAGTAAGTCAACAACCATACCGCTGAATACTTCATGTCAAAAAGTCAGTTATGAATTTATTTTAAACTTAATACCTTGACGGAATTCGAGTGCTTCGAAGAGTTTTTTACTGAAATCGACACGTACTTTTTTACTGGCTAATTCCACTTTATGATCTTTATCCCTAACAGAGAACCTAACGGGAAGTTTACCCGGATATTCTTTTAGGAGGATATCGAGATTTGAAACGATACCAGGATTTATTTCTTCTAAATTAAGGCTCAACGTTAGGCTTTTAGCAAATTCGTTACCCACATCGGGCAACATTTTAATACTGGAAACTTTGATTTCCAAGTTGTTAGGATCATTGTAGCGTGATTGGACTTTTGCTCTGATAAAAAGGTAATATTCCGGGGTTAAATATTGTTTGAACTTCAAATAATCATCCGAAAACAACGCAAGCTCACTTGAGCCGGTGTAATCTTCCAAAACTAATATTCCAAATGGCTTCCCGGATTTTGTAGTTCGGTGATTAGCCGCAGTGACAATTCCTGCGAAAGCAATGTCTTTACCACGCAATTTTGTCAGATCACTTAATTGATTAATTGGCACATTGCAAAATGCATCAATCTCAAACCTGAATTCATCTAAGGGATGTCCGGAGACATAAAATCCTACCACATCTTTTTCGTGTCTTAACTTTTCAAGCTCCGACCAAGGTGCACCAGTCATAAATTTTGGTGATGGCATTTCTACAGCTGATGCATCCCCGAAAAGGGAAACCTGTTGTGAGTTTTTTGCTTCTTGCGAACCTGCTCCATATCGTCACAGCCTTTTCCAAGTTGGTAATGATTATTTTCTCTCGGATCTTGTTCAAACCACATTCCTCGTGAGTATTTTTATCGAAGTCGAATGCACCCGCCATAACTAAACTTTCCAGACAACGTTTATTCACATTTTTAAGATTCACTCGTGTTACCATGTCAAGAAGAGATTTGAATGGTCCGCCTGCTGTTCGTCTCTTCAATAATTGCTTCAACAGCTGCTTCACCTACACCTTTTACAGCACCTAAACCAAAACGAATTTCTGCTTTATCGTTCACTGCAAAATTATACTTCGATTCATTCACATCAGGACCAAGAACATTTAATCCCATCCGTTTGCACTCTTCCATAAAGAAAGTAATCTTATCGATATTGGATAAGTTATGTGTGAGCACCGCTGACATATATTCACCGGGATAATGTGCTTTTAAATATGCAGTTTGATAAGCAACAAATGCATAGCATGTAGAGTGCGATTTATTAAATGCATATTGTGCAAATGCTTCCCAATCGGTCCAAACTTTTTCACAAATTTTCGCATCATGGCCATTAGTCTGAACAACCCTCCATGAATTTCGATTTCATTTTATTCAGTACATCGAGCTGCTTTTTACCCATTGCTTTACGCAAAGTATCGGCATCACCTTTAGTAAAGTTCGCCAGTTTCTGCGAAAGCAACATCACCTGTTCCTGATAAACAGTGATACCATAAGTTTCCTTCAAGTATTCTTCCATAGCAGGTAAATCATAAGAGACTGCTTCCTTACCATACTTACGTGCAATAAAATTAGGGATGTATTCCATCGGTCCGGGACGATACAATGCGTTCATTGCAATAAGATCTTCAAATTTATCAGGTTTTAAATCTTTCAAATGTTTTTGCATTCCTGCAGACTCAAACTGAAATGTTCCGTTAGTTTCACCTTTTTGATACAATTCAAATGTTAGTTTATCGTCGAGCGGAATAGTATCGATTTCAATTTCGATTCCGTGATTTTGTTTGATGAGTTCCAAGTGCAGATTTAATAATGGTCAGAGTTTTTAAACCCAGAAAAGTCCATTTTAATTACGCCGGCATCTTCAATAACTTTACCTTGAAATTGTGTAACAAGTAAATCAGAATCTTTTGCGGTTGCTACAGGAATAAGATCGGTGAGATCTGTAGGTGCAATGATAATTCCTGCTGCATGAATTCCGGTTCCTCGAACAGAACCTTCAAGAATAAGTGCTTCTTTTAAGAATTTTTGACGCTGAAGATCTGTTCCCTTATGAATTTCACGAAGTTTCTTTACATTTTCAATATCATCTGCGCCAAGTCCCTCTTTTTCTTTCAATCCTTTTTCACCATCAAGTGGAGCAGTAATAACTCTGTCGAGTGAAATTCCTGGTTTGTCGGGAACTAAGTTTAGCAAGCATGTTAGCTTCAGAAAGCGGCAAATCAAGTACACGTGCAACATCTTTGATACTCATTTTTGCAGCCATGGAACCATAGGTAACAATTTGTGCAACCTGATTCTTTCCATATTTTTTCACAACATAATCAATCACTTTCTGACGACCTTCATCATCAAAATCCGTATCAATATCGGGCATCGACTTTACGATCGGGATTTAGGAAACTTTCGAAAAGTAAATTGTATTTGATGGGATCAATATTAGTGATACCAATACAATATGCAACAGCGGAACCGGCAGCAGAACCACGACCGGGACCAACAAAAACACCCATATCGCGACCGGCTTGAATGAAATCTGCAACAATAAGGAAATATCCGGCAAAACCCATTGTTCTAACGGTATGTAATTCAAAATTGAGTCGCTCTTCAATTTCAGGAGTTAAATCAACATAGCGTTTGCGTTGCACCTTCGTAAGTGATATGTTTTAAATATTCATCCTGCGATGTAAATCCTTCGGGAATTACATAATTAGGAAGCAGAATATCTTTTTTCAGATTAAGAATTTCAACTTTATCAACGATGTGATTGGTATTATCGATTGCTTCAGGAAGATCACTGAAAAGCTTCGACATTTCATCTTGCGTCTTAAAATAAAACTGATCGTTATAAAAAGCAAAACGTTTTCCTTTCGAAAACATTTCATCATCCGAAAACTCCTTCATGGTAGGAGTGCTCTGTTTTTCTCCTGTGTTAATGCACAGTAGAATATCGTGAGCATTTGCATCCTGTTGATCGACATAATGCGAATCATTTGATGCAATCATTTTAACATTGTATTTGAAGGCCCATTTTACAAGCACTTCATTTACTTTATTTTGTTCAGGAATTTCATGTCGCTGTAGTTCGATATAATAATCTTCACCAAAAATATTGAGCCACCATTGAAATTCTTTCTCAGCTTCATCTTCACCTTTATTCATGATCGCTCTGGGAACAGATGCGCCCAGACAACAAGTTGTAGCAATTAGACCTTTATGATATTGCTTCACTAATTCCTTATCGATACGTGGATATTTACCATAAAGACCTTCGATGTATCCCAGCGAACACATCTTAATTAAATTTTGATATCCTTCTGCATTTTTAGCAAGAAAAAGCTGATGAAAACGCTGATCTTTATCTTCTTTGGTAAATGCTCTTTTGAAACGATTTTCGACAAGATAAAATTCACATCCTACAATTGGTTTAACTTTTGGGTTGCCATCTGTCATCTTTATGTTTGTATGCTTCGGCAACAAATTCAAACGCACCAAACATATTTCCATGGTCGGTAATTGCAAGTGCAGGCATATTATCAGCAGCAGCTTTTTTATAAAGCTTCGAAATATCGGCGGCACCATCGAGAAGAGAAAATTGGGTATGAACGTGTAAATGTGAAAATTGAGGCATTGATACTTAGTAAATTATCTGGTAAATGTTGAGGAAAAACAAGGATGATCCCTGATTGGTAAAATTACCAAATTACGAAGAGGATTGGGGCGGTGTTAATAAAAATTAAAAACTTTGTAACAGACTGATAAAAAGCAGAAAGCAACCGGGAAGCGAACTCGGTTGCTATTCTTTCATTGTCATTTGAGTTGAACTTTTTGATCTTTTATTTTCCCATAGGCAAAATGTTTTTGTTTGAATTGCTTCACAAACATAGGGGTGGAATGGAAGGGAAATTTTCACTTACACTATTTCCTTTTCACTTGTAAGCGTGTAGCTCTTTTTAATCGGATTTAGGTTGTTATATGCCATGTAATTCTTGTTATATATTCAAAATCAATGATTTAGTGCTGGTAAGGTTTTGTAGATTCTGAATTCATTCTGCCGTTTTATTACATACTTATTTTGTCTTTAATAGTTTTGTCTTACAAAATGCGTGTCAAAAATGGCATAGTTTGAATGTGTTAAATGACCTTTTTAATCCTTGAACTTCATTTTATTTGATTAAAAAGTAAAGATTTCAAATTAAATCCCCATTTTAGAGTTCTGTTAAATTTTAACCAACATGAAATAGTTATGGCTGAAGCAAAAAATAATTTACTCACTCTTTGTTTATTGATAGCCACATCAATGCATTCTTCAGCCCAAATTTCCTACACTGTAAGTTTCCCCAACCCAAACACCCATTATGTTCAAGTGGATATGGTTGTGTCTGGGTTAAAAAATGATTCTATAGACATCAAAATGCCGGTCTGGATTCCGGGCTCTTATATGGTTCGTGAATATTCGAAGAATGTGGAGGGATTTCAAGTTCATTCGATGACGAATGAAAAACTTCGTTTTGATAAGGTCAGAAAAAATGTGTGGCGCATTTATTCAAATTCTAAAAACGAAATTAAAATTAGCTATCAGTACTATGCTTATGAATTAACTGTCCGAACTTGTTTTGTAAATCATGATAAAGCTTCATTGAATGGTGCAGCATTATTTATGTATGCCGATGAATTTATGAATATGTCTAGTGATGTAAAGTTTGTACCCTATAATGATTGGAAAGAAATTTCTACAGGAATGCCAATTAAAAATACTGATAAATGGGTTCGTAGAGCTAATAATTTTGATGAATTAGCAGACAGTCCGGTGGTAATTGGTAATCAAGAAATTCTCACATTTGATTATAAAGGAATCCCTCATCGAATTGCAATGGTTGGTAAAGCAGATTATGATGGAGAAAAAGTCAAAAAAGATTTTTATAAAATTGTTGATGAATGCAACAAAATATTCGATGAAAATCCGCTTAAAGATTACACATTTATTATTTACAATTTACCTACAGGTTCAGGTGGACTAGAGCACATGAATTCATCTTGTTTGATGAATTCTAAAAAAAATTATACCGATGATGCCGGATATAAAGTCTTGTTAAGTTTGGCTGCGCATGAATATTTTCATCTTTGGGTGGCTAAGCGTATTCGACCTTTTGAACTTGGACCTTTTGATTATGAGAATGAAGTTTACACTCGACAATTATGGTTTTTAGAGGGCTTTTCTAGTTTTTATGATGATTATTTGGTTTACAAGGCCGGTTTTTTTACCGAAGAAGAATATCTGGATGTTATTAAAGGAAATATGAAAACAGCTCTGAATACACCGGGAGATAAATTTCAATCACTGTCGGAAGCAAGTTTTGATGCATGGATAAAATATTATCGTAGAAATGAAAATTCGCTCAATTCTACAGTTTCATATTATGTCAAAGGTGGCTTAGTTGCTATTGCAATGAATCTTGATATCATTAATACTTCAAAAGGTGAAAAGACCGCAGATGATGTGTTGCGTTATTTATATTCTGAATATTACAAAAAACTAGGAAGAGGAATTACCGATTTGGAATTGCAGAATGCTTTTGAAAGTGTTACCGGAAAAGATTATGATTCTTTTTTTGAAAAATATATTCATGGCACTGAACCTTTTCCTTATGAGGAGTATTTTCAAATGGCAGGGATCAGCATTGATCGAGTTGATGGAATGAAGGAACCTGTAGGATTTCTAGGTGCTACATTTATTCAAAGTGGAGACAAAACTACCATTTCTTTTGTGGAACGCAATTCTCCTGCTTGGAGTGATGGGTTAGATGTGAATGATATTGTTTTAGGTGTGGATGACCAACAACCCGTAAGAGTTAAAGATTATTTAAATGAAAAAAAGCCGGGAGACAAAGTCATTTTTAAGATTCTTCGATTCGGGGACGAAATGGATATTGAAGTTGTACTTGCTGAACCTACTGCTATGGACATTCAATTTTCAAAAATTCGCAAACCTACAACATTGCAGAAAAAAGTGCAGGATAAATTTCTACCTGCAGCAAAATAACAATATATCTATTTCGTGTAATTTAAACATCTAAGTCATTTATGAGAAACAGTTTTTTTATAGTATCTTTATTTTTATTTATACAACCTTTGAATGCAATTGACATTAAATCATTAAATGAATCCGGTAAATCGGTTTCCTATGATCATGTAATTCAATTTTACGAACAGCTTGATGAGAAATACGAGACCGCAAAGTTGTTTTCTGAAGGTACTACAGATGTTGGCAGACCGTTACATCTATTTGTAATTTCATCTGACAAAGTTTTTGATCCGGTAACAGCTCGTAAGAATGGAAAAATAATTATTCTTATTAACAATGGAATTCATCCCGGTGAGCCGGATGGAATTGACGCGAGTGCCAGATTGGCTGAGGATTATCTCAGTGGGAAAAAGAAGATTCCTTCAAATGTTGTTTTATGTATTATTCCTGTTTATAATGTTGACGGTTCACTGAATCGTGGATGTTGCAGCCGTGCAAATCAGGATGGACCTGAAGAGTATGGCTTCAGAGGAAACGCCAGAAATTTGGATCTTAACAGAGACTTTATAAAATGTGATTCGGAAAATGCGAAGTCGTTTACTAAAATTTTCAGAAAATGGGATCCCGATGTTTTTGTAGATACCCATGTAAGCAATGGTTCCGATTATCAATATACACTGACTCTCATAAGCACTCAGCACAATAAACTGGGTGGTCCTGTAGGGGAGTACATCAAAAATGAGATGACTCCGGCCTTGTTTTCAATGATGAAGCAAAAAGGTGAGGAAATGGCTCCGTATGTGAATACTTCTAAATATGATGAGAGTCCGGAATCAGGAATTTATGGATTCTTGGAATCACCAAGGTTTGCGACGGGTTATTCAGCATTATTTCATAGCCTTGGTTTCGTTACAGAAACACATATGCTCAAACCGTTTGTTAAGAGGGTGGAGGCAACAATTACTTTTTTGGAAGTCATTGTTGATTACACTGCGAAAAATTCATTTCAAATTCGCCAAGCTCGTAAACTTTCAAAAGAAGCTGCAATAACTCAAAATGAATTCCCACTGAACTGGGCGATTGATTCATCTAAGTTTGAAATTATTCCTTTTAAAGGTTTTGAAGCTAAATATCGAACCAGTAAAGTAACTGGTTTGGATCAGTTGTATTACGACAGAAACGAACCTTATACAAGAGATGTAAAGTTTTTCGATAATTATTCACCAACACTTTCCGTAAAGAGACCTAAATTTTACATAGTTCCTCAGGCTTGGAAAGAGGTAATTGAAAGAATGCAGATGAATGGTGTTTCGATGTCTCGATTCAATAGCGATACTTTGATAGAAGTGGAGACTTATATCATAACAGATTTTAAATCGTCCACATCCCCTTACGAAGGACATTATTTGCATAATTCAGTCACCTTCACCACAGAAATTAAAAAAGTACCTTACCACCAGGGTGATTATAAAATTATGGTGAATCAGGATTGCAATAGGTACATAATTGAAACGTTGGAACCCAATGCACCCGACTCATGGTTTGCATGGGGATTTTTTGATGCTATTTTGCAGCAGAAGGAATGGTTTTCGGGATATGTTTTCGAACCGGAAGCCGAAAAAATGCTGGTTGAAAATGATTCTCTGAGAGTAGAATTTGAAAATAAAAAGGCAACAGACAAGGAATTCGCCGGAAGCAGTTTTTCTCAGCTCTATTTTCTTTATCAACGTTCTAAATATTTTGAAGATTTTAAGAGATATCCGATAGGGCGTGGAATTATTACACCATGACCAGCTATGTGAAAAAGATAATTTTTGCGTTTATTGATGTTTTAGTGACCAGTGACCAGTGACCTGTAAGATCATGTAATACAAGAAAATTTTAGCATTAATTGATGTTTTTGTGTCAAGTAAGATTATCTAATACAAGATAATTTTTGCGTTGATAGATGTTTTAGTGACCAGTGACCTGTAAGATCATGTAATACAAGAAAATTTTAGCATTAATTGATGTTTTTGTGTCAAGTAAGATTATCTAATACAAGATAATTTTTCCGTTGATAGATGTTTTAGTGACCAGTGACCAGTGACCTGTAAGATCATGTAATACAAGAAAAATTTAGCATTAATTGATGTTTTTGTGTCAAGTGACAAGTAACAAGTAAGATTATCTAATACAAGATAATTTTTCCGTTGATAGATGTTTTAGTGACCAGTGACCAGTGACCAGTGACCTAAGATCATGTAATACAAGAAAAATTTAGCATTAATTGATGTTTTTGTGTCAAGTGACAAGTAACAAGTAAGATTATCTAATACAAGATAATTTTTCCGTTGATAGATGTTTTAGTGACCAGTGACCAGTGACCAATTATTTGCCGCCCACGCCGCCGCCGCCGCCGCTGCCGCCGCCGCTGCCCGCCGCCGCCGCCCCGCCGCTGCCCCCGCCGCCGCCGCCGCTGCCACATAAGAATTTGGTAATCAATTGAATATATTTACTTTGCAGTCTATTTACTTAATTGCTTGGTAGTTTGAGCAAATTTTCGCACCTTTGCCGCCCCAAATATTGGAGATTTTGGGGGAGTGAAAAAATTATAAACTACTAAAAACAAACCAAAAAATGCCAGCAAAAATTAGGTTACAAAGGTTTGGTAAAAAGGGTTATGCCTATTACCACATTGTGGTGGCGGATGTTCGTGCTCCAAGGGATGGTAAATTTATTGAGAGAATCGGATCTTACAATCCGAACACGAATCCAGCCACTATTGAAATTGACAGGGAGAAAGCCTTAACATGGCTTCAAAACGGAGCTCAGCCTACCGATACCCTGCGTGCAATCCTTTCTTACAAAGGAGTTCTTTACAAGCACCACCTACAAAAGGGTGTTTCCAAGGGAGTTATTTCTCAGGAAGCTGCTGATGCAAAATTTGTTGCTTGGGAAGAAGAGAAGCTCTCTAAAATTGGCAACAAAACCAGCACTCTTGCTGATGCTAAACGTGAAGATTCTAAGAATCGTTTGGCTGATGAAAGTAAAGTTCGCGAAGCACGTGCTAAAGCAAATGCCGACAAACTTGCTGCTGCTACTGCTGTTCCGGTTGAAGAAACTGCCTCTGAAGATGCACCTGCTGCAGAAGAAGCAAATGATGCTACCGAAGCACCTCCAGCTGAATAATCCAATCGAATCATTTTAAAATTTAAAATACTCCCGGGTCATCCTTATGGAGCATGATGGTTATTACCACTTAGGCACTATTGTTAGAACACATGGTGTCAAAGGTAATGTCTTCATTCAGCTCGATGTGGATGACCCTTTGAAGTATAAAAAACTCTCTGTTGTTTTTTTGCAAATAGAGGGTAATTTGAAAAAATATAAAATTGTCAATTCCTCACTTTTAAATGGGATGATGAATGCACATCTCGAGGGAATTGAAGATATGACCACAGCCGAAACATTTTTGAGGACAGAGGTCTTTTTGCCATTAAGCGAACTTCCACCTTTATCTGAAAATCAACTTTACCTCCATGAAGCCGTTGGGATGTTGGTGATAGACCATATCGGAGGAGAATTAGGGAAAATTGAAAAAATTTTTGACATGCCTCAACAGCCGATGGCTAGTGTGCTGCAGCAGGGAAAGGAAATTCTATTTCCAATTGTCTCGACTTTTATAGACCGAATAGATCGGGAAAATCGGATTTTGTATGTGAAGTTACCTGAAGGACTCTTAGATATATATCTTAAGTAGTCAGTTTTGGGGTGGGTTTTGTATAGGGAATGCCATGAAACCCACTTCATAGCATCCCGGGTTTCTTTTAATTCCCAATTTTTAATCAGTTTCTTTTACGGGATATTTGTTTTATATTTGTGTAAATAACGCCCTGCCTACCATGAAAATTTTTTATGTCTCAAAATGACTTCCAATTCAAACAGTTTTTAGTTCAACAGGAGCGATGTGCCATGAAGGTGGGTACCGATGGCGTACTTCTCGGGGCTTGGGTTCAAACAAGTACTGCTAAAAGGATTCTCGATATTGGAACCGGAACAGGACTGATAGCACTCATGTTGGCACAAAAAACCGATGCTATAATTGATGCTATCGATATTGACGAAAATGCATTTGTTCAAGCTGAAGAAAATTTTAAAGCTTCTCCGTGGCCTGAAAGATTAAAAGCTGTTCATATTTCTTTGCAGGAATTCACTACACATACTCCAAACCGTTATGATTTAATAATTAGTAATCCTCCCTACTTTATTGGAGCACATCCTGCACCCTCTGAAGCACGAAATGTTGCGCGACATATGGATGAATCGTTAAGCATTGAAGAGCTTGCTGCATGTGTAAAGGAATTACTTATGCCCCATGGAAAATTCTGTGTGATATTGCCTTTCATGGAAGGCATAAAATTTTTGGAACATGCCGAAAGTCACGGACTCTTTGCCAACTTCATAACAAAAGTGAAAACAAAAGTAGAGAAACAGGAAAAAAGAATGATGATGGAATTTGAACTGGAACGAAAAGATTTAGTTGAAAATGAACTGGTCATTCAAGAAGAAGATCTTTCTTTTACTGAGCAATATGTGGAGTTAACGAAAGATTATTATTTGGGGTTGCCGAAGAAAAGGTAGGCGACTGCAGTAGCGGTAGGCTGTAGCAGTAGGCTGTAGCAGTTGCTGTCCTTTTTTTTTACTGCCGCCGCCGCCGCCGCTGCTGCCGCCGATCACTCGCTTTCTACGAAAATTATATTGAAAGCAACAAGTTCCTTTAAAATGGGTTCATATATTTCTTTTAGCACAGGAATGTGCACTCCGGTGAGTTTAATTTTTCCTTCTAAAACTAGTTTTGCTGCTATTCCTAACGGTAGGCCTACTGTTTTTGCCATGGCAGTGTAAATTTGATCATCGCCTTTTACAACAAGTGAAGAAACAAGTTTTTTATTTTCACCATTTTTTAAATATTCAAATTGATGTTGCATCACAATCATGTCCTTATCATGAGGTTGCAGTTTCCATTTTTGTTCGAGTAAATGCTGAAGAATCATGGCGGGTGAGGCATCAGCAATTCCTATTAGTTCCTCTTCTAAAATACCGGTCCATTTCACTTTGCTCATTGCTTCGCCATCAACAGGCAATCCGCAAAAGCGAGCAACAGCTTCGATTATATTTTTTGAATTGATATTTGACGGAAGCAAAGCTTTTATTAGTTGGGAGTAAGTAAGTTTTTCAGAATGTTCCACTTTGAAACTGTCATCAGTAAGGCCCAATTTTACAAAAACATCCCATGCACGGCAATAACCTGATTGGCGCAATGTACCACGCAAAAGAGTAGGAATATTTTCGATGTTGTAATGACGGCGATATGCTAAAGAATCGCGGTTGGCATAACCATCAAATGAACCTAATCCATCTACCTTAATTGAATCTATATCCGTAAAGAGACGATTGTATGGAATATACTTGTATTCGCCATTGTTAATATATCTGGCGGTACCTTGTCCGGCCAAAATTACATTTTTGGGGTTCCATGAGAACTTATAACCCCACGGATTATCATTCGATTCGGGAGCTACCAATCCTCCGGTGTAAGAACGAAATGAAGTAATCTCACAACCATCGGCCTTGAGCCTGTCAATGACTTCCATTGCCGACATATGATCAATTCCGGGATCGAGGCCACATTCGTTGAGCATTAAGATTCCGGCGTTTTTGGCCTCTTCATTAAGTGCAAGAATTTCGGGCGACAGGTAAGATGCCGTTATAAAATGTTTCTTTTGTTTGATACATTCAAGAGCGAGAACATGGTGTAAATGAGGAGGCAAGAGGGAAATAACGAGACTGCAATTTTGCACTTCAGTGGCACATTGATCAGAATTATTCACATCTAATTGTATTGCTTTTGCTGATGGATGTCCTTTGGTTTTTTCATGTGCAGATTCTTGGGATACGTCGCCCACTACAAGTCCCCATTTTTTCGATTCGCATAGTGAAATTAGGTAACTGATGAGTGATGAGGACGATCTTCCGGCTCCGACTAAAAGGATGTTGTGCATAGGTATTTATAAGAGTGCGAAATTACCAAATATTTCGCGTTTTGAAGGATTGATATTTTTTTATATAGTGTTATTAAAGTTGTTATTAAAAACTCTTTTATATATTTGAGCCAATTGAAATATTGTCGAATTTGGCACAACAATTGCCTGCAGCCACTATTATTAATTGAAAAACACCTCATCCTAAATGAAAACATTAAAACTCAACGCTCTCATATCAATACTACTGATATGGGGCTCTGCGGCTTTTGCCCAGACATCCAACGCCATTATCTTCACTGAAAACGGTGAAAAATTCACAGTCATTTTAAATGGCCTGCGCCAGAACGAAAAGCCGGAGACGAATGTAAAAGTAGAGGGCCTCAATGCCAATTTTTACAAGATGAAAGTCATTTTTGACGATGCCGCCCTTGGCCAGAACAATTTTAACCTCAACATTGAGCCCGGCACCGAAACCACCTTCGTAATTAAGAAAAACAGCAAAAATGTTTATGTTCTTCGACCAATGAGTATGGTTCCGATGGCACAAGCTCCGGCATCCAGTTCGGAGTCGGAGGTGGTAACCTACAATCCTAATGCCGCTCCTTACACCGGAGGTGAAACCATTGTTCAGGAAACAACTACCACCACCACAACTTCAGGTACTCCTACCGGAGGGGGTGTATCAATGGGATTTAATGTTGACGAGACCAATGGTAATTTTAATATGAATGTTTCTGGTTTCGATCAAACTGGAGGTGCTGTTACAACTCAGCAAACTACAGTTGTAACAACTACTTCTACCACCTCCAATACAAATTCCAATTTTAATGCGCCTCCGCCACCACCACCTGCATATTTACCCGGCTATAACGGACCAATAGGTTGTCCGGTTCCAATGGCACCCGGCGATTTTGAATCGATGAAAAGTTCAATTGCCTCCAAATCATTCGAAGACAGCAAAATGACTATCGCAAAACAAATTTTAAATAGTAATTGCCTGTTATCAGGACAAGTTAGAGAAGTGATGGGATTGTTTACCTATGAAGAAAGCAAATTGGATTTTGCAAAGTATGCTTACGGAAAAACTTACGATATCGGTAATTATTACAAAGTCAATGATGCATTCACCTTTGAATCTTCAATTGATGATTTGAACGGATATATAAATTCTTACAGAAGATAATTAAATTCATACTCCCTATATTTGCGGCGAAGTTTACATCAAACTTCGCCGTAGTTTTTATTGACCAGTGACCAGTGACCAGTGACCAGTGTAAAGTGACAAGTGTAAAGTGACAAGTGTAAAGTGACAAGTGTAAGAGATAACTCACTCACTCACTATCCTACTCGCTTACTAGCACACCATCATATCACCATATTACCAAATCAACCACCACATCACCACATCACCAAATCAACACATGAAATGAATTTAATCCGACTCGCCGCAATACTAGGAGCAACCGCAGTAATTTTCGGAGCATTTGGTGCTCATACTTTGAAACAGTATTTAACTCCGGAGCAATTACAGACTTTTGAAACGGGTGTGCGTTATCAGTTTTATCACACGTTTGCTATTTTAGCGTGTGGGTTGTTATTTAATCAGAATCCACTTAAAAAATATAATATGGCAGCAGGATCTTTTCTTGCAGGGATTGTCTGTTTTTCGGGATCACTTTATTTGCTTTCTACAAGAACTTTACTCGGTCTCGAAAGTTGGACCTGGTTGGGACCTGTTACTCCAATTGGTGGTTTGATGTTTATAATTGGGTGGGGGATGTTGGTGATGAAGAAGAAGTAGAAGAAATGCGTCTCTGAAATTATTACATTAAAGCTTTTAATTGTTTATGGCATATGATTTTCTTACATTGCATTTTCATCAGTTTAAAATACGATTTATGTTCAGGAAAATAATTTTGATATTTCTGCTTTTGAACTGCACCAGTAGTAAACTTCATGCGCAAGCGGGAACTGACTTTTGGTTTGGGTTTATGGAGAATATTGGAAATATTAATAATCTTCACATGGTTGTGTTTATTGCAACTGACAGACCGGTTTCTGGGACTATTTCAGTCCCTTTGAGTGGTTACTCCCAATCTTTCATTATAGCAGCCGATTCGGTTTTAGAAATTGATCTGCCGGTTGCAACTGTTATGCATGTTGGTTCGGAGATAGTGGAGAATAAAGGAGTACACCTAACTACTTCAGATTCCGTATTAGTGTATCTTATCAATGCAGTGTATCAATCAGGTGATGGAACATCAGTTGTGCCCACTCAAAATATTGGTAAAGAATATATAACTTTAGGGTATTATTCCAGATATAATCCACTATATCCTGCCATGTCAGAATTTTTAATTGTTGCACCACAAGATAGTACCATTGTATCGATCACTCCGTTAGATACAACCCTTGGAGGAGTTTATCCGGGAAATCCATTTTCGATTACTTTAAATTCAGGCAATAGTTATCAAGTGAAAAGCCTGTCGGATTTGAGCGGCTCCCAAATAATTTCTAATAATCCTATTGCCGTTTTTGCAGGTTCATCAGCAGCATACATTCCCTCCAATCCATTTGTTCCCGGACCAGGGTTTGCAAATCATTTGTTTGAGCAAATTAATTCAATTGATGAATGGGGAGTAGAATTTATAACAACCCCTTTATTACAGCGTGATTCAAGTGACACTTATAGAATCTTATCGTGCCAGGATTCAACTATTATTTCTATAAATGGTACCTTGCTTGATACCTTAAATCAGTTTGAATTTATTGAAACAAGAATAGGTCCTGCATCATTGATATTATCTAATCATCCTATTTTAGTTGGACAATATTCAAATAGCTCCTTATTTGATAACACTACAGGCGATCCATTTCAAATTGTACTGTTGCCATCTGGTACTTCATACAAAAAAACATACTTTAAGACTTATTATAACTCGTCCTTTAGTAATCCGCTTTTTTTTGTTAATATTATTGCGAAAAGCTCAAGTGTTTCAACTGTTTTCATGGATGGAGGCCAAATTCCTGCTTCTGCATTTACTCCAATTTCCGGGACCGATTTTTCGTATGCATCCTTTCAGGCTACAGACGGTACTCACAAAATTGAATCGGATAGTGGATTTATTGCTTATTATTATGCATTTGATTTGTTTGATGCATTTGGAATGGCATTAACGGGATATAGCCATCAATACTTAACTGGTTTAACTCCATCTCAAGAAGAGATGATGAATTTAAACTTGTTTCCAAATCCCGTTGATGAGATACTTTCCATTTCTCTGCCTTTTTCACCATTAAAGGAAAGTTCGTTAAATGTAAAGATTTGGGATGTAAATGGAAGAGAAGTTTTATCAAAGAATATTTCCAACTCATTAACTATTTCTGTGGATGTGTCGGAATTAAATTCAGGAATTTATTTTTTGGTTCTATCGGATATTTCCAATAAGGTGATTGGGAAATCAAAATTTTGTGTAAATCGCAGATAAATTTATTTCTAGCAATTATTTTATCCCAAACTAACAAACTACTAAACCTCCTGCCATCGCCATGCTAAAGCTTGTCTTTAGCTGGGCAGGCAGGCTAACAAACCAATAAACTAACAAACCAACAAACTAATATGTCTAAAGCATTCAACAAACTCACTTCAGCCCTCCGCAAATACGCCGACATCAACTATGCATCCGGATTATTACAATGGGATCAGGAAGTTTATATGCCTGTGAAAGGAGCGGAGATGCGAGCACAGCAGTTGGCTACATTGGCAGGAATTGCACATGAGATTGGGACTTCAGTTGAAATTGGTGTTTTGTTGAATGAGCTTTCAACAACTTCCGGTTTAACCGAAAAGGAACAACGAAATGTGAAAGAGATTAAGCGAAATTATAATGACAGACTAAAATATTCTACCGAGTTTGTTGTGGAAATGAGTCAGGTGGTTTCAGAATCATTTCATGCATGGCAGCAAGCGAAGGAGACCTCCGATTTTAAAATGTTTGCTCCTTCCTTAAAAAAATTGGTCGATTTAAAATTGAAAGAATGTGAATTGCTTGGTTATACCGATCATCCTTACGATGCCTTACTCAATCAACATGAGCCGGGTTTAACTACGAAGCAATTGGTTGTTTTGTTTACTGAAGTCAGGAAGCAGTTGGTTCCGTATGTAAAATCTATTTTCGCGAAGGAAAAGATTAATGATGATTTCACACGGCTTCAATACCCAAAACAAAAGCAATGGGATTTTGGTATTGGTTTGCTAAGGCAGATGGGTTATGATTTTGAAGCCGGTCGACAAGATATTTCTTCGCATCCCTTCACCATTAATTTTAACAGCAGAGATGTAAGGGTAACCACACGCATCAATGAAAATGATGTTTGCGAGATGATTTGGAGTTGTATTCACGAAGGAGGTCACGCACTTTACGAGCAAGGAATTCCATTTGAAGATTATGGTTTGCCTTCGGGTGAATATTTATCATTGGGAATTCATGAGTCACAGTCGCGCCTATGGGAAAATAATGTGGGTCGTTCGCTTGGTTATTGGAAACATAATTATTCCGATTTGCAAAATATTTTTCCGGATCAACTCAATTCAATTCCGGTAAACGAATTTTATAAAGCCATAAATAAAGTCGAGCCCTCTCTCATACGCACAAACGCTGATGAGCTCACTTACCATTTTCATGTGATGATCCGTTTTGAATTGGAAGTAGCATTGATGGAAAAGAAAATTAAAGTGGAGGATCTTCCTGCAGCCTGGAACAAAAAGTACAAAGAGTATTTAGATATTGATGTTCCGGATGATAAAAATGGAGTGCTTCAAGATGTGCATTGGTCGCATGGTAGTTTTGGGTATTTTCCAACTTATTCTATTGGTAGTTTTTATGCTGCTCAATTTTTTAATGAAGCAAAAAAGGAAATTCATGACCTGTCAGGTCAAATTGAGGCGGGGAACTTATTGCCACTTTTAAACTGGCTCAGGGAAAAAATTCATCAGCATGGTAGGGTTTATACTTCAGCGGAATTATGTCGCCTGACGACAGGTAAGGAGCTAGATTTCAATGAATTCATGAGTTATGCGCGTGAAAAGTATGATTCTATTTATGAATTTTAAATACTTTTTTTATTAACTTTTTGACTACCTTTATTGGCTCTATATTTGTCTATACTTTCAAAAAATATTATGAAATCATTTATCATTTATCCCGCAACAGCGTTGATACTAATAACCGGAGCTTGTAAATCACGTCAGGAAACAGCAGCAACACCGGAAACCAGACCAACTGAAGTACAACCCATTTCGAAGCCACCCACTTCGCAATCAACTACAATTAGTTCAACTGCAGTGCATGAAGAGGCAATTATGGAGGAAACAACAAAACAGGCCGAAGACAATTACCGTTTCATTGTTTCCTTTATATCCATTGGTGAAGGAACAGATCGAACAGGACGTGAGACTATGGATGGTGTTTTAGCTTCCTGGGAAAAGAAAAAAGGCGCTCCTGTTTCTTTCGAAAGTGTGCCATGGGGAAGAGAAGGGGAAGTAGATTTCTGCTTCAACCTTAAGGAGTTAAGTAGAAAAGAACAGGAATCATTTGTTACCGACATGAAATCTGCATTTAAAGGCCGTTCTTTAGTTCAAATAACTGAAAATCAACCATGTGTACATAAAAGATAGAGTTTTGCTACACCTCATTTTTTTCTTTAACTTTGCACATCTTAAAAAAGGTAAAAAACATGAACGAATTTGGATTGAAATCCCCTGATGCGAGTGTATCACACCTGGGATTAAAAAATGTTTCAGCAGCTTATTGGAATCTAACACCTGCTGAATTAATTGAAGAAACTATAATTAGAGGAGAAGGTGAGCTTACCGATACGGGAGCACTTGCAGTTGAAACCGGCGAATTTACAGGACGTTCTCCTAAAGACAAATTTATTGTTTGTGATGCCGAAACAGAAAAAAATGTTTGGTGGGGGGATATCAACATCAAATTTGACTCCGATAAATTCGATCGATTGTACAATCGCGTTACGGCATACCTCACAGGTCGTGAAGTATATGTACGCGACTGTTATGCTTGCGCCGATCCTGAATTCAGATTGAATGTGAGAGTTGTTACTGAAACTCCCTGGCAGAATTTGTTTGCTAATAATTTATTTCTTCGCCCTACAAGTGAAGAAGTTTTAACAATGAAATCTGAATGGACCGTAATTTCTGCTCCGGGTTTTCGTGCGGTGCCTGAATTAGATGGTACTCGTCAGCATAATTTCGCTGTGTTAAATTTCACAAAGAAAATTATTCTTATTGGTGGAACAGGCTACACAGGAGAAATTAAAAAAGGAATTTTCTCTGTATTGAATTATGTTTTACCTCAGCATCGTAATGCGTTATCGATGCACTGCTCTGCTAACGAAGGTAAGAATGGTGATGTAGCTATATTCTTTGGTTTATCAGGAACAGGAAAAACTACTCTTTCTGCCGATCCTCAGCGTGCCCTAATCGGGGATGATGAACATGGTTGGTCAGACAAAACTGTCTTTAATTTTGAAGGTGGTTGCTATGCGAAGTGTGTGAATTTATCTGCTGAAAAAGAACCACAGATATACAATGCAATTCGTTTTGGTTCGATGTTGGAGAATATCGATTTTTATGAAGGTACAACTACAGTTGATTACGATAGTACATCTAAAACTGAAAATACCCGTGTTGCTTATCCGGTGAATTTTATTGATAATGCAAAACCAATTTCTATTGGTAAAGCACCTAAAAATATTTTCTTCCTTACAGCAGATGCCTTTGGTGTATTGCCTCCAATTTCAAAATTAGATGCGGGTCAGGCGATGTATCATTTTATTTCGGGTTACACTGCAAAAGTTGCGGGAACAGAAATGGGAATTACTGAACCTACTACTACTTTCTCTGCATGTTTTGGAAAAGCATTTTTACCATTGCACCCGGCAAAATATGCTGAGTTATTAGGTAAGAAGCTTAAAGAAAGTAATGCTAAAGTTTGGTTGGTTAATACCGGATGGTCGGGTGGTGCTTACGGAGTTGGCTCACGTATAAAGCTAACTTACACTCGTGCTCTTATTACTGCTGCTATGAATGGTGAATTAGATAATGTTGAATTTGATACATTGCCTGTGTTTGGATTAAAATTCCCTAATACTTGTCCTAATGTACCAACTGAAATATTAAATCCTCGTCAGGCTTGGTCAGATAAAGCAGGATATGATGCAAAAGCAAATGATCTCGCTTCTTCATTCGTGAAAAATTTTAATCAGTATGCTGATGGTTCTTCTGCTGAAATTATGGCGGCTGCACCAAAGGTGGAAGTGGTAGCTTGATCTTGATATTCAAATATAAGGCCTCTGTTCTGCAAATGAACAGAGGCTTTTTTATAAGAACTAATTATTTCAATGAACATATTTTATTTTCCTAATATTGTTAACGACACAGTCACACTCGACGAAACTGAATCGCAACATGCAATTAAAGTTCTGCGTTTGGTTCAAGGTGATAAAATTTTATTATTCGATGGAAAAGGAGGGAAGTACAGAAGCGAAATTGAACAACCGCATCACAAAAAATGCGTTGTAAAAATTATTAACAAAGAAGTAATTCCTAATCGTACTTATTATTTACATATCGCCATTGCTCCCACAAAAATGAATGATCGCATGGAGTGGTTCCTTGAAAAAGCAACTGAGATTGGTATTGATGAAATTACGCCTATAATTTGTGATCGTTCAGAACGCAAAACAATCAATCACGAACGGTTTGAAAAAGTACTTATTTCAGCAATGAAGCAATCGATGAATCCGTGGCTGCCGATGTTGAATCAGCAAGTTGACGTCAATAAGTTTATTGGAAGTAATCAGTCCGGTTTTATTGCACATTGTATGAACACCTCTAAAGATCCGTTAAAAAACTTGCTTCCCGCCAAGGATACCATTACAATTCTTATTGGCCCGGAAGGTGATTTTACAGAAGCAGAGTTGATGCATGCAATCGGAAAGGGTTGGAAGCCTGTTTCATTAGGTAATTCACGATTACGGACTGAGACAGCAGGAGTGGTTGCGTGCCACACAGTAAATCTAATTAGGAGTTGAAAAGTTATCTAATAATAAAATAAGAATTCATTTCACTATTTTTGTAGTCATGTTAAAAAGAAGTTTGTTGTTAGTATGTTTGATTAGTTTGGTAAGTATGAGCTTCGCACCTCCTGCTCCCTCATTAAAAATTGCACTTTTAAAATATGGTGGTGGAGGTGATTGGTATGCAAATCTCGAAACGTCACTTCCCAATTTAATCCGTTTCTGTAATCAAAGCTTGTCAACTAACATTGATCCCGAACAGGGAATTGTGGAGGTAGGAAGTCCCGAAATATTTAATTATCCATTCATTCACATGACAGGCCACGGCAATGTTGTTTTTTCGCCACAGGAGACTGAAAATTTAAGAAATTACCTTATTGGTGGGGGTTTTCTTCATATTGATGATAATTATGGAATGGATCAGTTCATTCGTCCACAAATGAAGCGGGTTTTTCCGGAACTTGATTTTGTTGAGTTACCCTTTAATCATCCATTGTATTCACAAAAATTTACATTCACCAATGGACTTCCAAAAATTCATGAGCATGAAAATAAGCCACCACAGGGTTTCGGATTAATTTACAATGGTAGATTGGTGTGCTTTTACAGCTACGAATGCGATTTGGGTGATGGTTGGGAAGACCCAGACATTCATCACGATTCTCCGGATGCCCGTACGAAAGCCTTAAAAATGGGTGCAAATTTGGTCCAATACGCTTTCTCATATTGATTTGTCACATATCCATGTGGTTGTAACTTAATATTGATCAAGGCTTTATATCTTTGATCCACCTTAATAAAATTAAAACCATTCATGAAAAACAAGAATCTGATTATGCTAGTATTTTTGGGTATCGGCGCATTTGCCGGTTGCTCTTCCGAAAAGAATAATGAAGAAACGAAAGCGTTTCCTGCAATTGCAGTTACTTATCCTGTTACCGACAAAGATACTGTTGTTGAAGACTATCACGGAACATCTATTGCCGATCCATATCGTTGGTTAGAATATGATACTGCAGCGAATGTTGAAAGTTGGGTGACGGCACAAAATAAAGTGACGTTTGATTACCTTGCACAAATTCCTTTTCGTGATAAAATTAAGGAACGATTAACAGATGTTTTTAATTATCCAAAATATTCTTCTCCATTTCGTGTTGGTGAATATTATTTCTTTAGCAAAAATGATGGGTTGCAAAATCAATCTGTGATTTATTATCAGAAAGGTCTTGAGGGTGAAGCAAAAGTTTTTCTGGATCCTAATAAAATGTCGGAAGATGGAACTTCAGCAATTTCTTTGTTGGGGTCTAGCAAAGACAACAAATACATGGCTTATGCGGTTAACCAATCGGGCAGCGACTGGCAGCAGATAAATATTATGGAAATTGAAACTCTGAAAAAATTAGATGATCAATTAAATTGGGTGAAATTTTCTGGTGCTTCGTGGAAAGGTGATGGTTTTTATTACAGCAGATATGATGAGCCCGGAAAAGGAAAAGAACTTTCAAGTAAAAATGAATATCATAAAATATTTTTTCACAAATTAGGAACGCCACAATCTTCCGATCAGTTGATTTATGAGAATAAAAATTACCCTTTGCGTTACTATGGCGCACAAACAACCGAAGACGAACGTTTTCTTTTGATTTATATTTCTGAAGGAACTGATGGAACAGAGTTGCTTTGCAAAGATCTTTCAACAAATCAAAAAGATTTTACAATGATTTTTAAAGGATTTGATGATAATGCAACTGTAATTAACAACATTGGTGATAAGTTAGTAATGCAAACAGATGCGGATGCTCCGAACCAAAAAATTGTTTTAATAGATCCTAAAAATTCTGCAAAAGAAAATTGGTCTGTTTTAGTTGCTGAAAAAGAGGAGTTGTTGGAGAATACAGGAATGGCCGGAGACAAAATATTTGTAAGCTATTTGAAGGATGTAACTACAAGAGTATATCAACATGACTTGTCGGGAAAAATGGAGCATGAGATAGAATTACCAACTCTTGGTACTGCAAGCGGTTTTAGTGGTAAACAAGACGATAAAATTATATTCTACACATTTACTTCGTTTGTTTATCCTGCCACAATTTACAAATATGATATTGCATCAGGAAAATCAGATGTATTTAGAAAATCAGATGTGAAATTTAGTCCTGATGATTTCGAAACGAAACAAGTATTTTATCCAAGTAAAGATGGAACTCAAATTCCTATGTTTCTTGTTTATAAAAAAGGTTTGAAATTAGATGGAAACAACCCTACATTGCTTTATGGGTATGGTGGATTTAACATCAGTTTATCACCTTCATTTAGTACTTCTCGTTTGATTCTACTTGAAAATGGTGGGGTATTTGCACTTGCTAACTTACGTGGCGGAGGTGAGTATGGTGAAAAATGGCACGAAGCCGGTAAGCTTTTTAAGAAGCAAAATGTATTTGATGATTGTATTGCTGCTGCTGAATATTTGATAAAAGAGAAATACACCAATCCTGCTAAGTTGGCTCTTCAGGGTGGTTCCAATGGAGGTTTGCTTGTTGGTGCAGTAGTTAACCAACGTCCCGATTTGTTTAAAGTTGCATTCCCTGCAGTAGGTGTAATGGACATGCTGCGTTTTCATAAATTTACTGTTGGTTGGGGATGGGTTGTTGAATATGGATCTAGCGACAGCTTAGATCATTTTCAAAATCTCTACAAAATTTCTCCTGTTCACAACGTTAATGCCACTGCGGAGTACCCTGCAACTATGGTAACAACTGCCGATCATGATGATCGTGTTGTCCCTGCCCATTCGTTCAAATATATTGCTACACTTCAAGAAAAACGTAAGGATAATAAAAATCCGTTGTTAATTAGAATTGATGTAAAAGCCGGTCATGGTGCAGGTAAACCTATTTCAAAAACCATCGACGAACAAACTGATATTTGGTCATTTATGTTTTATAATATGAATCAGACACCTATTTATAAATAAATCATTATTTGTATTTACCGAAGCCCCGGCCATAAACCGGGGCTTTTGCTTTATTCATATTTGTAATCGATGGTAAATTCTAAAGTTCAATTACATATTTGGAATAGTAATTCTGGTATCCCTAACGGTTTTAGAAAAAGGTGTTTGTGTTTGATGATTTTTGTCATAAATAATACCCGCTATTTTATTAATTTTGTATATTGATAAGGAATCTATGAATATTTCCGAGAAGCAGTTTTTTAACAAGTTACGCCTGGCCATCATTTTGATAATTGCTGTCCAAATTGGCGGTGTTTTAGGCTTTATATATTTTGAAGATTATTCGTTGGCAGAAGCATTTTACATGACTGTTATCATAGTATCAACAGTTGGACTGGGTTCTGTGCGTGATTTGTCAATTGAAGGAAGGATTTTTGTTGCCTTTCTAATCATCATAAGTTTGGGAATAGTAACATATGCCATTTCAGTAATTACCACCTATTTGGTGGAAGGAGGATTGCAAAAATATTTTAAATTTAAAAAGGTGAAAACACGAATCGAAAAACTTTCTAACCATGTGATTGTATGTGGGTATGGAAGAAATGGTAAACAAGCATGTGAACAACTCAAAATTCACAACAGAAGTTTTGTTGTGGTTGAAAAAAAACCGGAGTTGATTGATCAAATTAGAAATGATAACAAAACACTTTATGTAGAAGGAGATGCAACACGTGATGAAATTTTGATTGATGCCGGAATTAACCATGCCAATGCACTTATCACCACCCTGCCTGATGATGCAGACAATGTTTTTGTGGTGTTGACAGCAAGAGGTTTAAATGCTAATTTAAAAATTATTAGTAGAGCATCTGAAGATTCCTCATTCAATAAAATTAAAAGGGCCGGTGCCGATAATGTGATCATGCCCGATAAAATTGGTGGTGTGCACATGGCTTCATTAATTGCACAACCTGATGTTTTGGAGTTTGTGGATGTTATTACTGGAAGAGCTAATTTTGATTTGGAAGAAATTTGTTTCGATTCATGCAAGCCCGTACTCTATGGCAAAACCCTTTCAGAGATATCAGAAATCGCCGGTTCAGGTGTGAATGTTATTGGCATGAAAAAAGTTGATGGTAGTTATATCGTGAATCCTCCTGAATCAACAATTATTTCTTCTGAAACTAAATTGTTTGTCCTTGGTGAAAGTGATCAAGTGAAAAAATTGATTACTTTCTTAGCTCGCTGAAGTTAATGGAAGTGTAAAATTTTCGATAAACATTTTTGCTTTACGGATATCTTCCGACATATACCTATCAATTTCCACATATGGAACAACTTTTCTGAATTCGCTAAATAAATTCTCCAACTGTTCACTAGTTTTCATTGGTCTTCTAAATTCTAATGCTTGCGCAGCAGTATATAATTCAATGGCAAGTATATTCTTTAAATTTTCAACAACTTTGTATGCCTTGGTTGCTGCATTAGCTCCCATGCTCACGTGATCTTCCTGTCCATTACTCGAAACTATTGAATCAACTGATGCCGGAGTGCATAATTGTTTGTTCTGACTAACAATAGAAGCAGCAGTATATTGCGGAATCATAAATCCTGAATTTAATCCTGCATTAGCAGCAAGAAAAGGAGGGAGGCCACGTTGTCCGGAAATTAAAAGATAGCTTCTGCGTTCCGAAATGCTACCTAATTCTGATAAAGCAATTGCAAGAAAATCTAAAGATAAAGCTAGTGGTTGTCCGTGGAAATTACCTGCTGAAATAATTAAATCCTCATCAGGGAAAACAGTTGGATTATCGGTCACAGAATTAATTTCATTAAAAAACGTAAAGGCACAATAGTCGATTGCATCTTTGGAAGCACCATGCACTTGTGGTATGCAACGAAAAGAATATGGATCCTGCACATGTGACTTTTCGCGTTTAATCAAATCACTTCCTGCCAATAGTTTTCTGAAATTTATAGCGGTATTTATTTGTCCTTTGTGAGGTCTAACTTCCTGAATTAAATGATGGAACGGTTCAATTCGACCATCAAAAGCATCCAGCGAAAGCGCCCCAATTACATCAGCCCATGCAGAGAGTTTTTGTGCCTGCACTATACACCACGTACCATAGGCATTCATGAATTGAGTGCCATTCAATAAGGCGAGACCCTCTTTCGATTGAAGTGATATTGGTTTCCAATTGTGGCGAGTGAGAATGTCAGACGAAAGCTTTCTAGCTCCTTTATAATAAGCTTCACCCATTCCAAGAAGCGGTAAACACAAATGTGCAAGTGGTGCCAGATCGCCCGAAGCACCCAATGATCCTTGCTGATACACTACCGGAAGGATGTTGTAATTGTAGAAATCTATTAGTCGCTGTACAGTTTCTACTTGCACCCCTGAGTTTCCATAACTCAACCCTTGAATTTTAAGGAAAAGCATGAGTTTAATAATATCTTGAGGTACTTCTTCTCCAGTTCCGCAAGCGTGAGATAAAACAAGATTTCTTTGTAGTGTTTCGAGATCTGCGTTGGAAATAGTTTTGTTGTAAAGCGCTCCAAAGCCGGTGTTGATTCCATAAATTGGCTCTTTTTGTGAAAGCATTCTTTTATCGATATACTCTCTACACTTTTTTATTCTTGTAGTTGATTCATCTGATAGCTCGAGAGAATACTCACCGGCGATGATGTTTTGAATTGTGCTGAAATCGATGTGAGTAGGAGAAATTTTGTGTGTTGGCATAGGAGTTGGGTTGAACGCAGAGACGCAGAGACGCAGAGACGCAGAGACGCAGAGAGGAG
The DNA here is from genome assembly GCA_963814475.1 of uncultured Bacteroidota bacterium. Taxonomy (GTDB): domain Bacteria; phylum Bacteroidota; class Bacteroidia; order AKYH767-A; family OLB10; genus JADKJB01. The sequence goes on along the minus strand of CAWFDA010000051.1, from coordinate 67,653 downwards.
ACGCAGAGACGCAGAGAGGAGACTCAGAGACGCAGAGAGGAGACTCAGAGACTCAGAGAGGGTTTAGAAATTGTTGACTCGGCGTCGGATTCCTTCTTTCAGGACTGGGACATTAAAGTTAATTAATAGGCCTATTTTTTTGTCTGCTAATTTAAGATAAGTTACTAATTGAACTTCATGAACAGGCATTATTATTTCAACAGCCTTTAGTTCTATAACAACTTGATTTTCAACCAAAAGGTCAATAACAAATTCTTTATTCAGTTTTTTTCCTTTGTATACAATCGGCACTCTCAATTGTTCAACAAAATTAATGTCATTCATGCGTAGTTCTTCTTCAATACATGCTTGGTAAACAGATTCTAGTAATCCCGGTCCGAGTTCTCTATGAACTTCTATAGCACAGGCAATAACAACTCCGGTGAGCTCTTTTTGAGTTGAAAAAATCATAAATTTGAGTTTTTAAAAGTGATTAAAAAAAATGAATAAAAATTTAGGTAATAAACTCTGCGCCTCATCTCTGCGCCTCTGCGTCTCTGCGTCTCTGCGTTCTATCCCCTGCGTGAATTAAAATTCAAAGGTAAAAAATAATAACTTGGATAACAAATTAATTTACTTTGTACTCACGACAATGCGATTATCAATTGTTCAAAGGGTAATTTCGATTGTTCTCCTGATATCATATTTTTGATGGTGAGAATTCCTGTATTCATTTCTTCGCTTCCAACAAGAACTACGTAAGGGATTTTTTTTGCATCTGCATAAGCCATTTGTTTTTTCATTTTGGCAGCATCAGGATACAACTCTGCGTTGATGCCTGCTTTGCGAATTTTATTGACAAGTCTCAAACAGTATTTTTCTTCTACTTTTCCAAAGTTTACAAACATAACTTGTGTGCCGGCTTGTTTTAAGTCGAGTGTTTCGAACATACTTAATTCTTCCAACACATCATAAATTCGATCCACACCAAATGAAATACCGACTCCTGAAACACCGGGTAATCCAAAAATTCCTGTAAGATCATCATAGCGCCCACCACCAGTAATGCTGCCAATTTGTACGTTGTTAGCTTTAACTTCGAAGATAGCACCTGTATAATAATTTAAGCCTCGGGCAAGAGTAATATCTATTTCAAGTTTAGAGATGTTTGCTAATTCAAATACTTCTTCAATTTCAGAAACACCTTTCATTCCAATTTCTGAAGTGGATAGAAGATTTTTTAGGAAGTTTATTTTTTCTTGAGAATCACCTGTGAAATCAATCAGAGGTTGTATACGTTCTATTGCTGATGGTGAAAGTCCTTTGTTAAGCAGTTCCTCTTTAACTTTGACGGCACCAATTTTGTCAAGTTTATCAATTGCTACAGTAATATCAATAATTTTATCGGCTTCACCAATGATTTCAGCAATGCCACTTAAAATTTTTCGATTATTCATTTTGATTGTCACCGGAATTTTTAGTTCATCAAAAACTTCATCCATTATTTGAATTAATTCCACTTCGTTCAGCAAAGCATTACTTCCAATTACATCTGCATCACACTGATAAAATTCACGATACCGTCCTCTTTGCGGACGATCGGCGCGCCATACTGGTTGAACCTGATAACGTTTGAATGGAAAGGTAATGTCATTCTGATGCATCACTACATAACGCGCAAAGGGTACAGTTAAATCATAACGCAATGCTCTTTCTGTTAGTGATTCTGAATTGGTACTTTTTTCAAGTGACTTTTGAAACTCTTCGGATAATTTATTTTTATCTTTCGATTCATGAATGCGAGAGTTCAAAATTTTAAACAACAACTGATCACCTTCTTCCCCATACTTCCCTGTAAGGGTTGTCAGATTTTCCAAGGCCGGTGTTTCAATTTGTTGATAGCCATATTTTTGATATACTTTACGGATGGTGTCGAGAATATAATTACGACGAACCATCTCAATCGGAGAGAAATCGCGAGTGCCTTTTGGAATTGAGGGTTTAGTCATTAGTTCATTAGTTCATTGGTTCATTGGTTCATTGGTTCATTGGTTGTGGATTTGTCATTGGTAAGCCACCACCGCTGCTGCAAAGATAAAGATGGTAGGATGATGATTTACTTTAATGGTGCTAAGTTTTTAACTTTGTTTGGTTATTTTAAATAATTGATAATCAGTAGGTAAAATGATTTATGAGTTTCAAGTTATTATTCTATCTTTACTTTTACGCCATTGTTAAACTTTTAAGATTTGCCTTGGTCGTACCAATTCATCATTAAAAATGGAACACATGACTCCGACATTTTCAACCCTTCGTAAAATTCTTGTTTCAGTGGTTTTGATTGGTATTGGAATAATTCCTAATCAGGTTACCGCACAAGTTTATAAGCCTTACACGGTTACCGGTTACAGTTCAGCTTCAACAGGCTATTATTTCATTTGTCCTATAATGGTAGGGGCGAATCCAAATGGAATAGTTCCAACGCACATGATTTTGGATGAATTTGGAGATGTAGTTTATTACAAGCCGTTTCTCAATATCGGTTTTACAGGTGATTTTAAAATTAACCGAAATGGAATGATTACCTATAGCCAAGATCAAAAATTTCAAATCATGGATAGTACATTTTTTGTAATAGATTCAGTGTATACTCCATCAGGATTTTTATATGATGGCCATGACTTTCAACTTTTGCCTAATGGGAATTCATTAATGCTTGCTGAGGAAGTTATTCAAATGGATTTGAGCACTTATAATTTATTTGGAATCAATCATACAAACCCTGGAAGTGCAACAGCTGATGTTACTTGTGGTATTGTCCTTGAGTTGGATCAAAATAAAAATGTAATATTTGAATGGCATGCAAAGGATCATTATAATTTTGAAGATGTTGATATTACCTGGTGTGGCAATCCAAATACTGTTGACTGGACACATTTCAACGCTGTTGAAATGGATGTTGATGGAAATCTACTCGTGTCGGCACGTCATTTTAATGAAATCACCAAAATAGATAGATCCACCGGTAACATCATTTGGCGTCTCGGTGGAAATGCCAATCAATTCAGTTTTGTGAATGACCCACAAATGTTTAAAAGGCAGCACGACATTCGAAAACTTTCAAATGGCAATTACACGTTGTTCGATAATGGTGATGGAAACAATAGCATACCTTTTCATTCAGCCAAAGGGAAGGAATATTTTTTGGATGAGTCATTACTTACAGCAGAGCTTATTTGGAGTTACGAAAATAACCCTGGTTCTTACAGTAATGCTATGGGAAGTTTCGGAAGAAATCCCGGAGGCGTTTCCATTGTAAATTATGGAATTAATAATGGTGATGAAATGACTTTTACTGCAATAGATGATGCAGGAGTAAAGGTGCTTGAAATTGAATTTGATGATGTATTATGGTCGTACCGTGCATTCCATTACGATACACTTCCATGGAATCTAAACCGACCATCAATTACTTGTGTTTATGATGGAAGCCAGTATTTTTTAGATGCCGGAGCCGGGCACACAAGTTATTTGTGGTCGGATGGTTCCATAACACAAATAATCCCAATCACTGCGCTCGATACATTTACAGTTTTTGTGCCTAAAGGTGATGGAGGGTTTATTTCTTCTGTAAAATTTATAGTTGATGATTTATCTGATCCTTGCGGGAATGTTTCTTTGAGCGAATTAGCATCAAGCAAATACAATATTTATCCGAATCCTGTCGATGATCAATTGTTTATAACATTTGAAACAGCTAATGCATCCGGCTGGATCGAATTAACTGATCTTGCAGGGAAAATACTCCTCTCATTGGACGCTCAAAGTGGGACCAACTCGGTAATTGATACTCGTAATTTGGCCAAAGGAACTTATTTGGTTAACTATAAAGGTATTGTCAAGCGTTTTGTAAAGAATTGAAAAAATTGATCATCTTTTAATCAAATCAATTCATAACAACACCACAACACCACATCCACATGTCGCCAAATCCCCACATCAACTTGTTATTCTCAACATCATATCTGCCACCGATAAAATATATTTCAAAACTTCATTCAGCTATAAGTTTGACATTTGAAGCACATGAACATTTTGTAAAGCAAACTATTCGCAATCGGTGTCATATACTTTCACCAAATGGAATTCAAACATTGATAGTTCCTGTTGAACACTCCAATCGGTTTCATATTCCAATAAAAGATTTACGGATTGCAAATGATCAAAGCTGGCAACGGCAACATTGGCGCTCACTTTGTTCTGCCTATCAACGCTCAGCATTTTTTGAATTTTATCAGGATGATATTGTGTATTTTTATGAAAAGAAACAGGAATTCTTATTAGATTTTAATTTGGAATTATTGATAGTGATTTCATCTATGCTCAATGATAAACTTAGCATTTCGAAAACCGAAAAATATGAATTGCCTGATGAGAGCAATTCTACAGACCTCAGATATTTGAGCAATTTATCAATTCCGGATGCTGACGGCGATTTTAACAGTTACCCTCAAGTATTTGGTTATAAGAACGGATTTGTTTCCGGGTTAAGCATTGTTGATTTGCTTTTCAATATGGGGCCTGCTTCCGTAAAATATTTCTGAGATAATAACTATTTAAGCAGGAATAGAAATGAGAAATACAGTGCCTGTACCTTCATCTGTTTCGCAAACAATAGTGCCGCCATGAGCCATGATGATATCGTGTGAAATAGAAAGCCCTAATCCGGCACCATCACCTGCCGGTTTGGTAGTATAAAATGGATTAAAAATTAGTGATTTAATATCTGCAGGAATACCGGATCCGTTATCCTTTATTGAGATGAGTAATTTTCCATTTGATAAATTGGTTGAAACACTCAAAGTGGGGGTATAACCTTGGTTTTGTGTTTTCATTTTTTCATGAGTTGCATACAAAGAATTATTGTACATGTTGGCCAGTAGTTTACTGAAATCACTTGCTGATACTTCAACTCTTTTCAGCTCGGGGTCAGGTGTGAAAATTAATTTACATTCGAAGCCGGGCCATTTTGCTTTCGCAGATTCAAGAGCAATGCGAAGCACTTGATCACACATTTTGTTTATATCGATTGGGTATTTGGTGATAGCATTGAATGAACGAGTATGTTCAAGCATCCCTTTCACAATGTTATCAGCTCTTGATCCATGTGCATATATTTTTTCTAAATTCTGCCGAAGGTATTTGCCAATTTCATCTCTTTCTTCAGTGTTGGCTGCAACAATTATTTCATCTACTAATTCAAACGAAAGTTTGGCAAAATTATTTACAAAATTTAAGGGGTTTTTAATTTCGTGTGCAATTCCTGCAGTAAGTTGTCCTAATGAAGCCAATTTCTCTTGCTGAATAAGTTGTTCTTGTGTTGCCTTTAAATCGTCGAGTGCTTTGGAAAGCGCAACATTTTTATGCACCAACTGTTCCGTTCGTTCATCAACGAGTTTCGACAACTCAGCTCCCCGCATCCTTAAATCATTAATCACTTTCTCATTTTGATTTCTGAGACGCTGCGTTAAAGTACTTACAATTATTTGTGTTACTTCGGGTTGATTTTTGAAAACTTTATAAAAGTCATTTCTGGAAATTCTATAAAGTACAGATTCTGTTTCTGCAGAAACAGACATTGAGCGTGGAGCAGCATCTAAGAAGGAGATTTCGCCAAAAAAGTTCCCGGCTTCCATTGATGCAACAACTTGTTCTTCATCATGAACACGAACTCGGCCATTGGCAATAATGTATAATGAATCCCCGCTGTCACCTTTTCTGATGATCAACTGATTTTGTTTGTATTCGTGAAATGTTACCAGTGGAGCCAATTCTTCTAATACCGTTTGTGGAGCATCATGAAACATATCCACTTTCCTTAATATGGCAATCAGTTTAGGATCAGTCATGCTCAAACATTGAGGTGGTAATTAAAAATGAAACATTTTTTTGAAGCATAAATTTATTCGATTTCTATGGATAATTATTATTTTAGAATAAAATATTGAGTTGAAAAAGTAGCATCAATCGTTTCAATTTCAGATTATTTAATTTCTATACCCATCATCAAAACATCATCCACCTGCTCATAATTACCTTTCCATTCATGAAAGAAATTATGAAGTGTTTCGCCTTGCTTACTCATTGCATGATTTTCGCGATTGGCAATCAACTCTTTAAGTTTTTTGGTCATCAATTTTTTGCCTAATTCACCTCCAAATTGATCGGCATAGCCATCTGTGAACAGATAAATACGGTCACCTTTTTGAAGGTTTATAGAATGAGTTGTGAATTTTGTTCTCGAGTGTATCTGAACTCCTCCAATAGGCAATTTGTCGGCCTGATATATGATCAATTCACCGTTTCTCATTAGCCAAAGCGGGCGATTGGCACCTGCGTAATGAAGGATATTTGCCTTTTCTTCAAAACAACATATTGCAATATCCATTCCTTCATTGGTGTGATTTTCTACCTGATTAAGAGCTTCAACAACAGCTACATGGAGCAAATCGAGCAACATTCCCGGAACAGTAATTAACTTTCCATTCACCAATTGATTAAGCAATGACATTCCAAGCATGCTCATTAGAGCACCTGAAACCCCATGACCGGTACAATCGGCTATAGCTAATATGGCCTTATTTCCGGTACCGAGCCAGTAAAAATCTCCCGCAACTATGTCTTTAGGATAATATAAAATGAAACTTTCCGGGAACAGATTTGTAAGTAAATTTTTGTTAGGAAGTATAGCTTCCTGCAAACGCTTGGCATAATAGATAGAATCTAAAATTTCTCGATTCTTATCCTCTATCAATTCCTTTTGATGTTGAATTTCCAAGGTTCGTTCTTTGACTTGTAATTCCAACATTTCATTCTGTCGGAGGATCAATTTTTCCTTTTCCTGTAGGTTGAAAAGAGCTTCTTGTTGAGCTTGAGCTTTATCAATAAGTGCAATCTGTAATTTTTCTTTAGCTTCAATACCTTGCTTTAGGATTTCAATTTCATTGAGAGCTTTGGAGAGTGTGACATCAAGATCTTCCAAATCGATTGGTTTGATGATAAAGTCAAAAGCTCCACGATTCATGGCGGTGCGGATATTTCTCACATCTCCATAGGCCGAAATAACGACCGCTTTGGATTGAATATCGTTCTCTTTGATTTTCCCCAAAAGGGTTAATCCATCCATCACCGGCATGTTAATATCAGTAAAAACCAAATCAAAAGTAGGGTCATTCTTCAACTTTTCTAGCGCAACGGCGCCATTTTCAGCGAATTCAAACTTTAATTCTCCTTTGCTGATACGAGACCTAAACTTCTGAGAAATGATTAACTCTAAATCCGGTTCATCATCGGCAATTAGTATTTTACTAGACATAGGATGCCTGAATTTTATGAGTTTTGGCGTCCTAAAGATACATATTTTTATATTATTTCAAGTTATTATCCTGATCTCCAATAAAAAAGGGGACTTTTAGAGCTGATTTTCAGGCCTGATCAGCGTTTTGGGCTTTATTTTGAGAATTTATAAGCCTTTAAATTTGTTCTCCTCAAGGGTAAGAGGGATTTGATTTCTGAAATGGATGACCTAAATATTGCTATTTTACTTTTCAATGTTACATTTGTACCCGGTCCGTAAAATTCGTTGAAATATGCATATTGAGCCAGATATATACCTTACTTACCAGGTAATGGAACGGAATAATATAATCCTTTCCTTTAAAGGTCATATCACCAAGGATCTACTTGCTTCGGTTTACCAAATTATGGAATCGAGATTGGAGTCGTTAGATGACGATAGTAGGAAAAAGAAAAAAGTTTATCATATCCTGGTTGAATCGCTTCAAAATATTTATCATCACATGGATGAGTTACGAATGGATGAGGATGATATAGATGCTTCTAAACGAGATTCTATGTTCATGATTGTGAGAGGAGAGGATTCAGTTTATAATATTCATACAGGTAATTTTATCCTTAACACGAAGTGTGATCTGCTTAAAAGTAAATTAGATCATATCAATACTCTTACTGCAGAGGAATTGCGTGCTCAATACGTGGATAAACTAAATTCAACCGAACTTTCAGATAAAGGTGGTGCAGGATTAGGAATTATCGATATAGCCCGAAAATCCGGAAATAAGTTAGGTTATAGCTTTAATGCAGTTTCTGAAAAATATTCATTTTTTAGTTTGATTGTTAAAATAAGTTAATCTTTGGTTATTTTTTCACAAAGAAGTTGCATGTAAATTAATAAAATATTTAAAGTTAAAAGAATCAAAAAGTATAAAATAGATCAGCATACGAAATGGAAACTTTGTTAATAGAACCCGGTACTAAAACACCACACATATTACTCGATCAGGCAGGTTATATAGAACTTAAAGGCAAATCAATTCCTGAAAATTCAGTTCAGTTTTACAAAGAAGTTTTTGACTGGCTAAACAACTATGCTGCGAACCCAAAGGAAACAACAAAAGTGTTGGTGCAATTAGAATATTTCAACACCAGTTCAAGCAAATGTATATTGGATATTTTTAGAATTATGGAATCAATTCACAATTCAGGAAAATCAAAAGTTTCTATAGCTTGGCTTTATGATGAAGAGGATGAAGACATGATGGAGACAGGTGAAGACTATCAAACCATTGTTAAAATTCCTTTCACGATTTCAAAAATCAAGTAACATCACCTCAATTATTCTTTCTTAAATTTATTTTTTTGGAATAATGATTCTATTGAATTCAGAAACTTACAAAAGGAGTTAAAATATAGTGTTACCATAAGTAAAATCGTCATTAACCATATAACTGCAAGGTTTACTGAATAGGTGCTGAAATAGTTTCCAAAGATATTTTTTCTTGAGACAAAAAACTGCGCACGAACAAATGAATCGTGTGGTCCGTCCATGAGTACCGGTCTGAACCTTCTCACCAACTGATTTTCATTTTCAATAACAAATTTGAAATCGGCAGTAGAAATTACCAAATCATCAAGACTTTCATTAGTGTACACAGATTTTAATTTTGGGAGGTACTCAGGATCTTTATTTTCAGAAATCAGTTTTTGGGTGATGCCATCTTTTTGAGAACTTTCTAATTTATAGTCGTTGATAAATTGTTGTCTTAAATCAGTCAGGAAATTTTTTACCTGATTATAAGTTGTTTTATTGAGTGGTTTTGTAATTTTTATTGAGGAAATTGCCTTAGAGGATGGAACCGAAGTATATAAAAACGCTGCACGTTGTATTTCATTTTGCAATATTGCTATTAGATTTTCAGAAGACAATCCTTTTTGAATTGAATCAAGTTTATCGTTCATCTTAACCAACCAGAAATCCTTTCTATAAACAGTTTCACTTAAAGCTTTATCAACGTTAAAATAATGCTTTTGATATTCGTTAGTTGCATATTGATTCACTGCCAGAGCCTCGAAAGCCCATCGTGAGGCCATAATTTCACCAATAAGAGGAACTTTAGTTTGGCTGGTGACATGTGGATTTAAGTTTTCAAATTTCACCATAACTCCACTTAAAATAATTTGCGGAATGATTAAGAAAGGGATGAGGATATAGATGGTAACAGCTGAATTGAAAGATGCTGAAATATTTAATCCTAGTAAATTGCCAAAGCACGAAACGGTAAATAACATCAGCCAATAATCTTTGTACATTCCTTGAATTTCGAAAATGGTATTGCCTATTAAGACAAATGAAAAAGTTTGTATTGCAGAAATAGCTAATAGCACTAAAATTTTAGAAAGGAGATAACTGCCACGACTTAGATTTAGAAACTCTTCACGTTTTAAAATCTTTCTATCTCTAATAATTTCTTCGGCGCTCACAGTAAGCCCCATAAATAGTGAAACAATAACACACATAAAAATATATGCAGGAACGTTAATGTTATCTCTAAAAATATATTCACCACCCTGCGAATAATATTTTAGAAAATAGGCTAAAATGAAGGCTAAAACAGGTGCCTCAAGGAAATTGATTAAAAGGTATTGGGTATTCTTGAGTTTGGAAAGCACATCGCGGGTAAAAAAGACTTTGAGTTGCCTTAAGCGGGATGGTTTAGCATATTCTCCATCATATTGATCTGGTTTTTCGGACCTGGTTACTAACATTTGGTAAACGAACATCTTCAAAAAAGTTGTTCCATTCCTTTGGCGTGATTTTACGATCCGGTGTAGCTTGTCCGAATTCATTAAAAACCTTTGATTCAATAATTGAAAATATTTGTTCAGGATTAATATTCCCGCAAGTCTCACATTCACTTTCATCCGCTGCAGCGAAATTAGCACGTTTTTTAAAATAGATGATAGAGTCGGAGGGATTGCCAAAATAAATCGGATAACCACCTGAATCGAGAATCATTAATTTATCGAACAACTTAAAAATATCAGAGGACGGTTGATGAATAACCACAAACACAAGCTTCCCGCCAAGAGACAACTGTTTGAGCAAATCCATCACATTTTCAGAGTCAAGAGAAGATAAGCCGGAGGTGGGTTCATCAACAAAAAGTACTGCCGGTTTTCTAATTAATTCAAGTGCAATGTTCAACCGTTTGCGTTGTCCTCCACTCACCATTTTGTTAAGTGGATCGCCTACTTTGAGATCTTTGATGGCATACAGACCTAATGAATCCAGGAGTTGATTAACCAGAATATTGATTTCTTCATCTTCTAGATTGCCTAATCCCAATTTACTGTTATAAAAGAGATTTTCATAAACTGTAAGATCATCCATCAGTAGATCATCCTGCGGAATGTATCCTATGATGCCTTGGAGTAAATCACGATCGGTATGCAGGTTAATTCGATTTATTAGCACTTCGCCTTTCTGTGGTGTCAAATTCCCATTAAGAATATTAAGCAAAGTTGATTTTCCTGCACCACTACCTCCCATAATACCTATTAAATTGCCTGAAGTGGCAGCAAAACTTACCGAATGTAATCCCTGTTTCCCATTGCTGAAAAAGTAATCTACCATATTGACTGTCATGGAAATATTGTCGGTAAATCCATCATTCATAAAACACCTTGTTACATCGCTGTAATAAACAGGTTGAATTTTGGTTTCTCTAATAACAGAGCCTTGTGAAAAAGGGTAGACGCGACCGTTAACCATTGATTGTCCGTTTAACAATAATGGTAAATGACCAAAATACTTAACAAATAAAATTCCTTCCGACTGAATATTTAAGAAGCAAAGTTCACCGGAAAGAGTTTCATTTGTAATGTGTTTGATTTCGTTTTTATCTTCATCAATATGATTATTGATAATTAAAAAATGACTTGAGGGGAATAATCCTTCATGATTTTTTGACGAAGCAAATGAGAGGCAAAGGTTAGAATCTTCTTTTGAGATATTAAAAACGCTGGCAACAGTTTCAATGAACTCAAGTTCCTGTTCGTCTGCAGGTTCGTCGAAAGAATAAGCAAATTCAATTAGTTTAGCCAATACAACATATTTCTGCTTTTGATCAAGCTCACCATTAATATCGGTGCAAATACGTAGTATTTTTACTGAATTCACTGCTACCCGTTTGGTTTCTTTTCCGGCAGAAGCTTTCCCTTGTAAAAATGAGAGATATTCATCAAAAAAGTTAATATAAAATTCCTGGTGAACATTACTCACCTGCTGCCTGAGGAATGCCTCCACAATATTTCGTCCCGCTTTTGTAAGACGATCATTATTTGCAATAATCGCAAACAACTGCATTAAGGCCTTGAGAATTTTCTCGCTCATTTCGGGGGTAAGGTACTATTCTTTTTTAAACAGAAAAAGGGAAGAACAAATGCTCTTCCCTTTTATAAGATTTTGACGATATTACTTTATAATGTTTGCGCGTACTTGCGTGAGTTTATCACCTAGTTTATTCAAAAATGCTCCATCAATAGCTGCTGCATCGGCAGGCTCTTTGTAAATGGCAAGCAACCCATCGAAATCGGTTTTTACAGAAGCCATCTCCGGATTAGAAGTAAATTCTCCGAGAACTTTTGAGATGTTGTCAAGGTACATGCGTTGTTCCCAAACTCTTTGGAAAAGGATATCGTTTTCAGGAGCTCTTTTTACATTTTTGAGTAGTTGAACAGTGATATGCTGACATTCTAACCAGCTACCTGCAAGAATCTGACTTGCAGTTTCTAATCTTTCATTAGAGCGAAGGTAAACATCGGTTGCTCCGTATGCTTCATCAATAACCCGAGTTAGAGAATCGCGATTTTCAGAGTTAGCCTCGAAACGATCAACAAATTTTTTAAATGTCTCACCCAAATTTAAATTTTCAGCTAATGTTTTTGAAGCAGAATAGTAGTTGTAAATATCGGTGTTGCGCTCATTGATAACTAAATAAGCCAAATCCACACCATAAACACCATAATTGAATGCTTGCTTGGTAGTAGATGTGTATTTTTTCACATTCGATGAAGGATTCAATAAATTCACTTCAACAGGCAATTTTGACTTAGCAAACTCATCAAAAATCACCATTGGAGAGGGTAAATTCGCAATAGTGTAAGAAAATCTGAAGTTGGCAACCTCGTCAATTGGGGTGGTGTCTTGTGCTACAACAGCCTGATCTCCCGTTTGGTCGGAAGCTTTTTTATCCCCGCCGCAGGAAAATAATGTTACTGAAAGAGCTACTACAGCTATGAATGCTGCTGATTTATTTTTCATACAATAGGATTTTCAGCAAATATATACTGAATTGATATAAATACAAAGTTAATTTCTATATCAAATCAATATTCCTTTTTTGGTTGAGGAGCTTCAATACTTCAAACAACTGTTGGTTTTACCAATAAAAGCGATTAGATTCCTCAAATTTCATAATATAATCAGCCGAATTTGTTAAGGTGTTGATTAACAATTAAATAAATAAATCTCTTATGCTCCTGAATGTTGCCTGTAAAGCACAATGACCTTAAATTCAAATCATTAAAAAATAAATCGTATGTGGCAGAAACTATGTAAGATAACTCAATTTCCTTAAAGGCAGATAGGTTGCATCACCTATATTTGCACCACTAAATATGAAACATGGCAGCCAAAGACAATATTGATATTATTTTCAACAAGAACGAAGATTATAACAAAACTCAAGTCAGTAACCTTCAACACAAAATAGCAATTGTGAGTGAAGGAGGTGGAAAAAAAAATGGAGACAAACAAAAGGAGAAAGGTAAATTACTGGCCAGAGAACGAATTGACTATTTACTTGATCAAGGATCTCCCACCATTGAAATAGGTGCTTTTACTGCGGAAGGAATGTATAAAGAATATGGCGGTTGTCCTTCGGCAGGTGTTGTTGTTGTAATTGGTTATATTCATGGAAGGCAATGCATTGTAGTAGCGAATGATGCTACTGTTAAAGCAGGAGCGTGGTTTCCGATGACTGCAAAAAAGAATTTGCGTGCGCAGGAAATTTCAATTGAAAACAGATTGCCCATTGTTTATTTGGTGGATAGTGCAGGTGTTTTTCTTCCCATGCAAGATGAAATTTTTCCCGACAAGGAACATTTTGGAAGGATTTTTAGAAATAATGCGATCATGTCCTCACGAGGAATCATTCAAATCGCCGCTATCATGGGAAGCTGTGTTGCAGGTGGAGCCTATTTGCCTATTATGAGCGATGAAGCAATGATCGTTGATAAAACAGGTTCTATTTTTCTTGCCGGATCTTATTTGGTGAAAGCTGCTATTGGTGAAGACATCGATAATGAAACTCTTGGCGGCGCAACTACACAATGTGAAATTTCCGGTGTTACCGATAATAAATTTGCATCTGATAAAGATTGTTTGGATTACATCAAAAGCATTTTCAGCAAAATCGGAAGTTATGATAAGGCAGGCTTTGACAGGATAAAACCATCAGTTCCCAAGTTGGATCCAAAAGAAATTTATGGATTGCTACCTATGGAAAGAGAAAAGCCGTATGATATGCGTGATATCATTAGGTAGGTTGCTGGATGATTCTGAATTTGATGAATATAAAGATTTGTATGGACAAAGTATAATTTGCGGAACAGGTCGAATAGATGGATGGGCAGTTGGTATTGTTGCAAATCAACGTAAAGTTGTAAAGAGTAAAAAAGGGGAGATGCAAATTGGTGGAGTAATTTATAGCGACTCTGCAGATAAAGCAGCTCGTTTTATTATGAATTGTAATCAACGAAAAATCCCTTTGGTTTTTTTACAAGATGTAACAGGATTTATGGTTGGTAGTCGTTCAGAGCAAGGTGGAATTATTAAAGATGGAGCTAAAATGGTGAATGCGATGTCGAACAGCGTGGTTCCAAAATTCACTATTGTTATAGGTAATTCATACGGTGCCGGTAATTACGCTATGTGCGGAAAAGCTTATGATCCTCGTTTGATAGCTGCATGGCCAAGTGCACAAATTGCAGTGATGGGAGGATCTCAAGCTGCGAAAACACTTTTGCAAATTCAAGTGAGTTCACTCAAATCACAAGGAAAAACTATCACTCCCGAAGATGAAGCTGAATTACTAAAAACAATAACAGATCGCTACACAAGTCAAACATCACCCTACTACGCCGCCTCACGGCTGTGGGTAGATGCAGTTATCGATCCTCTCGAAACACGCAAATGGATTTCGATGGGAATTGAAATGGCCGATCATGCACCGATTGAAAGACCTTTTAATGTTGGTGTGATACAGACATAGGCAGCGGTCGGCGGTCGGCGGTAGAAGGCGGTAGGATGCGGCAGTAGGCGGTTAGCGGTTGCCTGCCATCGCAAGTTTAAGCTTGTCTTTAGTTTAGCAGGCTAAAGAACCAAAAAACTAATAAACTAATAAACCATAAAACCAATAAACTAAAGAACCCAATAAACTAAAGAAATAACCAACTAAAATGTCAGAATTTAATTCTATTATCAATAAAGTCCGCGAGTTTCATGAAGTTTTCGGACTAGATCACCACGATACTCCTAAAGTAGATGTTGGAGATCGTATCATCGAACTTCGTCACCGATTAATGGCAGAGGAAAACGATGAATATTTAGAAGCTGCAAAAGAGGGTAATTTAACTCTTGTTGCTGATGCTTTGGGAGACAAACTTTATATACTGTGCGGCACAATTATCGCGCATGGTATGCAACATAAAATTGTTGAGGTATTTGAAGAAATTCATCGCAGCAACATGAGTAAACTCGATGAAAATGGAAAACCTATTTACAGAGAAGATGGAAAGATTATGAAGAGTGAAAAATATTTTTTGCCGGATATTCAAGGCATATTAAAAGGTCATTGATGATTAATAATATTGCCTTCAGTATCCATTTCTAAAAAAGGGTTATAGGCGAGTTCCCAATAATTATTTTCAGGATCTGCAAAGTATCCTGAATAACCACCCCAAAATACTTTTGAAGGAGTTTTGATTATGTTCACACCTTCGTTTTCTAATTTCCTGAATTCATCATCTACTTCTTTTTCGGATGAGAAATTGATTGCCAATGTAAATTTTTTAAATCCGGATCCATCGTTTTCTATGCCAATATCATTGGCCAATTCACTTGTAGGATAGAGTCCAAAAATAAATCCATTCATTTTAAAAAACACAATTCCCTGATCATCTTTCAGTAAATTCCAACCTAAAACCTCATGGTAAAAGTGCTTCATTTTTTCGAGATCATTCACTGCTAAAGTTAGAAAACTTATTTGTTGTTTCATATTTTATTTTTTTATTTCGGCAATCAAATGAGTTCTTAAAAAAGGAAATAAGTTAAAAAATGGATACAACTTTTTAACTCTTCTTCCTAATGGTGGGGCAAGCGTTACTTTACGGAAGTCGATTTTTTTAGCGTTAGGAAACAGTTGGCGGATTTCCTCTTTTTTAATTCCTTTTACATCTTTGTTAGAAGGATTATCAAATGCAAAATCGTACCACAAAACCATTCCATCGGGTTTTGTGAGCGACCACATTTTAGCAGCTAATTTTTGTTTAAAACCAGCATCTAAAATAGAGGTAAATACTGTGGATTGAAAAACAATGTCAAAGGTAGGGTATTGTGCTTCTTGGAGCAACGTTGCATCGCCCGACAGAATATGAATTCCTGAAAATTTGTTGCTTAAAATTTCCAATCTGTCAGAAAGCAATTCATTGGCATAAATATTTGAATTTGAAAAACCATTTTTCTGAAAAAAATAGATATTGCCACCACCACCGGCACCGATTTCGAGTAGTTTCAGTTTGTCAAAGTCTGTAAAATTTTTATAAAGAATACGCAAATATTCTAATTCTCTTTCAGCTTGAGCGAAATGATTGAAATAAAAATTGCCTGAATGAGCGATAACATCGCTATCCGTTTTTCTTTTTTCGTAACGTGACTTTATTTTATCAATTTCTGAATCGGGTGGGTTCATGAATTTTCCTCTAAATTTTCATTCATAAAATTAATAAAAGATTCCGATTCTACAAAACTTCCTGCCGGCATATCATTAAGAAATATATTTCCAATTCTTATTCTGAACAATCTCAAAGTTGGAAACCCTGCGGCTGCAGTCATTTTACGAATTTGCCTGTATTTCCCTTCCGTGAGGGTGATTGAAATCCAACAGGTAGGCCCATGACGATCATCGCGGATTTTTTTAATACGGGGAGGAAAGGAGGGGGCAACTTCCATTTTTTTTACCTTGCACGGTTTCGTTATGTACTTTACATTTCTGATTCCTATTTCCACACCTGTCTGCAATTGCGCAATGGCATCATCTGTTATCACACCATCTACCTGAACATAATATTCTTTTTCAATTTTTTTACTTCTTATCTGTTCACTTACCATTCCGTCAGTAGTCAACAATAATAATCCTTCGCTATCCTCATCAAGTCTGCCAATAGCCATAGTTCCCTCAGGAAAATCATACAATTCTCCCAACAATTTTTTCTTCTTAATATCACCAATAAATTGACTCAAATAACCAAACGGCTTGTGAATAATAAAGTGGCGGTGGAGGGAAGGGTCATTAATCATTGTTGTGCCGGAAGTGTCATTAGTCATTAGTCATTAGTCATTGTTGTGCCTGAAGTGTCATTAGTCATTAGTCATTGTTGTGGCGGAAGTGTCATTTAGTAATTGCGGAAGTGTTACAGGTTAATTGTAATTGATTGCTGCTAACTGCCGGCTGTAGACTACCGACTGCCGGCTGCCGGCTGTTTTCCCTGCAAATATGAGTATTGTTTTTTGAATATTTGTGAATGAAAATAATTTGTAAATGAAATAGCATTACCTTTGTAAAAAATATAGATTTAGAATGAGTATTCATGTAAAACACCCATGGCATGGGGTTGAAACCGGAGCTTTGGCGCCGAAAGTTGTTCGGGCAGTTATTGAAATTCAAAAAGGAAGTAAGGCGAAGTATGAATTGGATAAGGATTCAGGTTTGTTAAAATTGGACAGAATATTATTCAGTGCTGTTCATTATCCTGCTAATTATGGTTTCATTCCACAAACTTATTGTGATGATAAGGATCCTCTGGATATATTAGTAATTTCTTCTATGGAGTTTCAGCCATTGAGTCTTGTAGATGCAAAGGTAATAGGTGTGATGAGGATGGTGGACAATGGAGAGCAGGACGATAAAATCATTGCAGTCGCGCTTTATGACCCTTCAGTGAATCACATTAACGATGTTTCGGAACTTCCCCCACATACAGAAGGTGAGATGCGAAGATTTTTTGAAGATTATAAGAAGATGGAAAAAAAGCAAGTGACAGTTAGAAAGTTTTTAGACAGAGAAACTGCTTTTAAAATTATTAAGGAGGCTATGTCACTTTATAAGAAAAGTTTTAAGGGACATATGTAATTTATTCAGTGGTTAATTCAGTGGTTAATTCAGTGGTTAATTCGGTGGTTAATTCGGTGGTTAATTCGGTGGTTAATTCGGTGGTTAGTTCAGTGGTTGATTATGTAGTTAATTAAGTAGTTAATTCGGTTGTTTGATTCGATTTTTGATTTGGTGAAAGTATTAGCGGACGATTATTTTTTTAACAATTTGTTCGTCCTCTGTTTTGATGCTTAGAAAATAGATTCCTTCGGCGACAGTTAATTCATTTTGATGATTAAAAGTTCCCAATCCGTTTGATTGCTTAGTAACCTTTCCACTTTTACTATAAACAAGCTTACCAACTAAGTTGTATATTTTCATCGACCATGAATCTCCTCTAATACCTTTCGCATTTATAAAAACCAAATTATCAGCATACCATGTTTCAATTTCAGTTGGTGTTTCCGAATTAATTTTTGAAATTGGATCTGATGGTGGGAGGCATGGAACATTTACATTTATAACAGCAGAAGAATCGGTGCAATTTGAATTTGCCACTTCCACAAAATAAGGACCCGGTGTATAGGAGGTGTAACTTGGGTTGATTGCGCCTGGAATTATATTTCCATAATGTACCCACTGATAATTTAGTCCTACTCCAATATTTGCATTTAATGTGACACTATCTCCCAAACAAAAAGTAGTGGGACCGGATGCTGTTGCAACCGCTTGTGGAGCTGGATTAACGATAACCGTCAATGTATCACAATCTGAACTTGGAGCACAACCACCTTCAGCTCGAGCATAGTAGGTTTTAGTGACTAAAGGGTTAACAGTAATAGTGTCTCCTGTAGCCAAAGGAGCTGCATTTCCGCAACCAGCTAAATACCATGTCCATTTTTGGGCGCTATTTAAATTTCCTGCAATTGATAATACAACAGCTTGATTTGAACAGGTAGTATCTGTCGAAGCAGTGATTACCGGAACAGTTGGATCCACGCAAGTGATCGCATACGAAAGACACGAAGATTGTGGCCCGGAATCATTCACGGTTTTTATGCAAATATTATAATTAACATTGGGATAAGTTGATTGATAGTGACCATTAACCTTATACAAATGATAAAGTGAATGCTGTTTATAATCAGAAATAACACCATCTCCAAAATCATAACAAATACTGTCGGTGCCGATTGAATAATTTCGAACAAAAACATATGGTAAACCTGAAGAAGTATATCTTTCAGTTGCATGAAAACTCAGCAATAGAGGAGTGTCATAATTTCCCCACCCAATACTATCTATATAACCTGCTTTATAACTAGCACCGCTAATGTTGTCAACCCACTTTACAGTACCATTCTCAATTTTTAAGGAATCAATTCCTGTCGAAGGAAAACTGCTCACCACCCAATTTCTTGTTGTAGGACTGAAAGCTTTACACCACACAAAATTTCCGCTTCTACAAGCGACAACGCCATCTTTTATAATCACATTATTGATACCTGCAATATTAGTTGAGTCTACTTTTAACTGGTGGAGAGAGTCATCGTAAATTATGGTCCTTTCCCCAGTTTGTAAAATTCCATATTTCAGACTAAATTGATTCCCTATCACATTTGCCATATAACCTCTATAAGTAGGAGTAGGGTCGATAGCAAACAAATATGAATCAAAATCGTAAACACCATTGTGCCGAAAGATTGTCATATCCCAGCCTCTAGTTACAAAAGTTCCAACACGTAAATCCCAATGTCCTCCTATTAATTGTAAATCCGGAATCAAATACCTTACATAAATATGATCATCACTACTTGAATAATGCTCACAAGTGTATCCAAAGCCTCCACCTAAATAAACAGCCTCCAAACAATCAAAATCATAATAGCCTACAACATCAATTATAGTATCCCACTTGTTTTTTATGATGCTATATAACATAGTGTATTTTTCTGCATATTTAAAACCATTATCATCTTCGAAATCAAAAGTCATAGAGGCATCATCAATTTTCATTGACATAGATAAATAATTATTGTAGGGAATATTAACCTGATCGAAAATAGGTTTAAACTGATGCGTTTCCTGATCAAAAATTATAAATCCATAATAACCGGTAATCTCCAGATTCGATTGTTGATTGTAATCTAGAATCTTAAATCCAATGATTGTATTCATTGTATCAGTCAGCTCAATAGCAGGGCATGTGTAATACGGCGTATTATAATACCTCCAGATACCGGATAGGGAATCATACACACTAAACTTTACTTTGCGGTCGACACCATTGTAAGTGATCACCTCCGCATGAATAGGGTAGGGCTGCCAGTATTCGGTTGAGAAAACACTTGAGTGGAATAGAAGAAAAACAAAAAATAATTTTAGAATTTTGTTCATGATGGGATGTTTAAAAAGAATATGGTGACTAAGGTAGGTGTTTGTTTTGTAATCAGGAAATAGTTTCCAATGTCTGAGTCTTTTTCAACTGCCGCTGCTTCATCTTCAACTACAACTGTTAGTTTAAGAGAATTACTGAATAACTATTTTTCGAATCTGGTAATTGTTTTGTGATCTGATTTTTAAAATATATATGCCGCTTGGGAATTTACCGAGGTTCAAATCCATTTCTATGTCCTCATTTGCCATAGTGCTATTATAAATTTGTTGTCCTTGAAGAGTCATTAATTGAACCTCAGATATTTTTTCGGAAGCAACTATATGAACTATGTTGGTAGTTGGATTTGGGAAGACTTCAATGCTGAAATTGGATATGGGTTCCTGATAAATACTTGTTAAATTGCACGGAGATTCATAAGCCCAATATTCCAGTCCACTGGTGGTTGCATCAATACCCGGAAAAACAATTTTATCAGTAAGATAGTGCCACTGCAACGCATCTGTAATCCAGGTTAAACTGGAAGGCGATGCCGGAATGGTTCCTGAAGTGGAGCCATCTGTTTGCCATAAGTATGGTGTATTGCCAAAAGTGTTTGTAGCCAGAAAGTACATGTCTCCATTGCATATGAATCGTTTCTTAAACCAACCTGTTGTTAGGCTAAATCCATTACTGGTTCCGGCGGCAATATCCTTAACCAACAAAGTACCTGAAACAGTCCCATCCGATTTCCACAATTCAATTCCCTGATATGCTGATCCGGTATCTGATGCACAAAAAAATACTTCGTTATTAAAATTTTCCCATCCTGTTCCGACGTTTGAAAACTTCCTGATAAGCTGGTTACCGGCCGGAGTGCCGTCGGCACGAAACAGGTATTCCGAATCTCCATAATAAACAGCACCGTTTTTTTCAAAATGGAATGTGAGCGGAGTTCCAGCGAGATAGTTATAGCTCCCGTTAAAGCAGGAGTATGTGCCGGCAGCTGTTCCATCCGTTATGAAAGGTTCTGTTGTTGAACCGGAACTGCCTAAAAAAACCATAAAGTTAGGAGTAGTGGCAATTGCATAGAAAACGCCGTTTCCGCTTCCAGGGTTGACATCTGTAACTAAAATTGTTCCTGCAGTTGTCCCATCAGTTTCCCACATTTCATACCCAACAGTAGGGTTTGTAACTGCAAAATAAAATTTATTGGTGCGAACCCACATAGGTATGTAATGACTGGCAGGGGCACCATTACATGTTCCGGGACAAACATCGCTCAGCACGAATGTTCCAGTTGAAGTACCATCTGTTCGCCACACTTCCGTTCCGTTTATTGCATTGGTGGCTACAAAATAAAGCAGATTATTGGCCTCATAAAATTCATCAGGAAAGCTGCTGCCTGAACCAGGGTAGATGTCAAGTAAGATAGTTGTTCCCGGAGCAGTGCCATCTGACTTCCATATTTCAATTCCACTCGAGGTGGCTGCCTTAAAATAAAAATAACCGTTATGCTCCCAAACAATATCTAAACCAAAGGTTGCAAAAGGTGTGGACACCCCGGTAATTATATCCTTCATTAATAATGTGCCACCGGGCGTTCCGTCCGTTTTCCATATCTCCTTTCCATAAGCCGTGGTAATAGCTGTGAAATATAATTCGTTATTAAAAACATGAAAGCTATCAGGTGCTGTTCCTCCAATTCCCGGCTCTATATCCAGCAATATGGAAGTATTAGCTGCAGTGCCGTCCGAGCGCCAAAGTTCAATTCCTGTACTGCTTTCCCTGGCCACAAAATAAAAAAATCCATTTTGTGTCCATACCGGTTTAAATATATTCGTAGTAAATGTGCTTAAATTTCCGGGTTGAATATCAAGCACCATTTCAGTGCCTCCGGAAGTCCCATCCGTTTTCCAGAGTTCTTTGCCATGTACCCCGTCATCCGCGGTGAAATAGAGCACACCATCGATAACGTAAAAGTTATTTGGGTTGGAAGCTGCTGTACCGGGATTGATCTCCTTTAGTAAACTGGTGCCAGCAACGGTTCCGTCTGTTGAATAGAGTTCATAATTCGCTGATCCGTTAGTGGCTGAAAAATAAACTTTTTGGTTATACACGATCGAATTATTCAACAAATTAAGTGAACCGCTTGTTCCGGAATTGATATCCGATAAAAGAACCGGGTTTTGTGCATTTGAAATAAAAACAATGGAAAGTAGTAGGGAAAGTAGGCTTGCCTGTTTCATGAATTTTAAATTTTATATGTATCAAAAATACAATAAATTAACAGTATTCAATATAGCTGTACTGAAAAGTTTTAATTAGCAAATATAGAGTGTGTCTGATACCGGAATTCAATTGAAATAACATGGATTATCAATGGATTTCATATCTTCGCAGGCTTATTTAATGCAAATGATCAAGATTACTTTTCCCGACAAAAATGTGCGGGAGTACGCTAAGGGAACCAGTGCCATGGAGATAGCCAAGAGCATCAGCGAAGGACTGGCAAGGAATGTTATATCAGCAAAAGTAAATGGTGAAGTTTGGGATGCATCGCGTTCTATCAACAACGACGCTACTATTGAGCTTCTTACCTGGGATGCAACGGAGGGAAAATCAACTTTCTGGCACTCATCGGCCCACCTTCTGGCGGAAGCCCTTGAATCAATTTATCCCGGAATCCAGTTCGGAATTGGACCTCCTATTGAAAATGGTTTTTATTATGATGTTGATTTAGGAGAACGATCCATTTCCTCGGATGATTTTAAAATGATCGAGGATAAAATGCTGGAGCTCGCCAAAAAAGGCAGTGCTTATCAGCGTAAGGATGTTTCTAAAAAGGATGCGATTGCCTATTTTGAAGAAAAGGGTGATAAATACAAACTTGATCTGTTAAAAGATCTTGCCGATGGAACCATCACCTTCTACACCCAAGGTAATTTCACCGATTTGTGCCGCGGCCCGCATATTCCCGACACAAGCACAATCAAAGCTGTAAAGTTGATGAACATTGCCGGTGCATATTGGAGAGGTGACGAAAAAAGCAAACAACTCACCCGGATATACGGAATCACCTTCCCTAAACAAAAGGATCTCACCGAATATCTGACCCTTCTCGAGGAAGCTAAAAAACGTGACCATCGAAAGTTGGGGAAAGAGCTCGAACTGTTTATGTTTTCCGAAAAGGTAGGAATGGGATTGCCAATGTGGTTGCCCAAAGGAGCCCAGCTTCGCGAAAAGCTGGAGAACTTCCTGAAAAAGGCCCAACTCGAAGCTGGTTATCTGCCTGTTGTGACTCCACATATTGGAAATAAAGAACTGTATGTGACATCAGGACACTATGAAAAATATGGCGCTGATTCGTTTCAGCCAATCAGAACACCGGCAGAAGGCGAAGAATTTTTTCTTAAACCGATGAATTGTCCGCACCACTGCGAGATGTATAAAAACAAACCGCACTCCTACAAAGAACTGCCGATTCGTTTTGCTGAATTTGGAACTGTTTACAGGTACGAGCAAAGTGGCGAGTTGCATGGTCTTACCCGTGTCCGGGGATTTACTCAAGATGACGCGCATTTATTTTGTCGCCCCGATCAGGTGAAAGAGGAGTTTTGCAAGGTTATTGATCTCGTTCTTTATGTGTTTAGAGCACTTGATTTTCAAGATTTTACTGCTCAGGTTTCATTAAGGGATCCTGAAAATAAAACAAAGTACATTGGTAGCGATGAGAATTGGGAAAAAGCAGAGAGTGCCATCATTGAAGCTGCTGCTGAAAAAGGACTAAAAACCGTGGTAGTCACCGGAGAAGCCGCCTTTTACGGACCGAAACTCGATTTCATGGTTAAGGATGCGCTGGGGCGGAAGTGGCAATTGGGAACAATTCAAGTTGATTACAATTTGCCGGAGCGTTTTGAGTTGGAATACACCGGTGCCGACAACCTAAAACATCGACCGGTTATGATTCATCGGGCGCCATTTGGCTCTATGGAGCGTTTCATCGCGGTATTAATTGAACATTGTGCAGGAAACTTCCCGCTTTGGTTGTCTCCGGAACAGGTTATCATATTGGGTATCAGTGAGAAATTTAACGATTTTGCACAAAATGTTTCCAGATTGCTAAAAAATTCCGATATTCGCGCCTCCATTGACGAGCGTGACGAAAAAATCGGCCGTAAAATCAGGGATGCGGAAGTCCGAAAAGTGCCGTATATGTTGATTGTTGGAGAGAAAGAAGCCGAGACGAATACTGTTTCTGTAAGGAAACATGGTCAGGGCGATTTAGGGTCGATGAGTATTGAAGAATTTGCAAAACTCATTCACAACGAAATTAATTCAGTGATCAACTAAGAGTAATTCAAAATTAAGTTTAACTAACAAAGAGGGAGGTAACTCATTTCAACTTTTTTTAAAAAGCCGGGTGGTGGAGCGCCATCAGGTGGTAACAGGTTTAGCAGGCCCAATAGATACCAAAAGAGAGAAAACGAGCATAATATCAATGAAGATATTACTGCTTTAACTGTGAGGTTGGTTGGTGAAAATATCGAACCGGATATTTATCCGATCGATGTGGCCAGAAGGATGGCGAAGGAACAAGAGTTAGATCTTGTTGAAATAGTAGCCAGCGCCGATCCTCCTGTTTGTCGTTTGGTAGAATATCAAAAATTTCTTTACGAAAAAAAGAAAAAGGAGAAGGAAACTAAAGCCAAAACAGCTAAGTCTGTGATGAAGGAAATTCGCTTTGGTCCTAATACCGATGAGCATGATTTTAACTTTAAAGTGAAACATGCAATTAAATTTCTTGAAGAAGGAGCCAAAGTAAAAGCCTACGTCCATTTCAAAGGACGTACCATCGCTTATAAAGAAAAAGGTGAAATCATCCTTCTCAAATTTGCACAGGAACTAGCCGATCATGGCAAGGTAGAACAACTTCCAAAATTAGAAGGAAACAGAATGTTCCTCCACTTGGTTCCATTGCCAAATAAAAAAGTGAAGAAATCATAGTTGCAATATTCAAATAATAAATAATTATAAATCTTAAATCATCAAACAAGGCCATGCCAAAAATGAAAACAAACTCCAGTGCGAAAAAGAGATTCTCTTTTACCGGGAGTGGAAAAATTAAGAGAAAGCATGCGTACAAGAGCCACATCTTAACCAAGATGAGCACGAAACGCAAAAGAGCACTTACGCACACAGGGTTAGTACATAAATCCGAAGAGGCGCGTGTTGCTAGAATGCTTTGCGCTTAAAAAATAGTATAATTAAATTAGTATTAACCAGGGAAATAGTATTAAGCTTCCGCAGTGTCGGAGCGCTATCACCAAAAATTGATTAAAAAAAATGCCAAGGTCAGTCAATTCAGTAGCATCAAAAGCAAGAAGAAAAAAACTTCTTAAACAAGCAAAAGGTAATTGGGGTTCCAGAGGTAATTTGCTCACTGTAGCAAAACATACCGTTGAAAAAGGACTTCAGTACGCTTATCGCGATAGAAAAACAAAGAAAAGAAACTTCAGAAGCCTGTGGATTCAGCGTATCAATGCAGGAGCAAGGGAAAATGGCCTCTCTTACTCTCAGTTGATGGGTAAACTGCATGAAAAAGGAATCGATTTGAACCGCAAAGTTCTCGCCGATTTGGCAATGAATCATCCGGATGCCTTTAAGGCAGTTGTAGATTCTGCGAAGTAAGAATATAAATTAAAAATTTATTGAAAAAAACCACCCGTGAGGGTGGTTTTTTTTTGTGTGGTTCGGCTTCGCTCACCATGACGGTAAAGGCATCTCGGCTTCGCTCGACGCTATCGCTATCGTAAATGCATGTGCATTCACTTTCACTACCAAGACCAGCCGTTATGACTGCGTTAGGCGATTGTTGACCGCCGACCGAAGACTACTTTTAGCTATCTTTACTTAATGGAGAGACAAATCAGACTTTTACTACCTGCAGCATTTGCATTTTTGATTTGCTTTTTGGTGACTGCATTTTACAACCGTTTTGCGTCCGATGATTTTGAGTTTTTGTATCAATTTAGTGAGTTAGGTTTTAGTGGTTCGGTGCGATATTTTTACGATAATTGGAATACGAGATGGCTGGCGATAGGGTGGATGAATATTGTTTTTTTTACAGAACAGAGGTTTGGAAATTTGATTTTTTACCATGCATTTTCTTTAATACTGTTGTGGGTTTCATTTTGCAGATTAATTTCTCAATTTTTGGATACTTCGATTTTGGTGAAAATGGTTACTTCTTTTTTTATGCTGATGTCGTTTTTTTATTGTTGTTTTAATATTAGTGAGGTGTTTTTTTTAATCAATGCCTCAACTATGTATTTGTATGGAACCATTGCTTTTATTTTTGTGTTGGGATCGGTTATTTCAAATCGATTTTCATTCATTGATGTGATTGTGTTGATTTTTTCCGGTCTCTATGTTGGAGCATCCTATGAGCCTTTGGTGTTTACTTCAATGTTAGCGGGGGTAATTTATTTGTGGATACAGTTTAGAAAACATGGTCCGCAGGTAGCTGCGAAGGCGACTGTGATAAAAGTGATTTTGGTGCTTAGTGTATTGATGATTGCTTTTGCCATTTCTTATGCAGGAGAAGGGCATACTATCAGATCCACCTTTTTACCACAAACAACATTTACTTTTAAATTATGGGTGTGGATAAAGGCGATGATTAAAATGGTAGTGTTGGAACTTCCTTCTAAATTACTTATTGCATTTCTGTTTTCATTTCCTTTTTTCCTTGCAGGCATGATTGCTCCATTCAAGAATTTAACTTTCATGATGTTTAAGCAAATCACAATTTTGTTTTTTGTTTTAATTGCAATCTCACTGTTTCCCATATCATTTATAATGTCGGAAATGGGTCCTCCAAGGGCATGGACACAAATATCTTTGTATTTGGTATTGTATAGTTGTTTTTTGGCTGCCTATGCAGGAACCATATTAAAGACTAAATATGATTATGAAAAATCAACAAAATTGTATGCACTAATTTCATTGCTGTATGTACTATCAACAGGTATTCCTGAAATGATTAAATCGTATTATTATTCCATTGCATTTGAAAAGAGAATGGATGAGTTAGTGAATCATGATACTACTAAAAATGAAAAAATAGTCTTGAAACCTCTTCCTGAAACAGGATGGATTCATTCGGCAGAAATTTCTCGTGACCCAAGTCATTTTAGCAATCAACATTTGAAAAAGTATTTGGGATTGGATTTTGAAATTTGTACTGAAGGTAAAGTTGAAAAGTAAATTTTAATGTTATCGACTAATAAAAAGTTTTCTTACAAAACTGTTTTTGTAATTTGATATTTTTATGAAATAAATACCTTGATTTAATGGAGTTATATCCACAATGTGATTCTTTTCCTCAGTTACTTTTTTTGATAACACAATTTGTCCCGATGTATTTAAAACTTCAATTAATGAAATACTATATTGTTGTATTGTAATTTTATCAACTGCAGGATTAGGGTAAATTAATGGTTCCTGAAAGTTAATTTCATTTTCATCAGTTGAGAGTGATGTTGTATCACAATCGGTAACTTTGTAACTGCACTTATCGCCATTAAGGTATCCGGTGATTGTATTAAAGTCATTAGTGCAAACATATCCATTTGTCGTGTTGAGTCGAAGCAACAATACTGTTGAATTATTGATCATCTGACCCAAACTATATGATGTAAATCTTAAAGTGGAATCATTTGGGTTGAAGTAATACAAGTAATTTAACCCATTCGCTAATACCATTAATGTGTCAAATTCCACATCGGGGAAGTTGAACCGAATGGAGAAATCGAGAGCGTAGATGAAGTCATTCGAATTGAAACTCACAGGAACCATTACCTGATATCCTGCTGCTGTACTGTTGAATAAATCAAATACTACTGTATCCATTGTATCAATCACAAATGATTGTGGCTGTAATTTCATGGAATTTGATAATGATTGATCCTTTTCAAAAGAAAAATCGCTGAAAAAGTCATTTTGAGAATTGAAATGTTGACCTGTTGCAAAATTGCCGAGTAACATGAATGCAAAAAATGTAAATAGTTTTGATTTTATCATAATACTTGTGTTCCAAAATTTTTATTTTATTTTCATTTCAATCTTCATCATCAAATTCATGCAATAATTCTATTACTATGTAATTGTTATGTTAGAATTGCGAAATATCAGAAAAATAAATAAGAAAAGTGTTATAAGTCTGTTATTATTTCGTAAATAAGTTGTTAAGATATTTATGCATTTGGTTTAACATAATAATAATATTTAGTTTATGTAAGTAGGTAATTTACTGAACTAATTTTGAATTTAGATTATAATTATTTAAATTTTGGTATCATGCGAATATTGTTATTATTAATGTTGTCATTCAACTTTACATTTATAAATACTCTTGCACAAGGTCTCGAGAACGTGATTGTAGAAAAGTATTATGTTTCTGAAAGTCGCGATACTCTATTATCGTTGCCGGGTACGTTGCCAGAAGGTTCTGTTTCATACAGAATATTTATTGATATGAAACCCGGCTATAGGCTTCAGTCTGTTTATGGAGCACCCGGACATGAATTGAAACTTTCAACTACTTCTTTTTTTTATAATCATCCCAACTATGGAAATTACATTGCAAACATGGTTATGGATTATTGTTTAAAATATAATACAGTCATGCTAGATTCATGGATTAGTGTTGGCGCTAGTTCTCAGGATAGCTATGGGGTCATTAAAACTCACGACGATACTACCAGTACTATTGTCAATACTTTCAATCCGCCCATGCTTCAGAACCATACTAGTATTGCCGGAATCCCTATTTGTGTTAAGGATGGCATGCAATTCAATCATGGTAAACCACCTCGCGTTTCAGCACTGGGAATTGAAAAACTCTTCGATGCTCTTGATAAACTCATTGTGATTGATTCTTCAGGATATATATTTACAACTGAAAATGGTGCATGGGGCTGTTTAGGAGGGTCACAAGGTTTGGATAAAGAAGCGAATATTGTATTGATAGGTCAATTTACAACATCAGGTGACTTTGCATTCGAATTTAATGTGCAGCTTGGCAAACCTGAAGGTGGGGTGGAGCAA
This sequence comes from uncultured Bacteroidota bacterium, assembly GCA_963814475.1. Lineage (GTDB taxonomy): Bacteria > Bacteroidota > Bacteroidia > AKYH767-A > OLB10 > JADKJB01. The sequence goes on along the minus strand of CAWFDA010000051.1, from coordinate 38,397 downwards.
CATGTCGCGAGGAACCCTGTTGCTAATGAAATTGAAGACACTCGTTTGATTATTAATTCACGGTTGATACCTTAAATTAACATTCATACCTGTTTATGTATTTTTTAAATTAACATAAGCCTAAGAACGGAATAACCGGATTTTAACCATATAATAAAGATGGCTTTATATCAATACGTGGTTAATTTGTGACTTTTGATGCCTGAATAGAAGCTTATACATATAATGAAAACCATCCATTTTTCATGAAAGACGTGGATTAGCAATGAAACCTATTACGAACTCGACTAACTATTTAATCAAATACAATCTAAAATTAATTACAATGAAAAAATTATTACCATTTATTTTATTCTCAATGTTTGGAGTATCAACATATGCTCAAGGACTTGAGAATGTTGTTGTAGAAAAGTACTACATCTCTGATGCAAATGACGCTACAGCGAATTCATTGGGAGGCGTTCTCCCTGTTGGATCTGTAACATACAGAGTATATTTAGATATGGCTCCTGATTATATTTTTCAATCTGCTTATGGAGATCCTAATCATGAGTGTAGAATTGAAACAACTACTTTATTTTTTAATAATGAAGATCGCGGTTCCATTCATCCAACTTTTAATGCCAACTATTGTGAGGACAATACAGTAATGCTGGATTCATGGTTGACAGTAGGTGCTGCAGCTGCCGGCCGAATTGGTGTTTTGAAAGCAAATGATGACGGTGTTGCAACAGTTGTGAATGGTGATGGAGTACTTCAGAATGCAGATCCTTTAATGGGTATACCACTTACTCAACAAGACGGAATGGTTGTTGGAACTCCTGAGCCGGTTGTTTCTGTTGGTATCGGTACTGAGATAATGGTTTTTGATGCACAGAATGATGGAACCAATGGCCCTGTGTTTTCAACTTATAACGGAGCCTGGGCTTCTTTGAATGGATCAGTAGGTGCAGATCCTGCACTTAATCATGTGTTGCTAATGCAAATTACTACCGATGGTGATTTCTCTTTTTCTTTGAATGTTCAAATTAGAAATCAAACAACTTTTGTTGTGGAAAATTATGTTGCTTCCAATCCGGTTGGAACTGAAGTTCTTTTTCAGGCATTAAATTATACTTCAATAGGAAGTAGTCTTGATGATATTGAAAAAGACTTCTCTCTTAATGTTTTCCCTAATCCTACAAAAGATCTATTAACTCTTAATATTCAGTCTTTGAATAATTCAAAAGAATCTGGATACAAAGTGTTTGATTTGATCGGAAAAGAAATAATGTCAGAGCAGCTTGGAGAAATTAGTGGTATAGTTTCTCAGGAATTAAATGTTGCAAATTTACCAAATGGATTTTATTTTGTAGAAGTTACCTTAGATGGTATTTCTCAAACGGTCCGTTTCATTAAAAATTAATATACAAATATAATTTTACAACTTAATGGTGTAAGTAGAAGCAAATTTAGATTTGGTTTCTACTTACACTTTACAATTTGGATATGCTATCTGTTATGAAGAATTTGTTTTTATTCATTGTACTATTTATTTTTTCGTCTGTTGCCGCATTCAGTCAGGGTACAGTCAGGGGTAAAATAACAGATGAAAATGGTGAGACCGTAATTGGAGCTACTATAGTACTTAAAAGCAATCCTACATATGGAACAACAACGGATTTTGATGGAAATTATTCAATCAAAATTATTGAATCAACACCTCAAACACTTGTAATTTCTTACATAAGCTATAAAACCCAGGAGTTCGAAGTAAATCCTGTTGGCGGACAGGTAATTGTTAAGAACCTTACGTTGCTTTCAAACAGTCAGGAAATTGGGGAGGTGGAAATTGTGGCAAAAATGTCGAGAGAGAAAGATGCCTACATGGAGAAAATGAAAATGAACTCCGCTACCACCATCGACTATATATCTACTGAAACAATCAAAAAAACAGGTGATTCTTATGTTGTTGCCGCTGTAGCTCGTGTTTCCGGTGTGTCAACTACCAGTAACGGTTTTATTACAGTAAGAGGAATTGGCGACAGATATGTAAAGACTACTCTTAATGGTTCGATGATACCTACCTTAGATCCATTTACAAATAACTTGAAACTTGATATTTTTCCTACCAGTCTTATTGACAACGTTTCATTATCAAAAACAGCTCGTCCCGATTTTCCAGGTGATTGGGCAGGAGCAAATATTAATATCTTTACCAAAGAGTACCCGGATCAGTTATCAGTAAACGTGGAGACTTCATTTGGCTACAATACTCAATCAACTTTTCAGGATGTGTTAACATCAGAAAAAAGTTCCACTGATTGGTTAGGCTATGATAATAGTTTCAGGGATATTGATCATGATAGCTATGTTGCTGTTAACGCTTTTCCAACTCAATATGAGGAGTTAGTTGCATTAGGACTTGGTCCTTACTACACTTCTTTAGGTGTGAACGATAGTTGGTTGCCAGGACAAATTGCCGGTGATAACTATTTCAAACTAGGTTTGGTGCAATTGGGTTTGTTGGGTCCGGCTCAATTTGATGATCCTGTTGCCATAACTGCTGCCACCAATGCATATATGAGCGGTCCATACCGGGGACAAGCATACAGTTCGATAAATGCCAAAGGAGTTAAATCATCTCAGGCTCTTCCTAATAACTGGAATACTTTTACTGAAAAAGCTCCTTTAGATTTTAGCCAAAGTTTGAGTATCGGAAATCAAATTGATGTATTAAAGCGACCCTTTGGATTTTTGGTTGGTTTTCGTTATGGGAATCGTTATTTGTATGATCCCTCAGCTGTGTATAACAGGGCCTATGTGGATGCAGATGGCAATTCGGGAGTAGAAATTGAAGGAGATCAACAGGCCTCCACTGAATTGAATGGTTGGAGTGGATTGGTAAATCTTTCTTATAAATTAAACACTAATAACAGCGTTAGCGTTTTATTTATGCCCAATTTTACAGGAGTTAATAGAGTAAGAAACTCAATTGATCAGGGGACTTCTCAGTCATACAATTATTCTTTAACCAAGGCTCAGTTTTATGAACAACGTAAGCAATTAATTTATCAGCTAAAAACTGAACACTATATCCCAAGGTTTAAATCTAAAATTGATTTCAATGCTTCTTATACTAATGGTGAGAGTAGTGCTCCCGACTTTAAAACATTAACTTATTTTGAAGACCAAGGTCAATATCTCATCGATATTAAGGAGTCGGATACTCATCGATACTACAGATATCTGACGGAAAATTTATTTGATTCGCAATTAGCTCTTGAAGTCCCGCTTATGGATGTTCCTGGATTAATCAGGAAGATTAAGATTGGTGGATTTTATCAGAAAAATGACAGAGCAAGCGAACAGTATGATTATAAAGTCGTCTATAATGGCGGAGGTGATTTAAATATTGATAACAATGACATTGAAGCTTTCTTTGATTTGAATGAATTTGGGATCACTACCGATACTAATGGGCAACAAATTATAAATAAATATTATGAAGAATCTGGTAATCCGGCTAACAACACTATAGGTTACAGTGAAGTATTCGGTGCATTTTTGATGGCCGATTATAATATTAACCCAACTCTTCGTTTGACCGGTGGATTAAGAGTAGAGCAGGCGAATATATTTACAGATGTTTATGCCTATGACAAAGCGGGATATGACGCAAATGATCCTCGACGCCAATATCCTGGTGAAATTTTTACTGTCAATCCGGGAACTTTAAATGAATTAAGTTTTTTGCCTAGCATCAATTTAGTTTATAAAATTAATCAAAACGAAAAAACACCATTTAACCTTCGATTGAATTACAGTCAAAGTGTTGCACGACCTAGTATAAGAGAGCTTTCGGATGCAGTTGTTTATGATTATGAGTTGCAGGATTTTGTTTTCGGAAATTCTAATCTTGAAATGGTTAAAATCAATAACTACGATATGCGATTGGAGTATTACTTTAAAAGTGGTGACAATGTTTCAGTGAGTCCTTTTTATAAAGATTTCAAAAATCACATAGAACTTGTAAATACCAACCAGGGTTTCACATGGCAAAATGTCGATAAATCAACCGTTTTAGGTATTGAAGTTGAAGGAAGAAAGCAGCTGAGCAAAAATTTTGAGTTGTTGGCCAATGTTACTTTTGTGAAATCTGAAACAGAATTTGTTTTGTACCGTCTCGAAGTACAGGATGGACTCAAAAATTATGTTCCAATAGATACTGTTCAGCGCACCATGTATGGACAGGCGCCATTTGTGATTAATGGTATTTTGAATTACAAGGCAGATAGCTTGGGTCTTAATCTTTCATTAAGTTATAATTTACAAGGAGAAAAGCTTGTATTTACTTCTACAGATGGAACTCCGGATATTTTTGAAATGCCACGACATATTTTGGATTTTAAGGCATCTAAAACATTAGGCAGCCATTTTGGGGTGAGTCTTAAAGTTCAAAATATCCTTAATCAATCAATCAGACGATCCTATTTGTATGAGGATGATTCTACCTTAGATTATGACCGATATACGTATGGAACTACATACACTTTAGGGTTTAGTTATAAATTGTAGTGAAATATTTATGCACATTGAATAAACTTATAGAAATGAAATTCATGGGAATTATATTTAACTTTTTGGTGTTGACATTTCTTTCAATGCCAGGGGTTGCACAAATTAACAAAGTAGTAGTTGAGAAATATTATATTTCCGACTTATTTGATGCTTCGTATCCATCCGACGAACTACATCTTGATATAATTTGAATCATGCTTTTCCTTTGCTGGTTAAAAATATAAAATAATTAGCATGGAAACAAATGAATCAACAAAATCTGCTAAATCATATTCAACGGAGGAAAGACATGACTTAGTTGAGCGCTGGAAACAAAGTGGCTTGTCGATGATGGCCTTCAGCAAGCAGCTTGGCATTAATTACCACACATTCGTTTGGTGGATAAAACCCAAGAAGAATAAAGCAAAGAGTAAAGTTAAATCGCCAGTAACCACAGCGGGATTTTCAGAAGTAAAAATAACAACAAACGGAGATGCGCAATTATTTGCCAGACTCACGGTAGGCAAAGTGCAAATAGATTTATTTCATCCTTTGCAAGCTGATTATCTAAAACAACTTTCCGGTTTATGATTTTATCCTTTAGCAATCGGTATCGTTATTTTGTTTATGGTAATGGATGTGATATGCGAAAAGGTTACGATGGACTGAGCGGTCTTGTTCGTAATGAATTTAAGAAAGATCCTCTTTTGGGTGATGTTTTTATTTTCTTGTCTCGGGGCCGGAATAAAATAAAATTGTTGCATTGGCAAGGCGATGGTTTTTGTATTTTTTCCAAGCGATTGGAGAAAGGTACGTTTGAAATTCCAAAAGTAAATGCATCGCAAAATGCAATGGAACTATCTCCCCATCAACTTCAATTTATTCTTGAAGGAATTGTACTTTCATCTGTTAAAAAAAGAGTACGTTATGAGCATCATTTTGTTGATAAAAATTCAGTGGTAGCAGGTGTTTCAGGGGTTGTTTGATGTATCTTTGTTTTGTGATTGAAGCAACACAAAATAAAGATGTTCCTGCGCTTTTGGAAATTATCCAGAAGCAAAATAATCAGCTTCAACAACAAAATCAAAAGATTTTAAAATTACAATATCAGCTCGAACAACTTTTAAGAGAGAAATACGGAAAGAAATCAGAGCGGTTTGTTGCCGATCCATTGCAAGCTTCACTGCCTTTTGACATAACTCCAATCTCTGAACCCGAAAAGAAAACAGAAACCATTACGTATACACGTGAAAAGAAATCGACAACATCCAAACACAAAGGAAGGATGCCGCTTCCGGATCACCTGGAGCGGGTAGACATTATCATTCCACCCAGTGAAGATACAACTGGTCTTGTGAAAATCGGAGAAGAGATTACCGAGCAATTGGAGCACGAACCCGGAAAGCTTTTTGTGAAACGATTCATCCGTCCTAAATATGCAAAAGCGAATGGAGCTGGAATATTGATCGGTGAACTTCCTTCTTCTCCTATCGAAAAGGGAATACCCGGTCCTGCACTGCTTGCTTTGATACTCATTCAAAAATATGTGGATCATCTTCCTCTGTATCGTCAGATCGAACAGTTCAAAAGACTAGGCGTTGAAATTCCTTCTTCCACCATGTCAGACTGGGTGGCTCTGTGTTGTAACTTGCTGGATCCACTTTATGAAGCTCTAAAGAAAAAGATACTTCAAAGCGGATATCTTCAGGCAGATGAAACAACCATTAAAGTACTTGACAAAAACATAAAAGGCAAAACACATTTAGGGTATTATTGGGTATACCGGGATCCGGTATCAGGGCTTGTGCTGTTTGATTACCGAAAAGGGCGCGGAAGAGAGGGGCCTGCGGATATACTAAAAGACTTTACTGGTTATTTGCAAAGTGACGGCTGGAGTGCTTATGAAAACTTTGATAAAAACAATGTAACACTTATTCATTGCATGGCACATGCGCGCAGATATTTTGAACATGCGCTGAGTGAAAATAAGCAGGTATGTGAAATTGCTTTGAATCAAATTCAAAAACTATATTCCATTGAAAGGCAAGCGAGGGAAGGATCACTCTCACATGCTCAACGATATGAACTTCGCCAAAGAGAGTCGGTCCCTATTTTAAATCAAATGCATCAATGGTTGAAGGAAAACATTGTGAAGGTTACTCCACAAAGTGCTGCGGGGAAAGCTTTGGCTTATTCCTGTTCACGCTGGGAAAAGCTGATGTTGTATGCTACCGATGGAAAATTAGAGATTGACAACAACCTGGTTGAAAACTCCATCCGCCCAATCGCTATTGGAAGAAAAAATTATTTGTTTGCCGGATCACACATATCAGCTCAGCGTGCTGCAATGATTTACTCCCTGCTTGGAACCTGCAAGCTCAAAGGAATTAACCCGTATGAATGGCTGAAAAATATTTTGCAGATACTGCCTGATTACAAAGCCAACCGATTAGAAGAACTACTTCCTTGAAACATTTTGAAGTCTCATTTTTTTGATATACCTTTCCAAAAAGGTTCTTACGCAATAACAATGTCTTTAACAATATGTGGTTGGTCGGATGGATACGATGCTTCTGATAGTTTAGCTGGAACAGTTCCTGTTGGATCAACCACCTATCGAATTTTTATTGATCTTAAACCGAACTCAAAAATTATTAAGATTTATGGTGATCAGTACCATCCTTTAATAATTGAGAGTACTCAAAATTTCTATAACAACTTTGATCGGCCGGATAAGAATTTTGGCTACCTCATTAATAAAAATTGGTTTGAAGATAACCCAATGCTGGCACTCGACAGTTGGTTAACTCTAGGACTTGCTTCAACCAATCAATTAGGAATTCTCAAGTCCGATGACTTTAATGGTTCTGATGTTGGAGGGATGAATAATTTAGGAGGAACTGCGGCAATTCCTGGAGGTTTAATTGTAAATGCTGATCCTTTAGCAGGAATTCCTATTACCACTGCAGATGGGTATATTCCATTTACAGGTACCTTGGGACAGTGGAATGATTTTGGTTTTGAAGATTCATTTGGTGATGATACTACAGTTTTCGGGCCTACTGTTATTGGTAATTCATTTATATCCTATGACGCGTTGTTAAAACAAAATTCCGGTGTTGGTGGTATTTCAACAGATTCCAATATGGTATTAGTTGCTCAATTAACAACAACAGGTGACTTGTCTTTTGAATTAAATTTGGAAGTGGAAATTACTGATGGTGTTAATACAACAATTGTACAATATGTAGCAAATAATGATACATTATTGCCAGGTGAAGAAATCAATCCGGCATTGAAGTATCCACCAGTTTGCGGTTGTACAGATCCTGATTTTCTGGAATATAGTCTTAGTTATGCTTGTAGCGATAATCAGCAATGTATTACCCCGGTAGTATTGGGATGCATGGATCAAATGGCTTGTAATTTTGATCCAAACGCCAACTTCTCTGTTCCATCGTTATGTTGTTATCCGGGGTTATGTGATGATCGGGATCTGTCGGTTGTTTGTCCGGAAATTTCTGCTAATCGTATTGGTTTCATTAATTCATATCCCAACCCTGCTATAAATGAAATTACTTTTGAATTTTATTTGGCTGAATTAAGTACCGGTGAGTTGACCATATTTGATTCAATGGGTAGAATAGTATATGAAAAAAATGTATCAGGAAATAACACAACAGTTTTAACTTCGGTGAGCTTGGATGGAATGTCTGAAGGCTTATATCTGATCAGATTGACGGATGGTACTAGTGTAGAAACAACTACTTTTTTAAAGAAGAATTAAATAGTAGTTATTCAAATTAAAACTCGAATGAAAATGATGTCTATTGTAAAAGGAAACATGTTGCTTGTCACCACTTGTCTGTGCATACTTATCGCTTCGTTTTTTTCTTCATGTGAAGAAGATAAAGAAGTTGTTAAACCTGCAAACGAAACCGGTACAATGACCGATATAGAAGGAAATGTCTACAAAACTGTAAAAATTGGAAATCAATGGTGGATGGCGGAAAATTTAAAGGTTACTAAGTATAAAAATGGAGTACTTGTTACAGATGGACAAAACTTTAGCGGCTGGGGAAATGGAGCAGAAGCATTTTGTATTTATGATAATAGCACAGTAGGGAATCTTTATAATTTTTATGCAGTTAATAACTCAAATGGATTGGCTCCTGAGGGTTGGCATATGCCAACTGATGAAGAATGGAAAGAATTAGAAAAAACTCTTGGTATGATGCAATCTGAAGCTGATAAATCAGGTTGGAGAGGAACTGATCAGGCTGAAAAAATGAAGATTGAGGAACTCAAAGGTTGGGAACGATATGCGGACTTATGGCCATTAAATACCAGCGGGTTTTCTGCTACTGCCGGTGGATGTAGATTATATGATGACACATGGGGAAGCCCGGGCCTGTTTAGTGTCGGTTTTTGGTGGACAATAAATGAAAATTCTACTGAAGATGCCTGGTATCGCCATTTAGATTATAAGAAAAATAATGTTTTTAGATATTATGGAAATAAGAATTATGGATTCAGTGTTAGGTGTGTAAAGGATTAGTTTATTAGTTTTTTGGTTTGTTAGTTTGTTAGTTTTTTGGTTTATTAGTTTATTAGTTTGTTGGTTTGTTAGTTTATTAGTTTTTTGGTTTTTTTTAGTTTGTAGATTAAGTAATTTTCTTTTTTTTGTAGTCCTTTTTGATAGTTTAACTGCAATTTTCCATTGTGACTAGTTTATTGAAAATTATTGAATCATTTATTGCATACTTTCACTTGTTCAGCTTTTAAATATATGTTTTTCAACCTATGGTATTATTTGTTAATACATTAAACATTTACTTAATAATAGCCTAACTTAAAAGGTTAGCTTCTTTAACGATTTCATAAATTTAGAATACAGTATAAAGCATCTTGCTGTTGGATATTTGTACCGTTCATCATAAGATGAAAAGATACTAAAACATTCTAACCAATTAAACAAAATGCAAATGAAAAAAACAATGTCAACAATGCTGATGACAGCCGCTATTGCGGTTACATCTGTAGTAACAGGGTTTGCTCAAACAAATCTTGGTGCTGATTGCGGTTGTCCTGCAGTAGGATCCCGTACAACAATTAACATGTCAACGCTTGCTGTTTCAGGTGGAGCAAATGATGGTGATTTAACTGCCACCAGCACTGTTCTTACTTGTAACAACGTTTATGTACTTGACAAAAAAATCTTTGTTCCAAGCGGAAAATCAATTACCATTGCACCAGGAACATTAATTAAAGCAAACACCAGTGCAACTCCGGGTGATGCAACTGCACTGATTGTTTCAAGAGGTGGAAAAATCTTTGCAAGTGGAACTCAATCTTGTCCAATTGTATTTACTGCCGCTGCCGATCCAATGAACGGTACTTACGGTGTTAGTAACCAAGGACAGTGGGGTGGACTTGTAATTTTAGGTAAAGCTAAAAACAATCTGCTTGCCGGAAACACTGCGGCTATTTCTAACGGTGTTGGAATCATTGAAGGTTTTGCTACTACTGATCCAAGAGCATTTTATGGGGAAGCTCCGGGTTCTGAAGATCAGAATGACAATTCAGGAGTTGTTCAGTATGTTTCTCTACGTCATGGTGGTGCAACTGTTGGACCAAACAACGAATTGAACGGACTTACTTTAGGATCTGTTGGTAAAGGAACTACCCTTGATCACATTGAAGTTGTTGCAAATTCTGATGACGGAATTGAATTCTTCGGTGGAAATGTTGATTTGAAGTATGGTGTAGTTATGTTCAATGATGACGACGGTTTCGATTGGGATCAGGGTTACTCAGGAAGAGGTCAGTTCTGGTTTGTTATTAAAGGCTTCAGGAAAAGGTGACAATGGTTTTGAGTGTGATGGTGATGACAACACAAGTGGTGCTGCTCCATTATCTCATCCTTTTGTTTACAATGCAACTTTAATTGGTGATGCAACTGATGCAGGTATTGAAGCAAAAGAACTTACTGAAGGTGAAATCTACAATTCTGTATTCGCTAATTACGCTCAAGGTTTAAACATCTATAACGTTCGTACTCCTGATGTTTACAGCAAATGGAATTCAGGTGCATTTAAAGTGAACAACTGTACTTTCGTAGGAAACGTTCAGGCTTTCACTCTTCAAACTACAGGTAACGTTATTACTGCTGCTGCAGGTGCTGATTTAACCAAATTCGGAACTGATGGTAACACTTCTGTTGCTACTGTTGCAGGTTTCGATTTTACTTTCGGTATCACTCAGGCTACCAACGTAATCACTGATCAGTATGATGCAATTCCAACAAACAACCTTACTTCTTCAATTACTCCTCCTGTTGATGGTTTCTTTAAGCCTGTGAACTTCCGTGGAGCTTTTGAATCAGGTAAACCAAATTGGATGGCTGATTGGTCATACTCTGCATTTATTGACGCTTCTAATGGTCTTGTACCATGTCAAAATGATGTTAATAACGATGGTGTTATTAACGTTCAGGATTTCAATTCAGTATTAGGAGCATTTGGAACATCTTGCGATTAATATAGACACACTCAGATAACTAACGAAACAAACAAAGACTGAATATGAAAAAACTTATATTGGGCTTAGGCCTATTAATTACGGGAACCTTTTGTGCTAAAGCACAAGGTCTCGAAGGGTTTGTGGTAGAAAAGTTCTACGTAACAAACGCAGCAGATAATGCCGGTAACGGTTCTACTGCTACACCACTTCCTACAGGTTCTGTAGTGTGGAGATTCTATGCGGATCTTGCACCAGGATGGGAATTACAAAGTGTTTACGGTGATCCTAACCACCAGTTATTGATTCAAACTTCTACGTCGTTCTTTAATAATACCGATCGTGGAGCTGAATTTGGTAATGGTATTGGTGCAGGTTTCATCGATGATAACACTGTGTACATTGATTCTTACCTTTCATTAGGTGCCACTTGTGCTAATCGTCAAGGTGTTGTTAAAACTGACGATGATGCAGTGAACAATATCGTGTTTACAGGTGGATACCTTCAGAATGCTGATCCTTCAGCAGGTCAGCCTTTGACCGCTCGTGATGGTTCTGCAAGCGCAACAAGCGTTCCTCCTTCTATTACTCCTGCAGGTATCGCAACTGAATTAGGTGTGTTTGCTACCACTCCAACTCCGGGTAACGCGTTTGTAACGAACAACGGTGCTTGGGCTACAACAGGTTCTGCACAAGGAACAGTTGGTAACAAAGTTCTTATTGCACAAATTACTTCTGATGGTATCCTTACTTATGCATTCAACTTGCAAGTAAGAAATACTACAACTTTCGCAGTTGAGAATTATGTTGCTAACAATCCTGTTGGAACTGAATTGGTATTAGGAGCTCTTGCAGGAACTGTAAACATTGCTAATGCTTCTCCAACAGTAAGTATCACTGCTCCAACAGCAGGTTCTACTTACCTAACTGGTGATCCTGTTACAATTGATGCAACTGCAGCTGATGCTGATGGTTCAATTACTAATGTTGAATTCCTTGTTGATGGTGTGGTTGTAGGAAGTGATAACACTTCTCCATATTCATTCACATGGACAAGCACTGTAGGTTCTCATAACCTTAACTGCAAGAGCAACTGATGATTTAAGTGCTCAAACTACTTCTGCTGCTGTAAACATTATTGTAGGTAACGTTATTAGCTCCAACAGTTAGTATCACAGCTCCTTCTTCAGGTGCGACATTTGTTGAAGGTGATCTTGTTAACATTACTGCAAATGCAGCTGATGCTGATGGTATAGTTACAGGTGTTGAATTCTTTATCAATGGTGTTTCTATTGGTTCTGATGCTACTTCTCCTTATGCTTTCACTTGGCCTTCAGTTGAAGGAAATGCTACAATTACTGCTGTAGCTACTGATGATGACAACGCTACTACAACTTCTGCAGGAGTTTCAATTTCTGTATTTGATTCAAGCAGCGCTTATGTAATCTCTACTTCTTCTAACCCATGTTCAGCAAACACTTTCTGCTTACCTGTTATCGCTACTTCGGCTGTTAATGATGTAATCGGTTATGATATCGTTATGGAATTTGACAATACTAAAGTTATTCCTACAGGTGTTGTTACAGTTGCCGGTGATTTAATCAATGCAGGTTATACTTCAACTGCTAACAGCATCGATAACGCAAATGGTAAAATGTACATTTCTGTATTCTTTAATGCATCTGCGCCAATAACTGCTGAATTTAACGGTACAGGAGAATTATTATGTGTTGAATTTGCAAGAACCGGTGGTTTTGCTTCTGTTGATACGGCTTCTTTCTCCATTTCTAACTTACAAGAAAGTTATTTCAACGGTGTACTTCCTAAAGTTGTTAGCCCTGGTGATTTCATTACATTCCAGGAAAGTGATTTTAACAGCAACCTTAAGTTCTGGTTCGACGGAAGTCCTATCCGTTACAATGCAGCTGTTCCAACTGATTACCTGATTACTAATATCTATGGTGACAATGCTACTTGTACCGCATTATCTCTTACTGCAGTTCAGCCTGACCTTGCCGGTAATTTCAGCTATGATATCGCTAACGGACCTTCAATTAACATTCAGAAAGACATTCCTGCTACAACAAGCGTTCAGCCTGTTGTTAATGGTTTTGATGCATTCCTTACAAGAAGAGTTCTTATCAACGATGCAACTTACATTCCTTCAGTTTATGAAATGATCTCTATGGATGTTAACATCGATGGTGTTGTTTCTGCTGGTGACTTGTCACAAATTAACCAACGTGCTGTATTGATCATTGGTGAATTCAGACAGGCTTGGAATTATGATGCAGCTGGTAACCCATTACCTGGAACAGGTCCTTCAAAAGACTGGTTGTTTGTTGATGGAACTACCCTGACTTCAGATCCTGCATTCATTATCTCTTCATTGTATCCTTTCCCTGATGCTTCAGGTTATTCTAAATCAAATGTTCCGGTTCTTGATTTCTGTATTGAAGTACCTATTTTCTCTTCACCTTCTTGTACTGTTTTCGGAATTGAGTCTTACACAGGTTTATTATTAGGTGATGTTAACGGTAACTACGCAACTGTAGTTCCAAACGGTCCATACAGATTATCAAGTGATAACAAAGTTGTATTTGATCTTACAAATGCTGTTATCGCTGATGGTTTTGTTGAAATCCCTGTTTCTGCTTCTTCTGTTGAAAACATCAATGCACTTGACTTTGCAATGAAGTTCAACAACAGTAAGCTTACTTTTGACAAAGTGGTAACTAACAACAACTACATGGAGACTTTAGCTCACATGAGCTCTTCTGATAACGCTTTAAGATTTACTTCTTATAGCCTGCAGAACTATGACTTGAGTCAGTCTTTGGTATCTGTTCGTTTCGCTACTTCTTCAAATCAGATTGTTGAAAGTGATTTGAATTCTGTTGAAGCTTACCTAAACGGTGAAGTTGCTAATGTTCAGGTTTTGGGAGCTCGTACCACTCTTGCAAACGAAGTTATGGTTAATGTTTATCCCAACCCGTCTTCCGATGTAATGAATGTTGTTCTTTCTGAAAACGCTTCTGCTGAATTAATGGATATCAATGGAAAAGTTGTTCTTACTTTAACTAACTTAAACGCTTTCCAGAAATATGAAATCAGTACTGAGAATCTTGCAAACGGTGTTTATTCATTAAGAGTTTATAATGAGAATATGGTTTCTGTAAAGAAAGTATCAGTTAAGAAGTAAAAATATTTTTAAGATTGTTGTGTTCATGCCAGCCTGTCCCTTGCCCGGGACAGGCTGCTTTTTTATAGAAATAATTTGAAAAATTAATGTTAATTTAATTTCTTTTTTAACTTAATTCAATCTTAAGCAAGTTTGAATTTTTTCAATAATGCTTTCTTATAATCATTTCATAACACGAATTACAGGTTGCATGTTTACTTTCACACCATAGTTAAAGTTTAAAGCAATGAAGTCCTTTGTGTTTATTTGTATACTGTTAATTGTAAATGTGATAAATTCATTTGCGGTGCTTGAGATGAATTGCAGGACAACATGTGATTTAAAAATTGCTGATGATTATGGAAGCATATTAACTGAAAAGGCTTTAGAAGAGGATGCTTCATTGATGTTAGCTGCTCCTTTAATAATAAATTCCCAAGACACCGTATTGTTTGATTTTTCAAATGCTTTTTGTACACCTTCTTACATGCAGGTTCCGGTGAAGTTTAATTCAGATGATATGATTTATGCAATGGATTTCGCATTGCAGTTTGATCCCGGTGTTTTTACCTATATGTCTATAATTAACCACCAATCCTATCTATCATACTCTGCAAATTATAATTCTTCCGACAGTACTTTGAGATTTACCTCTTTTAGTTTTCAGCCGATGGATAATAACACTAATTTGATATCAATCCGTTTTAGTCTGCCGGTATCTCAAATCGACTATGCTCAATTCGATTCTGTGTATACTTTATTGAATGGTGATATTAGCAGCTCTAAGGCGATTGAATCTATTCCTCCTGCTGTGATTTCTGTTGGGGGGCCAATAATTATTTTTCCCGGTGATTCCGTTTCATTGAGTTTTATTCCTGTACAAGGATTATCATACCTCTGGTCAAACGGTGAAACAGATTCATTGATTTATGTGAATTCACCCGGCACCTATTATGTGAATACATTTTTTCCTAATGGATGTAATTCTATTACATCCATTCAGATTTTTGCTCCCGATCCATTACCGGTCGAGCTGATTAAATTCGAATCAAAAGTCTCTGATGACGGGATTGATGTTTTCTGGTCAACCGCCAGTGAAATTAATAATGATTATTTTATAGTAGAGCGATCGGTTGATGGTATTTCCTGGAAAGATATAGGTTCAATAGAAGGGGCAGGTACTACAAATTCACTTACTGAATATTTTTTTAAAGACAAGAATCCTGAGGAAGGAACTAATTATTATCGTTTGGTGCAAGTAGATTATGATGGTCAGAATTCTTATTCAAAAGTGATTTCTGCATATTCTAAACAGGTTGATGAAATTTCTATTCCATTTAGCATTTATCCAAATCCTGCATTTAGCAGGAACATTTTTGTTAGTTGTGGTCAAAAAGATGTAGAATCATTGAAAGAAATTCTTATTTATAATGTTTTTGGCGAGATTGTTTTGAAAATGACTGTTGATCAGTCGGATAATCTATGTATAGGCTCTGACCTTGCACTATTTCTGCCCGAGGGAACTGCAGCAGGAACATTATTGGTGGTTTTTCTGGGGGATTCAATGTTGTATTCACAAAAACTAGTATTGTTTTAAAGAGACGTGAATTGGAAATTAACATTGTTTTCACAATTAATTAATTTTCACCTACTCAATTAAAAAATAACTATAATTAATTTTGAGACAAATAAGTTAACTAAAATGAAATCTATATTATTACAAACACTTGCCGCATCAGTTGCGATGATCATCAATGTTCTGCCAACTATTGGTGAAAATTTGAATCCCGTTTACAAATACGAACAATCAAGAACTGTTAATTTTTCTGATTCCGGTAATGATCCGGCAAATGTAACTTTGATAATAAATAATCTTGATTCTATTTATTTCGATATTTCTCAGGCCGTTCTCAATGGAAACGTTGTTGAATTTCCGGTTTCATTTAAATCAGATGATATCATTAATGCATTGGATTTTTCTTTCAAGTACAATGAGTTGGAATTGGAATACGATACAATTATTAATCTTACCACTTATATTCAGCATTTGTCTTACTACAATGCCAACGATTCAACCGTACGTTTTACCTCCTATAGTTTTACTCAACCTTATACACAGGATACAGCTTTGGTATTAGTTCGATTTACAGTTCTAACAGGACAGTTATGCAGTGCCGATCTTACCGTAGTGGATGCACTGTTGAATGGTGATGCATGCAGTCAAAAAGTTATTGAATGCCAAGCCATTGGAATTTCTGAAATTGAATTTAATGACCTTGTAACTATTTATCCAAATCCAGTTATTGATTATATTTTTATAGATGCACCTGAAAGTTCTGTTGTTGAATTGATAGACTTGAACGGTCGAATTATTAAAAAACAATTGGTTCAAAATTCGCAGAGTAATCGTTTGTCAATTGATGGATTGCCAACAGGTTTGTATTTTATAAAAGTTATTAATGATAAAAATTCTATTACAAGAAAAGTAACAGTAATTCATTAATGGCTATTAGTTATAGTGTTGAAAGGAGTTTTTTTGAAAAATCATGTGATGAATTAATAAATAACATCAAAGAGAATTTGAAAATAGTAGATACCTATAATTTTACATCTTCCACATCATTCAACTTCCCTAAATCTATAATGGTTTGTCCATTGGGTTTAACGTTTAACATGGGCTTAAATTTTTGACCCCATTTTATTTCAGAAGAATGGTAGGAGGTACGGGAGTATATGGTTTGGGAAAAGGTATCGTCGAAGGCTTTTAATAGAACAATGACTTCAGGTTTCATTTCGGCCATGGTGAACTCATCAACATGGTAAAACGGACTTTCTTCGTTGATGGGATGCACTATTGTCCAGCTGGTAGGGAAAAGAGATACTTTGTCGCGCTCCAAACTCAATCGTTCAAATGCGCGTGTTTGTGAGCCTTTTTCGAAATAAGCTATCGTTACATTCATTTCAACTTCTATCAGTTGATTGTGTCGAAGGTTGGTTAATCGGAACATAAGTGCTGTACCTTCCTTAAAAGGAGCAACAATTGCATTTGTGCTATATAATAATTTAGCTAATGGTCTCGAAAATCTTCCGTAAAGCAAACCGGTGGCAATTGCAAAAGCGAGTACTCCTAACATGGATTCAGCGGCTGCTATAAAATTGGTGAGCGTTCCCATAGGAGCAATACGCCCAAATCCTACCGTAGTCAATGTTTGTGAGCTGAAGAAAAAGGCTTCAAGAAATTTTCTTCCCGGACTTAATTGCAAATCAATACTAGTGAGGTGTTCGACGCCTACCAAATAATAGATAGTTGCGAAAATTAAATTAGAACAAAAATATGCTGAAATTACAATGGAGAAAAATTTAGGCCACGACATCGTAATTAAATCGTGATAGATTTCGTAAGAACGAAATTTTGGATCACCAACGCGCTCCATAAAAAAGGAGCCATCCTTATTCATAACTCTATCGGTCGTAACTTTTGTGCCTAAACCTAAATCCTCGTTGAGATTGGTGTGCTTACGACGGAAGATATTGCTTTTGCTCATCTAAAAGGCTTCTCGTAACTTTGAAACAGAAATTGTCTAAAATATTTTGAAATCTTTTTTGCTATTTTTTAACAACCTTCTTCGAAATCACATTATCCTCCGATTCAATTTCCAAAACATAAACTCCTTTTGCAAAATTTGCAGGGATTGAAATGCGGTTCATTGAAAGACCAAATACTTCTGCCGTGTTGGAATAAACCGGTTGTCCTAAAAGATTTACAAGAGTGATCTTAATTGATTGTCTTGTGTTGGTATAGAAGGAGAAGTTAAGTTCATCCCCGAAAGGATTGGCATTAATAATTAAATTATCACCATTGGCTGCGACACCGGGATTTAAACCTGATAAAATCAAACAAGCCATTGGGAAATCAGGTATTCCGTAACCAAGTAGTGAATCGGGATTTGAAGCCTGACTAGCACTTGCCTGAATAGCATTAATGATTTGCATGTTTGTAGCAGTCGGATGACATTGCCATAAACACGCTACCATTCCCGCCATCAACGGAGAAGAGAAAGAAGTTCCGTTACCGGGAAATACTCCAACACCATTCCAAGGATCTGCAACAATTGTTTGTGCACCTTGGGCTGCCACATTTGGTTTTACATCGCCATCAGCAGCCGGACCTTTGCCACTAAATTGAGCATACATAGAAAATGGATCAACAGCACCAACTGTTAAAATACTATCGGCATCGGCAGGAGCACTAATGTGAAACCAGGAACTATTTCCTTCGTTACCTGCACTGTTAACCACAACCATACCTTTAGAAGCTGCAAAATCGGCTGCTTGTGTTACAGGTGTAGTGTTACCATCTAAATCGCTGTAAACATGATCTTGTGATGAATCATCAAAACGAGTATACCCTAATGATGAATTTATAACATCTGCACCGGCGCTATCGGCATATTCGGCTGCTGTTGCCCAATTATATTCTTCAATAATATTTTCGGCAGGTGCATTTTCAGAGCGTAGTAGGAGGTAGGAGGCACCCGGAGCTGTACCAATAATTTCACCGGGAACATTTCCGCCCATTGTTGAAAGTACCATTGTTCCATGCGCATCATCATCATATACATTAGCTTCATTATCTACAAAATCCCATGTTGCCAAAATTTGGTTGTTCGCAAAGAGGCTGTCGAATACCGGCATTGCATCTGCATTTACAAAGCCTGCATCTAAAACTGCAATAATTTTACCGGTACCGATATATCCATTATCATGCATCAAATCGCCTTTGAGCATGTTTACCTGATTGAATGAAGTTCCATAATTGAACGACGAAGTTCGCACTGAAGGAAGAGTACCGGTACCCTTGTACCTCATATTTTCTTTGTCAAATTTCGAGGGCTGACTCGTTGTTCCAGCCATTCGTGCCACATTAGAAACAGCACTTACATAAGGCAATGCTTGAATATTTGCCAATATGCCTACACCGTTAATTTCAACAGTTACACAATTGAACCATTTTGAAGAATTTAAAATAATAGCACCTGTGCCTGCAACTCCTGCTTTGTAAGATGGATTTACAGGTAGATCGTTCTGAGTAATAGATATGTTTTGGTTGGTACGTCTATCAATTGCTCTTTGTGACAAATACGCAATGGGATTTGAAATTGAATAGGGACTGTTATTTTTATCAGTAAAAAACACCACATATCGGTTCTGTGCAAACGCAGTTACCTGAGCAATATATATTAACACCAGACTGAGTAATATTTTCTTCATTTGTAAATTAATTTGACCAGGATACAATGGTTTCTTTGTAGAGTCGTTGAGATTTGATACCAACTACAGGTGGTTGAGAATTGTCGTATTCAACGTAATTATGTTCTTTGAAGATCATCCCTACATTCGGAGCAAACTTTTCAATTTCATAATAATATTCAATATAATTATCTTCGTCTGTTTGAATAACAGTTAGAGTCGAGTCAAAGTTTATTCCGCCAATAACATCAGGCTGATGTAGGTCATCATATTCATAATTTTGAGGATCGAGAGTGTTTAACAAATTACCATTCCAGTTTGTACTGGAAGTAATAGGAAATACCAATTTAACAAAGGGTACATTTTCTTCATTTTTCTCGACTCTTGTGGCAGTGAGATTGCTGGTCCAAACATCATTAATTACCCAAGCATCATTTGGAGTATCGCGTTTGTAACGTTCCAGTCGTTGTGTGGGTCTGTTTTGGTTATCGAGAAAAATTGATTCCACAACTTCTTTAATTTGATAGATTGAAGTATCGCTTGTGCCAAAGAATCCATCTTTGGTAATTAACGAAACATCATAAATTATTTCATGCCCAACATTGGTAGGGAAGTAGGAGTATATCAAACCTGATGGCGGAGCAACATCGGCATCATCATCTTTACATCCATTGAGAATAAGAAAAAAAGCAAGAAATACTAAAGGAGTAATTTTTTTTAACATAGCAAATTATTTTAGTATAAATCCACCTCCAACCAAATCTTCATCTTCATAGAAGACAGCACTTTGTCCTGGGGCAACTGCAGATACATTTTTATGAAACAACACACGCATTAAGTTGTCGTGCATGCTTATTGTTGCAGGAGTTCCGGAATCTTTATAACGTATTTTGGTAAGAGTTTCCAATGAATCACCAACAGTATCATATTTTACCATATTCACATTGCGCACCCACATTTCACGTTTTTCCAAATCTTCGAAATTTCCAAGCACAACAGTATTCGACTCAGGAATAATTTTTGTCACATACATAGGTTCGCCAAAAGCAATTTCTAAACCTTTACGCTGACCGATTGTGTAAAATGGATATCCTTTGTGTTTACCTAAAATTTTACCATTAGTTGCAACAAAATCACCTCCGCTCACACGAGATTCCAAATCGGGAACACGATGTTTCAGAAATGCCCGGTAATCGTTATCAGGAACGAAACAGATTTCATAACTCTCGCTTTTGTTAGCTAGTTCATGAAATCCCCAATCTATTGCCATTTGTTTTATATCCGTCTTGCGGAAGCCACCCAGAGGAAAACGGGTACGCGCTAACAGATCTTGCGAAAGTCCCCACAAAACATAACTTTGATCTTTACTGTGATCGATGCCTCGGGAAATTACATATCGACCATTTTCTTGGCGCAATTGAGCATAATGACCTGTTGCAATGAATTCACAATCAAGCATTTCGGCTCTTTTGTAGAGTGCTTCCCATTTTATGTGGGTATTGCAAAGTACGCATGGATTAGGAGTTCGGCCCGAGATGTATTCATCAACAAAATTATCGATGACGGCATCTCCAAATTCAGCTCTGATATCCAAAATATAATGGTGAAAACCACGATCAACAGCAATGGCACGAGCATCGTTAATAGAGTCAAGACTGCAGCAACCGGTTTCTTTTTTATTGGTCCCGGACGCAGCATAATCCCATGTTTTCATGGTAATTCCCACCACCTCATAACCTTCCTCATGAAGCATCATAGCAGCCACCGAACTATCGATGCCGCCACTCATAGCCACCAGTATTTTACCGTTTTTGCTCACTTTTTTGGAAATAGTTGAATTTAGTACAAAGATAAGGCATTTTAGGGAAAAATGCGGCAAGTTGAAGTAGGCTGTGGCAGGTGTTATTAAGGAAGTAGCTGTGGGCAATTGCAGGTTAACTTAGAGCTTATCGGTAGAAATGTGCATTCACATTAAGCAAATAGCGGCTGCGGCTCCTGCAGGGGATGACATTTTTAAATGACCAATGACTCTTTATAATGCCCAATTATTGACTTCTGGGAAATTCTGGTAAAACAGGTTGTTCTTATTTATTAGGATGTTTTCGAAATGTAAAATGTATAATGCAAAATTCAAAATGTAAAATATAAAATTTAGAATGGGGAATTTAAAATGTAAAATGCAGAATTTTAAATTTATAATGGACCTTTTTCAATGATTAATGACCTTTTTCAATGACTCAATGACTTTTCAATGACCTTCCGCTACATCAAAGAGCAAATTACTTTTCCTGCAACACCCCATTCAAATACACTTCCGAAGAATCTTTAACACCATTTTCATTCATGTAAAGCCATTCGCCCTCTTTAATTCCATCCGAATACTTTCCTTTTAAAAAGGGTTTGCCGTTGAGATGAAAATGTAATAGTTCTCCGTCAAGTGTATCGTCGCGGTAGTTGCAGGTCATTTTTATTTTGCCATTGGTGAAATAGCTTTTGTAAGGACCATTTTTTAGGCCTTTTGAATAGGTGGTTTCTTCCAAAATTTGACCTTCGGGAGTGTAAGTTTTCCAGGTTCCTTCAGGTTTTCCAAGTTTGTAATTTTCAATGCAAATGAGAGTATCCACCTCATTGTAATAGGTCCAAACACTATCTTTTTCCTGATTGACGTATTTTCCTAAGGCTTTAATTTTCCCATTTTGCCAGTAACTAATCATCCGTGCAGTAGAACCGGATTTATCGTACGTCATTACACTCTGTTTTTCACCAGATTTGTAAAAAGTATTGGTGTTGGAAGCCGGTTTGCCATTCTTAAAAGTGGTTACTGAAAAAAGTTGATCATTGTCATAAAAACGCTTCCAATCTCCTTGTTTCATCCCTTTGGCATCGGTGCGGTTAATGGTATCGCCTTTGTGAATTTTGAAGCTTTGCGCGGATGTAATTTGGCCGATAAAGAGTATCAGCAGAGTGAGTTTGATAATTTTGTTCATTGTTGCAAAAATAGGAATATTAGGGGTATTTGTAAGTATCTCTTCTTATATTCTATCTAAAACCAATTTTAACGTTGGTTACGTAATAATATTTTATTTTAAAATAAGTAAACACATACTATAGAATTATGCAATTCCATTCATTACAATACCTTTGAATGAGTAAGAAAGCGGCCAAACAGTATAATTCATTTCAATTTAATGCGATATCTTTGTTATGTTCAAAAAAAAATTATGAAATCAACCTTCAAGTTCTCCCTTTTATTCACCGGA
Source organism: uncultured Bacteroidota bacterium (assembly GCA_963814475.1). Taxonomy (GTDB): domain Bacteria; phylum Bacteroidota; class Bacteroidia; order AKYH767-A; family OLB10; genus JADKJB01. The sequence goes on along the minus strand of CAWFDA010000051.1, from coordinate 15,648 downwards.
ATTTTATTCTTTGTGAGCACGTCCTCTTTCGCGCAATTTGGCAACATTAATTTTACAGTACTGAACCCGGTATGCAACAATGACGGTGTGGTTGTTGCCGAAATTACAACTCCCGGTACTTTTTTAATCTATTCTTGGTACACAAATACCGGAGTAATTAATCATAATTCGACGGCAATGACTGATACGCTTTTCAATTATAAGGGAGGGCCCATTACTTTGATGGTTCAGGATGCCGGTGCGGTAATAGCATATGATACAATCACAATAGATTTTCCTTTCTTGGTGCTACCAACCTACCAGGCCGATACATGCCCGCTTCAAACCGGTGCGGTTAATTTAGCTGTTTCGGGAGGAGTAGTTCCTTTCACATACTCCTGGACTAAAAATGGAGTAGCTTTTCCCGGAAGTACTAATTCACTAACCAATCTTTCGTCAGGTGATTACGATTGTCTTATTACTGATGCAAGTGGTTGCATGATGTATTTAAGCGACATTGAATCAGATTCCTCCATCAATGTCCCATCAATAAATAATATCACCTTAACAACAAGTACCACTCCATCTAATTGTTTAAACGGAACTGCCACAGTTACTCCTGCCGGAGGACAAGCACCCTATACCTACTTATGGTCGAATGGACAAACAACTCAAACTGCAACCGGGTTGCCTGCTTACTCATTTCCAAGTGTAACTGTGACCGATGTTAACGTTTGTTCCAAATCTGTTTCATTGTATATGAATTCTAATGTAAATCTGGTTATTAACACAAGTGTTACCAATGCAAATTGTTCATTCAGTGATGGTGCAATAACTGTCATTCCAACAGGTGGCACCGCTCCATACACCTATCTTTGGAACACCTTAGCTGCTACGAGTACTATCAACAACATTCCGGCCGGCCAATATGCAGTTACAGTTTCAGATGCGCAAGGATGTTTGAGAAATTATTTTGTCAATTTGCCCAGTGTTACACCGGTTGTAGTTTCTTACAATACCATTCCCTCTCAATGTATAGGCGCAACTGGTTCTATCATCTCTACAGTCACCGGAGGGACAGCACCCTACACGTATGAATGGTTCTCCAATCCTATTCAAACAACTGCAAATGCCACAAATTTGGCTGTTGGAAATTATAATTACAAAGTCACCGATTCACAGGGCTGTATCAGGGATGGCGTTGTTACAATTCCACAAAACACTACATTAACTTCAATGATTTCAACTACATCAAGTGTGTGTATGTCCAATAGCGGAACTGCTACCATTAATGCATTTGGGGGTGTGTTACCGTATACTTATTTATGGAGTAATAGTCAAACTACTCAAACTATCACAGGATTGCCTCCAACAAATATTTATGGAACAGTAACCGACAACGATGGATGTTCCTTTACGGAATGTGAATATGTTGGTTATATTTCTCCTATGTCATTCACTTTTATTCCGCAACTTGCCTCCTGTATATATACGGCCGACGGTAGCATAGGGGCTAATGTTATAAATGGAACTCCTCCTTATGCATACGCTTGGTCAAACGGTGCAACTACAGCCACTATAAATGGATTGTTGCATGGTTATTATTCGCTTGTAGTGACTGACGCGGCAGGATGTTCATATTCATCTCACATGAATTTGGGTTACAGTAGTGTCAACCCCTGTTCCGGAACAATTGCAGGATATGTTTTTATTGATATGAATGGTAACTGCATCAAAGACCTTGCTGAATTAGGAATGCAAAATATTCCTGTCCGATGTAATACGACAGGAGAAATTAAGTATACCAATAGTGCGGGTAATTATTCTTTTACTGTTCCGTTGGGGAATGTTGAAATTGAACAATTATCAGTTCCATATAGGTACCAGGTTTGTCCGGCTACCAATCCTTTTTCTTTAAATATAGCTGCTGCAGGGATGGTGATAAACCAAGATATTGCAGACACTGTTGATTGGGTAAATGACCTAAGTATAGAGTTATACAATTATTATTTGATGCCTATAGTTGGACGTACTTATGTGCAAAGAATTGTTGAATTTAATTTAGGAACGAATCCTATATCTTCTACATCTGAATATGATTACGATCCACAAGCCCCGTTTCTGTCATCGACACCGGCACCCTCGGTTTTAAATACCGGAATACATCGTGCCGATTGGACCAATCCAATGATTCTGCCATTAACTTTCAGAAACATCAATGTTCAACACACTGTTCCAACAACAGTACCTATTAACACGATGCTTTATTACACAGATACAATTTTTCCATTTGCAGGTGATTCAACATGGTGGGATAATAGTGTTTTTAGACAATATCCGGTATTAGGTTCTTTTGATCCTAATTACAAGGAAGTAATTCCAACAGGGACTGGTTCGCAAGGATATATTTCTCAAGCTGACTCAATTCTTGAATACGTTATACATTTTCAAAACATGGGCAATTATTATGCTTTTGAAATTAATATTCTTGATCAACTCGACAGTGATCTCGATTGGAATACGCTTCGTGTTAAATATGCAACTCACAATGTAGTAACTGAAATTTCTCCTACTGGACAATTACATTTCTACTTTCCAAACATTTATTTACCTGCAATTTCACAGGATACTATTCTTAGCAATGGATTTGTGGTTTACACCATACAACTTAAATCTAATTTACCGGCCGGCACTCAAATTACAAATAGTGCAGATATTTATTTTGATTTTAATGCCGCAGTCCAAACTAATAGCACACTAAATACCATTCAAATTACAGGTCTGGAAAGTGATCTTAATGAAATCGCTTTTACAGTGTATCCCAATCCCACTAGCGGTTTTTTCACTCTTTTATTTGATGAAAACTTGAATGAAAAACTTGATATTAATTTGCTAAATATGAGTGGACAAATTATTTATAGTCAACAAATACAGGCAACCAATAAAAAATCTTCATTAATTGATCCGGGCAAACTCTCTTCAGGTGTTTATGTGCTTCAAGTTATTGGTAAAAATTCTGTCAAAACATCCAGAATAATTGTTAAATAATTCGCTTTTTGTTGCTCGAATTATTTTTTGTGAATAGTTACATACTTGAAAGTTGAGTTCTGCTTTTTTTGAGAATTTCGACATTTGACACTTTTCTAACCCAATCACAATTTGCTTAACTGATTGAATATCAATTCAGTTGATTATGCTTTTGTTGTCTTTTTGGCTGGTAAGTTTCTATTAGGAAAACCCTTAGGTATGTAGTACATTTGCACTATAATTAAGTTTTTAATATTGGTCCATCAAAAGCCCACATTTCAAGCGTAAATAACTGCAAAAGAAAAGATTACATTAAATGGCCAATACGAGGAATTGTTTACTTTCTAACGATGTTGAAACCCATTCAATTTGGTATAACACCCTACGGGATGAAACAGGAGTAAAAGTTCTGGAAGAGGGGATGCCAATTTTATTGGATATTTATCAAAAATTCAATGTAAAAAGCACCTTTTATTTTGTTGGTGATATGGCCGAAAAGTTTCCGCAGGTTGTTAAAATGATAGTTCCTTACGGGCATGAAGTTGCTTCACATGGATGGACGCATGAAGTGGATGAAGCTTTTGATGTGTTGCCTTATAAAAAACAAGTGGAGCATTTGTCGAGATCAAAAAAATTACTTGAAGATTTATCAGGGCAAGAAGTGATTTCTTTCAGAGCGCCTGCATTGCGGGTAAATGAGCACACTCCTGTTGCTTTGGCTGAGGCTGGTTACCTTACTGATAGTTCTGTAGCATCTCAACGTTTTGACATGTTTTTATCCTTTGGTGGGATGAAAAAATTAAATTGGCTCACAGCACCACGCTTACCTTATCGCACCGATCCGAATAATTTATTTAAAAAAGGAAATGGAACAATTGCTGAGATTCCACTCACTGCTATGTTGTTTCCATTTGTAGGAACTACTATGCGATTATTTCCCGGAATAACGTCTTTGCAGAAACGTTTACTGCATGCAGAAACATTGATGAATCATAAGCCTGTTGTGTTTGATGTACATCCTAATGAATTTATTGAAGAACATACTCATGTAAGAACCATCGCACGCAGAACAAGTAATCCGATTAAATATCTTTTGAATGATGTGATCAGAGGTAAAATGAAAATTAAAAACTTGGGTAAAAAAGCCATTCCTGTTTATGAGAAATTTATAGAGTTTTACCAATCTCAAGGATATAATTTTACTACCATTCGTGATTATGCATTAAATAATGGTCTTATCACCGTCCCTGCAAAGGCAAAAAGCAAAATTGATATACCCCAATTATAAAACAATAGAATAAAAATGCCAGCACAAGAGGTACTCGATTTTTATGGATACAAAGGTTTTACCGGCAAAATGATGTACGGATTTAAATTCGTATTGCGATTTATACTCGATAAAATTGCTTTTTTCTGCTTTATTAAAAGTTGGAGAACTGTTATTCATCGCTGGAGAGGAGTGAACATTGGTAAAGGTGTTTATATCGGTCACGAAGTAATGTTCGATCGTGTTTTCACAGATCAGATTTTTATTGGTGACAATACTTCCATTGGCGATAGAACAATTATTACAGCACATGCAAATATCCCGAGCGAAACACGTTTAAAGAAAATTTATCCAAGACAAGTAATGCAGACACATATTGGAAAAGGTGTTTGGATAATGCCCAATGTTACTATCGCACCGGGAATTACCATAGGTGATGAAGCAGTTATAGCAACTGGGTCAGTTGTTACTAAAGATGTTCCACCACGATGTTTGGCAGCAGGTGTTCCCGCCAAGGTAGTAAAAGATTATAGCGGTCACGACGCATTTAAAGATTAAACAACCTGTTTTCCTGATGAGAGTTCTTATTTACCTGCATCATCCCGCTCATTTTTATCTTTTCAAAAATGTTATTGGCAACTTAAAGAGTAAAGGTCATGAAGTGCAAATTGTTGCAACAAAAAAGGATGTCTTGGAAGAGTTGTTAAACAGTACCGGTTTTGAATATAAAAATTATCTTCCAAATGGTCGCAAAAACAATAAGTTTTCCATTGCCATGGGATTGCTGGAGCAGGATTTAAAACTTTTTACAGACTGCATTGTAAACAGACCCGATTTACTTATAGGTACCTCTACTGAAATTTGTCATGTGGGATGGTTGCTTCGCATTCCGAACATTTTTGTGAATGAAGATGATGCAGATGTTGTTCCACTTGTAGGTAAAATTGCACATCCTTTTGCAAAACATCTTCTCGCTCCTGACGTATGCAATACAGGCAGTCCGAAAAACACCATTACTTACAAAGGTTATCATGAACTTTCGTATTTGCATCCCGATGTATTTACAGCCGATAAGGAGGTTGTGAAAAAATACCTCAATCCTGACTTGCCCTATTTTATCATGCGTTTTGCCAAACTTACCGCTCATCATGATGTAGGAATCAAAGGGATCAACAAAGATATTGCAACGAAGCTTTTGGCGATGATGCGTTCACATGGAAACGTGTACATCACGTCTGAGCGTGAATTGGAACCGGAGTTTGAGCCATATCGCTTAAATATAAAACCTATTGACATGCATCATGTGATGGCTTTTAGTGAATTATTCATCGGGGATAGTCAAACTATGTCGGCTGAGTCGGGGGTATTAGGAATTCCTTTCATTCGCTTCAATGGATTCGTTGGCAGGATAGGTTATTTAAGGGATCTTGAGGATAATTATCAACTGGGTTATGGTATTCGACCTGATAATGAGGAAAAGCTGTATTCGACACTTGATATGCTTTTAAGCAACAAGAACAAAAAAGCAGAGTGGGAGGTAAAGCGTCAAAAAATGTTGAGTGAAAAAATTAACGTTTCAGAATTTATTACAAATTTAATTGAAAACTATCCTAAAAATAAAACCCTCTAAAAATTATCTTATGAAAAAAGTAAATTTATTAATGTGCTGTTTGCTATTAATTTCAACTTTCAGTATTAATGCACAAGTAACACAAAATGATATTCAAACTATTCCCGGCGTAGGTAAATTGGATCTAAGTGCAACTTTAATTGAACTTGAAGGTGGAATAAAACCTGAAGCTTTTGAAAGAGATTGGTCACCAAAGAAAGCCCCTTGGATGACTAAAGCAAAAGCATTAAATTTTAATGATGTGAAAAGCGCAAGTGAATTAGTAAACGATTTATTTGGCAGTTTAAAATCTTCATCATTCATTAAAGGATTTGATTCCAAACCCATTCTTAAATCATTAGGTTCTGCGATTGATATGACGGAAGTAGTTAGTGCACTAGGTAAATTAACAGGAGGATTAAATAAAGATATGCTTACACCTGACTTTGCCCAAAACTTTGATGCTTTTAAGAAAAAACTTCAATTACCGGATATGACGAAGTGATTTTAATATAATTGAAAATCACCTTTCTTTTTTCTGCCATTGTTAGAGTATGGAAAGGTGATTTTTTTTATGAAAATAGTGTATTGGATTTGACCTAAAAGGATACATTTTTGATATTTTTAGACTAGAGTTGAGTTAAATTTGAAAATAGGCTTTAAAATTTGCCTTTAATTTCTAAAATTGCTTTGCAAATCACATTTTTAGTTACTTTTATTTAAAATATAATTTTATGGAAAAACTGACTAAATTACTTTTGATATTCGTTTTCGCAGTCATTGCACTATTAAGTACTAACGTCGCTCATGGCCAGGTAGTTATAGATTGGCAGAAATGTTTTGGAGGAACACAGGACGATGAAGCATATAGCTTCAAACAAACTCCTGATAGCGGATATATTCTATTAGGCTTTACAGAATCACTTGATGGTGACATAACTCAACCTTATGGGAATAAAGATATGTGGCTGGTCAAAACCGATAAAGATGGTAATTTAGAGTGGCAGAAAAGTTATGGTGGAACAAATGATGATCAAGGATTGTCAATTGATTTTACTGCTGATGGGGGTTATATTTTATGTGGATTTACTGCTTCCAATGATAGCAATGTAACATCGAATTATGGCATGAATGACGTTTGGTTAGTGAGAACAGACAGCCTGGGAAATATTGTTTGGCAAAATTGTTTTGGAGGTAACAAAAACGAAGTTGGAAATAGTGTCATAGCAACCAGTGATGGCGGTTTTGTTGTTGCCGGACGCACAGGAACTTCAAGTCTTGGAAATGTACAGGGTTATCATGGCAATACAGATATATGGATATTTAAAGTAGATAGTATTGGTACATTTTTGTGGCAAAAGTGCCTGGGTGGGAGTTTATATGAAGAGGCCTTTTCTATAAAAGAAACTGCTGATAATGGATATATTATTGCAGGAGGCACTTATTCATCTGATTTTGATGTATGGTCTATAGTCGATGATGGGGACACCTGGCTTATTAAAATTGATTCTGTAGGTACTATTATTTGGCAAAAAACATTTGGAGGAAATAGGGATGAGCGCTACCATTCTGTTATACTTACCTCTGATGGGGGCTATCTAATGGTAGGACAATCTAATTCTCAAATATATATCTCTGGTACTAATGGTTATCTAGATGCTTTGGTTGTTAAAGTGAATCAAATGGGTGATTTAGAATGGCAGCAGTGTTTTGGTGGGAACGGGGATGATTTTGCAACTCAAGTGGTCGAAACGCCTTCAGGTGAATTTTTAATTGGTGGGCGAGCCTGGTCTTTGAATCACGATTTAACAGGAAATTTAGTAGTTGGAGCTTGGATATTAAAATTATCCTCTATGGGGAACTTAATATGGCAAAAAGCTTTTGGAGGGACACAACCATCACCTTTTATAGAAACTGGCATACGCGATTTAATGATAAATAATGAAGGTAATTATACATTGGCATGTTATACTAATACAAACACTGGCAATATATCAGGTAATCACGGTTTGAAAGATTTTTGGCTAGTTAAAATATCAGAACAATATAACATTATAAATGGAAAATCATTTATCGATGCGAATTCTAATAATGTATGCGACAGTGGAGAGGTTGCTATAAAAAATTTAAAGATGGAAGAAAGTACTACAGGTAAATTTGATTTCACTGATTCGATTGGTAATTACAATATATTAATTACTGATACAGGTTTATTTGATTTTAGTCCTGCAAACATCCCTTATTACAGTTTTGCTCCTGCATTTCATTCTGCTGTTTTTGATTCTTCTGCTGTAACGGATACTCTGAATGATTTTGCATTTCAACCTATTGGAACCATAAATGATTTATGTATAACTATAACCCCAATGGGGCCCTTTCGGTCAGGATTTAATGCTGCATATAGCATCAATTATTCCAACCAGGGTACAACAACACTCAGTCCAACTATAATTTTTTATCCTGATACGAATTTGACTTTTACCGGTGCAAATCCAACACCATCTGCTAGTACATCTGATTCTGTTATTTGGAATTTAGGGCCGTTGGCTCCTTTTGAAGATGGAAATATATTGGTAACTTCAACTGTTGATCAAGGATTACCACTCAATACCATTATAAATTCCGGGGCATTAATTGAACCTATTGCAGGTGATACCAATGCTGCCTGTAATCAGTCTTATTGGGAAGTATTTGTTACCGGCAGTTACGATCCTAATGATATCCTCGTAAGTAGAGATGAATTGTTAAATACTGAATTGGTGGCACCACCTTATCTGCATTATATCATAAGGTTTCAAAATACAGGAAACGATACCGCATTTTTTGTCCGCATAGAAAATTCAATAACATCCATGTTGGATTTGAATACATTTGAAATTGTTTCAAGCAGTCACCAGATGGACGTGAAATCTGCCAAGCAACCACGGCTGATGGAATTCATCTTCGATAATATTTTATTGCCCGATAGTAATACCAACGAGCCGGAAAGCCATGGTTTTGTTCGTTACAGGATAAAACCAATAAGTACTTTGTATGTAGGTAATTCTATTTTAAATAATGGAGGTATTTATTTCGATTTCAATCAACCTGTTTTAACCAATACTGCCATTACTGAAATTGTCTTACCCGTATCGTCTAATGAACTTAATACAAAAAGTAATCTATTTAGTGTTTATCCTAATCCTTTCCAAAATGAAATAAATGTATTGATAAAGGGCTTAGAAGGAGAATTTGCTGCAATGGGAATTTATGATGTATACGGCCGTAAGATTGTTTCTCTTATTGATGGTAGTATTTCAGAGGATAATTTTGAAATTAAAACAGATCTGTCCGAACTGGCATCAGGAATTTATTTTATTCAGCTCCAAACTAACGGAGAAATGAGAGTGGCGAGGATTGTTAAGGGGAATTAGTGTTGTGATAAGTTGCTTGAAACAGGATCAAAAGCCTGAATTAAATTAACGATTATATCGAATAAGCAATTAATTATGAGAGAAATATGTGGAAATTCTATTTTATTCTATAGTGTAAATTGTAATTTTAAATGAAATATTCTGTACTGCATGTATGCTTACTGTTTTTTGGGTTTATGCTTTACCCCTTACAAAATTATTCTCAAATAATTGAGTGGCAGAAGACCATAGGAGGAAGTGCTCATGATGATTTACAGTCAATAAATCCGACTAGTGATGGGGGATTTATTTGTGGAGGAAGATCTGAATCTCCAATATCATTTGACAAAACGGAAGCGAGTAATGGTGGTCATGACTTTTGGATCATTAAATTAAACAGCATTGGTAATATTGAATGGCAAAAAACGATAGGCGGAAGCAATGAAGATTATTTAATCGAAATATTTCAAACTCAGGATGGAGGATACATTTGTGCAGGTACTTCAGATTCCCCGGTTTCCGGTGATAAAACTGAAAATTGCCATGGTTGGTATGACTATTGGATCGTCAAGCTTGATAATTCCGTAAATATTGAATGGCAAAACACAATAGGAGGAACAGATGCAGATGCACTCATGAGTTTTTCAGCAACATCCGATGGTGGGTATATCTGTGGTGGTAAATCTTCCTCCAATTCTAGTGCAGACAAGTCTGAAAATTGTTTAGGTGTAGCCGATTATTGGGTAGTTAAACTCGATTCTTCAGGAGCTATACAATGGGAAAATACCATTGGGGGCTCTGATGGTGATTATTTAGAAGCTATTATACAAACTGCTGACGGTGGTTTTATTTGTGGTGGTAGTTCAGAGTCGCCGATTTCATATGATAAAACAGAAAATAGCCAGGGAGCCTCTGATTATTGGATTGTAAAATTAAACAATTTAGGAATCATCGAATGGCAGAATACTATCGGGGGAAGCAGCACTGATAATTTAAAATCTATTATTCAAACTTTCGATGGAGGATTTGTTTTTGGAGGGTATTCTTACTCAGGAATTTCAGGTGACAAAACTGAAAGTTGTATTGGGAATTCTAATGGATGGGTTATCAAAACCAATGCAATGGGTAATATTTTATGGCAGAATACTCTGCAAGGTAATAGTCAGGAGTATGTAATCAGTATTGCTCAGGATCAGGATGGAAATATAATTTGTGGATCTATGTCCGATTCTCAAAAGGGGTTTGACAAAACAGCTTATAGTAAGGGCCATCTGGACAGGTGGCTGGTATGGCTAGATGTGAATGGAATAATCTACAATCAAATGACTTTGGGTGGATCAATGTTTGATTATTTGACATCAATAAAATTGCTGCCCTATAATGAAATTATTTGTGGAGGATATTCCAATTCCAATAGATCCGGAGATAAGTCCCAAAATAGGCTTGGAAGTTATGACTATTGGGTAACAATGATATCAAATAATTGCAATTTGATTCAAGGAGTTTCTTTTGCAGATATAAATTCAAATGCCATCAAAGATTCAGCAGAATACGGATTGGCTAATGAATTTGTTTATGAGTTAAATTCAGGTCGTATGGCAATGACAGATGAAAATGGTTTTTATTCTTTAGCCGTTTTAGATAGTGGTAATTTTGAAGCAATTTCGGAGGGCGCTACTAATTATTATAATTCTGTTCCATTTTCTCACCTGGTGAATTTCTCCGGACAACTCCAAACCGATTCATTGAATGACTTTGCCTTTCAACCGATCGGATCATTTAATGATTTATGTGTATCATTGACTCCAATGGGAGGGTTCAGAGCCGGGATGAATGCGAGTTACATGGTGAATTATTCAAATTTAGGAACAACTAGTTTAAGCCCAATAATTATTTTTTATCCGGGAAATGGACTTACTTTTTCGAGTTCCAATCCTGTCCCCACCTCAATAACAAATGATTCGTTGGTTTGGAATTTTGGTACTCTATTACCGTATCAAACCGGCAACATTTTACTAACTTTCGTTGTTGACAGTGGTGTTCCAATTGGAACTTTGATTAACTCCGGTGTTGTCATTGAACCCATTATTGGAGATGTGAATCCCATATGTAATCAAAATTATTGGGAGGTGTTTACTACCGGCAGTTTCGATCCAAATGATATTCAGGTTAATAGAGATACGGTTTTGAATGTTGAACTAATTTCACCTCCGACCCTTGAATACCTGATTCGATTCCAGAATACAGGAAATGATACTGCATTTTATGTTCGCGTGGGAAATAATATTTCCCCTTTATTGCACCTTAGCACTTTTAATGTGGTTGCCTCAAGTCATGAAATGAATCTAAAATATTCTGACCATGCTCAACTGATGGAATTCACTTTTACTAACAGCTTGTTACCCGATAGTACAACAAATGAAGCCGAAAGTCATGGTTTTATTCGTTATAAAATTAAACCTCTAAGTTCACTAGGAGTCGGTGATAGTATACTTAATGCTGCTAATATATATTTCGACTTTAATCACCCTGTTTTAACCAATACTGCCATCACTGAAATTGTCTCAACCGTATCGTCAAATGAACTCAATACAAAAAGCAACCTGCTCTCTGTTTATCCAAATCCTTTTCAAGATGAAATCAATGTATTGATAAAAGGTTTAGATGGAGAATATGCTACAATGGGAATCTATGATGTGTACGGCCGTAAGATTGTTTCTCTTATTGATGGTAGTATTTCAGAGGATAATTTTGAAATTAAAACAGATCTGTCCGAACTGGCTTCCGGGATATATTTTATTCAGCTTCAAACTAACGGTGAAATGAGAGTGGCAAGGATAATAAAAGGTCATTAGTCATTTTTCAACAGTGTAAAGGGTCGGTGGTGAGTTGGTGAGTAGGTGAGTGGGTGAGTAGAAAAGTTAGTGTACTCTGGGATATTTAAAACAGGAATGAAATTTATATTTACAGATGATGAAATGCAAATATGGAATTTGGAAAAGTGAAAGCCATTACACGATTTATTGAAAATGTTGTGAAATTCACATATTCATTCAAAATTGAAATGAGAGGAAGCTGCATGCTCAGTCACTAATGCACATTGGACAAATTTAACTTTGTTATTATAATATGTTAGAAAAATAAATTGCAAAGCCAATGATTGCGGCAATTCCCAACACAATTCCTACACCAATCATAGCTTTACCACCACCTGAACTCACAGGCTAATAAATTTGAACACGTTGAATATCACTTTCAACAATTCTTATTTGTGTTCCAACAATCAAATTTTTATTTTTGATCCAAATATGCATCTCATCGAATGGTTTATGAAATTCCCGTTGCGCTTTGTTGACTTTTGTATCGTCCACAACCTTAAAGGTTTCTCTATTCGCAGGAAGAGCATTTATGATACCTGTTATTGCATCATTAGCTTCAGTCATTTTATATTCTGAAAGCTGAAATACTTCCAAACTGTCGTGCAGAATTAAGTAGGGGTATTTGGATGTGAGTTGCATCATTACTAATAATTGATTTCCTTGATTTTCAATGGGTTTTGCGCGAAAACTGTATGGGCTGTAGCAACCGGCGGCTATAGCAACAATTAATAGCATAAGGCACTTTTTCATTTTATTCAACTTTTGTATAAAATTAAACATAAATATGACATTTCATACGATAGTGGGTCGCATGTTTTAATATTTAAATTTCAGACTTAAATTTTACCAGGATTGGTGGAATTCGAAGTTTTTTTTATTTTTGAAGTCGCTTTATAGGAAATTCGGTTTTAAAATATAATTGAATATGAAAAATTTCATTTTAATGGTAAGTGTTCTTATGGTGTACACTTCAGTAGTATTTGCGCAAGAAAAGCAACCAAAAGAACGGAAACAAATTGAGCAATTAATGCAGGAAAAAATAAGGGTATTAAAGAATGGTGCTTTGCTGGTTAGACTTCACACAAGGGAAAATTCAATTGAGGCGCTTAAAAATGCCGGAAATCCAGAGCAAGCACAAAAAGTTGCCGAAAAGCAAATGGCCGAAAACAAAGAAATAATACAAGCTTTCAGAAGTGAATTTAAATTTTGTCCTGTGTATTTTTTTCCAAGTAAATATTCCGAGAATGTAGCTTCGGGGAAAATGGATGAGGTTGTATTTTACAACGATAACCTGGCGGAGGATCCTGGAATCAAATTTGTTCAAAGTGATTTTTTAACTGCTGAATTCGGAACTCTGGATCCTGATACAGCATCCTATTACGATGGTGAGTATTATGACCGAAGTGGAAAGAGTTTAGAGGAAAAAGATGCACAGTATGGTGGAAGCAATATGGGTATTGAAGCCCTGAAAATCATGAGCCGGCAGTTTATTCAGCTAAGAGCCCCCTTTCCATACTATATTCGGACCTATGATTCTTTACCTATTGAAAGAAAGTTCTCAAAAACAGTATCGAAAATGAATAAGGAGCTAAATGAATATTATTCGCAAAATAAATAAAAATAGACTCAATAGAAGTGTTAAATGAAAATATTAAAGTTCCTCCACTTTACTTAGATATGACCAATTTATGTTGATACGAATGAGTATAAATTCAAGTGAATTTTGATTCTTGATTCAAATACTTCTGTTGATTAAATTTACATTTTAACAATTTTCTTCACCCCATTTTCTGTCAGCATAAAATAGATTCCTCGTGATAAACAAGAAACATCAACCAAGGTTAATTCGTTTTGAATAGTTTTAACCAATACAATTTTTCCTCTTAAATCACTTATTTGGATTTTACTATTATCAGGCAAACCTTCAATGGTGAATTGATTGATTACCGGATTGGGTGCAATATTTAGAGAGGATTTTAGTGGTTGTTCATAAATCCCGCTCACTGGTGTTACGATGATGCTGGTGTCGAGTTGCGTAATGGTGGCATCGAAACCACTCAGCGGACAAATACTGCCTTGATGAATTTCCAGGTTTATGAAGTAATGGCCTTGCAACAACGGTTCAATTTGGAAGGTATCAATGGTGTTACATACTGTTGTATCAAAGAATCCACAGTAGGTGGGAGCGATATAAATTGTTGAATCCACAGTGAAACTATATACGGAGACCATACCAAAAGCACAATTTCCCGTATAAGTCAAGTCCCAGATTACCGTGATGGTGTCACTTGCTGTAGGATTTGCCGGTATGATGGTGAGCTGATTAATGACCTGTGACCTCGATTGCAAAAACGATGCAAGTACGATCAAACGACTCAGGAATATTGTTTTCATGGGTCGCATGTGTTTATTCAAATTTCAATTTCTTAATTTTATAAATTTACGGAAATACGTACTGCTTGTGGTAGCAGCTTTTACCACATACACGCCTTCCGCCAAATCACTTGTGCTTATTGTTAGTGTTTGTTCATTTAGTTCATGAAGCTGTTGCACAATTTTGCCGGTCATATCCATAATTGATAATGCAAACGTGCCGCTGTTTGCAGGAAGTGAAATGTTGAGCGTTGCATTGACCGGGTTAGGGTAGAGGCCTATTGAAAATGCAGGATTTGTTGGATTCTCAATGCCTGTTGAAATATTATCCATTTTAGCTACAAATGCATCGAATGCTGTAAAAGCGGTGTTGATATTGGAAATAATATGGGTGCCAAACGACATGTTCAGACTATTGAAAATTCCAGTCGCATATAATTTTCCGGAAGTACTTAATGCTAAAGAACTGTTGCCTTCGGTGTCGCTGCCACCGATGCTTGTTGCCCAGACAAAGTTTCCGGCAGTATCCAGTTTAGAAATGTATAAATCGACTGTTCCTGCTGAGGTGATATTAACTGTTCCGCTTCCCGGATTGAAATCTGTAGTGCCGGTAAAAGATCCGCTGGATACGATTGCACCGTTGCCGGAAGGGTCAAATAGTAATGATAAACCTGATTGTGCACCACCTCCATCGAAACTTTTTGCCCAAACCAAACTTCCACTGCTCGTGAGTTTGCAAATAAAACTGTCATAGCCACCTGTAGAATAAATTTTTAATGAATCAACAGGTGAGGGATCGAAATCTACCGTGCCGTTGAACCGTCCTGTTAAATATATTTTGCCTGGGTCGTCAGCTGATAATCCAAAACCCATTTCATCTCCGAATCCGGGAAAGTGAGCTGCCCACGCATAATTTCCGGAACTATCCAGTTTAGAAATGAAGGTGTCGTCACCTAGTAAAGCTGTTACCGAATCCGACGTCAGTGGCGAGGGGTCAAAATCTATTGTTCCGTTAAACTTGCCGGTTGTATACACATTACCATTTTCATCAACAGCAAGTGCATTGTTCCAATCCTGACCGGCACCACCCATCTTTTTTGCCCATACTAAATCGCCGGCATT
>CAWFDA010000050.1:0-46602 GCA_963814475.1 uncultured Bacteroidota bacterium | reverse complement strand
ATTACTTATACTTTAGTTGCCACCGATGGAACTTTGTGGTGCAATTGATAGTATTTTCATGAATGTTGGACATGCCTCTGTTGCAGGTATAGCTACTATTTCTAGCGATACCATTTGTCTGGGTACTGATGCTTTCTTATTCTAAATGGTTATCCGGAACAATTCAATGGCAAAGTTTTGATGGAACCAATTGGGTCAATGAAACAGGTCCCGGATTAACACCGGCCTCTATACCGTATCGCCTGCAACAAATACTTTATACCGAGCAGTTAACAAGCGGTGGTTGTGATCCTGATACTTCTGTTTCTTTAAATCTCGATGTAATTTCAATTTCTGATCCTACAGTTCAAAACGATACGCTGTGTGGAAATGGAACGGCGAATCTTAGTGCTTCAGGACCGGGTCAACTCGATTTGTACACTGCTCCCTACAGGTGGAGTTTCAGTAAATACCGGAAGTATCTATAATCCCGTTGTTACTTCAACTACCACTTATTATGTAGAAGCAACTGCTGGAAGCTCCCTGAATGTTACCCATATCACCAGGAATCGGAGCGCAAAACCAAAGTGCCGGAAACGATTATGGTTGTGGATTTGATGTTATTCAGCAAGCAACTATTCAACGTGTTTTTGTTTCTCCGGCAGCTACAGGAACTGTCACTATTAATTTAAGAGATCTCAAGGCGGTGCCATTTTGAATACCGTGACAGCAAATGTGACGGCATTCTCGGGATTAGTTCCGGTTGAACTAGGTTTCACAGTTAATCCCGGAACAGGTTATCGTTTGGAATTAGCAACCGGAAGTGCGTCACTGTATTACAATACCAATGGTGCTGTTTATCCATATACAACTGTTGGATGTCCCGTTACAATTGCCGGAGCTGTTAATCCAGCACTTAATACAGGAGGCCAATATTTATATTTCTACAATTGGGAAGTACGTCAGGGATGTTCCAGTAACCGTATCCCTGTGACTGCTGTTGTTTTAAGTACTCCAGCTATTCCTACGGTTGTGGTAGAATGGAAGTCAATTAACATCTTCTGCTGCTACCAACAACCAATGGTATCTGAATGGCACATTAATTCCGGGAGCAACCGGACAGGTTTATGTTACTACACAGCCCGGCAGTTATACTGTAGTAGTAACTGATCCATTAACCGGATGTACTTCAGAATCGGCTGCAATTATTATTGTGTCACTTGCTGACGGAAATATCGGCGCTGCAGGAATCAGTGTTTATCCGAACCCTGCAAACGACTTTGTTTTTGTAAGCAGTACTGATGCCATTAATCAGGTACTAGACATTAAATTGTTCAATGCCTTAGGTGAATTGATGAATACCGTCAAAGCAACATCGCCAGTGACAAAAGTTGAACTCAACGGTCCTTCAGGTGTTTATTCACTGAGAATAACAACTGCTAAAGGCAGCTTTTCAACAGGATTGGTGAAATATTAAAATTTCTCAATTGAATATTTAAAAGCGGAGAGTTGTACAAAGCTCTCCGCTTTTTTAATTTTATTTTTTCATATTTGCCACAGTTGAAACCTAACCACAATTTTTAAATTCTTAAAAAGAAACGAAAAATGCACATATTGGCGTTATGGATCTGCAAATCGGTTCTGACACTAGCATAAAACATGCTATTTAAGTTAATATTAAAGAGTATCTAATTTTATTTATAAAACATTCATTCTTTATATGCATCCATACTGGAACACATTGAAGATAAAGGCGACCATTTTCACTGTTATTTTTTTCTGTTTCGCCTGTTTTATGCTGCAGGCAGATTCATTGGTATCATATCAAACTACTCCAACATACAAGCATTTCGGAGTTGAAGATGGACTTCCAGGAACTACAGTATATTGTGCAGAGCAAGACACAGATGGCTTTATGTGGTTTGGAACAGATGCGGGAGTTTCCAGATTTGATGGGAAGGAGTTTGTTAATTATGGAGTAAAGGATGGTGTTAGCGATAGTGATGTTTTGAGAATTTTTGAAGATTCGAAAGGCAGAATTTGGTTTTTGACATTGAAAGGGGTGCTTTCATATTATTTTAAAGGGGAAATTTATAATCCCGCTAATGACCCTAAACTGCCCAAAGAACCTGCTTATAATGGCTTAATGACAATGCATGAAGATTGTTTTGGTACACTTTGGTTTGGTGGAATTGGAAGCCAGGTTGTTGTTGTTTCAGATTTACTTGGATCCAAATTACTTCATTTAGATGAAGCAAAATTAAATCAAGGAGTTTCAGGCTGGACATTTTTGTATGAACCCGATAGTGCATCTCTATGGATTAGCACCATGGATGGTAAGTTTGTTGTGAATAAAAAGACACTAAAATATACGAAGCAACCCTTTAGTACAAGTATTGATTCAATTGCACTTTTTAGTCAAACTGGTCCGTTTGAAGGAGTGATTTTAAGTAATCGCAAAGTTTACACACTCAAAGGAAGCAGTTTGGGAAATGCAATTCCCAGTTTATCGTTGTATACGGACAATAAAGATTTAAAAGCTGAAATTGATAACGACAAAAACCTTTGGGTTTATAATCATGGACAATGCTTATTCTATGAACTGGATAAAGGAATGTACATAGATCCTGTATCCTTTTTTCCGGGACAGTATGTAAATCGTGTGTTTGTTGATAAGGAGAAAAATAAATGGTTTTGTACCAGTGGGAATGGAGTATATTTATTATCAGAGAATCAGAAATGGATCACAAATCTGGTGGATCCTACCGGAGACAAAATGGTTGTTTTGGGTATTCATCGTGATCAAGCCGGAACAATTTGGTTTGGAACATCTAATGGCATTTTGGGCCGGATAAGCAATGGGGAATTTGATTCTTTTGACTTGAAAACAGAGTTTGGTTCCAGATTTCGTATTTTGTCGATAACCAGTTCCGTCAATAAGAATATTTATTGTGCCACCGATATAGGTGTAATTAAAGTTAGTTTCCAGAATGGCCAATATAAACAGGAACTATTGGCAAATGATCTGGTTCAATTTTCTGCAATGAAGTTTGTTGCCAACGACAGAGACGGGAAAATTTATTGTTCAGATAATAGTGGGATTTCTTACATATTCGACAGGAATGGTAAAGAATCACGCAGTCCAACACTTGTAAATTTGCCTCATAAAAGAACTTATTCCCTTTTTTTTGATACTCAAAACAGATTGTGGTTTGAAAACTTTGATGAACTTCTTTGTTGGGATGGCAAATCTTTAAAATCTTTTGCCGGGATGGAACCTTTTTTTGGCAATAAGATAACAAGTATCAATCAATTGTATGATGGCACCATGGTAATTGCAACCAATGGGAATGGAGTAAGGTTTTTGAAGAATGATAGTATCATATTTTCTTTGAATACATCGAATGGACTTAGCAGTGATGTTTGCAGAAGAATTTTTGTAGATGATGAATTTGTTTACGTAGCTACTAATAGCGGAATTTCAAGATTTAAATGGTCTAATAATAAAGTTACCGACATAGAAACATTCAATACCAACGATGGACTGTCATCGGATGATATTAATGAAATTGTTACTGACAATGGGAATATCTATTTGGCTACAAGTAATGGTTTGTGTATTGTTGACAAAAGAATCAGCCGTGGGAAAACTGATCCTCCCTTGGTTAAAATTACGGATGTTTTCCATCGCAGTTCAAAACTAACTAATTTCGATAACCTGCTTTTCAAGTATCATGATGCAAATTTTACCGTTCGGTTTATTGGTTTAACTTATGTAAATGCTGAAAAAGTTAATTATCAGTTTTCTAACGATGGAGGAAGCAACTGGCAGGATTCGAAAACCAATTCTATACAATTTTCAGATTTGCCATCCGGACAATATAATTTATTGATCAGAGCAAAAAAATACAATTCCGAATGGGGAATTCCTGCTGTTTTGTCGTTTGAAGTTTCTACACCATTTTATAAATCGATGTGGTTTTACGGCATCATAATAATTGTAGGCATCTTTTGTATTTACTACATTATTCAGATTATTTCCTCGCGAAAATATGAACGCGAACTGGAGAGACTGCGTGCTTTGCGCGAATTGGAATCCGAAAGAAATAGAATTGCTGCTGAAATGCATGATGACTTAGGAGCTGACTTAACTTTAATAGCTATCCAGGCCAGGATACTTCGAAGTCAATCAGATTTTTCAGAATCCAATATTGCTCAGATTGATAGTATTGCGGCTAGCTCTTCAAGACTTATCGATAAAATGGGTGAAATAATTTGGGCGCTTAACACATCCAATGACACATTAATAAATCTGATATCTTACATACATAAGTATGTAAAGGATTATTTAGCTGCAAATGCAATTAATTGTACAGTTGCGTTGCCTCAACAATGTCCGGATGTTATTTTGAATTCTGCATATCGTAGAAATACTTATTTAATTGTAAAAGAAGCGATTCATAACATCGTGAAACATTCAGGAGCTAGTCATGTAACTGTTTCTTTTGAAATAGATTCAGCCTTTAGAATCATTGTTAGTGATGATGGATGCGGATTTCAACAGGGTTTGGGAAGAGGAAACGGTATTGCGAATATGCAGCAAAGGGCAAACGATAATAACGCAAGTTTAGAAATCGAAAAGAGTAATGGAACGAAAGTTATTTATAGCGACCTCAAAATAAAGTTGAAGCAAACAACATAGTACATTTGTACTAGATAGGTTTTGGTATAAATCCATACCTTGCAAATATTTATGTTATTAAAGTATGTCGACCAGAGTCATTTTAGTTGAGGATCACACAGAAATCCGGAATGGTCTGGTATTTCTCATCAATAATTCCAGTGATTATAGCTGTCTGGGGTTTGCAGATGCTGAATCTGCCTTTTCTTATCTTGAAAGCCAAGATGTAGATGTAATTTTATTAGACATTAAGTTGCCGGGAATGTCTGGGATCGAATTTGCCAGACTATTGCGTCAAAAGCATCCAAACATTCAAATTATCATGTGTACGGTTTATGAAGATGATGAAAAAATATTTGAAGCTTTGGCAGCCGGGGCAAATGGATACCTGCTGAAGAAATCTTCTCCTATGGTAATCATCGACGCAATTAAGGATGTTTTAAATGGAAGCGCTCCTATGTCGGGATCAATTGCCAGAAAGGTTGTTAATTTTTTTCAAAAAAAGCCTGCAACTACTACCCATGATCTGAGTATGAGAGAAAGTGAGATTTTGAATTTGCTGGCAGATGGTTTCAGCAATAAAGAAATCGCAGATAAGCTATTTGTTAGCGTACATACCATCCGAAATCACCTGTATAAAATTTATGAAAAACTTCAGGTCCACTCCCGAATCGAAGCAGTAAATAAATTAAGAAATTTCAATAAACCATAACCGATTATTTAACGCTGAAAGGGTTTAGTCCGGCATATTATTATTAAAGAATTTTAATTCTGATCAATTTTAATCTGGAAAATCTTAAATTAAAATGTTTTTAGTTTCCATTTCTTCTAAATTCTTAATTCTTTCTGCGCAGCTATTCCAGCTATCATTTATCATAAAAACGCAATTTCTTTCTGAAGAAGAAATCCTTAATCCTTCTTCCTCATCCAATCCATTTATCATCTATCATCTATAATCTATCATAACAACGAAATTTCCATTCTGACCACCAAATTCTTAATCCTTAATCCTTAATTTTTAATTCTTTCAGCGCACCCATTCCATTTATCATCTATCATCTATCATCTATCATCTATCATAAAAACGAATTTCCATTCTGAGCAAGAAATTCTTAATCCTTAATCCTTATTTCTTAATCCATTTCTGCGCCCCCATTCATCTATCATCTATCATTTATAATTTATCATCAAAATGAATTTCCATTCTGACCAAGAAATTCTTAATACTTAATCCTTAATCCATTTCTGCGACCCCATTCATCTATCATTTATCATTTATAATTTATCATCAAAATGAATTTCCATTCTGACCAAGAAATTCTTAATACTTAATCCTTAATCCATTTCTGCGCCCCCATTCATCTATCATCTATCATTTATAATTTATCATCAAAACGAATTTCCATTCTGAGCAATAAATTCTTAATCCTTAATTTTTAATTCTTTCTGCGCCCCCATTCATCTATCATCTATCATTTATAATTTATCATCAAAATGAATTTCCATTCTGACCAACAAATCCTCATTCCACAAAAAATGCCGCCCCTTATTCAGAGACGGCATTAGACGGAGGTCTGCAAAATTTTTATTTCTGTATCGAAATCTTTTGAATGGATCTTTTATTATCACTGATTAATTCCATGAAGTAGATTCCGTTTGGTAAGTTTGAAACATCTAAACCTGCTTCGTTCATCCCTTCAATTGTTTCGCCCGTTTCAGTTTTTAGAATCTTACCACTGATATCATTTAATATCAATTGGTAGCCTGAATTACTATTAGATACGAAAGTTAAATGCATAAAATCAGATGCAGGATTCGGAAAAATATTTAATGTTAATTCATCAGCAGTTGAAACCGGAAGTTGTTCTCTGCAATTAATGGCAATTGCCAGCACTCTGTTTCCGCTTGAACCACATGCATTGTTAGCCTTTACTTTCAGATTCCCTGCTGCAGTTGCGTAATTGACAGTTACAGAAGTTGAAGTAGTAGTTAAGATGGTTGTAGTTGAAGTAACTACTCCGTCGCTGATACGTGATCCTGTTGGTCCTTGCCACGTGTATGAAGTAGCACCTGCTACAGGAGTGGTTGTGTATGGTACATTTTGTTGGTTTGCACATACTGTTGCACTTCCGGAAATTAATCCCGGCAAGGCAGGTGTCGCTCTTAAAGTTAATGTTCGTTGTGCACTACTTCCGCATCCATTGGTTGCTGCAACACTTAAGTTTGCAACGGAGAAGTTAGGCGTAAATGAAGCATTGATAGCATTTGTTCCTTGTCCATTAACAATATTCGCAGTAGCATTGTTGAAACTCCAATTGTAGGTTATGCCACTTACATTTGTAATTGAAAAAGTTTGGTTGGAAGCATTGCACAATCCATACGAAGGCCCTGTAATTACAGAAGGTGTTGCCGGAATATTTCTCGATATTTTTAAGAAACGCATTCGACCGGCACCGCAACTATTATTTGCAACTACTTTTAATGAATCATTTGCTGTGAAACCAGCTCCATAGTTAACAACCACTGATGTTGTTCCCTGACCACTTGTAATTGTTGCTCCGGGAGGCGCTGTCCATGTATATGATGTTGCGCCTGCTGTTGCAGCAATACTATATGTTTTTATATCTCCCGGACATACTTTAACGGCACCTCCAACTGTAGTAATGCCTGATGGCTTTGCTGGCAATGGTGAAGCCGTTACTGTAAACGTACGTGCTGTGCCCGGTCCACAACTATTGGATGCATTAACTGATATGGTTCCTCCGGTTGTGCCTGCAATTGTTGTAATTGAATTTCCGGTTGATGATCCGCTCCATCCTGAAGGTAATGTCCAGTTATATACCATATTCGCACCCTGAACAAATGTTACTGAGTAAACTTGCGTTGAGCCCGGACAAACGGAGAGCACTTCCGGTAATAACAGAAGGTTGTGCCGGAACAGGACTTATTGTTAATGATGTAGAACGTGCTACACTGTTGCCGCAACTGTTTACTGCCACAACAGCTAATGAGCCTCCTGAAGTTCCCGATAATACTGTAATGTTGTTTGTTGATGAGGTGCCACTCCATCCTGCTGGTATCGACCATATGTAAGATGTCGCTCCCGGAACAGTAGGAACCGAGTAGCTGTAAGAAGTATTGGCACAAACCGAAGTGTTACCAGTGATAACTCCCGGTTGTGTTGGCGCAGATCCTCCTGTGATAGCTAATGTTCTTGCTGTACCTGCTCCACATGTGTTAACTGCTGCAACAGAAATAGTACCTCCGGAAGTAGTAGTTGTTACGGTTATACTATTGGTAGTGGATGTTCCCGACCATCCTGCCGGTAATGACCATATATAACTTGTAGCACCTGATACTGCTGCTACTGAATAAGTAAATTGGGAAGCAGTACATACGGTTGATGATCCTGAAATAGTTCCGGGTTGAGGTGGGGTAGGACAAGGGCCGCAGGCTACCAGACAGGATGCATTGTTTACATTGTTTAAAATTAATGCAGCAGGTTGTGGACCAAATCCCAGTGAGAAATTTATTCCTGCACTTATCAAATGGCAGTAACTCATGATCGTTCCGTCAACAGGAATCGGTCCCGCAGCACAACTTCCTGATGGGTATCCCGCTTGTGGACCACATCCATCAATTCGCGTATTATTTCCATTCCATACACAATCATGTGTGTGGCGTGAACCTAATAAATGGCCATCTTCATGTGTGATAACTTCTACTGTCCATGAATAAGTTGGTACGGTGTTGTAACTGGAATTAATTCCGCTATAACCCATTTTTAAAGCGGTGTTTGAAGAACAAAGTTGATTCACATATGCAACTCCTCCACCTCCGTTGTAGCCAATCAGATTTGCAAGATCTCCATTAAATGATGTGCGGAAAGAACCAAACTGATTTAAGTAATCCCCTGTGCCAGGACCAGTGTATGGATCAGTTGTCGTCCATACAAAAAGTGTTTGTAATGTGATGGATACTCCATCATTGTCATATAAGGTTGCCACCTGATTAAAGACACCCTGCATATAAGTATTTACATTTGCAAGAGATCCTTTGCCAACAAAAACATCATAGTCGGTTTCATAATACCAATTCACACAATTTACTGATGCTATTCCAGGAAGATTGTTTTGCAATTGATGTTGTTCGTAATCGGTTACTACCTGACTGGTATTGGTTCCACATCCAAATGAAACTGCAGGAATTAAATCTTTATCATTATATAAAAGGTAGCGGCTGCGGCCGGATGATTCAATTTCTCCTACCACAAAATTACCACGGGCATCACTTAAAATCCCCATGATCTCTTCTTTAGAAAAACTCATACTCACTACTGATGTATAATCACCGGCTATTATTCCGCGATAATGAACATTGATATTCGGTAGTTGATTGACAATTCCTTTGTCTGTTTGTAAGGTGAATCCGTTTTTTGAAATATCCACTTTATAAAGTAATGCCTCCAATGTTGGCAATCCTGCTTTAGCAGGAAACTGAATTCTAATATAATCAGGTTGATCCTGCAGCAGCGCATCAACACTTGTATTGTTTGCATCCAGTAAAGTAAATGCATTCACTGTTTGAGATACTTTCTCATCTTCCTGATTTCCGGAAATGGAAAATAAATTTACCGGCTTAAATACAGCTTGTGATTGCTCAAGTTGCTGAACCCTTTTGGCAATCATTTTCATTGGCTGATTACCGGAACACTGCCCGGACTCAGCAACAGTAAATACAAGGAATACGGACATCCATAACCCAAACAGATTTTTTGTAATTTTTCCCATGTTTATGTTTTTAGTAAGTGGTTTATTACACAACTTGCTGACGATGAAAAAATCCCGGTAACAGGTAATCGTCAAGTGATGAGTCAAATCTATGTGAAAATTCCACTATATCAAAGAGTTAACGTCGAACTAAAATCCAAGATATTGATAATCAGCACTATAATTTTGCCAAGAATGTAGAATAATTTCTATTCACCCTGTATAATGAATCATTCACCCAAAAAAATGGGACTTTCACCCAATTTAAATTAAAAAGGCGACCGGAATTCCGGTCGCCTCACTTGTGGTTAGATTGTATAGTTATTTGGAAAATGTAAAGTCATTTGCGGATGCTGCAGAGTGACAACTGTTACAGGCACCGCCCATAAAGTTTGCGCCTCCACGCAATTCATTTCCGGAGCTGTCAACTGCAATTGTTCCATTTACATTTAACATAAACCACTCCCAGTTTCCGGCAGCAGTGTTAAATCCGTTTCCTCTTTTTGCCATTCCTACAATTTCATCAACAGTACCTGCGGGATTGGTTGAACGCTTTGCAATTATAGTCCCTATCGGGTAAGTTCCGTTAACCCGATCTTGTCCATTGTTGAAATAAACATTTCGTGTTACAGTTGAATCATTGCCTGCATGTGCTGAACTTAGAGATGGACTCGGCCCAACATTCACTGCATCCAATGACCATGTCTCGAAATCCTGAAAGGTTGTGCTGTTTGCAACAAATTCCTGTGGTGCAGGCGTGTTGGTTTCTTCATCGTCATCCTTACATGCCTGAATAACCATAGCACCAGATAAAATCATGCATAGAATGAACAAAGTTGTAGAGTTTTTCATAGTGAGTTTTTTAGTTTTTAAAATTCCTGGTAATTGCAATTTTACGCAATTTGCAAATAAATATAAGGACTTTTTGGAATTTACCAATGTATTTTAAGTATAATTTATTAGATATTGATATTAATAGCAACATTGAATCTTAATCTGCAAAAGCCTTTTAATTCAGGAAATTTCACTCCATCTCGAATTTTGGTTTTGTAAATACCACAATATCAATGCTATACAATTGCAATTTAAAATGGCATGGTACTTGATTTTCTGCTGCAGCGTATGACTTCTATCATCCGCATTTACTTTTAAACTTAGTACCTTTAATACAATCAAATAACATATGAAAACCATGAAAGCGATTCAAATTGCGGCAATCTTCAGTCTGATACTGATTTGGAGCATTGCCCCGGCGCAGGAAAAACAAGAGGTTAATCTAGCCGACAGTACCGGTCTCCCCGGCGATAATTTCAGTCTTCAGGGAGCATTAGCTTTATTCAAAGAATCAAAATCACTTGAAGATTTTGAAAAAAAGCTTAACTCCAAAGATAATGATGTGAACAACCTGGATTTGGATGGAAACGACAAAACCGATTACATCCGCGTCATCGACAATGTCAAAGATCAAGCGCATGCAATTGTTTTGCAGGTTGCAATTAATAAAACCGAGTCTCAGGATGTCGCAGTTATTCAGATCGAAAAAGATGGCGAATCATCAGCATTATTGCAAATTTTAGGTGATGAAGATTTATATGGTGAGACAACAATTGTTGAGCCTGCCGAAAACGTTGAACCTGCCGATAAAGGCGACAGTAAACGTGGTCCTTCAGCGTATTCCCCCGGTTATCCCGGAATTTATTTTAATGTATGGTACTGGCCGAGTATCCAATTCCTTTATGCTCCTGCGTATGTAGTTTGGGTTTCTCCATGGTACTGGGATTATTATCCGATGTGGTGGAGTCCCTGGAGACCAATGCCGTGGAGATATCATTATATGAGCTGCCATCATTATCACCATTATTATCATTATGCCGATTATCACCGCACAACTTATGCAAACCAGGTGTATGCACCACGAAGAAATCGTTCAGCACAAGTTACAGAAAGGTACCGCGATGCAAGAGCTCATTACAAAGCAACTCAGGCAACTCGTCCTGCACGTCCAGGAACAAATATGAATGCAGTCCGCCCTGGCCGTCCCGGTACTAACGATGCGGTAAAACCAGGTCGTCCTTCTCGTCCGGATGTTAAACCCGACAGTCGTCCACAAACAAAACCCGGCACTCGTCCAGAAGTAAAACCAGGCACCCGTCCACAAACTAAGCCCGGTACCCGCCCCGATGTACAACCCGGAACACGTCCACAAACCAAACCCGGATCACGACCAACAGTAAAGCCCGGTACCCGTCCAAATAACTCGCAACAGGTAACACCGAAACAACAAACGCGACCAAGTCAACCCGCACGATCTCCTTCCCGTCCGGCGCAACCATCGAAAGATAAACAAAGTCGCCCACGATAGTTTAAAAAAAATCTCCTTGCCCGTAAGCAAGGAGATTTTTTTTGATTAAGGATTAAGGATTAAAAATTAAGGATTAGCTGCTCAGAAAGAAATTTCGTTTTGATGATAAATTATAAATGATAGATGATAGATTATTGGGTACGCGGAAAATAGTACGTTCTCATTCTCATTCCCGACCATGATTTAAGTGATTTACATGATTATTTTGATAGGTTTAAATGCAAGTGAAAATTGCGTTTCTGTCTCAGCACCTCTCACCCGTTCTCACTCTCACTCCCATTTTCGCTCTCATTCTGTTCCTGTTTCTGTTTCTGCTTCTTCCTCGCTCCCATTCTCATTCTCATTCCGCCTCACCCCCGTCCCCTCTCCAGCGATTTCATCGGTCTCCGAAAAAACATTTTTAGCTGGAGAGGGGAGAAGGATTGAAAATTAAGGATTAAGGATTAAGGATTAAGGATTAAGGATTATTTTGTAGTTGCTCAGAAGGAAATTCGTCGTTTTCATTCTCATTCCCATTCTCATTCTGTTTCCGTTCTCATTCTCATTCCGCCTCACCCCCGTCCCCTCTCCAGCAATTTCATCGGTCTCCGAAAAAACATTTTTAGCTGGAGAGGGGAGAAGGATTGAAAATTAAGGATTAAGGATTAAGGATTATTTTGTAGTTGCTCAGAAGGAAATTCGTCGTTTTCATTCTCATTCCCATTCTCATTCTGTTTCCGTTCTCATTCTCATTCCGCCTCACCCCCGTCCCCTCTCCAGCAATTTCATCGGTCTCCGAAAAAACATTTTTAGCTGGAGAGGGGAGAAGGATTGAAAATTAAGGATTAAGGATTAAGGATTATTTTGTAGTTGCTCAGAAGGAAATTCGTCGTTTTCATTCTCATTCCCATTCTCATTCTGTCCAACTCCCTTCTCCTGCAAAAGATATTTGTGAAAAACGAAATGCCCATGCAGGAGAAGGGTAGGGGATGAGGCAAAAGGATTAAGGATTAAAAATTAAGGATTAAGAATTCCTTTTTCAGAAAGAAATTTCGTTGAGATGATAAATTATAAATGATAGATGCTAAATTGATGAGTGCTCAGGAATAGATTGTGGTCGACTACAATGCCATTATTCACTTTTCAATTCTTGTTACTCAATATTCAATAAAATTATCATGAGTACAAGGAGCCAGCAACTTTAGCTTTCACCAAATAAATCCCAAATAAAAAACGAAATCTTGAAAGTTAACTTCTAAGCACTGATCACCTGAAGCATCCATTAGAAAAACGGGAATTCATTCTGCCCAAAGGCCCAACTTTCAACTTTCAACTTTCAACCCTTCGGCTACACTAAGGCAACGCTGGTCACTGATTACTGATATATGGTAGATGAGAAATTGATGAGTGCTCAGAAATAGATTGTGGTCAACTACAATGCCATTATTCACTTTTCAATTCTTGTTACTCACTATTCAATAAAAATATCATGAGTACAATGAGCAAGCAACTTTAGCTGTCACCAAATAAATGCCAAATAGAAAACGAAATCTTGAAAGTTAACTTCTAAGCACTGATCACCTGAAGCATCCATTTGAAAAAAGGAAATTCATTCTGCCCAAAGGCCCAACTTTCAACTTTCAACTTTCAACCCTTCGGCTACACTAAGGCAACGCTGGTCACTGATTACTGATATATGGTAGGTGAGAAATTGATACATGCTCAGAATTGGGTTGTGGTCGACTACAATGTCATTATTCACTTTGCAATTCTTGTTACTCACTATTCAATAAAAATATCATGAGTACAATGAGCCAGCAACTTTAGCAGTCACCAAATAAATGCCAAATAAAAAACGAAATCTTGAAAGTTAACTTCTAAGCACTGATCACCTGAAGCATCCATTTGAAAAAAGGAAATTCATTCTGCCCAAAGGCCCAACTTTCAACCTTCAACTTTCAACTTACAACACTTCGACTATGCTCAGGTCATCACTTTTAACTCAGTGCTGGTCACTGCTCACTGTTAAATTGATGAGTGCTCAGAAATAGATTGTGGTCGACTACAATGCCATTATTCACTTTTCAATTCTTGTTACTCACTATTCAATAAATCATTTTGAGAACTAAAAACTACCACCTTTGTGAGCTGCAAAATAAAATCATATGTAAAAAACGAAAAAACGAAATCCAATTGAAAAATACACTGATCACCCATCGACTGCGCTTCATGGTCATTGATGAACAGACCCGAAGTTAGAACTGCTTCTTTATTTTGATTTTAATTCTTTTGTTACCTGTTTTACAAATTTATTCTTGTCTTTTTTAGCTTCTTTAATTGTTGCTTTGATTTCATCAGGAATTGTTAAATATTTCTCAGACCAAATATAAACCTCCATTATGATTGGCAATAAATCGATTCCTTTTGATGTCAGCTTGTACATTATTTTCGCTTTGCTTTCGGGGTGAGGTGATTTTTCTATTATACCATTTTCTTCGAGTCCTTTTAATCTTGATGCCAAAATATTGGTAGCAATACGCTCTTCTGATTTTAAGAAATCATTATATGTACACTTCTCTCGAAACATTAAGTCTCTGATTATCAATAGAGACCATTTATCTCCGAACACATCTAGAGAACAGCTTAATGGACAATCTGACCTTTTTTTACCCGCTTCCATAAAATAAATTTATTTTTTTAAAACAGCTTGCAAAATGAAAGTTGTTTGTATATTTGCACTTGCAATATGCAAGCAAATTTACAATATAAAACTCAAAAAATATAGAAATGGGTAAAAATGTTTTAGTAACAGGAGCATCTTCCGGCTTTGGTTTATTGATTGCAAATGAGCTGCATAGGCAGGGATACAATGTAATAGGGACCAGTCGGAATCCGGAAAAGTTGAAATCTTTGGTTCCATTCAAAATGGTAGGGTTAGATCTGGATTCAGATCAATCAATCAGTTCATTGCCGGACCGAATTTTCAAAGAGATTGGGCATATTGATGTACTCATAAATAATGCAGGCTTTTTAGTAACCGGAATCGCGGAGGAAATTCCGATTGAATTAGGTAAACAGCAGTTTGAAACAAATTTTTGGGGTACTATTAAAGTAACTAATGCCATGTTACCATATTTCCGAAGGCAAAAATTTGGAAAAATTATTTCTATTGGTTCAATAACCGGACTCGTAGCTTTTCCGAACACTTCTTACTATGCTGCATCCAAACATGCATTGGAAGGTTATTTTAAAGCATTGCGCTATGAATTGTCAGAGTTTAATATTCGTGTTGCTATGGTTCAGCCAGGTTCATTCAAGACAAATATTATGGATAATTCATCAAAGGCCTTGAACAATATAGAAGATTACAACAAATTAAGACGTAAGAGTGATAAATATGCAGATCTGATTGTTTCGCAGGCTGAAGATCCTGCAATGGTTGCATTGAAGGTACTTAAGGTAGTAGAAACAGAGAATCCAAAATTTAGAAATTTGGTGGGCAAAGGTTTATCTGTGCTGATTACTTTGCAACATTTCGCTTACAACATGTTAGAAAAAACCATACTTAAACAGTTAAACAAAGCTTAACAAAATAAATGATGAAAGCATTCATAGTAACGAAGTACTCAAAAAAGGAACAATTAGTTTTAACTGATTGGGCAGAACCTTCATTAAAGGATAATGATGTTTTGATTAAAATAAATGCCGCCGGTGTTAATTTATTGGATGCTCTGATCAGGAATGGAGACTTTAAATTGTTTTTACCTTATAAACCACCATTTGTTAATGGGCACGATGTGGCGGGTGTTGTCATTAAAACAGGATCTAATGTCAGCCGGTTTAAAGTTGGTGATGAAGTATATTCTCGTGTGTCAGATCATCGTATAGGCACATTTGCTGAGTATATTTCAATTGATGAGGTAGATGTTGCTATCAAGCCCAAAAATATAACCATGGAGGAAGCTGCATCTATTCCATTGGTTGGATTAACTTCATGGCAGGCACTTGTTGAAATAGGAAAGGTAAAAAGGGGTCAAAAGGTTTTTATTCAAGCAGGTTCAGGAGGGGTTGGTACATTCGCAATACAACTTGCAAAGCATCTTGGAGCTTTTGTAGCAACAACCACAAGTGCCAAAAATATTGAATTGGTTAAAAGCCTGGGAGCAGATTTGATAATCGATTACAAAATCGAAGATTTTAGTGCCAAGTTAAAAGATTATGATTTAGTATTACATAGCAATAGAGATTCTAAAATACTGGAAAAATCATTGCGTATATTGAGAAAGGGAGGTCAATTAATTTCATTGGTCGGCCCTCCTACGCCAGAATTTGCATCTGCTATTGGATTGCCATGGCCTTTGAGATTTGTAATTAAAGTACTAAGCTTTGGTGCATTAAATAAGGCTAGGAAAAGGAACGTGTCTTTCAAATTCCTTTTTATGAAAGCAAACGGATATCAATTAAAAGAAATTACAAAACTAATCGAGAATGATGTCATAAAACCAGTAATAGATAAAGTATTTCCATTTGAAGAAACCAACAATGCTTTGTCTTATGTCGAAAATGGTCGCTCAAAGGGGAAAGTTGTTATCAGGATGAAGTAACTACAGGTATGATAGTTAACCCCTAGCATAGTAATACAAGAACTGAAGTTGAGGAATAATCTTGGATTATCTCAAATGCTTCGGTTTTTGATTCTGCTGCGCTGACGTAACAATTTCCGAAATACGTTTTTTTCTGGTTTCAGATGTTTTGGCAAACTTAAGCCAGGATAGTAATATCTTTTTCGTTGATTTACTTAAACTTTGATAGTAGGCTTCTGCAATTGGTTTTTTAGCAAATGCTGCTTCCAGTTCTGCCGGAATTATTAGAGCTTCAACATCATCTAATATTGTCCAGGAACCATTTAGTTTGGCTGTTTCTATGCTTTTTAGTCCTGCATCTGACATCAGACCTTGTTCAATCAGTATTTCCACTTTGGTTTTGTTGATTTTTGACCACGTGCTGTTCGGTTTCCGTTTGCTGAAGAATTGATGGGATGTTTCAAAATCAACTTTGATTTTCTTGCTGTCGATCCATCCAAAACAAAGTGCGACATCCACAGCTTCGCTCCAGCTGATGGATTTCTTCTTAGAGATTTTACTGTGAAAAACAACCCATACAGACTCTTTAGAAAGATGATTTATCTCTAACCATTTTCTCCAGGCTGTTTGACTTTTCGGATAAAATACTTCTACTTCTTTTTTTTCCATTTTTATCTACAACTGTTGCTTCAAGTTTAATTTTTTGGATTGTTTGAAGGGACTAAACTAGTAGTGAAGGTGTTTTGCCGCAATTTTTACCTAATGGGTAATGTATCATTCCTTTTTTAAACTTGACTGCTTTTATATTCAGCAAATTGATTACAGTTTATTATTGTCGACATAACAATTGATTTTATTTTCTTGCATCAACGTTTGATTACCATTGCTGGAATCGAATACCGAGCTGCTTATCTGCAATCGCAAATTCTTTTGCGCCCCAGGGTCTTGGCGTAACTTTATTTAAATTGGGATGTAACAAATGAGGATGAGAAGCCGATATTTTGACAAAAACTTCTTCAATATTTTCGGTTTCAATTCTTAATTCAGGATTATGTTCTTTGGCTAATTGCTTGTCCTGGAAAATCATAATTCTTATCCCATCTTTTTCTATTACACAATATGGCTGTGAACTATTTGAATCCTGATGTTCTATTTTAAACTGCAGGCAATCAACAAATAGTTTTATTCCATCTGAAATATCGACATAAAAAACACTGGGTACTAATTTCGAAAACTTCATAGTCTGTGATTTAGTTGGTTTTTATTTTTAGAGACTTTAATCCAAAAGTTGGAGAAAGTTATTTATTTGTTACATGAAAAGTCAGCAACATAATTAATTTCTTATTAATTTACTTTTCTATCGAAGGTTTACCTCTCAGTCTTGGTTTTAATTGATATGCAATTTGCTGGTATTTTATCGCATTTTCTGTGTCACCCAATTTTAAAAGCACACGCGATAATGATAAATAGGCCTCTGCATATTTGTTGTTGGTTGTTATAGCATCTTTATAATATCCCACTGCTTCATTTTCCTTTGAGGTAACTTCTGCAATTTGTCCGAGCATGTAAAAAGGTAGAGCTCTTTTATCATTCAATTCTATAGCCTTATTAAAACATTTTGTCGCTGCTTGATAATCTTTTTGCAAAAACAAAACTACACCTAAATTATTTAAGGCTTCCGTTGAATTGGGGGCAATTTCCAGAGCCTTTAGAAAGTATTCTTTGGATTTAGAATAGTTATTTTCTTCGGCATAAATGGTTCCCAGTGTAACAAATGTATTAGGACTTATTTTTAACTGTAGTGACTTATTTAAATAAAATTTAGCAGAGTCAGGATTACCCAAAGCTTCATAGGAAATGCCCAGGCAATAGTAAATGTTCCAATAATCGTCCTGGTCGCTTTCATTAAATGATTTTTCGAAGTTTAAAATAGCAGAGAGATAATTTTTGGAAAGATATTCATTGTAACCTTTCTGGTAATAATTCCTTGATGAGGTTTCTCCTGATCCATGTTTTGCACTTTGTTTTTTTTCAGCGACATTTATAACATCATTAATTGCTAAAGCAAAATTGAGGTTTTGAACTGCCTCACCCGACATTACCATCGTACTGATGCCAATCAATTCCCCTTTCGCGTTCAAAACTGCCCCACCACTCGATCCTGATGAAATTGGGGCGGATATTTGAATCATGTTTTGTTGTTTGTTTTTTGTTTGTCGCAGTCCGGATATGATACCTTCTGAAATTGTATTTTCAAATCCCAATGGACTTCCAATTGCATATATTTTTTGACCAACCTTTAGTAAGTCGCTGTCTGCAATTCGAATATTAGGAATGTTTTCATAATTATTGTTGTCACTGACTTTCTTTAATTGCAGAATCAGAATGTCTCTTTTAGGATCCATTGCCACAATGCTGTCCAATTGAATGTATGTTCCATTATGCTCTGCATAAATTATAGAGGCATCCCCCAGCACATGGTAATTGGTGACTACCCACCCTTTCTCGCGCAATATCACCCCACTGGCTTGTCCATGCATGCTGTTATCTTCGTGATGAGTATATATTCGTACCACTGCATCATTGAGCTGTCGATAAATTTTCTCCGCACTTTTATTTTTTGCATTTATGGCAGAGGATATTAAAATGAATGCTGTTATTAAATTAATTAATTTGTTCATTAGAGTCGAATAGCAGCATCTGAATTGGCAAATATGGATCCTTTTATCATATTTAATGATGGTACATTGGTAG
Organism: uncultured Bacteroidota bacterium; assembly: GCA_963814475.1. Classification (GTDB taxonomy): domain Bacteria; phylum Bacteroidota; class Bacteroidia; order AKYH767-A; family OLB10; genus JADKJB01. Next base: position 27,495 of record CAWFDA010000050.1, on the reverse strand, counting down.
TCTCTGGAGTGCACTGAAAGTAAAATCCCGAGGGCATATACATATCAACCCAAACATGTAACTCACACTTCTTAGTTTCTTCATTATAAACCTTTTTGACAAAACAAATAATTCTTTTGAGGATTTTTCTACAAATGAAAAATCTGAATCAGTCGATTTAAGCGTGAATAATTCAGTTTCACCTGCGACCATTTTGCTACTTGCTACGGATGCTATTTTTTCACCCTTTTCGCTGAATACATCAAAGTTTATGAGGATTTCTGACTCTACTGAGTTTTTTATAGTAAATACATCCTGACCATCAAATGTGATAATATGTTTACAGTTTAAGTAGTAATTCGAGCCGATTTTAGCATAGCAACCATTTCCTGGTTGGGCAAATCCGTTCAAAGCCAGGGATAAATATGTGATAGTTATGAGAATTATTTTGTTCATTTTCAATAAATAATGAAATATTTAAATGCTAAATTATACAAAAAATTTAACATTTGTGTTAAGCACAGCATTGCTGGATCAAAGCAAAGCTGAAAAGTGGCGATTAACTGTATGGGATTCAAGTAAAATATTGATGCATCATTTTTAGCTGCATGTATCCCCAGCTGGCATTGCACAACACCAACCTTTTGGACCTTCTGCTAAAATTTCATATTTATAGCTTTTTACCTGATTTCCTCTTTTGTGTAAGAGTTTGTTGCTGCGTTAAAAATATAGGTTCCCATTTCAGGTGTAATGCCAATACTATCACCTTTCAGATTTGAAAGGACTAAAGAACCAAACTTATTTATATTTACCTCAAACTTATAGCCGCTACTCTTAATAACATTGGTAGTGACAGCCATTTGATTTTGCAGCATATTTTTGACTTCATATATTTTCTTGTTTCGACTTTACGTCCCAAACTTCATATTTCCAACATTGCAACTGTTGACCTTTTTCACCATAAGGACCCATATCAGGAGGGATGACAGAGCAATACCATTGACGAAGCAGAAATAGTTCTTTCACACCATCATGATTAATGTCTATTGAATCTATTATTTTAATACTTATTTCCTCGCAACTAACACAATGCTTGCCGGATGTATAGGTAGGTTTTGATTCACCGGGAAAAGCTCCTATTTGATTTTTGAAATCAATATCATTCAACGGATCTAATTGTAAGGTTTCATTTTTATTATAAATTAATTTGGTATAATTTAAATCAACATTATTTCCCAGGGAATCAACGAATAGTATTATGTTGCTGTCACATTGCCCAAAACCTGCCAGAGGAATTAAGAGCATGATTATTACATTAAGAAGTTTTCTCATCTCTTATTTATTATAGTATTAATTATGATATTGTTTTGAGGGAATCAATCTTGCATGTGATTGAAAAGCCTTCGAATCACAGGATGACTATTCTAATACATTTCCATAAATAAAGTGCAATTTTGTCGCATTTGGCTGCCTTTGGACTAAAAACAGGACAGCTTAGGGAACTTAGAACCATGAACTTATACAGAAAAGACCCTCATTTCCGATAAATATCGGGCAATTGCACTGCTGGGCACTATTTATTTTTTTCCATAGTGAAAGTTCCTGTCCCCGGAATAATCCAAAAGGGAATTATACCTTTCCAGACAAGTACTTTCTTTTTAAATCTCCAGGTACCTGTAATTGTTTTCTTATTTCTGGAAAATTCGCCCGTATATATTATGGTAGGATGTTTTTTATTTTTATCCACAGTATGTGATCCATCTTGTTCAATTGTTGCATGGATAGGCATATTCTTTTCAAATGACAATTCGTAATCGGTATAACTTCCATTGATAGTTCCAATTCCGGGAGTTCCTCCGGTTGACTGGTTGTCTTCGACAGTACCTTTAAATTGGTTTTTGGTAGCCGAATTTATTATTATCTCAAATTCAACTTCTTGAACTTTTTCGTCTTTAAATTCTTCAGGTATATGATAGGTATATGTGCCCTTCCAAGTCCCCAACATATCAATTTCACCTTCTTCGGTTAAAGGATTTAAAATTGAAATATCAAGTTGATAAGGGGAGTCTGACAATTCAATCAAATTATCATTTAACAATGATTCTAGTGCTTCTATTAGGGATGAATCAAAGTTTGCCGGAATTTGATTAGTAGGATATTTTGAAGCGATTGTGTGTATAAATTCAGAAACAGTTGATTGTCCTTTAGCTTCTAAAAAAATTAATTGTGGCCAATAATCCATTGTTATAAGTCTTGGTTTATTGTTGTCAAAAACATGAATCGTATCACGGGTTAACCAGTCCCATTTACATATTCTGTAGAAATATTTATCTCTAAATTCGTAAGACTCTAAGGTTATAAACTTCATGTGGTTTGGTTTTAAAATAAATCAAGACGGTTGAAATCTGGTATAAAATGAGAAGATTTAAAGTGTTGGGTAACTAGGATTAGCAAGCTAAAATTAAGCTTCTTCAATTTTTTGAAGGACCAACCTGGTCTTTTTATTGATATCTGAAACCAAAAGCATTAATTCATTCCTGTTTTTTTCTTTTTCGGGTGAAATTTCAATTCCAAACAATTCGAACAGGAAATTACTCTTACGGCTGATTTTAAATATTTTCTCCCATGTTGTTTCTTCTATATGTCGCGACAATTCCGGATTAACTTCAGGCAATTCATTGTAATATTTTCGAAGTACAGAATCGTGATAGAGTTTATCAAAAATGTACTTTTTGATTTTGTTAGAATTGTCTAAATATTCAAACGCAAGCCTGGCATTGTAAAGGTTTCCCAAAAGCTTTTCCCCCGTTTGCAGAAGTTCCCTAAGGGAAAGGGTTAGTATTTGTTGACTGTTCATTCTACCTGCCTTTTACGGTTAAAAGATTTTGAACGGGTTTTCGTTAGAATCGGTGAAAATACAATGAAATAAAAAAAATAGCCAAGTATTTTCTAGTCATATTTTTGTATTTAAGCTTGCATATAGACTGATTGAACTTTTAAAATTGTTTCCATAGAGCTTAGAATTTTTATAACTGTTACTTTGTAGTAGAATATATAATTTCCATACTAAATTCTTCATTAATCATTTTAGTCCGAAGATTTGTTTTTGATAATTCAATGATTTTAAAAGTGGCTGGTCCCGAATCTCCATTAACGGTAAAAGAATCATCCCCTACCCATTTCCAGGTTCCTTTTTCCGTAACATTAAACGATTTATCGATGGTTATAAATTTGAAATCTTTCATTAATGTTAGCTCATCGTTATTTGCTGGAAAATTCTCTGGATCTGGCTTTCCATTAATTAAAATTTGTTTTACGTACCATGTTTGATAAATGTACTCCTTATTAATTTTCTCTTGTAAAACAAAAGAGAAGGATTTTGTCGATCCCGAGGAGGCTTGGAAAATTGTAAATAGAAAAATTATCGAAATTGTTTTAATGTTGATTTTCATATTTGTTTAATTTATATTATTTTAGTATTTACTTTCTTAATCACTCCATCTGGAAAAACAACATGTAAGGAAAAATATGCCCCGACTAGGATTAATAATCTTGCTAAGAAATCAGGTATAAAATTAACCCGGTGTTTCAATTGGCAGTGCCTTTCAGGTTGTTTAGGTGGGCAATGTTCGAATCTTTATCAGTAATAAATCATCTTGTCAGCAAATGCTCTATTTGAATTTGTAAGGCAGGCAATTCACGGCGCACAATAGACCAAATTACTTCATCTGAAATATTGTCATAGCTGTGTATTATTCTATTTCTTGTGCCTATTATATTTTTGGCATTTTCAAGGCTCAAATTAGGATCAAGTTTTAATATACGAGCAACGGCTTCGCCAATAATTTCTAAATTCCTTTCTACAGCTTTCTTAGTCTTTAAATCTCTTTTGTAAACAATGAAATCTCTATTTTCTCCAATGAATTGATTAATTTCCTCAATGCTTTGCAGGATGTCAAGCAGATAGGTTTTAATCCTAATATCCATAAAGTTTTACTTTAGTCTTTTCTAATTGTTCCCTGAAAAATTTGTTTCGAATAGCTCTTTCTTCTAGCAAATCTACTTGTCTTTTAAAAATTTCCTCCAGCCTTACTTTCATTTCAAAATATAGATCAGTATATTTGAAAGGATCAGTTTCATTAAAGTCAACAACTAAATCAATATCAGAAGAAGGATCAAAGTCATCTCTTGTAACAGAGCCAAAAGCAAATAAAGACTTCACTCTGTTTTTTTTACAAAGTTGCTGAATTTTTTCAATCTGTGGCTTTTCGATTTGCATCCCCAAATATAAGGTTTATTTCTTGCCCGTCAAAATAGTATTGTTATAACTTACAGAACTCGATATGTTACACATTCCATGGTCAGGTCTAAAACGTTTATACACGTAGTGTGACCTGGGGATATATTATTTTACAAAGGGAAATGGGATAGGAGTCAAATCCTTAAAAATATAGGGTTGTGGAGGAATTCCCTATTATTTAATCACATTTGAATTTTTTAATGCATTGAATATCAAATTTATATAGCTTTATTTTGGTGTGCATGAAGCGAGAAGAAAAGCAGAATGATGGTGGGGATGACAATGAAAGGAGAATGCCTGAATGTCTGGTGAAAACTTGAAAGGAACCGTATCTAGTTATTATTCTCCGGATTTCCTGAATGGGAACTTTTTACTTAAAATTTTAATTGAATGAACTTATATATTATAATTCGCTTTCAAAGCACCATTAATACCGACGGTTAATATTTCAACCAGATCATCATTCATAAATTCGTAATCGTCCGGAATATTCAGAACTTCTATTGGCGGCATTTCTAAATGTGGATAAAGTGTCTTAAGTTTTGATCTTTGTTCAGTTTCCATCACAAAAATTAACTCTGCCCAGATCAAATCATTTTCCGAAATTTTACGGTCACTTTTAGGACTTAAACCTGCAGAACGAATATTGAAACGATCGTCATTTTTAAAAATGTGCTCAGCTGTACGGCTGCGCTTTTTATTTCGCCCACATAATACCAGTATGTTTGGTCTATTTGACATTTGGTGTCTTTAATTTTAGAATTCGCATTAACTGTTTATTATTATAATTAGATCCGGATTTCTCACAATCCTTAAAGTTTGCGAACATGAACTTTGCGCTCAGTCAGTCCTGACAACTTTCGTGATTGTACGTCACTCTTCATGATAGCCATCGGGAGGATGCAAAACCTTTATTGATTTAAGTTATTTTGCATAAGGATTCAAATTTAAACTATCCACAATTTCTCCTTCTTTTTTCATTACATAAAATTTCCCCGCAGCACCATGGGCGTAAATATTTAGATTTGGAATCTTCCATTTTTTGGGTTTAGGAAGCAATAACATGGATCCTCCTCCTAATTGCAGATGGTTTATGTGTTCACACGATAAAAGAAAATCTATTTTTTCTATGTTCCAGCAATCGCTAAATATCATTTTATTGATGGATGCGTTGCAAGAAGATCCATCGATAGTTCGTATTCCACATAACTCAATTTTTACCTGATCAATGCTTTTCATGGTGAAAATTCCGGATATATCTTCTAACCCATACACACTGCTTAATGTCAGGTATTTCAAGTTCAATTTCTCAAAATTACCTTTAAATGCTTTGATGTGTACTCCGGATAAATTAATTGTCTCTAGTTTTTCATAATTGGAAAAACCACTTACATCTTGAATGTATGACCGGATTGCATAGTCTTTATTGGCTCGCTGAATATCGATTATTTGGAATACACGCAACTCTTTAGATAGGTCGCTAGGTATTTCCGTTAACCCATTGACATTTGACATAACGAGTACTTCAAGCTGTTTTAACCTATTCAAGCTAGTTATATTTAATTTATGGGGGCTGGGCAGACAATCCGTGCATCCATCCCCAATTTCTTGATAAATATGGACATAATTGATTCGATTATTTGGATCAAATTCAGGAAATTCCTTAAGTTTAGGAACATATCTTAACGATATTTTTTCTAATGATTTTATTTTTTCTAACGCCTTAAGACTCGTCAATCGTTCGCTAAATGAAATATCAATCTCTATAAGTGAATCCAGGAACAGATAATTGTTGAATATTATATCTCCCGTATTCTCCAGATACAACTGTTTAAGGTTTCTAAACGCATTTATAAAACTAATATTAATTGAATCCTTTAGATCAATTAATCGAAGCCTTTTGGTGTTTTCAAATGCTGTAAATTCAGAAGGAATGTTGCATAGATCAATTTTCAGAGATAAATTCTTCTCTTTTTTTAGAAGTGGAATAATTGATAAATCTGAAGTAGAATCAATTGTAATGATCCCCAATATAGGCCTCGAGAAGTCATCAGCAATGCTGTCTTCATCAAATTCTCTGGGAAAGGATGGGTATTGATTCAAATTTATATTGGTAGGAAAAACAACATCAGGTCCAGGTTGAGCAAGAACCTGGGAAGAAAGGAATAGAGAAAAAAATATTGTTCTGATGGTATTCATATTATTAAATACTCTTATTTCTCGTAATTGGTCAGTTGTCGATGGCGATTTACAGATTGTCGAGAATCTGGATTTTTAAAACTTATGTTCTATCAAAGGTACAAATTTTCTGAAAATATCATCCCGTTAAGTATCGGATTATCATTGCTCAACAGCCTTCCCCGATCTTTCTTCTGGAAAAATCCCACTTTCATGCTAATTATCTTTTTCAGTTAAAAGATTTTGAACGGGTCAATAATTGTCAAATTCTTTCTGACTAATCAGTGTTTATATTAAGTCAATATAATATGGTAGTCTTTTATAATAGCAATTAACATTCTGTGGTTTAATAAAGAAAGTTAACGATTATTAACGTCCGATTGTATTATGCCTCCATATTGCCCAAATATTTGTATCAGAATGGAACTCATTTGGATCTGTAGTAAGTAACGCTGCTTGAATTTCTAAAGTACGATCAAAAATGTTTATTAGGCCAAACTTGTTCAATTCACTGTTTGTAAAAACATTTGGTGATCCATCGCAGTTTGTCAATTCGCTGTTGCCATGACTTTGGTCAAGTAGGTCGTAACCAATAAATGTAAAATCGTCTAAAGAAACTTCGTTACATGGTGCTGTCGGCTGAAAGCATACCGCCAATAAATTAAATTCTCTAACGTTTCTTGCTCTGGTTTTTACATAGTCAAGACTTGAATAACAGTCTGTGAAAAATTCATTTTCAGTTGTGATGCCGAATTTCCAGTCCTCCTGATTGTCTGGGTCAAATGGAAAGATCGGGTCATTTAAAGAACAGTCTAAAGAGACAATTTCTTCGGCCTGTTTCAATCCGGAAAATTCAATATATTTATTCCAGCCTTCAAACGACTTATTAAAGATGTTTCTTGCTGTATACCAGATTGTCATTGTGTTTTGATAAACTAATTATTTATTATTTTTGGTTCTGTAGTTCTGCAATGTAAATGTCTCCCTCCCCGCTTAATTTAATGGGATACCAAACCAGGTTACTTTGTAAAACATTGATTTACGGCCTGATTTACTTTTGCTGAAGTATAATTCCAACCAATCTTGTTGCATTTTCAATTGTTTTGAAACATCGTCAATTGATGTTAACAGTTGTTCAATCATGTTGGTATTGGTAGGATCAGAGGTGGTAATTTGTCCTAACTTATTTTTTGCTTCCTTCAGGTTGGCATCAGGTTTATTAAGTATTGTTTGTATTTCAGAGTCAGATTTCTTAGGATTAAATTGAACGTTTCTATAATTTATAAATTCGTTTATCCCTCTTATGGCTTCATTATAGTCGACAACTGCTGAATTATAAAGGTTTACGGATTTAGTTTGTCTGTCATTTTCTATTAATAGTTTTAAACGTTGGAGCCTGTCAAAAATTAATGCATTTTTTACACCATTTGCTTCAATTCGGTATGCAGATGCGTTTAATTGTTCCATATGACTTAGTTTCTCGTATTCCTGAAGTGTATCTTTGAAGCTAAAGTATGCTTTCGTTTTATTTTGGTGTGTCTTGCCTTCGTAAAATTCCTGATTACTAACCGGATAATTCAGAAATTGCCATAAATAGTCAAATGGAATATGAGATTTTATTAATTTTTCCGGATGTACTTTAAAATACTCGTTGTTTATTTTTTTGTAGAATTTCCCGCCATTTACATATCCAGACCCCCAGGTGGGATCAAAGAGAAACCATGAAGTGTCAATAAGTGTGGCACTCCAGGCGTGTGGAATGTAGTCGGTAAAACCATTTTGCTTAGTGTAACCTTCAATAACATAAGATTTAAGTCCCGATTTTATGCAAATATCTGTGAATAGTACAGCATAATTTTCACAGATACCTTTTCTGGTCTTTAAGGGCTTTGAAATTTTATCTTCTTTCTTTTCGTAGAAGTTTAGTGCAAACATATTGTCAATGTCGTATTGAATGTTTGAGGCAACCCAAATGAAAATGGCCCTTGATTTTTCTTTGTCTGTCGAAAAGTTAGATTTTATATAACTTGCAATTTGCTCGGTAGAATTTGTCATTGAATCGGGAAGTTGCAAAGCTATTTTGTCGATTGCAGAGAACTCATTAACTGCCGACTTTTGAGCAAAAATTGTTTGCGTGAATACAAGAAGCAGTGCTAGTATTTTAATTATTTTCATGCTATATTAAATGTATTGCGTTTTGGTTACCTATAACAATTTATGGCATTGTGAATAGACAGGAAATTAGCAATTTTCAACTTAAAATTATGTTAACAGGAGTGATTTCCCTTTGTATTTTATTTATAAGTTATTCTAATTATTTTCGGACCTGGATTGAAAAATCAGGCAATTGTAAATTTATTTTATATTTACATTTTTACTTTTCGATTAATCAATTCAACAAATTCATTTTCTGCTATTAGGTCAGAAAATGTTCTTCTTGGTATAATGAATGCCTGATTTGTATCCACAAATAAGTATATAGCTTTCTTTGAAATATCCACACTTTTAATTCCATCCCATCGTATTTTAGAAAAAACCATTTCATTCTCGCAGATGAATTCGCTATCACTTATAATGTATTTTCTTTCCCCTAAAGCGGGGCTTCCCTCCATTGGAATATTTTTAGTTTTCCTGAGCCTGTTATACATTAATAACCAAAAGACAAGATTGTAAACAATGAAGGCCAGCATAAAGTCAAAATAGTCAGGAGTAGATTTACTGGTAATTAGGAAAGGTAAAGCCAGCGACATAACTATACTTAAGACGATATATTTCTTTAGGTTCCTTTTAATAAACAAATGCGTATTAAAATCTGCGTAGTCCTCTCGTGTTACGTTAGCTTTGATTTCTGTAGTCATTATTAGATATTTTTGTTTAAGAGTAGTGGTAACCGAAACATTTTCTAATTCACAAGCTTATCGAAAGTTGATATAACATTTTTTTGATTTGAGAAGCCATGGCTATGTTTGACCCTTTTGTTTACTTGCACTATCGGCTATCTGCAAATGTAAAATAAAGTATTTACCGCAGTTAATTCATAATTGTAAGTTGACTATGCACATTACCTTCAATTTCCTTTACTTTAATTGCTAACCTTAAAAATACACCATTAAAAGGTTGGCCTATTTTTTGGCCTCTGTTTAACCAATTATTAATATCCTTAATATCAAATAGATACAATCTTTTCTCATATTTTTATCTTAGAGAAATCCCTTGCTTTTTTAGTTAAAATTTTGAGATTGGCGGCGAAAAAGGGTAGGAGTGGTAGTGAAAAATGACCAAAATATTTTTGATATCTAAAAATTTATGGATGTCGTTTGAGGAGCTCCGGAGCGATTATTCCGGTAAAAGAGTGTTACACAAAAAAAGGCCATCTCCGAGGAGACAGCCTTCTAACTTCAGATTTGTGGTTAACTAAAATCCTAAACCTACTGTGAAGCCATTGATAGTTGATGTTCCTAAAAATCCGGTAAAATATGCATTCCCGGTAGCGGTATTTACCCTGAATATTTTGTTGGTATAACCAGTTTTGAAAATAGCATATGCTTTATTACTTGTTCCTCCTATGTCGAAACTTGACGCTGAAGGTACATTTATTCCCAGATTTCCGATTTCTACAAGTGTTCCATTGTTTGGAGGATTGATTTGGTAAAGTTTATTGTTACTGTTATCTATACCAAAAAGAGAAGTTGTGGTTGTTCCTGCAATGTTGTTATCATAAGCAGCTGCAACAATTGAAGGAGTACCGGGATTGAGAGTGCCATCAATTGTTAATAGTCCATCATTCGGATTAAATCTCAAATTTTGACCTGTATTACTTACAATTCGTATTCTATCTACTGCAGGATTAAAATCAAATCCAAAGCTGGTACCCGATAAAGGTGTTGTTAGCGCATATGCGAGTGTCACTACTGCTGAAGCTGGGCTAATAGTGTAAATGTTACTATTACTTCCTAAAGCATAAATTTGACCATTCAATGGACGCATATCAATTCCTAAAATACTTTCACCTGATGGTAGACCGGTAATTGGTTTTGTGATTGTATTGTTATTAAATAAACCACCATAACCGATGTAAGGCTGCAAACCAAAAATCATTAATTCATTTGACGATGATACGGCATAAGCAACAGATGCTGTTGGGATTGCAATAGCAGTGTACATAACTCCGGGGAATGATGCCTTTGTTTCTGCATTTCCATTAGTAAGATTAATTTCCAATAGTGTTGATACATTGTTAACAGAATAAATTGCTAGAGCTGCACCTTTTGGAGAAATATCAAATCCACCTTCACCTTGTACATCAATGTTTAGTGGTCCAACTGATATTAATGTTCCGTTATTTGGAGGATCCTGGCGATAGAGTTTATCGGTAGCAGGATCAATATCGAATAAGGTAGTTGTGGTTGCTCCTGAAAAATTACTGTTGTAGGCAACTGAGGATATTTCAGCACCGGCTGCACCATTAATATTTCCATCAATTGCAGCGACTGCACCTGTTTCCGGATTAAGTCTCAAATTTTGACCTGTAGAAGTTACAATTCTTATGCGATCAACCGTAGGATTAAAATCAAAAGCAGTAATTGTTCCACTCAATGCTGGAGAAAACGGACTGGTGCCTATCATTCTGGCAGATCCGGTTTCAGGGTTGATTACATAAATGCTGCTGTTGCTTCCCAATCCATACAACTGTCCTGTTGCTGGACGGAAATCAATTGCCAGTATAGTGGTGCCCGATGGTAATCCGGTGATGGTTGCCGAATTGGAAGGTGAAGGGGAGTTGTTGTAGCAGTGATTTGAATTAAATTTGTCGAGTTGAATACCATTTGCTAAAGCGTAGAAAACAGTATTTGAACGACCCCACAAACCTCCGCCAAAGCGATCATTTTGCGATTGTGTTGTGGGTAATGCCTGATCATCAAGATCTTTTTTACATGCTGTAATGGATAACAGGAGAAGGCATATTGATGCCAGCCCATAGTGTGTGATTTTTTTCATAAGTTTTGGATTTAGTAGAAGTTAAGTATTTAGGATACTTACGATTCAAAATCCGTTTAAGATTTTTGAAACTAAAAAAAATGCTAAAACGAAAAATATATGATAACATGTTGATAATCAAGAAGTATAGAAGTATGCCCTACATTCAATCAGTCAACCAGAAGGGACAACAGTCACTCAAGTTACTCCTTTGTACCTTTACTTCTTGTAATCAATTGGTAAATAAGATTCCCATTTCCAGGGTGTAAAAGTATCTGCGATTAATGTTTCTAATAGTTCTTTAAAAATGAATTCTCCATTGGCACTATTCGTTATTATGATAATTGAAATGCCTTTGTCAATAAAATTTATGTTATAGTTTCTCCAGGCATCATCATGTCCTTCTTTAAAAAATGCTCTGCCATACTTGCATTTCAATAGACCCCAACCAAGTCCATAAGATAGATTTATGGCTTTGTTTTCCGTTGTTGTTTCTTCAGTAATTGGTGGAAATTGTGTCTTTGACAATATTTCAATTTGAGGAGAAATCATTTCTTCAAACATACTTTTGTCTAAACCTTTCTGATTCATCAAATGCTCAATAAGTCTTGTGTAGTCTGTAATTGTTGTTACCAAAGAGGCACCGGCCACCGGCTTGCTTCGCTTTTTCTTTGGATTGAGTGTGTTGTCTGAAAGGTGTCCTGTCGCAAAATTATCATCAAACCGCTCATGCCAAATATATCCGGTTCTTGTCATTCCAATTGGGTGGAAGATTTTTTCAATTGCTAACTCTTCTACATTTTGCTTTGTTACTTCTTCAATAACTAACTGCAAAAGTTTAATACCTTCTCCCGAATATGCATATTTCTGTCCCGGAGTAAAATATATTTTCATAATGCCAAGGGTGTCTTGAACACCTGTTGTTGGATGCACCCATCTAACATTTGGAAGTCCTGTTGTATGGCTTAAACACATTCTTGCAGTCATTAATTTCCATCTATCATCAGATTTCAGATCTGAGAAATACTCATACTCCGGAATAGGTTTGCTCAAATAGGTATAAAGTGGTTTGTCTAAATCTATCACTTTTTCCTCTACCAATTTCATCGTCAAATAGCCAAATACTGCCTTGCTAAATGATGCCGCATACAAAACAGTTGAAGAATCTAAAATCTCGTTTTTAGCTAAATTCTTATACCCATAAGATTTTATATAAGGTTGTTGACTTTTATTAATTATCGACAAGCTCAACCCTTGAACATTTGCCTTTTTCATTAAGCCGTTAACGGTTTCGTCAATTGCACTAGCAGAGATTTTACTCCCATCAAGTCTGGTGATTTGTTGACTTTGCCCTATTGCCAGGTTAAAAATCAAAAGTAGCCCGATTAATATTTTAAGTTTCATAGGTTTTATTTATCATTGATTTTACCTGTTGTTTGGGAATTAGGTGTAATGTAAATCCGGCTAAAAATTCGCGTTTTCTCAAAAATAGGCAAATAATTGAATTTATCAACCAACCCTCTTATTTTAGGCTGGCTATAAATGCAAAAAATGAAACAAATGACTGCATTATGAAGGAATTTTAGTCGACATAGAAATAGCTTATTATTTCAGCGACCTTTCCGTTATCAAGATTAATTTGTCGTAAGTTATAATGTCCGCTACCAGGACTTTCGCTATACTGTAGTCCTACGAAATGTTCTTTGTCCTGGAATTTTGTATTCAGGTAGGGTCGCCAGCGAGTCAACGGCTCTCCTAGAATATCCAGCACTTGCTTTTCTGTCATGCCGACGCTAATGGATTCAAACTTTTCGTCTGTATAGCCTGAAGAATAATTTGTGTCCGGTTGTAAAATTAAGGTAATAACTTTAGGCGGCGATTTAACTGGAAGGTTTTCAAAAAATACCATAAGAAACAGTGGCAAAGTAAAAAGCAAAAAGAATAGAATAATAGACACAGTTAAACTAATTCGTTTTGCGGACTTATTCATTTTCTAAAAACTTATCACTTAACGTAATTCGTCCACACTAATTGCCTTTACCGGTGGCCCGTCTAAAAACCTCGTTAATCTCAATAATAGGTAAATAAATGACCTTATTAATAAAGCGCCATGTTTTAGGCTATATTTATTGTTATGTTATAGAAAATCAATATGATGATGTGTTAAAAAATCATACAGCTAACGGAGTTTTAAATACGTTTCCATATTTTGATGCTAGCAAATTCCATAATAGTATTGTGTGAAAATTGCATAACAAATCAGCCGGGTAGCGGGTAATATGGTAAGTTGATGGTTACCTAACGTATGGTAATTGAAAATGGTTTAAAGGATCTAGTTATGCAATCATTGCATGTTGCTTTCATTCGACTAAAGATAATTTTTTCTCCAGCCTCCAGTTGTTCAATAATTTTTAAGTGTTCTTTCAGTAATTTGAACCCGTTAGTTCTGCCCGTTATTACAGTGTCTCCAAGAGACTTAATGAAAAATCCTACTTCAAACTCAAAAATTCGAAATCCATGATCATAATAGCAATTAGGAATTTCAACATGAAGAAGCGGATTTCGTAAAACTTCTTTTACTGTTGCAATTGTATCGGTTAGGTCTCCGAAGTAAACTATTGGATCATTGATTCGGTCTATGGTGAATAATTTGGTAAAAATTAATGTATCATTCCGGTATATCTTTATTTCGTCTTTACCTCTTTCACTTGCATAACAATAATACTGATTTTCATTCCATTTTGATTTTTCTATCCTTAGTTCAGATGCGGTTATTTTGATATTAGGGTCGCTTGGAATTCCCCTTACTTCAATTGTATTATCAACTCCAATATAGATCACTGACTTGCTGGAATCTGTAAGGCTGACATTGATCAAATCAATTTGAGCAGACAAATTAAGTGGTAATAGTGCAACTAAAATTAGGAGTTTTCTTAATGAATGGCATATATAAAATTTAAATTTCATTCTTTGAGGAACTTTATAAAAGCAAATCATCCTTTAGTTTGTGTAAATATTATTCTTCGTTTATTTGGTTGAGTAACTTTTAATTATTCAATTCAATTAGGAAATCAACATATATTCCCTGTTTTTGATCAACTTACATTTCATTACATATTATATTTCTTACTTATCAAGGAGTAGTCATGAAATTTACTTTGTAAATTGTATCATGCCTAACCATAGTAAACCCATTTCCAAATTCATCCTCATTAATGATTGTTGCATAACCATATTGAAATGATGAATTAGCTCTACAGTTCTCTAATGTATCTATTATTTTTAAAGAGCCAAGACTATCTGTTCCTAGTAATCTTTGATTCGGGTCATTTAGATTATCCACATCAATGATGTGGTATAATTTCTCGTTAGTATTGAATGTTGCATTAATCATCACAAACTCATTATCAGGAAAGCTATATGCAAGATTTCTCATGTTTTCAGCTGGAGTATGGAACTTATAAATGAGGTAGTTGCTTTGCCGTTTTAAGCTTACTTCTCGGATGCTGGTAAATTGTGAATCCATGTCGTATCGTGTATAGATAAGCCTGATACTATCAGGAACATTAGGCAATTTTTCAGCATCTTGAATTATATATTGAGAACTTGAACCTCCGAAATGATGTGAATGAGTTCCTATAAAGTAACCTAGGTTAGTTTTTAGAACGGAATTGGGGCACTCGGTATATTCTGCATTTGTTTTTCCTGATTTCTTGTTATAAAAATAGATAATGCTCCCGAATTCTCCCATACATGATGCATAGATGGCATAAGTATTGTTTTCCATCAGCAATTCAAAGTAATTGATAGGAAGTGGATCCAAGTACTCAACCCATATTGTAGTATTCCAGAAAAATATCTTGTTGTTTTTCGTAGCAAAAAGGCTATCCTGAAAGACAACTATATCTGTATAGGAATCTGTGTTTAATAAATCTTCAAGAACAGTGTCTTGGGTAAAGTTAGAGAAGTTTAAGCATTTTAAACTGCCATTTGCAGAAATACAAATAATTTTATCATCGATAACAACAGACTTTTTAATTCTAAGAAGTTTGCTGGAAGAAGTTTCAGAATTTTGAATTCTGTTTTCATCTTTAAACGAAATATTTATATTTGTTGTAATGAACTTTCTGAACTCTTCATTGGGAAAAGGTTTGCTATTGCAACTTGTTATTAACAGATGCAGTACAACAACTCCAATTATGGTTAAAGTATCTCTAGACAATTATTTCAAATTATTTAAATATTCAACGACTTTTGATAATCAATATTATTCTATAGTTATTTTATCATTTAGATTTAATTTTGTCCCACTTTCCGAAGTAAACACCACTGTCACCTGTTTGAAGGGAGCGGAGGTAAATGATATCATCAGCAAATACCCGCCATTCCGATTTATAAATTATTGTTGTCCCAAAGAGGGTATCACCTTTTAAATCTTCAGAATCAATTATTAATACATCTCCTAAGTGATAACCATTTCCCCATTTCCATTCTGTAGAAGTAATGTCTCTCGGACTCATTTCGCAACTAACAATGAGTAACAAGATAGCTAGAAGATAAGTTACATTTTTAGATATTTTCATTCTATAACATAATATGTAATTGAGAATGGGAATGGATATTTTTGCCCGGGGATATTACTAACAATTTCTCCATATACTTTATATTCTCCGGTTTTATCAGGAGTGACCTTATATGTGGCAGACTAACGAACGGGATCATATTTCAAAGTGTTTAATCATTCGGTACTGCTATATTTCAGAAAGTTTGGAATTTCACAATCTCGGTAGCTATCGGGATGTCTTTGGAAAACCAAACCACGCCCTTTGGGTTGGCACTTTTACGGCCTGTACTACTTTCATTTAATTTTATCATTGAGTTTCCTTTGGTATTCCTCATACGATAAAATGGTCCCGATTTCTACTTTAAAGGGCGGCTCTAAATTTGTTAAAATCCCTGTTACCTCGTCTATTGTCTCATTCGTGTTAGTACCAATACCATTAATTTTAATTAATTCTGTCTCAAATTCTCTTTCTGCCTCAATATACTTATATCTCAATGGCTTGCCAAGTTGGATGTATAAACTTTTCTTATACTCTTCGGTCAATAAATATCTTTTTCCCTCCTCTGATTTGTAAAATTTATAATCGGAAATTAATTCGGTAAGGTTTTCTATTTCATTCTCAATGTATGAAAGAAGCTCCTTCGGGCATTCCTTTTTTATTTCAACTAATTTCTTTTTCGATTCCCTAATTTCTTTCAATGGAGTCTCGATTGTACAATCTTGAACATTACCAAGCTTTAAAAATAGTTTTTTTAAAGCCGAAAAATCATCTGTCAGTAAAAAAGGGATTTTCTGATGGAACTTCGTGGTCGATTTGAAATAATTTATTTTTATACTCTACTAAAATATTTCCATTGTTATCTGTGGCTATAATTTTGTATGTGTCAGCAATATTATAAGTATCTTTGATTTCAGATTTTTCTTTGTAATCATTGAAGATGGTCCATTCAAATATTGGAATAAAATCTCTGATTTCCATATAACTTATAGTAATTTCTGAGTGTTAGTATTGGGCAAAACGTCAGTTCGTGCAAAAGTTCTGTTTTAAATTTCTTTTACTTGTCACCGCATTTAACGGCATGTTAAAAGCGAAGTATATTTGTATTTTACAATATGTTCTATGGCTCGCTTTGATTCCCAAAGCTACAAAAAAGATCGTTGAAAACCAACTTTGTTAGTACTGCCTAAAATATCCATAAGCTTTCGGAAGGCGTTGATAAGGTAAATTAATTTTTTCATTAGTAAATAAAGCGTATCAGAAACCGCTGAGGTTGCCTTTCCGGAATATCTGGCATAACTATTCGTTACCTGTAAGAAGTGAATTGTGCCTGCCGCAATCGATTTTCAGTGCAATTTCAAGATTTTTGTCGTAATTTTCAACATTTTGACATTACCACAGCCCATAACTGCAAATAGCTTCATTAAAAATTAGTACTTGTATGCCGGTATATGGTTGGTCATTGCGGTGCTGAAAAATGAAACTCATTTTGGGCGGGTTGTTAAATAGAAAGTGTTTTGGTTGTACGAATTATTTACTTAAAGTTAGAATAGTCATATTGCTTTCATAGGCATAATTTTTAATCAAGTCTTCAATTTCCTTTTGATCATTATAATTTTCAAACTTGAAAGCATAAAGCAAAGAGTAATTTCTAGGATTTTCAGCGGCGAAAGGGTCCATTAAAAATAAATTATTAGAATTTATGGTTCTGATAATGTATATCTCGCCTTTATCGAATTTGAAATTGATATAAAATGATGTAGATGTATATCCATTAGGTTGCACAACTACAGGTGAAAAATTAGGATATTTTTCTTTCAAGTAATCAAACAAATATGTTGCACTTCCCAACAGCATTGTATTCTTTAAGTTTTTTTCCTCCTCCTCCGAAGCTCTTACGAAATTGCCATTTTTAAAAGATTCAGAACTGAGTCTTCTACCAGACACAATTTCTCGTGTTATCAGGTAATCTTTCGAAAATCCTTCTGGAATAGCTTTGAAATGCCTGTTTTTAAATTGACTAAAGCTATCAGTTGAAGTGAATAATAATACTAATAGGATGAATATATTTATGGTTTTCATTGTGTTGAAATTGGTTGCGGTTGTACTTATGCATTAATACTTATTTGGAGGGTGACAGGTGCTAATTTCTTACGAATTCTATTTATTAGATATTATGCCACGCGTGATTACAACCATTTTTACATGCTGTGAGTCTCCTTTCTGTGTCAGTTTGTTTAAATACCCATATCAAAGAAATAATAATTTTTTCGTGTTCGGATTTTGGTAGCTTCTGGAGTTTGTTAAATGCAATTTTGGTAGAAAAGCTTCTAAGAATTACAATTGGGGTGTAGGTTGGCTTTAATGGAATAGTATCTAATGCTTTCTGATAGGTTTCGGAATTATAGTTTGCCTTGTCCGGCAATGTATTGAAAATGTAATTGCGTAGTTCAGTAAAAATTAGCTGAAAGTCAAAATTTGGTTCATTCAATATTAATTTGCAACCGCTATTAAAGTCGATTTTATTTTGTGCAATAAGGTTTATTAGATTGCTAGTCATTGAATTTTATTGTGGTTTTACAGCTCTTTTCACGAACTCAACCCATCACTTTGCGAACCGCCGTATGCGAGAACCGCACGTATCCGCCCACTTGCGGATGTGAGAGCCTCTCCTTGTCGGAATTTGCCGGCAGGGCAGGCTACTCGATTATTGGTAGTGTCGAATTTTCAGAAGTTTCTGTGCCTATACCATTTTGGTATTAACTCTTTGGGTCCCCAAAACCCCCAATCTTCAAGTGTCTCAATAAATAAAGTTCGATTATAATTATAATAAGAATGTCCTAATGTTGAAAAACCAAACCCCTCCTTCTCAATGATATTACCAATAATTTGATCATAGTCTAACTGAATAACCATTCCATAGTTAGAGCCAAAGTATGGAACAAAAACTGGAAAAGTCAATAATAAATCGTTTGTAAACTTATGGGTAAAATGCGTAATGATTTTTATCTCCAAATCAATACTTGCCTCTGTCCAGCTTGTTATAATTTTACTTGTCTCAGTCACAATTTCTATAATTACTTTATTCTCTCGGCATTACCAATAACGGAATGCGCATTTGCGCCGGTGGGGAATAGTTTATAAGAATTTTATTTGAGCTCAAATTTCCATTTTAAAATTATACTTCATGAAATAAAAAATGCCCCACTGGCGGCAAATGCGCTGTTATGGGTTGGCCGTCTTCCGGAGAATTAATTGTCATAAATTACCAGTTTCTGAATAGTAAAATAATATCCTGATTTGATGCTGACAAGAAAAATTCCTGGTGTTATAGATTTTGGAAGACTTATTTGCTGCATTGTACTCCATGGCGGCAATTGTCGTGACCAGATTAACTTACCGTTAATGTCATGAACCTCCAAAATTCCTTGAGTATTTTTAGGAAGTTGATAACCTATGTTGAATTCTCCGTTGTTTGGATTAGGGTAAACCCTTAATGTTAAATCATGCGTTTGTATATTATTGATACCTGTTAGCGTATCGCAGGGACTCCCTGTCAAGGCAGCAAGTCTATAATTTGGAAAATTCGGAAGGGTAGCATTGAAATGGGGAAGCATGATGGAATGCTGCTGCACATTGCAGGCAATTCCCGCGCTGTCGGGCGACTCAATTGTATGCAATGCCATTGTGGTGCTTGTTGTATTGATGTAAATTTTGCCATCCGGGCCAATTTGATGCATCCAAAAATTGGTATTCCATCCAGCAGGGGCTTCAAAGCCATCATAAGTGGCCACCATTTGTTCTGAATTGACAATGTTTGCTGCTTGTAAATCATATTGCAGTATTTCAAAACCACCATGGGTCACATAGGCATATCGTGAGTTTGATGATATGCTCGCTCCAAGGCAAAAGGCGCTGTCAGGAAAAACTTTGTTTTCAAGAAAAGTAAGTGCCCCACTGCAACGGTCAAAATCAAAAAATGACACCCCCCACCAATAGCTTATGATATATTTGCTACCGTCAGGTGAAAAACAAGCCTGCCCACCTTGCAAGCCATCGAAAGGAAAAGTTTGGTAGTTTGTTTGTTGAATCGTGTCAGGTGTTACCAAAAAAGTGTAATATCCTATGCTTGGCCCCCATCTGGGCACAAGTAGCCACCAGTCCCTACCATTGCCATGACGGGTAAGAGTTATTGCACCTGGATAAAGCGTATCATCTAGAAGAATTTGATTTTTACTAAATACTTCTCCAAGACCACTATTTCCATTCATATTGATTGCACTTAAATATAAGTACCTGGGTCGTCCAAGTGGCAAGGGAAAATCTGCTGTACTATGAAACAGGTAATAGATGCTGTCACTTCCTGGAGATTTAATTATGATATCGGCTTGAGGTGATCTCAATCCTGTATTGCTGAACTGCGTTGTGTACCAGCTTGGATTTAGTCCGCTTCCATTCATCATGGTATCATCCTGGGCATCTGCAATAAAAACACCATTTGTATAAAATAACAACTGCCCGGTATCATTGCTCATAGCAGCATTTGTAAAAACAAACCACATTGGACGTGAATGTGTATCAAGAACTGCTGTATTACTCGGAAAAGTTAATTGCATCCCACCAGCTAAAGGTTGTGGGCTATAACTTGCATATCCCAAAGGCCAATAATTATCATTTCCCTGGCCAGCACAAAATTGCAGGTATGCTATAAAAAATATGGTAATTAATGATTTCAACATGACTTTCAATTAATAGCGGTAAATCTTGAAGTGTGTTGAAAACCATTTGATCCCAGAAACATGATGGTATAAACTCCCGGATTCAATAATGAAACATTCAGCTTTCCAAGTATTTTATTGTTAGGGAACTTTGAGGATAAAACAATTCTGCCAGATAAATCATAAACAATTATCTGATTTAAACTTATTTTTCCCGACGTAACGAATTTTAATTCATTTTTAACCGGATTGGGAAAGATTACAATTTCTTCTTCAGTAGGATTTGTGCCTTCAGAAACTTGTGATTGAGAATTTCTCAAGTAGCCCAGCTGAAAACAATTGGATTTGTCATCATAATTACTTTCAATACCATAACGCATCAGTTCTGATCTAGCCCGGTAAACAGCCTCACCAAAGGCATAAGGACAAAGAGATGCGATGTAAATAAGGTCCTCAAATATAGTTTGATTTACCTGAGTACTGTCCCTGAATTGCAAATAAAACTCATTTAACTGCTTTTCATACAATTCAATTGCAATTAATGGATTTACTGTATTATTTATTACTTCGATTACAGTTGATAAAGAGTCTTTAATACCGGTAAAATCATTTACAACATCCGTTAAAATGTTTATCTGCTGACTGACAAGGGTAATTTGTGATTGATGCATTCCAAGGAATGAAGTATCGGATATGACGAAACTGTCCAAAACAAGTACTGAATCAAATAATTCTACCAGAGATTCATAGGCTATTTCAATAGCCTGAGCCGAAATAGGAGTTTGGAACAAAGTGTTTGAGCAAGACAAATCACCTGCCGCAGTTCCGGCATTTGCAATGTAAAACTGCTCGAATATGCCATTGTCGTTTCGCAGACTGTCATTAATAATAAGTTTTTCAAGTAGCTCACGATTCGTAAAATATTTCAATTCATCTTCAAACTGAACAGCAGTGATGCTGTCATTTACAACAAGCGAATCTGTATAAGTGAGCCATTTTTCATTATTATCTCCTCCTCCGGCTAAGTAATTGTTGCAGGGATTTAGGTATGAACCTGACCAAGGAGAGCCCGTTGGATCCCAAAATAACCATTGTGCACCCACTGGAACGTTATTGGTTGGATGGTAAAGGCTACCCGGATTTTGTTCGTGAACTGTGATTGGATTGAAAAAAACTTCGTTGAATGTACTATTTTCATTTTGCCCACCCCAAACTACAAATGGTCCGAACCATTTATTCCCGCGATTTGTTTGTATGCCCATTATACCGCTGCCATTTAAATGCAATCCAATTTTATGTTCTCCAAAAGTATTTCCCCTGAACAGCTCATCCGTCGCACAATTACTTCCAAAATCAAAACCCAGTTCCGTCAGGTTTGAATGGTTGTTTGTAAAAGTATTTGAGGGAGAAAGATAGGTTCCAAATGCGATGTGGCGTCCAGTGCTGCTTCCTGTTACGGTGTTTTCTAATAAACCACAACCTGAACTTCCCTGAATGCGAATGCCATTAGCAGAATTTATTGCTGAATTGAGTGAAATATTGTTTTGTGACAAATTAATCCGGTTTGCTGCATTGAGTAAAATGCCATCGGAACCCTCATCAACAGTAACCGAATTACAGTTTATTTTAAATCTTCTGGTAGGAGATGGTGGTACTGATTCAAAAACTGAAATTCCGGTTGCAGAAACGCCATTAATGATAATGTTGTTAGTATTGACATCTGCGATAACAGCATTTTCATTATTATTCAATAAAATCCCCTTTTCTGTTGCCTCAATGAAATTATTTGATGCGTTTATGTTTTGTCCTTTTACCTGATCTATTCTAATTCCTTTCCTTACATTAACCACATGATTGCCAGTGATGCTGACTGAACCTCTTCGTGTATAAATCGCCGTAGGACAGTTTTTAAAGGATGCAGGAGAAAAAGAAAATTCTCCTAGACCCGTTTGCCTTAACATACCGCCATTAAACATATCAGAATATATTCCATATCCACCTATTGGAAGATAATAAACACCCGAAGTTATTTCTGAAAAAGTACAATTCAGTACAGTATTGTAACAATTCTCAAGAGAAATGCCTCGCGAACATTCTTTGAAAATATTTGTGGCAGATCCAGCAACCCCAATATTAAAAATTGAATTTTTACCCTCAATACCTGCATAAGAAATCACATTTGGCAACGGCCATTGCCCCGGATATCCTCCTTTTAATGGATTAGAGCCAAGGCAATCAATACATGAAAAAGTTGTCCCATCAATGATTACAATTCCTCCATTTAGGTCGCTCACACGAACTCCCACCACATTATGATCATAAGTTGAATTCCTGAGTACCAGATTTCCATTTGTTCCAACATAGGATCCAAATTGTGCATCCCGGATCTGTGAATCATGGACAAAAAGCTGACCACCATTTTCAACTATGACTCCAATCCACATATTTCCACAAGCAAATAATTCACTGTTGAATATGTGCAATTGACTACCAGAAGGAACGGTTATGCTAACCCCCTCAATTATAGAAACGGTTGCACCATCAAGATTTACTATACCGGAACAAACAACACTTTCATTCAGGTTTACTTTGCCAGTAATAGAATTGTTGATAAAATCAGATTGATCAACATAATCAACAAATGTATTGCAACATTGTGGATCCTCAGTAATCGTTACATAATTTGTGGCTGTACAGGTGCCACCTGCTGATGTAACAGTAACTGTATAAGTCCCTGCTCCAATACTGTTTAGTGTATTGGTAACTACGCCTGTATTCCATAAATAAGATGAGCCACCTCCAAAGGGATCATTTACTGTAGCAATAGCGTTTGTTGAACTGGAACAAACAATACCACCTGAAGTAACTATTGAAAGGGGATTCTCTTCGAACTTCCAGGATCCTAATCCCCTTAACACACCGTAAACATATTGTTCATTGCAATTGCCTGTGCTGTTATGGGAAGTCAGATAAGTAATTGTCTTATTGGGCATATTACCGCTGATATCTGTCCAGTTTTGATTTATAACACCTGTTGCCGGCTCAAATGAAGTTTGATAAAGATGTGATTTTACCGGTATAGGATCATTCGTATCGTATCTTACAGTTGCGGCGTAAATAATATTTCGATCCTGGTTAACATTAATTGCAGTAACTCCTTCATCAACATTATCAATCAGATCAAGATTTAAGTTTACGAATGATACAGTATTGTCAGGCACTGGTGAAAAACTGCAGGTTGAATTTAAAATATCAACATCCAGTTCAAAAAGATACGTTGCCGACGGAACGACTGGATTGACCGGGCTAGCGCCAATAAGCACTTTGAACGGGTGATTTGTTAAATTATATGGAAGAATTTCAATCTTCTCTAAAAAATAATCTCCCGTAGTATTTGTATGTGAACAAATTAAATTTCCTCCCGTGCTCAAATTTCCTTCAATAATGTATAAAGTCTGATTACCTACGCCTGAATTTGCTAATATAACTGAATAAGCTGTTGAGCCGAGTGTAATCATCTTAACAGCCCTTATATGAAACCCTATCCAAGGCCAACCGCTGTTTTCTACCCATGCACTTCCATCCCAGAAATATATTAAATTGTTGTTGCTACCGGAAGGCTTGGCATATAAATAATCAACTCCACCTATGTTAAAATAATCCAAAGGATCGCCACAAATGGCTGAATGTTGTTGTATCCATGTTGTTGCGGGAGGAGTATTTTTGAGTAAATAACCATTGCCTTGAGTACCTGCAAATCCTTCAGCTACACCTGCATAATTTTCGTTTGAGTATTCCTTAACAAAAAAGGCATCCGAAATAGTGGATGAAGCAGTAGTGCATGGGGTCATTATTACAAAATTATTGCATGGTGCAGTACTTTGTGGGGTGACTTGAATAAACGACTTTTCGGTTCCGCTGTCATACCACATCAACCTGTCATATTGTGTGTCCCAGAATTTATTTGCAGTTTGCGGAAATATACACGTTAATGCTGTATTTACATATCCCCGGTGCCGATATGCCTTTTCGGTGCAAGGCAAATCGTAGTTAGTTTTTTCAGTAGTGTAAATTTGTTGCCAAACATAACTGTTTGTAGCTGATACTGGGTTTTCTGATTTAAATATATTTCCTTGCTTACCTATATAAAGTTCATTGTTTTCAGTCAGCGTGGCTCCATTGATGTTTGCGCAGGGTGGTGATGCCTGGTTCCATCCCCAATCATTGGAAGGGTCAGCAATGTCCAATGCGGTCCAAGTGCCGTCTGGCAACCCACCAATAACATTGCAGTAAAATAATCCTATGTATTCTCCTATGTAAGTTCCACTTTTAATTTTAGGGACTTCATTAACTGCCAGGAAGCCTTGTATGTTGCCATTTACCTTAATCTTGAAAAGTTGAGTGAAATCTAATGAGTTGTCCACCCCAATTGGTGGGGGGAAAATATCTGTTGATGAACCATCAAGAAGAACTTGGTCTGTGATTAATTGGGTAATTTGGTGGCTTAATCTGTTATAAAGAAAAATTCCAGATCCATGAATAGTAATTAATAAGTTGCTCTGATCAAAATCCTGAATACTTGTAATTTTAAATGTTGCAGGCACTGGATTAAAAGTAATTGTTGTAACATTTCCTGCAGCATCAATTTCAAAAAGGCCGTCATCAGTACCCACATATATAATATCATCTATCGGATCGACGATGTTTAATCCTTGATCAACAAACAGGCAGAATACATCATGATACTGTGAAGACAGTGCTAAGGAAACCGATGTGATATTGGAAATTTCATCTTCATTAGTATTTAATTCCCCCAAATATAAATCGTCAATTACACCTGGTAAAATTATGTCCTTATGGTTCTTGTCAGTCCCATCATTTACTCTTGTATTTCCGGTAGTAAAATATACTTTGTGCGAGCCGTTAAATTCTGGCCCAATATATATATCACTTACCCATGATTCATCGAAATTTGTTCCTGTCAATACTAAATTTACTTGTTTCATTGGAACTGATTCATCTTTCAAATTGATCCGATCAATACCAGACCTGCTCAATGAGAAAAGATAATCTGTTTCATAGGTATTCGGGCGATAAAACTTATTGACAAACCGGAATATCCTGTGATTGCTGATATACTCGTAGTTGTACTGTTCAGGGTTGTTCCTGTCGTTGAAATTTATCGATTTAGATCTCCAAATTCCTGACACATCAGAACCAACATATAAAACATTGTTCCCAGCAACATTTTTATGCAAATAAATTGCCCGTTCCTGTCCTCCTGCTCCGGGACCCAATTGTTGCCAAGATTGGGCAAATGCAATTGTAGAAAACAAAGTAAAAAAAAGTACTATTGCTAAAATGCTCCTGAAACTATAGATCACAAGTTCTCTTAAGCTTATAACTTTTACATTTTGGGTAGTGTAGTTTTTCATAAAATGTCTTGGTTTAAACTATTGTCAGGGCTAAATTAAACAAAAATTCGGCTAACCCATAACTCACATATTCCCGCAATAAATATTCGCATTTAACCGTGTATAAAACGCTTATTTACGCAATATTGATCCCTCTAAAAATACACCATTTACAACACCTGACCTATTTCCCAGCCCATATTTCCTAAATATTATTTCTTTAATAATCAAAACATTATAAAAGACACAGGAAAAGCCTCGAGGTAAAACCCTTGGTTTTTGAGTCCTGTTTTTGAAAATGGCATCGAAAAAACGTGAATTTAAAATGTTCAATGTGCAATTTTCAATGTTAAATGCCCAATGTGGAATTTCCAATGCTAAATGGCAAGTTCGCAATGTAAAATGCAAAATGTACAACGTCCAATTTGAATTGTTAAATTCTCATTGAAAGGTAAAATATCAGAAGTTAAATAGAGTAGTTCAAAAAGTATCAGGAACTACCCTTCTCCTGCCGAAAATATTTGTGAATAACGGAATACCCAAGCAGAGGAATTAAGGATTAAAGATTAAGGATTAAGAATTAAGGTGACCCTGCTCAGAACAAAATTGCTTCTCCGATCCTCATTCTGCTCTTTTCTCCGTAATTTTCTTTGCATTCTGTGGCACTTTTCCATTTTGGAATTCTTCTCTCTGAGTTGTGTCGCCCAGGTCCATTATGAAATTTTGCCATTGTCCCGATAGATTTATTGTTGCACAACTCCATTCGCCTGTCACATTGTCTGGGAATTGCCAAAGAATGTGATAGCCATCGTCATTCGTGAATCCTTCATTGTCAGCTTGCAGTATCCCTTCTGTCTTATTCCATATTTTTGTCTTTAGGGCGCTGATTATGTCAAAGTTGCCGTCTTCGAAGCCGGCATTAAGAATTTGAAATGCATAAATTACTTTGACATTGCCAAAGTAATTTGTCAACCAGTTGACGGCTGATATTTGTTTATAGTCAAGAATCAATTTTTTAAATTCATCCAATTCTTCTTTTCCTAATTCGCCGTCTATAACAGGATTTCGTTCGATTTGCGTAAGTTCTTGTCCCTTGTCATTTAAAATTTGAAGAACGGTCCATTTGTCAGGCGTTTCATTTTTGTCAAAATTGACTTGAGCCTGTAAACCATCTTCTTTTAAAGCGTCTAGTAATTCGTCGATGTGAATATCAGGGTCTTTTGTTCCTAATACTCTGATGTAGTATCCCATAGTGAAGTGAATTTAGAGTTTCTGCCAACGGTTCGCAAATTTCCGACGGCCAACCTTCCGCCCATAGCCAATAAAATTTAGACAAGGCTGGCTGGCGGCCGCTTGCTGTTAGGTGT
>CAWFDA010000049.1:0-23068 GCA_963814475.1 uncultured Bacteroidota bacterium | reverse complement strand
CTGACTTCTTTGGCTACCTCGAAAAATCTGCGCCCGTTCTTGAACCCTTCAACGTAACTCAATATGACCTTTGTCTTTTCATCTGTCCCCAGGAATTCCATAAAATCTTCGGCATGAAGGTCGGCCTCGTTGCCTGTGCTAATCATTCGGCTGATGCCGAAATTCAGCAACATTGCCCTGCGGGCTATTGTTGCTCCAACATTGCCGCTTTGCGATACAACTGCTATAGAACCCTGCGGCGGGTAAATAGGCGGCATCTGGGCATATAATTTGTGGTACGGACTTACAAGTCCAAAACAATTGGGACCAATCAATCGAAGACCGCCCTCCTTCGCCACAGCCAGCATCTCCGCCTGCAGAGCCGCACCGCGTTCGCCTACCTCGGCGAAACCTGCAGTTATTACAACAGCAGCCTTGATGCCTTTATTAACACAGTCCCTGACAGCTTCAACTATGGAAGGTGGAGGGACAACGATTACAGCAAGATCAGGCGACTCAGGCACATCCGCCATGCTTTTATATACCTTTTTACCTAAAATCTCGTCCCTGACCGGATTAATAGGGTAGATCCTGCCCTGATACCCGCCCACGATTATATTGCCAAGTATGCGAAATCCCCACTTACGCGGATCATTCGAAGCCCCTATCAAAACAAGTGATTCCGGTGAGAAGAATTTATTAAACTCAGTCATAGGATTATCCTATCCTTTCAATATATTTATGTTTATATAACTATTAGTATCCAGAACAATATAACGGATATTTTAACACTATGAATCGATTTCCAACAAGAATTCAGGTTCCGGGTTTGCTAAATTCAGAACAGATCAACCTGTTATAATAAACCTGTACAGGTGTGCGCAGGAGGCCCGCATGGAGATATGGAGAAAGCTTATCAACCGCATGATGAGGGCGGCCCGGATGGATTCCAGCCTTTACGAAGAGATGGAGACAGACGAAGACGCCGCGGGACATGCCGTGATGATAGCATTGCTGGCCGGCGTTGCGACCGGGATAGGGTTAGGACTGGCTGGACTGATAGGAGGGGCAGGGTTATTATGGTTCCTCTGGGGCCTGCTGAGCGGGTTTTTCGCCTCTCTCGTGGGATGGTTCGCATGGGTGCTGATCACTTACTTATCGGGGACAACCTTCTTGCGAGGACCGGAAAAGACCAGCATGGCCGAACTTACCAGGACATTGGGATTCGCAAACTCGCCGGGCGTGCTAAGATTTTTACTATTCATCCCGATGATCGGCTGGATCATCCTTGCGTTGACAGGGATCTTGACACTGATTTCAGGAGTAATAGCAGTCAGGCAGACACTCGACTATACTACGGGAAAGGCAGCGGCCACCTGCATCCTCGGATATTGCATTATGCCACGCTTTTATGCCAATGCAACTCTTGTGCAGGCAATGCCAATTTCGAAAAATGCAATTGTAAGAGCCTCACAAATTTCGATCGCTCCGCGTTATGAAACTCGTAAATTTGAGGTCGCTCTTCCTCTAACAGTTTATGAATACAACGATCCTCATTTGGGCCTTGCCTTTCGGTATAAGTTTTTTGTGTTAGGTACCGACCGACTAGGTTCCTTTACCGGATTGTGGGACACCACCGGCTACGATATCTATTTCGGATTCAAAGCCAACGTGTGTGAGTTAGGACGAAAAGGGGGGAAGCAACCGTTTTGCCCTGTAAACTGATGAGTTGATGAGTTGATGTGGTGATGTGGTGATGAGTTGATGAGTTGATGAGAGATGTGGTGATGCCTGCCCGACCTTGTTGGCCAGTGCGGTGAAGGGCGGGCCTGCCCGATGCCCGACCTTGTTGGCCTGTGGGATGAAGGGCGGGCCTGCCCGACCTTGTTGGCCTGTGTGGCGAAGGGCGGGTGGTGATGCCTGCCCGACCTTGCTGGCTTGTGTGTCGAAGGGCGGGCCTGCCCGACCTTGTTGGCCTGTGCGGCGAGGGGCGGGTGGTGATGCTTGCCCGACCTTGTTGGCCTGTGGGATGAAGGGCGGGCCTGCCCGACCTTGTTGGCCAGTGTGTCGAAGGGCGGGTGGTGATGAGTTGATGAGTTGATGAGTTGATGAGTGTGATGCTTGCCCGACCTTGTTGGCCAGTGTGTCGAAGGGCGGGTGGTGATGCTTGCCCGACCTTGATGGCCTGTGTGGCGAGGTGGGTGTTGATGAGGTGATGCCTGCCCGACCTTGTTGGCCTGTGTGCGAAGGGCGGGTGTTGATGAGATGATGAGTGGATGTGGTGATGTGATGATATTCTATACACTAAAATCCTATCACAACTAGTTACCTGCCTGCTCAACGCAGGTATACAGCTAACGGTGCGTGCCTGATACAACCTGACCGTTTTTGAACCAATATTAACCTCAAAAATAGTCAAAAATGGCAAGATTAAACCCTCCCAAAACACAATTACCAAAAGTTCGACAATTTCGTTACTTTAGTTCTGAATTAAAGCAGAAATTGGTCAAGGATATAGAGAAAAATCTGATAACCAAAGCCGAGATTTCACGCGAGTATCAAGTGAGCCGGTCTGCGATAGACAAATGGGTCCACAGGTATTCTATACATATGAAAAAAGGAATTAAAATGGTGGTTGAATCAAAAAGTGATGCCAAAAAAATCATCGAGCTAAAATCCAGATTAAAGGAGGCAGAGCAACTGTTAGGTCAAAAACAGATAACCATTGAGTTTTTGGAAAAGATGATTGAATTAGCCAGTGAAGAATTTGGCACTGATATTAAAAAAAAATGGAAAAAATAACTTTACTGTGGTTCTGGATCAACCGAGTTAAAGTAGATTTTTCTCTTAATCAATTGTATTCCACTGTGGCCATAAGCAAACAAGCAATGCATGAATGGTTGGATCGACACTTTGCGAAAGAAGATGAATGGGAACAACTAATAGTGGTGATAAGAGAAATCCGAAAAGAACTCCCTGGGCTTGGCAGTAGAAAGCTTTATTTGATGATCCAGCCAAAGAGCATAGGAAGAGATCAGTTTGTAAAAAGATGCAGTCAAAATGGCTTTAAAGTGGAAATAACCAGAAGTGCGGTAAGGACTACTAATAGCCTCGGTGTCACGCGCTTCCCTAATCTGGTAACTACTTTAAAAGAGATTCGGGTAAATAAAGTTTGGGTGAGTGACATTACCTATTACCGTATAGGAGAAAAATTCTATTACATTACGTTTATTATGGATTTTAAAAGTAAGTTTATAGTCGGGTTTTCCGTATCGAAAAGATTGTCAACCGAGCAAACCACACTGGTAGCATTAGGTAATGCCTTAAAACTTTATCCTCCAGGAAAGTATACTATTATGCATTCTGATGGAGGTGGACAATACTACTGCAAAGAATTTGTATCATTGACTGATAAATATTATATGAGGAACAGCATGGCTCAAACTAACAGTGAAAACAACCATGCGGAGAGAATAAATGGTACGATTAAAAATCAATTTTTGAGTTACTATATGCCCACCAGTTTTGCGGAATTGGAAGAGTGTACAGAAAGAGCTGTTTTAAATTATAATTATAATAGACCTCATGATTCATTAAACAATGCTACACCAGCTGATATATATGGGTTTTCAACAAAAAACTCACTTATTAACAAAGAAAAAAAGAAGCAAAAAAAGAAATTTTACAACAATAACTATATTTACAACAATAACTAAAAAGCGGTCAAGGCTATTCAGGTAACCACCAACTGCCGACCGCCGACCGCCGACCGCCGACCGCCGACTATTTTTTCCTGAAGCCTGAGGATACTGTGAGTTCTTTAGAGTTGGATGAGTAGTCATAAAATCCTTTGCCCGATTTTTTTCCAAGGTTTCCGGCGGTGACCATATTTACTAAGAGCGGACAAGGCGCATACTTAGGATTTCCAAAGCCATCGTGCAGGACTTTTAAAATAAAAACGCAAACATCGAGTCCAATAAAATCTGCAAGTTGAAGTGGTCCCATTGGATGAGCCATACCAAGTTTCATAACGGTATCAATTTCTTCAACACCGGCAACTCCTTCGTACAAACTATATATTGCTTCGTTAATCATGGGCATTAAAATTCGGTTGGCAATAAAACCGGGATAATCATTTACTTCGGTAGGGATCTTACCTACTTTTTGGGACAGTTCCATAATTGTATTAGTCACTTCATCAGATGTAGTAAATCCTCTTATTACTTCAACCAATTTCATAATAGGAACAGGGTTCATAAAATGCATTCCTATGACTTTATCACCTCTGTTGGTTACTGATGCTATTTTGGTAATAGAAATAGAAGAGGTGTTTGATGAAAGAATGGTTTGTGGAGGACAAACTTTATCTAATTCGCGAAAAATATTTAATTTTATTTCAATGTTTTCTGTTGCCGATTCAATAACTAAATCAGCATTTTTAACACCTTCAGCAAGTACAGTAAATGTTTTGATATTTGCAAGGGTGCTATTTTTGGTTTCCACCTGAATAGTTCCTTTTGTTACCATTCTATCTAAGTTTCCTGAAATTGTTGCGATGGCTTTATCAAGTGCATCTTGTTTTATATCGATGATAGATACATTATAACCATTTTGTGCAAACACATGTGCGATACCGTTACCCATCGTCCCTGAACCAATTACAGAAATATTTTTCATAACTTTATTTATTTACCACTACCTTTCATGATAGTTTTTAATGTGTAAAATAATATTTTAAAATCAAGGGCTAACGACATGTTTTCAATGTAAATTACATCGTATTTTAATCGCTCCACCATTTCTTCCACGTTCTCGGCATAACCGAATTTCACTTGTCCCCATGACGTAATACCCGGCTTTACTTTGTGCAAATGGCGGTAATGAGGGGCAATGGGCATAATTTGATCAATAAAAAATTGACGCTCCGGTCGTGGACCTACGAGAGCCATGTCACCAATTAGGACATTGTAAAATTGAGGAATTTCATCCAACCTAATTTTTCGCATCAACTTTCCAAATGGAGTGATGCGTGTGTCGTTATCACTCGAAAGCATAGGTGTTCCACTTTCAGCACCCACAAACATCGATCTGAATTTGTAAATATTAAATGGAACACCATGTAATCCTATTCTTTCTTGTACAAAAAAAATAGGACCTCGTGAAGATATTTTGATGATTAAACTTACTGTGAAAAAAACCGGACTTAGAATCACCAGGAATGCAAAAGAGACAATAATATCTATCAACCTCTTCACACCTTGTTGCCACACAGGCATTAAATCGGGCGATATTTCTATGAGTGGTGCTCCAAAAATTCCATTCATCTTTACAGAACCCGATAAAATGTCATACATGTCGGGAATAATTTTTACAATTACTTGTGCATCTTCAAGCACATTTAATAATTTACCAATACTCTCATGTTCTGATGATTCAATAGCGATAATTACTTCTTCAATTTGATGAATATCAATAACTTTTTTTAAATCATTAATGGAACCCAAGTGAGGTAAAATGCCTTTCAGAAGATGTCCGTTGTTTTGATCGACATGAATGAAGCCAATAAAAATATTACCTTGACTTTGCTTAGCAGATTCCAATTCTTTATACAGTTTCAATGCCTTTTGATTGCTTCCAATTAGAATTGTGTTGAAGCCTATGATTCTGTTTTTTATTTTCCTTCCGGTGATGGTAGTAAGAGTTAGCCTTACTATTGCAGTGATTCCAAAATGTAAGCCTAGAAGTGCCAGGAATGTGCTGTAATAACTTTTGTAAGACACAATGGTATCGTCTAACAACAAAGTAAAAAAGATAATCAATACACCAATAACAGATATATATAAAGTTTGACCAAATTCGCGCAAGCGAGATTTTCTGAAGATATCAGAATAGGTTCCTGTGAAAGCATAAACCACCACCCATAAAAGTGGAATCAATGAAATTCCTAAATAAAATTTATCATCGAGATAGATATCCGGAATGTATCCGTATTTCTCAGTTTCAATATACAGTTTGCGATAGTAATAAAATAACGCCCACGCTAATGCCGCAGCGAAGAAATCACCTGCAATGTATTTTAAAATCTGGTACCTCTTATTCATTAGAAATGCGCAACTTTTATATTATCCAGATAAAAAGTAGGATTAGCTACATCGGGGCTTTTGACCGCACCAAAGTAAATTTTGAAACGCGTATCTGAGTTGTATGAACTTACCACATAGCCCATTTGAATGTATATTTTATTCCAACCCGAAGTAGGATTAAGAGTAATCAAAGGTATTTGTTCGGTAGCAATGTTTGGTTTTAATACGAATAAACCAACCTGCATACTTTGATTTATTTTATAATCTAGTTCAAGAAACACTGCAGAATTATAAGCAGGTAATCCATATTCGGATGTGGAACTAATTTCAAATTTTGTATTGTTGTTATCAAGATATACAACACCACATCCACTGCCTTCAAAAATATTCGGATCACCACCTTGCAGTTGAATCATTGTTGTGTCACTGGCAGCTGTTGCAGATAATGCAAATCCTGATCCCTCAAAAAATTCACTGAAAGGACAATCCGCCGTTTCGTAATAACTTGTAGTTGGTGTAACAGTAACTGTTCCTAACTCAGGGATTACAACATTATGTACAGAAGCACTGTAAAATGGATATGGAGAACGAGTGGTATTGATGCCATTTAATGCAATGCCCGGGCTAAGTAATAGTCGGCGAGCACCTGTTTTCAACACCGGAAATTTAGCAGGCAATTCGTAAGCACCTAAAAATTCATCATCAACATAAATCCACACATCTTTAATTTTAGTACTTGATGATGGACCAAATTCACCAAGTGTAGGAGAGGGATCAAAATTAAATGGTTCCACCTGAATATAACCCGGAGGATCTTCGTCGGGATTGATGAGATTGCAAGCAGCGATAAACGTAGTTGCAAATAGTATCAAAAATACTTTGATCAGATGTGTTTGAAACATAATTGAATTTTAACAGATATACATTCTGAAATCCGAAAGAAATAATTAGGCGAGTGTTTGTGCCGAAAATTTTAATTTATCTACAATTTGGTGAGCTACTTCGAGGGCTTTCAAGCCATCATGAATATCAACAACCGGAACAGTGTTGTTATTTATAGCTTTGGCAAACGATTCCAGCTCCATTTTTATCGCATTGGATTCTTCCACTTTTGGGTTTTCAAAATAAATTTGCTTGGTACCTTTTCCTGCTCCTAAATCAATAGTTACAGCAAGCGGATCAGGTTCACCTTCTACACTTTTTAATCGCACTACTTCCGACGATTTCTTTAAAAAATCAACTGAAATATATGCATCACGCTGGAAGAAACGAGACTTCCTCATATTTTTTAAAGAGATTCTGCTGGCAGTTAAATTCGCAACACAACCGTTATCGAATTCAATGCGAGTGTTTGCAATGTCGGGTGTATCACTAACAACTGCAACACCACTACTGCTTATTTTTTTGATGGTTGATTTTACAACACTTAAAATAATATCAATGTCATGAATCATTAAATCCAACACCACCGAAACATCTGTACCACGCGGATTGAATTGTGCTAAGCGATGCGTTTCAATAAACATAGGCATTCCAATGTAAGAACGTGCTGCTATGAAGGCAGGATTAAAACGCTCCACATGGCCTACCTGAACTTTAACATTCGCTTCGGTAGCAAGAGCCAACATAGCTCGTGCTTCATCAATTGAATTTGCCAAAGGCTTTTCAACAAATACATGTTTCGATTTTTTTAATGCTGCTACGGCACAATCATAATGTGAAAGGGTAGGAGTAACAATATCGATCACATCACATGCATTAATTAATTCTTCCATCGAATTAAAAGCAGGAATGCCGAATTCAATTGAAACAGCTTCAGCCACCGAGGGTGTTTGATCGTAAAAACCGACGAGCTGGAAATCTGAAATTTCTTTGATTAGTCGTATATGAATTTTGCCAAGGTGCCCGGCTCCTAAAACTCCGATTTTCAACATGTTGAAATTTTCTGCAAAAGTAACCAATTTTACCGACCCCGAAATGATTATTTTTGCTGCTTCGGGAAACAGCTATTTTTTGATGTAAGTTATAACTGTTTATGCCCCAATAGATTTAGAATATGATTGTCGATAATTTTAAGCATCAGGGCATGCGCAAAAATCTGGTAGAAGGGTTGCGTGGCAAAGGAATTAGTAATGAACGCGTATTGGCGGCTATTGCCGAAGTACCCCGTCATTTGTTTATGGATAATGCTTTTCTGGAAATGGCCTACCAGGATAAAGCATTTCCAATTGAGGCGGGACAAACAATTTCACAGCCCTATACTGTTGCTTATCAGAGCCAATTGCTCCTTCCCGAAAAGGGGATGAAAGTGCTCGAAATTGGGACGGGATCAGGGTATCAGTCGAGCGTGCTTCATAAAATGGGAGCAAAGGTTTTTTCTATTGAAAGACACAAAGTGTTGTTCTCAAAAACACAAAAACTCCTGAGTGATTTGGGCTATTCTGTCAAAACCTTTTATGGCGATGGTTTTAAAGGTTTGCCCTCATACGCACTTTTCGATAGAATCATTATTACCTGTGGAGCTCGCGAAGTACCACCGGAATTGCTCAAACAACTTTCTAATGGTGGTATCATGGTTATTCCTCTCGGCCCTGAAAATGAGCAGGTTATGACTACTATTTTGAAAAAAAATGAAACTGAATTCGACACCATCACTTTTGATAAATTCCGTTTTGTTCCAATGTTGGAGCATAAAGTGAAGTGAAAAAAGGGTCATTAAGTCATTAAGTCATTAAGTCATTAAGTCATTGGTCGTTTTCGCTGCGGAAGAGTCATTGTTCATTGGTTATTTGACATTGGTCATTTTACATTCCAGTAAAAATTCCCTGATAAAATAAAAATTCCATGTTTTGGAGAGGTTTCCATCATGTAAAAAAATGGTCATTTTTCATATTTTATCCTGAAGAGTAATAAGTCATAGTGACCGACTTCCTGCCCATCGCTCTCGAGATGTCAACTATTCTTTTTTGCCGAACAGGTAGGAACTATTTTTCAAAGTGTCATTTTTTTGTCATAGCAATATTCTGCGTATATATCACAAAATGAATTGTATACGATACTAACACCTGTTCATAAACCTATTTAAAACTTTGGGTGAATTGATTGTGTTGGTGGATATTGGTGATTTAATTTTAATCCCAAATCAAAAACATACATGACATGAAAAAAACAATCTTTATGGCGGCAACCCTGCTTATTGCGGGTTTGGCTCAGGCACAGGATGAAAAAATGTGGATCAGTGGATCTGCTAATTTCAGAAATTATAATGATGATGGCGATACCAAAATTACGGGCGGAAATTTTAGTCCGGGTTTTGGGTATTGTATCAACCCAAAAATTGCAGTTGGAATTGGATTAAGTTATTCTAACCAAAAACAAGAAGAGGATGATGGAAACAATGGAACAATTGAAAATACAATGAGTGAATTTTCGGTAGCTCCGTTTTTCAGGTATTACAAATCGGTTGGCGATAAATGTTCGCTTTATGGAGAATTGAATGTTGGTTTTGGTTCAGGAAAATCCGAAACAAAGGGAGCCGATAACGAAGACACCTATGGATTTCTGGACGCAGGAATTGCACCCGGTATTCAATATTGGTTTCATAACCGTTGGAGCGTAAACGCTGAGTGGGGTGCCTTGAGTTACAGAGCCGATAACGATAAAGGCGATGCTGAAGGCCAAGATGATTTTAAATCATCTGAATTTAATTTCGGTTTAGATCTTTCTTCCATTTCATTTGGTTTGAATTTCCACTTCTAAACTAAATTTAATAAAAATAAAAAAAGGAAGTCGTTTAAGTGTGGCTTCCTTTTTTTTAGTGACTGTTTCTCTTTGGTTTTAATTTTTAGTTGATGTTTTTTTCAAATTCATTTTACTTCCAATTTAATAGCAAGTAAAATTCCGGGGTTGAAATGGAAAAGTGATTTCAGTAATTCGTTGGTGAATGATTGAACACTAGCTTGGTGTTTAGATCACCAATTAATATACTAAGCAATTATTCCTTTCAATAAAATTGGAGAAAATCCAAAATAAAAATATTATTTCGTTTTTTAAATGTTATTGTTTACTTTCGGTTAAACATATCCTCCACCTATGAAAAAAAGCTTAGTTTGTCTTTTATTGATTACACTTTTTGTATTTGCTACTGTCACCAATGTAGATGCAATTTTCAATCAATTGAATGTTAAAACGTTTACATATAAAATCAATAATTTCCCATCCATCACTCTCCCACTAGGAACACGCTATGGATTTTTAGCTACCGATGTGGAATCAGTCCTTCCTGATGCTGTAAAAACTTTTGTGAATCCTGCCTATTATGATTCAACCGGAAATCTTGCTACCGCAGCATTTGAATTCATGGCAGTAAATTATACTGAATTTGTTCCAATTTTGTTTGCAGCAGTAAAACAACAAAAAGCACTGCTTGATTCATTAACAATAGTAGTTAGTAACTGCTGCAACTACCCTCAACCAATTATTAATAATGGAGAAAACCCAGCTATAAAATCATCTGTTTCTCTTTCCAATAAAGAAACAATTATCCTCAATCAAAATGCTCCCAATCCTTTCAAAGATAAAACTGAAATATTCCTGAATCAGTTCAGGATGCAGTTATACTATTTCATGATCAATCTGGTAAAGTAATTCAAAAATTCGAAATTAGTCACCGTGGCGCAGGTTCCTTAACTGTTTAAGGTGAAGATTTAACCAGTGGTATTTACACGTATTCGCTTATCATTGATGGCGAAAATCATCAAACTAAGAGAATGTTGAAACAGTAATTATTCTTAATAAAAAAAACAGGGAATCAAACAAAATTGATTTCCTGTTTTTTTGTGAATGATATAATAATTCCTATAATGTAATTCCTAAATTCACTACTTCATCCCAGGTTCCTCAAACTTTTTGTCTAAAATCTCCTTCAATGTTTCTACTTCAATTCTTTTAGCGATGATGGCTTTGTTTTCATCCAATAAAAATATTTGAGGTGTAGAGGAGATATCGAAATCATGACGGAAATTATTGTGTAGCTCAGGATCGGCTACGTTGATCCATTGAAGATCTTTTTCTTTAATATATTTTTTCCATTTATCAATTTCTACTTCCGTGCAAACGGCATAAACTTGTAAGCCTTTTGATTTAACTACATCGTAATATTCTTTAAGCTTAGGTGTTACTTTCTGACAATGTCCGCAATCGGGATCCCAAAAATAAAGGACTGTATATTTTGTTTTAATATCATACAACGATTTGGGTTTTCCAAGACTATCGTTTAGAGTAATATTTTTTACTTGCTTTCCAATAAGTATCGGCTTCAAAACTTTTGCACGATCTTGAATTTTGTATAATTGTGCATCATCAATCCAGAAAGCTTTTTCTTTGGTGTAATAATTATCAGCCATGTGCACAAAAACAGCATCCATACCCATAATATTTGAAGTCTCGTAGGTGTTGGTCACCCACCAAACCACATACTTAAACATTTCGGAGCCGGGAGCAGTTTTTGCGATAATATAATCTGCCTCTTTGTTTATGGAGTCGGGCATTTGTAAAGTTAGCTTCTTGAAATACTGCTCCAATTTAGGATGAAAAACAGGAGTGCGTAATAAACGATCGTCTTTGAAATCGATGTTGTCGAAAAAATGTGCTTTGTAATTTTGGTAGAGTTGAAGTGAATCAATTGTGCCATCGGCTTTCTTTGGAGTAGGAGGTAATTTAACTTCATCGGTTACTCTAAAAACTTTGGTGAGTAACATATCAGGATTTTGTGCTTCAAATTCATTTTTGTAATTTACAACGGCACTATCTACAGCAGCCATTTTATTTCTAACCACATTCGCTTTAGTTGTATCATCTTTCACTAAGTCATATTCGGCTCTCAATGGTTCAATTTCTTTCGAACGTTCAGCAATAAATTTCAGATAATTGTAAAAAGCAGTATTTTCTTTTGATCCTGTAATTTTCATGGCAGGAACAAACAGATCCATTTCCGTTTCTACACTAAAATTTTGTTCTTTATCAACAATTATTTCGAAGTACTTTTTACCCGGCACCACAATCATGTAAATGCCGCCTTCCAATTTTTCGGCTCCTTTGAAAGCGAAATTTCCGGATTTATCAGCGTGGGTAGAATCTTTCAGGTATTGTTTATCGCCAAAATAATTTGCCAAATAACAGAGTGAATCTTGCACCCCTTTCACCTTTACTTTTATGTTATAACCATCTTGAGCAACAGCCGACTGACAAAATCCG
Organism: uncultured Bacteroidota bacterium; assembly: GCA_963814475.1. GTDB lineage: Bacteria > Bacteroidota > Bacteroidia > AKYH767-A > OLB10 > JADKJB01. The sequence continues at coordinate 10,751 of CAWFDA010000049.1, read as the reverse complement.
GTCAGCATTAAAATAACGATTAAGCCTTTTAATTTATTCATAATTATACGTAAAGTTTGATGATCAGCAAATTTAACGAAAGGTTTGATGAAGAAACGGTGAAATAATCACCTGAATTTGTGGATGTGAAATTAGTCATTTCCATCTTTCTGCCATCACTTCTCCTGCTTCTTAGTGTTTATTTGAGTATTGTTTCCGTAAATTATTTGCCTTTTATCAGTAAAAATGTTGCCAACTCTATCCTCAACTTGCAACTCTAGATCAAAGGAATAGCCTGCTGCCACCGTTCCCGGGAAAAAGATTTCGATTGTATTTCGAGCCGCATTAAATTCACCACAAATCCATATCCCATCAACAAAACATTTATAATCGGTAATACCGGAAAGATCGGGTTGGAAGGGGAGAACCAATTTAAGATTTGCTGTGTAAACATCCTCAACAAAATATGGATCCATTAATTTGGGTGCAACAGTATCTGCCACCACTGTGAATGCCCCGGTATTTCTGATTTTTCCGGTGAACCATCCCTCCTTCAAAACTCCTGAATATCCATCCATGTTACCGGCAGAATCAACTCTGACAAGCACATATTTTGATTCCGGAAGGTGTTGATTTGGTGCTACTTTGATCATCAGTTCCAAAGGTTGGTTGATCGGAATATTGTTTGGAAGAATTTCAATACGGTTCGCCACCTGACAGGTGGTTAATTTTGACGTGTCAGGAAAACTCTGAACATCCAAAATAACATTCTCATAAAAGGATTTAATTTGCGTTTTTAATCGGTAAGTGTTTCCTTTTAAGATAGTTGCAACTCCATATTTTATTTCACTTCCTGTAGGTCTTGACTGTGATTGCTTCCGTAAAGAAAGGGAATTGACTATTTTTAACTGAATGAACGTTTGATTTCCATTAAAATCTTCAGCCTCAAAAAATAGCGGTTTCGATTGAATGTCATCGATGGTAAGCATGCCATCTCCGATTCCAAAAAAAGGTAGTTCATTACCGATAAGTCGATGACACAGAGTGAATTTACGACGATTTTGCATCCAATACGGATAATCAATCAATGCATTAACATAACGTGTTTCATCAAACAAAAAACTATCGATGTTGCAACTAAAAACGGTAGAATCTCCAATTTTCAAACGATAAGCCCTGATACCTAAATTGTTTTCTTCGGCACCAGCCAAATCATAACCTTCAAAACCTATGAAAAAGTTTTGATTTGGAGACAGGTTCGTATTCAGGTTGAGTGATTTAACTGAATCAATTTCAGTAATATACCTTTCTGTAAAAGCCAACCCTGCATCTTTTGCAGGAACATAAACAACCACAGCTTTTATCACCGGAGCAATGGTGTCGTTAATATGATAACCGGCTATTTCGGGGTTAAATGGTCTTTCGGAATTTGAGTGACGAGTTTCAAAATGTACATGAGGGCCTTGCGAAGAACCCGTATTCCCCGAAAAGCCAATGAGTTGACCGGCAGTTATTTTAAAAGTTGTACTGTCAGGAAATAGTTCCACATCAAACACCTCTTTTTTATTTTGAAGAGCGGTTATGGTATCATTAATTGATGGATAAAATGCTCTCAAATGTCCATAAACCGTGGTAATTCCTCCAGGATGATTGATATACAGCGCTTTGCCATAACCACTTCGGCTGACTTTAACCCTCGAAACATATCCATTACAGGGAGCAAAAACCGGAAAGCCTTCGGTTTCATCGGTTTTGAAATCGAATCCCGAATGGAAATGATTGGAGCGTAATTCACCGAAATTTCCCGACAATTTAGCCCCATTTTGAAGAACTGCGCCGGCTTTGAAGGAGGAAGTATCAGTTTGACTGTAACATGATTGTGAATAAACGAGACCACAAAAAAGTGCTAACCAAGTCCAATGCAATCTGTTGCGGAAATTTTGAGGAGCCGGAGCAGGAAGGTTAAACATGTTTAAAAGTAATGATTTTGAATTCAAATGGTTGAGATAGGTTTATTAAATTTATAAATTAACTAACTTTGATGCAGATTTAATTTCATAATTGGTAATGAACGATCACGGTATTCAGTTGAAGGAACTGAGAAATAAGGTCGAAAAATTAATAAATTTGCATCAACAGTTGGTAAAGGAACAACAACAGTTGCAAATTTCCCAACAACAATTAATTCAAACACTATCTGAAAAGGAAAAGCAGATTGCCGATTTGGAAGAAAAAAATAAAGTAATAAAAATGGCGCAGGTTATATCGGGTAACAATGATCAGAATACCCGGGATATAAAACTTAAAATTAACGAATATATTCGTGAAATAGATAAGTGCCTTGCATTGATTAACCGCTAGCCGCATGGAAGAAGTATCAATTAAAGTATCCATTGTGAGCAGAGAGTATCCGCTGAAAATAAAAAAAGCCGACGAGGCTCGAGTTTTGGAAGCAGCACAAAAATTAAATGACCGAATAAAAGAATATGAATCGCAGTATGCCGCATCTGATAAAATAGATTTACTGGCTATGTGTGCAATGCAGTTCGCAACAGAATTAGTGACACTTTCGAATACGCTTCCGCAAGAGCGACAAGAAATGCACGATGCTGTTGCAGATATTGATTCTCTTATTTCGGAGTATTTAAAAAAATAGTTTCGTTCATTGACCTCAAGGGTAAAGTACCAATATAAGCCCGCTTAAATTCTGATCAACGTTTTAAACTCAACAGTAGAACAATTGGGGAAATAAAGCTATAGGTTCCGTAATGTAGGCCTCATCAATTCTTCTCGCGAAGGACAGAGGAAACGTGAAAGTTCCGGCATCCCCACCCATGTCGTTATGGGGTTTATTAACAGCAGAATTTAACGCGGGTTTTCTAATTTAAACACAATATCATCCTAATATAATTTTAAAATTTACATTCAACTATGGACTCATATCTATTAACAATAATTGCCGGAGTGGTTGCACTTGCAGCCGGGTGCCTCATTACCTGGCTCCTTATGCGCAACACCAATAACAATCTTGAGAAAGCAGCGCGTGAAAAAGCAGATGCCATTCTTAAAGAAGCCGAAGTGAAAGCTGAGCTTGTGAAGAAAGATAAAATGATGGAAGCAAAGGATAAGTTTTATCAACTAAAAACAGAGCACGAAAAAATAATCTCTGAAAAAGATAAAAATATTTTAGCAGCAGAAACAAGAATCAAACAAAAAGAAAACACGCTCAATCAAAAAACGGAACAAGTTCAGCGCAAACAAACTGAACTTGATAATGCACACACTAATATAAAATCCCAACAGGAAGTTATCGATATCCGTAAAGAAGAACTCGATAAAATGCACCATAAACAAGTGGTGCAGCTTGAAAAAATTTCCGGTTTATCTGTTGAAGAGGCAAAAACACAATTAGTTGAGGCGCTGAAAGCAGAAGCTAAAACAGAAGCGCATTCATATATTAAAGATATTATTGATGAAGCAAAATTAACTGCTACTAAAGAAGCAAAGAAAGTTGTAATTCAAACTATCCAAAGAGTTGCCACTGAACAAGCAATTGAAAATTCGGTTTCTGTTTTTAATATCGATAATGATGATGTAAAAGGTCGTGTGATTGGTCGTGAAGGACGTAATATCCGTGCTCTTGAAGCAGCGACAGGAATTGAAATTATTGTTGACGATACTCCGGAAGCTATTATTCTTTCAGGTTTTGATCCTATTCGTCGTGAGTTAGCACGTTTAGCACTGCACCAATTGGTTACCGATGGTCGTATTCACCCTGCAAGAATTGAAGAGGTTGTTGGTAAAGTAAAACGTCAATTGGAAGATGAAATAGTTGAAATTGGAAAGAGAACTACTATCGATTTAGGAATTCACGGCCTTGCTCCTGAACTGATCAGAATGATTGGTCGTATGAAATATCGTTCCTCTTACGGTCAGAATTTGTTGCAACATTCACGCGAGGTTGCAAATCTTTGTGCTATCATGGCAACTGAGTTAGGATTAAATGTGAAGCTTGCTAAGAGAGCAGGTTTATTGCACGATATCGGAAAAGTTCCTGATGATGAGCCGGAATTACCGCATGCTATTTTGGGTATGAAACTGGCTGAGAAGTTTAAGGAAAATGCCGAAGTGTGCAATGCAATTGGTGCTCACCACGATGAAATTGAAATGACAAGTATGATTTCTCCGATCATTCAGGTTTGTGATGCCATTTCAGGCGCACGACCAGGTGCAAGAAGAGAAGTGGTAGAACAATACATAAAGCGTTTGAAAGATCTCGAAGCACTTGCATTATCTTACAAGGGTGTGGAAAAGTCGTATGCTATTCAGGCAGGACGTGAGCTTAGAGTGGTTGTGGAAAGTGAGAAAATTGATGATAAAACAGCTGAGTCAATGTCGTTCGAAATAGCTCAACGTATTCAAACCGAAATGACTTATCCGGGTCAGGTGAAAGTCACCGTAATTCGGGAAACACGTTCAGTGAATTACGCCAAATAATCAACTGCCGGCATCAATAATAGGTGTGGGCATTTAATCATTTACCGATGATCAGGAAACTGTTGCCCAAGTCGGGTTTTGCACGAAACGTGCTTACACTTTTCACGGGCTCCACTATTGCTCAGGCTATTCCTGTAATTATTTCACCACTCTTAACACGTATTTTTCCCGTTACCGATTTTGCAACGCTAACTGTTATTACTACTCTTATTTCGCTTCTAGGTGTAATTGTTTGCGGGCGTTATGAGATAGCTATCGGTTTACCTTCCGACGAAAAAGAAGCTAAGCAGCTTGTGTACCTTTCTATCTCTGTTGCTTTTATTGTTTCGTCGGTAGCTATGGTGCTGGTTTTGTTCTTCAATAAACCATTGGCTCATTTGCTTAACAATGATGAAGCAGCACCTTATATTTTGTTGGTTCCTTTTACAGGGTTACTTTACGGATTAAATCAAGCACTAACGTATTGGAATATACGAAAGCGGAATTATGCACTTATGTCGACTTCACGTGTTGGACAAAGTATTACAAATTCATCGGTGAGTCTTTCGTTAGGTTATTCATTTTTGAAAGCAAACGGACTGGTGCTTGGACATATCTCGGGCCATCTGGCAGCATTGACATACACATTTTTTAGAACCAATAGGAATGCTGAAATATCATTCGCTAAAAGCAATTTCATTAAATCGGAATTAAAAGCATTGGCTAAAAAGTATTCCGATCTCCCTAAGGTAAATGGTATACATGCACTCACCGACATGCTCCAGGTTACAGGTGTAGTATTTGTTATTTCTGCTGTTTTCGGCAGTGTTACAACAGGGCTATATGGATTAACCATGCGTATTTTGCAAGCACCATTAACTATGATTGGAAGTTCTTTTTCGATTGTATTTTATAAAGAAGCATCCGAAAAAGTAGCCTCTAATCAGCAAATTACCAAACTCCTTCGCACTACTATTATGACGTTGGCAGCAATTTCCTTTCCTGTATTCTTGACTATTATGATATTTGGTCCTGATTTGTTCTCGTTCGTTTTTGGAGAAACATGGAGAGATGCAGGTGTGTATGCTAGAATTCTTAGTCCCTATTTATTCATGAATTTTATCTCTTCGCCGGTATCTCATCTTCCAGTAATACTTAATAAACAACGTCAGTTTTTCATGCTTAGTTTGATAGGAAATATTTTGATACTGTCGAGCATCCTGGTTGGTGCCTTTGTATTTGATGATTTCAAAACCGGACTTCTGTTAATCACTATCACACAGGTAATTTTTACCTCGTTTATTCTGATTTATTTTTATAATATTTCAAAAAGAAATCATGGATAAAACAACTTGGAGATTACGTGATTCCCTATGGAGAATTAATTTCGACGAATCGTTAAACCGACTGATTCTATGAAAGTATTGGTGATCACAAGTTCTTATCCTACAGCCATGAATACCATTGCCGGTAATTTTGTAGAGGCACAAGTTGAAGGCATTAGAAAGAAGGGGTTGCAAGTGGATGTGATTGCATTGAACATGTTTAGCTTTCGCGACTTATTTAAATGGATAGTCTTTAAATTGAAGCATTTTAAATCGGAGCACTCAGCTTGTTTTTATTCAAACAGTATTGTTAATATAATACCTTTTGGTTCATGGTTTCATGAGTATTGGTTCACATCTAACATTAATAAAGCAATTACTAACTATTTAAAAGAACATGATCAACCTGATGTTGTTCATGCGCACTTTAATTTGTGGGCCGGTTATGCAGCTGCTCAATGTAAGGAGCTAGCATTAGTTCCATTGGTGATCACCGAACATTCATCGGTCTATTTTGAGAATAAAGTTGACAAGCGGGAACTCGAAGCAACTAAATTGGCACTTTTGAGAGCCGATAAAGTGATTATTTTGAGTGAATTTCTGAAACATAGTTTGTGTAGTCGGTTTACGTTTGCTGAAAGTAAAATGGTAATGATTCCCAACTTTGCAAGCGATCTTTTTTTTGGAATTAATTTGAGGCCTGAGCGTGAGAATTTGTTTGTTTCTGTTGGAAGGTTGGTTTCTGCAAAAGGTTTTGATACCTTGATTAGGGCTTTTGCAACTATGAAAAATAATTCTAATTTTAAACTGGTAATTGTTGGTGAAGGCGAAGAGATGCAAAACCTTGTGCAACTATCTCGTGAAAAGGGCGTGCAAAACAGCATTCATTTTGCAGGTACATTAAATAAAACCGAAATTAGAGATTGGTTGTTGAAATCAAAATTATTTATTTCCTGCAGCCATTTTGAAACCTTTGGTGTTTCCATTGTTGAGGCACTTGCTACCGGAACCCCGGTGCTTGTTACCAATGTTGGTGCACCTTCCGGGTTTGTAATTCCTGAAGTAGGGGAGGTGTGTAAGGTTAATGATGTTGATGATACCTGTCGAAAACTTGAATTAATGATCGATAATTATGATAAATATAGCCAAAAGAACATACGTGAATTTGCTCTGCAATCTTTTGGTGAAGATTCGGTGCTGAAGCAAATTGTAAATGTGTATCAAACCACAAAGCATTTGAATTAATATGTGTGGAATTGCAGGAATAGTTAATTTGTCGGGTGCTGCTGTTGCGGATGTAAATATCAGGACTATGACAGATGCAGCTGCTCATCGTGGTCCGGATGGGTTTGGATATTACCACGATAAGCATCTAGCTCTCGGTCACCGTCGACTTTCTATCCTTGATCTTTCCCCTGCAGGCGCACAACCGATGCATTTTAGTGATCGGTATGTGATTGTGTTTAATGGTGAAATTTATAATTACATTGAAGTACGTGAGCTTCTTCAAATCAAAGGTTATCAGTTCAAATCAGGAAGTGATACCGAAGTAATTCTTGCTGCGTATGATTGTTGGAAAGATGATTGTGTAACGTACTTCAATGGAATGTGGGCATTTTGCCTATATGATAAATTAAATAATCGACTCTTTTGCAGCCGCGACAGGTTTGGTGTTAAGCCATTTTATTATTCACTCACAAAAACAACTTTCCGTTTTGGTTCAGAGATAAAGCAGATTCTTGCTGATGGAAGAAGTTCAGTTGTGAACATGAACGTGCTCGCCAATTACCTGATTCTTGGTATGGAAGATTATAATGAGGAATCGTTTTTCAAAGACATTTATAAGCTATTGCCTGCCCACAATTTAATTTTCAACCTCAAATCAAACACTTTCGAAACTGTAAAATATTATTCCATTACTACCAATCCGGAAATTGATTCTCTCAATCTGGATGACTCAACCGATTTGTTTTTGAAGGAATTATCCCGATCTGTCGCTTACAGGTTAAGGAGTGATGTAAAAGTGGGTACTTGTTTGAGCGGAGGGCTTGATAGCTCAACGATTGCTGCTTTGGCGTCTCAATTATATGTTCAGGAAGCATCAAATAAATTCACTGCTATAACAGCAACTTCTACAGACAGTGCTAACGATGAAACTAATTATGCAAAAGCTGTAGCAACTAAAAGTGATTTGAACTGGATCACAACAACTCCTTCAACAACCGACTTTTTAAATTCAATTGATGAGGTAGTACGCACGCAAGAAGAACCTTTCGGGAGTCCTTCTGTTTTTATGCAGTATTTTGTTATGAAAAAAGCTGCTGAGATTGGTTGTCCTGTATTACTTGATGGTCAAGGTGGTGATGAGACCTTGTTGGGGTATGCCCGATATTACCCCTCTTATTTGATGTCGTTAAGTGGGATTAATAAATTGAAAGGTTGGATTAATAGCTTTGAGAATTCCGGTCAATCGAAAATGCAGATTTTGAAGAGTTATTTTTATTTCACCAGTGCTTCTGTAAGAATGAAGAGACAATTGAGGCGTTCAGGATTTTTGAAACAGAGCTTCCTTACTTTGTTAGATAAATCTCTCATTTCTAAATTGGCTGATACCTACAATGCTATTAGAACGCTTCAAGAATTTGAACTGACAACTTCCCAATTACCCCACTTACTTCGCTATGAAGATAAAAACTCCATGCATTTTTCCATTGAAACTCGACTACCTTTTCTCGATTACAAATTGGTGGAGTTATCATTATCGTTGAATAATAATTATAAAATTAGAGATGGTTATTCAAAGTATATTCTTAGAAAGTCATCTGAAGGTATATTGCCTGAAGAAATAACATGGAGAAAAAATAAAATAGGATTTGAAGCTCCTACGGCTGTTTGGCTTAAAGAAAATGGCTTTATGTATGAGGCCATAAGAAAATCTAATTTACTTTCATCAATAATGAATTCTGTGCCAAATTTGAATTCTGACCCAATTTTGTTGTGGAGGTTATATAATGTTGCTAAATGGGAGGAGGTGTTTGATGTCAAAGAAAGTTAAAGTTTGTCATTTCACTTCGATTCACCCTTCAAGTGATACACGAATTTTTGTGAAGGAATGTTCCTCGCTTGTTAAAGCTGGGTATGATGTTACTTTGGTAGCTACCAATACTGAAAATGCAGTTGTAAATGGAGTAAAAATTGTCAATGCCGGAATTCGTCACACGAATCGAATTTTACGCATGTATTTTACTTCAAAAATGGTTTACGAAAAGGCACTTTCTATCAACGCCGATATTTATCATTTTCATGATCCTGAATTGATTCCGTTTGCATTAAAGTTAGTTGACAATGGGAAAAAAGTTATTTATGATGCTCATGAGGATATTCCACGTCAGATACTTGCTAAATATTATATTCCAGGATTTCTTCGAAAAATCATCAGTAAATTTACAGAACGAAAGGAAAATACTGCAGCTCGTAAATTTTCCCACATCATAACTGCTACACCTTTCATTCGTGATCGTTTTATGCAATTTAATTCCGGTGTGACCGATGTTTGTAATTTCCCTGTGCATACTGAGTTAAGTTCTTCAACTCTTTATTTATCCCGGCCTAAACAAGTTTGTTATGTCGGTTCTATCACTAAGGCGAGGGGAATTTTAGAGATGGTTGAAGCAATGGAAGGACTGCCCTATAAACTCCATTTGTGCGGAATTTTTTCACCCGATTCGTTAAGAAACGAAGCTATGTTGTTGCCGGGATGGAATAACGTTGTTGAACATGGTTACGCTTCTCGATCTAAAGTTAAGGAAGTATTGGAACAATCGAGGGTAGGATTGGTTACCTTGCATCCCATCATTAACTATGTAGATGCTTACCCTGTAAAAATGTTTGAATATATGGTTGCCGGAATCCCGGTAATTGCCAGCGACATTAAACTTTGGAAGGAAATTGTTGATTCTTCCCATTCAGGAATTTGTGTTGATCCCTATAATCCTACTGACATTAGAAATGCAATTGTTTCGATTATGGAGAATGAGGATGTTGCTCAGAAAATGAGTTTGAATGGTGTAAAGGCTGTGGCGGAAAAATTTAACTGGTCGAACGAAGAGAAAAAGTTGCTTGAAGTTTATCGAAATTTGATTTAAGTATGATTACGGTTATTTGTCCGGTTTATAATGAAGAAAAGTATATCACAAAAGTGGTTGAATTCTTTATTAATGCAAAGCCGACCGAAAAAGAACTGGTAATTATAGATGGAGGTTCAACTGATAAAACTTTGGAGATTATTAAAAAATACCAGGCAACTAATCTTAACATTAAATTATTCAATAATCCCTCTAAATTTGTACCCTTTGCTCTAAATAAAGCACTAAGTGAAACATCCGGAGATCCTGTAATTCGATTGGATGCTCATACAGTTTATGCGGATGATTATTTCGTTAAAATATTAGAAACATTTTCTAAATCAAATGCTGATATTGTTGGGGGACCGATGCGAGCAAAAGGAACTACTCCCTTTCAAAAAGCTGTTGCCGATGCTACCTCCACATCTTTTGGTATTGGCGATAGCTCATTTCATAACGAAGAACATGAGGGTTTTGTTGATTCGGTTTATTTAGGTGCCTGGAAGCGTTCTATTTTTAAGGATGTAGGAATGTTCGACACTGATATGATCAGAAACCAGGATGATGAGTTTCATTATCGAGCTAAAAGCCTTGGTAAAACTATTTATTTAAATCCTGAAATTAAATCGTTTTATAGTCCGAGGAGTACTTTCAGGAGTCTTATTTAAACAATATTATCAATACGGATTATTTAAACCTTTGGTATTAAAAAAAGTGAGCTCAGGAATGAAAATTCGACATTTGATACCGGCAGGGTTTGTTTTTTATCTAATATTATTGATGATATTCAATCAGTTTTATTACTTTTTTATACCTTTAATTCTCTATTTTCAACTTGATTTGTTGT
>CAWFDA010000048.1:0-93328 GCA_963814475.1 uncultured Bacteroidota bacterium | reverse complement strand
AGCAGTTGTGTCTTCTTTGTCGCAACACGGAGCATACTCATGTTGAGCACATCGATTGTGTTGGCGGCGTCGATGGTCGTGGGACAGGCCGACCAAGTCAAGGTCGCGGTGCCGCAAGAAGTCTTGAGTTTTTTCAGCTATTTCGTCGGGGAGTGGAGGATGGAAGGTGTGGCACTGGAGGGAGCCATGTCGGGTGTCAACACGTGGAAATGGGCAGACGGGAAACACTGCCTCACCTACGACACTCTGTGGAAAGACGCAGGAGGAACGGCCCGAGCACTCGCTGTGTGCGGGTGGGATCCGGCGAGGAAGCAGCTGGTTGAGACGGAATACTGGACAGGCGGTTCGACAAACACACTGCGGTACTCCAAGACAAATGACGCGTTGTGGGAGGGCACGATGTCTGGCGTTGAATCCGATGGCAAGGAGTTGACCGGCAAGATCGCGTACGAGATTAAAAGCCCAAAGCAGCTCGTGTTCCGCGCGCCGAATGTCAAGATCGGAGGGGACACGTAAGGACATAGAGATAAATTACTTGCCAGAAGTAGAGGGTGCCGTCTCCGTGGTGCGCAGCTTCAAGCGGCAATTTTGTGTTTTCGGACCGGTGGCGTGCCATAAGTCCGTATCGGTGTCGCACATGCTGACTCCAGTACCGTGGCGTAGACTTCGCTCCAGATCCCACTCAGCAGGATCACACGGAGTGTCAACACGGTCCGGGCACCCTCGTGCTTCCACCGCATCCCGGATAGTTTCAGCCGTTGCGTGAAGACGGTCTTACAGGCCACTCGGTCACGCCACTGCCGATCGGCAGGTGCTGTCGCCGATACTCCCCGTACTGCATGAACTGGGTGCGTGTACGAAGATACTCATACGCGCGGCGATAATCTGGTTTGCGATGAGCAATGACTCCGTGACGACTGGCGCGCACCGCGGCGGCATGCAGCACGCGGCTGGGACCATTGGGTTTGAGCAACGCCTTACGCATGCGCCGAGCCCAGCTTTCCGCCGCCTGTGTCTGGCCGAACAGTGCCTCCGCCAGCGTCGTGATGCGTTGGCTGGCATGATAGTAATCGACCACCCGCTGCCAGTCCAACGGCTGCCCGGTCCGTGGATGGCGCATCGGCCGGAGCACGTCTCGGTAATACGCCGTTTCCTGGTCCCCGGCGTCCGTCACATAGCACAGCCGCGGCAGCGGGCCTTCCCAACCGGCAAAGATCGCTTGGATCACGGCGGTGAGTTCGTCCGTCATCGTGTGCTGTCCCAATTCCGGTGGCTGAGCCAAATACACCGTTCCCAGGCGTGTCCCGCGACGGTCGTAGACCGTCACGGTGGCCGCCGTGGCCACCTCGAACGAATCGCCTGGCTGCATCCCCAGCGTGATCCCGTCGCGACCGACGGACAGCACCGGCCGCCGATTTCCTTTCCCATCAAAGGCTTCTTTCAACCAACTCTGGACCTTGGCCGCCTGTGCCTGCCGCTGAACGGGTGCGTGCCTCGGCCAACTGACCGGTCACTTCCCGCAATTTCTTCGTGCCCCAGATCACGCCGTGCTCGCGACGAAGGCATGCAGCACGACGTCTTGCGTGGCGCACCGCGTCGGCGAAGTACCGCCCCACGGCCGAGGTCAAGGCCGGTCGGCCCCGCCCAGCAACCCCAACGTCCGTTCCAAGGGAAACCAGGTCGGTTCACCCCCCTCGCGTTGCCAATCCCGATAGCCGAAACGCCAGAGCACGATCTTGCCGAAAGCGCATGGAAACATTCCGGTTGGCTGTCTGGTGGTTGAGCCGTCGATAATGGCTGCCGTCATAGTGCACATCATGGGGAAGAGTTTCGGGATCGTCAGGTTCCACCCGATTTTGTTTTCTTTTAAAAGCAAAGGGTCGATAATGAAGAGTCTGTATATGATTTTAATCTATCCAACTCTACACCTCTCCTATGGAAGTGGTTTCTAAAAGGTTTGTTGTTGGTATGGATGGGAAAAAAGCCGAAGATATGACAAGCCTAGTCATCACATTTCATAGTGGCGTCATTATGTTTTATTCGCTATGGTATTTTTGATTCCTTTTTATCCGAAATGGCTGACTCCTTTTATAGTCATTAAATTTGATTCTATGTTATTTTGAAAACCCTAAAGTCATTTTCAATCAAAGCCATAGTGGCGAACAAACCTTTTCTCTTTATTATTTTATTTTATATCTATCATATAGTTGGCTTACTGTGGACAACTAATTTTGGTTATGCCGGACTAGATGGACAATTAAAACTGCCTCTGTTGTTATTGCCTCTAACATTCTTACCTGGAAACAGAATTAGCATTTCACAACAGCAGCAATTATTTTATGTATTTTATTTACGGTTTGGTATTCGCCGTACTATTTTGCCTTGCTCGAGCCATCTGGTTTTATTTTTCGCGAGGGACTCAATTATTTTTTGTACAAAGATTTCTCCTATTTTATTCACCCCGGATATTTTTCGATGTTCCTATGTTTCGGATGTGCGCTCTTATTTCATAAGTTAGTGAAGATGACTAGAAAGTGAATTCATTTCCACAGTTTTCAGCAATTTTAATGATGTTTGGATTGTTCGTGATTGCAATAGTTTTGCTGGACGCAAAGTCCGGAATTTGTTACTGATATTACTGCTTTCATTTTCATTGGATTTAGTCTCTTGAAATCGAATAAATTTAAGATGAAGTTATCTGCCTTGATGCTGATTATTACGGGATCGGTAGTTTACTTTTCATTTTTTTCAAATGTTACTTCCTCCCGAATGGCAGAAATGACGAGTGAAGTAACAGCGCCTCCGGCTGCTGAAGTACAGAGCACTGGTATGCGTATTCAGGCGTGGGAAAGTGCACTTGATTTGGTGAAATCAAATCCCATTTTTGGAACCGGAACCGGTGATGTTAAGGATGAATTGGTAAAAATGTATAATTCAAAGGGATTTGTTGAAATTTTCAATCTTCGGTTAAATGCACATAATCAGTTTTTGCAATCGTTTGCAGCTTTGGGAATTTTTGGCTTTTTGTTACTGCTACTAGCTGTTGGAGCTGCATCTTTACAAGCACTTTAAGTCACGAAATGGTCTGGCATCGATGTTTTTAATTATAATAATTTTAAACATGTTCACCGAATCAATTTTGGAGGTAAGCGCAGGGTCTACATTTTTTGCAGTATTTTTTGCAATTTTGTTTTCTGAATCTACAAATGACCAATATTTAGAATCTTCGCCATGACAAAAAATTGGTATAATTCTCATCCGCTAAAATTTGCACTTCTACTTGGATTGGTACTGCGTCTGGTTGCAGTATTGTTTTCCAAAGGTTTTGGAATGCATGATGATCATTTTTTGGTTATAGAAGCTGCTCAAGCTTGGGCCGATGGTACCGACTATAACAATTGGTTACCCGGAAGCGGGAATACCCAGCCATCAGGACATAGTTTTTTTTATGCAGGATTACATTTTCTTTTTTTTAGTGTACTCCAGTCAGTGGGAATTTTTAATCCTGAAATTAAGATGTTGTTGGTGAGACTAATTCATGCTATTTTGTCTCTCTCTGTTATTTATTATGGTTTTAAAATTACTGAACGATTAAGTGGATTTAAAGCAGCCTCAGTTGCTTCATTATTGTTGGCGGCCTTGTGGTTCATGCCTTTTTTAAGTGTAAGGAATTTGGTTGAAGTTGTTTGTATTCCTTTTTTAACTGCCGCAACTTGGTATGCCATGGATGCTTCACAAAGAAGAAATGTATTGGGTTGGTTCTTTATAGCTGGATTGATTGCCGGAATTGCTTTTTGTATCCGATTTCAATCACTCTTTTTTATTGGATGGCATTAGGATTAGCTCTAATGATTAGTGGAAAATGGAAAGGTTCCATATTTTATGGAATAGGGGTTTTAGTTACCTTCGGATTAATTCAAGGAGTAGTAGATTCATCTAATTTGGGGAACTCCTTTTGTTGAGTTTATAGCGTATATTCAATACAATATCGACAATGCTTACAATTATTTGACAAATCCTTGGTATGTATATACGCTTGCTTTTACTTGGAATATTGATTCCTCCCATTAGTATTTTGCTTTTTTTTGGTGGTTTATTGAGTTTCAAAAGAAATTTATTAGTGATGTTACCGGTTTTGGTTTTCTTAATTTTTCATAGTTATTTTCCTAATAAACAAGAGCGTTTTATCATTCCAATTATTCCTTTTATTGTAATGATGGGTTTAGCGGGTTATTATAATTATATAGAGAAAAAAACACTGCGATTAGGGTTACAGAAATTTATTTATGGAAGTTGGGTCTTTTTTTGGTCATTAAATATTATTCTATTGCCTATGATCACAACCATGTATTCAAAACGGGCTCGTGTTGAGTCGATGGTTTATCTTTCAAAATATAAAGATTCTATTGATTACCTCTTGCTCGAAGATACCAATCATGGTACTCCAAAAATGCCACCGGAGTTTTATTTAGGTAAATGGGTAGGTTGCTATGAGTTGAGTAAAGATCACACTATGGACACTCTACAAGCTAAATTGAATCGGTATGGTATTGAAGAATTACCCTGATTACGTTTTGTTTTTTGAAGATAAGAATTTAGTAAGAAGGATTGCTGATGTGAAAACGCTATTTCCTAAAATGGAATATGAAACCACTATCACTCCCGGATTTATTGATGATATTTTATTCCGATTAAATCCGAAAAATGCCAATCAAACTATTTATATTTTTAAGGTGAATTAATTTCTATATTTATTAAATATTATAATACGACTTATGATTCCATTTGCACCTCCAAGAATTGATCAAGCCATCATTGATGAAGTTACAGATGCCTTAAAATCGGGATGGATTACAACAGGTCCGAGAACAAAGAAATTTGAGAAGAATTTGTCTGTTTATTGTGGCAATGAAGCAACACTTTGCTTGAATTCAGCCACAGCGGGATTGGAAATTATGCTCCGCTGGTTTGGTGTGAAGGAGGGAGATGAGGTTATTTTGCCTGCCTATACTTATTCTGCAACCGCAAATGTTGTAATGCATTGTGGAGCTACTCCTGTTTTGGTTGATATTGGTGATGATTTTAATATTGATCCGGCAAAAATTAAATCAGCAATTACTTCCCGTACAAAAGTTATTATGCCGGTCGATTTTGGAGGATTTCCCTGCGACTATGATGCTATTAATAAACTTGTGAATGAGGAAGCGGTAAAGAAATTATTTGTTCCTGATGGTGAAAATCAGCAAAAGCTGGGCAGAATTCTTGTTTTGTCAGATGCCGCACATTCCATTGGAGCAACTTATCGGGGAAGAAAAACGGGGATGCTCACAGATGTCTCCGTGTTTTCGTTTCATGCAGTTAAAAATCTTACCACTGCCGAAGGTGGTGCTATTGCTTTAAATCTTCCACAGCCATTTAATAATTTGGAAATTTATAATTATTTGAGTGTGTACACGCTGCATGGACAGAATAAGGATGCTCTTGCTAAAATGCAAAAAGGGAATTGGAAGTATGATATTATTGAAGCAGGTTATAAGTGCAACATGACCGACCTTTCTGCTGCTATAGGACTCGTAGAGCTTGCAAGATATGATTCTGATATGCTTGTTAAGAGAAAATATATTTGTAATTTTTACCAAAACTTTTTCAAACATAAAAGTTGGGCTCAAATACCACTTCTTCAAAATGAAAATGCTGAAACTAGTTATCATTTATACCCGCTTCGCATTCGAGATATTTCTGAAGAACAACGAGATGAAATTATGAAATTAATTTTCGATCGGGATGTTTCTGTAAATGTTCATTTTATACCGTTACCTATGCTCTCATTTTATAAAAATCAAGGATTTGATATTAAGTATTTTCCAAAAACATATGATGCATTTGCAAGAGAAATATCTTTGCCTGTATTTTATAATATTACAGATGAACAATTGAAATTAGTTTGTGCTGCTGTTACTGATGCAGTGGAAAAAGTTAAGCAGTGATTTGATCGAAGAATGATAAAACGTATTTTTGATATGGTAATATCTTTAGTAGCTCTTGTGATACTGCTGCCGATTTTTATTTTGATTTCCATCTTTATTAAAATGGGGAGCAAAGGGCCGGTGTTTTATCTTCAAACTCGAGTAGGAAAAGATAATTCAGAATTTTAAAATATTCAAATTTCGAACCATGTATACCGGTTCCGATAAAAGCGGTTTACTTACTGTTGGTGGAAATGATTCTCGCATTACTAAAGCAGGTAAGTTTCTTCGCAATTACAAATTGGATGAATTTCCGCAATTGATTAATGTACTTATTGGTAATATGAGTCTTGTAGGACCACGTCCTGAAGTGAGAAAGTATGTTAATTTATACAACAAAGAGCAACTCAAAGTTTTATCCGTAAAGCCCGGAATAACTGATTATGCCTCGATAGAATATTCATTAGAAAATGAACTTTTAGGCAAAGCCATAGATCCTGAGAAAGAATATATTGAAGTGATTATGCCTGCAAAACTTTTGCTCAATTTAAAATATATAGGCGAGCGTAGTTTTTTTGTTGATTTAAAAATTCTTTGGTCTACAATTTTTAAGTTAGCGACTTCTCATTAATACACTCCAGCAATTCATTAATTTCATTTACTTTTTCGGGTTCACCCAATTTTTGCCATGAAAAGGCAAGGTTTCTGAGTAATCGACGAATCATATCAATATTAGAACATGGCTCATAAAAGATTCGATTGGGTTTGAGATCAAGTTTTTTCAAAAACTGATCGATATCCTGTTTACCAAAAATATTTCCTTTACTGAATGCATTAATATAAAAAAGTATACCGGCTTCAGGATATGTGTAACTGATATTACTGTTGCCGCGAATGTCTTGGTAGGCGAGTACAAAATGTTCGGGAAGATTTACTCCATAGATAGGCAGATCGAGTTGTTGGGCTATTATAGAGTAGAGGATTGACAGTAACAAAGGATTTCCTTTTTTCGATTCAAGAACCGTGTTGATGAAGGAATTTTGAGGTGCGTGAAAGTTGGCTGTGTTGCCTGCAAATCCGTACACCTCAAAAAATACTTTATTAAATACAATCACCTGCTCCTGGGGCGTCATTTGTTCATTAAGTTCCAGCCATAAATCTTTACGGATTTTATTCAAATGCGACCTTACTTTATCCTCATCTAAATCGGGATATTGATATCTGGAAATTAGCAAGGTACCTGTCAGCAAATCATTGGAGCTGTTGTTTGCCCATCTGGAAAGATCCTGTTTTAAAACATCAAGCTGAATTTTATGAACTATATTTTCAATCCGCTCTTGTAAAATGGGATTAAATGCACTGCTCCAGGCTTCTTCAAGTGCCGGAATAACATCTCTGCCAAGAGAAACTAGCTGTATTTGAATATGATTATAAATTTCAGGGTCATTATCATCCAACAGACTAATCATGGCCTTGATATTCTCTTCTTTCAATTCTGTCATACCTTCCTTCATTTAAACCACTAAGTTAAAAAAAATAATCTTATTTTAAGCGTGAATTATTCCAAATATTGTTAAAAGTTACCTTTTTAAGATAATTCGTGACCTTTAGTTCGAAGAAAAAATAGAACAATGCTGCTATAAAAATAGTTGTGATGATGGCCAAAACAAAATAGGGGGTTGTATTAACGTAGGAATGGAGGTTTAATTTTTCAAAAATGGTGCGCTGGTAGCTAAATAGTAAAGGGTGTAATAAATAAATGGAGAATGATATATTTCCCAGGATTACCATTGGCTTGGGAAGTTGAATTCCGTCAGCCTTCATATCGTTCAAAAGAAATGAAATCATTAATATTCCACAAAAAATTAAATCGTTTACTGCATTAAATGGAAGTTGTAACGCTCGAAAATAGTATAGCGAAAACAAGATGATACCAATAGGTAAACTGATTTTAACGAATGTTGTATTGAATCTTAATTTAGGTAAAATAAGTCCTAAAGTAACTCCGAGTATAAAATGTAACCAAATTGGATTTGTTAAAAAATTCAAATACTCAAATGGGTAATTTCTATACACGTTATAATTATTTGATACGGAAAATCCATATAATATAGGAATTATAAAAACTAAGATCGTGAATATTGCATATACAAACCAATATCTTTTTGTGCCCCATAAAATTGACACTGCAAATAATGAATAAAAAATCATTTCGTAGTTGAGTGTCCATCCTACTTCAAGTAAAGGCATTCCATAGTAGGGCCCACCTTTAGTAATAAATGAAGGAATAAATAAAAGTGATTTCACAAGCAACGACAACTCACCTGATAGGTTTTCATTTTTAATATCATCAGCTATATACAGTAATGTAACTAAGTAATATAGTGGAACGATACGGATAATTCTTTTTAGCATAAACTTCAGCGAGTTCATTTTAAAATCATCCTTGATTTTCATGGTTGTATGCACCATTATAAATCCACTAATCATAAAAAAAATCTGAACTCCAATCCAACCATTTTCGAATGCAATATCCCGCCATGATTCCGGCAATGAAATTCTGAAATGGTGACAACAAACAAGTAATGCAGCAATTCCTCTGAGGGCCTGCATATTGCTGTACAAGCCGGTTCCTTGAGGAGTGAGTTGCTGCATGAAAAGTACTACATAGATTTCAGTTCCGTAACCAACTTAGTTAAAACACTTTTAGCATCTCCAAAAAGCATGCTGGTTTTAGGATTATAAAACAATTCATTTTCAATTCCTGCATAACCTGCATTCATCGAACGTTTGTTGATCAAAATATTAGTCGCATTTTCAACTTCCAAAATTGGCATTCCATAAATAGGCGAGGAGGGATCTGTTTTAGCTGCAGGGTTCACCACGTCATTGGCACCAACAACCAGTACCACATCGGTGGTACTAAATTCAGGATTAATTTCTTCCATCTCCACCAACTTTCCATAATCAACATTCGATTCTGCAAGCAATACGTTCATATGTCCAGGCATACGTCCTGCAACAGGATGAATTGCATATTTAACTTCAACACCACGTTCTTCAAGCAATTCTTCCAGCTCATGAATAACATGTTGCGCCTGTGCCACTGCCAATCCATATCCCGGAACAATAATTACTTTTTTAGAATAATTCATCAACACAGCAGCATCATTGATGGTTATATCTTTTATACTTCCACTCATAGTTGAAGAGCTTCCGGCAGCACCGCAGCCGATTCGCCGAATGCACCAAAAATAACATTCCACAAAGAGCGGTTCATTGCTTTACACATCACAATTGTTAAGAGTGTTCCTGCAGATCCAACTAGAATTCCACCGGTGAGCATTACCTTGTTGTCGTATAAGAAATCCTCCGAAGGCAGCAGCCAATCCGGTAAACGAGTTCAGCAAAGAAATTACTACCGGCATATCGGCTCCACCTATGGGAATTACAAACATGATTCCGTAAAACAATGCCGCATGCAAATAGAAGATAGAGCAGCAAAGAACTTGATGTTCCGCTAAAAATCATGTAGCCGCCATAAACTAATACACCAATAAGAATAATAGTGTTGAGAATGTTATAAGAAGGAATTCTGATTGGCTTTTGCATGGTACCATTCAGTTTTAGGAACGCAATTACACTTCCCGAAAAGGAAACACTACCAATTATCATTCCCAGAATCACTGCCATTTGCGGACCGGTATTACCAACATTGTGATGAAATTCCATCAAACCAATCATCGCAGCACACGCACCACCCATTCCGTTGAACATCGAAACCAAGTTCAGGCATCTTGGTCATTTGCACACGCTTCGCGGTCATCCAACCAATGATTGTTCCTATGACAATAGCTAGAAAAATAAGTCCCATTTTAATTGGTTCACGAGTGGTAAGTCCGTGATCCGTTTTCATAAAGAAAAATAGTTCCGATAATTGCAATAGTCATTCCACCTGCAGCAATCAAATTTCCCTTGTCGTGCAGATTTGGGATTGCTCATCATCTTCAATCCTATCACAAACGTTACAGATGCAATGAGGTAAACTAATTCTAGTATATTCTGGATCATAATTTGTGTTTCAAATAGAAAGTTGATAGTGTAAAAAAGGTATTACTTATTTTTTCTTCTTAAACATTTCAAGCATGCGATCGGTAACAACAAATCCACCAACTACGTTAAGTGTTCCGAGCACTAACTGCAACAAAACCCAAGGCCAGCGATACGTAATCGGTTGCAATCCACATCGAGCATTACAATAATTGCACCTACAACTACTACTCCGTGAATGGCATTTGCTCCACTCATTAATGGTGTGTGAAGAACAGTTGGTACACGACCAATTACTTCTATTCCAACAAAGATGGAAAGGATAACAAAATATAATGATTTCCTTGTTAATACCTATAAAATCCAGAATTGCTTCCATGTATGGTTATAATTATCTAATTAAATTTATTATTGTTTTTGTAATGAAGGCATGAACAACTGCACCGTTGTGAGTGATGAGTGATCCTTTGGTAATTTCCTCATCCATCTCCCATTTGAATCCATCTTTTGTAGAAAGATGAATCAAGAAAAGTTTGAATATTTTTAGCGTACAATTCACTAGCATTCATAGGAAGGAGGGAAGGGAGGTTGGATTCACCGATGATGGTAACGCCGTGTTTGATCACTGTTTTATTCATTTCACTCAACGGACAATTTCCACCTTGTTCAACGGCCATATCAACAATCACCGAACCCATTTTCATGTTCTTTACCATGTCTTCGGTGATCAAGCACCGGAGCTTTTTTACCGGGGATAAGTGCGGTGGTGATAACGATATCTGCATCAGAAACATGTTTAAAAATCAACTCCTGTTGTTTCTTCAAAAAATCTTCGGAAACAGCTTTAACATAACCACCTTCGGTTTTGATGCTATCATCACCGGCTACTTCAATAAATTTTCCGCCCAGAGATTCCACTTGTTCTTTTGTTTCGGGACGGATGTCGGAAACCATTACAATGGCACCGAGTCGTTTGGCAGTAGCAATCGCTTGCAAACCTGCAACACCGGCACCCATGATCACCACTTTAGACGGTTTAATGGTTCCGGCGGCAGTCATCATTAATGGGAAAATTTTACCGAGAGCGTTTGCACCCAAGAGACACAGTTTTATAACCTGCGAGATTGCTTTGTGAACTAAGGGCATCCATTTTTTGAGCCCTTGAAATACGTGGAATAGCATCCACCGAAAATGCAGAGATTCCTGCACTTGCGCAAGCAGCAACCAACTCAGGATTGATAGAGGCCCACATGAACGAAATCAGAACAGCACCTTTTTTCATCTTCGAAATTTCATCAGGAAGTGGGGCATTGACTTTCAGAATCACATCTGAAGAGCTATAAATCAGATTTTTATCGGTCTCAATTTTTGCACCTGCAGTGGTATATAAATCATCGGCAAAGTAGGAGCTTGTACCGGCGTTGGCTTCTATAACCACTTCATAACCTGCCTGATACCAGACTTTTAGTCACATCCGGAGAGAGGGCAACCCGTTTTTCCATTTCTTTGGTTTCCTTAGGGATTCCTATTTTCATTGAAAGTATGTTTTAAATCGATGGAGCAAAATCTCTTCCGGAGACCGCTTTTTGGCAATTTTGCAAAGGAAAAGATAAAAAATGATGAATCAAAGTAATTACACTACCGATTTAATATAGTTTTTAACGTGTAACTGTTTGTAAATTAATTGTTTTGAAACGATGTCCGAAAACCGCTCACTTTTAACATTCGGTTCCGGATTTTGCCCTACATTTGCAATACTATAAAATCAACAGGAACCTTATCGAGTATGATAAAATATACCCCTCAGCTTTTAAAAAAAATAGAGGAAATCTTTGAAGAAAATTCCTACAAAGTCCGGTACGAAAAGGGCAATTTCAAATCGGGCTATTGCATTATGGAAGACCGCAAAATTGTAGTGGTTAATAAGTTTGCTGCCATTGAAAGCCGCATCAACACCCTCATTGAAATTTTGAAAGTGATTGCTACGACACAAGAAATGCAGGGTGAAAAGTATGAACAGTTAATGAAAATGGTGTTGAAGCAACAAAGTGTGGAGGAGACACCCGAGTGAAAATCACTTTTCTCGGCACCGGAACCTCACAGGGCGTACCAGTAATCGCCTGTAAGTGCAGAGTTTGTTTATCATCCAATCCACAAGATAACCGTTTACGAAGTTCTATCCTCATTGAGAAGGATGGCACCACTGTAGTCATCGATTCAGGTCCCGATTTTCGACAGCAAATGCTACGGGCAAAAGTAGAATACATCGATGGATTGGTATTCACTCACGAACATAAAGATCACATTGCAGGCATGGATGATATCCGTGCCTTCAACTATGTGCATCAGGAAAAAGTAAATGTGTATGCAACCACAAGAGTTCAGGAGGCATTGCACCGTGAATTTCCGTATGTTTTTGATGATTATAAATATCCGGGTGTGCCCGAACTCGAAATGCATACCATCGGAAACGAACCTTTTCAAATTGGCAACATAACATTAATTCCCATTGAAGTTTTGCATTACCGTTTGCCGGTGTTGGCATTTAGGGTGGATGATTTTACTTACATCACCGATGCGAATCATATTGCTGAAAAGGAGATGGAAAAAATAAGAGGTTCAAAAAGCATCGTCATCAACGCCCTCCGCCGCGAGCCTCACGTATCACACTTCACTCTAAACGAAGCCATCAAAGTCATTGATCAACTAAATCCGGAGGCAGCGTACCTCACCCACATCTCCCACCAACTCGGCCTCCACACCGAAGTCAACGCCGAACTGCCGAAACACATCACCTGCGCGTACGATGGATTGGTACTGCATCTTTGAGATTATTTTTAAGCATGAAAATAATCGTTATCAGAATAAAGCCTGCCCGACCACATTGGTCTTTGCGTTGAAGGGGCGGGTGACCAGTGACCAGTGACAAGTGACCAGGGTAACAGCCTGCACGGATCCGTAGGAGACGGGTGACAAGCCTGCCCGGATCCGTAGGAGACGGGTGACAAGTGGAAAGTGAAATGTTCCTTGATTGATGTTTAGTGACCAGTTACCGGTGACCAGTTGACTTTCGTAGAAAAGATATTTTTTCCTTTGAAGAATGATTTGTGTCAAGTGACCAGTGACCAGTGACCAGTGACCAGTGAGGTAAAGTTGACTTAGCCTGCACGGATCCTTAGTGGATGGGTGACAAGTGAGCAATTCATTTTGGCGTTTAAGAAGACCTGACATGTACTAAATCGGAAAGGGATCTCACCCATCATCAACACATTTGCACATTACCAAATCAACAAATCAACTTTTCCCGCCGTGCGGAATTTGCAATTCCACACTGTATTAATATAGGGGATCTCCGATCCCCGAAACATTCTCGAGTGTAAAAACATCATCTTGAGTAAAATTTTCATTGTTGCGACATAATTGTGTCGGGAATCAAATACAAATGGAAAAATCCCTTGAGAATTTGTTGAGCATGAAAAATGCCATGTTTTTATCATTTGTATAACCCCAGCCTTCTTGCCTGATTACATTTGATTAATATTGGTGGCGAGCAGGCAGGCTGGGGTAAACCGTAACGACCGAGACCTCCCGCACGAAGAAACATCAAAGAAAAATAATCCATCACGCGGGAGGCAGGCGAAAATTTCAATAAGTAGACCAGATGCACATTATGAGGCGAAGTCCTACTTCGAGAGTAAGGATTTTCACAATTGAAAAATTCCCGCTCACATCATGATTTCGGGGATTAAAAATCCCCGTATTAATGGCATCGTGATTAAAAAAATCCCGATGGGCGATCGCCTGCATATTGATTTCGGGATTAAATCTTTTATGGCATCGTGATTATAAATCCGGATGGGCGATCGCCTGCATTTATGGCATCGTGATTAAAAATCCCGATGGGCGGATCGCCTGCATTTATGGCATCGTGATTAAAAAACACCGATGGGCGGATCAAACGAACAACCAAAAACCAATAAGACTAACAAACCATAAAATATAAAACCATAAAACTATAAAACCATAAAACTATAAAACCAACCCCCTCAACACCCCAATATTCACCTTATCCCAATCATCCTCCTTCGGTGTTTCAATCACTTTCGGGACTTTTAAAAAATTGTTCATGATGTAGGCAAACGGTTCGACTCCGAGTTTTCCTTTGCCAATGTTTTCATGGCGGTCGAGGTGGGTGCCGAGATCGCCTTTGCTGTCGTTGAGATGAAATGCTTTTAAGTTTTCGATGCCTAGAATCTCATCAAACTTTTCAAATGTTTCTTTCGTTCCGGCTTCGGTGCGGATGTCGTAACCTGCTGCAAAAGCATGACAGGTGTCGAAGCAATAGCCTATGCGTTTGCTTTTGGTGAGGTCGCTGATTTGTTTCAAGTTTTCAAACGATCCTCCTAAGCTGGTGCCTTGTCCTGCTGTGTTTTCTAACAATACCATCACATTACTTCCGGTAGTATTCTTCAATACTATTTTTAAACCATCAGCAATTTTCGCCATCGCCGTTTCAAAATCCTGACTTCCGGCCGCACCGGGATGCAGAACACAAAATGAAAGACCTAATAAGGTGCAACGCTCCACCTCTTGTTGAAGTGCTGCGATAGATTTCATGCGTATCTCCTCATTTTCGGCAGCGAGATTGATGAGATAGGAGCAATGAGAGAACGTTACTTTGATATCCGATTTTTTTGCGGCATCCTTAAAGAGTTTTTGCTCTTCCGGCGACACCGGCTTGGCACTCCACTGACGCTGGTTCCTGGTAAATATTTGCATTACATCGGTACCTAAAATTTTGGCCTCGTCAAATGCTTTTTCTAATCCTCCTGAAACGGAACAATGGACTCCTAAATTCATATTTTTGTTTTTATGTAATTCCGATTAATTTTGATGCGCATTAGCAATTCTTCAGTAATGAAACACAAATTTAATATTTTCCCCATAATTGAACAGAACCATTTAAATTTGTGACTTAAATTAAATATATGAAAGTAACGTTCCACGGTGCAGCACAAACAGTTACAGGTAGCAAACACCTCATTACTACCGACGGAGGATTAAAAGTTTTGCTCGATTGTGGTCTTTTTCAAGGCATGGGTGCCGAAGGTGATGAGCTGAATCGTCATTTTGGTTTTAATCCTTCCGATATCGATTTTCTGATATTGAGTCATGCCCATATCGATCATTCGGGATTAATTCCGAGGTTGGTCAAAGAGGGGTTCAGAGGTGAAATATATTGTACGCCTGCCACAAAAGATCTGTGTGAATTGATGCTTATGGATAGCGGATCTATTCAAGAATCGGATATTCAATACATCAATAAAAGAAGAAAACGAAAAAATGAGCCTCCACTGGAAGCACTCTATACTGAAGAAGATGCAGAAAGATGCTTGAAGTTTTTTAAAACCGTTGAATACAAAACATGGAAGAAGTTAAACGATGAAATTTCTTTTTACCTCACCGATTCCGGTCATGTGCTAGGCAGTGGCGCGGTGAGCTTAAAAATTAAAGAAAAAAATAAGGAAATTCGTTTGTTTTTTAGTGCGGATATCGGACGTCCCGGCGATCAAATTCTGCGAAAGCCTCAACCTTTTGATCAGGCAGATTATATAATTTGTGAATCTACTTACGGTGATCGTTTGCATGAACCCATATTGAACGCTGAAGCTCATTTGTTAAATACTGTTGTTGAAACATGTGTAACCAACAAAGGCAAACTCATTATTCCTGCTTTTAGTTTGGACAGAACTCAAGAGCTTATTTATGCCCTCGACAGAATGGAGTTTGAAGGGAAATTACCTCCCATAAAAGTGTTCGTTGACAGTCCACTTTCGGTAAAAACAACACGCATTGTTGAACAACACATTGATTATTTTAATGCCGAATTAAGGGACTATATGACCAAAGGTGATCATAATCCTTTCTATTTTAAAAATCTTCATTTTATTACTGATGCCGAAGATTCCAAAGCACTTAATAAATTAAAAGAGCCTTGCATAATTATTTCTGCATCAGGAATGGCTGAGGCCGGAAGAATAAAACATCACATTAAAAATAATATTTCCAATTCAAAAAATACGATTCTTATTGTTGGTTATTGCACACCAACGAGTCTTGGAGGCAGATTGGCAGCAGGGGAGAAGCAAGTAAGAATTTTTGGTGATGAATTTGATGTGATTGCGAAAGTCGATAAAATTGATGCCTACAGTGCTCATGCCGATTACAAAGAAATGATTGAGTATCTCCAATGTCAGGATTTTTCTAAAATTAAAAAACTATTTCTTGTGCATGGTGACATTGATGCCATGAATTCGTTCAAATCAAAACTGATTGATGCAGGGATTAAGGATGTTTATATTCCTGCAAAGGGTGAAACAGTTGAACTTGCGTAGAAGTAAGTCTTTTTTCGCTTAGATACGCGCCGCAAAAACCCGGCCTTCGGCATCCGGCCTCCGTAATCAACAATACGCGCCGCACACAATTCGATTGAGGGTCTTGCGGTGACAGTTTGCCGAAGGCGATTTAGTGGAGGTGCATTAAACACGGAGGATAGGAGGCAATATGGTCACGGAGAGATTTTCTGTATGTGAAAATAATTTTTATCACTAATAATTCTCCGTTTTTATTTAGACCCTCCACCAAACTCTCCACTATTTATTTCTTCGGAGCAAACTCCTTTTCAACCTCTTCATCGGTTGGAAAAACCACGGTGTTATCTCCAGCTTTTCGAGCCCAGAAAACGTACTTGCCGGTTCCTTCGCAAGCATAACCACTCAAACTATCACCCGGCATCATATTATTCTGATTAAAAGTTTTCCATCTCATAGATTGCTCCTGAACAACTAATTTCACATCCAATTTTTCATCACAAACATTTTTCATATTCACTCTGTAACTCTTCGATGAATTGTAACACGATCCACAATTACTTCCCCATTCGGAACTCGATTTTGTGAGACATTGTGCGTACTTGTCGTCTTGTACCATTTTGGTTTCTGAAATTGGATCGCTACCGATGGTGGTCATCGTGCAAAGCAATACTAAAATAATATTTATGGATGTTGTCATGACAGGTTTTGTAACTAATGAATGTTATTTACAATTATTATTTTTCAAAATTATTTTGGCTTCTTCATTACCCAATTTCTTCGACTTATTCCAATCTTCACAAGCACCGGCTTTATCACCGGATAATTTTTTACTGAAGCCTCTGTTGTTATACGCTTCTTGATCGGTAGGATCATATTCGAGTGCTTTGTTAAAATCATCGATAGCAAGTGCATATTCACCTGTTTTATTTCGTGCACTTCCTCTGGAGGTATATGCCCAACGATGATCCGGTTTTAATTCTATAACTTTTGTAAAGTCGGCAATGGCACCGGGGTAATCTTTATTGATATTTTTACAAAATCCACGCTGCAACAGTGCATTAATGTGGTCGGGTTCTAATTCGAGGGCTTTGTTAAATTCCGGAATCGCAAGCTTATAATCTGCATTTCGGTAATAATAATCTCCTTTTTTAAAATAGTCTTCGGCCGTTGAATCTTGCGCATTCACTTTCGTGAAAGAGATACTTATTAACAATAACAATATTGGTGTTACGATAAATTTGTTCATTTTTCAAAGGGTTCTGAGTTTGTATATTTGGTATCCAGTGTTAGCCGAATCATGTGAGTAAAAGCCTTTTTCATCCCTTCCACCTCCTTTGCAGTCAACGTTACCGGAAGCGAGAAACGGGCATAATCACGTTGGATTTTCCTCACAAACAGTTGTCTGTCAACGCATTTAGAGGTTCCATTGCAGTTTATCGAAAACAATCTTTGTTCCGAATCGTATCGCATAGTATTGAGATCCAAAGACTTGCACAAGACTTGATCTTCTCTGTAAACTTCGGTGCCTTCACTAAATTTGGCAACAAGAACTCCACGTAGCACGTCAATATTGTAGCCTGAGCCCAATTTGCCATTGATATAAGTGAGCGTTTGTTCCATAGTGATATCCTGCGCTACTGCGGTGTGAGAGCCTAATAGGAGGGTAACCCACAGTATTAAATTGCGTATTGGTGCAGAACTCATAGTCTTAAAATTAATGGAGTACTTTCAAAGGTCAAATTTAATCATCCTTTCCTAAGATCGGGACAATTAATTTTGATTCATTACAGTTGTTAGTTTTTCGTTATACTCATTTCACTAAAAAAGTTATGATGTTTATATCTTTGGGTAAAATTTAAAGGCCTTAATTAGTATTGGTTAAACAGGGTACAATAGGAGCGAAAATAAGATTCACATCTCTCAAGTGGAGGAGGTTAGCTATTATTGTGCCAATTTTTTTGATGATCACAATTCAGGCTGTAGCCCAGCAAAAACTCAAAACACCTATCAAAATGAAAATTGAGGATGGCGATTTTGAAGCTGTTTCTGTAGTGGTGAAGAATAGCACAACAGGTGAAACAAATACAATTCCGGGTACAGCCAAATTTGATCTCGATTTAAAAATTAATTGTGATTATGTAATTTCGTTTTCTAAGCCGGGTTACATTACTAAAAAAATTGCACTTAATACCACAGCACCTGCCGACAGAATTTCGCAGGGTTTTTATCCATTCAATTTTGAAGTGAATTTGTTCAAGCAATATGACGGCGTCAATATTGTAGTTTTTAATCAGCCTGTCGGAAAAATTTCATTCAATAGATTGATTGATGATTTCGATTATGATACCGATTATACTAAGCAGATTCAATCTGCTTTGAAAGCTGCCGAAGAAGAAATAATTCGTAAGCAAGCTGAGGAACGTGCAATGGCTGCCCAACTGAAAAAGGAGGAAGAAAAGAAAAAAGTTGAAGCTGCTGCACAAGCTAAAGCAGAAGCCAAAGCCAAAGCAGAAGCGGATAAGATTGCTGCCGAAGAAGTGAAAGCAACCGCAGCATTGGCGGCTAAAGAAAAAAAGTTGGAAGAGGAACAAAATCGCAAAGCAGCACTTGCAATTCAAGAAGAAGAAAAACGAAAAGCTGCCATTGCAAAAATGGAAGAAGAAGAACGGAAAAGAGCAAAGGCTTTTGAAGACGAAGAAGAACGAAAGAGAGCAAAAGCTGCCGCAGAAGAGGAAGCAAGACAAAATTCACTTGCTAGTTCAAGTGGAGCTTCATCCTCATCTAATGCACAAGGAACTACAGGCGAAGATCAACGACCTAAATCGGGTTCGGGAAGCGGAAACGACCAACCACCTTCGGGCTCATCTTCGGGAAGTGGAAGTGAACAACCTCCTTCATCTACACCGTCTGGAAGCGGTGTTGAACAACCAACCGCCGAAATTTCTCAAGGGAAAGGTGACGAAAAAAATGTGACCAAACCGGGAAAGGGTGGTGGTGATGAGGGTGCTTTAACAACACAAGCTGATCCTAATAAGAGGGAAGAAAAAGGCATAACAAAAGCTGCAGGACAACAAGGATCCGATGAACGTCCGGCACCACCGGAACCTGCTGCATTAAAATCTACTTTTACTCCTCCACCAAATGAAAATTATGAGGTAATGCCCGATGTATCTGTTGAAGAAATTGTAGAAGCCAACAGAACCATCACCAAAGTAACTGTAAGAAAAAACGAAAAAGAGACCATATATTCAAAGGTGGTTTATAACTGGGGTGGCATTTATTATTTCCGACAAACCATGTCAATTAGTGAAAGCTTGTATGCTTCCAGTACCGGAATGAAATAAAATCAAGTAGTTAACGGCAATTCTCAAAATCGACTTTTTTATTTTTTGATTTTTATTCTGCTTCCAATGAGAACGAATTTTTATATTTTCTTGAGGTATCCTTAGTCTTTAAATACTGTAAGGAGCAGCGTGGTTTTGTACAAGATTTTTCTATAACCGGTTGGATCTTTGTACCGTATAATTTACCAAACAACTGAATTTTTAATTACTGTAAATTCCCTCACTTGAACAGAACTCTTGTACCCGATTTAAACCCTGAACCTTATAGCTGGCAGGGTGAAATGAACAAAATAATTGCAAGGTATCTCACCATAGGTACTATCATTGCAATTGTTTTGAATCCCTTGTTTGGAGTTGTTGATTTTTTGGCAATGCACGCTCAATGGCAACAATTTATGATTATCAGAGTGTTAGTAACGTTATTCATGATTGGCTGTTTAATTTACAAGCCCTTGATGAAATACAATCCCCAGCTTTATGGTTTCGCTGTTTTATCAAGTGTGGTTACCCAGGATGCGTATTTCTATAGTTTTGCCAACACCGAAATTATTCAGCAATTGTCGCTCGCTTACATGGCTGATTTTGTTGGCGCCAGTATGGTGCTTATGTGGTCGCCGATTTATGCCACTGTATTTTTGATTTACTTCATTGTTGTGAATGTATTTTTCTATTTTATGAACTCTTCTATGCCTCTCAATGATTTTTTAGCTGATGGTGGATTATTGGTATTAGCTGGTGCATTGTTCGCCATGGCTATGATTGTGTTTCGGTATCATTCTGTAAAAGCTATGGTGGTTTCTAAATTGGAACTGATCAAAAGCAATGAATGGATGGCAGTTCAAAATGAAATTATTGAAGAGAAATCTTCAGAGTTGCAAAAGTCAAATAACAGGCTTAAAGAATTCGCATACATTGTTTCACATGATTTAAAAGCACCATTAAGGGGAATTCGCAACATTGCCTCATGGATTAGAGAAGATTCAGGTGAAACGTTGAACGAGGAAGGAAATGGCCATTTAAAGCTCATGGACAAGCAGATTGTAAAGATGGAAAACCTCATTATTGCTATCCTTGAGTATTCTAAAACAGGTTCTGCCAAAGCTAGCATCGAATGGATCAATTTGGATGAATTGATTAAAGATGTGATTGAAACTGTTGAGATTGATAGCCGCACAAATTTTAAAATTAATGCTCACATCCCTAAAATTCAAGGAGCACGGATTGTGATCAGTCAGGTGTTGCAAAACTTACTTACCAATTCAATCAAACACAACGACAAAAGCATCCGTGAAGTTGAAATAGAAGTGAACTCTAATGGTGATTTTTTTCAATTTATGGTTGCCGATAATGGTCCTGGAATTGATGAGAAAGATCACTCCAGAATATTTGATTTGTTTCAAACATTACGAGAAGAAAGTACATTTGAAAGTACCGGAATAGGATTACCCGTAGCAAAAAAAATGGTAGAAGAAGCAGGTGGAAACATGTGGCTCGAATCAGCACCCGGTAAAGGTTCACGATTCTATTTCTCCTTACCAATGAATTCTTTTCAGTAACTCATCAAAAACTTATGGACATCTCTCAAAACTCGCTTTTAAAACTGCCTCACCCTTGATCCCTCTCCAAAGGACAAAGAGATTGGTATGTTTTGAGAGATATCCTTATTTCAAGTTCTGAAAAAAATATTCAGATACTTTAGTTAGTAAATGTATCCTGTCGCGGCCGGTTACATTGTGTTCATGTCCGGGGTAAACTGCGTAATCAACCTGTACATTTTTTTGTACTGCTTTTTTGAGGTAAAGTAAGCTGTGTTGCCATACTACTACATCATCTGAAGTGCCGTGAATGAGTAACATTTTACCTTTCAAATTTTCAGTATAATTCATTAGATTCGCTTTTGCATAACCTTGCGGATTTTCTTCAGGAGTGTCCATGTACCGTTCTGTGTACATTACTTCATAATAACTCCAGTCGATAACAGGCCCACCTGCAACGGCAGCTTTAAATATTCCTGGATTGCGTGTCATCATCGAAATAGACATAAAACCTCCATAGCTCCAACCATAAATCCCCATTCGCTGCTTATCAATGTAATTGAGTTTCATAAGATGTTTTACTCCGGCCAATTGATCAGCAGTTTCAACATCTCCTAAGTTTCTAAACGTAGCTTGTTCAAAAGATTTTCCTCGTGCAGGGGTTCCTCTGTTTTCAAGAGTGAAAATAACAAATCCTCGCTGCGCCATATACATCATCCACAAATCGGAACCTCCCAACCAATTGTTACTGATAAGCTGAATGCCCGGGCCACCATAAACATAAACTATTACAGGATACATTTTCGTGGAATCAAAATTTGAAGGTTTAATAATTCTGCAATACAAATCATCGCCCGATTCACTTTTGATAGTAAAAATTTCTCTCTTTACAGGTGTGAATTCCTTGAGTGGATCCGGTGCATTCATAATTACACGCATCGTTTTTCCACCGGCATTTACAATTGAAACATTTTTTGGTATACCGGGACCCGACCATTCATCAAAAATAAATTCACCGGTTCCATTTATAGTTGCCTTGTGAACTCCATTGCCGGTTGTTAATTTATTTGTTTTGCCTGATTTAATATCTGTTGAATAAACATCTCGATTGATCGGGTTTTCGGCATTTGATGTATAAATAACTTTTTGTCCGGTTTTATCAAAGCCTAAAAACTCTGTCACCTCCCAATTGCCTTTAGTTACTTGTTTCAGGAGTTTGCCGTTGTTGTCGTACTGATAAAGATGATTAAATCCATCTCTTCTACTTTCCCAAACAAATGAGGATCCATCGGCATTAAAATGAATTGAATTGAGTGGTTGAATATATTTTTCTTCATTCTCCTCAAAAAGTGTGGCTTCAAATTTTCCGGTCGCAGCATCGTAACGGTTCATTTTTAAATGATTTTGTCCACGATTTAAAATGGCTACAAAAATTTTTGATTCATCATTACTCCATGCGATGTTGGTAAGGTACTGCTCTGCAGGTTCTCCTGTTTGCAGAAAACTTGTTTTGCCGGTTGCCATGTTATAAATTCCAATTGTAACATGGTGACTTTTCCCTCCTGCCATAGGGTATTTTACCATCCGCACTGTTGCAGGTTGTGCATCCAAATCATAAATAGGGTAGTCTGTTACCATCGTTTGATCCATCCGATAATACGCAAGTAAATTTCCTTTTGGGGACCAAAATGTTCCCTTATGAATACCAAACTCTTCTCGATGAACAATTTGTCCATTCACGATTGCTTCATCAGTATCGTTGGTGATTTGTTTTTTACCTGACGATGTTTGTATCCAAAGATTGTTATCCATCGTATAGGCCAATGCGTTAGTTGCTGAAAAATAATCTTTATTTTCAGCGCCGCTTTCAATTTCTTCCAGTAGATTATTCACCTTTGAAGTAGAAACATTCAGTTCTATAACCTTATTTTTGTTATTGAAATAAAATCTGTTTTTGTCCAGCCAAGTAAGTATTGGAAAAGTATTTGTAGTATCAATGCCATTCTTGTTTAATAGCGAATTGAATTTCGAAATATAAAACACTTCGGTATATGATTTGCCATCGGGAGTTCCCGTCACCAAAATATCAATTCCCGATTCTTTGTTCACATAAGCAAATTCATTTGTCTTTCCTATCCATTGCAATTGTTCGGGTTTTGCAGGAACAAGTCCGCGTTTGGATGCTAAAACTGCATCGTCAACCGTTAACATTTTGGTTTGAGCTGATGAAAAATTAAATACAATCAGCATCAGCAATATAGACAAACAAGAACTTTTAAGAATCGATTTCATGGCAATGGAATTTTTACTTTTTTATTTTTGAACAATTTTGTATTGAGAATACTTTATACTTTGAACGAAAAAAGCTGCCCTTTGGTGGGACAGCTTTTTATATAATGTCAATTAAAATTATTTAGGATCGATAGAGATCAATTCCACATCGAAAATCAACGTTTCATTTGGGCCAATATCTCCACCTGCTCCGCGTTCGCCATAAGCAAGGTTAGAAGGTACAAACAATTTCCATTTTGAACCAACCGGCATCAATTGTAACGCTTCTGTCCATCCCGGAATTACACCATTCACAGCAAAAGATACAGGTTGTCCACGCTCAACAGAACTATCGAAAACTTTTCCATCAATTAAGGTACCATGATAGTGCGTTGTAACTTTATCTTCAGGGCCTGGTTTAGGACCGGTACCTTCTTTTTCAATTTTATATTGCAAGCCGCTTGGTAAAGTGATTACACCTTCTTTTTTTGCATTTTCTTCAAGAAACGCTTTTCCTTTAGAAACATTTGCTTCTTGCTTAACAGCTTGCATACCTTGTACATAAGCTCCAATAACTGCCTGAGCAGCTTCAGGAGTCATTATCGGTGTTTTGCCTTCGAATTCGTCTTTGATTCCTCTTGCTAACAATTCGATATCAACTGAATCTAAACCGTCTTTTTTCAGGTTTCTTCCTATGGTAGATCCAATTCCATAACTAACTGAATCGATAACCGTTGTGATCTTGCGATCTTCTCCTTTTGATTTTTTTTGACCGTCGCACGAGGTGAAAGAGAATACCGTAACTGATGCGAACAGAAGCAATGCTGAATATTTCATATATAAGTTTTTATAAAATTGGCTGCGAAGATACAGCTTTTGATTTAGGTGGTTCTTAAATTTTAAAAAAAGTCGTTTACCCTTCATTTTGATGTGTTGGTCAATTTTAAAGGTATGCTTACCATAGTTTCATTGGACAACGTCGATGTTTGCTTTAATTTAGAAAAATTATATATCACCTTTAAATATGTAACATAATGAAAATTAGCTACTTACCCCTTATTTGTTTCATATTATTAGCATTAAACATCAACAACAGCCATGCACAGCAAGCCAATTTCACCAATCTGGTAGTGAGTTCCGGCTGGACCGATGTGGTGGGATTTGTATGGGATTCAACCGGACAACAATACGTTTGGGAAAAGGCCGGAAAAGTATGGGTGGTAGATACCAATGGGGTTAAAAATCCTACGGCAGTCATCAATATCTCAGATGAGGTGGGCAGCTGGCGAGATCACGGATTGAATGGATTTGCGCTCGATCCTAATTTTCGCAATAATGGATATATTTACTTGTATTACACCGTCGATCGTTATCATTTGATTAATTCCACCGCCGGAAATTATAACCCTGCTACAAATCAGTATTATCAGGCCACTATCGCTCGGGTAACAAGATACACCTGCGATCCCGCCACCAATTTCACTACCATAATACCCGGCAGCAGGTTTATTTTGATTGGAGAAACAAAAAAGACAGGTATAGCAGTTTTACACGAATCACACAGCGGAGGCACCTTGTTATTTGGTACCGATGGCAGTTTATTGGTGTCAACTGGTGATGGAGCGAGTTACAACTTTGTGGATGGAGGTGGTGGAGCGACTTATTGGAGTCAGGCTTTAGCTGATTCAATAATTCGCCCTAAAGAAAATGTAGGATCTTTTAGATCTCAAATGGTAGATTGTTTGAACGGAAAAATATTAAGAATCGATCCGGCAACTGGCGATGGTCTGGAGTCGAATCCCTATTTTGATCCCTCCAATGCACGCGCGCCTCAATCGCGGGTATGGTCGCTCGGGCTAAGAAATCCCTTCCGAGTAACTTTTCGTCCCGGCACAGGAGATCCCGACATTACAGCAGGGAATCCGGGAACATTGTATATAGGTGATGTAGGTTGGGATAATTGGGAAGATTTGAATGTGAATAACGCACCCGGTCAGAATTTTGGATGGCCACTGTATGAGGGACTCACTCCTCATACGGGTTACCAAAATGCCAATGTTTACAATCAGGATGCACCCAACCCTTTGTTTGGAACAGGAGGATGTACTAATCCCTATTTTCAATTTAAGCAACTTCTCAAACAAGCTACGCTGGATCCCGATCCCTTCTTCAGCAACCCATGCGATGCAGCTCAGGAAGTTCCTTCATCCATCCCAACGTTTATTCATAACCGCCCTATCATCGACTGGAAGCATGGGAATCAATCGCGAACTGGCATTTATGATGGTATTGATGCCGATGAAATAAATCTAAATGACCCAGCATCACCGGTACCGGGATCGTCCTTTGGAGGATATGCGTCCATTGCCGGTGTATGGTATGATGATAACCGTTTTCCGGTAGAGTGGCAGAATACGTATTTCCATGGCGATTATGTTGGCCAGTGGATCAGAAATTTTAAAATAGATACACTTGATAAGCCACTCGAGGTAGATGGGTTTTGGGATAATAATGGAGTAATTGTGTACATGACCCTGAACAGAAAAAATGGTTGTATTTCCTATATCAATTACCCCGACCAAATTAAAGAAATATGTTATGGTGGAACAGTCAACAATCTTCCCACAGCAGTGTTATCATCCGACACAATGTATGGCGCCGGACCGTTAGCGGTTCAGTTTACTGGAAGT
Source organism: uncultured Bacteroidota bacterium (assembly GCA_963814475.1). GTDB lineage: Bacteria > Bacteroidota > Bacteroidia > AKYH767-A > OLB10 > JADKJB01. Next base: position 67,098 of record CAWFDA010000048.1, on the reverse strand, counting down.
AATTCCATTGATCCTGAAAATTTGACATTGACTTATTTATGGAATTTCGGTGATGGAACAACTTCAACACTTGCCGATCCACAACACGTTTATACTCCCGGAACAAGTTCGCCACAATCGTACTTTGCGACGCTAACTGTCACCGATAATCTGGGTCAAACCGATAAAGATTCGATCTTTATTTCAGTGAACAATACACCGCCACAAGTGCAAATTATTAGTTTTAATGATGGAGATTTTTACTCCATGAGTGGATTTACCAATTTACCGCTTGAAGCACTTGTAACCGATGCAGAGCACTCCTCCGGTGAACTCTTTTATGAGTGGCGTACAATATTACATCACAATATCCATACACACATCGAAGAAATTGATACCAATAAAATTACTACATCAGTAATTTCACCTGTTGGTTGCGAAGCAATCAGCACCTATTATTTTAGAATCAATTTAAAAGTCACAGATGCGGCTGGTTTATCTACAACAGTAAATGCTAACATTTATCCTCAGTGTGATCCTCCCGTGAGTGCAATTTCTGCCTCCGACTCCACCATTTGTAAAGGATCTACCGTTCAATTTAACGATTTAAGTACTCAATTTCCGGTTCAATGGGAATGGGAATTTGAAGGAGGGACTCCCACTGTTAGTACCGATCAAAACCCAATTGTAACTTATGCTAATGCCGGTATATTTGATGTGAAACTTATTACGTCCAGCTTCCGCGGAAGCGATACCTTGCTGTTAACTGATTTTATGAGAGTTTATCAGTTACCTAACATTTTCATTGCAGGTTCTAATGGAACTAATGAATTTTGTGACGGCACACCTTATGACTTAATTGCTAATTCTACCTCCTCAATAGTATCATGGAACTGGACTCGAAACAGCTCACCAATAGGATCAAATCAATCCTCTATTGCATTAACTAAAGCAGGGAATTATAGAGTAACTGTAACCGATAACAGAGGATGTTCTAAAATGACTCCAAAATTTGTAGTTACAAAAAACGCATTGCCACTAGTAACTTTAACACAATCAGGCCCTCTTACATTTTGTCCTGGTGATAGTGTGGTGCTTACCGTAACTCCGCAAACCGGAAATACCTATCAGTGGAAACGTTATTCAAATTTTATTACAGGTGCAACAAATAATTCTTATTCGGCAACAACTAGCGGGATATACAAAGTAATAGTAACCGGTCCTTTGAGCTGCGTAAGAGTCTCAAAAAGTAGAGTAGTAAATGTAACTTGCCCGGAAATAGTTTTATCTCCAAATTCGGAATTTACAAGCAAAAGTCTTAAAATATCGCCTAACCCTGCAAATGAAGTTGTTCAAGTTTCATTCAGTAAAAAAAGTAGTGGTGTAACAAACTTATATCTCATGGATATAACAGGGAAAAATTTGTCATTAATTGAAAATGCTGAATTGGAATCGGGATACCATGAAGTTGAGGTCAATCTGGAAGGTTTGTCTTCCGGGGTATATCAACTTGTACTCATTGAAAATGGAGAGACTTCCACAGTTAAACTAGTAATTGCCAATAAATAGCTCCTTTTTTGGCGTGAAATAGTCTTAATTCCCCTATTTTATTTCGTTATGTGCTACTTTTGTACCCTGTTTTCACAGTGGTTTTGCTGTGCACATTAATTAACTCCACCCAATTGTTTCAAATTCCAATCCATTTTCTGAAAAAATCAGAACAATTTAAAATGATTCCAATGTCATTTTTTATTTCTGTTACAAAGGTTATTATTCTGATAGTGCTAGTTTCTATCTCATCTATCAGTTTTTGTCAACAAGCAAATTTCACTAATCAGGTAGTTAGTTCAGGATGGAACGATATTGTAGGTTTCACTTGGGATTCGACCGGACAACAATATGTGTGGGAAAAAGCAGGCAAAGTTTGGGTTGTGGATACTAACGGTGTGAAAATAGCTATTCCGCTAATAAATATCTCAGACGAGGTAGGTAGCTGGCGCGATCATGGGTTGAATGGACTTGCTCTCGACCCCAACTTTCTGAACAATGGTTTTATTTATCTTTTCTATACCGTTGATAGGCATCATCTGATTAATTTTGGAACAGCTTCATACAACCCTGCCACTAATGAGTATTTCGAGGCAACTATTGCACGTGTAACACGATTCACATGTGATGTTTCAACTAATTTCACAACAATCGTTCCCGGAAGTCGATTCATATTGATTGGCGAAACAAAAAAAACAGGCATCCCTATCTTGCATGAATCTCACAGCGGTGGATCTTTGGTTTTTGGAACTGATGGCAGTTTATTTGTATCAACAGGCGAGGGTGGGAGTTATTCTTTTATTGATGGAGGAAATGGAACCACTTATTGGAGTCAGGCATTGGCAGATTCGATTATTAGTCCAAAGGAAAATGTAGGTGCCTTTAGAGCTCAATTGGTAGATTGCTTGAATGGCAAAATCTTACGTATTGATCCATCAACAGGAGATGGTCTGATGTCAAACCCGTATTTTGATTTCAACAACCCACGGCGGCCACAATCACGAGTATGGGCTTTGGGCTTGCGCAATCCTTTCAGAATGACTCTCCGTCCGGGTACGGGTGAACAGGATATCACTGCAGGCTATCCCGGAACTTTATATATTGGTGATGTTGGTTGGGATACTTGGGAAGAACTGAATATTAACAACGCTCCAAAACAAAATTTTGGCTGGCCGCTTTATGAGGGACTAACACCTCATATAGGATATCAAAATGCAATTGTTTACAATCAGGATGCGCCTAATCCATTGTTCGGTACAGGAGCATGTGCGAATCCTTATTTCGAATTTAAAGCACTTTTGAAACAAGCTACTCTCGACCCTGATCCGTTTTTTTATAATCCATGTGATTCCTCACAAGAAGTGCCTCCTACATCTCAAACTTTTATCCATGTACGTCCTATCATCGATTGGAAACATGGCAATCAATCACGCACTGGAATTTATGATGGCATTAATGCAGATGAAATAAATATTAGTGATTCATTATCTCCTGTTTCGGGACCATCTTTTGGCGGTTATGCTTCTGTTGGAGGTATTTGGTACGACGACAATCGATTTCCTGTTGAATGGCAAAATACCTATTTCCATGCTGATTATGTTGGTCAATGGGTTCGTAATTTTAGTACCGATACATTAGACCAACCCATCCAAGTAAAAGATTTCTGGGATAATAATGGAGTAATTGTGTATCTGGCACTCAATCGAAAAAACGGGTGTATTGCTTATGCTGATTATCCAAATCAAATTAAAGAAATTTGTTACGGTGGTGTTGTTAATAACCTTCCTACAGCAGTTTTATCTTCTGATTTATATTTTGGTGTTGCTCCTTTGTCTGTTCAGTTTACCGGAAGCAATTCAACTGATCCTGAAAATCTACCACTCTCTTATTATTGGGAATTTGGTGATGGTAATACATCCAACCAACCTGACCCACAACATATATACAACCCCGGAACTTCCTTTCCAACTTCTTATTTCGCAAAACTCACTGTTACCGATAACATCGGACAAACAGATAAGGATTCGATTTTAATTTCTGTGAATAATACGCCTCCGCAAGTTCAAATTATTAGTTTTAATGATGGGGATTTATATTCGATGAGTGGATTCACAAATTTAAATTTGGAAGCTCTCGTGACTGATGCTGAACATTCTTCAGGTGAATTGTTTTATGAGTGGAGAACTATTCTTCATCATAATGCCCATACTCACATTGAAGAAATTGATACGAATAAAGTAACCACCACAGTTATTTCTCCTATTGGATGTGAAGTTCTTAATACTTATTTTTTTAGAATCAGTTTGAAAGTTACAGATGCAGCAGGATTATCAACAATGGTTGATGCTAGCATTTATCCTGCCTGTGATCCGCCTGTGACAAATGTAGTTGTTTCGGATTCTGTTATTTGTGAGGGCGAAACAGTGAATTTTACCGACTTAAGTACTAATTTTCCGGTACAATGGGAATGGAATTTCCCAGGAGGAAATCCGGCGACGAGTAGTGATCAGAATCCGGTTGTGGTGTATAACGTACCGGGCCTATACGATGTTCAATTAATTGCCTCTAGTTTTCAAGGCTCTGATACGCTTTTATTAACAAATTATATTTCTGTTGGAACAATTCCGCTGGTGGATCTGGGTTCCGATTCAATTTGGTGTGGTGCTGTTTTGCTTGATGCAGGTAATCCCGGCGCATCCTATTTGTGGAATGATGGAACATCTTTTCAGTTCTTAAATGTTAGCAACAGCGGAAATTATTCAGTATTAGTTACTGATGTTTCAGGGTGTGAATCCACTGATAGCATTTCTGTTGTCATCAACACTATTCCTGTATTCACTTTGGGTGCCGACACAATTCAGTGTGGTGGAACAATCACACTTTCCGGTCCGGTGAATGTTCAAAGTTACCTTTGGCAGGATGGATCTGTTGGCTCACAACATGTAGCAGTACAATCCGGCATGTATTCTCTGGCCGTTATCGATTCTAATGGATGTGAATATTCAGATACTATAGAAGTCGTCATCAACACTATTCCTGTATTCACTTTGGGTGCCGACACAGTTCAGTGTGGTGGAACAATCACACTTTCCGGTCCGCCGAATGTTCAAAGTTACCTTTGGCAGGATGGATCTGTTGGCTCACAATATGTAGCAGTACAATCCGGCATGTATTCTCTGACCGTTATCGATTCTAATGGATGTGAATTTTCAGATACCATAAAAGTAAGTATCAATGATCTTCCGGTTGTTAGCCTTGGTGCCGATGTGGAAGTGTGCGATACTCTTTATACTATTCATTCAGGATTAACCGGTCCTGGATTGTTATGGAGCGATGGAACTTCAGGCAGTTCCATTACAGTTTCTATTTCAGGAACCTATTTTCTTCAAGTTACGGACAGTAATTTGTGTTCATTTACGGATACCATTGGTATCAGTTTACTTCTCCCGGTTCAGGCAACCTTTACTCCAAATTTCAATGATACCATTTGCACTACAACCTCATCTTTCGTTATTTCCGGAGGATCACCTGCCGGAGGAAATTATTTTGTGAATGGGATTCTTACTACTGTCATTGACCCTGCTGTTTTGGGTTCCGGATTACATTTTGTGAGTTACATTTATACTGAATCTAATGGTTGTTCAGATACAGCAGGGGTTTATTTACTAATTGAGGTTTGTAGTGGAATTGCAAGTGAAATTCCACTTTCTGAAATCATAGTCTTCCCAAATCCGGCTAATGATGAGATAACAATAGTTTTTGGTAACAATTTCAAGAGTAATATAGTGAAGTTGTTTTTATATGACCAATTGGGGCGTTTAGTACTAAAGGATGAATTTGACGACATCAAAACCCGAAGTTATGAGTTAACCACACTATCTGAAGGGATTTATTTTCTTGATATCCAGTGCGACACTCAAAATTACCGCTCAAAAGTTGTAATTGCCCGATAACGCGAACTGAATCAAATTAGGGCATTGTCATGCTATTACGTATCTTTGTGTCTGATTTTTAATATCAATAAGCTATTAAATGCCAAAATTCACGATAATAGATTTCCTTTATGGTCCAATTGCATTAATACTTATAATTCTTTCCGCTCGATTAAGGAAATCCAGAATGATTGAAAATCATTCTGAATATAAATATTATACCAAAGGCTTGTATGTAAAATTGCTGGGAGGAATTTCTGTATGCATAATATATATATTGTATTATTCGGGTGGAGATACAACCACGTACTTTAGTGATGGTAATTGTATGATGAGGTTGCTTTTTTCCAATCCTGCCGGTTTTTTTTCGGTGTTGATTAATGGACCGGATATTACCAATTATTTTTACTTCAACGACCTTACCGGATTCCCTGAGTATTTCAGAGATCCTCCAACCTTTTATGTGGTTCGAGTTGCAATGCCTTTTGTATTTTTAGGAGCTGGAAGTTTTATTGTTACTACCATGCTTTTTTCATACGCTTCTTACGTTGGTATTTGGAAATTGTATCAGTTGTTTATCATGGAATTTCCTGAACTTAAAAAGGAAATGGCAATAGCAATTCTGTTTATCCCATCTGTATTTTTTTGGGGCTCAGGTTTATTGAAAGATACGATAACTCTTAGCTGTATTGGTTTTTATTCTTATAGCTTTTATATGCTTTTTATTAAGCGGGAGAAAATCATGTCAAGTATATTCACCATTTTTATTTCTGCTTATTTGATTATGATGATCAAACCTTACATCATTTTTGCACTTCTCCCGGGTTCGCTTATTTGGTTTGTAAACCGTCAAGTTGGTGGAATTAAAAATACAATTATAAAATTCCTTTTTGGTCCTTTTATGTTTATAGTGGCAATTGGTGGAGGATACTTATTGCTGGTGAATATGGGTTCCTTGTTGGGGACTTATGCTGTTGACAAAGTTCTTGAAAAAGCTGTTGTAACTTACAAAGATCTTAAAGCAGATTATTACAGAGGAAATTCTTTTGATATTGGCGAGTTTGAAGCAACTGTTCCCAGTATGCTCGCCAAAGCTCCTGCCGCCATCAATGCAGCTCTTTTTCGACCATTTTTGTGGGAGGCACGTAACATTGTAATGGTGCTATCTGCATTAGAATGTACTGTTTTAATGATTTTTACTCTACGTATTTTAATTAGATTGAGAGTTATAGGTTTGATTCCGCTTTTAATCAAAAATCACCTACTCAGTTTTTCACTGATTTTCAGTTTGTTTTTTGCCTTTTCTGTGGGCATTTCTACGTCTAACTTTGGAAGTCTCGTTCGGTATCGAATTCCCGTTTTGCCTTTTTTTGTGGCTTGTTTGTTTATAATGGATTACTATTATAAAAAAAATAATCAAGAATTTATTTTAAATGAATCATCAAATATACAGGATGCTGATTCACCACCTGAAGAAAGCACAAAGGAAAATAAAGAAGAGATTTAAGTCTTAAAATTGTTTTTTGTTTCAAAGTTCAATTTTTTCGAATCCAAATACTTCCTGTGTTTTCTACATCCATTAAGCAAACCGGCATATTTTTAATAAACCACTCGTTGTACTCTTGATGTAAATATGAATTAAAATTGATTATTTCATACGCACTATTTTCTGTTAGAAAAGCTCTGATTATGTAATTTTCATTCCAGTACCACAAACGATCTAGCACCCAACTTTCCGGCATTTCAAAAGGATAGTAAATATCGTGAAAATGAATAATCACACCGCTCTTTAAAATAGGTAGAATTTCGAACATTATATGATTTAAATCACTACCGATTTTTGAAACATGTGATGAATCAATGAAAAGTATGTCATTCTGTTCAAGATTTTTGAAAATGTCTAATGGAACATCTTGAAGAATGTTTGGAATTATTTTATGTTTCTTTTTATCGACTTCTGATATAAGTGAATGTAATCTTTCCGGATAGGGTTCAATAAATGTTAACATTCCTTTAGAACTTAAAAATTGTTCGTTTATATCTAACATCACTGCTGATGAGTAACCGGAACCTATTTCAATTATTTGAGCCGGCTTAAAATGTCTCATCATCGAATAAAGCATCACTACATCAGAATACCTGTACCAGGCCCCTTGCGGCTGATATCTTGTGTTTGTTTGCTTAATATTTTTAAAATCGTATGGTATTTCAGAATAATAAGAATTGAATTGTTCAAGCAAAGCAAATTGCTCCTCTTTACGTAAGTTAATTCCCAGAACATTTACCCCTTCCTTTTTAAAAATAGTAGACTTTCGATTTCGAATATCATCAATATCTGGAATTGGACTATAATAATGTCCCGGCGTATATCCGCAATTTTTAAGTATATTTAATTTATTGCCAAAATAGGGTAGCTTGAGAAGCGATTCGTGAATAAGAGATTTGAAACTCATGTGATTGAAATTCAATTATTAAGGAAATAAAAGGTGTTCTTTAATTGCACTAATTTACACTTTTTTCGGTAGTTCAAATTGACCCTCCCTTAATTTTATGCTCACATGTTAATTCTAATGCAACTCCTTCTATAAATATGCATTAATAAATTACCGGTAAATTTCGATAAATTCTAAATTTTGGCATTTTTATATGATTAAGAATATTTTGCAAAGTCATGATTATCAGATGAATTTAAAAAAAATGGACAAGTGAAACGCCCTAGTTATTTGTTAACCTCAATTCATATTTTGCAATGTCCAATTAAAATAAGTTTGGGTATCTTTACCTTTTTAATCAATAATTCTAGTGTTCTCTTAATTTTTTAAATTTAACTCCTCGGATGTTCGAAACTTTAATTTCATTTTTCCCTGATTCATTCAAAAAATTGGTCAGAAAAAAAATATATGGAACTGAAATGTTCAAAATGCACTATTCTCAATGTGGTGAAGATATCACGGCTGCAACAGTAATTCACCATTTCCTTAAAGTAAATAAGGGTTTTTTTGTTGATGTTGGCTCCTTTCATCCACATAAAAGTTCAAATACTTTTTTACTCTACAAAAAAGGATGGAGAGGAATTAATATTGACCCTCGACCCGGATCAAAGAAATTGTTTGATAAAGAGAGACCTCATGATATCAATCTGGAGATTGGTATTGGGGCAAAAAATGAAACTTTGAAATATTATTTTTTGAATGATAAATCTACCTACAATTCATTTTCTGTTGATTGTCTGCAAAAAAACGAAGTCTTTGACCAGGTGACTAAGGTTTTCGATTGTGAGGTGCTTCCTTTATCTGAAGTGCTAGAAAAATATATGCCTCCTGACAAGGAAATTGATTATTTGAATGTAGATACTGAAGGTTTTGAATTGGAGGTCTTAAAATCTTTTGATATTCTAAAATGGCAACCTAAAATTATTGCTCTCGAACAAAATTACATTTGTACGTTGCAGGATGTTATGAATTCTGAATCTTGCAAATTTCTTGAAAAATATAATTATCAACCTGTTGCAAAAAACATCATAAAACAAGATGTTTCTACCATTACATACATTCATTCCCGATTCATTTCACCTGATTCACTCGGAGAAGTTTAATCTAATATGCAGTCTGTTTCCCAGGAAGTTAAATTTGTTATTGTTTCGTCAGATGAACCATGGTGTGAGGTTTGGCATACGCAACTTCATTATGCATACCAGCTGTCTAAACGATTTCATGTAATTTTTATCGGCCCTCCCGCCCCGTGGAAATTTTCGAATTTATTTTCTTTAAAACAAGATTTTTATTCAGTGTCTCCACAGCTAAATGTGATTTCTTATTACAATTTGTTACCTGCAGCATTAGGGAAATTTTCTTTATGGATAAATGATAAAATCAATGAGTATAACTTAAAAAAGGTATGGCGCAAATTATCAGGTAATCCTGAAATGATTTTCTGGCATTTCGACCCATTCAGATCTTTTTATCTATTCAAAAATAATAAAAATTGCCGGCATGTTTATCATGTAATAGACCCTGTTGCCGGTTTGCATCTCGATATAGAGTTTGCAACAACAGCCGATTTGGTAATTGTTACTAGCCCAAAATTCTTAGATCATTATAAAAAGTTAACAAGTAGGGTAATTCAAATAGGGCAGGGAGTTGATTTAAGTGTACCCAGTAACTTGGGATATTCAGATTCTGCTCAAAGTGATAACGCTTTGGTTTCTAAAAACTCTATACTTTTACTTGGTACCATCTCTAATGAAATCGATTTTAATCTTATTGCTGCTTTGCCTCTTAAAACTGGGCATGATGTTGTGATAATCGGTCCCGACAAAATCACTAATGAATCCGGTAAATCTTTATTCAAGAAATTATTGGCTACTAAAGGTGTTCATTGGCTCGGTGCCATGAAGCCTGATGATTTTTTGAAGCATGTAAAAGCATGTGCCGTTGGAATTATTGCCTATGATAATAATGGCGTAAGTAATAATAACCTTAGATCACCTTTGAAAGTTATCAGTTATCTTGCTGCAGGTAAGTGTATCATTTCAAATATTGATTGTGAAATTCCTTCTTTAACAAATATAGCTATATATAAAGTTGATGATGAGCTTTCTTTTATAGAAAAAATTAATAACTGCTACCTCGGAAACTTGCATTTCGATAACAATGCCGTTGATAATTTTCTAAATTCAATTGACTATGATAACCTATTGAAAAAAATATTTTCCGAATTAAATGTTTCTTTGCCTAATGTAAAATGAAAAGGAAGATATTATTAGTTTTATATAGCATTCAGAAAGCTCAGGAACACGAGTGGTTTGTTGATTTGATCGATCACGAGCTGTTCGATGTCGAATTTGCGTTGATAAATTGCAAAGGTTCCTTTATGGATAATTTTTTAAAGAATCGACAAGTCGTAACTCATTATTATTCATATTCAGGAAAATCAGATCTACTTTCTGTTACTTGGAGTTTGTTCCGACTTATAAAAAGAAATAAATATGATGTGGTGCATACTCATTTATTTGAGAGTAACCTTACAGGAATAACTGCTGCTTGGTTGGCCGGAGTGAAAAAGAGAATCATCACTCGCCATCATCCCGATTTTCATCATATTTATTTTCCTTCCGCTGTCAAGTACGATAAATTTACCAATATGTTGGCAACAGATATCATTGCTATCAGTAAAAATGTGGAACATATACTTTTAGACCTTGAATCGGTGCCTCCCTCTAAATTGCATTTGATTCATCACGGAATCGATATTTCTGACTACATAAATATTTCTACTCAACAAAATAGGATTGATAGAATCAGAGACTTATATCAATTAACAGCTGGCACAGGACCGGTTATTGGAGTTATTAGTCGATTTATTCATTGGAAAGGTTTACAATACATCATTCCTGCTTTCGTTGAAATTCTTAAGGAATTCCCTGATGCTGTACTGGTTTTGGCAAATGCAAAGGGTAATTATTCCAAAGCGGTGAAAGAGTTACTTTCTAATGTTGATCCATCACGTTATCGTTTGATTGAATTTGAAAATGATATTGTTGCACTATATCAAGTATTTGATTGCTTTGTACACGTCCCTGTAACTCCAACTTCTGAAGCTTTTGGGCAAACATATTTGGAATCTTTAGCTTCTAAAATACCTTCCGTTTTTACACTTAGCGGTGTAGCACCTGAATTTGCAGTTGATAAAGTGAATTGTCTTGTAGTTCCTTTTAAAAATAGTGAAGAAATCCAGAATGCAGTCTTGTATATCCTTAAAAACAAAATCGAGATGAAAGCAATCACACAAAGTGGTTTTGATGAAGTAAAGAATCGTTTTGATATTAAATTTAAAATAAGCAAACTCGAAGCATTATACAAGTGATTCAATATGAGCTCAAATCCAAAAGTCACCGTTTTAATGCCCTGCTACAATGCAGCAGTGTATCTTGGTGAAGCTGTGGATTCAATATTGAATCAAACGTATAGAAATTTGGAAATTTTATTGATAGACGATGGTTCAAAGGATGGTACCAAAGAAAGGATTCTGGAATATGCAAAAATCGATTCGCGAGTTGTACCGGTCTTTAATGAAGGAAATTTAGGATTGATTCGTACTCTCAATAAAGGAGTGGCTTTAGCTAATGGTGAATACATTGCACGAATGGATGCTGATGATATTTCTTCCCTGAATAGGATTGAACGTATTGTTGCTGAGTTTGCTCTGTGCCCGGAACTTGACTTAATTTCTGCATCCTGCTATCGAATATCTTCCACAGGCAAATTGTTGAGAAGAAATTATCCTAAAGCAACACTCTCTAAGGCTTTGCAGTTTGTTTCTTTTTTTAGTACGCCTGTTATTCACCCATGTATAATTGCGAAAACTAAAGTCTTTTCCGAAAATTTGTTTGATGAAAATTATCTTCATTCGGAAGACTATGAATTATTTTCCAGACTGCTTTCAAACGGCTTCAATTTTATGAATCTTTCCGATTCTCTATATTATTTAAGAGTGAATCCGAATAGCGTATCCCATAAGTTTGAAACAATTCAAGTGGCAACTCATACTAAAATATCTGCAAGAAACATTGAAAATTATTTTAATTTAAAATGTGATCCGTTTCTTCTGAAAGTAATGATTAATAGAATGAATTTTACTGTTTCGCCTGCGATGGTAAGAATGGCTATTAAATCAATTCAAGATTTGAGAATTAAATTTATTGAAAAAGAAAATCCTTCTGAAGCAGTAATCGTGGAAATAAATGAATTTTTAAATGAGCAGTTTGTTGATATTTATTTTCAATCATTTAAGCGTACAAACTGGTATAATAAACCGCAACTACTAGTGATGATGATTTTTCAGTACCATTTATTTGTTTCAAAACGTGGTTGGCAATATTTTAAAACAAAACTTCCCTTTCTTTCAACCTCAAAAGAAAGTATTTAATATTATTGTTGGTAAATTTGTTTATTGGAAAAGTTAATTTATTTTAACTTTATTACTCTTATTGCTCTTGTATCATCTCTGAAAATAATTTGTAAATTGTATATTCCTTTCGATAAATTCTCAGTCATAATAGATGCTGAATTAAATCCAACTAAACCAACTACATTATTTTGTTGCAGGACTAATTTCCCCAAGTCATCATAAATATTTATTGAATATACTCCTTCCGTACCAAGATTAAAATTTACATTTATAATTTCATCAAAAGGATTTGGATAAGATGAAAATATTTCAAATTCATTATTTAATACTTGACATTTTTTATTGTTAGTTGGATTCAAGTCTTTAGTATCATTTGGATCAAATGCTTCGATACAGAAAAATTGAGGGGTAAAATTTGACGAAACCTCATAACTGGAATTAAATTTGTAAATAATTTTTGTACCCGGTGCAAAATTTCCGGTCCAATTTTCACTGATTGTTGAACCATCCTCAATAACACCTTTAATGGAGAATTCAGAGATCATTACATTCCCTGCATTAATAAGCTCTGCAGTGAGTCTAATGTTGTTACCATCTCGTGTTGAATAAATTTTGTTAACCCCAATATCTATGTCCGGAATTAGTACCGACACAATTGAATAGGCGGTATCTAGGCATCCTTCGGCACTGGAGGCAATCATAGTTACATTGAACAATCCTGTATCTTGATAAATGTGTTGTGGACTAAATCCTGTTCCGGGGAAGCCATCTCCGAAATCCCAATTGTAATTAGTGGCACCTGTGGTGGTGTTAATAAAGCTAACAGTTAGTGGAGGCGAACCAAATAATGGATCAGGTGTAAATGCTGCATTGGGTTTCGAAAATACAGTTGCATTCTGACTAACTGTGCTCACACATCCTTTGTCGGATGTAACAGTTAGTGTTGTTAAGTATATTCCCGCATCGGAGGGTGTTACAACAGGGTTAGGGAGGGTTGATGTTCCCAAGGATCCCAAATTCCAAGTCCATGAAATAATATTTCCCGATTGTATAACTGTGGTGTCGGTAAATTGTAATGGCAAATCTTCACAATTGTTGTTTATGATATATCCTGCAATTGGTATTGGAAAAACTATTAGTGGTTTGGTGACCTTGGAAGTACATAAGGTATTTGGATTTTCAACAGTAAGCATCACATCAAATGTATCAACGGTTGCATATATGTGTGACGGACTTAACAAAAATGATAGCGTACCATCACCGAAATCCCAAGTGAGATTTGATGGTGGAGGTGGAGAGGTTAAGGAATTGTATGTAAACAATGACCCCTGGCCCAAACAAGGTTCATTATAAACAAAATCAAATTGAGGAGATTGGATAACAGTAATAGGTGTTTGTGATGTGTCGGAACAACCATGTGATGTCGTTACTATTAATGTTACGCTATAGGTACCTGCATTGGGGAATGTAAATTCTGGAATTGTATCCGTAGAGGATCCCTGACCGGCAAAATTCCAAAGCCAATTTGTAATGGAATCCCCTAATACGATAGATGAACTCCCATCAAAACCTGTCGGAGATGCCGAACATGACAAGGTGGTTGAATAAGCTGCCATTGGTAATGGATATACATCTACTGAATCAATGAAAGAACCAGTGCATAATAAATTGTTGTACACTGTCATCGTAACTCCATAACGGCCGGGAGCAAGGTAGGTATGCATAGGCGATATCAACCCTGTAAACATTGTACCGTCGCCGAAGTTCCAAGCTATTGAATCTACTTGAGTGCCGGTTGGTGTTGTAACCGAGGGATTGAAATTAGTTGTTAATGCTAAACACACATTGTTAGCGGTGAAAGTTGCTGAAGGACCCGGTATCACATATACCTGTTGTGTGATGGAGCTGTCGCAAAATGTTGGTGATATTACTGTTAATGTGACATCATAAAATCCTGTGTCAGCGTACACATGAAATGGATTTTCTAAATCTGAGGTGCCCGTATCACCAAAATCCCATATGTATGCAGATATGGTATCTCCACCGGTACCTATCGATTGGCTTGTGAAACTCACCTGATTTCCTTGGCAAACTATTGTCGGTGTCCAAGTAAACTGAGGAATTGGTTGGTTAGCTATTTTTAAACTCTGTATCAACGTATCTGTACAACCATTTGTAGCTATTCCAATAAGTGTTACATCGTAATTTCCTGATGTAAGGGCGTATTGATGAGTAGGGTTTGTAGAAGTTGAGGTAGAATTATCGCCAAAATTCCATTCGTAATTTAGCGATCCACCTCCTTGAATGGAAGTGGTGTTTGTAAATACCACTGTTTCTCCTAAACAAGTTTCTGAAACATTAAAACTATTTTCCGGACTTGGAATAATTGTTATCTGCTGACTGATGCTATGAATACATCCTGTACTTGCAGTAGCAATTAAGGTAACTGTATAAGTGCCTGGTGCTGTAAAAATATGGACTGCATTTTGAACAGAATCTGCAGGAGTGCCATCACCAAAATCCCAATTCCATTCAGTAATAGTTGCGCCCAAAAATGCTTGCGATAAATCAGTGAAAGAAACTTCTACGAAAGTACATTGGTTATTATTGAAACTAAAATCGGCATTCGGTAATGGACTAACAGTTACCGATGCGCTACTTGAATCTGAACATCCTGAATTTGATGTAGTAATTAATGAAACTGTATAGGTGCCATTTGCTGCATAAGTATGACTAGGATTTTGACTATTATTAACCGAGCTACTATCTCCAAAGTCCCATTGCCATCCATCAATAGTACCTGCGTTAATAGTGCTGCTATCATTAAAAAAAACAGGCAAGCCCTCACAAGCCGAATTGGTAAAAAATGCCGTCACCGGTGCAGGACTAATATACACACTGTCGGTATAATAATTAGTGGTGTTGCTGATTGTGTCAGTTACTTGCAAACTGATAGTAGCATACCCTGGATTGTTGATCGTTGTTGTTAACCCTGTGGGATCAGTTGAAAATCCCGGGGAAGCATTGCAATTGTCTGGCCATTGATATCTTGCTATTTTATTAGGACTACTTCCAATTGCAAATCCAAAAACTTTTGAAGAATCTTTCAATATCGAAAGGTGAGTTAAATCTGTTAAGCCGCCCAGCGTATCATTAAAAATAGATTGAGGAGTGTTGAGTAAATTACCGGGGATTCTGATGTTTTGCAACTTGTTAAAACTGCCTACTACAATTATATGCCAATTATTTCCATCACGAATAACATCCAAACCGGTTGGAAAGGAAATACAGGGAATTGATGATGCAATGGTGCCAGGATTTGCAAGAGAAGATCCGAAATCCACCATATTGATTTTGTTTCCATTTGAAGAAGCAATAACAGCGAAGTACTTATTCAAGGCACAATCATATTGAACATCTATTCCATTGTTGTAGTTAAACAAAGGATCAGTGATTGAGGTATAGGTGGGAATGTTACCCATAGAATTTCCAAAACTGATCTTAATCAAATTATTTCCCAACTGATTGGTCACAAAAGCATAAAAGTTGGCAGAATCTCTGGCAATTTTTACATTTTCAGGTTTGTCTAAATTAAATTGTCCTAAATCAACACCACTTGAAGTGTTGTTTTCTATGAGGGGCCCAAGATTGATTCGAATAATATTTTTTGCAGTGAAGTTTGCTACCAGCATATACCAATTGCCGTTATCTTTAATTAGATCCAATGCACCGGGAGCAGCTAATAAACCTCCAACAGTTCCATAACTAAAAACTGTTGGTGTGTTTGTTGGTGATGAACCAAAATTGAGACGAGTAACGGTGTTTTGAACATAATTTGCGATGAATGCAAAATATTTGCCATTGTCTTTTACAAGCTCAATTTGCTGTGGGAACACTAAACCTCCTAAGTTTCCTATATTTACACCTGTTGGGTTTAATGAAAGGTCGCCATTACATAGATCCCATTCATAATCCAAGCCCGTCGCACTTGTGTTAGTGATCGTTATCGGTGTTCCTGCACATGCTGTATCCGGAACCTGAAAGCTAGTATTGGGGCACTGTGCGAAGAGTGCATGAAAACCTATTCCGATAAAAATTAGTAATAACGAGAAGAACTTTTGCATATTTGGGTTTGGTTTTACCGGATGATCAAAGACAAAATTAATAAACTAAAATTGGATTTACGATGACGACCATTGTTTTGGTTACCAGGAATTTGGGTAAATTGGCTGAAATACGAAATCTGCTACCGGTTGGTTACAATTTAGTCACACTTGCCGAGGTTGGTTTAACAGATGAAATTGAGGAAACCGGTGTCACTTTCGCCGAAAATTCTTTAATAAAAGCACGATTTGTTCATATTAAACTCAACATGAACACACTAGCTGACGATTCCGGACTTGAAACTGAGGCCTTATCAGGAGCTCCCGGTGTGTTTTCTGCCAGATATGCCGGTGAACACTGTTCAGATCAAATGAATGTTGATAAATTGCTCCTTAAGTTGTCAGGTGTCTCCAATAGAAAGGCTCAATTTAGAACGGTTTTGACCCTCATATTGGATGGGAAAGAGCATTTATTTGACGGCACTGTAACCGGTTCAATAGCCTATAAGCCAAAGGGTACAAATGGGTTTGGATACGATCCTGTTTTCATTCCTGATGGATTTGACAAAACCTTTGCCGAATTGTCAGCAGCTACTAAAAATCAGATCAGTCATAGGGGAGAAGCAGTGAGAAAAATGGTTCAGTTTCTTAACAAATCGAGCTAATTTTGCTCTTTTTATCATCGAAAATAGTCTCCAATGGTTTTCAACAAACGGAGGTTTGAAATTCAATTTTAGTTTGATTTTTATTTACCACTCTTTCGCCGCTGTTTTTTAACTTTGTAACCTATGAAAACCAGAATTGGAGTAATATTCGGAGGATCTTCCCGGGAAAGGGAGATTTCTTTTGCAGGTGGAAGAACTGTATATGATAATCTCGACAAAGCACTCTTTGATCCGGTGCCCGTATTTATTGATAGTTTCGGGAATTTTATTCTATTGAACTGGGAATTTATTTACAAAGGAAGTATCCGTGATTTTTATCCGCCACCAGATCAATTGCCTCCTTCACCGAATGAGTATCAGATATATGCCGAAAGTATTGGTGAACTGAATATTCCGGATCAATTAAAACTGATTAATAAAATTGGAACCCGCATCGAACCATCATCTCTTATCAGCACTTATCGACTTTGCTTTTCTCTGTTTGCATGGAAGCGATGGTGAAGATGGACGTATTCAAGGACTATTAGAATATTATCGAATTCCGTATTCGGGATCCGGTATTCTTTCATCGTGCATTGGAATGAACAAAGTCTTCAAAAAGAACTAATGGTAAACGCCGGTTTCAAAGTTCCTGCATATCATTACCTTGAAACGATCTGAATGGCTAGAGAAATCTAATCAACAGGAAATTATTGATAGAATAAAACCATCTCTTACATTTCCTTGCGTTGTTAAGTCTGCAAATCAGGGTTCTTCAATAGGTATTTCGATTCTTGCTAATGCCGATTTTGATGACTTCCGTAAAGCAATTAATAAATCATTTTTTACCTATTATTTGATTGCTGATGAATGGAACAACAAAAGTTTTGATGAGAAAGTAGAATTTGTTCGCACGCTAACTGATATCCGAGAAGGTATTGGCATACCTGTGAAAATCTCAAGCAAAATTATTTTCCATCCTGAAGAATTGCTCTCGAACTTAAATCAACTTTTTTCAGAACCTGAAGAGGGTGTCCTCATCGAAAGCATAGATGGTGAAAGTGAAATTCTAATTGAGGAATTTATTGAAGGTAAAGAATTTTCATGTATCGTAATCGAAAATTCTAATGGTAGTCCTGTTGCACTTCCTCCAACTGAAATTCAGAAAAGGAAAAGAATTGTTTGACTACCGCTCCAAATATCTTCCCGGCTTATCCAGAAAAATCACACCCATTCATTTACCCACAGAAGAGATTCATAAGAATTAGAAAGGCATGTGAGAATCTATTCAGTCGACCTTGCATTTAATGTTTATGCCCGAATCGATGGTTTCATAAAATCCGATGGTACTATTTTACTGAACGATCCCAACACAACTTCCGGAATGCTGCCCTCCTCATTTTTCTTTCATCAGGCTGCTGAAATAGGATTGAATCCTTCTCAATTCATTACCTACATCATTAGGGTATCGTTGCAAGCTCGAATTCGCTGATATCAAAAGTATAAAATTCTTCCTTGGCTGCTGCAACATATCGACAGAAACATTGCGAGCCTTAAATCATCTAAAAATTCGAAAAAGAAAATTGCTGTTATTATCGGAGGTTATTCTTCCGAACGACATATCTCAGTTGAAAGCGGACGTAATATCTACGAAAAATTATCCTCTTCCGATCGTTATCAGCCTATTCCTGTTTTCCTTTCGGGAAACGATAAGCATCACCATATGCATTTGATTCCAATTAATGTGCTGCTGAAAGATAATGCCGATGATATAAAAGAAAAAGTCGACACACTTTGAAAGGCACTCTGTCATTCAAGAAATCATTAACGAATGTTCCGGCATTACTTCTTTGTATGCATCTGCCGGAAATGTGGAGGCTCCTCGTAAAATTACTTATGATGAATTGGCCACTATCGTTGATGGTGTATTTATTGCCCTTCATGGAAGACCCGGTGAAGATGGTGTAGGTGCAATCGAATTTGAATCGAGTTGGATTCCTTATAATGGTTCAGGTGTAGAAACTTCACGCATTACAATTGATAAATTTACCACCAATGAAATTCTCATGAAAAATGGACTTCATGCAGCAAGCATTGGTGGTTACGAAGACGAATGGCGACGTGATCCGAGTGCATTTGAAGAATCATTTCTAAGGGAATTTAATTTTCCGTTTATTGCAAAACCTGTTGATGATGGTTGCAGTTCGGCTGTTAAAATTATCAGAAATGAGAATGAATTGCACGCATTCTCAGAATTGATTTTCCGGAAAACAGAAGAACTGGTTCCGGCTGCTGCATCGCTTCTAAAAATTAAACCCAAAGAAGAATTTCCAAATAAAACCTGTTTCCTGTTGAAGAATTGGTGATTGCAACAGGTGCTTCCAATTTTCTTGAAGTTACCGGTGGTTTGCTAACCTATTACGATGAAAATGGCAATCTCGAATATGAGGTTTTTGAAGCTTCAGAAGCGCTCTCGGAAGGTGATGTGCTTTCGCTGGAAGAAAAATTCCTTGCAGGACAAGGTCAAAATATTACTCCTGCACGTTATAGCAAGTGATCCGGATGAGAATCAGAAGAATTTCAGCGATTGTGAAAGAAGAACTTGAAAAAGCTGCACGTATTCTTAAAGTGGAAGGTTATGCACGTATCGATGCTTTCGTTAGAATATTTGAAAATAAAAAGTGTGAAGTACTCGATTATTGAAGTGAATTCCCTTCCGGGTATGACTCCTGCTACCTGTATATTTCATCAGGCAGCAATTAATCATTATAAACCCTATGAATTTATCGATAAACTCATAGATTTTGGATTTAACAGAAACAATTGCGTAAAGAGGATTCAAAATTATAAAAATGAAACAGTTCTTTGATTTTATTAAGTCCCGTAGTTGTTTAGTGATCAATCTGTTGCTGCAGCAGCAGTTTCTGTTACTTGCATTTGGTTTTACTTATAAGTGGTTGAATTCATACACCCGCCATGGCAGCAGCGTTAGTGTTCCTGATTTACGTGGAATGCAAATTGCTAAAATTGATGAGTTTCTGAAATTTAAAAATCTGAGATTATAAAATTGCTGATTCAACAATTTTTGATCTCTCCAAACCTCCCGGAACTGTCATCGAACAGGATCCGCAGCCAAATGAAAAAGTGAAGGAAGATCGAACTATTTATCTCTCCATCACAAGATCAACTGCTCCCGATGTTAAAATTCCGGATCTGTTAGATAATTCTTTAAGACAAGCTGAAGCAATTTTAAAATCGTATGGTCTGGTTTTGGGCGAACTAATTTATAAACCTGATCTGGCAAAAAATGCTGTTCTGGAAATGCAAATAAATGGCAGACCAGTTCATAAAGGAGATGATGTTTCCAAAGGAACTGTTATTGACCTTGTTTTGGTGATGGCTTCGGTAATACCAAAGTACAGGTGCCGCAATTATTTAATCTCACCCTCGATGAAGCCATGTTTGTTATCAATGCATCGGCTCTGAATGTCGGTAGCATGGTTTTTGATGCTAATGTAAAAGATTCCTCCAACGCAAAAGTTTACAAACAGTTTCCTGCCGTCAATTCAGGCATTGAAATAAGTCAGGGCGAATCCGTAGATATATTTCTAACCCAATCAGAATCTGTGTTAAAATTACACGATCCTGAAATTTCTTCCGAATGATGAATAATGATGATGAATAAACAATTATTCCCGACTATTCAGTTCCGCATTACTGGTTTTCTTTTTTCACTTGGTTCCTTTGCTCAGGATGGACATGTTATTTCCACTTAAAAGCAATAAAGCTATCAAAAGCTGATATCAAAACAAGTCAATGCTCTTGCAAAACTGCATCCAACTGCTGATACACTTTTTCTTCCTTTCTTCGACGACTTCTCTACGACTTCTGTGTGGCCCTCATGCAAATTGGTGGACCGACAGCTTCCGCATTTCTGAATTTCAATTTTCCAATCAATCCACCTACTGTTGGTGTAGCAACATTCGATGGTCTCGATAAAGAAGGCAATCCTTACAACAATTCAAATGCTAATGCTATATGGTTTGTGTGAAATGACTTCAAAACCTATTAATCTTTTTACTGATGATAATGGCTTCCTTATAATGCATCCGATAGTATTTTTCTGGTTTTTTATTACCAGCGTAAGGGTATAGGAGACAATCCTGAAGCAGCCGATTCATTGGTTCTTCAGTTTTTAGATCCTTCAACCCAACCATGGGATCCGGTTTGGAAAGCTATTGGATGCACATCCGGTGATACTTCTTTTACCAAAGTAAAAATTTCAATTAACGATCCTGCATTTCGCCAGAATGGATTTAAATTTCGTTTCAGAAATTATGGTTCATTAACAGGAATGCTCGATATGTGGCATGTTGATTATATTTTCCTTGAATAAATTTCTTCCTCCCGATTATGAAAATATCCGCGATTTTGCATTCGTTTATCAGGGAATTCCTTGTTGAATGATTATTGTTCTGTTCCCTGGAAACATTTTACATCTTTATCTACAGCACAACAACAAGCTTTCGTGAAAAGCTCAGCTGATTTAACCCTTCGGAATAATAATGAAGCAAACCCTTTTCCAATTAAAGTTGCCGGTACCAGTTTTGATCAGTATGGTGCTGCCACTGCGATTGTTGGTGGTGGTGGTCTGAACAGTATTCAGATTCCATTAAATTCAAATCTTTCCTCCTGCTACAATTAATTTCCAATTCCTTTTTGCTGATCCTACTCGCGTGATGAAGCAACTTCACCGAAGTTTATGAATTAGGGCAAACATCAGGTGGTATTGTAGATGATTTTCCTGAAAATGATACCCTGCGTTACAAACAGAAATTTTCATAATTATTACGCTTTTGACGATGGATCTGCGGAACTCGGATACGGTGTAGTTGGAATCAGGAGCACAAATAGCTTATAAGTTTGAAATTCTTACAACCTGATACCCTGCGCGCAGTTCAAGTTTTTTGGGCACAGCTGGGATTGAGTGTAACCAATCAATTATTCAAACTTGCAGTTTGGTCAGGTGGTTCAAGTGGCCCTGGCGGTGGTACCGGTGTATGAAAAATTCAACCAGACGCCAAATTATGTCGATAGCATCAATGGATTTTATACTTATCTACCGATCCGATTGCATTGAGTGCTGGTACCTGGTTCTTTGGTTTTATTCAGAATAATAGCGTCTATTCTGAATCTGGGTCTGGATGTGAATACGCCTGCAGTTCCTTCCCGAAAATTCATAAATACAACAGGCTCCTGGGTGAATTCTCAGTTGCCCGGCATGTGGATGATTAGACCGATTGTTAGCAGTACGCCCATTGATCTAGGAGTTGCTGAAGCCAATAGATGGTAATCAAATCTCAATATTTCCGGTGCCTGCATCAACCCAATTGCACATTACATAACTGGTTCTGATAATCCAGATGAATTTTATGTTGAACTTTTGGATATTGCCGGAAGAAGTTTGATTGAACAACAATGTGCCAATTCTGATATTGATGTTTCATGAATCTCTTCAGGAATCTATTTTCTTCGAGAATTGTTCATTCACTTCTCCGGAAATTCTATCAGCAGAAAACTGGTTATTTCCGGTAACTAGATTCATTTCTTATGCAACAAGGAATCTGAAGATCAGGATTCGGGTGAACAGGAAGAACTTGTACGAACATCACCGGATTGTTGTAGATCAAAGGACAGTCGCTGTTGCGCATTGATAAATATCCTGATGTCGCGACTCGAAACTGTATCCAGAAACAGAATTCAGAATGCTGCCGAGGCAGGTAGTATTCTCGTAAATGGAAAACCTGTTAAAGCCAGTTATAATGTTAAACCTTCAGATTTAATCACCATTGTACTTGCTCATCCTCCTCGGGAAATTGAAATTATTGCTGAAGATATTCCTCTTGAAATTATTTATGAAGATCAAGACCTGATCATTGTAAATAAACATGCCGGACTTAGTTGTTCATCCCGGTGTTGGAAATTATTCAGGTACACTTGTAAATGCTCTTGCCTATCATTTTCATCCTGAATTGCTAGGAAAATCTGTTGAAGCAGAAAATGAAAGACCCGGATTAGTTCACCGCATCGACAAAAATACTTCAGGTTTATTGGTGATTTCTAAGAATGAAAAGGCAGCTACCCATCTTGCCAAACAATTTTTTGACCGCACCATAAAACGTCAGATACACTGCTCTCGTGTGGGGTGATTTTGATGTGGAAGATGGAACGATTACCGGTAATATCGGACGTAATCAGACCGACCGTAAATCGATGGAGGTTTATCCGATGGCGAAACGGTAAACATGCAGTAACGCATTACAAAGTTCTGGAATCGTTAGGTTATTTATCACTTATTGAATGTCGTCTCGAAACAGGTCGTACACATCAGATTAGAGTGCACATGAAGCATATCGGTCATCCGCTTTTTAATGATGAAACTTATGGTGGTAAGAAGATTTTGAAAGGAACCACTTTTAGTCAAATACAAAATATTTGTTGAACATTGTTTTGATATGATTCCCGGACAGGCACTGCATGCACGATCTTTAGGATTTATTCATCCTTCAACCGGAAAAGAAATGTATTTTGAAGCACCTTTACCTGAAAATTTCGCCTATTGTTGAAAGATGGCACAGCTATATAATTTCCGAAAGAAACGATTCTAAATTGCAACCTGGATTTCCTTAGTACATTTTAATGGTATTGTACAATGTATCTCTTTCAACAGGTACTTTTACCTGCACTGCTGATCATTGAAACCAATTGTTCAGTGGTTAGAGTCGGTGATTGTTCTTCAGCACCTGCCATCGAATATATTTTTGTAGAGTCATCAATTGTGCCATCAATATCATCAACACCAAAAGATAACGCTTGCTTGGGCAGTATTTCTTCCAATCATTGGCCAATATGCTTTTATATGATTGAAGTTATCCATGAAAATTCTGTGAAACTGCATAATTTTTTAAATCCTCGATCATGGTACACTTCAGGAACATTTTCCATCTCATTGTCCTTATTCCTGAATTTAAGTGGAATAAAGGTGTTGAAATCCTTTTGTTTTATCCTGTACAATCACGTAAGTCGGTTCATGTGATCGGCCCGGTGTTCATACGATTCAATATGGCCGTATAGCATAGTTGCATTCGATGCCATTCCCAGTTTGTGAGCAGTCTCATGAATTTCAAGCCATTCGTTCAGAAGTACATTTATCGCCACAAATTTTTTCTCTGTATTTCTTCATCAAAAATTTCTGCACCTCCGCCGGGTAAGCGAATCCAGACCCGCCTTCTTGTCAAATAAGCTAAGTCCATCCCTGCATAACTCATTTTTGCTTTCCTGAACATGTAATCCAATTCAACAGCAGTAAATCCTTTAATGTGCAATATCGGGACGATGGCTTTTGATTCTCTTCAATAATTCTGCGAAAAAATGTATATCCATTTTAGGATGTACACCACCAACAATATGAACCTCAGTTACCGGTTGACCATCGTATGCTTTTACACGATCAAACATTTCTTCAGCAGATAGTTCCCAGCCCTCTTCCTTGTTTTTATAGAGTCGTGAATAAGAACAAAATTTACAAGCAAATACACAAACATTGGTAGGTTCTATGTGGAAGTTTCGGTTGAAATACACATTCAATCCATTTTTACGTTCTCTCACCAAATTGGCAAGCGTACCCAAAAATCCTAAATCGCCTTCATTGTAAAGTAAAACACATTCTGAAATGGAAATTCGTCTCTCCGGCTTTTACTTTTATTGCAATGGATTTCAGTGCAGGTGAAATCCTGCTGTTCCATTAATTCAATAAATTCTTCGGTAGATGTTTTCATGAATGAAAATGTTTTGCAGGACAACATTGATCAGATGATTATGTTTCAATCAGGATAAATTTACAATAATTCTTAGGTATGACAATCATTCTGAATAACAAAAGAGGCTGCAGAATGAATCCGCAGCCTCTTCTTTAAATTACAAGTTTATTATTTGTTAAGAAGAATTCTGTTAATATTCTGCTTTCACCTGTAGTGATTTCAACAAAATAAAGTCCGTTTGACAATTCAGAAAGATCTACATAATGAGTTCCGGTGAAGTTTGTAATGGTATTTGACATTACAACCTGTCCCATTGAATTCATTACGTTCAACACCGCACTTTCAGAGTTGTTGTTAGGATTGTGAATTATCAATTGTCCGCTTGTTGGATTTGGATAAATTACAAAACCATCTTGAATCGGATTGTTCACACCATTTGGAGAACAAACGATTGGGAAAATTGCCTTTGCAACATTTAATCCCCATGAAGTTGGAGTTTCACTAATTGCATGCCAGTCGAAGGTTGAGAATTGTTCCCATGAAGTTCCTGGAGTCACTTCTCCATCGGCAGTTTGAAACCAATAGCAAGAGTATCACCTGCAGTGATAATCAAATTCAATTCCCAAGATAAAAAGGTGCAGTTAAAGTGATTGGAGTAGTAAATGACGCATAAGTAAGGTTTCCTGCAGCAGCATCAGTTGGCAGCAGTATTAATAAAGTTACAGTTGTAGAACCTAAAGAAGTTCCTGGAGAACCGGCAGCACCGTTGTCTCCCAACTTTCACATAGAAAGTGTTGGTTGTGTTAGAAGCAGTTGCAACTGCAAATCCAAGTAATGCACCTGTAACTTGATAATTTGGAGTAACAGGTTGAGAAAATTTATCAGCTTTTGCAATATCCAAGGTAGTCGTTATGACCAGATACATATCCCCATCCACTTGAAAGAATACTGGTTGGAGTTCCTGTTACAGGGAAGTTTGTCAAGAGTATCGCATCCACCACCACCGCCAGTAGTTACAGTAATGTAACCATTTTTAGTTTCAGTATCATTTCCGCTTGCATTGGTGACTGTTAAACTTCAACTGTATAAGTACCGGCTGCAGCATAAATAATATTTGTTGGGTTTTGAGTTGTAGAGGATTTGGGTGTACCACCGGTGAAATGTCCATGACCATGTAGTTGGTGAACCTGTAGAAAGATCGGTGAAGTTAACACTGCCACCAACAGAAATGATTGTGTGTTTGAAGCAACGAAATTTGCATTTGGAGCACCTACACAACAGGAACGCAACCTTGTGAATTAAGTAAGTTGATGCACGAGATGTTGTAATAGATGGTATTCATTCTTGTTCCTTGACCTGTCAGAGAACATATACATACAAGCATCATCAGTATAATCCATGTAGTTCATGTACATTTCGCCATTAGGACCATTGCTGCATGAAATTTGAGGAAAAGAAGGACAGCCAAAATTTAATGCTGCCTGCTGAGTTGGAGTATCAGCAACAAAATCGTTACCACAGTTTGAATCTCCCCAGATGTGACGAAGATTTAACCAGTGACCAATTTCGTGAGTTGCTGTACGTCCTCTGTTGTAAGGAGCAGCAGTTCCTAAGGCACCCGGACCACCAACAGTTCCATTTAATAATACAACACCGTCAGTTGCAGCAGCACCACCTGGAAATTGAGCATATCCTAAAAGTCCACCGCCCAGGTTTCCTACCCAAATATTCAGGTAGCTTGAACTTAGGCCATGCATCATCTCCACCTGAAGCATTAAATTTAATACCATCATTTGTAGAGAAAGAAGTTGTTGATGTTTGTTTACGGATGATACCATCAGTGGTGTTTCCATTCGGATCATGCACTGCCAAACAAAATTGAATTCCTGTGTTTGCCAACAAAAGGCTGGAATACAGAAGGAACTATAGATACATCAGCATTGGTAGCAGAATAATCCTGATTCAAAACATCCATTTGAGCCTTGATACGAGCAATAGAAACGTTTTGTGTAGCGTTATTAGTGCTGTAAAGAACGTGAAATACTACAGGAATAGTAATCAACACCTGATGTTCTCCAAGATTTGTCGCTTGCCATACGACTCTGAATAATTTGTTCTATAGAGTTTAATCTCGACTCATAACCCGGATCTTCGGCTTTTAGTCTTTCGAAATTTTCCATAGTGGCGCAACGGTGTACCTGAGCATTAACACTTCCTAGTGTTAGCCAAAGGGCACTTACAATTAGTAAAACTTTTTTCATGATTTAATTTTGGTTTGTTGATTATGTTAATTGTGTAAGATTTGAGAGGGGCTAAGGATTACAAAGATATGAAATTGCATAATATAGAAATCGATATGCAGCCTTTTTTTAGTAATTGTTGAAAACTTGAAAATATCCATTACATTGCAAATGACTGATATTTAATTATTTAAAAATAGTTATGCAGGCATTTTATACGTGATGAATTGCAATTTTTAATAAAAGTTGAAAATTATTATGGCATTATCTAAAGATTACAACAATGCCATAATTTTGTAAAATTGATTCAAATTGCCTGATTTTAATTCAAAAAAATCGATCATATCAGTGGTTTATGATTACATTTATCACATGAAACATCGGGTACTTTTAGTGGAGGATGAACAATCGCTGAGCGAGACCATCAAATTGAATTTGGAGTTGGAAGGGTACGCTGTGCAAACAGCGAAGGATGGAAAAAGTGCTTTAAAATCGTTCAAAAGTGAACGTTTCAACCTCATCATTCTGGATGTAATGCTTCCCGAAATGGATGGTTTTACTGTATGTGAAGCAATTCGTTTAGAGAATCCGGTGATTCCGGTTCTTTTTTTGACAGCAAAAAATTCCTCCGCAGATCGTATTAATGGGCTCAAAATAGGAGCCGACGATTACCTCACAAAACCCTTTAACCTGGAGGAATTATTGTTGAGGGTTTCTAACCTCATCAGAAGATCGGCTAAAACTAATGAAGGTGCTGGTGTGACAGAATATCAAATTGGTGATAGCAAAATCAATTTCGCTCAACTCGAAATTTCTCAAGGAAAAAATACCTTTCGACTCACTCGTAAAGAGGCACTTTTACTAAAATTGTTGATTGAACGTAAAAATGAAGTGGTATCCCGTGAACATATTTTGGAAACAGTGTGGGGTTACGACATTTATCCATCTACCCGTACCATTGATAATTTTATCGTTTCTTTTAGAAAGTATTTTGAAAAAGACCCCGGTAATCCTGAACATTTTCAGTCGGTGAGAGGCATAGGTTACCGTTTTGTGGATGTGATGAAGCAATAATTTTCAATTCTTTTGGGACTGTATTGAGGACTTGTCGTTCAAAACTAAAGTTCTGCCACTTCAATTGGTTGTTATTTGCCAAAATTTATGAAAATTTGGTGATTTGGTGGTTTATATTAGCTCACTCAAAACACCAATTATGGAAACAGGAAAAATTGAAAAATGCTCAGGATAGAACTCAACTAGTTTTATTGAAGAATTTGTAAGGCCAAACAAACCCGTTATTCTTACTGATGCATCAAATAACTGGAAGGCTCATGAATTGTTATCTCCTCTGTACTTTAAAGAAAATTTTCCTGAAAAAACAGCTTCCATTAACGGAACTCGTTTCCTACTTTCCGATCTGGTACAAAGAAAAATTCGCATAAGAATAGTTTGCATTTTTATTATGGATTCTGAATACTACTTTCAGGATCCATATTTATTTTTAGCCTTCATGGGAAATGCTTTCAAGGTCTTTATTTGTATTTATTTTAAAATATGTATCTTCGCATTTGTAATTTTCAATAAATTATATTCCATGAGCGTAGTAAAAAGAGGAGTTCCATTTTTAGCTAAGCTGGTTACAATGTCGTTGGCAGTTGTAATTGGTGCATACCTAATCCCCGGTGTGCATGTCGATAGCGTTTTTACAGCAATACTGATTTCTATTGTACTGTCATTATTAAATGTGCTTTTGAAACCATTGCTTATTTTACTCACTCTTCCTATTACCATTCTTACTCTTGGCTTATTTTTAATTGTTATTAACGCACTCATTATTTTGCTTGGCGCAGAATTGGTCTCCGGTTTTTCAGTGGATGGATTTTGGTGGGCAGTTTTGTTCAGTATCATACTATCACTCGTTATTTCTGTGCTGGAGGGAATTCAGCAGGCTGCTTCAGGGAATAATATTCAAGATTAATTTATCGGTGACAAATAATTTTGTAAGGACAATATTCGCATTTGTCAATATCAGCTGTTTGATCGAAAGGTATCAATGGATCAGTGATTTCATTAATGAGTAATTTTAGTCTATCCGAAAAACTTTCAATTTGCTCTTGTTGTATTGGTTGGCCATCACCGGGAAATAAAATGCCACTTCCAATATTTTTTGCTAAGTAAAAACCTGCTATTATATTTTTACCCGGGTAATTTTTGTTGTATATTAATGAATAAAAATTTAATTGAAAAAGTGCTTTCATTGCTGAATCCACAAATAATTCTTCGGTTTCGGAGTTTTTAAGTTCCACTCTTCCGGTCTTATAATCAATTATTCTTGTAATGCCATTTACTTCATCAACTCTGTCGAATTTTCCGATAAGCCTTGCTTCTCCGGATATAGTTTCCAAAAAGGCCTCGTAGGAACCTTCCAATTCAATTATCTTGAATGGAGTTTCTGATTGATCTCTTAGCAATACTTTTTTTACAAGTTCCTTAATTACTTCTCCAATTAAAATATCATAACCTTCGAGCTGAAGAAAAGCTATGCCGTATTCTTTTTTTATAGCAATTTCCACCTCATTCTCAGCCTTCTTCAAAAGTTCATTAATCGTGGTGGATTGAATGATGTCTTGATTTTTGTACAAATTCTCGAGCGCACCATGGAAAATATTTCCAAAAATGTTGGAGGCTATTTTTTCTTCTATCTCATCCTTTTCCTTAATACCTGCTACATACCTGAAATAAAATTGTAATTTACAATTGATGTAAGTGGTAAGTGCTGAACTGGAAAAAGATTTTGGACGATCGCCTTCGTAATTTTTGAAATAGGAGGAAAGTAAGTCCAATATTCGACTGTTTTTAGTTATTGAAATAGGAAGAACTTTTCCAGTAACTATTGGCGTGTTGATTGTTTTAAAAGTAAGTTGCAAATTATCTCCCATGAATTTCTTAAGTTCATGTTGAATTTGTAAAATGTATCTGCTGGGTTCACCACCACCCGTTTTATTGACTTCTGAATTATAGAGCAGAAAAATATTTTTTGCCTTGTGAAGTAATCTATAAAAATGATAAGAAAACGAAGCCTCCTGATCTTCAAAAGTGGGTAAGCCAAAACCTTTTCTGAGTGAATAAGGAATGAATGACTTTGCAGCTCCCGATGATGGCATAATGCCTTCATTTAATCCGGGTATAATAATAGTTTCAAAATCAAGTGCACGCGTCTCTAAAAATCCCATCACCTGTAATCCTTTCACCGGCTCCCCTGTAAAGGGAATCTTCATGGAGGTTACTATTTCTTTAATCAAATGCCATGCTGTTTCAATTGGTATTTGATCTAAATATCCTGACAATTGTTCGAAGAGATGACCAATTTCAGATGCAACATATCCGGTGATAGTATCTTCAAAATGCAAATCTTTTTCATTCATACTGCCATGATGTTCTTGTATCATCTTGAATAGTGATAGCAAATATTCGAAAAGTTGTTTTGAAGATGTTATTTGAATAAATAATTGATCGGCTTTTTCGAATTCATAATTTTTTTGAATATGATTGACATTTAAAAAATTAAAATGCTCCAATTCATCCTTTGGCGTTTTATTTTTTGACATTCCCAGTAAAAGTGGATGGTGAAGAAGTCGATTCACGTAGCGGTGATAGAATATTTGTCCTCCATTTTTCTCTTGCTTCGAATGTTTGTGTAAGTCGTGAAGTATTTTTACCAATTCAACATACTGGCTATGTTCCAATGGGTATCCCATTGTAACGTTTATAGGATCAAGTCCTTGCGGGATAGAATACAAAACAGGGAAAAGCATATTTTCGTCGGGTAAAATAATGGCAGTTTTATGAATGTCAAAGTCGGGACTTTTCATTAATTTAGCCAATAATTCTCCTGCATATTTTGCCTGACCAACCTGAAGAGGAATAGCTGAAATTTCAATATTCTTTTTTTGAGAACTGAAATTGTTTTCTCTCCAATTCGATTTTTCATTTATAAGGGGTGATTTTCTGAAATAGTAGCCGGCCTCATGCTTTTTGTTTGAAATATAGTACTCATCGCAATCCCAAAACAAGCTAATTTTTTTCTTCTGCTCCAGCAATTTAATCATCTCTTCCTCGGCTCTCGAAAAGCCATAAAATCCTGCAAAAATAAAATGATCCCATTTGCTTGAAAAAAGCCCATCTCTTAAATTTTTAATTATCGCACGATACGCTTTCCCTTCATAAGCCAAATTTCTGGAATCAAGTACTGCATTAAATTCTTGGTATATAGCTGCTAACCGATCCCAGTTTTTGGCAAATTCACTTTGCAGAGAAGTCATTTTATTTGCATCAAACGAACTTACAAATTCTGTTATCCAAGAGAGGGATTCAGGTTCCGGCAAGAATGCCGCCTCAATTTTTCTAAGTTCTTTTATATTCACAAAAATCCTTTTAGGATCCGAAAGCTGCTTGTCTATTTCCTCAAAGTCGTTTAACAACATCTGACCCCATGGATAGAATTTTCCAAAATCCTGCTCAGGCCAATATTTTTTATACACATCAAATAGCGCCAATAAAATTGGAATTTCTTCAGTAACCTGAACTGAAACATGCCTCGATACAAAATCACCTATTCCAAGAACACCGGGGGCGAAAACCGGTTTTGATTCCATTTCAGCCAGTCTTTTCCTGAAAATTAAACATGCCCTTCGCGTCGGAAACACCACACACACTTTCCGGTAATCATTTCCGAACTGATCTTGCAATTGTTTTATTACTTTTTCAACAAATGATTCCATAAATGTTTGCGAGACTCCCTGTTTACCTATTTTTTCAACCGCTAAGGTGCTTAAAAATATTGTTGAAAACACATTTTACTTTATCAATTTAATGAAAAAGGGTGTTGGTAATTTTAAACCATGATTAAACACAATGTTTTTGCTTGGTTTGCAGCTGTTTTGATTTCAATTTCCGGTATTTCAGTCGGAAATGCTCAGCCTTGTAAAGAGGTAGTAGGCTATTATGCAGGATGGAAATGGTACAAGAGAAATAAATTGGTGAACCCTGAAACCATCGATTATTCTAAATATTCTGTTCTAAATTATGCTTTTTTTAAACCCCTCAATGATGGTCGTATTGTTGAAGGTGATGCTTGGGCCGATAAAAATATTCTGCTTGGTCGTTTGAAGAATGTAAATGGTACTGAGGCTTACGATAAAAAATCATCGCTGGTTTATAATGCACATAAAAACGGTGTAAAAGTGGTTGTTTCTATTGGTGGATGGACCTGGTCATCGGCTTTTCCTGCAATAGCAGCCAATGAAGCTTCACGAACAAAATTTGCTAACTCTTGTGTGGAGCATATCCAAAAATATGGTTTCGACGGTATCGATATCGACTGGGAATATCCGGGACATAAAGCTCACAATGGAACCCCTGACGATAAGAGAAATTTCACATTGCTTTTAACTGCAATCAGAAATGCTCTTACCAATCATGGGAAAAAATTCGGTCGTGAGTATCTTTTAACGGCTGCATTTGGCCCGGCTCCCGCTCATATGGAACAAATTGAATGGGACGAGGTGGTTCCGTTATTGGATATGATTCACCTCATGACTTATAACTATTATGGCGCTTGGGACCCAATCATGAATCACAATACTCCATTGTATAAACCTGCAGTTGGCAGTGCGGCATATTGCATTGAATCATCTGTAAAGATGCTTCTGAATACCTACAACGTACCCTCTTCAAAAATTACTTTAGGACTGGCATTTTACGGACGATCATCTGTTTCGGAAGGTGCTGCCGAATTGCATAAAAAAGGTAAAGGTGTTCCAGATGCGCTCACTTTCGTGGAAGAAAAAGGCACCCCGTCTTATTATTCTATAATGCTCAAAGCTGATTTGTTTGATCAGGAATGGGATGACGTGTCAAAAGTTCCTTATTTGAAAGGTAAAAACGACCTCTCTTCCTTTGTTTCATTCGATAACACTGAGTCGATTGAGTTAAAAGCTGCTTATGCAGTTGAAAATAATCTTAAAGGTGTAGTGATTTGGGATATTTCAGGAGATTATATTGAAACGTATCCTGGGTCCGGAGTAATAGCAGGCACTCCTTTGTGTGATGCCGTTAACAACACTTTTTGTAATACTGTTTCTGAACTTAAAATCGCATCAAATATCAATGAAACTCAACTTACTGCTTTTCCAAATCCTTTCCGGTCTGAAATTGAAATCGCCTGGAACAATGATATTCCAGCTGATGAAATTCGTGTGGTTAACGGTTCCGGAGAATTGGTATTTCGACAAAATTCAGGCCTTGATGGGAATTTGAAATTGAGTACGGTTGAATGGGCTCAAGGTGTTTATTATATTAGCTTAATCGCTGCCGATAAAGTTAATGTGGTGAAAGTAATGAAGTTGTAAAAAAATGGAGTAACTTTTGTGATGCTCGTTAAGAATTGCTAAATTTGGTTTTTTTAATAGTTTATTCCCCATGAAATCCATATTAAGTCCTTTCTTGTTGGTTTTATTACTGATAATGTTCAGCTGTAGCTCCAAAACTACTCCGGGATCTAAAAAAGGATCGACTACCTGGCCAACCGATAGCGAGTCTTCTTTTTGGAAAGATGCCGATACCTTGTCTCGAAAATTGTATTGTTCCGAACGCATTTTCCCAATAGCATACCGGGTATTAGATGTGAATAACGAGGCATTAATGACGTATTTAAAAAGAGAAGGTCCAACACCCGGATCACTTTCTCCTGATACGTTGACATTGAAAATTCCAATTCCTGATGGTTCATGGGAAGAGTTTACCATAAAACAGGTGTCTGTTATGTCTCCTGAATTAGCCGCAAAATATCCCGATATTAAAACTTATTCAGGCAAAAGTAAAATTTATGCATCTGATAATATTAGACTCGATATTTCTCAGCAAGGCGTTAGAGTAATGATCATGTCAACCAGAGGAACCATCATGATTGATCCATACTGTACTAACGACCAAGAACATGTGATAAGTTATTTCAAAAAAAATCTTCCCGAAAACGGAAAAGAAGATTTTGAACGATAAAAAACATCATTCAAATCGCAGTAAATTCATCAGAAAACACAAGAATCCATTTAGCATTAAAAATATAAACATCTCAAATCAAAATAATATGTTAACCTCAAAAAAATTTTTACTATCGATATTTGTATCGTTATCGGTACTCACCATAGCTAATGCAGGCGGTCGCGATGCGTGGACCTCGGTGGCAAATGAAAAAGTAATTTACAAAGGAGAAAAGCTCATCAACCCCCTTAAATATTTGAGTTTTCATTTGGATCAAGGTGTTTTGTATGACATATTTAAAATGGCTCCAATGGAGTCGGTTGAAAATAATAGAACAACACAAGTAGTGGTGACTATTCCTATGCCGGATGGAACTTTCCAGGATTTTAGATTGGTGAAATCTGAAGTGATGCATCCCGATTTAGCGGCACGCTATCCTGAAATTGAAACTTTTTCAGGTCAAGGGATCACTGATCCAACAGCTACTGCTAAATTTGATTTTACACCTTGGGGATTTCATGCTATGATCTTATCTTCTACAGGAAGTGTTTACATCGATCCATACAGTCAGCAAGATCAAGAGCATTATTTGGTTTACTACAAAAAAGATTTCGTTTCCTCAAAAGAATTTGTGTGTCATACTCCGGACGGTTCTTCTTTGTTTGAAAGTGAGCGCTTTGGTACTACAACACCCGGCGTTGCTAAATCTGTCGGTCCTGAATTGAAAACATATCGTTTAGCAATGGCTGCTACCGGTGAATATACTTCCTTTCATGGCGGAACTGTGCCCGGTGCTCTGGCTGCAATTGTAACTTCCGTAAATCGTGTTACAGGAGTTTATGAAAGAGAATTTGCAATTAGAATGGTGTTGATACCTAACACCGATACGCTCATCTTCACCAACGCTGCTACAGATCCATATACGAACAACGATGGTTCTATTATGTTAGGACAGAATCAAGCTACTGTGATGGCTAGAATTGGAGGTTCGAATTTCGATATCGGACATGTTTTTAGTACAGGAGGAGGTGGAATTGCAGGACTTGGAGTAATATGTTATTTTACACAAAAAGCACAAGGTGTTACTGGTTCGCCACAACCGGTTAATGATCCCTTTGATATCGATTATGTAGCACACGAAATGGGTCATCAATTTGGAGGAAACCACACTTTCAATTGTGAAGTAGGAGCTTGTCAAGGAAATCGTTCGTTCACTTCTTCATACGAACCGGGTAGCGGAAGTACTATCATGGCATATGCAGGAATATGTGGAAATAATAATCTGCAAAGTAATAGCGATGATTATTTTCATACTAAAAGTTTTGACGAAATTATTAATTACACAACCACAGGTATTGGTTCGAATTGTCCTGTCGTAACAACAACATCTAATAATCCACCGGTGATTAATCCCGGACTAAATTACATCATTCCTTACTTAACACCATTTCGTTTAACAGGTGATGCTTCCGATCCCGATGGTGATCCTATCACGTATTGTTGGGAACAATTTAATTTAGGCCCTGCCGGTTCATGGTCGGCTCCGGTTACAAATGCTCCGATTTTTAGATCCTTTGATCCAACTACTTCTCCGGTACGTCTATTTCCTAAACTCAGTAATATTTTAAATAACAATCAAACTATTGGTGAGGTAAAACCATCGTATGCACGAATTTTACAATTTAAACTTACTGTTCGTGATAATCGATTAAATGGTGGTGGTGTTACTAATATGGATACTCCTATGCAGGTTGAAGTTATTAATACCGGGCAAGCATTTGCTGTTACTTCTCCAAACGTTACCGGAATTATTTGGGCCACCGGTGGTATCGAAACAGTTACCTGGGATGTAGGAGGCAGCGATTTGGCTCCTATAAGTACTCCGTTAGTTAATATTTTACTTTCTACCGATGGTGGACAAACATTTCCCACTGTGCTAGCCTCACAGGTTCCTAATAATGGCACTTACAATGTGAACGTTCCGAGTACATTAACTACTACTGCAAGAGTTATGGTGGAAGGCGACGGAAATATTTTCTTTGATATTAATGATAAGAATTTTGAAATAGGTTTTGTAGGCATCGCTGAAAATTATAACTCAACAGGAATATTTATTAAACCTAATCCGGCAAAAGATCAATTTGAATTTATTCTTAAAGATGCAAATTTGTTAAGTGATGGAAATTGTCAGTTAATTATTACTGATTTGACAGGACGTTCAGTGAAAACGGAAGCTATTGTTTCTGTACGTCAAGTTGTAGAAATTAATGAGTTGCCTTCAGGAATTTACCTTTATACTTTCACCAATGATAAAGGCGATTTGAAAACCGGTAAATTGGTTGTTGAATAATTTCATAAAATTGCTTCTTTCCTTGAAGTAAGAATTAACTCTATTGCAAAAAGGCTCCCTATCGAGGAGCCTTTTTGCATATATTTTTGCCTTTGCACATTGATCGCCGTTTAAGCGAATTGAAAACTGATAATTGAACAGGTAAAATATAATAGCACATAAATAATTTTCACTATTCAATTTTCACACGCCCCATCTTTGCTTATGCTATCTGGGTCGGGCAGGCTTTTCAATTTTCCTTTGTCTGGAATTATCAATACTCTTCAATTTTCAGTTTTCATTCTTCAGTTTTCCATTCTTCCCGAATTATCAATACTCTTCAATTTTCAGTTTTCACTCTTCAGTTTTCCCTTCGTCCCGAATCTATCAATAATTTTCACTCTTCAGTTTTCACTCTTCGGTTTTCCATTCGTCCCGACCTATCAATAATTTTCACTCCTTAGTTTTCAATTTTCCCTTCTTCCCGAATTATCAATACTCTTCAATTTTCAGTTTTCACTCTTCAGTTTTCCCTTCTTCCCGAATTATCAATACTCTTCAATTTTCAGTTTTCACTCTTCAATTTTCCCTTCGTCCCGAATCTATCAATAATTTTCACTCTTCAGTTTTCACTCTTCAATTTTCCCTTCGTCCCGAATATACGCTTCGAACACTACATCGCAGCTAATTGAAAACTGAAAATTGAAAACGTAAAATATAAAAGGTTCATCAAATTGATATACAAAAAAAAGAGGTGGAGCCCTCGCTCCACCTCTTTACACAACCTAAAAACACTTAACCTAATAGCTTCTTTATTATTTAGTCATTACAACCAAGTACTTACTTGTACTCCAGAATTTTTCTGCATCAGTGATTTTGATTTCACTTACCTTATCATCTGTTTTCTCTATTGTATATGAACCTGCAGGATGATTAGTAACCAACTTAGCATCTTTAGTATTATCCAATGGAATGTTAGTTATTTGAGTGATATCAACAGATTTAAATGCTTCAGAATTTAATTGAGTTGACAATTTTTCTTCTTTACCAAGTCCTAAAAATCCACCTTCTTTAGTTACCACTTGCTGATCACGTAATTTTTTGTAATCACCTACTGCGATGTAAGCAGTATTCATTTTAGTAGTTTGTTTTGCTATTACATCAGTGTTCACCGAATCTTTAGTGGTAAGTGATGCTACAGTTCCATTCAAACTTTCAACCTGTGTTCCTAAAGCAAGAAGTTGATCATTAAGAACTACCATTTGCGAATCTTTAGAGGCAATATCCATGTTCAATGAAGCGACCATTTTTTCAAATTTGCCCAATTTAAAGTTGGAGTTTTTTATCTTTTTGTTCAATTCTGCAACTTGTGCTTTGCTTTCTTCCATTAATTGTTTAATCGCAACAATTTCAGATTGAATACGAGCTTTTGCGTTCACATTCATTTCTGTTTTGTCACCGGCTTCAACTGCGATTGCATTTTGCTTATCAGTAATTTCAGCAAGGTTGCCTTCGATTTCATCAAAAGAAACAATAAACTCTTCAATTGATTTGTCTTTGGTGCTCGATACAGCCAACAATGAATCTTTAGTTGCTGTCATTTGAGCCAATTCATCTTTGTAATTTTCACATCCTGTTGTTAATGCAGCTACGGCAAGGAAACTGCCAAGGATTAATTTTTGAGTGTTTTTCATAATTTTATATTTTTAGAGGGTTTGTTCTGGCAGGAGTTATATAATATCCGTGCCAACGCCTAAAACATCTTTATGAAATTGCTTATTTTGTTACTGAAAAATCATATAAGTTATTGAAATACAAAACTATATGAGAAGTTAGCAAGTAATCAATTTAACTTTTCTCTTCATGCCACTTCTGAAAATTTTCCTAAAATGAATCACTTTTAAACAAAATTTTCCCAAAATGAAACCGTTTATTTAATTTAGCACCACAGAAGGAACATATAATGGGGAATTCAACAAGAATCAGAATTTTTATACTAATTGCATTTTTGGCTGCCACAGGGCTATTGTATTATGCCTACACCCGAATGCAGCAAAATGTGCAAAGCTTGGTGAAAACCGTGCAGGAAAGTGCCAGCCCTGATCGGGATTTGATCCGAATAAAGGAGCTATGGACAGGAATTAGTGCTGCCGGCAACAATGTGAGAGCCTATTCGATGAGTCGGGATGAGGGTTATTTAGTACAATTTCTTGAAATAAAGGACACACTCAAAGCCGGAATCGATAGTCTGCAATCAAATGCCATTCAAACAGGAAGGAGTGTTGAAGATCTGATTGTTCTGGATTCACTGCTCGAAGCTAAAGTTTTGGTTTACGACAGCCTCCTTGAAATAAATTATAATCGTGTGATTAATGCAGCCATTGATAAAATGGATCAAAATGAATTGAAAAGTGATACCTCCGGAATTTTTATTGATCAGGGTACTATGTTGCAACGTATGTTTTCTGAAAAGTATAGTCGTAAAATTTTACAAGTTAAGGCCGATAGTTTACTTGCAGAACGCAATTCCAAAATTATAGAATACAATAAAAATCTTTCCAAAATAAAAGAAGAGGAAGCGCGGCAAATAAAAGCACAAACTGATAAGGAGTTGGCTTTGCTTCTTTCAGATAAACTGATTACATCAAAAATTGAACGAGTTATAACCCGATTAGAAAAAGAAGAACGTGCCAGAATTCTTGTGAAAGCAGTCGAGTCACAACAATCCGCCGCCTCAGCTGCAAATGAAATTAAAAAAATTGTTGTTATAGGTTTAGTTTTGATTTTGTTATTGCTGCTTTTTGTAATGCGTGATATTGAAGTGGCGAATAAACGACGTAAAGAGTTGGTAAAGGCACGACAAGAAGCGGAGAAGTTGGCGAAAGCGAAAGAAGAGTTCATGTCTACTATGAGTCATGAAATTAGAACTCCTCTCACTTCAGTAATTGGTTTTTCGGCTAAGCTGGAGCAAACAACTCTTGATGCGGTGCAACAGCGGTACATGAAAGCAATTTCCGGTTCGTCGGAACATCTGCTTTCTATTGTTAATGATGTACTTGATTTTACCAGAGTAGATTCAGGTAAACTTCGTTTTGATGAAGTTGCTTTTAAAGCCATCGATATTTTTACGGAGGTTTATGATTCTATGGTGTGGAAAGCAGAAGAAAAAGGATTGCGACTCACACTTTTTATTCAGCCCATTGCTACTTTGGTTCTTCATGGCGACCCTGTTCGTTTACGACAAGTGTTATTTAATTTGGTGGGAAATGCAATCAAGTTTACTGAAAGAGGTACCGTAGATGTGACGGCAACTTTTTCGGAAGAAAATGAAAAGGCTCTATTATTGATTAGAGTTTCCGATACAGGAATTGGAATACCTCAAGATCGGCAAGAAGCAATATTTGGAGAATTTGAACAAGCTGATTCCTCCACTGAGAAAAAATATG
Organism: uncultured Bacteroidota bacterium; assembly: GCA_963814475.1. Taxonomy (GTDB): domain Bacteria; phylum Bacteroidota; class Bacteroidia; order AKYH767-A; family OLB10; genus JADKJB01. The sequence goes on along the minus strand of CAWFDA010000048.1, from coordinate 27,107 downwards.
GAGGTTCAGGATTAGGGTTATCAATTTCAAAACGTATAATTGAACAACTCGGTGGTTCTATTAAATTAGAAAGTTCGCCTGCAATAGGTTCTGTTTTTATTTTAAGAATTCCTTATAAATGGGGACAACTTGAAGAGAGAGAAACTTCCTTTACGGAAGATGTGAACGAACAACCGTTAAAAGGTCTTACTATTATTTTGGCTGAAGATGATCCGATGATTCGTGAACTGCAATTGCATAGTCTCGAAAATTTAGGCGCTAAAGTTTTGGTTGCTGAAGATGGTAAACAAGCTGTTGATCATTTGAGAAAATCAGGTGCTAATCTTGTGTTGATGGATATTCAAATGCCTGAGATGACCGGACCCGAAGCATTGAAAATTATTAGAACCGATTTTCCGGAAAATAAAAAAAACATTCCTGTTATTGCAATGACTGCAAACATCCTTCAGCATGATTTGAAGCGATGGCTCGATGAGGGAATGACTGATTTTATTACCAAGCCATTCCGGGAGCAGGAGTTACTTGAGAAAATTAGTAAGCATCTAAAAATCGAAATACAACCTCCTGTTGACAAACAAGTTATTCCTGTTGAAGAACCACAAGAGTATACATTTAATCAACCTCGTCCTGATAAATTCTATGATTTAACGGAACTGATTGAGTCGTCACAAGGCAATACTGAATTTATTAGAAAAATGATTAATTTGTTTTTAACAAGTTCATTTGCATCAGTAAATAATTTAAAATTTCATTTGAAACAAAATAATTGGGAGCAGCTGGGTAAAACTGCACACAGAATGATTGGATCATACAAGCAAATGGGAGTTGGATATGCTGCTGCGATTTTAAAAGAATTGGAAAATACTGCAACAGGTTCACGTGAGCTAGGAAAAGCTGCTTGGCTAGTTAAAGAAACCGATTCATTCTCGACAGAAGTTTTCAATCAGCTAAAAGAGGAACTTGAAAATTATTCTTGAAATTTAATTGGGTAGCTAATCATTTTTAAAATATCTTTACTTTAATATCTGATGGACATCATCAAAACCAAAATATTTATTGTCGAAGACGACGAATGGTATCGTGAATATCTTTCTTACACACTTTCGTTAGATCCCGACCACGAAGTAAAAAGTTTTGAAACCGGAAAAAAATTTCTTTCATGTTTGGAAGAAGTGCCGGATGTAATTACTATTGATTATAGTTTACCTGACACAACCGGTGCTGCACTTCTAACCGAAATAAAAAAGAAATTACCCTCGGCAGAAGTGATTGTGATTTCTGAACAGGATAAAATTGATACAGCACTACAATTACTCAAAGCCGGTGCCTATGATTATTTTGTGAAAAGTAAAGATATCAGAGAACGGTTACTCAACACTATTAGCCATATTAAAGAAGGACTCAAACTTCGAAATAGGGTTAGCTCGTTGGAAAAAGAAATGTTCGGTAAGCTTGATTTCAGGAAAAATATTATTGGCAATTCGCCACCTATGCTCAAGGTTTTTGAACTTATCGAAAAGACTCTTAATAATAATCTTACAGTAACTATTTATGGGGAAACAGGAACCGGAAAGGAAGAAGTTGCCAGAGCAATTCATTTTAATTCGACTTTCAAAAAGGGACCTTTTGTAGCCATCAACATGGCCGCAGTGCCTCGCGATCTCGCCGAAAGCGAACTCTTTGGGCATGAAAAAGGTGCCTTCACAGGTGCTGCTACTGCAAGGGCCGGTAAATTTGAAGAAGCTAATAATGGCACTATTTTTTTAGACGAAATTGGTGATATGGATCTTTCACTTCAATCAAAATTGCTGAGGGTGCTTCAGGAAAAAACAGTTACTAGAGTAGGAGGGAACCAACAAGTTAAAGTGAATAATAGAGTTATTGTTGCAACACATAAAAACCTGAAGGAAGAAGTTGAAAATGGAAACTTCAGAGAGGATCTTTATTATAGAGTTTTTGGACTAACTATATTACTTCCACCACTAAAAGATAGAGGGAAAGATGTGCTACTTCTTGCATCCTTTTTTATTACAAAATTTTGCAAAGACAATAATCTTCCTTCTAAAACAATTTCTGCAGAAGCACAGCAAAAATTATTGTCTTATTCCTTTCCCGGCAATGTGAGAGAACTCAAATCACTATCAGAGCTCGCATGTGTATTGTCAGCAGGGAATGAAATCAGCGCAAGCGAAATACATTTAGAGGATTCTTCTTCAAACAGTGGTTTCTTTGATGAATCACTCACACTCGATGATTATACTAGAAAAATAATTAATTACTACATTGCCAATAACGACAATAACATATCATCTGTCGCAAAAAAACTCGGTATAGGAAAATCTACTATCTACAGATATTTAAAAAGTAAATAGTCATTGAGGAAAAAGGCATATGTCATTGGAATGGGTCACTTGTCTGCCGCAACGAAGCAGGCAGGTTGGTCATTTGGAATGGGTCATTGGTAACTGGTTACTGAACAACTTTTACACTTGTCACGACTCACTTGAAACTAAAAAATGTCTAAACTAACCGACGCGCAAAAAAGGTACATCGAAAAACTTTCACCGGGACAACGTGCATCGGGTGTGGTGAAATCGTTTATGGAATTTGGTGCTTTTGTTTCTATTGGTTTGGTGAGTGGATTGCTTCATAATAAAAACATCCGTTGGGGTAGGGTAGAGCATCCCGAACATCACCTGCGCTTGAATCAAAAAATAGAAGTAATCATTCTTGAAGTAGATAAAGTAAAACACAGAGTAGCATTTGGTTTAAAACAACTGAAAGAAGATCCATGGGAAAAATTTGCTGCAAAATATAAAGTTGGTGATACTCTGGCAGCCACAGTCTTTATGAAAAAGCCTTTTGGGCTCATCATGGAAATTGTGACGGGAATTGATGCACTGCTTCATAAAAGTGAATTGCCTGAAGCAGATTCTTCCGAAGATCCGTTGGCTTTTTATCAGGTAGATGAAACTTATGAAGTGATTATTAAAGAAATTGACTTGGATGATAAAAAACTGAAAGTGTCGATTACGAAATAGATGTTTTCTGATGTCAATCAATTATTGTTAATGCAACAACTTTCCCAACTATATCGTCTACTGCATTAGTGTTAAATTTGATTACCTTTAACCTCATACTGTTGATTCATTTGCTCAAAAATTAGAACAATTCATTCAATTAAAAACCAACCTGCCATGAAAAAAATTTACTTGGGATTGATAATGTTATTATTTTCGTTAAATGTTCATTCACAGTGTGTTGCGACTGTAAATGTGATAGCCACTTCATGCGATTCCCTTTGTTCGGGACTTGCAACTTGGACTTTTACAGGTGGTCAAATGCCTTATTCGATGTATTTCAACGGGTCTGGTCCAATTACTGTGACAACAGCCTTTACTCAGGGAAATCTTTGCCCAGGCCTTTACAACTATCTTGTTATTGATGCCAATGGTGATACATGTGCAGGTCAGTTTACATTTGTGATTCCCGTTGGTATTCCTCCTTCAGTACAAATAAATACTTCTAATGCCACATGTGCTATTTGTAATGATGGCTCTGCAACAATAGTAAATGTAACCGGAGGCAGTGCACCTTATAGTTACAATTGGAGTAACGGTTCTACAAGCTCGTCAATCACAGGTCTATTACCCGGTATTTATTATTTGTATACAACCAATAGTGATGGATGCACTAGTATTGATACGGTATATATTGGAGTTGGCAACAATGGATTTTATGCTCTGCAAGGAAATGTTTATTACGATCTTAACAATAACGGTTCTAAAGATGTAGGTGAACCAGGACTTTCTAATCAATCTGTAAATTTATTACAAGGACCAGTTACAGCAATCACTAATTCACAAGGTGATTATGCTTTTGTTGTCGGACCCGGAACTTATGATGTGGCTTACAATTCAATTCCAGCATGGATTTTAACATCTTCTCCAGCCACTTATAATTCTACAATCACGACTGCATCTATTACCGGTCTTGATTTTGGACTTTACCCCGATTCAACTTATTTAAGTGCCACTACCACTTTCCATTCCGGTTTTCCACGATGTTTCTGGACTGTTCCATATTATCTGACCATTTACAATTCAGGTTTCACAACTTTGTCTGGTTTATTTACATTCACTCATGATCCAGCACTCACCTATGTTTCATCCACTGTTCCCCCATCAGGCTCTGCCGCAAATGTGTATACCTACCAGTTTAATAATTTAGCACCCGGTCAGAACTTTACCGTAATGGTTTCACTCACAGAGCCTGCCGGCGGAGTTACTTTGTCAAGTACACTTGCTGTTACCGCCACTGATCAAATAGGTAATACATTTTCAGATTCTAAGAATCTTGTTCAAACTACCAGTTGTTCATATGATCCAAATGATAAAGCAGTTCAACCTCTAGGTATTGGAACCTTAAATTATGTTGCTCAAGACTCCTGGTTGGATTACATGATCCGATTTCAAAATACAGGAAACGATACTGCATTCACAGTTTTCATTCTCGATACCATTGATGCTGGTCTCGATAGGAATACCTTCACTTTCATTTCAAGCTCTCATCCTGTAGATATCACTACACGTCCTGGCAACGAAGTAGAGTTTCGTTTCAACAACATCCTTTTACCCGATAGCATTGTAGATGAACCGGGCAGTCATGGGTATGTTATGTACCGAATAAAAGGTCAACCCACCAATCCCGATCCTACAACAGTAACTAATACCGCTTACATATATTTTGATCTCAATTTACCCGTTGTTACAAACACAACTATTACCACTTTTAGCGATAACTATTTTTTAGGTATTGCTGATATAAGTGGTGAGGCATCAGTGTTCACTCTGTTTCCAAACCCAATGAGTAACGGAGCTATTTTGAGGTATGAAGGAATCGATACTAAAGATATTGTTGTTGAACTGATGGATTTATCCGGGCGGAAAGTAATGCCAACTCAACAAATGCAAAATGGTTCACTCTTCATTTCTAACAAAGGGCTCTCCTCCGGAACTTATCTTGTGAAAATTAAAGGCGATACTGTTTCGTATTTGAGATTGGTAGTTCAATAGCGTTTGCAGCATTTGCAGTGTAAGTATCAGTGGGTTCAGTAGTTTCAATTGTAGTCGCCGCCGCCTAGAGCGAAAGCATCGAGCGAAGCCGAGATGCATTCACCGTCATGGTGAGCGAAGCCGAACCACTTCCATAAACCACACTTTCCACTCTACTGCAGAACTAATTTTTCCTTAACTTTGAACTTTAAATTTTACTCTAAAAAGTTCTTAATAATTTCAATTTCAATATTTTATGGCTCAGGTGGAAATGAAAATGCCCAAGATGGGAGAAAGTGTTGCTGAAGCAACAATCATCAAGTGGTTAAAAAATGAGGGCGATCGGGTTGAATCCGATGAGTCTGTTTTGGAAATTGCTACAGATAAAGTTGATTCCGAGGTTCCTTCTTCTGTTGCAGGTACATTGATGAAATGTTTGTTTAATGAAGGCGATGTTGTTCAGGTAGGTGCCGTAATTGCAATCATCAATACAGGTGGAGAAGCTCAACCCGCTCCTTCAATAGCCCCTGCCACCGCCGCCGCTCCAACCACATCAGCCGCCGCCCCTGCCGCCGCCGCCCCTGCCGCCGCCGCCCCCGCCGCCCCCACCGCCTCCACACCCTCAACAAACGGAGCCGGTCGTTTTTATTCCCCGTTAGTAAGAACCATAGCTCAACAAGAAAATATTTCACAAGCTGAGCTGGATGCAATCCCTGGAACAGGCGCCGAAGGCCGTGTAACAAAAAAAGATGTACTTCTCTTCCTAGAAATACGCACTGCCCCCGCCGCCGCCGCACCCGCGGCCCCTGCAGCAGCCGCCCCCGCCGCCGCCGCAGCCGCCAAAAGCTTTTCGGGTGATAGTGAAATCATCGAGATGGACAGAATGCGCAAGTTAATTTCGGAGCATATGGTGATGTCGAAGCGAACTTCTCCACACGTTACCTCTTATGTGGAAGCCGATGTGACTAATTTGGTGATGTGGAGAAATAAAGTGAAAAATCAGTTTGAAAAACGTGAGAATGAAAAAATTACTTTTACTCCCATTTTCATAGAAGCAATTGCTCGCGCCATCAAAGATTTTCCGATGATTAATATTTCTGTGGATGGCACTAACATTATCGTAAAGAAAAGCATCAACATTGGAATGGCAGCGGCTCTTCCTTCCGGAAACCTTATAGTGCCGGTTATAAAAAATGCCGATCGAATGAATCTCTTTGGCCTTACTAAAACTGTGAATGATTTAGCTGCCAGAGCAAGAGCAGGTAAATTGACTCCCGACGAAATCCAAGGGGGAACATACACCATGACTAATGTGGGCAGTTTCGGCAATGTGATGGGCACACCTATCATTAACCAACCTCAAGTTGCTATTATGGCGGTTGGAGCTATTCGTAAAAAACCTGCTGTAATTGAAACTCCTTCCGGGGATACTTTAGGTATTCGTCACATGATGTTCCTTTCACACGCATACGATCACCGTGTAGTTGATGGTGCTTTAGGTGGATCTTTCGTTAGGCGAGTAGCCGATTACCTCGAACAATTTGATATTAACAGAGAAATTTAAAACTCAATTTTACAATCATGAAATTTATAAAATGGTCTGCTTTGACCTTCCTTACATTTGTTTTTGTTTCTGTCACAGCTTTTGCACAAACAACCAAAAAACCTGCTAAACCTGTTGTTATAACCAAAGAGCAGGCTGCAGAAATTAAAAAGCAAGCCGCCAATTTGTATAAAGATAACAATTACAAAGCTGCATTAGATCAGTATCAGAAATTGGTTGATTTCGATCCTGAGAATATGGATTATAATTACAAATTAGGAATATGCTACATAAACTCAAACGTAGATAAATCTCAAGCCATTCAGTATTTTGTGAAAGCTGCCGACAAAAAAGACGCTCCTAAAGATGTGTATTATCATATGGGAAAAGCTTTATTGGCGGCAAACTTATTTGACGAAGCAATTGAAGCTTTTGAAAAATATAAAGAAGTGAATAGAGGAGAGGTGAATGCTAAATATTTCTTGGAACAAAACATGGAATATTGCTATAACGGTAAGGAATATGTGAAAAAACCTCTTGAAGTTAAATTTACCAATCCCGGGAAATTGGTAAACTCTGTGAGCGCCGATTACTCACCTGTTGGAATGGCTGTGGATACTGTTGTTTATTTTACCTCCAATCGTAAAGGTAATATGGGCGGTATTGTAGATGGATTTGGAGAAATTATACCCGATGTGTACTTTAGTTCCAAATTGGATACCTCATGGACAAAAGCCAAAAACCCGGGCATCAATATTAATTCAGAGTTGTATGATATCTCTACCGGAATGAATACCAATGGTGATAAAATGCTTATTTATAAAGAGGGTGGTGATAACTTAGGTGATATTTTTGTCTCTCAGCTTAAAGGAAAATCGTGGCAGAAAGCTGAGCTGGCAGATCCATCCTTAGCAACCAAAACATTTGAAACCGGAGCATGCATTTCAAACGATGGAAAGAAAATTTTCTTTGCCGCTGATATGAAAGGTACTCTTGGAGGTAAAGATATTTTTATGATTGAAATGGATGAGTCTAAAAAATGGGGCGCACCTGTCAATTTAGGACCTACTGTAAATACAAAGTTTAATGAGGATAATCCAATGCTATGGCATGATGGTAAAACATTGTTTTTTGCTTCTCAAGGCCATACCAGTATGGGAGGTTTTGATATTTTTATGACCTATCGTCCCGATCCTGTTTCTGATTGGTCGAAGCCATACAACATCGGTTATCCCTTGAACACTTCTACTGATGATTTATATTTTACTCTTGCTGCAAATGGAAGAACAGGTTATGTATCTTCATATAAAAATGGAAGTTTAGGTGATCTCGATATTTGGTATTTTAATCTTACCGAACCTCTTGTTAAGAACGCAGGTATTCTCTATCGTGCATCTATTTTATCACCTCAAGGTTTACCTGCAAAAGATGCTATGTGTAGTGTGGTGAAAGAGTCTACCGGAGAAATATTAGGAATTATGGAAGCTAACGGTCCAAATGCAGAAATTTTTATTTTACTACCTGCCGGAAATTATAAACTCAAAGCGCGTTCTCCAAAAATGGGAAGAATTGAAGAAGATATTAATGTAACCGGTGATGAGGGTGAAAAAGGTATTGTGAAAGTATTGAAACTGCAACCTAATCCGTCTTCAAAACCATAAATTTTTTCTTATGCAACTTACCCTCACTCGCCCACTGGCATTTTTTGATCTTGAGTCTACAGGTCTAACAATTGGACTCGATAGAATCATCGAAATTTCTGTTCTTAAACTGAGTCCTGATGGATCAAAAGAACTTTTTACCAGGAAAGTTAATCCGGAAAAGGAAATTCCTCAAGTAGTTGTAGATTTAACCGGAATAAAAAATGAGGACGTTGCTAATGCTCCTAAATTTGTAGAGATTGCTGAAGAACTGAATAGGTTTCTTGACAATTGCGACTTGGCTGGCTATAATTCCAATAAATTTGATGTGCCTCTTTTGTATGAAGAATTTGCAAGGGTAGGAGTAGCATTTGATATCACAGGTCGTAAACTTGTTGATGTTCAGAATATTTTTCACAAAATGGAACAACGTAACTTATCCGCAGCCTATAAATTTTATTGCGAAAAAGAGTTGGTGAATGCACATTCTGCAGAAGCGGATATTATTGCAACTTATGAAATTTTAGAAGCGCAATTGAAACGTTACGAAGGCAAGATTGAAACTAATGTGGACTTCTTACATACTTTCACCAACATGCATAAAACCGTTGACCTTGCGGGAAGAATGGTGTACAATGATAAAGGAGAAGAACTGATCAATTTTGGAAAACACAAAGGGAAGTTGGTTTCTGATGTTTTTTCATCTGAGCCTTCGTACTACGATTGGTTAATGAAAGGTGATTTCCCAAAACAATCAAAAGATATTTTTAAAACACTAAAGGAACGTTTTAGTAAAGAAAAAGAAAAGCCAACGTCAAAAGTAAAAGATGTTGAACCAGATAAAGATACATTACAGCTGCTTCAGCAAAAGTTTAACCATAAATAGTGAGTTGGTTTTAGCGACCACTATTAATTTTGAATATTTTTTAATGATGATATAATAAGAGATTTGTAAACGTAATTGTTCGTAATCATTCTATTATAGAATTCTTTAACTAATTACAAAGCAAAAAAAAACGACTCCAATTTGAAGTCGTTTTTTTTTGCTTTGAATTAATTTTATTGTGCCTTTGCAGTTTCCACTGAGAAATTAATGGTCACTTCATCACGAACTAATGGTGCACTAAGTCCAGGAGCAACACCATAATCATTACGATTTAATTTCATGCCTCCTGTGAAAGTGTAAACTTTGAAACCACTAGGACCATCAATATCACCATTGTAATTGAAAGGAACCTCAATTGTTTTGGTTACATCTCTAATAGTAAGATCGCCAATGGCAGTGTATTTAAATTCACCTTCAGCATTTTTACGAATAGAATTCGATTTGAATGTTATTGAAGGGTATTTAGCTACATCAAAAATCTCATCAGATCTCAAATGTGCATCTCTTTTTACTTGTTGAGTATTGATTGTTGCAGCATCCAATACCAGCATGATGGATGAAGTAGTAATATCTTCATTAATTACAACAACACCGGTATCAAGCTGTATGTTTCCTTTTGCATTTGATAGCAAGTGGCCTATTTTAAAATCAACAAATGAGTGAGCATTGTCGAATACATAAGTACCATTTAAAGTTGACAGATCTTTGCTTTCATTAGAAGGCGCTGTAACATTAACAACAGTTGGAGTTGCAGTAGCAGTATGTTGATCTTCAAGAGAAATTAAAGGTGCAATTACTAAAGCAACCACCGACATTAATTTCAATAAGATGTTCAATGAAGGACCTGACGTATCTTTGAATGGATCACCAACAGTATCACCAACAACAGCAGCTTTGTGTGGCTCTGATTTTTTGAAGTATTTCTGTCCGTTTATTTCAACACCTTCTTCAAACATTTTCTTTGCATTATCCCAAGCACCACCTGCATTTGATTGGAATATCGCCATAAGTACACCTGAAACAGTTACACCGGCAAGTAAACCACCTAATGCTTCTGCACCAAAAATTGGAAGGAATCCTACAGCAACCGGAACTGTTACGGCCATAAGACCGGGAAGAACCATTTCGCGGATAGCAGCTTTGGTGGATATCTCAACACATTTTCCATATTCAGCAACACCATCAGCAGCTTCAAAAGTTTTTTTATCAGCATCCGACCATTTATCCATTTCTGTATCTCCATTTTTACGCATCACGTCAAGTGCAGCTTTTAAAGCAGGAATGGTAAGGAACTGACGACGTACTTCTTCGATCATCGCCATTGCAGCACGACCTACAGCACCCATTGCCATTGCAGAGAATACAAAAGGAAGCATACCTCCAATAAATAAACCTGCAATAACGTTAGCCTTCGAAATATCAATTGATCTTATGTGAGCTGCCGTCATGTAAGCACCAAACAAAGCCAATGCAGTTAACGCAGCAGACGCAATCGCAAATCCTTTTCCGATAGCAGCAGTAGTATTACCAACAGCATCCAATTTGTCAGTGATTTTTCTTACATCTTTTGGAAGTTCACTCATCTCTGCAATACCACCGGCATTATCCGAAATTGGTCCGTATGCATCCACAGCAAGTTGGATACCTAAATTCGAAAGCATACCTACCGCAGCAATTGCGATTCCGTAAAGACCCCCAAATTGAAATGCTCCGATAATTGAAAATGCAATAATTAAAATTGGAATTGCAGTTGACATCATACCGACACCTAAACCTGCAATAATATTTGTTGCAGCTCCGGTCGACGATTGACGTACAATGGACATAACCGGTTTCTTACCTGTAGCTGTGTAATATTCAGTAACTAAACCAACAAGTAGTCCACCCACTAAACCAATAATAGTTGCAATAAAAACTCCTGTCGATGTATATTCATTTCCTTTGATGGGATCAGCCCAAGCATACAATGGATCTTGGAACCACCATGATTCAGGAAGCATCCATTTAATGATAAACCATGATGCAATAACCATCAAAATAGAAGATCCAAACTCACCAATGTTCAATGCTTTCTGAGGATCACCACCTTCTTTAACACGAACAAAAAATGTTCCTATGATAGACATAACAATACCTACAGCAGCAAGCACTAGCGGAAGAAGAACCGGAGCGAGACCATTAAATTGAGTATCAATTGAAACAAAATCAGCATTCATAAAGGCAGCACCTAATACCATGGTACCAACAATAGAACCTACATAAGATTCAAATAAATCTGCCCCCATACCCGCAACATCACCTACGTTATCACCAACGTTATCGGCAATAGTAGCAGGATTCAAAGGATGATCTTCAGGAATACCTGCTTCAACTTTACCTACTAAATCAGCACCCACATCGGCAGCTTTTGTATAAATTCCACCACCTACACGAGCAAAAAGTGCAATGGATGACGCTCCAAAAGAGAATCCTGTAACAACAGTGATTACTCTGTTCAAATTATCTGCTGTGTCAACTCCAAATTGTTGACTGTAAAGAATAAAAAGAAGACTCAAGCCAAGAACACCTAAACCTACAACACCCATTCCCATTACAGAACCTCCTGCAAAAGCAATTTCAAGTGCTTTACCCATTCCTGAGCGTGCTGCGTTAGTAGTACGAACGTTAGCTTTTGTGGCAACACGCATTCCTATAAATCCGGCAAGTCCTGAACAAAATGCTCCGCATATAAATGAAACTGCCACCATTGGTGACGATGTTTCACTGTTTGCAGTAACACCTAATAAAATAGCAACACAAATTACAAAGATTGCCAAAACACGGTACTCTGCTTTCAGAAATGCCATAGCACCTTCTGCAATGTGACCGGCTATCTTCTGCATTTTTTCGTTGCCTGGATCTTGTTTGCTGATCCAACCCGATTTCCAAACTGTGTATAGCAATGCCAATACACCGAATGCCGGGATTAGATAAAGAATTGAATTAACCATAATTAATTGATTTTTAGATTTTTTAGGTATTAAACCGTGATTTTAAGGGCGCAAAGGTACTAGAAATAGTTAAAAGTGACAAGATAAAAGAGTATCAACTCTTTATATTACTACTAACCGGTATGAAAGAATTTGAAAGAGTTCAAAAAAATTGATTTCTGTGTAAAGAAACTTAAATCGAAGTTTTAAAAATCAATTTCCGGTAATTATTTTGAAACGTACATCACCTCTTTCACAGCCTTTATAACTCTAGCAGGATTAGGTAGATATGCATCAATAAGTGTAGGAGCATAAGGCAATGGAACATCTCCACCCATTACCCGAAGAATAGGTGCATCTAAATAATCAAAGGCTTCTTTCTGTACTTTGAAGGCTACTTCAGATGCAATAGATGCCAATGGCCACGATTCTTCAACTACAACTAATCTGTTGGTTTTCTTTACGGATTCAATTATAGTTGCATAGTCGATTGGTCGTACAGAGCGCAAATCAATCACCTCAGCATCAATTTGTTCAGTTGCTAATTCTTCTGCAGCTTTCAACGCAACTTTCATCATTTTACCAAAAGAAACAATGGTCACATCTTTTCCCGGTCTTTTAATATCTGCAATTCCAATTGGCATTAAATACTCTCCTTCAGGAACAAGTCCTTTATCGCCATACATTTGTTCCGACTCCATAAATATAACAGGGTCGTTGTCACGGATGGCGGATTTCAGAAGTCCTTTAGCATCAGCAGGATTAGAAGGAACCACCACTTTAAGACCCGGACAATTGGCATACCAGCTCTCAAAAGCTTGTGAGTGCTGAGAACTAAGCATACCTGCAGAACCGGTTGGACCACGAAAAACAATAGGAACGTTAAAATGGCCACCCGACATTGACATCATTTTAGCAGCTGCGTTTATGACCTGATCGATGGCAACGAGCGAAAAGTTGAACGTCATAAATTCAATGATAGGGCGCAATCCGTTCATAGCGGCACCTACACCGATACCGGCAAAACCGAGTTCAGCAATAGGCGTGTCAATCACTCTTTTCTCACCAAATTCATCCAGCATACCTTGACTCACTTTGTAAGCTCCATTATACACCGCCACCTCTTCACCCATCAAAAAAACACGTTCATCACGACGCATTTCCTCATTCATAGCCTCTCTCAAAGCCTCCCTAAATTGTAATTCTCTCATAAAATTATTAATAAATCAGCCAGTCTCAGGCGAACCGCAAAAATAAGAAAAAAGAAGAAAGGAAATGCGAGTAAAAGAGCGAGTAGTATAGTGGGCTAGTGGAAATGCAGCTAAAATGACGAGTGCAAAACCACTGAATCAACCACTGAATTAACAACCGAAATTAACCATTGAGAGCCCCGGCAGGGTTGTCATAGCTTACAATAAAGATATATTTTAGTTGAAAAAAACAATTTCTTTGAAAGTTCTAATTGTAACCCTGTCGGGATTTTCAAAGGCAACCACTGAATCAACCACTGAATTAACAACCGAAATTAACCATTGAGAGCCCCGGCAGGGTTGTCATAGCTTACAATAAAGATATATTTTAGTTGAAAAAAACAATTTCTTTGAAAGTTCTAATTGTAACCCTGTCGGGATTTTCAAAGGCAACCACAGAATCAACCTCTGAATACAACCACCGAAATTAACCATCGAGAGCCCCGGCAGGGTTGTCATAGCTTACAATAAAGATATATTTTAGTTGAAAAAAACAATTTCTTTGAAAGTTCTAATTGTAACCCTGTCGGGATTTTCAAAGGCAACCACAGAATTTAACAACCGAAATTAACCATTGAGAGCCCCGGCAGGGTTGTCATAGCTTACAATAAAGATATATTTTAGTTGAAAAAAACAATTTCTTTGAAAGTTCTAATTGTAACACTGTCGGGATTTTCAAAGGCAACCACAGAATCAACAACCGAATTTAACAACCGAAATTCACCTTTGAGAGCCCCGGCAGGGTTGTCATAGCTTACAATAAAGATATATTTTAGTTGAAAAAAACAATTTCTTTGAAAGTTCTAATTGTAACACTGTCGGGATTTTCAAAGGCAACCACAGAATCAACCACTGAATCCATCATTTCCCCATAGTCACCACATACTGCAAAATAGAAGCCTCCATAGCAGCATCGATCACCTCTTTTTTTGCTTTTTTATTAGCTTTTTTGGCCATTTCCGGGACGATTGATTTCCACTCTTCTTCGGTTTTCTTTTTAGGATCTTTTAAACCATGACATTGAGTACATTGAGTTTCAAAATGTGCCTTGCCCTCATTTAATGAAGCTAGTGTAAGACCTGAAAACTTTGTTGAACCTCTATCAACATCTGCTTGAGTAGGGGTAAGGAGTTTGGTGCTTCCGCAGGAAAACAAAATAACTAATGATAAAATAAAAATGATTTTTTTCATGGTGAGAGGGAATTTTTAATTAGCGGTTTAAAGTTTTCACAACAAATTTAGAGAGATTTCCTGTTTCAGTTCGGAAAGTTACGAATTTTATTTTGCTTAACGGAAATTCTGTCGTCGGCGAGTTCAGAAAATCCCTGAAACGGGAAATGCCACACCTTCGAAAATTCCCGAAAGGGATACCTAAACACACTAAAGTGTCAAACGACATAAAGTATTCTTATCATTTGATCATGAATACTCGAATCCATGTCGGGGCTTGCCAGGCTAGCTAATAAATTTTTTTTTGTCGGAAATCAAAACTAAATAAGTACTTTTCCACTCCAACTTTAAACTCCCCTAAAAATGATTAAAAAACTACTTCTATTTGTAACCTGTTCAGCTTTAAATGTACTCGTCGCAAATGCGCAATGTCTAGAGGCTCAGTCAACTAGAGTTATGCTTATTGGCGATAGCTGGGCGCAATTTATTGGTGCCGATGGTTGCATTAATACCAACCTAACAAAATGGGGACATTCTAATTACAAGTTTTACACGAATTCAGTGTTGGCCGAAAATGGTACCGTGACTTCCGACTTCGTTGATCCGGTTCGCTTAGCTGAAATTCAAAATCAACTCAACCTTCATCCCGATGTTGACTTAGTACAACTTAGCCTTGGTGGAAATGATGTTTTGAATACTTGGAACATTAATTATACTGCTGCGCAAACCGATTCGCTCCTTGATTCAGTCTACGCCCGTCTTACGTTCATTATCGATTTTATTAAAACGGCAAAGCCTGGTGTTCGTGTTTTGTGGAGTGGTTATGCGTATCCTAATTTTGGAGAAATTATTGAGGGACAAGCGCCCTTTCAAAGTTCACACCCGTTCTATGGAATGTGGTCGGGAATGGGTTTCCCAACTTTTATACAATTAAATACCATCCTAAATACCTATTCAAATTCAATGGATACTTTGGCAGCAAATGATCCGCAAGTGGATTTTGTTCGCGGTACCGGATTGATGCAATATTATTATGGCCAACCAACCGCTCTTGGTATTTCTCCTGGAGGAACGTACCCTGCCTTATCTGCTATCTTGCCCGATGGTTTTGATGATTACCCATCTCCAAAAGCATCGATGAGAAGTTATTTAATTTTCAGAGATTGTTTCCATCTTACTCCCGATGCTTTTAACTTATTTGTTGAATACCAAACACAAAAATTTTATCACAAAGCTTTGATGGATGATCAATATTTTCTCTCGGAAGGTGGTACACGTGATGGATCAGTTTCTTCATTGGGAACTGTTTCTACTCTGTTGCAAATGGGAAATGATGGTACCGATGATTATTCAACCGCACTTTCATTCAATACTTCAGTAATGCCCGATACAGGTGTTTCTGCTGCCAGTATTTTTATTAGAAGAGAAAGTTTGGTCGGAATTAATCCAATTGGAAGCAACCTTCAATTAAAAATAGCGAGCGGTGGTTTTAGTTTATCTGCCGACGTGGAAGCTGCCGACTATACCGATCCCGGTAATGGCTTGGCTGTTCCTTGTCAGTTTGGTTCTAATAATGGCAATGGACATTGGATACGATTAGAAGTTCCTTTTGCATTCTTACCTTTCATAAGTAATGATACCTTAACACAATTTATTATTTCGGCACCGGGCGCTACCGGAATGGTTACGTTTACAGGAGCAACCGATCCTGATTTTGCTCCTGTTTTAAATATTCATTATGGTCCCGTCATGGTTTCAGTTTCTGAAGTTAATTCACAACCAAAATCTATTTTCACTTATCCAAACCCAACCTACGGCCCTCTGATTATTGAATCTAATGGTGTGAAAATTTCTTCCATAGAAGTGTTTAATTTACCCGGTGAAATGGTACTCAATCAAGAACTAAAAAACAACTCTATAAATTTAGAAGCACTACCTGCAGGAATGTATATTGTTAAAATATATTCTGAATCGGGAATGGTGGTGAATAGGGTAGTGAAACGGTAGTATCGAATTAAAAAATAAAGCCATTAGTAAAAGCGGAATGAAATCCTTCAAACGATTTCATTCCGCTTTTAATTTACTGGCATTACTCTATACAAAATTAAGAATTACTCATTGAAACAAATAAGTCTGCTCTATTCTTGGTTTTCAATTATAAGTTCAAAGTTTGAAAGAAAGAAAGTATAATAGATCTTGGCTAATGTATGTGATATTCTTGCATCACAATTACTGCGGATGATACTAAAAATAGATAATTACGACTTTTTAAAACTAATCAATTTGTAAATAACCGGCAGTGTTGTAATTGCAAAAATAAAAAGTACAATCACATCAAGATATTTTTTTACTTGTTCGTTTTCGCCCAAAGCAAAACCTAGTGTAACGAGTGAAAATACCCACATTAAAGCACCAATAATATTGAATGAAATAAATTTAGCCATATTCATTCGAACTACACCGGCAACAATAGGAGCGAAGGTTCTAATGACAGGTAAAAAGCGTGCAATTATAATTGCTACTCCTCCTTTTCTGGCGTAAAAATTTCTGGCTTGTTCAAGATGCCTTTGCTTAAATAGAAACGTATCTTTTCTCTCAAATAAAAAGGGGCCCGATTTTGCGCCAAACCAATACCCGACAAAATTTCCGGCCACGGCACAAATCACTAATAATACATTCCAGAAAATTAAATTTAACCAAGACGTTTCAAATGGAAAGCTGGAGTTAGCTATAATCATTCCGGTGATAAATAATAGGTAATCGCCAGGTAAAAAAAAGCCCAAAAACAATCCGGTTTCACAAAAAATAATTAATAAAACTATATACAATCCGCCATGAGCAACAATCCACTCAGGATTGGTAAGATTCTTAAAAATTTCTATCAATTCCTGCATAAATCATTGGTCAAATAGGTTAAATTATCTGATGCCAGTTTCTGATAAATGGGATCTGATAGCATGAATTCAAAATTAAAATTACTTACTTTTTGTGCTTGGGTAAAGATACAAATTTTTAATTTCTTTGCTTGGGTATGAATAGTAACTAATCTTCAAGCATTTCTCTGGCGGATCTTAATTCGTTCATTGTTTTAATATTGGACTGTTCCTTTGCCAATTGTTCTCCTGCCAAATAAATGTCAATGGCTTTCTGTGTTTGGTTGTTCAATTCCAAGAGTTGTCCGAAATGATAATATGCCGGTAAATAATTGGGGTGAGTAGATATTAAACTTTCAAAATGATTTTGAGCTTCCGCTGGCATTCCTGACTTTACATACTCTAATGCCAAAACATAAATATTAAAGGGATCCGCCGGATCTTCTTGAATAAAAGACTTTAACATTTGAATTTTTGTTTGAGTCATAACCTAACTTTATGTTTCCTTCTACAAATTTAGTGTTTCAATTCAGTTTGAAACCCAAAAGTTATTGATTTGTTAATGCCCAAACTAAATAATTATTAATTCATCCATTTAATTTTAAAAGGTTTTGGATTGCATGTAAGTTCTGTGGAAAATATGCGATTTTTTTTGTCTAAAATGGCTACCTTTGCAATCCTAAATTTTAAAAAATGAAGATATTAGTTTGCATCAGTAATGTCCCCGATACCACCACTAAAATAACTTTTTCACCAGACAATAAATCACTGGTTTCCGCTGGAATTCAATATATTATAAATCCTTACGATGAAATTGCCCTAACCCGGGCACTCGAGATTACCGAAGGTTCTGGAGGAACGGTAACTGTTTTGAACGTAGGGGAAGCTTCTACCGAACCTACCATCCGTAAAGCATTGGCTATTGGAGCGACCGATGCCGTAAGAGTGAATGCTGCTCCCCGTGACGCCTATTTTGTAGCACAACAAATTGCCGAAGTAGCACGCAAAGGGTCTTTCGATCTTATTTTAACCGGTCGAGAGTCAATCGATTATAATGGATCTCAAGTTGCCGCAATGGTTGGTGAATTATTGGATATCCCCTCTGTTTCAATTTGTAAGTCTTTGAAAATAGATGGAACAACTGCCATTTTGGAAAGAGAAATTGAAGGTGGAAAAGAGGTCTTAAATTGTCCGCTTCCTTTGGTAGCAAGTGCCACAGAAGGAATGGCTGAGCCAAGAATTCCTAATATGAGAGGAATTATGTCGGCTCGTACAAAACCACTTTCAGTTGTGGAGCCTGTTGAAGTAGCTGTTCTGACTGTTGTTTCAGGTTATGATAAACCACAAGCTCGTGGTCAAGTAAACCTCGTTCCTGCCGATCAGGTAGAACAACTTGTCGATCTTCTTCATACCAAAGCGAAAGTGATTTAATTTATCGCTTTTGAATTTATTTCCCATAATTTAGCACTTATCATTTAACAAAATAAAATATGTCTGTCCTTGTTTATTGCGAAAACGCAGGAGGTAAATTTAAAAAATCAACTTTTGAAGTGGTTTCCTACGCTGCTGAAATTGCTTCAATGCTCGGCCTTCCGCTGAATGCACTTTCGATTGGAGATGTTAGCGAATCAGAACTTTCAAACTTAGCAAAATATGGCGTTTCTAAAATCCTTACTGTCCCCAACGAAAAGCTTAAACAGTTTGTGAACATGGCCTATGCCTCGGTTATTGCCGATGCCGCAAAAGCCGAAGGTTCTAAAGTGGTCGTGCTATCAAATTCATTCTCCGGTAAAGGTTTGGCACCTAGGTTGGCAGTCAAGCTGGAAGCAGGACTAGTGGATGGAGCAATTGCATTGCCCGATATATCCTCCGGTTTCAAAGTACGTAAATCTGCTTTTTCAGGGAAAGCTTTCGCTGATGTTGAAATTTCTTCAGCAATAAAAGTCATTTCATTGGTTCCAAATTCCTACAAGGTGGTTGAAAAACCTCAAACTGCCAATATAGTAGCGTTCGAGCCCCAATTAAATGAAAAGAACTTTGCCGCTATGGTGAAGGAAATTGTGAGAGCAGCCGATAAAGTTTCCCTTCCGGAAGCTGAACTTGTGGTGTCTGCCGGTAGAGGTCTCAAAGGACCTGAAAATTGGGGAATGGTGGAAGAATTGGCCGAATTACTTGGGGCAGCAACCGCATGTAGTAAACCCGTTTCCGACTCTAATTGGAGGCCGCATTCCGAACACGTTGGACAAACCGGTATCTCAATTAGCCCGAATTTGTACATTGCAATTGGAATCTCCGGAGCTATTCAGCATCTTGCCGGTGTGAGTTCTTCAAAAAATATAGTAGTTATTAACAAAGATCCCGAAGCTCCCTTCTTTAAAGCCGCAGATTACGGTATCGTTGGCGATGCATTTGAAGTAGTGCCAAAATTGATCGAAGCTATCAAAAAATTTAAAGCTGCTCATAACTAATAAGTCGGTGGATAAATTTTAAATGAACAGTGTTTTGCAAATCAAAATTAAGTAGTATTTTTATAGGTAATTAAATTTCCGCTCGGCGTTTAACCGAACAACCTGACTCAAAGGTATGAATAAAATCAAGCTCGAAATTGTCGGACTTTCATTCAGTCAAACCCAATCGGGAGCCTATGCACTGGTTTTAGGTGAAGAAGGAGGTAGTCGTAGACTTCCAATTATTATTGGTGGATTTGAAGCCCAAGCCATAGCTGTGGAACTCGAAAACATGACTCCAACCAGACCACTCACCCACGATCTTTTTAAAAATTTCGCGCTGGCTTACAAAATTGATATCCTTGAAGTCATCATCTACAACCTTAAAGAAGGTGTTTTTTTCTCCAAGCTCATCTGCTCTGATGGAACTACGGAGGTAGAAATTGATGCTCGCACATCTGATGCAATAGCAATGGCAGTACGTTTTAATTGCCCAATTTATACCTACGAATTTATTCTATCCCAAGCAGGTGTTGCCATGGATGATGACAGCTTACCTATTGAAGAGCCGAAGGAAAAAACTAAAGAGAAAGAAAAAAAGAAGACCACACTTGCCGAGTTTGGTGCTCAAAGTGAAGAGGAATTGAAAGAATCCCTCATGAAAGCTATTGATGATGAAGCTTACGAGCTGGCATCTAAGATCAGAGATGAACTGAATAAAAGAAAAAAATCTTAATTTTCGGCCCTGAGTTTAATTCAAATGATGAGACTATTCCTCCGGGCACTTCTGCTTTTATTAATTGTTCCAATCCTTTTCATCGGTTGCTCAAGCGATAAGCAAGAACCAATCGATAAAACAATTGTTCGCAAATGGAATGCTATAAGTATCCGCAATTCTGCAGGTGAACAAACTCAAAAAGTAAATGCCGATGATTTTCTAAGTTTTACAAATAATTATGGTGAAAGGAACTTTTCATCCCAACTTACCGTCGAAAATAGTAATGCAAAGGGGGTGTGGGAAATAAAAGATAGTATTCTTTTGCTGACTTACGAATTAAATCCTGTTGTCAGAGGAATTGATTCATCCTATTATAAAGTAGAGAATAATTCACCCGAAGTAGTGCTTTTGCAGGAGGGCAGGGAGGTCACTAGAATAGGATTAGATGGAGTTAAAAGTACCCATCCAACAAAAGAGTTTAAGTTAAAAACGGTTACTCCAACTGAACTCGTTCTGGAAAATAACGGAATCGAATATCGCTATTCCTATACTCCAAAAGTATTGGAAGGCAATATTTCTCTAATGGCAATTGGTCGTGGTTTACTGGGTATTATAACCCTTTTGTTTATTTTATTTCTTTTCTCATCCGATCGCAAAAACATTTCATGGAAATTAGTTGGTACCGGTTTAACTCTTCAGATAATATTTGCTATTGGCGTTTTAAAAGTAGATTTAGTGAAAAATATTTTCGAAGTCTTCGGAAATTTCTTTGTCACCATTCTCTCTTTTACCATGGAGGGATCAAGATTTGTGTTTGGTGATTTGGTAAATGCAGGTGGATCGATTGGTTTTGTTTTTGCATTTCAAATTCTGCCTACTATCATTTTCTTTTCTGCTCTTACTAGTCTACTTTTTTATCTGGGTGTGCTTCAAAAAATCGTGTATGTTTTGGCATGGGTAATGAGTAAAACAATGAAGCTGTCGGGAGCTGAGTCGTTGGCTGCTGCCGGAAATATTTTTCTCGGACAAACCGAAGCACCATTACTCATTAAGCCTTACATCAGCAACATGACACGCAGCGAATTGCTTTGTTTGATGTCGGGAGGAATGGCTACTATTGCCGGTGGAGTAATGGCTGCTTACATAGGTTTCCTTGGCGGCGATGACCCTGCATTGCGTCTGTTTTTTGCAAAGCATTTATTGGCAGCATCAGTAATGTCGGCACCGGCTGCAATTGTTGCCGCTAAAATACTCATGCCACAGACTCAAAAAATTGATGAAAAACTAGTTGTTTCAAAGGAAAAAATAGGTAAGAATATTTTGGAGGCAGTTTCTATCGGTACAGGTGAAGGATTACGGCTTGCTGTTAACGTAGGAGCAATGCTTCTTGTTTTTATTGCACTTATCGCGATGTTGAATTATATTATGAAAGATTTTATTGGCGATGCAACCGGAATTAATGCAAGTATTGCTGCGTTTACAGGCGGTCGTTATGATGGATTAACAATGCAGTTTTTACTCGGTTATGCATGTGCACCTCTGAGTTGGTTGATGGGTGTTTGTAAAGAAGATATGGTTTTGGTAGGACAATTACTAGGGGAAAAAACAATCCTTAATGAATTTGTTGCTTATACGACTTTAGGAGATATGAAGTTTTCAAATCTTTTTAAAGAAGAAAAATCAGTAATTATTGCCACTTACATTCTTTGTGGTTTCGCCAATTTTGCCTCAATCGGAATTCAAATAGGAGGGATTGGAGCACTAGCTCCCGACAAAAGAACCACCCTCTCCGAACTCGGGTTCCGAGCATTACTCGGTGGTACCGTAGCCTCGCTTTTCACCGCTGTGATTGTAGGTATGTTGATTTAGTAGGAAGTTTTTTCTTGCTATTTTGTTTTTCTGCACTCACACCCTTTATTACCAAACTACTTATGACCTGAATCCTGAAGACAATTTCATTGGTTTCAATGAACAATGACATTGACCCTTTTTTCAATGACTAATGACCTTTTTTCCATTAACCCACCACATTATAAATTATCAATATTCCAATAAGTATCGAAAACGGTGAAATAATCTGAAAATAAAAAGGCTTTAAAATCTCTGCACTGTTTAGTGAAAAACTATGATGAATTTTTCTGGGTACGAAGTATAATAGTAGTGAAGTTACCAACATAAACCAACCAAAAATCTTGAACGTAACGGATATAAAGATGCATTTGCATAAAAAATCATACATACAGCAGGAATCATACGTATGGTAATTTCGCCATAATTTATTAAGTTAGTACTTCCTGCTTTCCTCAAAATGTTTCTTGCTATTTCGGGTTTGAACATCATGAGAATCCCAACCCAAATAAAAAAGATTCCGAAGAAAATTATAATGTATTTAGCAATGAGCATTACTAGTCTGGTTTACTATAGCAACACTTTTGGGTTCAATCCAAAGCGCCTTTTATATTTTTGTGGATAATGAACAACCCAAATCTGGAGTTTGCACAAAACGGAAATGCCATAAAAATTTTCTTTTATCCTGACTCTAGAATTCAATAGCGGTTGAAATGTATCAAAATATAACAAAATAAGATTTTACCCTTCTTTCGGTTAAACGTAATAACAATGAAAAGAAAATCGAATTCGTCACTTTTAACTTTTAAATAATCATTTTTCAGATACATCCGGTAAACTCAAGGTCTGATTCACAAAATGACTTTGTCTTTTTCGATTGTCCCGTCAATTATTTCTTATAGAATGAGTAATCTATTTTTTTCTTAACCAAATACTCAATTGCATTCCCTTATTGGTCCACTTCATATACGGTTTTAATATAAAATCAGCGAATTTTGGTATATATGTTTCACAAACGAAATATTCATAAAAAGCAATTTCATAATTATGTTTTATTGAATGACTTTGAAATGATTTTAATCCAAACTCATGAAGATGGAAGGGTTCGTGCATCGGACTTAAATTGCCTATGTAATCAGTAAGCCTTAGCCTATAAAACAGATTAATTAACTTATTTATAAGCCAATCTGATGAAGGCACCTCAATTTGTATGAGTCCATTTGGTTTCAACCAGGTTAATGCTTTTACTATTGATTCAGAAGGGGCGTAAAGATGCTCTAAAACTGCTCCAAATGAGATAAAATCAAAGTGATTTTCCGGATAATCAACATCTTCGATCATTCCTAATTTAAGTTTTGAGGAACTAATTCCCATTTTTGATATAGCTCTTTCGTAAAATTGAATGGAAGGTTCAAATCCATATGCATCAAATCCACTTTTTGACAAAGCGATCATTGCTTTGCCTAAACCCGCACCGATGTCTAAGGATTTCATTCCTTCTTTAAATTCAATTAGCTCTTTTAATTTATTGATTTGACCTTTATAATAATTCTCTTCTATTGAAAAATAAGTAGATTGCCAGTAGTCTTCTGGTGGAATTCCGTAATGGTCTTGGATGTCAAATGGAACAGGTTGTGGGTTGGAATATATTAATCCACAGTTGGAGCATTTAGCCACTGTCGTTGTTATTCCTATTTTCTTTTTGGGATTCCCGCCTTGAGATCGATTTAATCTCTTGCCCAGGATTTGATGTGTAACTGTTTCAGAATCACACATATTACAGTTGTCTATATAGTTGAAATAATACCTCAGTTGACGTTTCATTTAGTGGTCGTTTTTGGCATTACCCATAAAGTCATGCCTAGTGGCCGAATAGTAGGAGGAGAGATTTCACTTAACCACCCTATAACATAGCCGAGCGGAAAAGTACGAAAGTTTTTTCTACTCTCCAAAAGATTAATGATCATTAATTTAGTTGTAAACACCATTCTTGGACAATCCGCACAAATTGAGATTAAATACAAAAGCCATTTATTAAATAGTCCAAATAAATTCTGAGATTTATATAGCCGGAAACAGGTTTTTTGACCATTTGAGGAAGAATGAGTGGAACTGTTACTTCAATAAATATATTCATTCACTAGTTTTTTACAATTAATTCTATTTAATTCTTTTGATTCCAAAATTTCATAAGATCAAAGCTGACAAACATTAATCTTGGCTTGTAATTAAGTATTTCAATATTTTTATTTGAACTTCATTTTTTCTCTCTTATTTCCTCTTCGCTTGTTTTGCCTCAATTTCGGGTAATTGCTTTTTATATTCTTCCACGTCCCAAAAAATGTCCCAATTTTTTACATATTTGGCAAGTGGTCCAAGTCCAACTTCAGTTCTACGTTTATCAACATTATCAGGATCTTCAAGAGGTAAAACGTAATATTTATTAGTTTCAACATCTCTACCAATTTGGCTTCCATAAATCTGTCTTTTTCCTTCACCTAAAGCAACTCTGTCTTCCAAAAGTGCCAGTGAACTTGCGGAAGCATCATTAATTTTAACCGCTTCTCGCATCATTGGAAGATACTTTTGTTGGGTTGTCAAGTCGGAATGCTGAATAACTAAAAATAAAGTTTGATTTGCTTGTCCTCCAACTTTATCCGGCCCCACCCAACCATGCTCATCAAGTATTTCTGTGATTTTGATTAGATTTAAGCTGTCATTTACAATCATTATTTTGGCTAAACTATCAACCTGTTTACTTTCAAAACCAAATTCTTTTTGAGCAGAAATGTATTGATGTCTAATTTGTTGATCATCATCAAAAATTGTTAATAATTGAGCTCGCAAATTTTTGTCGAATTTTGCTTCTTTTTTTTCAAATTCCTGCTGCATTTTTGTCAACAATGGGTTCCACTTGTTGTTTTCATGTAAAGCATTTAAGTCTGAGTCAGTTTTAATATGATTTATATTTGTCCATCCATTTTCTAATGCCATGTTTAACCATTCAAAAGCCAAATCAATTTCTCCACCTAAAGCCGCCGAACAACCTGCATTGTATAAATCTTCAGCATTGTTGTTGTTAATTTTAAAAGCTTCCTTATACTTGGAGATGGAATTCTCGTAATGCTTATCGGTATAAAATGATTCAGCTTCTGAAATAATTGATTTATAATCTTGCCCAAAAGAAAATGAACAAGTAAGCAGGAACATTAATAGTAATTTTAATTTCATATTTTTAATTTCAATATATTCCATCTAAACTGTGAAAATATCAAATTTTATTCAATTTAAATATGTAATTCAAAAAGTCACTCAACTTGTCTTTCTATAATTAAAAATCGCCGGTGAATTGAGGGCTATTGTAAAGACAATAAGATATAATAACTATATTTTTTCATGAACAAATCCGCTTGCACATTAAGTAGGTAAACAGAAAGCAGCAAGCAGAAGATGAAGTTTATTAATGGTAATTGCACTTCACTAATCACTTTTTTTATTTCGTTACTGTCGGGTCTTCGGTATTTGGCTTTGATTGCTCCTTGGTTTCTTCGCCTTTGAGATAATTAGGCAAGTTTAAACCGGCCATATTAAATAAATCGTTTAATGGTGGAACTGTTTTCATCATTCCGGATACAAAATTTGCAGTCGATCCATTTCCGTTTTCGTTGTTACCGGAATCCCAAACTGTAATTTTGTCTATCTTAATATTTTTCACTGCGTCTACTTGTGTTTTTACAAGTTCAGGGAGTTTTTCTATTAACAATAATTGAAATGCTTTTGTTGGATCGCCACCGGCAGCAGCTACAACTTGTTTATACCCTTCAGCTTGTTTGGTTAGAATTTCAAACAAACCTTTCGCTTCTGCTTCCATTTTGGCATAAATTGCATCGGCTTCACCTTTTGCATTTTCCCTTATTCGTTCTGCATCTGCTTGAGCTTCTATAATTGCTTTCTGTTTTGCTATTTCTGCAGGTATAACAATATTGGCAATCTGAGTCGAACGTTCTCTGTCAGCACGAGCTGCTTCAGCTTTTTGTTCTGCAACATACGATTCTTCTAAAGCCCTTGCTGCTTGAACCTTTTCTGAAGCTAAAGCAACACGCAATGATTCTGCTTCTTTTTCTCTGCGTAATGCATCTGATTTGGCAATCGAAATTTTTGCTTCATTCTCACCTTGAATTGCTATGGCGTTTGCTTCCGAAGTCTTCACCCTTGTATCTCTCGCAGCTTCTGCTTTACCGATAGATTCATCTTTTACTGCGGAAGCAATACTTATTTCTTTATCCTTTTGTGTTATAGCAATTTTTACATCTCTATCTCTATGTGTTTCGGCTATCTGTGTATCCTTTTCCCTATCAGCTAATGCCTTTCCCGTTTCACCTATTTTTTCTTGCTCTGCAACGCTAATTTTTGCTTCGTTTATTGCTTTTGCAGCAGCTTCTTTACCTAATGCTTCAATATAACCTGATTCATCCTTGATATCTGTCACATTTACGTTTATCAACCTCAGACCAATTTTTTTTAATTCACTATCAACATTTTTTGAAATGTTATCCAAAAATTTATCTCTGTCAGAATTGATCTCTTCTATAGTCATTGTAGCAATTACTAAACGCAATTGCCCAAACAAAATGTCTTTTGCCAATTCTTGTATCTGTTCTGAACTCAACCCTAATAACCTTTCAGCAGCAGTGTTCATGCTGTCAGAT
>CAWFDA010000047.1:0-29763 GCA_963814475.1 uncultured Bacteroidota bacterium | reverse complement strand
GCCAAAAATATTTTTTCGAAGCCAGATGCTATTGCTGGAGAGGGGTCGGGGGTGAGGTGGAATGTGAAGCAGAAGCAGAAATAGAAATAGAATGAGAATGAGAATGGAAACGGGGATGTGACCGCAAATTTCACTTGTGTTTTAAATTATCAAGGTAATCATGTAAATCACTTAAATCATGGTCGGGAATGAGAATGGGAACGGAATGGGAATGAGAATGAGAATGAGAATGAAACCGGAAAGGGAAAGTTTTCTCCGCACAAACAAAAAACCCTTAATCCTTAACCTCTAATTCTTAATCCTTAATCCATCACTGCATATCCATTGAGTGATGCTGCAATCAATAGCCAGAGGAAATAGGGTAGTAAAAGTAATGAAGCCAGTTTCATTTGACTTCGGTAATAAAAAAGCATAAAGCCCACAACGGCTGTTAAGGCAATTATGGTAAACAGGGATAAAGCAACTAAGTGATAGTGGAAGAATAAGGGGTTCCAGCCTACATTAAGAATCCATTGTATAACAAATAGGGCAATTAGTGAATTTTTGTCACCAACAATAGTATAGGCTTTGGCCATATAGATGCTGAAACATATCATGATCGTAGTCCATGCAAACCCGAATACCCAGCCGGGTGGAGTCCATGGGGCTTTGTTTAAATTGGCGTACCACTCGGAATTGACGCCATTATTAGTGAATAAGCCACCTAAAGCGAGTGCTCCGAAGTTGAGAATCAGGAATAGGATAAGTCTGTAGATCATGGGAAAAAGGTTTATAGTTTTAAATCGTGAAATGCTAACAAATGTAGTGCCTAACAGACACGTATTGCGAGTTAAACAGGAAGTTATAAGTGTAATAGCGGCAAAATAATGCCGATATGATATTGAGAAGTAAAGAGAATGCATGATTGCAGCTAATTAGAAACTAACTGTAACAAAGGGATCGTTTGTGCACAATTCCAAGAAGAGGGAATTTGCTACATTTGTATTTCAAACGCATAGTTACTGTGATCAATCATTTAAGAATTCGGAATTTTAAGTCCATTGAAGACATTTCCATTCCTTCATGTAAGCGCGTAAGTGTTTTTATTGGAGAACCTAATAGTGGGAAGTCAAATATTTTGGAGGCTTTGACTTTTTTTTCTGCTAATTCTTTTGAAACTGATAAATTTAAAGATTTTTTCAGGATTAAGAATGTGTCAGATTTTTTCTTTGATGGAAACACCAATAATGAAATTGAAATTTATACTGATATATTGAATTTCAAACTTGGGTATTCAAAAGCTGATAATGGGACTTTGCATAATTCTTTTAGGGGAGCAATTTATTCTCCTGCAGAAATGGGTAAATTTTCGCATGGCAAATTTCCTAATGCCACCAATTCACTCGAAAATATTTTGTTATTTTCAATAAATTTTGATGGAAATATTAGTCACGTTGAAAATAAAAATTCCACGACACCATTTAGAACTTACATTTTCAAACCACGGACTGAATTCAGGCAACATTTCACTCCGATACTTAATCCTCCATTTGGAGATAACATTCCATCCCTTTTGTTAGCGAATAAAGAGCTTAAAGATTTAGTGTCAAAAATCGTACAGGATAAGGGGTTCCGGCTATTAATAAAACCAGTTGATCAGACTATTGAAATAGCTAAAATTGTTGATGATAATATATACTCATATCCATATGGTTCTATTTCGGAAACACTTCAGCGAATTATTTTCTATTCTTTAGTAATTGAAACAAACAAGAAATCCTGTTTAGTTTTGGACGAACCGGATGCAAATACATTTCCTTTATATACCAAGCAGCTTGCTGAACTGATTGCACTTGATGCAACCAATCAGTATTTTATTGCAACACATAATCCTTATTTGCTAGGATCAATTGTGAGCAGAACACCAGTTAATCAATTGTCTGTTTTTATTACCAAAATCGTAGATTTTAAAACAAAAATATTTGAAGTGCCCGGTGAAAAGCTTTCAGAAATTTTAGATGGCGGACAAGATGTTTTTTTTAATCTCGATAAATTTTCAGAGAGTTAATGAATCAAATAATTTTAGAATGTAAGCCCGATGAAGTGTTTATTCGGGCTCTTGGGTTTTCCAAGAAGCAAATAATTCATCAACCGAATAAGGGTGAAGTGATTAATTTTCTAAGGAAAAATCCAAGTTTAGTTTGTGTAGGAATTATTGATGAAGATCCAGGCACTACCCAACCTAAACATTTAAATGAATTTGTTTTTAACCATGAATTATCAAAACACAACTTTTCAGTATTTGAGAGCAAAAGGACAAGTCATTTAATCATTATGATTAAGCCTCGACTTGAAGACTGGATATTGGATATCGCTAAAAAGAATCAGGTAGTACCTGGGGAATTCTCATTACCAGAAGAACCGAAACAATTACACAAAGTCATCAACTTCCAATTGATAAAATTCAGTGAGATGGTGTTAGTGATGCTTTCAAAAAAAAGTAGTGCATTGATTGCATTGAAGAAAATTATAAATCACCAGTTTAAGAAATAGTATATGCTGTTCTTTGTTGAACCCATTATCGGCTTTATAAAAGCTTGAAACTCCATAATACAATTATCTTGAAAAATACAACAACAGAAGGGTTGTATAAAATTACTAAAAATAAACTACGGAGCAATTTTGTCCCGTAGTTTATTTTTATTTGCACTAATAGACGACAAGTTTTTCAGAATCTCCGTTAGGTAATCGTAAAATGTAAACTCCACTTTTAAGATTTTCGGTTGAAATTTCGTCGACTTTCAGGTGTGTTGAAATCAGCTTACCGGTAATACTATAAATGGAAATGTCAACTGTGTTCGATAAGTACAACTTGGTACCAGCCTGTAACGGATTTGGTGAAATTGAAAAGCCATTATGCATCACTTTCTCCTGAGATAAATCTTCCATCAAATTATCTTTATTTTCAGCGGTACGTAATGCACCGGTAGCACCCTGTTGTACTATGGATAATGAATAGCATCCTGAACTGCCTGAGTTTGGTAACCCTCCAGGATGTGAAAGATACAAGTAGTAATTTTGGTTCCGAGGCAACTGTATGGTTATTATACGGTTTGAATAATTCATTGGATAAGTTGCTATTGTTGATCCAGCAGAAGATAATACTCTTAATGTGGCATTGTTATAGGGCATGTAATTTGTCACAATAGTTACATCCACCATGGTGACTGATGACGGAGCTGTGATTTTTGTTTTAAATAAATAGTAATCGCTAACAGATCCTGAAACCGATTTGAATGAAGCAAAGACTGTTTGTGGAAGAGTAAGTTGTGAGGCAGTAAATCTTGAATTATTGACTTCGAAAGCATTTAATCCTGATGCGTTGCAATTCAGATTTACTGTGGCAGATGTTCGTGTGGTAAAGTTGTTTGTTTTGGGATTTCCAAAAACACGACGGCAGCTGTATGGATTAGATAAGTCTGCTGAGGTACTGACCGAAATTGACACAATACATTTTTTCCCCTGTGGTAGTGAATAACTTCGAACAGGAGTTGATCCGATCGTAGCGAAGTAACTCTCATTCTTAATAACCCCATGTCCTTCTTCATTTATAGTTATGTGGTGCATCACAACAGTACCAACCGGGTACGACTGAAACGGTCCGGTCCAGCTGAAAGTTGCTGTTGTTAACGTGCTACTGGTTGGAAGGGGAGTCGAAATGGAAATTGATGTTACTGAATTCGAAGATAAGGATGATATACCACCATAATTTACCGGTGTGAATTGACTTGTTGCTGCATAATCACTTTTAGATCCGTCTGAACAGGTGGAACGAACCTGCCATTCATAAGAAAGAGGTCTGTCGCATTCATCAAACACATTAACCTGAGTGTATATGAAGCTGAAGGAAGGTATACCGAATGTTTCCTGCCACGGCCGATTCCGGGCTGGTAATTGGTCGCACACGCACATCAAAATTTATCGCTCCTGATATGGGTGACCAGGATAGCAAGTAGTGTTGCGGATTGCAAAATACTCCGCAGCTTTCTGTTGCAGTTAAACCCGTGGGAGCGGAACATAATTGCGCGTTAAGTTGCAGACAACTTAGAATAGTTAGTATTGATAAGAGTAGTTTTTTCATTATTAGCAGAATTTAATTTAACTTACTGGATTGATATCCGGCAAAGTTATTCCTGCAAAAAATAAGCATCAATGCCTAATAGTAGTGATTAGATGTTAAGATAATGTTGTGTCACCGATGGAATTGTGTCATAACTCTATTAGATCTTATGGATGCGAAAAGACATCATCAATATAGGATTCTGTAACAGAAAGGAAATGTTAAAACACCTCAACACCCGTCACTTTTCCCCTGATAGCTGATAAACTTTTTACCATCAAAACGTGCCAGTCCGGTGCCGGCACCAAACCACAAATTACCATCTGCATCTTCCAAAATAGATTGCACATAATCATCAGGTAAACCATCTTTGGATGTGTAAGAAGCATATGTCTTCCCATCAAACTTTGTAACACCGCCACCGGCAGTTGCAAACCACAAATTACCGGAATGATCTTCGTAAACGGTCCATACAAAATTGTTATTCAACCCGTTTTTATCAGAGTATGTTGTAAAGCTTTTCCCATCAAACCTGCTTGCTCCACCAAGCCGGGTAGTTAACCAGATATTCCCCTTGGTATCCTCATATAATCCTTGTACCAGATCATTACACAAACCATCTTTTTGAGTGTATTGACGCATGTTAGTTTTGCCGGCCTCAGTGTTTTCCAATACAAAAACACCATTTCCATTGGTTGCAAACCAGGTTTTCCCGCTTTTATCCTGAAGGATGCTGTTTATCAGTTTAGGCGCTGTATAAGCACCCGGGAAACGAGAGAGGTCAGCGGCAGGAATCTTAATTTCGGTGAAATTTTTACCATCATAATAAAAGGCCCCATCTTCGGTGCCAAACCAAACACCTGTTTTTCCCGTTGGCATATTTTTGTCTATGGCAATCGACCAGACTTCATTATCATCGATTCCACTTTTTATATTAAAGCTGTTTATTACTTTTCCGTTATAGCTATAAATCCCTTTGTTCGTTGCAATCCAAATAAGTCCGTTTGAGTCTTGTTTAATATCCCGTACGACAATAGCATTGAAGTTATCATCCTCATTAAAGAACTTCAACTTTTTTCCATCAAATCTTGCCAATCCCTTTCCATGTGTTCCTACCCAGATGTTACCTGATTTGTCCTGGATCATCGCACGAATATAATTTCCGATTTGAAGCGTGGAATCTGCTTTATATGCCTTCTTAAATGAGAATCCGTTTTCGAGGATGTTTGGTGTGCCTGAGCCTTCGATTGCCCAGGAGGGGCTTTCTTCGAAATTTATATCTGCCGATTTAGCAGTTAAATGTGACTGATCCATGTTACAGGAGCTTGCAGTAGCAATTAACAGTAGCAGTGTGAATATTGATTTCATAGGTCCAGGTTTTTAGAACATCGTTGAATGCACACAAATATACGTGGTTATTCTAAATTAAGCTGTTAGCGACTAGTTATTAGGGTGTTAATGACTTGTTAATGTGTCGGAATCACCATTGGATTGCGTAAATTTGTAGTTGAAAATGAAGCGCAACTACCTTATTATATCTGTTTCTTCCATTGCCTTACTGATCGTTTTGGTCATTCAGGTAAAATGGATAGTGCAGACGGCCAAAGTGAAGGAGGAGCTGTTTAATGAAAAGGCCAACATGGTAGTTGCCCGAACAGCTGAGGTGCTGAGTGCAGATCCGCAAGCATGCAGAAATTTTGAAAGCGGAACCGGAGCAGAAGAACTTGTTAAGACGGATTCCTTGTTCACCAGTTACATGGACTTTTATGATATCAATACCGATTACTCATTTGCAGTGGCGGCACCCGGACAAAGTTCAACTGAAAAATCAAACAGCAAAGATGAAACGGTTTATAAAAAGCGGCTGGAAGAAGAAACAACACAAAGTGGACTTGAGCTAAGTTTTTTTGTTGAAGGAAAGAATAAATTTATTCTTGAGGAAATGGGAACATTGTTCCTAACTTCTATAGTTTTAATTCTTGTAGTGCTGGTATTATTCTGGAGAACCATTTTATCCTTAATGAAAGAAAAGAAAATTGCCGGCCATACAACAGAGTTTCTAAATAACATGACTCATGAATTTAAAACTCCTCTGACAAATATTGCATTAGCAGGAAAAATGATTTCTAAAGATGTTTCACAAGAAGGCAAAGTGAAACAATATACGGAGATCATCCTACAGGAAAATGAAAAGCTTCGCTTACAAATTGAACAGGTTTTGAATATGAGTGCGCTGGAGCGTGGAGAAATCAGACTGCAGAAAGGTCCTGTTGACATACATCAAATGATTAGAGAAAGTGTAAATGGAATGTCATTGCAGATTGAAATCCGCGATGGAGTATTAGCAATGGATCTGAATGCAATCAAAACGGAAATTAATGGGGACCGGGCACATTTAACAGGAGCTATTTCCAATTTAATTGATAATGCAATTAAGTATTCGCCCGAAAAGCCAGTGATTAGCATTTCAACATACAATGAAGGGAATGCGGTTGTTTTACAGATTAAAGATAATGGTATTGGAATAGAGAAAGAATATCAGCAAAAAATATTCGAGAAATTTTTCAGAGTTCCAACCGGTGATATTCATGATGTAAAAGGTTTTGGACTTGGGTTAACATATATTCATAAAATTATTACCCTGCATGGTGGAACCATAGCAGTGGAAAGTCTAAAAGGTTCAGGTACTACATTTTCAATAAAAATTCCGTTGGCTGATGAAGGGAATTAATATTTTACTTGCTGAAGATGATCTTAATTTAGGATCGTTGCTGAAGGATTTTCTGGAAGCGGAAGGCTATCAGGTGGTGTTATGCAAAGACGGAGAAGCAGCTTTGCAAACCGCTTTACAGTCACAGTTCGATTTAATGCTTTTGGATGTGATGATGCCAAAGATGGATGGATTTTCATTGGCATTAGAGATCAGAATGACAAACAAAACAACGCCAATCATTTTTCTAACAGCTAAATCTCTGAAAGAAGATAAAATCAAAGGCTATGGTCTGGGTGCCGACGATTACATTACCAAACCATTTGATGAAGAAGAGTTACTATGTAAAATTAAGGTTGTATTGAAAAGGACAACTCCTGAACCTGTTCTTATGAATGAAACAGTTCCAATTGGAGCATATATTTTTGATCCACGAAATCAATCACTAACATGCAATGGCACTTTGAAGCGGATTACCGAAAAGGAGTGTGAAATACTTTTATATTTAGTGAAACACCGGAATGTTGTCATTAAAAGAGATCAGATGTTAAAAGATTTGTGGGGACAAAATGATTATTTCCTGGGAAGAAGTCTGGATGTTTTCATTACTAAATTCAGAAAGTATTTTAAGGATGACCCCGCTATTAAAATTGAAAATGTTTTTCGCGTAGGATTTATTTTTAATGTGCCTGACAAGAAATAATCCTAAAAATTTAACTTTTCCTGAATAAGATTATGAAGAGTGTTTACACAAAACTTGTGTTGTTTTACAAATATTTATATATTCACTTCCTAAATCAAAATGTAAAACTATGGCAATCGTAAATCTATATCTTAATTTTAAAGGTAATTGTGAGACCGCATTTAACTATTACAAATCGGTTTTCGGAGGAGAATTTACTTATATAGGCAAATTCAAGGAAATGCCTCCACAGGAAGGAATGCCTCCAATGTCGAAGGAAATGGGAGAGCAAATTATGCACGTTTCCTTGCCGATAAGTAAAGAGACCTCGTTAAGCGGTAGCGATGTTGGTGATGAATATGCAGCTCAGTTCAACCAGGGAAATAACTTTTCCATTTCAGTCAGTGCAGCCAGCAAGGAGGAAGCTGACAAGTTGTTTAATGGATTGTCTTCCGGAGGTACTGTTATTATGCCTTTGAGCCAGACCTTCTGGAGCGAATACTTTGGGATGTGTACCGATCAATTTGGAATTAACTGGATGATCGGATATGACAAGAATTCTATGTAACTAATAGATTAACAAAGAGATAGGTAGTTTT
Organism: uncultured Bacteroidota bacterium; assembly: GCA_963814475.1. Lineage (GTDB taxonomy): Bacteria > Bacteroidota > Bacteroidia > AKYH767-A > OLB10 > JADKJB01. The sequence goes on along the minus strand of CAWFDA010000047.1, from coordinate 21,673 downwards.
CTAATTTCTTTGAATCGTCAGGGCAAATGCAGTAATTTGTTGAAAAATAATTAATTACATCGAATTTTAGCACTAAATACCTTGATAGGCAATATTATGCCGATATACTATAATTATTTAACACAGTAGCATTGCATGTCCAGACCAACCACCAAACAGGAATTACTTAAGGCAAGTCAGGAAAAGCACACAGCGATACTCGAATTCATCGGGAAGCTACCGGATGCGGATCAGGAATTTCATCCGGGCACGATGAATCGCAATGTTCGTGATGTGCTTATTCATTTGATAGCCTGGCACAACATGTTTTTGAAGTGGTATGAGGTAGGTATGAAGGGAAATAAGCCCGTGATGCCATGTGAGGGATATAGCTGGAAGACAACTCCGGAGTTGAATAAAAAAATCTGGAGTGATGGCCAGGGAAAAAGATTTAAGAAAGTGATGAAGGAGTTTAAAGATTCACATGAAGCAGTGCAGACTATCATAAGCAGTCACACCAATGCCCAATTATTTGAGAAGCAAAAATATGCATGGACTGGTTCGACATCTTTAGGATCCTATCTTGTTTCGGCAACATCGAGTCATTATGATTGGGCAATTAAATTAATGAAACGAGCTTTGAAATGAATGCTGAACGGAGGCGTTAAAAGTGTATGAGGAAAATTAAAACTAAAGAGTCTGTAAAAAAGTTATGAAAGCCAATGTATTTTTTATTATATTAATTTTTCATGCTGCCATAAATTTTGCGCAATCGCCATTTGATTACGGTAAGAGTAAACAAATTTATTTTTTATCGGGTGAAGAAAGAGACAGTTTAGGAATTGAGGAAATCACCTGTGTGCTACAACTTCCTGAAAACGACAGAGGAGGTATGGGAGAAAATTGGGATGTAACAGTAATTCAATTTTCTCCGGAATTAATAACGGATGATTGGTATCCGATTTCGATGCCGGCAACTTTCAAATATAATTTTGATAGTCTGGTAGCTGATATGAAATTTTTAAATGGATCGCGGTATGAACTATTTGAAGGAATTGTCGGATCATATGGCGGCGGTGGATATGGATCGTTTGACTGGAAAGATATTGAGCGATATGGTGATAGCATTTCCATAATAGCAACCTCCTGTGTGGGTCATTGTGGCGATCAACCGGTTAGGTTTTCAAAGAATGTATTTAATGATGCCGGGATGCTTTTATATAGTGTAAATTATCCTACAACGGAGGGAAGTGATCTGTTTCCGGAAGAAAAACTTTCTTTGTCAGCAATGAATGAAATTTTGATGGCAGGAGTAAATGAGGAAAATCATCCCGACACTATATTTTATAATTACACCAAATCCGGATTATTCATTAAACCGGAAGAGAAAGATATTCATATTGAAAGTATCAAATCAATATTTGTATCGGAATCCCATTTCAACTATAAAGAATTTCAGCAATGCTATATCGGAAAAATTGAAATGGAAAAATTTATATCAAAGAAACTACGATTACTTCCTGAATTGTTGTTGATTGAAATTTATCGATATGGGGTGTTTTCATTTGCACTGAACCCGGCTAATAAAAAATACTATCGTACAGGCACTTTGGAGTTGGAGCAATAAAAAGTCAGATCTGAAAATTGAGTAATGTCATGAAGAAAAAAGAATGTCCATCATGCGCCATGGAAATTGAAAGTTCATCTGCAACTTGTCCGGTTTGTGGATATGAATTTCCGGTACAAAGTAAAATTTATACGTGGGTTGCAGTGTTTTTGTTGGTGGTAATATTGCTCTATTTTATTTTTTGAATGCAAATGCATTCTCGAGAGAACCCTGATTGAAATAAATCACCGCTAAATTTATCAAAGCATTATTAAATGAAGGCTGAATCTTTAAAGCTTTGAGGTAGTAATTTTTGGCAGCATTCGAATCTCCCTTTAAATTGTAGCAAGTCCCAAGATCATTCAGAAGTTTAAGATGGTACGGGTTGTTTTCTTCAGCTTCTTTAAAAGCGTTGAAGGCGGCATCAATATTTCCTAAGTAAAACCAACAATACCCCTGATACCAACTAACAGGCGTAGCAGTAACATCAACCGGTAAAACAGTTGTATTGATTTGTTGCAGGAAGGTATTCATGTTTAAATAATTTCTGTTCTTTTCTGCTATCAGTGCGTCTGACAAAAGAATTTCACCATGCAATCTTTTCTTTCCGAAAATGGCAAAACCGGCAGTACTGAATGCAAAAAGTAGTAGTAGTACCAGAGGTATACGGGTGCTGAATTTATTTTCAGACCCGGTTATCCGGTTCTGTTCATCAACGACAATTGCAGCAATAAGCATCAGAATTATTGCGGGATAAATTCTGCTGAGCGGCATTCCAAATAAGGAGATTATAATCAGAGAAAATAATCCGAATATCATTAAAGTGGACTGAATTTGTTTTTCACGCATTTTAGAATGGTAGAACTGGTAGAAAGCATACTTCAGTAAAATAATCAGAAATATTGCAAATACCAGCAAACCGAGGATTCCGGTTTCTGCAGCTATCAGTAAGAAATCATTGTGAGGATGTACAAATCTCACAGAATCATTCTTCATATATGCAGCAGTCCCGAGGCCGTATGAAGGCAATAGAATTTTCCAGTTGGCCGTCCCACAACCGAAAATGGGATAGTCATTAATCATCGCAAGCGTCTTGCCCCAAAGGAAAGAGCGTTCATAAATACTATTTGGTTTTTGCTCTAACGCATCTGCACCATCTGAAAAAACCAGGTTTTTAATTGCAACTACTTTCGATTGAAAAGCTGAGTTGTTATTGTTAAGTAAATAGTAGCAATTAGTTGCCAACATGGAATGCAGGTAACTGGCTCATTTTTACGACATAAGAAATTTTATTTGTCGACAAACTTATTACCGGGCCGTTGTTTTGGGTAATAAATATAAACACCGAAAACTGAAATTATGTCTGTTGAAAGTTACTTCTGGATTGGATTTATAGTATTTGTAGCTTTCATGCTGGCATTGGATCTCGGTGTTTTCCACCGAAAGTCGCATGTGGTTTCATTCAAAGAATCGTTAGGCTGGACTTTCGTATGGATGGGTCTGGCTTCGATTTTTTGTGGCATTGTTTATTTTTGGAAAGGGCCCGAGAAATCAATTGAGTTTCTGACAGGTTATATAATAGAACTATCGCTTAGTGTCGACAATCTGTTTATTTTTATATTGATATTTTCTTATTTCCAGGTTCCACTACAATATCAGCACAAAGTTCTTTTCTGGGGTATAATTGGGGCCTTAGTGATGCGGGTTATATTCATATTTGCAGGTGTAGCATTGATTAACAAGTTTCATTGGATCATTTATGTTTTTGGTGGTATCATCATTTTTTCAGGTATCAAAATGTTGTTTCAAAAGGACAAGAAAATTGAGCCCGATAAAAATCCGTTAATTAAGTTACTGAAAAAGATGATTCCCGTTTCAAATGAATATCACGGTGATAAATTCTTTGTAAGGCTGAATCAAGGGATATTAACAGCAACTCCATTGTTTGTAGTATTGGTTCTGGTAGAAATTACTGACTTGATTTTTGCTGTAGATTCTATCCCTGCCATATTAGCCATCACTACAGATACCTTCATTGTCTTTACATCAAATGCATTTGCCATATTAGGACTTCGTTCCTTATACTTTTCGTTGGCCGGAATGCTCAATTTGTTCCGTTACTTGTATCTTGGACTGGCATTTATTCTGGTATTTATCGGACTCAAAATGGTGTTTTCCGGAGTGTACAAAATTCCAATTGAATATGCTCTCATCACAGTTGTCTCCATTCTGGTGGTAAGTATTGCGGCTTCGTTGATTATAAAGGACAAAAGCAAGAAGCTACCCGACGGGCAGATTGAGCAATAGCAGATCAAAGGGGATGAAATAAATCAGAAATAACAATTATGTTTGTAGGTCATAAAATATGCAGTAAACAACATATTAGTGAACATATTTCTCGAACCAGTCGAATTTCTCTTTGATTATACCCGCCTTTTCTTTCTTTAGATATTTGAGAAACTGTTGTGCTACCGGCGAATGTTGTTTTCCCTTTAACCAAATAAGGTTCCATACCGAATTAATCGGAAATCCTTTAACAGGAACAATCTGCAGTTCCTTGTTTTGAAGTTCGTTTTTAATACCTATAAGTGGCATAATGCTGCAGCCCAGTCCGGCAATTATGGCTTGTTTAACAGCTTCGTTGGAAGTTAATTCAAGTTTTTTCTTTATTGGAAGATTGTTTTTAAGAATGAACTTTTCCATGATTTGTCTCGTTCCTGAGCCCTGTTCGCGATAAATAAAGTCTAGTTTTTCAAAAATAGATTTATCGTATAGAGCATTTGGATATTTAACGTTAGTATTAGTTACAACAAACATCCTGTTCTGCATTAGTTCAATTTTCTCCACATTTAAATTTTCCGGCAGTACAGATACCAATGAAAAATCGACTTCATTATTTGAAAGACTTTCAAGCACTTTGAATTTATTTGTTACATCGAGAGAAAGTTCAACTTTATCGTTGGCATGTATAAAAGACATTCAAAAAATAGGGCATCACATATTTACCTGTAGAAACAATAGAAATTTTGAGCTTACCGAATAGCTGTCCTTTATGTGCATGAGCCTTGTTTTCGATAGTGTTTATCTGCTCCAGAATGTTTTGGGCAGCCATTGCTATTTCCTTCCCGAAGTCAGTAATGTATATTTTTCTTCCCAAGATTTCTGTGAGAGGATAATCAAATTGATTTTGAAAATTTCTAAGCTGTATAGAAACGGCCGGTTGCGTTAAATGTAATTTTTCAGATGCTTTGGTTACACTTCCGGTTTCAGTGACGGCAAGGAAAATTCGCAATTGATTTATAGTATAATGCATAAATTATATTTATGTTAATGATAACAAAGATAAATAAAAATAAATGAATTAAATCCTGGAAATTTGCAACCAAAATTATATGTAACATGAAAACGAAAATGAACACTTGGAAAACTTTGTTTTTAGCGACAGGGTTGTTGCTGGGAACTTGTTATGCTGTAAGCGGAAGAAATGCTTGTAAAAGAGTCCACAATCCGGATGGATCGAAGAATTGAAAGATCAAGACAATCCCGACAAGGCACTTCAGGAATTAAAAAATGGCAATAAACGGTTTGTAACCGACAAGCGAGTAAAGCGGGATTACAAAGCTGAAATTAATGATACAAAAGCTGATCAACATCCTCATTCATTGATTTTATCCTGCCTTGATTCACGAATCACACCTGAACTGCTTTTCGACCAGGGAATAGGTGATTTGTTTGTTGCACGGGTTGCAGGAAATGTTGAAGATCCAAATATTTTAGGAAGCATGGAATTTGCAACTAAAGTAAAAGGGGTAAAGTTAATTGTGGTCATGGGCCATAATAAGTGCGGTGCTGTGAAAGGAGCTATAGACAATGCTGAACTTGGAAACTTAACTCAACTTGTTGAGCAAATTAAACCGGCTATCAAAGGAGACAGGTCAAATCCTGATGCTATGCTCGATGAAACAGCAAAGAACAATGTGAAAATGACTATTGATGACATTTTAAAATACAGTCCGGTCATAAATGAGCTCCATGCAGAATGGTATCGTTAAAATAGTTGGTGCATATTATGATCTTACAACTGGTGTTGTGAAATTTATGGAGTAAATATTATTTACTCCATCAGAAAATACATGTACTATCCAGTATCAAATCGCAGGATCAGAAACTTCCCGTGAAGGATCTGACCCTGCGATTTTTAAAAAGTCTGTAACCTCTAACACAAATATGGAATTCCATCTTGCTTCCTGCGCCTTAAAGCAATTCCGGTTTAAAAATTCATATGGACTTTCAAATACTGATTTCTAACATCACCAATCCAACTTTACTTTTCTTCATTTTAGGAGTTGTTGCAGTTTTAGTACGAAGTGATCTGGAAATCCCTGCCAACTTCTGTAAAATTTATCTCACTCTATTTATTGTTTGCGATAGGGTTTAAGGGCGGTCAGGAGTTAGCACATTCCGGTTTTTCACAAGAGCTATTATTTTCATTGCTGTTTGGATTAGCGATATCGGCTGCAATTCCATTATATACTTTTTTTATTCTAAAAAGAAAATTAAGTATCAGCGATGCTGCTGCAGTTGCTGCAACTTATGGTTCCGTTAGTGCAGTGACATTTGTATCCGGTGTTTCTTTTCTGGAAACTCAGGCAATAACTTTCAGTGGTCACATGGTGGCTGTGATGGCACTGATGGAAGCTCCGGCAATTATCGTAGCTGTTGTTTTGCTCAGAAGCTTTGAGCAGGATTCAAAAGGCGACCATAGTATAATATCTACAGTGAAGCATTCATTTACCAATGGAAGTGTATTAATGATACTAGGTAGTCTGTTGATTGGAATTATTGCCGATACAAAACAAGCAGAAGGAATAAAACCATTTACAACAGACATCTTTAAAGGATTTCTTGCAATTTTTCTTTTGGAGATGGGAATGGTAACGGCCAGAAGAATAAGCGCATTTAAACAGTATGGCTGGTTCGCCACGTTATTTGCAATTGTTATACCGGTAATCAATGGTTCCATAGTAGCACTGCTCAGTGGATATGTTACGGACTCCTTAGGTAATCGGTTTATGTTTGCACTCCTGGCAGCCAGTGCAAGTTATATTGCGGTACCAGCTGCAATGCGATTATCAGCACCAAAAGCAGACCCCGGCCTTTTTATTCCCATGGCACTTGGAATTACATTTCCTCTTAACATCACTATAGGTATGCCGCTGTATCTTTTGATAGTATTGAATACCTAGTACAGATGCATTTTTTTGCTGGGGCACCACAAGAAAGATGATTTCATTTATTATTTGAAAATCAATAATTTATAAACATAATAATGCACTTAAATAGGCATTATAATGCTGAAATACTATAAACTATATTTTGTCAAGTGGTTTTTCCAGAGTAAAAGTTAAAGGGGAAGATCTTTTGCCGTTCTTTGCAGGAAACAAACTATTCGTAATGTCAACACTTCCTCCTTGCCCAAAATGTCAATCTGTTTACGCCTATGAATCAGGTGATTTGTTAATGTGCCCAGAATGCGGCCATGAATGGAGTGCTGCAGAAGTTGCAGAGACAGTGGATACGGAAATGGATGGTGCTTTTGTGGTGAAAGATTCCAATGGAATTGTTTTGCAAAATGGTGATAGCGTTATTCTAATAAAAAACCTTCCAGTCAAAGGAGCGCCAAAACCAATTAAAGCCGGCACTAAAGTCAATAATATCAAGTTAGTCGACAGCGACCACAATATCGATTGTCGAATTGAAGGATTTGGTGCGATGGCGATCAAGTCGGAGTTTGTGAGGAAGGCTTAATCAATTTCAGTTACCAGTTATCAGTTATCAATTACCAGTGAAACGTTATCAGTTATCAGTGAAATGATATCAGTAAAACGTTAATTGTTTTTTAGGCATGCCGCAGCTGATTTTCAAATAAAACTGTTTTAGTTTAAATGTTCCGATAGATTTTCTGGATAGTTAAGTGTGTTTGAGGTTAGACATTTGATGGCTAGCAGACTTATCAGATGGTAATAGCAGGATTTTTGGCTTATTCATGGCTATTAGTTTATTTAAAATTAAGGCAATGAAAAAAGTATGGTTAGCTATTGTTTTATCAACACTGTATGTAATTGTGTTTCATTTAGGATCGCAAATCGGATTTCAAGACTGGATGATATTTGGTATGTTCCTGTTAAGTCCACTTGTAGTTATTACTCTTGTGTGGATTATTTTAAAACACGGAGTTCCTTCCAAATACACTTTTGAAGAGCGTTTTTATGATGATTTGGATTATAAGAGAAATGAGTCAGATAAAAATTAGATGCTTATTGGGTAAAAACATCCACATCACATATCTGTTAGCAAATCTATCAGTTCCATTTGAGATTATTCCTTAAGCAACTTGTCAGTCCAAATTCGGAACTCAGTACCGCATTTCGACTTTACACGATATCCAACTGAAATGACGACATCAAGATTGTAATAATTTGTTTTGTATTGCTTTCCGTCTGCAGCAGTTGTCAAGTAATCCTTGACAACTGAATTGCTACCTAACTCATTTTCTTTGAATATGTTATGAATATAGTGGAAAATATTATTGAAAACCAGCAGAATCCATTTACTGTTTATTAATATCATCAATCAGCAACTTTGCCATTATTTTGTGTCCGTTTTCTTTCAGATGAGGATCATTGCTGAAATAGATTTGCTCCAAGGATTCAACTTTTCTAAATTCTTTTAACGGATCGATTATATTGATGTGATTCTGTTTGCAATAAGTTTCCAGTTTTTGATACAATGGTATTTTCTCTGTTTCATACTGATAGTAGGGTACAGATGAAAGCACGCCCATTTTGTTGTGCCTGTTAAAATAGAGTTCAGAAAGCTGCGATTGATGAGGTATGATGATTAAATATTTCCTGGTAGAATCCTTTAGCGATTTTATAATTTCATCAAATTTATATTCGAAAGTTTCATAATCTGTTTTCCTTTGATCTTTCAGGAACAGGGTGTTTTCGAGCAAATATGGATCTGCTACATAATTTAATTTTTCGCGTTTCGAATACTTTTCGACAGAAAAATCTTCATGCACTCTGGGTTTATAGCTTCCACCGGAATCATCAAAAAAATTGTAGCGCATCACAGCCAGTTTGAAGTTTAAGAATCCCAGACTAAGCATTCGGTCTGATAGCCACCAGTAAAATCTTCTAAGCAATGAAATATCTTTTGACTGGTGAGGATGCGTTATGTCGAATAGATCATTTCCAACATAAAACTGGTAGATAAAAATATCAGGATTGTAAGTGCCGATTCGGTTATTGAGATACAATTCATGTTGGCGAATTCCGGTTCCCGATACAGCACAATTAATAACGGCGTAATCATTTATGGTATCACGTAACATTTTAACATATGATTCGGGATCTGCCGAAAAAGAATCGCCGCAAATCAACATCTTTTTTTTCCCGGATTGAAGATCGTCAGTGCTATTTAAAGAAGTCAGTTCAGTCTTGTAAAAATCGAACCACTGATTCCGGTAAACCAATTCTAAAGATGCAAAAAACAGCAGAATGGTTATAGCAAGAATAATGAGGAAATTATAAACCCTTCTCATCTGCAATCTTATTTTCTCTTGTTGATAGATCTACAGCCACAATAATTGCCATCGATGTAAATACCAGACTGGCAATTTTATCCTGATCAAGAAATGAGTTAAATAATCCATGTACAACTGAAGTGATAAATCCCAGCAAAGCAGCCATCACTACTTTTTTAGCTACGATGTTATTAGACTTGTAATAAGCGCGCATGGCAATACCAATTACGGCAAAAATAAGAATCAGGTTCAAAAGTAATCCCGGCAGACCGGTCTCCGATAAACTCATAAATATTTCGGAGTGTGAATTGCCTTTATCGCCTTTTGTGGTACTAATGCGGGTCATTTCATCGGGCTTTTGAAACGGTCCATAGACAAATTGAAATGTTCCGGGACCAAAGCCTGTGATTGGTCTTTCTTCAAACATCCGAACAGCGCACTTCCATCGGTTTACACGTTCGAGGTTAGAGACATTATTATCAAGATTCAACGCTGATAACAGATGTTCTCCAACATCAGCGGTATTACTTTGATAAGAAACAGATTTCGTAAAGGAATAGATTTCTGAACGAAAGACAAATGTCAGGGATAAGATACAGGCTAATCCGATTAACAGATGTTTGAACTGAAGATTTAATTTTAGAAAGAAATATAAAATTACGCTCGCCATCAGACTTAGAACACCTGCTCTGGAATAAGCAAAATACTCACCTGCAACCAGTAAAATCAGGAGAGCAAAAATCCATATCCGATATTTTTTATCGATTCCAAGTAATTGCGTATTACCTGCTGCCACTGCTACAAATGGAATAACGAATGCAATAGCAGCACCATAGATCGTATGCTCATCAAAGAATGGTTTACACAAACTAACATGCACTAAAAAATCCATCCCTAACCAATAATGACGGAATTCGGAATATACCACAGGAATGATAAGTCCAAGAGCATACAGAAAGAGGTATTTAATTTTATTTGCATCCTTTTCGGCCCATTGAATCGTAAATACAAATAAGGATGCTAAAAAAATTCCTTTCATGATCACCCGCTTGAGTGAAACCATCGGTAGTTCACTGAATACAGATGATATGAGCATCCAGATAAATTCTGCCAAAAGCAAAAGTGTTAATGGATGCAACAATATTTTTTTATAACTAAGTGGCTTCGATAAAATTTGAAAAGCAACCATCCCAGCCAAAACAGCAAGCATCAATTCACCCGGAAAAGAAATGCTGGCACCACCGGGCAAATCCATTCCAACCGATAATGGAATAAGAAAAATACAAAGCGCATAAAACCACTCTTTGCTAATAAACTTCATGATCTCCTTCAAATTGGTTTTGAAAGGTAAGAATACTATGGGCGCGTTGGAAGATTTCGGCTTAAATGGTTGAATATGAGGGATTAATTAATGAAGTCGCGCTTCATTAACCGGCATTAAAATGCTGAAAAGATGTATTTTTACGATAAACTTGACACGAATGAGTCCATCATTACCATCAATGAATTCAATAGATTGGTGATCTTAGGACTTCAACTATTTCACCACCTTAAAAGTTTGCAATCCTAAATCCGAATTGATTCGCAAAAAGTAAATGCCATTTGCCAACATTGATAAATCTACTCCGACAGTTGTCGCTGAAGTTTTTTGTGATTGGATGAGTTTGCCGGAATTGTCAAATGTTTCGAAGCCTGTAATTGTTGTGGAAGTATTTTTTGATTCAATGGTGAAGATTCCGTTTCCTTCATTTGCAGAAATTGTAAAATTATTGGAAGGATTTATTTCATTCAGAGATGAAGTCAGGAATTCGTATGCGCCAATATCTGGTGGAATTGAACGTGTGATCAGAAGGACATCTACAGCAACGCCACTTACCTGTACACCTGCATCATTCATAGTAACATTTGTTGGTTGAGGTACTGCAACAGATAAAAATACTGGATCAGTAGAAATGCTATTGGCATCCTGAGTACTTACAGATTGCCAGGTGGCAAGTGTATTGTACAAAACCGGTGTCAGACTTCCTTTCATAGCAGTATTTCCACCGGGCACCCAAATATCGTTGTAGTCGCTATTGAATGCTGAAGTAACAATAGCAGTTGCACCAAGCACCAATCCGGATTTAATTCCGGAAGTGGGTTGCGTAATACTGATGAGATTATTTTTTAGAATGGAATTGGTGTTTGACAATTCCTCTTTGATACCATATAAATTTCCTGAAGAAGCAGATGCATTGTCGATGGAAATGGTATTGAAATAAATTTCAGGAGCAGTACCTGCAGTGCGAACTTCAATTCCTGTAACATTTCCCGAAGTAAGTTTTATATCATGAATTACATTGTTGTAAACTTTATGACCGGTACCATTGAATAAATAGATACCACGGAAGGTCATGGTGCCATTTGCAAGCTGATCGACTTTTATAAAGTTGCCGAAAATTTCAGCATTGATATTGGCAGCCTGCGCAATTTGAATGGCATTACAGGAAGTAACATTTGCACTAGCTTTGTTAAAATTATTATTGCTGATAATTGCACCATCAGTTTCTCGTAAGTAAACACCATTCGAATGGAAGTCGGTGAAATTATTTTGAGATATAACAATATTGCTGGCAAGATTTGTAATCAGATCCGAATACAGATGCACCATAACCGCCACCATTGGCAGAATTATTAAGTATGGCAATATCATGAAAATCGCCACTCTCAAGAATACTGGTTTCGGAACCGGAAGCAATATAAGCTCCTACCAAAGTACTGTTGGTGCCCGGCATGTTAACTTCGCAATTGCTGATAATAATATTGTTGCAGACTCCGAATAAATGAATGCCATAGAAACCACTTGTTGAAGCAACATCGCGTTCAACTTTCAGATTTGTAATATTAAAATACTGCATGTTAGATAACCGAATGGTATGTCGGTTAGAAGCATCTGTCAAACCAATGATGGTTTCTCCGCTTCCATCCAGTTCAATTACAGCGGTTGGACCGGTTCCGGCAATATTGCTGAAAACTACTTGTTCCATGTAAGGACCTGATCCTGCTACTACCGTAATGAAGACATTGGCTGATATACCATTCGTGGTCAGGCTGTTAGCACAACCATTGAAGGAACTAAAATTGGTTGCTGATGCAGGCGAATTCTTGTCGATGGTATAATTCCCTGCCAAAGGAATTGCCATTAAACTTGAAAGGCTGACTAGTGAAATAAGCAGGGTAAGAAATATTTTGAGCGATTTTCATGGGGGATAGCTTCTTTAAAATTACAGTTAGAAACACAAATATAGGACATTGCGATTAAAAACAACTGCAAAAATTCTAAATATTCATGTCTTGCACAGCCACTCCTAAACAAACTTCCTCACATCGGATCTAATAATTCTTACCGAGTATTTAATTTCTGTTATTCATAAGGATTCATTGCATCCTGAGAAATATTTTCCTTGTAGATCATTTCCAGTTCTTTCTCAAAGAAAAATTCTTTCTCACCGAAAGCTGGAGTAAGTTCATTGAGCCAGGTTGCTTCGGGATTATATTTCGCGAAGAAAGGCTTACCAACCCAATCGGGATTTCTGCCTTGAAGAAAACGTAGCGTGAGAACTTTTTCAAATTTTCCATTCACAGGAATTTCAGTAACTCCTAATACCTGAACTTTTCCGGGAGTCGCCGACATGCTGGGGCCTCTTACGGTGCGACAAATGCCACTCACTTGTTTGTATGCATTTCTAAAAATATCCCAGCATTGAACCAACGGCACTGAAAAATAATGTTGTGCACCGGTATCACGCGGAACAAACATATAGTATGGAATACAATTCAGATTTACTTGTTTGCGCCACATCTCAGCCCATATTTGTGGATCGGCATTGATATGATTCAGAACCGGCGATTGTGTACGGATTTGCGCACCTGTTGCACGAATTTTTCTGATGGCCCTTTGTACAGCCTTTGTAGATAATTCAACAGGATGATTAAAATGAGCCATGATGGCAAGATTTATTCCTGATCGCACAATTTTTTCAAATAACTGTAACAGATCGTCGGCATCATCATCAGTAAGGAATCGGTAAGGCCAGTAGCCCAAAGCCTTCGTGCCTATTCTTATGGTCTGAAGGTTAGAAGGTTTTTCATCGAGTAATTTTTCAATATAATCCTGCAGAATGCGGGTTTTCATAATTAGCGGATCACCACCCGTAAAAAGCACATCAGTAACTTCGGGATGTTGCTTCACATACTGAGCAAGCATCTCAGACTCTTTCATAGCAAATTTCATATCATCCATACCAACAAACTGAGGCCAGCGAAAACAGAATGTACAATAGGCATGGCATGTCTGGCCCTGACTTGGGAAGAACAAAACTGTTTGATCATATTTATGCTGCACACCATTTAATCGGGTACCATCCAGTTGTGGAACATTTAATTCAAGCTGTCCTGCAGGATGAGGATTTAACTGCATCCTGATTTTATTTGCAACTTCACGCAACGAAGACTTATCCTGTGTTTGTCGCATCGCTTTTGCCATCTCATTAAAATGAGCTCTTGTAAGCATTGCTTTTTGAGGGAATGTTAGTTTAAAGATAGGGTCATCAGGGACTTTGTTCCAGTCGATTAACTCATCAATTACATAATTATTCACTTTGAAAGGAAGCACATGACCTACAACGTCCATATTAAATTTCAGTTCTTCACTTATGTTTTCCAATTGCGGAATGGATCTGAAATTATGAAGAGAATAGGAGCGGTATTTGGCGGGTGAGGTTTCTTTTTGAATGATCATAGTAAATTTTTTAAAGGTGATAAATATTTTTCTGGGCAATTAAGCCCGGTTGATTGTCGGATAATTGAAAATCGAGATTATATACTATCGTGCGTATCATTAAAAGATACAAATTGACAGCATATTTATCCGGAAAACTTAAATTTAAATTTTCCGGCAGAATGTACCAATCTTGCGAAGCTACAAAATGTTGACTAGAATTAAATTGATCTATATCAATTTTGCTATACAAATGAAATTAAAAAAAGTTTTTATTAAATTGATGATGTGCGAAATATTAATTTAACAAATGTATTTTGAGTTATTTAGGAAATAGTTTTGATTGGTCTAATATCGAATTGCGAAAAAAATATTTGCGAAAAAATTAAATGAATTTGTTAGATTTGTAGCAATGAGCTTTGACATAAAAAAATTCAGTTTTCAAGCAGCAATTAAATTAGGAGGGGTTTCGCTAATTGATACTCCTTTGTTCAAGCATCATTACAGTTTGAGAGAGCTTGAAAGTGATAAAGTAATTTATAGGGAGGGACAAAGTCCTGCGGGTGTTTATTTACTGAAGAAAGGCAAAGTAAAAATTTCACAGTTCAGTAATAATGGGAAAGAGCAGATAGTGTACATTTATCGAAGAGATGAATTATTCGGATACCGTCCATTGTTGTGTGATCAAGCTCATCCGGTAACGGCAACCACATTGGAAGCATGCACTTATGCTTTTATTCCCAAAGAAATATTTCTGTCTGCACTGGATCAATCTCCTGAACTTTCCAGAACCTTATTAACGCAGCTCAGCAATGAATTTATGGTTTGGCTGAACAAAATAAATGTTCTCGGACAATTAGCAGTAAAAGAGCGAACTGTAGTTGCTCTGCTTATTCTAAATGAAAAATATAAGAAGAGAGGTAAAGAGCAGCAGCCATCAGTAATTAATTTATCTCGCGAAAATTTAGCTTCTTTTTGCGGAACAACAGTTGAATCGCTGGTAAGAGTATTGCGTGTTTTAAAAGATGCTGAAATAATTTCTGCAAAAGGGCGAAAGATCACAATTCTTGATCCGGAGGCATTGGAGGGGATGGTTGGGGAGTAGGTTGATATGCAGTTTGCTTCAGGAGGGGAAATGGTGTTTGGAGTGTGAGTGAAAACGCTCATTTTATCCTACTTTTATTTTTCGCATTCAGGGCACCAGGTTTTTGTAAAAATTGTTAATCTGAGAGGAGCAGACCATGTATGATTTTTATTGCATTTCCATGTAACAGTTGTTGTTCCTCCCAAACCATTTTTATGTTTAGTAAGTATTTCGCCACCATGTTGATTAGCATAAGCAAGTGCAATTGGATAGTTGTAAGCAGGTTTTAAACCACATTTAGGGCACCAGTCACCATACCGGATATTTCTTTTATATTCAGTAAACTCATGACCATTTTTGCATGCTACTTTTACACGGTCTGTTATCTTGAGAGAAAGTAATTTTCCCTGATGATATCTGATCATAGAAAGCATTTCAGCATTGAAGCTTTCTATTCGTTTGTAATCGTGACATTTCGGACACCAGGTACCTTTTCTAACCCAATTATAACTTGCTTTCCACTCATGACCTTTATTGCATTTCCATCTAAGGGGAGCATTCAGATCAATAAAGTAATTGCTTTTACATTCTCCATTCATTGCCCTCCCCAGGATTTTCGCATCTTCAATTCCCGGGTTAAATAATGCTTTAATTTCTCTGTCAGTGAATCTGATTTCAGCGCATATTCTGCACCAAACATTGTCATTTATACATTTTCGGTGTGTTCTCCATGTATGCCCTTCTTTGCATTTAAAGATAATGGGAGTCACGTGTGATTTGTAGGTTGTATTGAGACATTCGCCTTGATGTTTCAAAGCATAAGCTTTAAAGTCTTCAAGTGACAGTGGTTTAACATGACTACACTCCGGGCACCAGTGTCCTTTCAAAATACTTTTTGGCAATGCCTCCCAACGATGTCCCTCTTTACATCTCCACGAAAGATTGCTTAAAGCTGATTTCCATTCGTTACTCAAACATTTGCCTCCTCTTTCTTTTGCTATGGTTCGCATCTCTTCAATATTGTGTTTGTAATAACCACTACACCATGGACACCAAAACCCTTTAACTATTCTAGAGGTTCTTAGTTTAAATGTATGGTTGTTTGCACACTTCCATTCCATATTTTCTACTGGTTGATACTTTTTAGATAAGCATACACCACCATGAGATGCCGCTATTTTTTTTAACTCGGAGAGTGTATGAAATTTAGATATGACTCGATTCGAACACTTGGGACAACCTCTCTTTAGAGTATGAATACTCCATATTGTATTGCGCCATGTATGGCCTTTTGAACACTTTAACAGAAGCTTTTGCCCTTTGGTTTTATAATCTTTTTCAGGTGTTTTTAGTTCAAATCCACGAGCATTTACAATTTCTACGATTTTAGAATATGGGGTTGTCCTCTTTGCACTGGATTTCGATTTGGAACATTCCGGACACCAGGATTTACTATTTTTGATTGTAAGTTTTGTTTGCCATGTATGACCTTCCTTACATTCAAAAGTTACAATTGAATGAATTCCATTTACGTTATTTGTCAAACATTTTCCACCATGCTTTTCTGCAAATTCTTGTGCAACTTTTGGATCAGTAATTTTTCTCCGGTCGTGAGCACATCTTGCACACCAACCATTTTTCCGGGCAACATCTAAGGCAGGAACAGTCCATTCATGACCATTTTTACACTTCCAGGTACCAGGTGATTTTTTATTTTTAAGAGTTTTGGTCAGGAATTCTCCGCCTCTTGCTCTTGCATAGGCTCTGCACTCTTCTACATATTCAGCCATACCAATCGCTTTTCTGCACATCGGACACCATGCGCCGACACGTATAGAAGTTATTGTCATGTCGAAAGTGTGACCCGACTCACAGCGCCACTTGTAACTCACTTTGGTGTCAATGTATTCTTTACTCAGGCAAACACCCTTACGTGGAGCCACTATTGCGTTAAGATCGGCTATGGTTAGTTTTTGCATTTGAATTAGCTTAAAGATATTGCAAATAGAAGTACCAAATTTCTATATCGTTTCCCACACCATTCTATCCATAAAATTACTAATTTGGTTTGATATCTGAAAATGTTTTAATCATTCTAATACAATATGTTGGAAATTAGAATTGTAGACCAATGCAGCAAAATACTATATTTGAGTACTGAAAATCCAACACAAATTATTTTTTATCAATCTATGATTGTTGAATCGAATCGCTGCCGAAACTCATTTTTGGATGAAACCTCAAAACTACCAGAGATGGCAACAATCTTATGAACTCGGAAATATCAATCCTAAAAATAGGTCCCGGTTGTGGGAAGTTACTTTCAGAATTAGGCAGGCAATCGTTTGCGGAATCGCATGGACACAGTGCTTCTGTTGAGGTAATAAATGAATACACAACACGAAATTATACGGAGCAAGTCTTTGAAGATATGCTTGCCAACCCCGACAATCACATTCACTTGCTGACAGTCAATGATGAGCCTGCAGGATACTCCAAAATAAGTTTTGATGCGCTACATCCGCTGGTAAATTCGTCCCATGCAGTAAAACTTGATAGGCTATACCTATTGAATAAATTTCACGATTTAAAATTAGGTCACCGGCTGCTGCAATTTAACATTGCATATTCTAAAAAATTCAATCTGGACAGCATGTGGTTATTTGTATGGAAGGGAAATGAACGAGCTTTTAAATTCTACCTAAAAGCCGGCTTCGAAATCATAGGCAGCCACGATTTCAAACTTACCGAAAACCATTCGAATCCGAATCATTTGATGGTGTTGGATTTTAACAGCAGAAAGTAAGATGCATTTAAATTAGCAATTATTTCCAACCGGCATTTCAAGAAAAACTTTCGAACGATATCATCGTTGGAAATTGAATCCGGCACATTAGGAAAGTATCCACCATTTGAAATGATTGTCGAGGATTCGATTTTCATACATAAAATCGCACAACTGTGGCTTCTGCTTTACCTCATCCCTGCCCTTCACATGCATGGACATTTCGTTAATCACAATTATTTTTTGCAGGAGGAAGGGTCATTCCCGTTACGGTAGCTATTTTTAGAAATTACTTTTAAAAACATACGATTGAATAAAACACATCCTTACTTTTTTGTATTAATGAATTCATAAATAATTGTAATACAGTATTATAAATTAATTATTTTAAAAGTTTATATTAATAATATAAAGATCCTTATATTACTAATATAAAGATGATTAAGGTGGTTTTCAATGCCAAATTACTGATTTCATTTTGGAACAGCGGAATGATTTGTTCTTCGAACACTCCCTTCATTATAGCCCCACCGGCTATATCGACCGCCATGAGGTTTATTCCTATCATATCGAGCTCCTGCCAAACTGTTTTGACATTCCTCCAAAATCTGATTGATAATTAATTGACAAACAGAAAGATGGCTTTGCAATAGTTCCATCTTGACTTCGACAGGACTTTCTAATAACCAAGTTAGATTTTCTCGCGTAACTTTTGTTTCTTTGGGTTTCATAAGAGGGTGGTTTTTGAGTTGTTTAATTGTTCGTAAATCAAATATACTCAATTATCACCTTCTTAATTTTCAACTGAATTTAGGACACCATCTTCAAAGATATAGCCATTAGCTTCACAAGAATATAATTTATTTTAGAACCTTTTTATTAATTTTATGGAATAGGAAGATTATTAATTGTTTTGCGCTGAAGAAAAGCTATATTATGAAGAACCAGAAATCCCGATTGAAAGAATCCTCTTCCTATTCATTTTATAAAGGCGCACCTACTTTTAAATGGGTATATGCAATTTACAAAACCCAGCTATCAACCCGTACTCATAATGTTTTGCAAACCATTGAAGCATCATACAATGGAATGAAGTCTACAAAGGATCTGGAGCAATTTCTTATTGATGTAAAAGAGGGTAAGATTGATTTTTTGAAATTACAGAATGCAGGAAAAAAAACTGTGAGCGAATTGAATTTACTCAATGATAATTTACTTCAACAATACAGTACCTGCTCTGATAAGAAGTCGAGTGTTATCAATAAATTAAACGCCCCATATTTAGAAATTGTAAATTTTTATCCAGGTTTTGGTGAGAAGGAATTTAATGAAATCACGATGAAAAACGGCAAGATTAACTTGTTGTTAGCTATGGCTATGTATTTCAAAGGGATAAAGATCAACAAAAGGGTATTTAGCAATGCGATTAAAGAATATTATTTTTCAGTCCGATTAAGGAACAAAACTGAAATAGCGGAAAAGATATAGAGTACAAAGGAAAGAGTACGGCAGATAATTGTGGCAGCAGAAGACTCCTTAGTAAGAAGGGAATCGACTTCCTGTTCAATAAGTATAAGGATAAGTTATTTTTTGAACATGCTACCATTACTGCAAATATTGCTGTAGTAAATCTTGGTGAAGTTTATCGAACGTAAAGGCGCCCGGCTATGAAATTATGAACTCCCGGTTTATTAAACTTATCAGTAAACATTATTTTACTAACCTGGGTTATATTTCAATAGATAAAATTGTAAGTACTGATCCTGACAAATATAGTTTTTTTGATACTTCAAAATATCTGGTCTATTGTAAAGTTGACGGAATTGATGAAAAGAAATTTTCAAATTGGCTTGAGCAACTAAATAAATCGCTTGCCAGGCATTTTAATTCCGAAACAATTTTTAGTAGCAGATGTTATTCGGGAGGCATGTCAGAAAGAATGGTTTTGAACAATTGAACAAACTAATAAATTGGTTGATGCTCTGTTAAAGAATGTTAAAGACGTTTCCGATACAGCTATAAAACGACGGCATGAAAAATTTAAGTTGCAAAGAATTGCAATTGACCTTATTCGGCAATACATTTTAGATGAAGGAGCGGGCGTTACCACAGAGATGATTATAGTGTATCTCGAACAACATGATATAATTTATACCAAAAACCAACTGACACATTTATTCAGATTATATGCTGATAAAATAGCATATACAGGGTTGTCGGGATGGGTGCTGAAAGAGCAAATTAAAAGGGAATTTAAATCACCCTCTATCAGACATTTCGTGGAAAGTTTTATAAGAAGCCGCAATGAACCGGTGCATTTTTCTGAATTACTTAGTGCTGTGAATAAATTTAAAAAGATTAGTGAAAACTCTTTACGATCAAACATGGTCGATTGGAGAGGTACAAATTTTGTACGATATAACTGTTCTTTTTGGGGAATTTCAAATAAAAAGTATTCAACAAAATGGAAAAGACTTCCCCGTGTAAAAGTAACAAAAGACATAATTTTACTTGCGAACAAATTCTCGAAAAGTCAATTGGAAAAATTTGCTAATAAGATTGAAAGGGAAACGGGGATACCTAAGGTGCATATTGTTTATTTGTATAATAAGAAGCACGGAATTGTAGATTGATGAATGATGAGAGGATATTCAATTGTTTTAGATTTTGCATGAAAGCAAAATTGTCTGTTATAAGATGTTCAAGGAAATCATCATATTAGATTTATTACCATGGACATTGAAATAAATTTGCAGTAACATAAATCTATGAAGTACAACAATGACGTTGAATTCCTTAATGCTCGGGCCTCCACGAATGCGAGAACTTTGTTATTCAGAATATTGGTGGGACCAGACCGCTCCTTCAGCTATTTAAGGAAAACGAAGATTTTACTCAAATAAAAGGTGTAGGTGGAAAACTTAGTTTGGAACTAAAAAGGCTTTGTACCCAAATAGCTAAAAATGATATTCCCGTAAGTAAGATTTCAGAAACAACATCAGATTCAGCCAAAGCGCAAATATTTGCATTAGAATATGACCATTTTAAGTCTATGCTTTCAATACGGGCTCAGCACCATCTTGACCAAATTGAAGGTCAGTTTGATCAAATTAGTAAAGCTCGAAGAAAAAGAGCATCACGTATAAATTTATTTATGGAAAGATTGATTTAAGAAAATTCCAATCGCTAGGAGAAAGAACAGCAAAGGAAATCAAATCCTTTTTCAAAAAGGTTATTTATGCTTACTTGAATGGTTATGGTATAAATTCACCTAGATATAAAATTTCAAAGGCAATAAATCCGGAAATTGTAAATAAATTTCCAAAAACACAGGACTTTGAATCAAAATCGATTTTAAATAGCAAGGGGAATTATGATTTTGTGAATGGCATGGCTTTGTATATCCGAGGAGCAAAAAAGAAGGCTTCCTACACTAAGTTTGTGAATGAATTTTATTTTTAAGTATGATGAAAGGGATATTGACAAATATGCACAAAGCCTGAAACAAACTATTTCCAGCGTGAGAATGAGGTTAAGCAACATCAATAAGGAAATTATACCTGAGGGAATCGATTTTTTGTTTAGCAAGTTCGGCGAAAAATTGATTTTTAACTATGGTAAAGATGTGAATGGCTTAGTTAAAATTAATTTAGATGAATTAAAACGCAACAAGAAACTAAGTTATACTGATTTAAGATCAGTCTTCTTTACTTCTGTTGTCAATGCATACTACGCAAAACTTGGATACGTATCAGTAAGCTCTATTATCAATTCAAATAGTACGAAATTTCATTTTTTTGATGTGAACTCAAAATTAATTTATTGCAAAATTGATAATTGCAATGAAATTGGTTTAACGAAAGCCATTACTA
>CAWFDA010000046.1:0-730939 GCA_963814475.1 uncultured Bacteroidota bacterium | reverse complement strand
AATAACAATCGTAGCCCAAACCAATAGCACAAAGTCAAATTTAGTTAATCATATCCCGGCAAGTAAAGGTGAACTTTTTAATGAAGTTTCCGATCAGATTGTTGATTTAATGAAGGCGAATGATATTCCTGGTTTATCAATTGGTGTCGTTAATAAAGATTCCATTTCATGGCTAATGCTTTTGGAATCAAGCAAAAAAATACAAATGATAGTATAGACATAAAAACTGTTTTTAGCCTTCAATCAATATCTAAGACTATTACTGCAACTGGGGTGATGTTAGCAGTCCAGGAAGGTTTGGTTTCTCTTGATACTCCCATAGTATCCTACATTAAGGAATTTACCGTTAATAGTAAATTTGAAAAAAATCCTGAAAAGAAAATTACCTTAAGACATTTACTCAGCCATAGAGCCGGCTTCACTCACGAGGCCCCAGCAGGTAATAATTTTCAACTAAGTTTGATTCATTTGAACAACATATAAGCAGCATATCAAACACCTGGTTAAAATTTCCTGTGGGAGATTTGTATTCGTATTCAAATTTGGGAATAGACCTTGCCGGCTATATAATCCAAGTTAGATCAGGAATGAAATTTGAAGAATATATAAAAAAGCATCTATTTATTCCGTTAGAAATGTATAATAGTTCATTTGATTGGGAACAAATACGAAATGAAAAAAACAGGGCGATAGGACATAGTAAGAAATTTAATAGCACACCACTTGAGTTTGCAATGATTCCTGCAGGCGCTTGTTATACAAATGTCATTGATATGTCTAAGTTTCTGCAATTTCATCTTAACCGGGGTAAACATAATGACAAAAATATTTTAGAATCAAAATATTTTGATGAAATGTATGAAATTCCATTTACTGACTCTGAAATAGGATATGCATTGTGTGTTGAAGTCGCAGATCATAATGGAGAATATGTATATAGCCATGGAGGTGGGGGATTTGGATTTCAGACTCATATAAGATGGATTCCAAGCTTAGATCTTGGAATTGTTGTATTAACAAATTCAACCGATCATAATAATATTCATAAGTTAATCGCTGATAGTGTTGTAAATAAACTTGTATCAATTGATAAAACTATTATGACAGAACAAGCCTATAGAAAATCGCAAAAATAAAATGCCTATCTCTTTTGGTGAAAGTGAATATTCTAAATACTCAGGTTCTTATATAATGGCCGATGGTGGCCAAGAATTTCAACTATTATTAAAAGATTCAGTGTTTGGAGCCCAGAGTAATGAAGTATTTATTCCATTTAATTTTTTGAATAAAAATGGAGAGCTGTTTGTTGAGGGATTCGGACCAGAGATTGACGGAGAATATAGACTAGTTATAGACGAGATAACGCAGAAGCCATTATACCTAATTAATAAAATCGATAGAGTAATACTTTATTTTAACGAAAATCAGGTTAAAATTGATTCCGGGAATATATCTAATTGGAAAAAATACATTGGCTCTTATTCATTTAAAGTATATGAATCCTTTACATCGAAACACAATATTCAAATAGAAAATGGATGTTTATATTTTGATTTATTTTGTTTAGAAGAATACATACCAAACTTGTTTTATGCTTCAAATGGAGAGGTGTTAGATTTTCGAGGTGAAATCCCCACTTATAGAAATATACTGTTATATAAAGATAAATAATCATTATGAAGATGCTGAGTCTCCATTCGCCGCGGCGAACTGCCCCCGCTACTAGGGAAAAAGATAAACCTTTATAAAACAACAAGTTATAAAGGTTTTTTTGTTTATGAGGACAGATTTACTCCAGTATGTTTAAATTCTTTGAGTTTATTTAAATTGGTTTAAAATGTTTTTGGCTAAATAAGATAATTTGTCGTAACATTAATCAAATAATTTTATGTTGATTTAATAAAAATCAATCTTATAAATATGAACTACAAAGATTCATTCGGATTTTTAAATCAAAATCTTTCATTCGGTTTTGAAAATGTTGAAATACATCCTAAAGATGATTTCGAAGAGACTGCAAAAAAACTTAAAAGTATTGTTAACAAAGATGGATTTTTTTACCCACCGAATATTCATCATATTGAATATCCCATAAATGATTTTTCAAAAGGGAAGATTATTCCAAATACCGAAAGACCCGCTGAACTATACCGACTCCCTGCTTCACATATCATTAAAATAAAAAGTGAAGAAAGTATTGAATTCCTAAGGAATAGTCATGCTGGCTTTATTATTCATTTTTTGGGATTCTTATATGGAACGAGACTACAATTTTCATGATTGGTACTTTGAGGGCAAGGTTCCATTTGATGAACATCACTGGGTTTTATCCAGCTCCTAAGATTGCTAATCAGGTACTTGATGTAGCTTATAAATTCTGGCTTACTCTTGATGAATCTCTTAAAAGAATTTTTACTAATGTACTCTTTATGCACCTAAAAGCTAAGTGTTACGAATGGGATTGGGAAAAGTTTACCATGGAATACATGGTTTTTGATGCTTTATATAAACTCACAATATCTAAATATAATGATTGTCCCAAAAGTAAATTCCATCCTCAAAGGTTAAAAACAATTTGTGATTACTACAAAATCCAGTTTAAAGTTTCCACACTTGAAAACATTGCAAAGTTAAGAAGGGAATTGTATCATGAAACTCTTTGGGATGGTGGAATGCCAACCTCTGGGCAAAGTCATTTTTCATTTTGTGCTCCCAACCATTTACATAGATTGAATGATAGAATTATTACTTCACTTATTGGTTATAATAATCAATATTCAAAAACGACTTGGGAAAGTCCAAATCAATTTCTATTTGATGAGATTGGGTCAGAGTAGTTAATCATTATGTAGTAGCTTTCTCCACGACTTTTGTTTCTTCTTCCGTAGCTTCAAAATAACATGCGCTTAAGTAATACTTGTCGTTTGATTTAAAATCTTTTACTAATTCAGAAATGGATTTGGATGCGGTTTCAAATGATGAGATCTACAAGATACCCTTTAAGTGATTTTTACTGTCACACTGAGCCTGTCGAAGTGTGGATTTACTACATAATTTCAGTCTTCGACAATCCCCCGAGGCGGACAGACTGACAAATTTCGACTTATGAGACAACCTCTTTTATTTTAAAGGAATTAACAATTATTCCATTCTATCAAAGACAAAACTCCGATCCACAAGTTTTATTTAAAAGTTAAGTACAGGTTGTAAGAAGTTTCACCTACTTTTGGGATTAAAGATTGAATAGTGCATACCTGTCCGGTTGTAATTTCAATAGTGCCTGTAATATTAAATTTGGATAAAATATCTTCCTGATCAGCCAGGTACTCCGGTCCTCTATAAATATTTTGAAGTAAATTGGTTGTATAATAAGAATAATAGATACTGTCTAGGTTAATGCTTTCATTCTCTTTGAGAGTAAAAATAATATCGTCTGAATTAGTTAAAGATTTTTTGTGAACACTAAATTCAGTAATTGACATACCGTCATCACTGATCTTGCCGCTAAAATCCTCAGTGTAATAGTTTGTTAAAGTGTAACTTGAACTAAAATTTCTTACATCCCATTGCACGCTCATAGGTTCAGTATATATTTCAATCGCGGTACTAGTAGTTGTTTGATCGGGTTTAAGTAATTCAACATAAATTTGTGAAAAGGCAGCAAGTGTACTGGAGTTAGCCAGAATAAAGTCCAGGGGTATTCCAACATACAAATTAGTTTTATTTGACACTTGTCCGTCATAGATAAGATATACTTCCTGCATCCCCGTTGGAACGCCTTCTGGCAGTAGTAATTTTAAGTAACTATATGCATTCCAGTTTAAATTAGGATCAATGGGATAATCAATACCGCCTATTCTCAAGTATGTATTTGGAGGAGTGGTGCTAGTAGGTTTCCAAACGCCATATAAGCGGATATAATTTCCGGGCAATGCTGATGATGGTTCAATGCGGTCAATTATTGGTGCTTCGGAAAGAACTTTGAAGTAAAGAGTATTGCTCGCAACTTCGCTTACTTCTACATAAACATTTCCACTAACAGCATTTGTAGGAATTTCAGTTGAAATAGCAATGGTGAACCGGCAAGGAACATCGACCCGTATGTTTTGACGACTCAGTGCATTTGTTAAATTCGCCTCAATTGATAAAGGTTTTAAATCCAGAAATGCGTAGTCCTGAATTACAGGCCAAATAAAAGCTCCTCCTCCGTGAACACATTTTGCAGATGTTCCACCCGTTCGCCCATAAATAACTAGTATTTTGTCAGAAGGGCATCGTTTATACCTCGATACTAATGCAGAAATAGAAACAAAAATTACTACTACTGCGACAACAATGATGATAATTGGTGACATATTTTATTTTATATTTTTTCTACTATTAAGATATTGTTACTTTCGATTCTCACTACTTTAACTATTGTATTGGATGGTATTTTATCGTGCTCTGTCATTGCATCTAATTCATGAAATGCTCCGTTTACACTTATCATGATTTTTCCTTTTCCTGATTTGTTTTTTGGTATTGGAAGATAAACTTCTGCTGTTTTGTTAAGGGTGTTCGATATTTTAAATGAATTGTCTTCAGCTAATTTTTGAACTTGTTTTATGATTACGAAAAACAAATACACAAACAAAATACCAACAGCTACAGATAGAAGTATTAAAAACAATCTGTTTTCAATTAGAGTGTAAAATGAAATCCCGGTCCAGCTAAAGCCAAGTAAAAAGTTAATAAGATTGCGTAACGAAAAAAGTTGAAATGGAGCATCAGCACCATCAAAATTCCCGTCAAAATCAGCTTCAAGGCCATCTGTAGAATCTGCCCCTACAAAAGTCATGATTGTCTGAATAATGAAGATTAGAGTTGCAGGTATGGCAACAAACCAAAAAGATTTTAATAAAGGGTCTAAACTTTCTAATAGTTCCATAATTGTCAAAGTTACATTTATTTACTAATTCACCATTTCTACAGGTAGATCACTTTCCACTTGCCTGCTTCGCCGCGGCAGGCAGGCTGGTCACCACCGCTGCCATTTTCCTAAAAAGTTCGTCAGGAATAAAAGGTTTTGAAATGTACTCATCTACACCCGATTCAAAGCATTTGTTGATCTCTTCCGGTGTGGCGTTGGCTGTCATTGCCATGATGCGGGTGTTTTTGCGGTCGCTGTCGAAAGCACGGATATTTTTGGTAGCCTCGTATCCATCCATCTCCGGCATTTGTATATCCATTAAAACAATGTCGTATTTATTAGTTTTGACCAATTCAACTGCTTCCAATCCATTCAAAGCCTGGTCAATGGTCAAATCTTTTAAATAATCATTCAAGGTGTCTTCAGCAACTATGCGGTTAAAGTCGTTGTCTTCTACTAACAAAATTCTGATCCCATTTAAAACCTCCAGATAAGTCTCACCTTGCTTTTCATCTGTTTGTTGAATAGCATTTGTAGTTTCAATTTGAAAAGGTAGGTTAAAGAAAAATCGTGTCCCAACTCCCGGTTTGCTTTCTAGACTAATTTTTCCGTTTTGCATTTCCACAAGTTGTTTAGAAATAGTTAATCCCAAACCGGTACCACCATATTTGCGGTTTATGGCGCTATTGGCTTGTGTGAAACTTTCAAAAATAGATCCTAGCTTATCCGGAGAGATTCCAATTCCTGTGTCAGTTACACTAAATTCAATGTCGCATGTATCTCCACTTTTCGACAAAAGTTTGGCACTCATCTCTACAAAACCCGATTCAGTAAACTTTATAGAATTACCGGCTAGATTAATGAGCACTTGTGCCAGCCTGGAAGGGTCTCCCAAAATGTTTGAAGGCAAATCATCGCTGAATTTGAGTTTCATATCCAGTTTCTTCTCCTCAGCCTTCATCATCAAAATATCCCGAACATTCCCAACAACCTGACTAATGTTAAACCCGATTTTTTCAAAAACCATTTTGCCGGCCTCGATTTTCGAAATATCCAAAATATCATTAATAATCGACATCAATTGCTCCGATGCTGCCTGAATCATCGAAAGATATTTCCGTTGCTGATCGTTCATTTCCGATCGCAGAAGGAGGTGAGTGATACCGATAACCGAGTTCATGGGAGTCCGAATTTCATGGCTCATATTGGCCAGAAATTGTTGTTTGAATCGTTCCGATGACATCGCTTTGTCCTTTTCTTGAACTGCCAAATCTCGTTCTTTTACCGCTATCAATGCCTCACTTGATTCGTCGATAGCTTTGAAGGTTTTAGTTATTGTAGTTTCAAGATCTTGAAAATCAATTGGTTTTGTAACGAAGTCAAATGCGCCACGATTCATCGCCGACCTGATGTTTTGAATGTCGGTATAGGCCGATACAACCAAACATTTTACAGGATATCCTAGTTCTCCAATCTTTTCCAAAAGCGCCAACCCACTCATTACCGGCATGTTAATATCGGTCATGACTAACTCAATTGCAGGTTCATTTTGAAGCACTTCAAGAGCCTGTTCACCGTTTCCCGCAAAATGAATTTTTAAATCTCCGGAGCTAATTTGTCTGCGAAATTTTTGACGAATTAGCAGTTCCATATCCGACTCATCATCAACTACAAGCATTGTTCTTGACATACTATTTCTGGTTTCTATTTGATCGGGCTAATTTATTCTAAAATCTGATGCGGTTCTCCAAGTTAAAAACATATTTTGGGAAGAATATTTACTTTTATGTCTGAAAGAATTATAAACATAGGTGTTGAAAGAATTATTTTTACATAAATATATGATTGATTAACAATAAATTAACACTAATTTGGAAATTGTTAACCACTGTTAGGTTTTTTTTTTAAAGTGCTGATTGAAAATTCAAAAACATAATGTACCTTTGCCCTTCCAAAAAAATTGGGGTTTTATCAATCTGAAAAATAACTAAAACAAGAATATGCCTACTATTCAGCAATTGGTTCGCAAAGGCCGCTCCAAGCTCGAAGACAAAAGTAAGTCTCCCGCTTTAACATCTTGTCCACAACGTCGTGGTGTTTGTACGCGTGTTTATACCACTACACCAAAAAAGCCAAATTCGGCGATGCGTAAAGTGGCGAGGGTTCGTCTAACCAACAAATTTGAAGTAACTGCATATATTCCGGGAGAAGGTCATAACCTCCAGGAACACTCTATTGTATTGATCAGAGGTGGCAGAGTGAAAGATCTTCCCGGTGTTCGTTACCATATTATACGTGGTTCTTTGGATACTTCAGGAGTTGACGGTCGTAACCAACGTCGTTCTAAATACGGAACTAAAAAACCTAAGGCTGGCGCTCCGGCAGCAGCTGCAAAAGGAAAGAAATAATTTTTCACCTTATATAAAGTACCAATAAACAAAATTAGATAGTTCATTACAGTATATATAAATGAGAAAGTCAAAACCTAAAAAACGTCTGCTGCTTCCTGACCCGAAGTTTAACGACACAACCGTTACCCGGTTTGTAAATAGTCTTATGTATGATGGTAAAAAAAGTACTGCTTTTGCAACCTTCTACGATGCTATTGAAGTAGTGGAAAATCGTACCAAGGAAAATGGTCTTGAAGCCTTCAAAAAGGCACTCGGAAACGTTATGCCGGCTGTTGAGGTGAAAAGCCGTAGAGTAGGTGGTGCCACTTTTCAGATCCCAAGTGAGATCAGAACAGACCGCAAAGCTGCTTTGGGTATGAAATGGCTTATTATGTATGCAAGAAAACGTAATGAAAAGTCAATGAAGGATAAACTCGCAGGTGAAATCATCGCCGCTGCTAAAGGCGAAGGTGCTGCAGTGAAAAAGAAAGATGATACTCACAGAATGGCTGAAGCAAATAAAGCTTTCTCTCACTTCAGAGTTTAGTAAATTAATTATATCAGAAACAGGCAACCGAAAATCAAGAATAGAGTATTGACCAATGGCACTAGACATTAAAAACTTAAATTACGTACGAAATATTGGTATTGCTGCCCACATTGATGCGGGTAAGACTACCACTACCGAGCGTATTCTTTATTATACAGGCGTAACTCATAAAATTGGTGAGGTTCACGATGGTGCTGCTACTATGGACTGGATGGTTCAGGAGCAGGAAAGAGGTATTACAATTACTTCGGCTGCTACTACCTGTTTTTGGAAATATCGCGACGAGAATTATAAAATTAATATTATTGATACCCCTGGTCACGTTGATTTTACTGTTGAAGTAAATCGTTCTTTGCGTGTACTTGATGGGTTAGTTTTTCTTTTCTCTTCAGTGGATGGTGTTGAACCTCAGTCTGAAACTAACTGGCGCCTTGCAAATAATTATAATGTTACCCGCTTGGGTTTTGTTAATAAAATGGATCGTGCCGGTGCTGACTTCTTAAACGTTGTTAAGCAGGTTCGTGAAGTGTTAGGTGGTAACCCACTTCCTTTGCAATTGCCTATTGGTGCTGAAGAGCATTTTAAAGGTGTTGTTGATCTTATCAATAACCGTGGTATCATTTGGAATGAAGCTGATCAGGGAATGACCTTCACCGAGGTTCCCATTCCTGATGATATGAAGGAAGAAGTGAAAGAATGGCGTGAGAAGTTATTGGAAGCTATTGCTGAATTTGACGAGTCTCTTATGGAGAAATATTTCGCCGACTCTGAATCAATCACTGAGAGTGAAATTCTTAATGCCCTCCGTAAAGCTTGTATCGCTAATAAAGTGGTCCCAATGCTTTGTGGTTCTGCATTTAAAAATAAAGGTGTTCAAACAATGCTTGATTTGGTGATGGAATTAATGCCTTCACCAATGGATAAAGAACATATTATCGGAACAAATCCTGATACCGGTGAAGCTGTAACACGCAAGCCAAGCAATACAGAGCCTTTTACCGCTCTAGCTTTTAAAATTGCTACCGATCCTTTTGTGGGTCGCTTAGCTTACTTCCGTTGCTATGCAGGTAAATTGGAGTCAGGTTCTTACATTTTAAATACCCGTTCCGGAAACAAAGAACGTATCTCTCGTATCTTCCAAATGCATGCCAATAAACAAAACCAGATTCCTTTTATTGAAGCCGGTGATATTGGTGCAGCTGTAGGATTTAAAGATATTAAAACCGGAGATACTATGTGTGCTGAAAATGCACCTATCGTTCTCGAAGCCATGAATTTCCCTGAGCCCGTTATCGGTCTCGCCATCGAAGCCAAAACTCAGGTAGACATGGATAAAATGGGCGTTGCCTTAGGTAAACTTTCTGAAGAAGATCCTACTTTCCGCGTTAGAACTGATGAGGAAACAGGTCAGACTATCATTAGTGGAATGGGCGAACTTCACCTTGAAATTATCGTGGATCGTATGCGTCGCGAGTTTAAAGTGGAAGTGAATCAAGGTGCCCCTCAGGTGAATTACAAAGAAGCTATTAATGGTACTTACGAACACCGTGAAGTTTACAAGAAACAAACAGGTGGTCGTGGTAAGTTTGCCGATATTAAATTTGTTGCCTCTCCTGTAGATGCCGATTTTGAACCAACCGATAAAAATGGTGGCTTGCAGTTCGAAAATGAAATTACCGGTGGTAACATTCCTCGCGAATTTATTCCTTCTGTTGAAAAAGGATTTAAAGCTGCCATGGTAAATGGTGTACTTGCAGGATATCCAATCCAAACTTTAAAGGTTCGATTGATCGATGGTTCTTACCACGCAGTCGATTCCGATTCATTATCATTCGAAATTTGTGCTCGTACTGCTTATCGCGAAGCGTTACCTCATTGCCGCCCTGTTCTTCTTGAGCCAATCATGAAGCTGGAAGTAATTACCCCTGATCAAAACATGGGTGATGTGGTTGGTGATCTTAACCGTCGCCGTGGACAAGTAGAAGGTATGGACTCTAAAGGCGGTGCTCAAGTGGTGAAAGCTAAAGTGCCACTTTCTGAAATGTTTGGTTATGTGACTCAGTTGCGTACCATCACTTCAGGTCGTGCCTCTTCTACTATGGAGTTTTCTCATTATGCTGAGGTTCCTAAGAATCTCTCAGAAGAGGTGATTGCTAAAGTAAAAGGAAAAGGTAAAACTGCATCAGTTTAATTCATCAGGATAAATAAACAATCGTTCTTTATAAAATCATGAGTCAGAGAATCAGAATTAAATTAAAATCTTACGATTTCAACTTGGTTGATAAGTCAGCCGAAAAAATCGTGAAAACTGTGAAAACCACAGGAGCGGTAGTGAATGGACCTATTCCTCTTCCTACCGAGAAGAAAATTTATACCGTGCTGCGTTCACCACACGTGAACAAAAAAGCACGTGAACAATTCCAGTTATGCTCTTACAAAAGACTTCTGGATATCTACAGCTCAACCGCTAAGACCGTAGATGCACTCATGAAACTCGAACTACCAAGTGGAGTAGAGGTTGAAATTAAAGTTTAGGTAGTTGTTGCTAATTAATTGAATTTAAATAAAGTATAAAATAGATTAAAATGTCAGGTTTAATCGGTAAAAAAATAGGGATGACCAGCATATTCGATGCTGAAGGAAAAAACATCCCGTGCACCGTTGTCGAAGCAGGCCCTTGTGTAGTGACACAAGTAAGGACCAGCGATAAGGATGGCTATTCAGCTATCCAATTGGCATACGGTGAACGCAAGGAGAAAAATACTCCCGCTGCATTGAAAGGTCACTTTGCCAAAGCGAACACTACCCCAAAAAGGAAAGTGATCGAGTTCAAAGGGTTCCAAAAAGAATATGCAATCGGTGATCAAGTTTCCGTTGAAATATTAGAAGAAGGAATGTATTGTGATGTGGTTGGTGTTTCCAAAGGAAAAGGATTTCAAGGCGTTGTTAAACGTCATGGATTCTCCGGTGTTGGTGGACAAACTCACGGTCAGCATAACAGACTTCGTGCCCCCGGTTCTTTGGGAGCATCCTCTTGGCCTTCACGTGTATTCAAAGGAATGCGCATGGCCGGTCGTATGGGTGGCGATAATGTTAAATTGGTGAACCTTCAGATAGTTAAAATAATTCCTGAACAAAATATCGTTCTGCTAAAAGGTGCAATCCCAGGAGCAAAAGGATCTTACATTACAATAGAGATTTAAAATGGAACTGAACGTAAAACAATCTTCAGGTAAAGATACCGGCAGAAAAATTACGCTGAATGCGGAAATTTTTGGAGTTGAACCAAATGATCATGCGATCTATCTCGATGTAAAGCAATTTCTTGCGAACCAACGTCAAGGTACTCATAAATCTAAACAACGTAATGAAGTTCATGGTACTACCAAGAAGTTCAAACGTCAAAAAGGTACCGGTGGTGCTCGTTCAGGTAGCAGAAAATCGCCTCTTTATGTGGGCGGTGGTCGTGTCTTTGGTCCTGAACCAAGAGACTACTCTTTCAAATTGAACAAAAAAGTGAAGCGCTTGGCAAGAATTTCTGCCCTCAGCCATAAAGCAAAAGCTAACGGAATTACTGTTATCGAAAACCTCGATATGAACGCTGTTAAGACTAAAGATTATGTGAACGTGCTGAAAGGTTTGGAGCTTAACGATAAAAAAACACTATTTGTGCTTTCTGAATCAAACAAAAACGTATATTTGTCGTCCCGAAATTTAGGACACAGTAAAGTTGTAAATGCTTCAGATCTAAATACTTACGATATTTTGAATGCTCAGAACCTCGTATTGGTTGAAGGCTCATTGACTGTAATTGAAAAAACATTAGCGAAATGAATATCCTGCAAAAGCCTATAATAACTGAAAAAATGACCCGTTCGACCGAGAAATTTGGTCGCTATGGTTTCATCGTAAATCCAAGGGCTAATAAAATCCAAATTAAAAAAGCTGTTCAAGACATGTACAATGTTGTGGTAGTGGATGTAAACACCATGAACTACACGGGTAAAGTTAGAACCAGAGGTACCAATACCGGATTTACTAAAGGGAAAACTTCTGCATTTAAAAAGGCATTCGTGACTTTGAAAGCAGGTGAAACAATTGATTTTTATAGCAATATTTAATATAGAATAAGTAAAGAGATGGCTATCAAAAAATTACGCCCAATGACACCGGGTCAGCGACATAAAGTCGTGATCGATAATGACGAAATTACTGCGTCACGTCCCGAAAAATCTTTAGTGGTTACTAAATCCCGTTCAGGTGGTCGTAACCACTCAGGTAAAATGACCATGCGTTATATTGGTGGTGGCCACAGGAAAAAACTGAGGATCATCGACTTTAAAAGAGATAAGCAAGGTATTCCCGGAACAGTAGCTACTATTGAGTACGATCCAAACAGAACAGCAAACATCGCATTGATTCATTATGCTGATGGAGAGAAAAGATATATTATTGCTCCTAATGGCCTCAAAACAGGAATGACTGTTCTTGCCGGTGAAGGTGCAACCCCTGATGTAGGAAATGCTCTTTTCTTGAAAGATGTTCCACTTGGAACATTAATCCACAATTTGGAATTGCGCCCGGGTCAAGGTGGTAAAATGTCGAGAAGTGCCGGTGCATACGCGCAGCTTGCTGCCCGTGATGGAAAATATGCTACCATTAAAATGCCTTCAGGCGAAACTAGATTAATTCTGGTGACTTGTTTGGCAACTATCGGTTCTGTTTCTAATTCCGACCATAATAAGGAAAGTCATGGTAAAGCAGGTCGCGTTCGTTGGATGGGCCGTCGCCCACGTGTTCGTGGTGTTGCCATGAATCCTGTTGATCACCCAATGGGTGGAGGTGAAGGTAGAGCTTCCGGAGGTCACCCAAGATCAAGAAAAGGGTTGTACACGAAAGGACTTAAAACACGGGTGAAAAACCATCCTTCCGATCGTTACATTGTTGAACGTCGTAAAAAGTAATTAAATAAAGACTTTAAATAAAAAGACATAATCTATTAAGTTATAATGAGTCGCTCACTGAAAAAAGGTCCGTTTATCGACTATAAGTTGGATAAGAAGGTAAGTACAATGAATGATGCCAAAAAGAAAACTGTGATCAAAACTTGGTCTAGAAGATCAATGATTGCTCCTGAATTTGTAGGACATACTATGGCTGTTCATAATGGAAATAAATTTATCCCTGTGTATGTAACCGAAAATATGGTTGGTCATAAATTGGGAGAATTTTCACCTACCCGTACTTTCAGAGGTCACTCAGGTAATAAAGATAAAGCATCGAAATAATAATGGGAGCAAGGAAACGTACATCCGCAAATGCGAGAAAAGAGGTTATGAAGGAAACTTCATTGGCACGTCTCAGC
Organism: uncultured Bacteroidota bacterium; assembly: GCA_963814475.1. GTDB lineage: Bacteria > Bacteroidota > Bacteroidia > AKYH767-A > OLB10 > JADKJB01. Next base: position 717,722 of record CAWFDA010000046.1, on the reverse strand, counting down.
AATTGTCCTACCTCACCACGCAAAATGCGTCTGGTAGCCGATATGATCCGTGGTAAGCAAGTAGAAACCGCGTTGAATTCTTTGAAGTTTAGCACGAAAGAAGCTGCCGGCCGACTTGAAAAAGTTCTGCTTTCTGCAATAGCCAACTGGCAAGCAAAAAATGATGGTCAGCGTATCGAAGAACACGACTTGTTTGTGAAAGATGTTTTTATCGATAGTGGTCGTCAGTTGAAACGTCTTAGAACAGCTCCGCAAGGACGAGGTCACCGCGTTCGCAAACGTTCAAATCATATTACTTTAATCCTCGACAGTAAAACCGCTGTTCAGGTAGAAACTACAACAGCTAATTAATTATTAATAGTCAACTATAGAATGGGACAAAAGGCTAATCCGATAGGTAATCGTTTAGGAATCATCAGAGGATGGGACTCCAACTGGTATGGTGGGAAAAACTATGCTGAAAAACTGGTTGAAGATGAGAAAATCAGGAATTACCTGATGGCACGTCTCGCTAAAGGTGGGGTGTCAAAAATCATCATTGAGCGTACCTTAAAGCTGATCACTGTTACTATTAATACTGCTCGTCCCGGTATCGTTATCGGAAAAGGTGGAACTGAAGTAGACCGTATCAAAGAAGAATTAAAAAAACTTACCAAAAAAGATGTTCAAATTAACATCTACGAAATAAAAAGACCGGAATTAGATGCTCAGTTGGTAGCAGAAAGTATCGCTCGTCAGCTGGAAGCAAGGATTTCTTTCCGTCGTGCTGTTAAAACTTCTGTTGCCTCTACCATGAGAATGGGTGCTGAAGGGATCAAAGTTATGGTTGCCGGTCGTTTAGGTGGTGCTGAAATGGCACGTACTGAACAATATAAAGAAGGACGTACTCCTTTGCATACGTTCCGCGCAGATATCGATTTCGCTATCGCCGAAGCTCAAACTACTTACGGTAAAATTGGAGTGAAAGTGTGGATCTGTAAAGGTGAAGTTTTTGGAAAACGTGACCTTTCTCCGAATATCGGAATGAACAGTCAAACTAAAACCAAGGGCGGTCCTCAAGGTGGTCCTTCCGATCGTAAAGGTGGTGATCGCAGAGACAATAAAAGAGAAAAAAGAAATAGATAATAAGTAGTTTTTAGTTTCAAGAATTTTAATAATAACTGAATAAAGATGTTACAGCCGAAGAAGACGAAATTCCGGAAGATGCACAAAATGAAAGCCAAGGGGAATGCTACCCGTGGTGCTGAAGTGGCTTTCGGATCTTTCGGATTGAAATCATTGGATACAGCATGGCTAACTTCCCGTCAATTGGAAGCAGCTCGTGTTGCAGTGACCCGCTTCATGAAACGTGAAGGGCAGATCTGGATCCGCGTATTTCCCGATAAACCTATTACCAGAAAACCTGCAGAGGTTCGTATGGGTAAAGGAAAAGGTGCCCCTGAATATTGGGTGGCTGTAGTAAAACCGGGTAGAATCTTGTTCGAAGCCGATGGTGTGCCTTTAGCTACCGCTAAAGAAGCCCTCCGTTTGGCCGCTCAAAAATTGCCGGTCATTACCCGCTTCATTGTTCGTAGAGATTACGACGGACAATAGTCGTTCAATTTAATTTATAACAGAGAATACTGATAAAATGAAACAGGATATAGTTAAAGATCTTACCACAGATGAAGTCCGCGATCGGATTGCTGAAGAACGTGGGATCTACGCCAAATTGAAAATGAGCCATGCGGTTTCTCCTATCGAGAACCCTCTTAAAATTAGAGCATCACGTCGTTTGATTGCTCGGTTAGAAACTGAATTCAAGAAGCGTCAAATGGCTTCTCAATCCGAAACAAAGAAATAATTGACCATGTCTGTAGAATTACAAAGACCTCTCCGCAAAGAGAAAATAGGAATCGTTACCAGCAATAAGATGCAACAGTCTATTGTGGTGATGGTGGAACGTAAGGTGAAACACGCCATTTATGGGAAGTTCATCAGTCAATCTGTGAAGTTTATGGCCCACGACCAGGATAATACCTGCGGAATTGGTGATAAAGTTCGTATCATGGAAACCCGTCCTATCAGCAAAAATAAGCGCTGGAGATTGGTTGAAATTCTTGAAAAAGCTAAATAATAAGTTACTCATAAAGAACTCATAAGAAAATGATTCAGCAGGAATCCAGACTTACCGTAGCGGATAATAGTGGCGCCAAAGAGGTGTTGTGTATTCGCGTACTGGGAGGTACCAGAAAAAGATATGCCAGCCTGGGCGATAAAATTGTTGTGACTGTGAAGCACGCAATCCCCGCAGGTAATATTAAAAAAGGTACCGTTTCTAAAGCCGTTGTGGTTAGGGTAAGCAAAGAAGTAAGAAGAAATGACGGTTCTTATATCCGTTTTGATGATAATGCTGTGGTGTTGCTTAATGCCAACGATGAACTCAGAGGTACTCGTATCTTCGGGCCTGTAGCAAGAGAGCTTCGTGAAAAACAGTATATGAAAATTGTATCCTTAGCTCCGGAGGTGTTATAATGGAAAGAAAAAGTAATGAACAGCCTAAACTGAAGATCAGAAAAGGCGATACCGTAAAAGTGATAGCAGGCGAAAGTAAAGGTCAGCAAGGTAAAGTGCTCGAAGTAAATTTGAGCGATCGTAAAGTGATTGTTGAAAGAGTTAATCTCGTTTCTAAACACACGAAACCTAATGCTAAAAATACCCAAGGTGGTATAGTGAAGCAAGAAGCTGCTATTCATGTCTCAAATGTGATGCTCGTAGATCCTTCATCAGGAAAAACTACAAGAGTTGGCCGTAAAGCAGTCGATGGTAAATTGGTTAGATACGCTAAAAAATCAAAGGAGGTAATCAAGTAATGTCTCACAGCACCTAGACTTAAAGAAAAATATAAGAAGGAGATCGTTAAAAACCTGAAAGACAGGTTCTCCTACAAAAGCCCGATGCAAGTTCCACGTTTGTTGAAAATTTGTATGAATCAGGGTGTTGGTGATGCTGTTACCGATAAGAAATTGATAGAATATGCTATCAATGAAATGTCGAATATAACCGGACAAAAAGCTGTTCCTACTAAATCGAAAAAAGATATTTCGAACTTCAAATTACGTAAAGATGTGAATGTGGGTGTTAGAGTTACTTTGCGTGATGAAGTAATGTATGAATTCCTCGATCGTCTTATCGCTGTTGCTTTGCCTAGGATTCGTGATTTCAAAGGTGTTAATAACAAAGGCTTCGACGGACAAGGAAATTATACCCTTGGTGTTACCGAGCAAATTATTTTCCCTGAAATCGATATCGATAAAGTGAACAAAATTACAGGTATGGATATCACTTTCGTGACCTCCGCTAAAACCGATGATGAGGCTTTTCACCTCTTGAAAGAATTTGGTATTCCGTTTAAAACAAATTAATATAAATGGCAAAAGAATCAGTAAAAGCCAGGGAACGCAAACGCGCCAGAGCAGTAGCAAAATATGCAGATAAACGTGCAGCCCTTAAAGCAGCTAACGACTATGAAGGATTAAGCAGACTTCCTAAGAACGCTTCTCCTGTTCGTCTTCATAACCGTTGCCTCCTCACAGGTCGACCACGTGGTTATATGAGACAATTTGGAATTTCTCGCGTGCTGTTCCGCAAAATGGCACTTGAAGGTAAAATTGCAGGTGTTACTAAAGCCAGCTGGTAATTCATAACATTCAGAATTAATATAAGATACATCATACCATGACAGATCCGATAGCAGATTACCTGACCAGATTGCGCAACGCACTGAAGGCAAACCATAGAATTGTGGAGGTTCCTGCATCCAACATTAAAAAAGAAATAACCAAAATCCTTTACGATAAAGGTTATATCCTCAATTACAAGTTTGAAGAAACTGAAAACCATCAGGGAAATATTAAAATTGCCCTTAAGTACAATCCGGTTACTAAGCTTTCTGCAATTAAGAAAATTGAAAGAGTGAGTAAGCCCGGTCTTAGAAAATATTCCGGAGCTGAAGAAATACCAAGAGTATTGAACGGTCTTGGAATTGCAATCGTTTCTACCTCTCAAGGTATGATGACCGATAAAGAAGCCCGTCGTAATAATATTGGTGGTGAAGTTTTATGTTTAGTTTATTAATCAAATAATAAGTTTTAGAATATGTCCCGTATAGGAAAATTACCCGATACCTGTCCCTGCAGGGGTGACCATCGATCTTAAAGGATCTGATGTTACCGTTAAAGGTACCAAAAGGTACACTCGACCAAAAGCTGGAAGATGGAGTATCAGTGAAAGTTGAAGGTTCTGACATTGCTTGTTGAAAGAGCTACCGAACAAAAAAGACATAAGGCATTGCACGGTCTTTACCGTTCTCTTATTGCCAACATGATACAGGTGTTACTACCGGTTATAAAGTGGAGCAGGAATTAGTAGGTGTGGGTTACCGTGCTACCAATCAAGGGCAATTGCTGGATCTCGTTTTAGGTTATTCTCACCATGTGGTTTTTGAATTGCCTACCGAAATCAAAGTTGCTACCCGTCAGGAAAGAGGTTCGAACCCAATCATTACCCTCGAAAGTTACGATAAACAACTTCTCGGGCAGGTTGCCGCTAAAATCCGCTCTTTAAGAGTGCCTGAGCCTTACAAAGGAAAAGGTATTAAATTCGTAGGTGAAACATTAAGACGTAAAGCTGGTAAGTCAGCTGCTAAAAAATAATTGATTCAATGGAATCCAGAAAAGTAATAAGAAGAAAAAGCATCCGTAAAAGAATCCGTAGGATTGTAACCGGAACCTCTACTCGCCCTCGTTTGTCGGTGTTTAGAAGCAATAAGCAGATTTATGCCCAGCTAATCGATGATGAAGCCGGTAAAACGCTGTTAGCAGCTTCCTCACGCGAAGAAGAAATCGCTGAAGTGGAACAAAAGTAAAATTGAAGAAGCATCTGTAGTTGGTAAAGTTGCTTGGCGAAAGAGCCATGGCTGCCGGACTAACCGATGTAATTTTTGACCGTGGAGGCTACCTTTATCACGGACGTGTTAAATCACTTGCTGAAGGTGCAAGAAACGCAGGATTAAAATTCTAAGACTACTATGTTAGGATCAAATGTAAAAAAGGTTAAAACCAGTGAAATTGAGCTAAAAGACAGGCTCGTTGCAATTAACAGGGTAACAAAAGTTACTAAAGGTGGTCGCGCATTTACATTCTCAGCTATCGTTGTGGTAGGTGATGAAAAAGGTGTGGTTGGTTATGGTCTTGGTAAAGCAAAAGAAGTTACTGATGCAGTGAGCAAAGGTGTTGATGATGCTAAGAAAAACCTGGTTAAGGTTTCTGTGGCTAAAGGCACTGTTCCTCATGAGCAAATTGGAAAATTCGGTGGTGCTCTTGTGCTCCTGAAACCAGCCGCTCCCGGTACCGGTGTAATTGCCGGTGGTGCCATGCGTGCCGTTTTGGAGAGCGTTGGTATTACCGATGTACTTGCCAAATCTAAAGGTTCTTCTAACCCTCACAACGTAGTGAAAGCTACTATCGATGCGCTCGTTCAAATGCGTGATGCAATTGGCGTTTCTCAACAAAGAGGAGTTGCTATGCAAAGAATATTTGAAGGGTAATCAATATCTTACGGAATTTATTTTAAGTATCAATTTAAATAAAATCTCGGACTTGCTCCGGAAATAAAATGGGAAAAGTTATTATCAAACAAATCAGAAGCGGCATCGATCGCCCCGCAGTTCAAAAGCGTACGCTCAAAGCTCTCGGGATTCGTAAAATGAATCACTCGGTTGAGAAAGAAGCCACCCCACAAATTCTGGGAATGGTTGAGATCTGTTCAGCATCTCGTTTCTGTTGAAAAAGTAGCATAATCAGTAATTAACAATATTTAAGACATTCTTTAAAATGAATCTTAGCAATTTAACACCTGCCAAAGGCTCGGTAAAATCGAGAAAGAGAATCGGTCGCGGACAAGGATCCGGTCGTGGTGGAACTTCAACAAGAGGTCATAAAGGTGCCCAGTCAAGATCTGGTTACAGCTCTAAAGTTGGATTTGAAGGTGGTCAGATGCCACTTCAAAGAAGACTTCCAAAATTTGGTTTCAAAAGCCTCAACAGAATCGAATATAACGGCGTCAATCTTGATATGATTCAAGGTTTGGTTGACAAACACAATATCACTGATATTCAATCACGAAGTGTTTGTAGAAATGGGTCTTGCTTCTAGACGCGACAGAGTTAAAATTCTTGGAAGAGGTGAATTAAAAACTAAAGTGAATATCACTGCTCATGCATTTTCAGAATCAGCAAAATCAGCTATTGAATCTCTGGGTGGAACAATTACAGCTACAGGTAAATGAAGAACCTAATAACTACAATTCGGAATATTTTTAAGATCGAAGATCTGAAAGTCAAGAATCCTGAACACTTTGGGATTTATTGTTATCTACAGACTCGGAGCACATATTGTGCTTCCCGGAGTGTGATCCTGCAGGACTGGCTAATTTACAAGCTCAGTCTGAAGGCGGAATTCTTGGATTGATTGATATGTTTGCAGGAGGAGCCTTCTCGCAGGCTTCCATTTTTGCATTAGGTATTATGCCTTACATTTCTGCCTCCATTGTGGTGCAGTTATTAGGTATTGCTGTTCCTTATTTCCAGAAACTCCAGAAAGAAGGAGAAAGTGGTCGTAAGAAAATGAATCAAATCACCCGTTGGCTTACGGTTTTGTAACTCTTGGTCAGGCTCCCGGATATATTGTGAATTTACGTTCACAGTCTCCTGAATGCAATCATCATGGATGGCACCATGTTTCTGGATTACTTCCATTCTTATCCTTACCGCAGGAACATTATTTGTAATGTGGTTAGGGGAGAGGATTACTGAAAAAGGAATCGGAAATGGTATATCACTTCATTATCATGATTGGTATCATTGCCAGACTTCCTTCAATCATTGACGAGATGAGTTCTTGTCACGTTTGAACGAAGGTGGTGGATTGGTTGTATTCCTGGTTGAAATTGTTGCCCTCTTTGCTGTGGTTGGCTGCTGTAATTCTCTTGGTTCAGGGTACCCGAAGAATACCGGTTCAGTTTGCTAAAAAAATTGTTGGTAATAAACAATATGGTGGCGTTCGTCAGTACATTCCTCTTAAAGTTAATGCTGCAGGTGTAATGCCAATCATCTTTGCTCAGGCAATTATGTTTATTCCGGCAACCATCGCTCAGTTTTTCCCTGAATCTGCTTCATGGCAAGGTTTTGCAGGTGCATTTACTGATTTCACCTCTTTTGGGTACAACATTACATTCGCAATATTGATTATCCTCTTTACTTATTTCTATACTGCTATTTCGGTGAATCCTAATCAAATGGCTGAAGATATGAAGAAAAATGGAGGTTTTATTCCCGGTGTTAAACCCGGTAAGAAAACAGCTGAGTTTATTGATGATGTGATGTCTAAAATTACTTTACCGGGTTCATTATTCCTTGCGTTTGTGGCAATTTTACCCACATTTGCGAAACTTTTCGGAGTAAATAGTAACTTTGCACAGTTTTATGGTGGAACCTCACTACTGATTTTGGTAGGTGTTGTGTTAGATACGCTTCAGCAAATTGAAAGTCATTTGCTGATGCGTCATTACGATGGATCTTATGAAAACAGGTAGAATCAAAGGCAGAGCATCTGCTGTCGGAGCCGCAGTTTAAGGCACCGGTAGTAGGTTATTGCTATTATTAAAATATAAAAACAAAGGAGTCAAATTGCAGATTATCTACAAAACTCCCGAAGAAATAGAGTTAATAAGAGTTAGTTCTTTACTTGTTGGAGATACATTAGCGGAAGTGGCCGCAATTCTTAAGCCCGGTGTGAAAACCATCGAGCTTGATGCATTGGCGGAAACCTTCATAAGAGATCAAAAAGCTATCCCTGCCTTTAAAGGCTATGGTGGTTTTCCCGGATCGTTGTGCATTTCAGTCAATGCTGAAGTGGTACACGGTATACCGGGCAATCGCGAACTAAAGGATGGTGATGTGGTTTCTATCGATTGTGGTGTGATAAAAGATGGTTTCTTCGGAGATTCAGCGTATACATTCACGGTGGGAGAGGTGAACACCGAAACGTCGAAATCTAATTCGTGTTACCAAAGAATGCCTTTTACATAGGTATCGAAAAGGCTCAGTGTCAGGTTGCAGGATTGGAGATATCAGTGCAGCCGTTCAGGATCATGCCGAAGCAAATGGCTTTGGAGTAGTGAGAGAATTGGTTGGACATGGAGTTGGGAATGAAGCTTGCACGAAAAACCTGAAGTTCCTAATTACGGAAAAAAAGGTACTGGCATGCTCCTGAAAACAGGAATGGTAATAGCCATTGAACCTATGATCAACGCCGGAAAAAGGCAGGTCAAACAACTGAATGATGGATGGACAATCGTTACACCGACAGATTTGAAACCTTCCGCACACTTCGAACACACCGTTGCAATAGGAGAAAATAAAGCAGATGTACTCTCATCATTTGAAAAAATTGAAAAAGCTGAAGACTCAAAATATAAACCTGAGCAAAGAATATAAGTAACAGTCAAAAAATTGAATGGCTAAACAAGGAGTCATCGAACAAGACGGAACAATTGTAGAAGCATTGTCGAATGCAATGTTCCGATTGGAACTGGAAAACGGGCACGAGATCATAGCCCATATTTCCGGAAAAATGAGGATGAATTACATCAAAATTCTTCCCGGCGATAAAGTAAAGGTGGAAATGTCACCCTATGATTTAACAAAAGGAAGAATTACATACAGGTACAAATAATATATTACCAAATGAAAGTAAAACCCTCATTAAAGAAAAGAAGTGTTGATTGCAAAATCGTTAGACGTAAAGGTCGTCTCTATGTGATCAACAAAAAGAATCCTCGCTTTAAGATGCGTCAGGGTTAATACTATAATTATAATAACTAAAGGAATATAAATGGCTCGTATTGCTGGTATTGACTTACCAAAAAACAAAAGAGGTGAAATAGGCCTCACCTATATCTTCGGAATAGGCCGTTCAACAGCGCAGAAAATTCTTACCGATAGTAATATCGACTTTAGCAAAAAAGTTCAGGAATGGAATGATGATGAACTGACAAAAATCAGAACGTATATCAACGATAACATCAAAGTTGAAGGTGGACTTCGTTCTGAAGTTCAATTAAACATCAAACGTTTGATGGATATCGGTTGCTACCGCGGTGTTCGTCACCGTATTGGTTTACCTGTTCGCGGACAAAGAACGAAAAACAACTGTCGTACCCGTAAAGGTAAGAGAAAAACTGTTGCTAACAAGAAAAAAGTAACTAAGTAAAATAATCATCCGGGGACTTAATTGTAACTCGGGAACAAATAACGATAATGGCAAAAACAGCAAAAGTTACCGTTAAAAAAAGAGTGGTAAAAGTGGAGTCTGTTGGCGAAGCTCATATCAACGCTACATTTAACAATATCATCATTAGCATCACCAATACTACCGGACAGGTAGTATCCTGGGCTTCTGCAGGTAAAATGGGATTCAAAGGATCTAAGAAAAACACTCCTTATGCTGCTCAGTTGGCTGCTCAGGATTGCTCTAAAGTTGCCTTTGATGCAGGTATGAGAAAAGTGAAAGTGTTTGTGAAAGGACCAGGTTCAGGACGTGAATCTGCAATCAGAACACTTGCACAACTGCAGGTCTTGAAGTAAGCGAAATTGTGGATATCACTCCGATTCCACACAACGGTTGCCGCCCTCCAAAACGCAGAAGAATTTAATAGTATATCAAAGCATTTATTTAAGTTTAATAAAACAAGATTTCATGGCCAGGTATATAGGACCAAAGACCAAGATTGCAAGAAAGTTCAGAGAGCCGATTTACGGACCTGATAAGAACTACGAGAAGAGAAACTATCCTCCGGGACAGCACGGACAATCTAAGAAGCGTTCAAAGCTTTCTGAATATGCTACTCAGCTGAAGGAAAAACAAAAGGTGAAATACACCTATGGAATCCTCGAGCGTCAGTTTGCGAAAACTTTCGACCGTGCTTCTAGAAAAGAAGGTATCACCGGTGAAAACTTGCTTCAGTTAATTGAATCACGTTTAGATAATGTGGTTTATCGTTTAGGTATCGCTCCAACCCGTTCAGCTGCCCGTCAGCTGGTTTCTCACCGTCACATTATTGTGAATGGTAAAGTGGTAAATATTCCTTCTTATACTCTGAAAGCAGGTGATCAGGTTGGTGTTAGAGAAAAATCAAAATCTTCACAAGTTATTGGTGATATCTTTGAGATCTAGAACCACCCGTTATTCTTGGTTAGAGTGGGATGACAGCAAAATGGAAGGTAAGTTCGTAAGTGCTCCTGCCCGTGCCGACATTACCGAAAATATTAAAGAACAACTGATTGTCGAGTTGTACTCTAAGTAATCAGTTGTAAGTGCCCTTCCCCGGAAGGAAGTGATTAATTATTAAGAAAAAACTAAAAAAAGAAGGATATAAAAATGGCAATATTAGCGTTTCAAAGACCGGATAAAGTGATCATGCTTCAGTCCAACTGAACATCTTGGTACATTTGAGTTCCGTCCACTTGAACCCGGTTATGGAATCACTATCGGAAATGCGCTAAGGAGAATTCTCCTTTCATCTCTTGAAGGTCATGCTATCACCACCGTGAAAATTTCAGGTGTTGATCATGAGTTTTCTACTATCAAGGGTGTTGTTGAAGACGTTACTGAAATCATTCTGAACCTGAAGCAGGTTCGCTTTAAAAAGCAAATTGAATCAACCGACTCTGAAAAAGTTCAGGTAACTATCAACGGCAAAAATCAATTTACTGCCGGTGATATCGCTAAGCATACCTCTGCTTTCCAGGTTCTGAATCCTGATTTGGTTATCTGTAACATGGAAACGAGTGTTAAAATTCAAATTGATATCACTATCGATAAAGGTCGTGGTTATGTTCCTGCTGAAGAGAATAAATCGAATAGCTATCCTATCGGAACAATTGCTATCGATTCTATTTTCACCCCAATCAGAAACGTTCGTTACAACGTAGAAAACTACAGGGTTGAACAGAAAGACCGATTATGAAAAACTGGTTCTTGAAATCGCTACCGATGGATCTATTCATCCAAAAGATGCCCTTGAAAGAAGCAGCTGAAATTCTGATTCATCACTTCATGTTGTTCTCTGATGAGAAAATCACTCTCGAAAGCAAACCTAAAACTCCAACTGAAGAGTTCGATGAGTCATCACTTCACATGCGTCAGTTGCTGAAAACTAAATTGGTTGATATGGATCTTTCTGTTCGAGCTCTTAACTGCCTTAAAGCTGCTGATGTTGAAACTCTTGGAGACCTGGTTTCTTATTCTAAAAATGACCTTCTTAAATTCAGAAATTTCGGTAAAAAATCACTTACTGAATTGGAAGAACTAGTGAGAAGTAAGAACCTGAATTTTGGAATGAATGTTTCCAAATACAAACTTGAAAAAGACTGATAATTAAACGAATGCCTGTAAATCCAAATAGGATAGAAAAGATTAAATAAAATGCGTCACGGTAAAAAAGTAAATCATTTAGGAAGAACGTCCAGTCACAGAGATGCGATGCTCTCGAATATGGCTTCTTCATTGATTCTGCATAAAAGAATCAACACTACGGTTGCAAAAGCTAAAGCACTTGCGCAAAGTATGTAGAACCATTAATCACTAAATCGAAAACGGATTCTACGCACTCTCGTCGTACTGTCTTTAGTTTCCTTCAAAATAAGGAAGCTGTTTCAGAATTGTTCAAAGATGTTGCCAGTACAATCGGCGAGCGTCCGGGTGGATATACCCGTATCATTAAAACAGGTAATCGTTTGGTGATGCTGCTGAAATGTGCATGATGGAGTTGGTTGATTATAACACGTTGATGGTGAAGGAAACTTCTGCTCCTGCTAAGAAAGCGAAGACTACGCGTCGTGGTAAAACTAAGAAAGCCGATGGCGATGGTGCTGCTGAAGCTCCGGTTGCTAAAAAGGCGAAAGCTAAAAAGGCTGATACTGAAGAAGAAACGGGCGAATAAAAAAATGAAACTATTGTTAAAATGATAAAAAGGGTAAAGCTTCAGCTTTATCCTTTTTTTATGTTATTTTGCATTTGAGAAACCGCAATCATAAAAATGAAATATACCCCTAAATTCCCGGCAATACTCTTACTCCAGGATGGAACTATTTTTTACGGTAAATCAGCTGGAAAAGTAGGAACCGCTACAGGCGAAATATGTTTTAATACCGGAATGACCGGCTACCAGGAAGTCTTTACCGACCCCTCTTACGAAGGTCAGTTGCTCATCGCCACCAACGTGCACATCGGCAACTACGGAATTAAATTTGATGAGTCGGAATCAAGTTCTATTAAAATTGCCGGTTTCATTTGTCGGAACTTTAGTCAGCACTATTCCCGCAAAAGCGCCGATAGCTCTTTAAACGACTATTTTATTGAGCAAAATATGGTTGCCATCTCAGATATCGACACCAGAGCGTTAGTGCGCCATATCAGAGATAAAGGCGTAATGAATGCAATCATTTCTTCCGATGAATTAAATACAGATAAACTGAAGGAAATACTCGCAAAAGTGCCTTCTATGGCCGGACTCGAGCTTTCATCGACTGTTTCTACTGCCAAACCGTATTTCTTTGGCGATCCATCGGCTCCTCTAAAAGTTGCTGTGATGGATGAAGGTGTCAAAACTAATACCCTCCGTTGCCTTTCAGATAGAGGATGCTATGTTCAGGTATTTCCTTACAACGCATCCTTCAAGGTGATGAATGCCTGGGAGCCCGATGGTTTCTTAATTTCTAATGGCCCTGGTGATCCTGCGGTTATGCCGGATGTTGTTCAAACGGTGAAAGATATTCTGGCTGCCGATAAACCTGTTTTTGGCATTTGCCTAGGCCATCAATTACTCGCCGAAGCCTGTGGGATTTCAACTTATAAAATGTTCAACGGTCATAGAGGAATTAATCATCCGGTAAAAAATATGATTATCGGTCATTCCGAAGTTACCTCTCAAAACCATGGATTTGCTATTAGTCGTGAAGATGTGGAAAAATCTGATGTGATTGAAGTAACACATGTGAATCTGAACGATCATTCTATTGAGGGAATAAGAGTGAAAAACAAAAAAGCTTTTTCCGTTCAGTACCATCCCGAGTCAGCTCCCGGACCCGATGATTCAAGATACCTTTTTGATGAATTTGTTGGATCACTTAAGGTTTCTGTGAAGGAACCGGTTTCTGTGAGTGAATGAAAATTTGAAAGTAAGTTTATTTGTACTTTTCAATTTTAACCCGCCCAAATCATCGCAAAGGCTATCGGGGGTCGGGCAGGCTTTTCAATTTTCGCTTTGATCTGAATTTATGCTTCAATTCGCCCTCATCGCGAATTGAAAATTGAAAACTGAAAAAATAAAATTGAAGATAATTCGTACTTTTAACTTTTCAATTTTAACTCTTCAGTTTTCCCTTCGACCCAAATATAAAGCTGAAAATTTTAAAACTGAAGTTATTTCGTCCTTTAACCGGGAAACTGCTCCCACATTCGCTTAATTAAAATGGAAATAGGAATAGATAGTTTTGCTTCTGCAAGTCACCGTCGATTCAAGCTGACGGCTAAAAACCGGAGCAAAGTGATGCACTAGCTCACTTATTAGAACGGATTGAATGTGCTGATCAGGTCGGCCTAGATGTGTTTGGTATTGGTGAACATCACCGAAAGGAATTTCTTGATTCGGCACCAACCATTATTCTTGCAGCTGCAGCAGCCAGAACAAAGACGAAATCAGACTAACTAGCGCGGTTACAGTATTGAGTGCGGCCGATCCGGTAAGAGTCTTTCAAAATTTTGCAACACTCGATCTTATTTCTCAGGGTCGTGCTGAAATGGTGGTTGGAAGTGGTTCATTTATTGAAGCATTTCCACTTGTTTGGCTTTGAATACTAAAGACTACGATGAACTATTTTGCTGAAAAATTAGAGCTCCTTGTTGAAAATAAGAGATAATGAATCGTTACCTGGTCAGGTAAATTTCGTGCTGCCTTGTAAAACAACAATATTTATCCACGACCACTGCAAGATCCATTGCCAATTTGGCTTGGAGTAGGAGGTACACCGGCATCATTTGTCAGAGCTGGAATATTGGGACTACCTTTAATGATTGCAATTATTGGTGGAGAAACACATCGTTTTCGGTCCGCTGGTTGATGTATACAGACAAGCCGGCAATTAGCCGGTCACTCCCCAGACAAACTCAAAGTGGGATTCCATTCTCTTGGGTACGTTGCTGCAAATTCTAAAGAAGCTGTTGAAAATTATTATCCCGGGTTATGCCGAAACATTTACACGAATTGGCAAAGAACGGGGATGGCCGCCTGTAACACGTCCTCATTTTGATTCACAAACCGGTGCTAGAGGTGCTTTAATAGTGGGTGATCCTGATGAAGTGGCGGAAAAAATACTTCGTCATAGTAAAGCACTGGGTGGAATTTCTAGACTTACTTTTCAAATGGAAAATGCTGGATTATCTCATGATCAGTTGAAGGAGTCTATAAATTTAATTGGTTCGAAAGTGATTCCTGCTGTAAAAGAGGGGCTGTAATTAGAAAAAAAATCTTTTCATTACTTCTGACTTGTCTTCTTTATCGGGCAAGCCCGCCTCTATAGATTCGGACAGGCCCGCCTCTATAGATTCGGGCCTGCTTTTCAGTTTTAACTTTGTCCCAACCTACCAAAACTTTTCAAATTTCAGTTTTCAAATTTCAGTTTTCCCTTCGACCCGAATATAATGCTTCTACCGCTGTCAACGCGAATTGAAAACTGAAAATTGAAAGTATAAAAGTACATCTACTATCTTCAATTTTTTTCCTCGTCCCGATCAATCTTCATTCTTTTCAACCTAACCAAAGTTCAATGACTTAATGACTCAATGACTTAATGACTCAATGACTTTTTTCCCCACTCTTCGCAATTAGTCGCTCATCAATTGAAAATTTTTTCACTTCAATAATTTTCACCTTTCCCATATCTGTATGTCTTGGGTTGATTATGACATTATACTCTAAGGGCACAACTACTGAGGGTACTTTGAGAGCAATAAATTTTCCTTCATTAATAAAATCATCTCCTAATTTCTGGGTAGAATAGGAGTGAGGAAACATTTTCCAATCGGATGGTAATTGTTCGATTTTTATTGTGTGTGTCTGCAGTTCATCCGGCACCAAAATTGAAACCATTGAGAAATCCTTAGGAATCAAATTTAATGGAAGATTTACCATCATTTCAGCCAGACACAAGGCTCTTGTTTCAGAAGTGTAAAGCATAGGAATGCCCTTGCTGTTCCACCGTCCTCCACTTTTTTCAGCACCTTTTCCATTCAGGTCACTGCTATAAACTTCACGACATAACCTGAATACAATCATGCAGAAACGCCATGCTCAATACGCGTTAACGTATCGTTGAGAAACTCTATACCGAAATTGTTATCCAAAAGTTTTTTGGGCACTTCACCTCCAAGAGCTGTGTTGGGAGTATCGAGCCATGTGTTGAAATTTTCAGCACCTCCAAATACCTCCACACCGCGGTTGTAAAGTATGTAAATGTTTAAAATTTTTTCAGACTGCAGTTTATCAAAGGTTTTTTTCTCTTTGCGGTAGCGTTGCATAGTGCGTTCCGACATTCCTAAAAACCAAGACCAATCGGATAAACTGAAAGGAAAGCTGTTAAGTACTTTATTGAATTTTGAAAAAACAATACCACTGCGGATGGTATCCATAATTGAATAAATAGAATTGTTGGAATGAGTGCCGTAAGCAACTACACTTTCGTTAAAAATATTTTCATGCTTTTTCATCACAAATTTATTTAACACAAATGTCGTATTTTTTTAGTCATTTGTCAATAATCTCTCTACATTATGATGTAATTGATTAAATATCAATCATATAAATTTTAAGACTTCTCTTTAAATTTTCCCCATACTCTCGTCCTCGTCTGACGCGCTGGCCTGTGGTTTGGGACGAGGATGTGAGAAACATCACGCCTGAGGAATAACCATGCCCCATACTCTCGTCCTCTGACGCGCTGGCCTGTGGTTTGGGACGAGGATGTGAGAAACATCACGCCTGAGGAATAACCATGCCCAAAGGTTGCCGGGTAGCTTTTTGGCTTAAAATATGCCTTGCAGGAATACAAATTCATAAATTCTGATAGTTGTGATGAAACTATTCAAATGTAAAGATGTTTATTCAAAATTAATTATTATTTATACACTTTCAGGAATTATTTTTAACATTTTCAAAATTAATTTTTCTATGTCAGGTCATAGATATTTAACTGACTGGATGTTTTTATTCGACAGGAATATAAATATGTGGTGAAGTAATAAAAGCCTGATTAATTTAGTTGCTTCAACCCAACCTTCATATTTCTCGCAGAAGGTACTTCTAAAATAAAAAAATCCTCCCATACTCGTCCGATAAATATCGGAACCACGCCCATCGGGCATCAACTGCCTGCTGTACAATATTCAAAATAACTTTAGAAATCTGAAATTTTCATTGGAGTTTAATGTTAAATTTTATGATACGGTAGGCAGACTTCAGACGAGATAAAAGATTTTTTTTTGATTTTAATGAAATTACTTGTTTAAATGGATGATCCTCTGGTTCCTTCTTCAAAGTAAAATTCCTGCATACTCGTCCCATGCCACGGGCCGGCGCGTCAGACGAGTACGATTAAACAATTATGTAGAAAAAATTCAGACCACTATTCTTCCAAAGTTCGATATTAAAAAAACCAAGAGCCCATATTTACGGGGAATGTTGTTATTTTTCAATGATCACTCCTAAACTTACTGAGCCATTATCTCAGCCAGTACCACCGCCTTGTATGCACTCACAATTCCACCCGAAACACATAGCTTGGTGTATTTAACTTTTTTCTTTTTAGATCCCGGCAAAATGGTTTTCCCCGGAATCTTAATAACCGAATCCATAATCACTTGTCTAATTTGTGGCGCAGTGAGCGAAGGGTAATAAGAGCGTAACATTGCCGCAACTCCTGCCACCACGGGAGAGGCCATACTTGTACCATCAAAATATTCATATTTGCCATCAGGTACAGTTGAATAAATTTTCACACCGGGAGCAAGTACATCCACAGTCTTAGCACCGTAATTTGAAAATTTTGCCACATCTCCCGAAGAGGAAATTGCACCAACTTCTATCCATGCTAATTCCCGTGATTTAGTTTGTTTATACTGTGGATTAGGATAATTCCCACCCTTATCAAGGTTTGCACCATCATTACCTGCACCATGCACCATTACTACATCCTTTGATGAAGCATATTGAATGGCCTCTTTTACATATTTTTCATTGGGAGAAAATGATTTTCCGAAACTCATATTTATCACCTTTGCACCATTGTCTGTGGCATAACGAATAGCATTAGCGACATCTTTATCGCGTTCATCTCCATCAGGAACAACTCTCACCACCATTATTTTTACATTTTCGGCAACACCATTCATACCTAAATCATTATTACGAATAGCAGCAATGATTCCTGCCACATGAGTGCCATGATCACCATCAGGACCTTCAACATTATTATTGCCATAATATTTTTCTGTGATATCATCATAATTATCACCTACAATTTGTCTCGATTCAAACTCTGGGTTCAAATGATAATTTACCTGGCTGTAAAATTGTTTGTATCCGTCGTTAAAAGGTTTGTAAATTTCATCAAAGGAAGTACCACTTTTCATTGCTGATGCTACAGAAGTTTTTAAGGCATCCAATCTTTTATTTTCGGTCTGTATTTTTTCAACATCTTCGCCGGTAAATTCTTCTTTTCCCGTTAGAATTTTGATAGAGTCAAGTAACATTTTGTAGGATTCATACGATTTCAATCCCTGTTTAGCATATTTTAAATCATCCTCCATTGAAGATTTTGCTTTCTGATATACTTCAAATTGGTTCTTTTCATCGCCTGAAAAATCAGCTGCACTTTTACCTTCAAACTTCGATTTGTATTTCTTGTAGATGCGTGTTGCTTCCAAATTATCACCGCTCACATCACCATCTTTTCCACCAATAAAATTCCATCCATTCACATCATCAACATAACCATTTTTATCATCATCAATTCCATTACCTGCAATCTCACCCGGATTAATCCAAATATTAGCTTGCAAATCAGGATGATCAACCTCTGTGCCACCATCTATAACTGCTACGATAACAGTTTTAGAAGTTTTGTTTTTTAACAATTTATCATAAGTTAAATCAGCACTTACTCCTGCAAATTTATCTTCGGAAGGATCTTCATTGAACCATGTTTTCGAAAGCTGACCGTATGAAACGGAACTTAAAACTAATTGAATAAAAGTGAATGCGATTAATTTGATTTTAAATATTTTCATTAGTGTAGTTTGATTTTCTTAGTTAAGTTGTTATTATTTTTTCAACAATCATTTCATCTGAATCATTGCGTGGTGAATTTACCTTATCTGAAACCGGGTAAGCTTTCATTTTTTCTTTTGGATAGGAGGTAAGCATCTTAATAATTTCATCGTGAGAAATGTTGTGTCCAATCCATTTTTTTTCATCCTCCCGCTCAAGAATTACCGGCATTCGATCATGAATTGGAGAAACTAGATCATTAGCATTTGTTGTAATAATCGTGAAAGAGTTTATTATTTCTCCGGTACCCTTGTCGGTCCACGAATCCCATAACCCTGCAAAAGCAAACAAATCATCACCTTTTAATCCAATACGATAAGGTTGTTTCTGCTTTTTGGTTAATGGCTTCCATTCGTAAAATCCATCAGCAATTACCAAACACCTTTTGTTTTTTATCAAGTTGCGAAAAGAGGGCTTTTCAAAAATGGTTTCCGATTTTGCATTAATCATTTTGTACCCAATTGAAGCCTCCTTAGCCCATGATGGAATTAATCCCCATTTGTAGTGTTGCAGTTCATGAGGCTTTTCGTCGGTCATCACCAAAGCTAACTGACTGGGCGCAACGTTGTATCGTTTTACCAAATCATTGGAATAAAACTTCGCATTGAATCGCTTCTCAATCTCGAGTTCCTCTTTGGTTAAGGAGAATCTTCCACACATAGCTTTTATATGACTGAAATCACTTTTTTATTGTCCGTAAAGTTAATGAAAGATGACAGAAATCATAAGAATATACCCAATTCATGGGGTTATTTGCATAAAATTTATATGTCATGTCTGTTTATCATCGACTTGGGAAAATTCCCCAAAAAAGACACGTGGTTTTTCGTAAGCCGGATGGGTCTTTATACCATGAAGAACTTTGTGGAACCGAAGGGTTTTCCGGTGTATCTTCACTTGTTTATCATCTTTATCCTCCAACAATCGTTAAAGAAGCAGGCAAGTCCTATTCCGTTAGGCCGGAAATAGCCATTGAAGATAATTTGAGAGCTTTCAGTTTTCAGGGATTTGAAATGCCTTTGAAGGATGATTATCTTGAAAGCAGAACAACGCTTTTTGTCAATGATGATATGCATATTGGTTTATCGGCTTCAAAAAAAGGTACCGGTAACTATTTCTTTAAAAATGCCGATGCCGATGAATTAATTTTTGTTCATCAGGGAAATGGCACGTTACATACCTGCTTTGGGAATCTGGATTTTGGTTATGGTGATTATCTTGTTATTCCAAGAGGTACTGTCTATAAAATTGATTTTGAAACTAGTGAAAATCGGCTGCTGATTATTGAATCATTCAGTCCTGTGGTAACACCTCCAAGGTACAGAAATGAATATGGGCAAATGCTGGAGCATTCACCATTTTGTGAACGTGATTTCAGACTTCCTGAAGGACTCGAAACACACGATGAAAGAGGTGATTTTAAAATATTGATTAAGAAAAAAGGGCTAATCTATCCTTATATTTATGGAACTCATCCATTTGATGTTGTAGGATGGGATGGATATCATTATCCTTATGCATTTTCTATTTTTAACTTCGAACCTCTCACTGGTCGCATTCACATGCCACCTCCGATACATCAGAATTTTCAGGGACATAATTTCGTAATATGTTCCTTTGTTCCCAGACTGTACGATTACCATCCTGATGCAATCCCAGCTCCTTACCACCACAGTAATATCGATTCTGATGAGTTGTTATATTATGTTGATGGTGACTTTATGAGCCGTAACAATATCAAAAAAGGACAAATTACTTTACATCCTGCCGGTGTACCACATGGGCCTCATCCGGGGGCAATCGAAAGAAGTATCGGTAAAAAAGAAACGAATGAACTTGCCGTTATGATTGATCCATTTCATCCTGTAAAAATTACTAATGCAGCTTTGGCACTTGAGGTGAAAGATTATTACAAGTCATGGTTGTTTGAACCTGATAACATCGCGGTTGAAGGATGATAATTTGTGTAACTGAAAATCTTAATTAAATGGACAATCTTAAAACAGTACAAAATTACTCCTACTCCGGAGATAAAGTGTTTGAAAAAGCACAAGATTTTTTGCCTATCAATGGTACCGACTATGTGGAATTGTATGTAGGCAATGCGAAGCAAGCAGCTCATTATTACAAAACAGCTTTTGGGTTTCAATCACTTGCTTATCGGGGATTAGAAACCGGTAGTCGTGATCGTACTTCATATGTTCTGCAACAAGGAAAAATTCGACTTGTTCTCACTACACCAATGGATCCTGATAGTGAAATTTCTCATCACATTCGTTTGCATGGCGATGGTGTTAAAGTTATTGCTTTGTGGGTGGATGATGCAACTAAGTCTTTTAATGAAACAGTTAAAAGAGGAGCAAAGCCTTTTATGGAACCAAAAACCATTGAAGATGACAATGGGAAAGTGGTGATGTCGGGAATTCATACCTATGGCGAAACACTTCACATTTTTGTAGAGCGTTAAGCTTACAATGGAGTTTTTCTTCCCGGGTTTGTTAAGTGGGAATCAGAATATAATCCCGTTTCGGCCGGACTCGAATATGTTGATCACATGGTGGGTAATGTTGAACTTGGAGGAATGAACAAATGGGCAAAATTCTATGAAGAAATAATGGGATTCGCCAACTTGGTTACCTTTGATGACAAAGATATTTCCACTGAATACACTGCGCTTATGAGTAAGGTGATGTCGAATGGTAACGGACGAATCAAATTTCCAATAAATGAACCTGCCTATGGCAAAAAGAAATCTCAGATCGAAGAATATCTGGATTTTTATAAGGGACCCGGTTGTCAACATATAGCTGTTGCAACTAATAATATTGTTTTAACTATTGCTGAAATGCGCAAACGAGGGGTAGAATTTCTCTACGTTCCCGGTTCCTACTATGATACCGTTGCTGAAAGAGTAGGAATCATTGAAGAAGATATGGAAGTGTTGAAAAAACTCGGAATTATGGTAGACCGTGATGAAGAAGGATACCTATTACAAATATTTACTAAACCGGTTGAAGATCGTCCCACATTATTCTTTGAAATTATTCAACGCAAAGGAGCAAAGTCCTTCGGGAAAGGAAACTTTAAAGCTTTGTTTGAATCCATCGAAGCAGAACAAGCCCGCCGAGGGACATTGTAACAACGTGTGCGCGATTATCCGGTCACACACGTGCCTATCAAGGCGCACAGACATAATCCCCGCCTATCAAGGCGGACATTCGTAATTCGTAAATTCGTATTGCGAAGCAAATTCGTAATTCTCGCCTAGTCAGTCGGGCAAGCGTTACGTTAGGTACTTTCCTGGTAAGTGAGTTGTGAAGGGAACAGTCGGAAATGATGAATTGTAATTGATGATCCGGCTGCTTCCTTTTGCATTTTTTGTCATTAGCCATTTGAACCAACCTGTTTCATGCACATTGAGAAATTTTCCATGGCAAATGAACCCTTTATTTGCAACAGGGAAATTTTTCTAAATCATGCAATTTTTATTTTAAATAATACTTTGCGGGAATGTAAAATGTCCAATGTCTAATTTAAAATGTCTGCTTCAGGTGGATTATCTAACACCAGAAGGTTTTTTTTATCAGAGCAATGACTCAATGACCCTTCCGCCAATTAAAACGACCCAATGACTCTTCCGCCAAACTTAACGACCAATGACTCAATGACCCTTCCGCACCGACAAAGACTAATGACCAATGACTCAATGACCCTTCCGCACCGACAACGACCAATGACCCTTTTTTTATGTATTTTTCTAACTTTCTCATTGTTTTTTACTGATTTTCTCCTTCATTTACATAAAATTCAGAACCATGAGGAAGAAATACCTGAAAATGCTCCACGATACCGGAATCATTTCAGAACAAGAGTCACTTGCCATTCAAACTTCTCTAAATGAAAAGCCCTTTTCCCTGCATTGGGAATTACGGACGATTTTATATTTAGGAATTCTGTTGGTGACCGGCGGATTAGGAATCATAATTTATCAGAATATTGATACAATTGGACACACTGCAATAATTGCCTTAATTGGTTTGGCATGCGCCACTTGTTTTTATTATTGCTTTAAACACCGGTTACCTTACAACAATTTGCAAGTTAAGCATGATTCACCTTGGTTCGATTATATTTTATTGTTAGGATGTTTATTGTTTTTGGCATTGGAAGGGTATCTTCAATTTCAATATCAACTTTTTGGAACGCGATACGGACTTGCAACATTAATTCCGGCACTTTTATTTTTTTCTCTAGCCTATATCTTTGATCATGCCGGTGTGTTATCGCTTGCAATAACTGCGCTAGCTTCCTTCGCAGGTATTTCAGCATCACCGGGAATGTTGTTAAATAACCAATTTTCTGAATTTCCGCTTATTTACACCGGATTTGCATTGTCAGTTTTGCTCATCAGTGCTGCTTTCTATTTTAAACTTAAAAATATAAAGCGCCACTTTACTTTTACATGGTATAATTTCGGATTTAATATGCTTTTTCTTTGCTTATTGGCCGGTTGTTTTACTCTTAGTTTTCCAATTGCATACTTTGTTGTGTTATTACTGGCAGGTTTCCTACTTACTCGTTTTGCCATTAAAGAAAAATCATTTTATTTTCTTTTAATGTCTGTAATTTACTGTTATGTAGGAATTACTTGGGCGGTATTTCAAATAGGTGGCTTTAACTTTTTAGGTCTTTATTATTTTGTGTTTTCATGTGCGGGAATCATATATTTCTTTATCAATTATAAAAAAATCCTGAAGATTAAATAATATGAGCTACAACAAAAATTGGATTGACGCCTTAAACATAAAGGCAAAATCTTTGCAACTCAAGAACAATAATCTTATTTCTGAAGATCAATTAAAGCAGATAAATGAAACTTACAAACCAGATTTCTATTCTCCGAATTTATTTGTCAGAATTGGACTGTTTATTTTTACTTTTGTTCTAGCTACTTCTGCGCTTGGAATTTTGGGAGCTATGGTTGCTGTGCCTTTCAGTAATGAAATTGTTTTTGGAGTTTTATGTTTGATTGGTTCCGCAATTTTATTTTTTGCACTTCAATTTTTTATTAAAACCAAATTTCATTACTGTTCCGGAATTGACGATTGCCTTTTATATTTAGCAATGTCATTAGTAGTTTTCGGAATTTTATTATTCACCGATTTTTCAAGCACTACTCTAATCATGTTTCTTTGTATCCCTTTGCTGGCTTATGTTTCCTATCGTTATATGGATTCTTTTCTCGCGTTTTTGGCTCTTGTTTGTCTCTATGTTTGGATATTCATTATCGCTGCTGACTTTAATTTGGGGAAGTTATTGATGCCTTTCATTTTTCTTTTTACTTCTGGTTGCATTGCAATTTTCTCACACAAAATGCTTCAAAACGATCGTTTCGTGTATTGGAAAAATATTCTTAAAGTTTTAAAAGTGGTTTCTTTACTAATGATTTATTTAAGTATGAATTATTTTGTTGTTCGAGAAGGAAATATTTTATTGAGTGAAACTTCTGTTGATATGTCCGAAAACGCAGAGTATGTGGCTATTGAAAAGTCTATAAATGCAAATCACGAGATCATCAATAGTTCGTATTCAGACACTCTTAACTCTTTGAGTGATGAAGAATTGTCCCAATTGAGTGCTGAAAATGAAATTTTATATTCTAAAAAGTATGACCTTGAAAGGTATGAATTGTCTGCTGTAAGAGGAAAAGGATTGCCCATGGCATTTATTTTTATTATTTGCACGATCCTATTTCCAATTATTTTTATCATTCAGGGGTTACGTACGAAAGACCGATTGTTTCTCCTCACCGGATTAATCATCCTGGTTGGAACAGTGGCCACCTACCAGTTCTACAATCCTGATTTTCCCTATGAGAATACCATCACTCTAGGTGGGCTAATTATGTTGTTAGTTTCTTGGTTTGCGATTCGATATCTGAAGAAAAACAACAAGGTATTTACTTTTGATGAGGATGGCGAGAATCAAGGTTTACTTAACGCAGAAGCTTTTATTGTGTCTCAAACAACTGGGTTTTCAAATGCAGGCGAAGCACCCGGAACCGAATTTGGTGGCGGTGATTTTGGCGGCGGAGGGGCAGGTGGAAAGTTCTAATTTGGTTTTTGACCTTTATTTGATAATTTATTGTACTTTTGAATTGCTGAATTGAATTTTTTGCTGAATATTGTCTTAATAATTGTTACTATGAAAACGAAAACGTTAAGAATTGCTATTGTTTTGTTGGGAGTTGGATTCTTTTTGGCTGATAATACAGTTTTAGCACAATCTAAAGTTCAGGCCGGACCTTTTTGGGGACAAGGGGTTAGAATGATTACCGGTAACGAAGAATTTGATATTGGTCCCGGTTATCATGGTGGTATAATTGTTCAGGTGCCTTTGACTGAACAACTAGCACTTAATCCTTCTGTCTCTATTGCAAGAAAAGGGTTTTATCTATGGGAATTTGGATTCTGGGACGATGATAATATCATTTCGTTCAATCAAAAATTGACTTACTTGGACTTTTACATTCCTGTAAAATTTAAAGTTGCAGGAATTTTTAATTTACAAACAGGCTTTCAATTAGGTGTTTTACTGGATGCAGATTTGGTTATTGATTCATATAATAGCCCCGAGAAGTTTAAAACTGATATTAAAGATGATCTTAGTCCAATAGATATGGGATTTATAATTGGTGCGGGAGTTCAATTTAAGAACGGAATTGGTCTCGATTTAATCATTAACCAAGGACTCGTGAACAACTATGAAGAAACACCTCCAAACTATGTGGATCATTACAATAATGGGTATGCCGTAGCTGCTTCCGATGGAAAAAATTTAGGTGTTACTATTAATGTGTCTTACCTTTTTGGATACGCTCCTGCAGTCACAAAATAGCACATTAGTTATGCATAATTATTAGGAAAACTTCTAAAGTGTTGGTCAGTGCATTTTCAGGTAACTCGAATAAATATCCTAAATTTTCAGTTCTGTATTTTGTAAAAAAAGTTTTAAAGTATTTTTCGTTTTGAATATTGGTTTTTAATACGTCTTTGGAGTAATTTATCCATCACATTTATTGGTCATTTGAACCCAATCCTCCGACGTTTCTTTTATTTCTTGTCCATCTCATCGTTTTTTATAAGATAGTCAATAGCTTCGTAGATAGTATGAAAATGCTGATCGTATTTGGTTTCCATTTCCTTGAGTTTTTCCGTTAACTCACGATGAGAAAGAGCAAATTGTCGCATGAATACAAAAGCCCGCATGATGGAGATATTTACTTCGATAGCAATGGGAGAATTTAATATCCCACTAAGCATGGCTAAACCCTGTTCTGTAAATGCATATGGCACATACCTCGAACCTCCCCGTTTGTTTGAGGTTTCATTTTGAAACCTCAAACTTTGCCATTCAGTTTGAGAAAGTTGGAACATAAAATCATCCGGAAATCGATTTAGATTCCGTTTAACACTAAGATTGAGACTTTTTGTTGGGACTTGATACATTTCAGCCAGATCATAGTCCAGCATGACCTTCATGCCCCTGATTTCGTGAATTTTGGTGGTGATGTGTTGTAATTGCATGTGAAAAATGTTTTAAAAGTTAAATTATTTTATTTTGGTCATTTATACCCAATCCTTCGGCGGTTCTTTTGTTTCTTGTCCTCCTCATCGTTTTTCATAAGATAGCCATTAGCTTCGTAGATAGTATGAAAATGCTGATCGTATTTGGTTTCCATTTCCTTGAGTTTTTCAGTTAATTCGCGATGTGAAAGTGCAAATTGGCGCATCATTACAAATGCACCTGCCATGCTGCAGGCAGGCGCATGATAGAAATGTTTGTGAGTATAGCTTTTTTGCTTCTTAAAACACTCGAAAGCATTGAAATTCCTTCTTGAGTGAAAGCAAATGGTTTGGCTCCTCCAAAATAGCTTTTAGATGGTATCACATTTTGTGATACCATTCTATCGATTTCTAGTTCAGTTAGTTGAAACATAATATCTTCAGGAAAGCGATCTGAATTTCTTCTCACAGCCTGCTTAAGCGACCTTGTTTCTACTTCATAAAGAATTGCCAAATCATGATCGAGCATGACCTTCATGCCTCTGATTTCGTGAATTTTTGTGGTAATGTGTTGTAATTGCATGTGAAAAATTGATAAAAAAATGAAAATGAAAAAATTGCATTACAAAAATAGAAAAAAATGAGTAATTTCAAGTTTTTGATTAACTTTACTATAATTATATAGTATTCCGATCAAATTCAGTTAATATGAAATTTCACTTTGCCGGTATAGTATTAATTTTAATTTTTCTTGTTGCAGCGGATTCAAATTGTCAAAATATTCCGAATCAAGGATTTGAAAATTGGATAACTCCGGGCTCAACAGAAGAACCGGAATTTTGGATTACAAATAATTCTGTAAACAGCATTTCAATTTCAAAGAGTACTGATAGTCATAGTGGAAATTTTGCACTTAAAGTGATAAATAATGGTCCTTCTTTTGAAGGTCCACTTCCCGGTTATGCAAGAACTACCTTTTCGAGTCCTGGTATAATTTATTCACTTTCCGGATTTGTTAAATGCGATAGTATTAGTGGAACCGGCGAAGGAAGAATTGTGGTTTTTGATTATAACGGATCATCGATTCTGAAGATTGGTAGTTGGGTAACACTCTCATCATTTTCTGCATACACCCCTATCAATATCCTCTTATCTCCATTGGTTGTATTTGACAGTATTCAAGTTCAGATTCAAGCATTTTCTCAGATCGATCCTTTAGAATTTCCCACAAGTCTTGCGTCATTACTTATTGACGATTTTTCGGAGCACATTTTAAGTGATAAGTAGGATACCGATTTTCCAAAAAAATTTAGTTTGTCACCAAATCCGTTTACGGATTTAGTTGCAATTTCAAGTGCAAATAATCTCCACGATAAAATTTACCTGGAAGTTTTCGACATTGCCGAAAAGTTAGTTTTTAGTGAAGAGTTAAATTCAGGATTTGATGATTCAGTTATTTCAACCAAAACGTGGCTGAGAGGAAAGTATATATTTGTTTTCTACAATATGATAACAATGAATATAAAATCCTTATCAGCTATTAAAATGTAAATAAAAAATTTGAAAGGTGTGCTAACTCTTATTTGATATCCAGTACTGAGCTAGCAGCAACTATTACATTAGGATGTTTTTGTGGTTTCTTTACTTTTGGATATCTTTGGAAAGCTTGTTTCAGTTGAAATATTTTAGGTTTCAAAATCCGATCATCTGCGAAAGTAGCAAGCTTCAGATAACTGACCGCAGGAGGTTTTTGTTATTATTATTTCTGTACTATTTTTTAAGTGGTATGTTAGTATGAGCTAAAACGTGGAGGACGTGTTTATTAAATTTTGATAAATTTACCACCCCCTACATATTTTTCATCTTTAAAAAGTTGAAAATAAAACATTCCTTGCGGTAAATTACGAAGATCAATGTTTGAATTTTCTTTTGTTATGTATGTATTTAAAACTTTATTCAAACTATTCGAAATTTGAATTTGATACAATCCATTTATTGGTAGTTCGAAGTTTAAAAAGTCGGAAACGGGATTAGGATAATATCGATATTCTAATGAACTGTTTTCACTTAAGTCAGTTGGGTTAACAAATTCTACAATGCATGGAGGAAAAATTGGCACTGAACTATCCCAAATCATATACCTGCCACTACTTGTTAGAGTAAATGTAGTAGGATAAACTGCAGTATCTATTACAACTCCATTTTTGTGTAAATAAATTGTGTTTTCTCCACATGATGGATCAATATATGCATGTATAGTCACAATATCCCATGGAAATGCTATGGTTTTTATGCTGTCGTTACCATTTGGAAGTGGATAATGTATTACTGTCCCTGTGGATCCCAAATAAGTATGTTTGGAACACCCCATAGATGCAGATTGACTGATTCCTTGGTAGGATATAGTCAAAAATAGAACTATTAATGTCAATTTCACCTTTAATATTTTAGAATTTAAATCAGTGATTTTAAAATTCATGCTTGGTAATATTTAATTCAATTGTTATGGAAGCAATGATTATTATCACCTTTTTCAGCTCAATTAGTTTATCACAACGAAAATACCAATTAATTTAGTGTATTTAAATATAAATAAAAGTTAACTAAATATTATATTCCACATTAAAATTATTGACGGCATTTTAACGGCTTTGAGGTATGCTTTTCCGTGGCATAGCTTAAAATTTTGCTGTTGAGCTGTTGCAATTGAAGTGATTTCTTGCCCATAAAGTAAAGTTATAGCTTTACCAAGTATTTAGGGTAAATTGATGATTAATAATGATTTGATGTGTTTTTATTGATGAAAAGTCTTGTGTTGAAACAGGAAATGATCGTACTCCCTTTATTTCTCTTACCGGAAATGAATACCTTGAATGATCAGATTGATGAACTTCTGAAGAATTACTTTCCAATACAAAACTTACTAAATATATTCTCCAACAAATCATCCGTTGTAATCAGTCCAGTGATTTCACCAAGTACATTAGCGAAGAACGTATTTCAATTGCAATTAAATCTGTTGCTAACCCCGACGATAAACCATCGAGAGAATTTTCCAATGCAGTGGTTGTTTTATCAATAGATACTTTGTGGCGTGCATTGGTTAAGATGATGTCTCCCGAATCGATTTTACTTTCGGTGATGACGGAGGTGATTCTCGTAAAAAGTTCGTTGATTCCCGAATGTTCTTTTGCCGATATGAAAACAACATCAGGAACTGTGGAAAAAAGATCCTGCAAATAGGATCCGTTATAACGATCCGATTTATTTGCAACCGGTATCAAAACATATTTTTCACCCGAACGTGATTCAATAATTTTATTCAGTATTTCCTGTAAATCATCGGGACCCGTTTCACCTGGATCGAATAAGTAAATTATTACTGAAGCTTCTTTTATTTTCTCCAATGTTTTTTCAACACCAATTTGTTCCACTAAATCATCTGACTTTCGTATTCCCGCGGTATCAATAAACCGGAACTTCATCCCGCCAAGGTTTATCTCTTCCTCAATGGTATCGCGTGTGGTGCCGGCAATGTCACTCACAATAGCTCTGTCTTCATTCAAAATTAAATTCAACAAAGTTGATTTGCCAACATTTGGTTTGCCTGCAATAGCAACAGGAATTCCCCTCTTTATCACATTTCCCGTTTCAAACGAAGCCGATAATTTTTTTGTGTGTTCAATGGTTTCTTTTATTAATGAAATCAATTGTGAACGATCGGCAAATTCTACGTCTTCTTCCGAGAAATCGAGTTCCAACTCCAACAATGATGCAAAGTGAATTAACCGTTCTCTCAATAGCTGAATTTCCTTAGAGAATCCTCCTCGCATTTGTTTCAACGCCACTCGGTGTGATGATGCCGAATCAGCAGCTATTAAATCACCTACTGCTTCTGCTTGAACAAGATCCATTTTTCTATTTAAAAATGCACGCATGGTAAATTCACCGGGTTGGGCCGGTGTAGCACCACTTTTGATTAGAAGTTGAAGAATTTCTTTTTGTATAAAAGTGGAACCATGACAGGAAATTTCAATGGTATCTTCACCGGTGAACGACTTTGGTCCGCGAAAAATTGTGATTAGTACTTCATCAATTACTTTCTGTTCATCTTTAATAATTCCAAACAAGGCAGAATGAGTTAAACTTTCGCTTGGCTTTTTCCCTTTGGAATGAAAAACTAAATCAATAATTCTAAATGCTTCCGGACCGGAAATTCGTATCACCGCAATTGCGCCCATCCCGGGAGGTGTTGCGATGGCAGTAATGGTGGTTCCTTGTTTTGCTCTTTGCATGTGATCCGCAAAGTTACCGCATCCCACCCAATATCCCGAAAATCAAAGCAATTACATTTTTATCGCTTCTTTTTCATCAAATATCCTAACTTTGCCGCAAGTTAATGTGTGAAAATAAGTAAATGATTAAATATCAATTACTTAATCCAATAAAATACAACAACTAAAGCTTGGTTCAACAAGCTTTCAAATTGCATCATCTATCATTCAAAAGTCTAAAATCCCGCTATGAGCGTATTAGTCAACAAAAATTCTAAAATCGTTGTCCAAGGTTTTACCGGAAACGAAGGTACCTTTCACGCTACTCAAATGATTGAGTATGGAACCAATGTAATAGGAGGGGTGACTCCCGGAAAAGGTGGTACAACCCATCTCGATAAACCTGTTTTTAATACCGTTTCCGAAGCCGTTCAAAAAGCAGGCGCCAATGTTTCTATTATCTTTGTTCCTCCTCCGTTCGCTGCTGATGCGATTATGGAAGCTGCAGAGGCCGGAATAGGTCTTGTTGTGTGTATTACTGAAGGAATTCCTACCAAAGACATGATTATGGTGAAGGAGTATCTGAAAAGTCGTAAAACACGCTTAATTGGCCCTAATTGTCCCGGTGTAATTACTCCTAATGAAGCAAAAGTAGGTATCATGCCCGGTTTTGTTTTCAAAAAAGGAAAAATTGGAATCGTTTCTAAGTCGGGAACTTTAACTTATGAAGCTGCCGATCAAGTTGTGAAAGCAGGACTTGGAGTATCTACCGCCATAGGAATTGGTGGTGATCCCATCATTGGAACAACCACTCTCGAAGCCGTTCAGCTTTTTATGGATGATCCCGAGACAGAAGGTATCATCATGATTGGTGAAATTGGTGGAAGCTTGGAAGCGGATGCTGCACGATGGATTAAAGATAATAATCGTAAACCTGTTGTTGGTTTTATCGCAGGACAAACTGCTCCTCCCGGACGTCGTATGGGCCATGCCGGTGCTATTGTTGGTGGTGTGGAAGATACTGCAGCAGCTAAAATGCAAATTATGCGTGAATGTGGAATTACTGTAGTGGATTCTCCGGCAATCATTGGTCAAACTATGGCAAAGGTGCTTGGAAAAGTTTCTGTTTCATAGATAAATTATATTGTATACAAAAAAGTCTCGGTTTTTCCGAGACTTTTTTGTTGGAGCAAATTTGTTTTTTTTAATGGGAGATATATCTCTTTTAATTTTTTATAAATGAAAAGTTTTCTTTTGAGATTACTTTACCCACATTGGGGAATTATTTCCTTAATCCGTAAATTTTTTCAATTGCTCAAATTCGGTCGTTAGGTCATCAAATCTCTTATCCAAATCGCCTTTATCTGTTTCAGATAACGTAGCTGAAGATTTTCTAAGTTCCTTTAATTTGGCCTTTAAACTATTCCTATTGTTTTCAAAATTACCTACTTTCATCTTAACATCCATGGTCGACATTTTAGTAGGGTCAATTTGTTGCTTAAAGGTAGCAAATTGCTTTTCTATGGAGGTTAATTTCTGTTCATACTCTGATAATAAGTCGTTTTGACTTAGCGATTTTGTTGAAATACCCATTAATCCAATCATAACTACTGATAATATGAGGATTCCTATCTTTTGTGATTTCATAACTTTTATAGATTTAATGATGTAATTTGTAAATCGACAATTTTTGTCGTCATTCAATGAATATTGTCAAACAATATGCCACCTTTGTGATGAGATCCATATGAATGATTTTTGATTTCATAAAACTAACTAACTTAAAAGTAGATGGAAGCTTTTATTGGCATCATAGTTGAATCGTTTGATTGATTACATGAATGATTGTGAGAATATTAAGTTTCTAAATTATTGGAATTGATTTGATGTTAAGGTCAAATCTAACTTTATTCTTTTACAGTGAAATGTTTAAATTCAAATTCTGTTATTAAATTCAAATTTAGTAATAAAAACATGCAATAACCGGGAGTGGCTGAAAATTCACAACTTTTAAAGAGAATCTTAAAATTTTTTGTCTGGGTAGTGATTTCTGTCCTCGCAATTTTTATTATATTATTGCTTTTAATTCGACTGCCTTCAGTACAGAATTTTGCAATAGATAAAGTTGTTTCATTTGTTTCCAATAAAACAGGAACCAAAGTAACAATTGGAAATATCTACATCGGATTTCCTTCTACAGTAATTATAAATGAAATATTTTTGGATGACCTTAATAAAGATACACTTTTATATGCCAAAGAAATAAGAACAGGAATTGGGTTGTGGGGTTTAATAGGAGGAAATATTTCGTTAGGTGATGTGAATTTAACAGATGTTACTGCCAACCTTAATCGTAACAATATAGACTCAACTTTTAATTTCAATTTTTTAATTACGGCTTTTGCTTCAAAAGATACAACTGTCGCAGTTGACACTGTCAATAATCCAATGAAAATTTCCGTTGATGAAATTGAGTTGGTGAACGTTCGGTTTTCCTTTAAGGATGATGTGTCAGGAATGAATCTCAAAACTTATATTGGTGAAGTGGTATTGCCAGTGAATGATATGGATTTAGACAGTCTTCGATTTAATGCAGGTGATATAAAGATAAATAACAGTCGAATGGAATTCATTCAATTATTTTCATCCGATGCCGACACCTCCGTTCCAACAGGAAATTTACCCGAATTTACAGCTAATAAATTGGCTATTTCCAATACTTCATTTCATATGTTGAGTACAGTAGACTCTACAGGTATGTTTTTGAAATCCGGTGACTTTGAAATTACTGATGTCCTTTGTAATTTGAAAACAAATGTAATTAGTGCAAATAAAATTAAATTGGATAAATCATCTTTTATGATGTTCGATCGCAAACAGATTTTCGACAAATATGCTAAGGAAAATGATACCTCTAAAACTACCGATATCAAAATTCCTTTTCAAATTGATGTTAAAAAATTGGATATTATAAATTCACTTTTTGTTGTTACAGGTATTGATACACTTTCCAAACCTGAATTTAATCCTGCAAACTTAAGTCTGGTCATATCCAAATTTGAGGTTAACGAAATTTACCATAATAGTGGAAATGCCGGTTTATCAATTGTTGATACAAAAGTTTCTGATCGATCAGGATTGGCGATCCGGAAGTTTAAAGGTGATTTTAAAATTTCACCTGTCTCAACTTCAATAACAAATCTGGAATTGAAAACCGGAAACAGTGAGGTAAATGGTAATATGTTGGTTAGATATCAAAGTCTTCAAAAATTTATTGAAGAACCCGGGAAAGCTATAATGAAACTTCAATTGACGAATACTGTATTTTGCCTAAATGATTTAGTGATGTTCAAAAATGATTTGCTGGATCAAGAAATCATAAGTAAAAATCGCTATCGCAAAAATGTGATTAATGTGATGGCAGATGGAACTATCGACAACTTGAATATAAAAGATTTTACTTTGCAAACCGGCAATTCAACTTCTTTAAATATTGAAGGAAATGTAATTGGACTTCCGGATAGTGACAAACTTTTCTTGGATTTAACTGCAAATCGGATAACCACTACATCTTCAGATATTAATTCGTTTATTACTTTACCTGAAACAATTTCCATTCCTGAAAATATTGCTTTGTCAGGAAGTTTTAAAGGTTCTCCATCATCTTTTGAATATAAACTTTATGCAGGTACTAATAGAGGTAGAGTTATAGCACTAGGGAGTTTTTATAACATGGATTCTCAAAATCCGGGTTATAAATTGTCTGCTAAAATTGATGATTTTGATTTAGGTTTCATTCTTAAAAATGAAAATCTAGGAAACTTAAATATTGGTGCAAATATTTCCGGTGAAGGGTTTGATTCTAAAACGATGACTGCTATTTATAGTTTGAATTCGGATTCAATTTCAGTTAATGGGTATAGCTATAACAATATCCATTTTACCGGCAATCTCAACAATGGAATTGTTACAACTAAATGTGAAATTGAAGATAAAAATGTTCAATTAGTTTTGGAAGCCGCATTAGGTTTGATAAAAGAAAAGGAGTTTTATAAAGCAGAAATTAATCTTAAAGGTATAGATTTTCAAGCCTTAGGTTTCACCAATGATGAATTAAGAGCTAGTGGTACCGGTATGATCAATTTGCATGGTAATAATTTAGATAATTTGATAGGTAATATTGATATTAAAGATGTTTTAATTGTGAAAAAAGGTCGAAATTATCCTATTGAATCTTTAGCTGTTATTAATATCAATGAAGGTGGTAAAAAGTCGATCTCGATGGAAAGTTCATTGCTGATGGCCAAATTTGACGGATCAGTTTCAATAGATAAAACAGCTCAGCAGTTGAGTAATTTTGTTGGACAGTATTTTTCAACAGATTCTGTTGCGGCTCCTAAAGATACTCTCAATCAAAATTTTAATTTTTTGATTGAGGTTCGAAATGCACCGGTTATTTCTGAGGTCTTTGTTCCCGGCCTTGAGTCCTTTATTCCCGGACCTATCACCGGTACCTTTAACAGCGCGCAATCTTTGCTTGATTTACAGATTCAATTTCCACAAGTTATTTATAATGGAATTAGAGTAGATAGTTTGAGTGTGAAAGTGGATTCCGATATTGAAAAATTGAATTTCCATACCAGCTTCACAAGACTATCAATCGGTGAAATTGAGCTGGCAAGAACTGATTTTGTGGCCACTGCTTCAAACAACCAAATCACTTTAGGTGTTTTAATTCTTAATGAAGGATTGGAAAAGTTGAAGATGCAAGCACTTTTAACTCATGGAAATAATTTTGGAGATTATAAAATTTCTATCTTACAAAATAAAGTAATTTTAAATGGGCAGCAATGGATTGTTCCTGAAGATAATTTCGTTTTGTTGGGAGCTTCCAATAAGGAATTTAAAAACATTTCATTATCTAATAAAAATCAATTTATTAGAATTGACAAACCTACAAAGTCTACCGACAAAGGAGTAGGGGTGGTTTTCAATGATTTTAATTTGAATGTTATTTCTGATATTTTAGATAGAGACACTTCCTTGTTTGGCGGTACACTGAATGGTGAATTTGATTTGATTAGAGAAGCTGAAGGGCAAGGTTTAGTAGCGAATGTTCAATTGGATAAATTTATATTTAAAGGAATACCTGTTGGTGATTTTGTGTTGGATGCAAAATCTCAGGGGAAATCGAAGTATTTGGTTGATTTGAAAATGTCAGGTAATGGGAATAATCTTATTTTGAAAGGTTCTTTCGATGCCGATTCAACCGGTGGAAGAGTTGATGCCGATATAGATATAGAAAAATTGAATATTTTAAGTTTGGAGCCATTTACAGGCGGACAAATTACACGATCTAAGGGCACACTTAACGGAAAGTTTAAAATTGATGGTTTAATTAGCGAACCCAATTTGTCAGGTGATATTGCTTTTAAAAATGCCGGATTTAATGTTACCTATTTAGATAATTATTTTATACTGAAGGAGGAGAGTTTGAAATTTAAAGATCGGGTTTTGTATTTTGAATCTTTTACCATTTCCGATACTCTTAATCATACTGCTATTTTAACTGGTGGTGTGCGCATGAAGGACTATAGTAATCCTGAATTTTTGATTGATTTAAAAACTGACAGATTTCTCGCAATGAACACTCATCAAGTTGATAATGACTTATTTTTTGGAACTGTTTACATAAGTAGCGACATTAAAATTAGAGGTAATAAAGCAATGCCTGTAATTACTTCTAATGTTAAAATGATGGAAGGTTCGTCCTTTACTTTTATAGTTCCTGAACAAACAACTACAACAGAAAGAGGGGAGGAGGATGTGCAATTTACTGATCCTTATAATCGAGTTAATTCTATTATGAAACGAGATGCTGTTGCCGATACTTTTAAAACCGAGATTAAAGGTTTTGATATTTCTTCAAACATAGAAATTAGTAAAGAAACTACTCTTCGTATACTCGTTGACCGTGAATCAGGTGATTCGCTTGTAATTAAAGGCAATGCTACCATGAGTTTCTCAATTGATCCAAGTGGAAAAACTAGCTTGACAGGTGGTTTTGAAATTAGTGAAGGAAGTTATAGAGTTTCTCTTCAGAATTTGGTTAAAAAGAATTTTGCTATTACTAAAGGAAGCACCATCAATTGGAGAGGTGATATCATGGATGCTGAAATTAATATTGACGCGGTGAACGTTGTAAATGCAGTTCCTCTTGAATTGGTTGCTGATCAAGTGGCCGGTTTGTCGGAAGCTCAAATTAATGCATATCGACAACGGCTTCCTTTTCAGGTAATTCTTCACATGAGAGGGGAACTAATTAAGCCTGATATTAGTTTCGAAATTACTTTGCCCCCCGAAGATCAAGGCGTATTGAACGGAACTGTTTATGCAAAGCTTACCCTCCTAAATCAAGATCCCTCTGAACTAAATAAACAGGTTTTTGCATTGCTTGTTCTCAATCGGTTTGTTCAGGCTAACCCCTTTGATAACTCTTCAGGTGGTGGATTGGAATATGTTGCTCGTAATAGCGTTAGTAAATTTCTTAGCCAACAATTAAATAGTTTTGCCGAACAGTTTATTAAAGGTGTTGAATTAAATTTTGATGTTCAGTCATATGAAGAATATACTGCAGAAGGTGTTGAGGGAAGAACTGAAGTGAATGTAGGAGTTAAGAAACGGTTTTTGAAAAATCGTTTAATTGTGGAAGTTTCAGGTAATGTGGATGTGGAAGGTGAACGAACACAACAAAATGATGCAAGCAACCTGGCGGGTGATGTAGTGTTGGAGTATTTGTTAACCGAAGATGGTCGTTACCGGTTAAGTGTTTTTCGTAAAGATCAATATGAAGGAATTTTGGATGGACAAGTTGTCGAAGCCGGTATAGGTTTGGTTTATACTCGTGATTTTGATAGCTGGAATCAACTTATGCGAAAGCCTAAAAAATCAAAACCCTTCAATTAATGTTAATGTAAATGAATAGTATTACAGTCATATTCAGTCAATTTAAATGGTCTATAATTGGACTGCTGTTTGCTGCTTTATTTTTTACTTCTTGTAGCAATACAAAGTATTTGAAAGATGGTGAAATTTTGTATACCGGTGCCTCCGTTAAAGTAGAATCTGGAAAAAAAGTAAAAGGTAAGAAAGCCATAGTAAAAAAATCAGAAGATGTGATACTTCCAAAACCTAATAAAAAGTTTTTAGGTTTGAAAATTAAATTATGGTTTTATAATGTTGCAGGTGAATCAAAAAAGAAAAAGGGTTTTCGAAATTTTGTTAAAAATAAATTAGGTGAAAGACCTGTCCTATTTTCTGATGTCAATCCAAATGGTGTGAGAGACCATATTGATGCAAACCTCTTTAACAATGGGTATTTTGGTTCTTATTCAAATTTTGATCTAAAAAACAATGGAAATAAAGTTCATGTAAATTATAAATTGTTTCTCACTCAGCCTTACCTTATTGATTCAGTAATTTTTCCACTAGGCAATCACGTCGTTTTAAGTGCCATAAGAGAATCAATTGAAAAATCACTTCTCAATAAGGGTGATATGTATAGTTTGGTAACTGTTCAAAAAGAAAAAGTACGAATCGATGAGCATCTTAAAACTAAAGGATTTTATTATTTTAACCCTGATTATTTAATTTTTGAAGCTGATACTACCGGAGGGCGGAGAAAAGTAAACCTCAGATTAAAAATTAAGGAGATAACCCCTTATGAAGCTTTGTTAGTATATCGTATTAACGATGTTTATATCAATACTGCCTATAGTGTTGGTGTCGATTCGGTTCCTTATGTGAAAGATACCATTGCAGGGAGACCATTTAATTACTACTCTATTAATGATGATTTCAGAAAACGGCCAATTGTGCGCTCTGTATTTATCGATAAAGGCGAGATTTATTCCCGTAAGGATCATAATGCTACACTTGGTCAGTTGATGGGTATGGGGACTTTTAAGTTCGTGAATGTCCGTTTTGCTGAAGTTGACTCAGCTAATTTTGGATATCTTTCTTCTTATATAAATCTTACCCCGTTACCCCGTAGGAGTACGCAGTTAGAACTGGAAATTAAATCTAAATCAAATAACTTTTTAGGACCTGGAATAAAGGTTTCTTATCGGAACCGTAATACTTTTAGAGGTGCCGAATTATTTGTTGCTAATATACATGCCTCCTTTGAGACTCAAGTTGGAAAAGATAGTAAGGGTTTAAATTCATTTGAATTTGGACCCGGTGTTGAATTGTATATACCAAGGTTTGTGACGCCTTTTAATATTAAAAATCCCTCAGGATATTTTCTGCCAAAAACAAAAATTGCAGCCGGCTATAATTATATGAAACGTACCGGATATTTTAATTTGAATTCAATGGCTTTTACTTATGGATATAAGTGGAAAGAAACGCTTCTGAAAGATCAT
This sequence comes from uncultured Bacteroidota bacterium, assembly GCA_963814475.1. GTDB lineage: Bacteria > Bacteroidota > Bacteroidia > AKYH767-A > OLB10 > JADKJB01. The sequence goes on along the minus strand of CAWFDA010000046.1, from coordinate 678,974 downwards.
GAATTTAATCCTATTGTACTTTCTTATTTAAGAATTTCAAATAGAAGTCCTGAGTTCAATGCCTTGCTTGAAGATAATGTGCTGCTTCAGAAAAGTTTTGAAGAGCAATTTATTACCGGCTTAAATTATATTTTTACTTACAATGAACAGCTTTTACCAAATAGAAAGAATCAGATTTTTTTTCAAGGTAAAATGGAATTGTATGGAAATTTTCTTTCATTAATAAATAGAGTTATTAAAAATGAAAAGCCTGATCCCGATAATCCTTATAGATTGGCTGGAGAGGTGTATGCGCAATTAGCACGTTTTGAAGTTGATTTTCGCAATTATTACAACATATCAGAAACTACACAATTAATCGCCAGACTTTATTCCGGAATTGGAATTGCTTATGGAAATTCTATTACCCTGCCTTACGTAAATCAGTTTTTTAGTGGTGGTTCTTCAAGTGTAAGAGCATTTAGAGTGCGCTCCTTAGGACCTGGAACATTCAGAAATGAAGATGTACAAACTTCTTTCTATGATCAGGGTGGTGACATAAAAATGGAAGCCAATTTAGAATATCGTTATAAAATTGTTGGAATGTTCAGAGGAGCGTTTTTTGTTGATGGTGGAAATATCTGGTTACTTGAAGATAATCCTGCCACTCCAGGAGGTAAAATTAGTAGTGATTTTTTGAATCAAATAGCTTTAGGTGGTGGATTTGGTCTTCGTTTAGATGCCAACTTTTTTGTCCTTCGCCTGGACCTGGCAACACCCTTCAAAAAGCCTTGGATATCCACGGGTGATACATGGGTTTTGGATGATATAAAATTAGGTAGTGGTAGTTGGAGAAAGGATAATTTGTTGCTTAATATAGCAATAGGTTATCCGTTTTAAATAAAAAAAGCCCCCCAATATTTGGAGAGCTTTTTTAAATATTTTTTATTAGATTATTTGGGAGATGTTCCACCAAATTTGTAAGAAACTCCTAAGTTCAACCCACCAAATACACGGCTGGTTTTTTCGTAACTTCTTTCATCGTTATCGTCGATTTGTGCAGCTTGAGTAGTAAGGTAAATCGCGTCATTAGTTGTTGACTCAGGATTGTCTTGAAAAAAGTCAAGGTTAGATTCATATTCTTTAGTTACATCAGTAAATCCATAACCTAAACGTAATCCTGCAGTAATAAAGATGCTCTCAGTAACATCAATATCAACTCCAAATCCAAATACCAATGCAATGTTGGTTGATTCAAATGCATTTTTGACATCTACGTCTGAATAATCTCTGCCAAACATTATCGGAGACCTTCATATCTTTCCTCAGCTTTTGTTAAAAATCCAAATTGAGGGCCAATTTCAAAATAAGTTCCTCCTGAAGAAGTTAAACGAAATAAAACAGGAATATCAAAATAATTCAATTTGTCGTTACGTCAAATACGCCGTCTAACCCAGTGCTCAATCACCAGAATATTTCTGACTATTCCTAGAAAGAAAATTGAATCCAAGTGACAGTCCTGTTTTTTCGCTGAATGAATAAATCCCTTCAAAACCAAACCGTCCACCAAAAGAGGCTGCAATATCTAAGTCCATCATTGGCATCAAAAACATTTTTGTTCATCAGCCAAGTAGAATTTAGCCCTCCTGTTAGTCCAACTCGAATATTTTGGGCTTGAACCGAAAGTCCGGCTATAATTACAGCAATCGTTAATAATGCTTTTTTCATAAAGGTTGTTTTTAGTTTGTTATATTTGGTCGCAAATTTACAAATAAATTCAAATAATGAACGTCGATTTCTAATTTCCTAGAAATGACTTAAATAGCTGATAATTATGAAATTACTAGATGGCAAGGTGACTTTGATAACAGGAGCCTCACGCGGAATCGGTCGTGGAATTGCAGTTGCTTTGGCAAAAAATGGCTCTTCTGTAGCTTTTACATTTCTTTCTTCACCCGATAAAGCGGCCGAATTGGAGAAAGAACTCGAAACTTATGGGATAAAAGCTAAAGGCTACAAATCGGATGCTGCCGACTATAAAGCTGCAGAAGAATTGGTTGCTAGTGTTTTAACAGATTTTGGTAAAATTGATGCAGTTGTGAATAATGCCGGAATCACCCGAGATAACCTCCTCATGAGAATGTCTGAAGAACATTTTGATGAAGTGATCAAAACTAACCTCAAATCGGTTTTTAATATTACAAAAGCCGTGCAAAAAACAATGTTGAAGGAAAGAAAAGGTTCAATTATTAATATTTCTTCTGTTGTTGGAGTCAAAGGAAATGCCGGTCAAGCAAATTACGCTGCTTCTAAAGCCGGTATCATTGGTTTCACCAAATCAATAGCCCTCGAATTAGGTTCCCGCAACATCCGCTGCAACGCAGTAGCTCCCGGTTTTATCGAAACCGAAATGACCGCCGTCCTAAATCCTGATGTGGTAAAACAATGGAGAGAAGCGATTCCTCTAAAAAGAGGAGGAACGCCTGAAGACGTTGCCAATCTGGTAGTTTTCCTCGCCTCCGATATGTCCGCCTACATCACCGGCCAGGTGATAAATGTTGATGGCGGTATGTTGACGTAAGAAGGGGTTAATTTGTTATTAGACATTAGTCATTGGGTCATTAGTCATTGGGTCATTAATTAGATTAGCCATTAGTCATATATTCCGGTCATTAAATATTAAATACTGAACACTGGTCACTAAAATCCTGTTCACTAACCCGGGTCACTAAAATACTGGTCACTGAACACTGGTTACTAATCACTGGTCACCAAAACACTGGTCACTAAAACACTGGTCACCAAAACACTGGTCACTAAAACACTGGTAACACTGGTCACTAAAACACTGGTCACCAAAACACTGGTCACTAAAACACTGGTCACTGAACACTGGTCACTGAAATACTGGTCACTGAATACTGGTCACTGAATACTTGTCACTAAACACTTGTCACTTGTCACTAAACACTTGTCACTAAACACATGTCACTAAACACTTGTCACATGTCACTTAACACTTGCCACTATTTCAAACAATCCTTAAAAAGAACAAACTAAAAACCTAAAAAAATGCTTAAAAAAATTAGTATTACTGTTACATGTCTTTTTCTCGCCACATTTGTTTGGGCGGGTGATATTCTACCTTATCCTATTCATCAAAAGGATTTACCTAACGGATTAAAAGTGGTAACCATCCCGTACGATAGCCCCGGATTGGCATCTTTTTATGTGGTAGTGCGTGTGGGATCACGCGAAGAAGTGGAAAAAGGTAAAACAGGTTTCGCTCACTTCTTTGAACACATGATGTTTAGAGGTACTGAAAAATATCCTAAAGATAAATATGCCGAAATATTAAAATCAACAGGAGCTTCGGCAAATGCAAACACTTCTCTTGATAGAACAGTTTATCACATGACCGGCAATGCGGCTGCACTGGAGACAATGTTCGAACTTGAATCCGATCGTTTTCAAAATTTGAAATATTCGGTGCAAGATTTTAAAACTGAAGCCGGAGCAGTGAAAGGGGAATACACTAAAAATAATGCTAGTCCTTTTGCGCAATTAAATGAAGCTACCAGCAATACTGCATTCGAAAAGCATACCTATAAACATACTACCATGGGTTTCTTCGAAGATATTGTTGACATGCCTAATCAATATAATTTTTCACTCGAATTCTTCGATCGATTTTACAGACCTGAATATTGCACCATTATTGTTGTTGGAGACATAAAGCAGGAAAATGTTAACCAACTCGCGGAAAAATACTTCGGTAATTGGAAAACAGGTAAGTACAAAGCTAAAATACCTGTGGAACCGGCTCAAAAAGAAACGAAATACACACATATTCAGGTTCCTCAATTTCCGCCCTTTCTTGATTTGAATTATAAAGGCCCGGCATTCTCTTTAGAAAATAATGATTATCAAGCGTTATATATTCTAGGTCAAATTTTATTTTCTGAACGTTCCGGTCTTTATAAGAAACTCGTTGTTGAAGAAAGTAAAGTAAGAGAGTTGTCGGGGGGGATATATCCCTCTCGTGATCCATACCTATTTAGTGGGAGCGCTTCTTTGGTAAATGAATCTGATATGCCGTATGTTAAAAAGGCTATTGAAAATAGGATTGAAAATGCCAAAACTAAATTGGTGGGTGAAGATGTTCTTAATGAAACTAAAGAACGTATGAAATATTCTTTTGCTATGTCGATGGACAGCCCTGATGCAATTGCGAATTCAGTTGCACTTTATGTGTGGGTCACAGGCGATCCAACTGCGATAAATAAAACGTATGAACTCTTTCAAAGTGTAACGGCAGAAGATATTCAACGAGTAGCTATAAAATATCTCACTAAAGAGAACCTCACTATTGCAACTATTTCACCATCTGAAAAACCTTTATTAGACTAACAACCAGAAAATTTTATTATGAAAAATATCCTCCTAATTTCCATATTGTTTGTGTACTCTTTCACCACCTACGCCATCGAAACCGTAGAGTTGCCATTGCCTAAGTCCGATAAAATTGTAGTTAAGTTTATGTTTCGAAACGGTTCTATTTGTGATGGTCCTGTCGAAAAAGGAATCACCGCACTTACAGCATCTTTGATGGCAGAAGGTGGTACAGGAACCTATTCCAGCACAGGAATTAAAGATCTCACTTATCCCTGGGCAGCCCGTTGGTGCGTAAGTGTTGATAAAGAAGTTTCCGTGTTTACTTTTGAATTTCATAAAGATCATGCTGAAAAAATTATTCCTATTATGATCGGATTAATTACCAATCCATCTTTAAGTGATAATGACTTTAACAGGATAAAATCGAATCAAGAAAATTATGTGAATCAGGTTATAAGAGCTTCTTCTGATGAGGAGTTTAGTAAAATGGGACTTGAAGATTTATTATTCCGTAACACCACTTATCAATCAATGGTGGACGGTACTACCAATGGTTTAACTAAAATCACTTTGGAAAGGGTTAAAGCTCATTACAAAAATTATTTTGCAAAATCCAATCTTACTATCGGTATTGCCGGAAGTTATTCTCCAAAGTATTTGATGCAAATAGTAGAAGCTTGCAAACCACTTAGTGAAACAAGCAAACCGCTGCCTGAGTTCGGAATTTCTCAAAATGTTCCCGGAATAAATGTTGAAATTATAACGAAAGAAAATGCTCTTGGCTCTGCTATTTTTACAGGATTTCCTTTGCCGTTGACTCGCAAGGATGATGATTTTGCAGCACTAATGGTGGCTAACTCCTGGTTGGGTGAACATCGTAAATCGTACTCAAGATTGTACAAGAAAATAAGAGAGCAACGTTCGATGAATTATGGTGATTATTCCTATATTGAATGGTATGAAAATGGTGGACAAAATATGCTTCCGCAACCCGGCGTTCCTAGAAGCACCAATTATTTTAGCATCTGGCTACGTCCTGTTCAAACAGCCGAAGCACTACGTAAACAATATCCCGAATTAGGTGACATTACCGTTGGTCATGCCCATTTTGCTTTGCGGATGGCGTTAAAAGAAATGCAAACATTTATTGATAATGGAATTTCCTCTGAAGATTTTGAACTCACAAGAAAATTTTTAATGTCGTATACAAAATTGTATACCCAAACTCCATCCAAACAATTAGGTTTTTTAATGGATAGTAAATTCTATGGCAGAAATGATTATATTAATGAACTGGATGAATTATTGGGAAAAGTTACTGCTGCCGATGTTAACAGAGTAATGAAAAGATACTGGCAAACTCAAAATATGCAAGTTACTATTGTTACTGATGATAGTGAAGCAGAAGCTCTAAAAGAAAGTTTGATGAGTAACAAAGTATCGCCTATGTCTTATTCTGATGCATTAAAAGCTACTTTGCCTCAAGAATTACTCAAAGAAGATGATGAAGTATCAAAGTATAAAATAAATGTTACTCGAGTACAAATTGTTAAAGCAGATAGTATGTTCCGTTAGTTTATATTTTAACCTCAAAATAAAAGGGTTCTCCAATTATGGAAAACCCTTTTATTTTGAGATTTATATTGTCTGTTAACCTATAAAAGAAAATAAATTTTCCTCAATAGTTGATTGATTTAAATTTGTGTTTCTTTAACAGTAAATTAAGCTTCTGAAGAAATTCCGTAACGTGATTGATACCAGCTTTTCAAATCCGAAACCTGATGATTTTTGATCATAAAAACAGGATAGAGCCTAAATGCAGGCAACATGTAGGTGATCCAAAGTGCAAAAAACATCCCTAAAGGATTGCCCGAAATATTTGCTTTGGTGAAAAACGAAAGTATGTTGTCGATTAAACTCACCGGCATCAATAAAAAGTTACACAAACTCTCCACAACTTCATTGGGTACCAAACGTTCAAAGTAAAAGCTGGTAACTCCCCAAGATAACAACATCGAACCCAAAACCAACATATGGATAGAATTCTCCTTATTTAATGTACGTAGATTCATAATAGTGATTATAATTTGCCCATACCAAAATTGAATAAAATAAAACGAAATTCAAAGTAATATTCTCTAAATTATTTAATTTGCGAAGAAATTCTACATGAATTGATATCATAAATGGATTATTTTAATAATAACTTGTACTATAAATGTATGAGCCCTCCAAAATTTAACAAATTCTAAAATTCCCGAATTTCCTTAATGAAAACTAAAATCACTCTTTGTATCCTCCTTTTAATGGCTTCCTGTTCCAAAGTACCACTTACCAACCGGAAACAGATGAATTTGCTTCCCGAAAGCGAACTCATCGCCATGGGATTAACCTCTTACAAGGATTTTCTAGGCCAAAACCCGCCACTAAACACCACCGATGCGAACGCTTATATGGTTAAGGATGTAGGCACAAAAATTTCCATTGCGGTTATTAATTACATGAAACAGAATGGTTTCGCCGACAGAGTTAAGGGCTATAAGTGGGAATTTAACCTGGTTGATTCTAAAGAGATAAATGCCTGGTGTTTGCCCGGTGGAAAAGTGGTGGTTTACTCCGGATTGTTGCCCGTTACCAAAGACGAAACCGGACTGGCCTTCGTAATGGGGCACGAAATAGCTCATGCCGTAGCCCGTCATGGAAATGAACGAATGAGTCAGATGTTATTAGCCCAAACAGGGAGTATTGTTTTAGATGTTGCACTCTCTTCCCAATCGGCACAAACACACCAATTATTGATGGATGCCTATGGTGCAGGGGCTCAATATGGGGTGATTCTGCCATTCTCCAGATCTCACGAATCGGAAGCCGATAAATTAGGGATGATTTTTATGGCTATGGCCGGATATGATCCTTCTCAGGCTCCCGAAGTGTGGGCTAGGATGATAAAACTTAATACCGGCACCAAACCACCCGAATTTATGAGCACGCATCCGGCTGATGATAAAAGAATAAAGGCGATCCGTGATTTTGTGCCCTCAGCAATGAAATATTACAAAAAATAATTGGAGTTTATAATTTATTGAAATTCATGTGTGAGTATCGGTTAAAAATCAATATTTTTGCGCCTCATTAATTAAGCACTATCTATTATGAATATTCACGAATATCAGGGCAAATCAATTTTGAAAAGTTTTGGGTTGGCTATACAAGAAGGAATTGTTGCCGAAACACCGGAGCAAGCAGTTGAAGCAGCTATAGAATTGCAGAAACAAACTGGTACTTCCTGGTGGGTGGTAAAAGCTCAAATTCATGCCGGTGGTAGAGGTAAAGGTGGTGGAGTTAAATTGGCGAAAAGTTTAGATGATGTGAAAGCAAAGGCTACTGATATCATAGGTATGCAATTGGTTACTCCTCAAACTGGCCCACAAGGTAAAAAAGTGAATAAAGTGCTGATTGCTCAAGATGTTTATTATCCCGGTCCTATCCGAAACTTCTGAATTTTATATGAGTGTTCTTTTGAATCGTCAAACCGGTAGAAATATAATCATGTATTCTACTGAAGGTGGAATGGATATTGAAGAAGTGGCTGAAAAAACACCTCATTTGATTTTTAAAGAAGAAATCGATCCACTCTCTGGTTTGCATGCCTTTCCAAGCCAGAAAAATTGCTTTTAACCTAGGACTAAGTGGCAATGCATTTAAAGAAATGACAAAATTTGTTGCCACTCTTTATAAAGCCTACGATTCTATCGATGCATCGATGTTTGAAATTAATCCTGTTCTAAAAACTTCCGACGATAAAATTATTGCTGTTGATGCAAAAGTGAATTTCGATGAAAATGCTCTTTATCGTCATACTGATTATCGCAGATATGCGTGATATTTCCGAAGAAGATCCTACTGAAGTTGAAGCAGGTGAACATAATCTGAATTATGTGAAACTCGATGGTAATGTTGGTTGTATGGTAAATGGTGCAGGTCTTGCAATGGCTACCATGGATATTATTAAACTTGCAGGTGGTGAACCTGCTAACTTTCTAGATGTTGGTGGTACTGCCAATGCTGCAAGAGTGGAACAAGCCTTCCGTATCATTCTTAAAGACCCGAATGTAAAAGCTATTTTGGTGAATATTTTTGGTGGAATTGTTCGTTGCGATCGTGTTGCTCAGGGTATTGTTGATGCTTACAAAAGCATTGGTGAAATTCATGTTCCTATCATTGTTCGTCTTCAAGGAACCAATGCAGTGGAAGCAAAAAAAATTATTGATGAATCAGGATTGAAGGTGTTTTCTGCAATTCAACTTAAAGAAGCTGCAGATCTGGTTGCAGAAGTTTTGAAGAAGTAACTTATGAAAGCATTATCAGCCGAAGAAAATTTCCTTAGCAATTGAGGATGAAATCTCTGTTCCTATGAATCGTCACGTTTCGTAATTCAATCCGCTCCCTACGAACATACATCATCTTATTTACAAGGTTCTGCAAAAGGTCCGGGAGCAATTATTGAAGCTTCTCATTTTGTGGAATTTTATGATGAAGAACTCGATCAGGAATCTTTCCGTAAAGGAGGAATAGCCACATTGTCACCCATGAATTTTGACGGTAAATTTGATGCCGATGCCATTGATCTTATCGAAAAACATACCGATCAATTGATTGATGATGGGAAGTTTGTGATTTCTCTAGGTGCCGAACATACCGTTACTTTTGGTTTTGTAAAATCGCATGTTAAAAAATATGGTAATATTTCAGTGTTGCAAATTGATGCACATTCCGATTTAAGATCGTCTTATCACGACAACATTTACTCTCATGCTTCCGTAATGGCTCGGGTAAATGAACTGGGTTTAAATATTGTTCAAATAGGTATCAGAGCTCAGTGTAAAGAAGAAGCCGATCTCATAAAATCTTCTGCTAATATTCACACCTTTTATGCACATCAAATTCGTCGAAATCCCAATTGGATGAATGAGGCATTGGCAAATTTAACGGATGATGTGTACATCACCATTGATGCCGATGGTTTCGATCCTTCTGTAATTCCCTGCGTAGGTACTGCAGAACCTAACGGTCTGTTTTGGAATGAAACGGTGGAATTTCTTAAGATGGTGGTCGAAAATAAAAATGTGGTGGGTTTTGATGTGGTTGAAGTGGCTCCTGTTGAAGGACAAATTTTATCGGAGTTTACCCTGGCAAAACTGGTTTACAGAATTATTGGATTTATTACGGCGAAATAATTTTTCCGACGGAAATCGAAATATCAGAGCGTGTCATAGTTAAAATTGAAAATTGAAAACTGAAAATTACAAAGTTTTCCATTCGGATTGACGGCGTTCGAAGCATTAGATCGGGTCGAAGTTAAAATTGAAAACACTTTTATCGTACTCGTCTGACGCGCCGGCCATAAGGCGTGGGACGAGCCTGCCTGCTGCAGGCAGGTATGTGTTAAACATTATATTTTAGAAGGACCCTTTTTATCGTACTCGTCTGACGCGCTGGCCATAAGGCGTGGGACGAGCCCTTTCATCGTACTCGTCTGAAGCGCTGGCCATAAGGCGTGGGACGAGTATGTGTTAACTTTATATTTTAAATGGACCTTCTTTTCATCGTACCCTTTCATCGTACTCGTCTGAAGCGCTGGCCATAAGGCGTGGGACGAGTATGTGTAAACTTTATATTTTAGATGGATCTTCTTTTCATCGTACTCGTCTGAAGCGCTGGCCATAAGGTGTGGGACGAGTATGTGTAAACTTTATATTTTAGATGGATCTTCTTTTTATCGTACCCTTTCATCGTACTCGTCTGAAGCGCTGGCCATAAGGTGTGGGACGAGTATGTGTAAACTTTATATTTTAGATGGATCTTCTTTTTATCGTACCCTTTCATCGTACTCGTCTGAAGCGCTGGCCATAAGGCGTGGGACGAGTATGTGTAAACTTTATATTTTAGATGGATCTTCTTTTCATCGTACTCGTCTGAAGCGCTGGCCATAAGGTGTGGGACGAGTATGTGTAAACTTTATATTTTAGATGGATCTTCTTTTTATCGTACCCTTTCATCGTACTCGTCTGAAGCGCTGGCCATAAGGCGTGGGACGAGTATGTGTAAACTTTATATTTTAGATGGATCTTCTTTTTATCGTACCCTTTCATCGTACTCGTCTGAAGCGCTGGCCATAAAGCGTGGGACGAGTATGTGTTAACTTTATATTTTAGATGGATCTTCTTTTCATCGTACTCGTCTGAAGCGCTGGCCATAAGGTGTGGGACGAGTATGTGTAAACTTTATATTTTAGATGGATCTTCTTTTTATCGTACCCTTTCATCGTACTCGTCTGAAGCGCTGGCCATAAGGCGTGGGACGAGTATGTGTAAACTTTATATTTTAAATGGACCTCCTTTTTATCGTACTCGTCTGTCGCGCAGGCCTGTGGCTTGGGACGAGCCTGCCTGCAGCTTGCAGGGATGTGTATACCTTGACTTTAAGAATGGCCTTTTGCACTCATATTCGAACAATTTTCTATTTCATTTTTGCTTTCGCGATGACGGCGAATTCGAAGCGTAAATTATTCCTTCCTTTTTTTTGAATTTTCTTTTTTTTTGTAAATTTACAGCTACAAAAGGTAACCACCATGAAAGATTCCAAAATCTTCAATAAGGGTACTACCCGCTTGTTTGACAATAAGTTACTGGAACGACTTACCAGAACCCACTTTTTAGTGCCGGTCATTTTTTACTACTTGGCAGGAGTTGTTTTTTTAGCGTATTCCTTTACTATTCCCACCATCGATCACTGGAAAATGATCTTTTTTGTTCCGGCAGGAATGTTCGTGTTTTCCTTTGTAGAGTACCTAATTCACCGTTTTATTTTTCATTTTAATGCCGAATCCGAAAAAGAAAAACAACTCCAATATCATATTCATGGTGTTCATCACGAGTATCCCCGCGATAAAGACCGTTTGGTAATGCCTCCTCTGATTTCTATTGCCATTGCAGTGCTATTTTATCTGCTTTTCAGGTTGCTGACCGGCGACTATGTTTGGCTCTTTTTTCCCGGTTTTATGGCCGGCTACTCCACATATCTAGTCATTCATTATGCCGTTCACCGATACAAACCCCCTCGTAACTTTTTAAAATATCTGTGGAAACACCATAGTCTGCATCATTATAAATCAGATGATTATGCGTTTAGCGTGTCTCTTCCACTATGGGATTTGTTGTTTGGCACCATGCCTAAACACAAACATCCAGGTGATAAGGAGCTATCTCAAAATCTTCCCGACAATAATTTAAGGTAATCGTTTGATAACTTTGATTTAATTAATTGAAAATAGGAGAGCAGATTAACTAATTTTGGCAGGTTCATAATTCTATAAAATGGCCAAAATTGTTAAGAGGGAAATAAAAAAGATATTGGTTGCCAACCGAGGCGAAATCGCTTTGCGGGTAATGCGTAGTGCCCGTGAGATGGGTATTAAAACGGTGGCAGTTTTTTCTACCGCCGATCGTACTTCTCCCCACGTGAAATATGCCGATGAAGCAGTTGGCATTGGTCCTCCGCCATCCTCTCAATCTTACCTTGTTTTCGATAAAATTATTGAAGCTGCAAAAGCTACCGGTGCCGATGCTATTCATCCCGGTTACGGTTTCCTCTCCGAAAATCCTGCTTTCGCAAGAAGGGTGCGTGAAGAGGGTCTTATTTTAATTGGTCCTTCGCCTGAAGCTATGGAGGTAATGGGTAGTAAACTGGCCGCTAAAGATGCTGTTAAAAAGTACAACATCCCTCTCGTTCCCGGTACCGATTACGCTATTACTGATGTTGAAAAAGCAAAGAAAATTGCTGCCGATGTAGGATTTCCTATTCTTATAAAAGCTTCCGCCGGTGGGGGGGGAAAGGGATGCGGATTGTTGAAGATGCAACGCAATTTGAAGATATGATGAAACTGGCTGTCAGCGAAGCGATCTCTTCTTTTGGCGATGGTTCGGTTTTTATTGAAAGATATGTAGGTTCTCCCCGACACATAGAGGTACAGGTAATGGGCGATATGCACGGCAATATTGTGCACCTGTTCGAACGTGAATGCAGTGTGCAACGCCGACATCAAAAAGTGATTGAAGAGGCTCCTTCGGCAGTACTTACCCCGGAGTTGCGTAATGAAATGGGCCGCTGCGCTGTACAAGTAGCAAAAGCATGTGATTATGTGGGGGCAGGGACAGTTGAATTTTTGATGGATGAAAATTTGAATTTCTTTTTTCTTGAAATGAATACCCGTTTGCAAGTGGAGCATCCCGTTACCGAATTAATTACCGGTATCGATTTGGTGAAAGAGCAAATTAGAGTGGCGATGGGTGAGAAGCTTAGCTTTAAACAAGAAGATCTTGCCATTAACGGTCATGCTGTTGAGGTGCGGGTATATGCCGAAGATCCTGCTAATAATTTTTTACCCGATATAGGTAAACTCACCACCTATTCCCCCCCTAAAGGACCGGGAATCAGAGTGGATGATGGCTTTGAGCAAGGCATGGACATTCCTATTTATTACGATCCGATGATAGCCAAACTTGTAGCACACGGCAAAGACAGAAAAGAGGCTATTGAGCGAATGATTAGAGCTATTGATGAATATAAAATCACCGGTGTAACAACCACGCTTTCTTTTTGTCGATTTGTGTTAAATCACGAAGCATTCACCAGCGGAAATTTCGATACACATTTTGTGAAAGCTCATTTCTTACCGGAGTTTTTGTCGTCGCAAACAGATGATGAAGCCGAAATCGCCGCCATCATCGCCTTAGTAGCACAAGCAAACGATCGTAAAATTTTAGCTCAAGCGCATCAATCTGAGCAGTTCAAACGTTCTAAGTGGAAGTCGAACCGGAGTAAATAGCGATTTGGCTTAGTTATTGGAATGTCACCACCATTATACTACTAATTGTTATTAATGAGAGCTACTATTCTTCTGATTTTTATGCTGTTAAGCAACCTAGTGTTTGCTCAACTCCCCGACGGCAGAAGCGTTACTTTAGGCACTAAATCGGGCACCGATACCATCCCCATGGTAAACCTTCCGGTAATTGATATTTACGATGCCATAGATCCCGCACAAGCCGCCAATCTTAAAAAGTACTTGAAGTTGCGTAGAGATGTGTTACGTGCCTACCCGTATGCAAAGCTTGCGGCCATGCAACTCCAATTGATTAACGATAGCACCGCCAAAATTAAGTCGGAACGGGCTCGTAAAAAGTTTATTAAAGAAACCGAACAAGAACTCAAAGAGAAGTTCGAAAAGGATCTTAAAAATCTCACCTATACTCAAGGTCGTATCCTCATCAAACTCATCGATCGCGAAACCGGAAACACCTCCTATAAACTGGTAAAAGAACTACGGGGTTCTCTTCAAGCTTTTTTCTGGCAAAGTATGGCACGTATTTTTGGATCCAACCTCAAAAGTGAATACGATGCCGAAGGAGAAGATCGGATGATTGAAGGGATTGTGCAAGCTATCGAAAGAGGAGAGTTGCAGGTGGTTAAGAAGTAATTAACGCTTTTGTTATTCATAATTTGGATAAAATGTGTCGCTTTGAATATTACTTGATAGCGCGTTACTTCTTTACGTAGGCCGTTGGCCGGAAGCCGTTTTTTTTGCGATTTATGTGAGGAGAGATTTAGTGAGACGTGTTTTTGTGAGGCGCCATAATTCGTCACGTAGGCCGTTAGCCGTTGGCCGTTTTTTTAGAGGCGCGTTATTGTGCGGAGCGATAATTCGTTACGGAGGCCGTTAGCCGTTTTATTGAGTGGACTTTTATTATGCGGCGTGTTATGGTGAGGCGCGATATTTCTTTACGTAGGCCGTTAGCCGTTTTATTGAGAGGACTTTTATTATGCGGCGTGTTATGGTGAGGCGCGATAATTCGTTACGTAAGCCGTTGGCCGGAAGCCGTTTTTTTTGCGATTTATTGTGAGGAACGTTTTTGTGAGGAGCGATAATTCGTTACGTAAGCCGTTGGCCGGAAGCCGTTTTTTTTGCGATTTATGTGAGGAGAGATTTAGTGAGACGTGTTTTTGTGAGGCGCCATAATTCGTCACGTAGGCCGTTAGCCGTTGGCCGTTTTTTTAGAGGCGCGTTATTGTGAGGCGCGATAATTCGTTACGTTAGCCGTTGGCCGGAAGCCGTTTTTTTTGCGATTTATTGTGAGGAGAGATTTAGTGAGACGTGTTTTAGTGAGGCGCCATAATTCGTCACGTAGGCCGTTAGCCGTTTTTTTAGAGGCGCGTTATTGAGCGGCGCGATAATTCGTTACGTAGGCCGTTGGCCGGAAGCCGTTTTGTTTGCGATTTATGTGAGGCGTGTTATTGTGAAGCGCGATAATTCGTTACGTAAGCCGTTGGCCGGAAGCCGTTTTTAGTGTGTCGCGTTTTTAGGAGATGCGATAATTCGTTACGTAGGCCGTATGCCGTGGGCCGTTTTTTGGGCGAACTATTGTGAGGAGCGTTTTTGTGAAGAGCGATAATTCGTTACGTTGGCCGGAAGACGTTTTTGCTTATTTCGCTGATATCATTTGACACTTATGTGTTTCATTTGCCACATTGCTTATTAAATCAGCAGACTCAAATAACCAGTGACCCAATTACAAATGACTCAATGACCTTCCGCAAAATATAACGACTAATGACCTTTTCAATGACTCAATGACTTAATGACTAATGACCTTCCGCCAAATATAACGATCAATGACCCTTAATGACCCCTTCGACAAGCCATTCTGTCATAGTGAAATCACAATTCCTGCCATTATGTCTGATGAAAAATACATTTTTTCAGAATTTTCGCATTGGTACACAAATTGAATAAAGCCTGAAAGTAAATTCATGTTTAACTAAAAACTTTAAAAAAATGACACTAATAAAATTCAAAAACGAAAATCCGGTTTTAAGCCGCACAAAGAGTCCTTATTTCTCAGAATTCTTTAACGATTTATTTGAGAATCTTCCTGCTTCTGATTTCAGAAAAAGTACCCTTCCGGGAGTTAACATTCTCGAAAATGACGAGATGTACAAACTAGAACTTGCTGCTCCGGGTTTGGTAAAAGACGATTTCAAAATCAGCATTGAAAATGATGTGTTGACGGTTAGCACAGAGAAGAAATCTAGAAGAAACAGAGAAGACCGAAAAATACACCCGCAAGGAGTTTTCCTATTCATCATTTCGCAGGAGCTTCACACTTCCTGAATTAGTAAACATCGAAAAAATTGGAGCTACCTATGACAACGGAATTATGACCATTGCACTTCCGAAAAAAGAAGAGGCAAAACCAAAAGCTCCCCGAGAAATTAAAGTTTCTTAATTTGTTATAAGTTTTAGTAGTGAGGTTAGGTTGTAGGTTAAGGGCGGAAAGCGAAGTAGCGCATTCCGCCCTTTTTTTTAGATTTTTATAAATCAACAAGATCCTCCTGTCAGGGCTGAAGCCCTATTTATATACTGTCTCCTCTCCGTCCTAAAGGACGGAGTTATGCAAAAGAACTGTTTTCAGGATTGAAGACCGATGCTTTAGTTTCGAACCTCCGTTCAAAGGGATGGAGATTATATGGAAAAACCATTGCATAACTCCATCCTGTAGAGCGAAGTTTGGGTGGAGGGGCTAATTTGGCTTTAGCCCTAACAGAGAAATTATCAGAAAAACAATTGCATAACTCCGTCCTTTAGGGCGGAGTTTGGGTGGCGGGGCACACGGGCTTTAGCCCTCACAGAAAAATTACAGGAAAAAACAATTGCATAACTCCGTCCTTTAGGGCGGAGTTATGATGGAGGGGCCACGGGCTTTAGCCCTCAGTTATGAGCAAAAAACCCTACTTTTGCCCCATGGCCATAAAAAAGAAAATCACCTCCTCCAAAAAATCCAATCGTCCTATTATTCTCGTCACCAACGACGACGGCATTACCGCTCCCGGCATACGTGCTTTGATTGATGCCATGCAACACTTAGGTGAAGTGGTTGTGGTGGCTCCGGATAGTCCGCAATCGGGAATGGGACACGCCATTACGATAGGAAAACCCTTGCGTTTGGATAAAGTGGAACTTCACGGAGAATTTTTAGGTTACCAGTGTTCGGGAACTCCTGTTGATTGTGTGAAACTTGCTGTGAATAAAGTCTTGCATCGCAAACCCGATTTGTGTGTGAGTGGTATCAACCATGGCTCTAATTCATCCATCAATGTGATTTATTCAGGTACTATGTCGGCCGCTATGGAAGGAGCCATTGAAGGAATTCCATCCATAGGATTTTCGCTAAATAACTATAATATGGAGGCAGACTTTTCCGCCAGTCAGCATTATGCAAAAATTATTGCTAAAAATATTCTGACGTCCGGAATGCCCGACAGCACCCTCCTCAATGTGAATTTCCCCGATCTTACTCTAAAGAAAATTAAGGGAATGAAACTCTGTCGACAGGCTTTAGCTAAATGGGAAGAAGAATTTGACGAGCGCAAGGATCCTCGCGGACGACCTTATTTTTGGCTCACGGGCAAATTTCGTAACTACGATAAAGGTGTTGATACCGACGAGTGGGCACTGAAAAATGGGTATGTCTCCGTTGTGCCAGTGTCATTTGATTTTACTGCACATCATGCCTTTCAGCACCTTAATAAAATTAAATGGGATGTTTAAAAAAGATTCATTTGTCTTAGGTTTAGTAATTGGAGTAGTGGTGATGGTGGGTGGATACTTTGCAATCCACTATCTCAACATTTGGATCTCCGATTATTTTTTTAATCGACGACCCGTTTTCCGCGACAGCACCGTTGAAGTCCTGGCCATATTCTTGAATGTTTTTCCTTTCCGTTATTACATGCTCAAGGCACAAAAAGACTGGACAGGAAGAGGAATTTTAATGGTGACATTTATTGTGGGTCTCACGTACTTCTTCTATTATTTAAAATGAAAAATTTAATTTTAGTAATAGTTTTTTTTTATTCTGTGAATGCTGCAGGGCAGAATCGTAATTCTGTTTGGTGTTTTGGAGATAGTGCGGGAATTGACTTTTCATCCGGAATAGCTCAGCCTATTTCAAGTGGAATGGATGGACGTGGAAGTTGTGCAAGTATTGCTGCTGAAAATGGGAATTTACTTTTTTATGCGGGAACGATGTATAAATATTCTAATATTCCTCATAATTCAACATTTGTTTATAATAGCAACCATTCATTAATGGACTCTGGTGATTCAATATTTGGGAAAAGCTGGTACCAAGAATTAGTGATTGTGCCAAATCCAGCAAATGATAGTACATACTATCTTTTTTCAGTGGGAATTACTTCGGTTTTTGGATTATATTATAGTATAATAGATATGCGTCTGAATGGAGGATTAGGTGCCGTTACCACAAAAAATGTTCAACTTCAAAGTTTCTCAATGGTGGATTGCATTAATGCTGTCAAGCATGGAAATGGTAGAGATTGGTGGTTGATTTTCAGAAAATCAGATTATCCCACAGGTTCAAATAATGATTTTTATACATATCTAATTAGTCCCAATGGTATTCAGAATTTTTCTGTTCAATCTATTGGAGAATTAAACAGAACCAATGAGGGTCGTTTATGTTTTTCATCAATGGGAGATAAATTAGTTTTTGCTAACTTAGTTGATTTAGTAGAACTTTTCGACTTTAATAGATGTACCGGACAATTAAGTAATCCTATTGTAATCAATAATGACCCAGGTATCACACCTTATAATTACACATTTAGTTGTGAATTTTCATGGGATGCGAGTAAATTGTACATGAGCACAAATCAAGACACATCTTACCTTTTTCAATATGATTTAAATGCAATTAATATTTCGGCAAGTAGAGATACATTATGGTCAACTAATTTTCCACCTTATACTTGCGGTGCTTTAAAATTAGCTCCTGACAATAAAATCTATTTAAGCAGTGTATATTACACTCCTGCAGTTCTATATTATCCTTATGCTGACAGTATGTATAATAGTTATAACATGAATTTATCTGTTATTAATCATCCTGATAGTTTAGGTTCAGCTAGTGATTTTCAACCATACAGTTTTTATTTAGGTGGTAAGCGAACATATTTAGGTCTTCCCAACAACCCAAATTATGATATGCCAGCATTACTGGGCAGTCCATGCGACACACTGGTTGGTATTTCAGAACAACAACCCACACTCATCAATCCTCAACTTCACATCTTTTACCATCCCGAGTGGCAAACAGCCTTTATCAATGCAAGTAATTTAAAGGGAAATAACGGAACGTTGGAAATTTTTGATGTTCAAGGAAAAATGGTGCATCAAGGAAGATATTCAAATTGTGAATGGATATTACACTCGTAATTTTAATATGACGGGAATGGCGGAGGGAATGTATGTTGTGAATTTAATTTCATCCGGCCAACGGCTATCGGGAAAATTGTTGAAGTATTAAAAAAATTTAATAGCAAGGGCTTTGAAATATTACATCATTGCAGGAGAAGCTTCGGGAGATTTGCACGCATCAAATTTGTTGCGTGAATTAAAAACTCTCGATGCGAATTTTGTGGGTCGAGGGTGGGGCGGCGATCTCATGCAACAGCAAGGTGTCGATCTGGTAAAACATTACCGCGACCTGGCATTCATGGGTTTTGTGGAGGTGATCACGAACCTTCGCACCATTCTCAAAAATATCGACTTCTGTAAAAAAGATATCCTCAACTATAAACCCGATGCACTAATTCTCGTTGATTATCCCGGTTTTAATTTAAGAATTGCGGAGTTCGCCAAGCAGCAGGGAATAAAGGTTTACTACTATATTTCACCACAAATTTGGGCCTGGAAACAGTCGCGTGTGCATCAAATAAAACGGAATGTCGACAGGATGCTGGTGATATTGCCTTTCGAGAAGGAATTTTATAATAGATTCGATTATGATGTTGACTTTGTTGGTCATCCTTTGTTAGATGCCATCACTCAACGAAATTCTCAAAACATTGAAACGTGGAGAGCGAAAAATAATCTTACCTCTGCAAAAATCATAGCTCTTCTTCCCGGCAGCAGAAAGCAGGAGATCTCCACCATGTTGCCGCTGATGCTTTCAGCAAAAAGTAAATTTCCCGAACATACTTTCGTCGTTGGTGCCGCTCCTTCGGTGGATGCGCAGTTTTATTCGAGTGTGATTAATGATTCGGATGTGAAAGTGGTTTTCGGACAGACTTACGATCTACTCGAAAACGCAGAGGCCGCTCTCGTCACTTCCGGAACTGCCACATTGGAAACGGCACTCTTTAATGTACCTGAAGTGGTGTGCTACAAAGGAAACATCATCTCCTACCACATCGCCAAACGATTAATAAAAATTAAATATATTTCACTGGTAAATCTCATCATGGATCGTGAAGTAGTTACGGAATTGATTCAAGAGGAACTCAACACAAAACGTATAGCCGAGGAGTTAGGAAAAATCATCAATGATCAATCATCACGACAAAAAATGCTGGCGGATTTTACTGAGCTGAGAACTAAACTCGGTGGTGCTGGTGCGTCGTTACGAGCGGCAACTATTATTCACAATGGTGGAGGGACTGGAGCAGAGTCTATTTTAACACGGAGGCACTAAGGCACTAAGATGCACGGAGAGATTTACTTCAAAATGCAAGTTTATTGTTTAAAGGAAAATTTATTAGTGATCCTCTGTGTCTTACTGACTCCGTGTTTTTTTCGCCGAGACATTGCCGACGGACTATCAATGCAAAATCCTAATTTTTCTGAATCCGGCAGGAATTGTAAATGATAGACTTTTCGTGCGTTGGCGCGATGGGAGTGAAGTTACTTTATCATCAATTTCATACCCCTTAGGAATAAACGGTAATCCGTGTATTTCAATTTTGTAGGTAGTAACAGTTGATGTGTGAGCACCAATTTTATCGCAAATAATTCTCATCTGGCGACGGTTACCAAAGACTGTGAACTTATGAAGTGAATAAACTCCTTTTTGATAGTTATACCCTTCGTTTTCGTCGGCATAATAGTAGCTTGAGTTGCGACTAACGGAATAGTATATATGAAGAGTAACTTCTTTAACCTCTTCACGGGTATTTTGTATCACCGGAAAATGTGGAATAACCGCTCCGGCTTTAACAAATAATGGAAACTGTTCTAAAGGTGCATCAACGGTAATTTCATGTCCGCCTTTCACTTGTTTGCCAGTCCAGTAATTGTACCAATGACCGGCAGGCAAATACATTTTCCGTGAAAACGAAGCAGGTTCTTTTATCGGACAAATTAACAGCTGATCGCCAAAACCAAATTCATCCATTCTTAAATGCGTCTCCTTTTCATGTTGTGCAATAAATGCCAACGGACGAATCATAGGAGTTCCCTTTGTTGAATACTGATAAAATGTAGTGTAAATATAGGGCAACAACATGTAACGCAACTCAATTGCTTTACGGATCAAAGGTTCAAACGAAGGACCAAATGCCCACGGCTCTTTATTTCCATGATCGTTAGAGGAATGTCCTCTGAAGAACGGATGAAAAATAGCCATTTGAATATATCTTACAAATAATTCCCCATCAGGCACACCTATAAATCCTCCGATATCGGTTCCGCAAAATGAAATTCCGGAAACACTCAACCGCTGACATTGCACATTAGCAATCCAGAGATGTTCCCATGATGAAATATTGTCTCCCGTCCATACCGCAGAAAAACGTTGCACACCGGCGAAACCCGATCGTGTTAACACAAATGGACGCTTTTCAGGTTGATGTTTTTTTAGACCCTCATAAGTGGATCGCGCCATCTGCATACCATACACATTATGACCTCTGCGATGACTCACATCGAGCCCATCGTAACTATGTCTAACATCATCAGGGAAAGTACCAATTTCAAAAACTGCAGGTTCATTCATATCATTCCAAATTCCACCTATTTCCTGTTTCGGAAACATAGAAATCAGATCCGACCACCACGCTCTAACAGCAGGGTTGGTGAAGTCGGGGAAATTACAATCGCCCGGCCACACTTTTCCTCTCATTAAATCACCATCCTGACGCTTACAAAAATGTCCTTTTTCAAGTGCATCGGTATAAACAGCATATTTAGGATCAATTTTAATTCCGGGATCAAGGATAATAACTGTTTCAAAGCCTGCTTTTTCTTTCAACTCCTTCACCATTTTTTCAGGCTCCGGAAAGCGCTCTTTATCCCAGGTAAAACATCGGAATCCATCCATGTAATCGATGTCGAGATGAATTACATCACAAGGAATTTTACGTGTCCTGAATTCGTATGCAATCTCCCAAACCTTACTCTCCGGAAAATAACTCCACTTACTTTGGTGGTATCCTAACGACCATAGGGGGGAAGCTCAGGGCGACCTGTCAGGTGGGTGAAATTTTCAGCTACCTTTAACAATTCCGGACCCGCAATAAAATAGTAACTCATTTCACCACCCTCAGCCCAAAAACTGGCAACAGTTGGATTCTCATGACCAAAATCGAAGAAGGTTTGGAAAGAGTTATCGAAGAAAATTCCATAACCAATTCCTTCATGCAGACCAAAATAAAATGGAATGTTTCGATATAGAGGATCTTGTTCTTTAGCAAAACCATACGTATCGGTTCCCCAATTCAAAAAACGTTTTCCTCTTAAATTTAAATCGCAGGCTTTGTCACCTAGTCCGTAAAAACATTCGGCTGCTTGAATTTGCTTGCTGCAATAAACATAGTTTCCGCCATAACCCGGATTGGGCTCCCAGTGGTAACCACTTTCATCTTCACAAATAACTTCTCCTTTATGATTTTCAATTTTTATAGTCAGGTTATTTTTATTCACCAACACTTTAACAGCAGCAGTGGTAATTATATAATGACTCCCATTATCGCTAAAATCGGCACTAAATCCCGGTGATTGAAATGCCGGATCGGGGGCATAGGAAAAATCTTTGGCAAAATACTCTGAATTGAACCTGAAACGGATAATTTCATCAGTTAAAACCCTGACTTCCAGTTTCGTATTATCAGCATCAAAATAAAACCGATCACCTTCTTTGTAAAAATTCCGAACCGTTCCCGGAAAATCCTTCACTTGTGCTACACTTGTCGACACTTCCATAATTCCTTGTTGAATGCAGTTTTACTCTAATTAATATAAATTGTTTTAGAAGATTCTTGGAATATTTTACAATTAACAAGTATCTTTAGCACAATTGTAATTGTTACAGTTTGATGGCACAAAGATGCAGGTTTTATTATTAAATTGAAAAATCACTGAACTAATTCTGATTCAGACTTTTATGAGCAAAAAAGAGTTAAAAATATTAATGTTGGGTTGGGAATTTCCTCCAATTATCAACGGCGGGCTGGGCGTAGCATGTCACGATTTGTGTATTGCCCTCACAAAACATGCGCGAGTTACGATGGTAATTCCTAAAACTTATCCCGATTTTTCAATCGAAAATTTGGAGTTGATTGGTTTGAATACTATTGACGCTAAAACTCTTAGAAATATTTCTTACAAAAACGATTATAAAAAGCTGGAGGAAGTTCATTATGTTCCTTCACGTCTCAATCCTTATTATAACGAAACAGGCGACGAAAGTGAGTTACCTGAAATAAAAAGCAAATATCTTACACCGGTTGAAATTGGTGATGAAACCGTTGAAGTTTTTAATATTGAAGATCTTTATGGTGGCGATGTTATTGAAAAAGTAACCGTTTTTGGAAAGTTGACTGCGAAGTTGGCGATGAAACTTGATTTTGATATTATTCATGCCCATGACTGGATGACGATGGCAGCGGGGATGGAAATTAAAAAGCTTACCGGAAAACCTTTGGTGATGCATATTCATTCACTTGAAGTGGATAGAGGTGGAGAAGCCAGTAAAGGTTGGGTGTACCAGATGGAAAAAAGAGGGATGGAATATGCCGATCTTTTGATGCCGGTAAGTCATTTTACAGCAAATGTTATTCATCAACATTATGGTATCGGGAAACATAAAATTTTTCCTGTTCATAATGGAATTCGTCCTGTTAAAACATTTAAAGGGAAGAAACCTTTTAAAGAAAAAATTGTCCTTTTTGTAGGTCGATTAACTCGTCAAAAAGGACCTGAATATTTTCTTGAAATTGCTTCACGGGTTTTGGAAACACGACAAGATGTTCGTTTTGTGATGGCCGGAACAGGAGATGCCTTTCATCGATTATTAGAAAAGAGTTCCTACAAACATATAGGAAACAGATTTCATTTAACCGGATTTCTGAATCTTGAAAAAGTGCATCAAATGCTATCGATTGCTGATGTATATTGCATGCCTTCGGTATCGGAGCCTTTTGGTTTGTCGGCTGTTGAAGCTGCTCAGTTTGGAATTCCTGCTGTGATATCAAAACAATCCGGCGCTTCTGAAGTAATGAAAGGTTCTCTCACGTTTGATTTTTGGGATATTAACAGAGCTTCTGAATATATTATCAAATTATTGGATGATGATGTATTGCGAAATAAAGTGGTGGAAGATGCTAATGTAGATCTTGAAAATATTAGCTGGGAATTGTCAGCTGAAAAAGTAATACAGGGATACGAAAAATATAAATTGTTTCTTGATTGATATAAATTTCCCGGTAAAAAATAATTTAAGTTAACACAAAAAAATAAGTCTATGCCTTCAGTTTGCTTCTATTTCCAGGTGCATCAACCATACAGAATAAAGCGATATTCCTTTTTTGATATTGGTAACGATCACTTTTATGAAGATGATGAAAAAAACAGAGCTATCCTCAATAAAGTTTCTGAGAAATGCTACCTTCCTGCTAACAAAACAATTCTTGATCTTATTAAAAAACACAAAGGAAAATTCAAAGTTGCCTACTCTTTAAGCGGTACTCTCATAGAGCAATTAGAAGATTTTAGACCCGATGTTTTAAAATCGTTTGTGGAACTTGCAAAAACAGGTTGTGTGGAGTTTTTATCTGAAACCTATTATCATTCGCTTTCTTTTATTTATTCAAAAGAAGAATTTAATCGTCAGGTGAAAATGCATGATGAAAAGATCTTCAAATATTTTGATCAGAAGCCGAAGGTGTTTCGCAATACCGAATTAATTTACAACAATGAAATTGCTGCACACGTTGAGTCATTGGGATTTAATGGAATTTTGTGCGAAGGAGTTGATAAGATCCTAAATGGTCGCACACCGAACTACGTTTATTCATCCGAAAGGAACAAAGAAAATTAAGGCATTACTGAAAAATTATCGCTTATCGGATGATATTGCATTTCGTTTTTCAGATGTTAACTGGAATGAGTTTCCGCTTACAGCAGACAAATTTGCATCATGGGTTCATAAAATTGCTGGTAATGGAGAAGTGCTGAATTTGTTTATGGATTACGAAACATTTGGCGAGCATCAATGGGAAAGCACAGGCATTTTTGATTTCCTGGCTCACCTTCCTGCAGAGGTAATGAAGCACAAAGATTTTAATTTTTTAACACCATCTGAAGTTATTGCGAAATTTCAACCACGCGATGAATATGATGTGAAGGATTATACTTCTTGGGCTGATGCCGAACGTGATTTGTCGGCTTGGCTAAGCAATAGTATGGAACTGGAAGCAGCTAAGCGATTGTATGCACTTGAGGAAAAAGTAATAGCCTCGGGTGATGCTGAAATGATACACACCTGGGGTAAATTACAAACCTCCGATCATTTTTATTATATGTGTACTAAATTCTGGAGTGATGGTGATGTGCATAAATATTTCAGCCCTTATGATTCTCCCTATGATGCATACATTTATTTTATGAATGTGTATTCCGATTTTGAAGCTTACCCTCGAAAATCTTCCTAAGGATAATCCTAAAAAGAAGATACGATTAAAAACTGAACCGGCACCTAAAAAGGTTGCTGCTAAAACCAAGAAGTAATTTTTTTCAGTCATCATGGAGTACAAGGATTATTATAAAATTCTTGGTGTTCCTAAATCCGCATCAACGGACGACATCAAGAAAGCCTTTAGAAAATTGGCAGTGAAACATCATCCCGATAAAAATCCGGGAGACAAATCTGCAGAAGATAAATTCAAGGAAATTTCGGAAGCTAATGATGTATTGAGTGATCCTGAGAAACGAAAAAAATACGACGAAGTAGGAGCCGACTGGAAAAATTATGAGCAAATGCATCGGCAAAATGCAAATCGCCAAAGGCAACAACGAACTACTTATCAATCCGGTGGCGAAGGTGGTTTTTCCGATTTTTTTGAAAGTATTTTTGGTGGTGGTTATGGAGAAGCTTTTGGTGGAGGAAGAACCGTAAAGCAAAAAGGTCAGGATCTCGAAGGTAAAATAACTATTTCTTTAGAGGAAGCTTATAACGGAACATCACGAAGAATAAGTGTTGGCGATAATGTCCTGGAATTGAAAATTAAACCCGGTGTTAAAGATGGTGATATCCTCCGTACTCAAAGGCAAAGGTGGAATGGGTAGAGGTGGCGGACCTGCAGGTGATGTTTTAATTACCACCAACATTGCCCCAAACGCTGTTTTTGATCGAAAGGGAGATGATCTTGTATCGGGATATAAAAGTTGATCTCTATACCGCAATTTTAGGAGATAAAATTAATGTCGATACCATGAAAGGAAAACTTCAGGTATCAATAAAAGCAGGTACACAAAATGGAGCCTCATTAAGATTGAAAGGAATGGGTATGCCAATTCAAACCGCTCACGGAACTTTTGGTGATTTGTATGTTAAAGTGAATGTGTTGCTGCCAACAAATTTGTCGGAAAAGGAAGTGGAAATATTTAAACAACTTTCTGATTTGGAAAAAGCAAGAACGTAATAAAACAAAAATGGCGCCTTACAGGGCGCCATTTTCGGAAAAATAACCTAAATCATAAACCCTAAAAACAGTTGCTTATACCGCATCATTAATGCATTGGTTTCAATTTGAGCTAAATAATTGCTAATTAATTGATAATCAAATAGAAATTAGTAGCTTTGTACGGAAACCAAATGATGAATTTGGTGTTACTTATATTCATACATAAATTACTAATCAATCCTAACAAATTACCATGAACAAAAAAATCTTTACCATTCTGGCATTTGTGGCCGCATCCGCCACTACTATTCAAACTGTTTCCGCACAGTTAGTTTTACCAGCCCCAAGTCCGGCAGCAACAGTTACACAAACAGTAGGTTTAACAGAAATTACTATTGAGTACAGCAGTCCGGGTGTAAAAAACAGAACCATTTTTGGCGGACTAGTTCCCTACAATGAAATATGGAGAACAGGTGCTAATTCAGCTACTAAAATTTCTTTTTCTAAAGATGTAACCATCGAAGGAACCAAAATACCAAAAGGAAAATATTCATTGTTCACTATTCCTATGCAAGGTGAATTTACTGTTATGTTAAACAAAGACTTAACAGCAACAGCCGATAGTTACAAAAAAGAAGATGAATTAACACGTTTCAATGTTAAAACAAAAGCTGTTGAGGCTCGTGAGAGACTAGCATTTATCTTTAGTAATTTTAATGATTCTCAAACTACAATTGATTTGGAGTGGGAAAAAACTCGTGTATCTTTTAATGTGATGTTAGCTACTGATAGTCAATCAGCAGAAAACATCGAAAAAGAACTTGGTAAAACTTGGAGAACTTACAACAGCGCTGCACGTTATCACCTTGATAACAACAAAGATTTGCCAACCGGTATGAAATATGTTGATCAATCGTTGAGTCTTAAAGAAGAGTGGTTTAACTCATGGACAAAAGCGCAACTTTATGCTGCTATGAAACAAACTGCTGATGCTCACAAATGGGCGATGAAAGCAAAAGAATTAGGAGATAAAAATCCTGCAGGATTCTTCTACAAAGATCAAGTTGAAAAAGCAATCGTTGATTGGAAACCAACCACCGATAAAAAAGGAAAAAAATAATCCTTTCTCAATATTGAATTAAAAGCCGGCTCATTCAGTCGGCTTTTTTTGTTCCTTATTTTGTCCTAATAGAATTTCAAAAAGAAAACCTAACAGTATTACAATAAAGCAACCAATTAAATTGTACCATAAAAATGAAATTGTTGTAAAAAAGTAACACCAAATTACAAATGCTTCTGCAATAAGAGCAGCAATAAAAACTGCATCACCTTTTATTTTCTTAACATAAAATCCAACTAAAAAGATTCCCAAAATAGTTCCGTAAAAGAGCGAACCAAGAATGTTTACCGCCTCAATTAAACTCCCTAAACGGTTCGCGAATTCAGCTACCAAAATGGCATAAATTCCCCAAATTACTGTGGTCCATTTGGATGCTTTTAAGTAATGTTTATCATCCCCTTTTTTGTATATACTACGTTTGTAAATGTCCACCACTGTTGTTGATGCAAGTGCATTGAGTTCCGATGAGGTGGATGACATTGAAGCAGCAAAAATAACTGCAATCAATAATCCAATAATTCCTTTAGGGAGAAAATCGGTAACAAAACGCAAAAAGATGTAATTGGTGTCGTTGGAATCGGCTAATGGATCATTTTTTTTGATGAGATCTTTAGCTTGCTGTCGAATTTTATCGGATTCAGCATTGTGACTTTTCAAACTTGCAGTCGCAGATTCAATCAAAAGTTCATTATTGGTTTCTAAACCATTTACCAAGGCAATAGTTGATTCTTTCTTTGCTTTTTGGGTGTTTGAAAATGTAGTTTCTAATGAAGCATACTCTTGCTGATAAACTCCTTGGGTGACTTTGTTCGTTTCAACATTATTAAAAAATAGGGGCTGGGGCTGGAAGATATAAAACACATAAAGTAAAGCTCCAATAAATAAGATAAATAACTGCATCGGAATTTTTACGATTCCATTAAAAAGCAATCCCAAACGTATTTCAGTAATCGATTTACCGGTTAGGTATCTTCCAACTTGAGATTGATCGGTTCCAAAATAAGCCATAGCGAGAAAAAATCCACCAATAACACCCGACCACACATTGTATCTGTTGTTGAGATCAAATTCAAAATCAACGAGATTTAATTTCCCCGATTTTCCGGCAATACTTATCACATTTGAAAAAGTGAGGTAATCAGGAAGCATTTGGAATAGTAAGATAGCGGCTAACCCAATCCCTGATAAAATAATGGTCATTTGTCCGAGTTGAGTATAGCTTACCGCCTTTGTGCCACCGGCAACAGTATAGGTTACTACAATACTTCCTATAAATATATTGGTTAGATAAATGTTCCAACCTAATAAGGAAGATAAAATTATTGAAGGTGCGTAAATGGTTAAACCAGCGGCTAAACCTCTTTGAATCAAAAATAAAAATGCGCCTAGTGATCTTGTTTTTAAATCAAATCTTGTTTCGAGATATTCGTAGGCTGTATATATTTTTAATCGATGAAATATAGGAACTACTGTAACACAAAGTACCACCATTGCAATGGGCAATCCAAAATAAAATTGCAGAAAGCGCATTCCATCGGTGAATGCTTGTCCGGGTGCCGATAAAAATGTGATCGCACTTGCTTGAGTAGCCATGATTGATAAACCTACGGTGTACCAAGGCATTGTTTTGTTTCCTAATAAATACCCTTCAATATTTTTGCTGCCACGGCTTTTATAGATGCCATAAACAGTGATGAAAATGAGTGTAGAAAGAAGTACGATCCAGTCGATTAAGCTCATTTGTAAATTTCAGTAATCAAATAATAAATAACAACCTGTGCGGCTAAAACTAACAAGGTAAATAAATACCAGGCACTCCAATTTCCAAATATTGGTGGCTTTTCAGGCTCTTGTTGTTCCATTATTTTCCTACATTAATTATGTTTGTCATGAACCTATATGCTCCCGGAACACCGGCCGGTAGTTGTCGGAAGAAAGAGATTCCTGTATAAATAAAATTTCCTTTTCCTTTTTTACAAATAATAAGTCCTGTAGATAATGGCTTTTCACCCGGATCATTCCAATTTAAAATTGTTTCATAAGATGAATCTATCTCTGTGGCAAAATACAAACCTCTTTCTTGAACCCAATTATCAAAATCGGCAGTTGTTATTTTGTTGGGATGATTTAAAAGCGGATGTTTTGGTTGCTCAAAGGTGACCGGCGCATTTTCAACAGTAACCCGGTCTCTGCTAATTTTGAAAGGGTAGGGGCCGATATTTTTAGTAACTGTTCCTAAAAAATTGTTGGTATTGTACTGCACAATTAAATTTCCTCCTTCTTCTACATAGTTCATTAGCGGATCATATAATTGATCGATATTCTCCAAAGTATTGTAAGCTCTTATGCCGGTGATGATTGCTCCATAAGAGGATAAATTTTTGTTTTTGATGTCTGATTCAGATAATATTGTTACCTCAAAGCCTGATTCTCTCAAACAAGTGGCCACTTCATCACCCGCACCTTCCAAATAGCCAACTTTTTTAACATTCGATTTCAAATCCATGTGGATGAGTTTTACTTCACAGGTACTCAACCGTGTCATTGGTGGAATGTGATCGTATTGGATGCGCTCTTCAGAGTAATCAAATTTATTTTTATCGACTTCAATCCAAGGCTTTAAAATAACTGTTTCATTTAGTTTGGAACTTTTAGAAGGTGTGATTTTAAAATCATAAGCGAGTACTTTTCCTTTACCTAAAATAGTTATAGCTAATTCGATTGGTGTGATTGTGTAACCTTCAGGAAGATTAAATTTTATTTTTCCGGAAAGGGAATCAACTGATGATTTTATTTTTACTTGAAATGTTTTTGAAGAACCGTCGGTAAATAAAATCACCTCATTGGATGGTGAAATATAAACAGGTGGAGTGACTTCAAAATATCGATACAACTCTCCTTTAACAGGATCCGTCCATTTGTATGAGATTGGAACTTCACAAGCTATTTTTTCATTTTCGATAATAAAAGTAAAAACTGCTTTCATGCCATCAGTATTCCATGGTTCTCCTCTTTCACTGAGATCATCAATTACATAAGCATCTTTATCGTGAGGATTTTTGAGCCAAAATGGAGTAGTGTACTTGGTTGATTTCGGAAGTAACATTCCTTTTTGAATGGAAAGTAACTCATTTTCATTGAGCGGTTTATTCAGCAATGTATCGAATCCGGCAACAGAAATATTTTCTATTTTTATATTGGCACTTTGTCTGGATATAGCCGTTAGCGTTAGAGACAAAGAATCGCCCGGTACAGATTGAAAATTATTTGCATTTGCTTCAAACCATAATCCGGCACAAGCCAAAATAATTTTTTGCAACTCCTTTTGTTTGTACTCTTTCCAATAACTTTTTTCGAGTTTATTAATTTTCTTGAGTGCTTCTACCAGCTGTGGAATGCTTTTTTCGGGATATGCGGCATCGAAAGATGAAAGTGCGGTTGCAAATATGGCAGAAAGTTCATCAGCACCTTTAACTCTTTTCCAGGTGGTATCAACATTTTCAAATATTTCGGTTACCATTGTGTCGCCATCCTGTTTTTTAAAATTTTCTATTTGTGTACCTCGTGATCGCGCCACACCAAAACCCTGACTCTTATGCATGCTACGGCTTTCAGCAGCAATTTCTCCATAGGACAGTCCTAACAAAGGATTATAACCACCAACATCTACTTTCAGTTGGCCTTCAAAATTGGAGGTTGGTTGGTTGCGAGGGGTGAAACTATTCAAAAACACACGTTTTGCCTGCCATACTTCCACATCTTTTAGCTGTTCAGGAAATTGAGTGGGATCGGCAGCAGCCTTGAATGCCTCAAGCGATAAAATGGCAGAGGCGGTATGATGACCATGACCTCCCTCACCTGTAGTTGGAAAACGGTTGATGATGATATCGGGTTTAAATAAGCGAATAGCCCAAACCACATCAGACAAAATTTCTTGTTTTTTCCAGATACTAAAAGTCTCTTCCGGGTTTTTTGAATACCCGAAATCATTAGCACGAGTAAAATACTGCTCCGCACCATCATTTGATCGTGCTGCCAACAATTCTTGGGTTCTAATCATTCCTAACCCAGCACCTTGTTCTTTACCCACCAGGTTCTGGCCACCGTCGCCTCGTGTAAGCGAAAGATACACTGTTCTGAATTTGCGTTCATTAGCGAGGTAAGAGAGCAACCTGGTATTTTCATCATCGGGATGAGCTGCTATATAAAGAACTGTGCCAAGAGTGTTCATTTTGCTGATAGCAAGCTCAATTTGGCCGGAACTCATGCTCGCCGGTTTTTGCGCTTTTATCCATGAAAATGGTAAGGAGAAGAAAAGAAAGAGGACAGATATTGATCGAATATTCATAAAATTTATTGAAATTTGTTAAGTTTACAAATATAGTTAACCCATTTTTATTGAAAGGAAATAAAAACCGATAACAATTTAGATTGGTTTTTGTAACATTGCCCAGCAATTTATTTACAACTGAAAGTGAGCAACCTACCATCCCGATCGAAAGTTTTTGCAAAAGCTAAACATTTTTTCAAATGGTGGATCATTTCAGTTGGGGCTCTATTTATTTTGATGGTAGCTTTGGCATTTACCAGAATTCCTTATGATGTTCACAGGTGGTTAGGGTATGCTGTAAGTACTTACACTTATAAACCCGATTATTTGGTCATGTTGGGAGGTAGTGGTATGCCTTCCGAATCCAATCTTATCAGACTTTATTATCTTCAAAATTTAGCAATCAAATTTCCGCAAAGTAAAATCATCATTACACATCCTCACGACACATCGGTAGTAATGGAAATGGTAGATTTTATTAATAAAATGGGAGTTGATGAAAATCGAATTTCAATAATGTTAAAAGGCACAAATACTCGTGAACAAGCTTCTGAATTAATAGCCGCATTCCCGAATTTAAAATCCTCTAAAATCGTAATTGTTACTTCACCCGAAAATATGTATCGAAGCATCTTGACTTTTAAAAAATTAAATTTTGGAGAAGTAGGAGGTGAGCCTGCTTATGAAAATGCCATGTATGTGGATTTAAGCTACGATCGAAAAAAATTAGGTGAGAAATATTATGTTCCCGATGTTTCTGAAAATATGAGTCTCAGATATGATTTTTGGAACTATCTAAAACTCGAAGTCACTGTGTTAAGAGAATTTGCTGCAATTTTGTTTTACAAGCTGAATGGATGGATTTAAATTAAAAAAACAAAACCAATATCACAATTTCAATACGAATCATTTCAATCCATCATAAGAGATCATAATCATCTTAAGAATCAAAAAAATCAAAAAAAATCATTCTCATTTAAACCAAAATATAATTTTCTAAAATATCAACTCTATCATCAAATGCATCATGTCCTGATAGAGTTTCTTTCATTCCATCCATCACAAACTGACATCCTTTAATCACTGTGTTTCGGATTTCAGAAAAAGAAGAATTTGCATTTTTTATTCTTCCCGAATTCACCTGTTCCATTTCATCACCCAAATCGGTTAAGTAGGCTTTGCAGGTAATGTCCATCGATGTATAAATTAGTAATTCATCAGCCATCGACAACATAATGTTTTGTCCTAATCGTGCATCTTTAATTCGTTCAATAAACAGATCCAATTCTTTTTC
This sequence comes from uncultured Bacteroidota bacterium, assembly GCA_963814475.1. Taxonomy (GTDB): domain Bacteria; phylum Bacteroidota; class Bacteroidia; order AKYH767-A; family OLB10; genus JADKJB01. Next base: position 646,040 of record CAWFDA010000046.1, on the reverse strand, counting down.
ATCTAACAATTTAAATTGTTTAATGGCCTGCGACATGTGATGCGATTTATGCAACATTGCAAACTTACACATCCCTAAAGCCGTAAGGAGTAAATTTTGAACCATTAAATTCATTTTCAATTTGAACTCCTCAGGTAGGTTTTCACTGTTTTTCATGAAGCAAAGGTAATTTACTGATGATTACAAATGGAAATTTGATCGATATCAATACATAACTATTTGATAATTAATTTTTTAAATATAAGGATTCTGTAATATTAATAAATATAGCACTCATTCATCACAAAACTAAGAATCCATTGAATTATTTCATACTTCTTTGATAAATCCATTTTTTTCAGCAATCCAAACTATTCGGTAGCTTTTTTATTATTAGATTTGTTTTTCAATCAAATTCCATCCAATGAAACTTAAAAATCTACTCTTAGTGCCGGCATTGTGCTTGTTCTCAATCACCGTCGGTTTGGCTTCAGGTCATGTAAAACATCATGATGATCCTTTGCGCAAAACATTTATTTCAAATACACAACAACTTCCTGATTACGCCTACCAGCAAACACTCAGAAACCGCTTAGTTTGGCAAAACTTTGTCAAAAATAATGGCCGTTGGAATGTTATATTTAACGAGAGTAGCGGCATGCCACATCGTGCTTTTGGACAACCTATTTCTGTTCCCGGATCTGATGCTCGCTCAACTGCAATGAATTTTATGAGTACTAATTTGCAGGAATTCAATATTCCTCAAGCAGCTTTAAAATTTCGTTCAGTAGCTGAAGGTGCTAAATATAAGTATGTGAATTTTTATCAAGAATATCAGGGATTGGAAATTCTTTACAGTCAAGTGCAAATAAAAATGACACACGATTACAGAGTCATGCAGTTTGGATTAGATTGTTATAACAACATTAATATGAGTACACAACCTATGTTAAGTGATGCTGCAGCAATTCAGTTTGCTTCAAACAATGTTGCAGGAATTCTGAATGTTACAGTAAATCCCTCTTTAAAAGTGTTGCCGGTTCCCGGTTACCGTAAAAATGATTTTCATTTGGTTTACGAAATAATTGTTGAGAATAGAGACGCTGAAGGTATTCCCGGCAAATATTACACACTTGTAGATGCAAACAACGGCGAAATTTTGTATCGTTCCAATCAAGTCTATCATGTTGCTGCTAACACTGATGTGAATGTTACCGGAACTTTACACCTTACAAATCCTTATGATCCCGCAACCGTTGAGCCGTTGCAAAATTTGAAAGTAGTTGAAGGTGGAACGACTTATTATACAGATGATAATGGTTATTTAGGCCTTTCAAATACTTCTGCAACGACTGCAACATTTTCGTTGGAAGGCAAGTGGGTGAAGGTGGAGACTTTTAACAATACACCATCATGGACGGTGAATCTTAATTCTGGCGCTAATCCAGTAATCGTAGATGGAAATACAGATTTGAAGCAACGAACTACATACAATTCCATCAATGATGTGCATGAATATATGAAAACAAAATACCCTGCTTTCACAGGACTTGATTTTCCACTCACTGCAAATGTGGATGTAGCTGGAAGTTGTAATGCATTTTATGATGGAAGCTCTGTTAATTTTTTTGCTGCTGGGGGGGGATGTAACGCAACTTCTTTAGTTGTGGATGTTTGTTATCATGAATATGGTCATGGTATCAATGATAAGTTTTACCAGTCTATTGGTGCCAACTTTAATAACGGAGCAATGGGCGAAGGGTATGCCGACATTTGGGCGCTCGGCATTACAGGCTCCCCAATTCTCGGAATTGGTTTCTTTGATAATGATCCTAATGGTTTTGTGAGAAGATATGACATAGATAAAAAAGTATATCCGCAAGATCTTATTGGTGAAGTTCACGCCGATGGCGAAATTATTGCTGGTGCGTTTTGGGATACTAATTTGAATCTGGGTAATCTCCAACAAATGATGGATCTGTTTAAAGAGACATTTTATGCCGGTATCACAGGTCCGGATGGTTCCGAAGGTCTTTTATTTCAAGATATACTTCTTGAAACACTAACTATTGATGATAATGACGGCGACCTGACCAACGGCACTCCAAATTATTGCGCCATCACCAATGCATTTGCCATTCATGGAATTTCTATGAGCGCTGCTTCGGGTATCGATCATAATGAAGTATTGTCTGCTGCGGCATTTAGTCCTATTGTTGTTACTTCTATTGTGCAAGGTCTTGGTAGTGGTAATCAGGTGAAGGGTTATTATCGAATTGGTAATACCGGAACATGGACATTGTTCACTCTAATTAATACAACCGGAAACAATTACGAAGGCACTATTCCCGGTCAGCCGAACGGTACCCTCGTTGAATATTACATGGGCATTGAAGATGACTGTGGTACCTTCTTGAATATTATTCCGGGTGGTGCTGCCGAAGCGAATCCTAACATTCCATATTACATTTTAGTAGGATTTAATCAATTGCTTTTTGAAGATTTTGACACTTTTGCAGGGAATTGGATTGTAGGATTACCTTCTGATGATGCTACAACAGGAAACTGGATAATAGATGTACCCATTCCTTCTTATCTTGGAACCGTTGGTACAGGATTGGTACAACCCGATTATCAAAACACCCCTTCCGGTTTGTTCTGTGCTTTAACAGGAAATGCAAGTGGCCCGGCAGCCGGTGCCGGTGAAAATGATGTTGATAACGGAAAAACTACACTTATTTCCCCTGAATTTGATCTTTCGGCTTATACCAATCCTGCTATTACATTTTATCGCTGGTATTCGAATGATCAGGGAGCAACACCGGGAACAGATTTCTGGCAAGTAGCTGTTTCAGGTGATGGAATTACGTACGTACCTGTTGAAAATACAGATGTTGCCGATCATAGTTGGAGAAGATTTGCCTTTAAAGTGATGGATTATATTACTCCCACATCCACTGTCACTGTTCGTTTTATTGCCGAAGATGCCAATGCGGGCAGTTTGGTAGAAGCATTAATGGATGATATTGCTGTTTGGGATGAAATTCCTTTGTCGGTTAATGAAACAGGATCCATCAACGTTTTCTCTGTTTATCCAAATCCGGCAGCCAATCAGGTAAATTTGAATATCGGCCTCTCTTCCGAGGAAGTGGTTTCAATTTCTATTTCGAATAATTTAGGTCAGGAAGTTTATTCATTTAATGAAACTATGCCGGCCGGAAATAATTTGTTTTCTATTGATAGCGAGGCATTTGCAGTAGGTCTTTATCAAGTGAAAATTTCCGGAACCGGAGGTAGTCAGGTCAAGAAATTGAATATTATCAAATAGCTCAAATAAAATTTAAAAAATATTCGAACCCGGAAATTTTGATTTCCGGGTTTTGTTTTTTAATTTTAGTCTCTTGAAGAATTTCGATGCTCCTTCATCTGTAATTAGGGGCATTTTGACTTCTCCACAAAAAACATTTCCAATCATTCACTTTAAAACCAAATACCATCATGAACAAAAAAATTACCAAAACATTCAAACAATTTGCCCTGTTAGCTGCAGGTACATTTTTAGCTGTTAACTTACAAGCTCAAACATCCGGTGGGCCCGATACATATGGATACATTTGGCGTGATAGCAATGATCCAAACGGCCCCGCAGTAAATTGGACCGATATCACTACTTTACCGGGAGCTGTTCAGGTAACAGGTTTGGCAGATGACAATATCAGAGGGCCATTTCCAATTGGTTTTTCTTTCCACTATTATTGGTATGATCAAACCACATTCAGAGTTGGATCAAACGGATACATGGGCTTCACTAACACTCCGGTTGCACATCCCTTTCCACTAATTCCTACTCCAACATTAATTCAAAACTATTTGGCAGTTTTTACTGCTGATTTAACGTTCACTGATCCTGCAGGAGCACCAATTCCCGCTGCTCAAAGTTGGTACTGGAATAATGCCGCCAATGATACATTGATTTTATCTTATATCGACGTTCCTTTTTGGGATCCTGCTGCTCCCGGTTATGTAGGTGCAAATAGTTTTCAAATTATTCTTAGCAATGTAGATAGTTCAATCACGTATCAGTACCTTACTCAAAATGGTGTTTATAACAACCCTACAAATTTTTGTACTGTGGGTATTGAAAACAATTCAGGGAACATCGGATTAATGCATTCGCACGATGTCCTTCCGCCTTCAATTTATGCTATCAAGTTTTATCCTCCACAAAATTCCACCTTCTTGGTAAATGATGCTGCTACTACTTACAACGACAATGATGAATCAGGTGGTTTGTTTCTTTCAAAAGATGGTGCTTCTTTTACTATGAATACACAGGTTAGAAACACAGGCAACCAGCCTTTGGCTCCGTTTGGTGTATTTGGTAGGGTGTTAAATTTTCTGAATGTAGTACAGGTATCTAGCACGGTACAAACAGGTGCCTTGGCACCCGGTGCTACTGAAGATATCACCTTTCCTTCTCCGTTTGTTCCTATTACTGCAGGTCCCTTCCGTTTTATCACCGATACTCAATTAGCCGGTGATGCAACTCCAAGCAACAATCAAAAAACCCTCGAGTTACAAGTGGTTGATACCACTTTGGCAAGCATTAAATTGTCGTTCGATTCAGGTATCGATGCAGGCTTGGGTGGATTAGGATGGCAAGGCGGTGGTGGTGGTGCAGGTATGCATTTTATTCCGCCTTTTTATCCTTGTAATGTTTTACAGGTTAGCGCTTTCATTGCAGCCAATGCGAATTTAGCAGGTTTTGCATTAATGATTCTTGACGATGATGGCCCTAACGGAACACCGTTAACTGTGATTGATTCTATTTGGGTTGATCCAGCCAATGTGTTGGTAGGAGGATGGAATACAGTTCCAGTTACCGGAACTCTTACTATTAATTCAGGTGGATTTTATGTGGCTTGGATGATGGGTGCCGATGGTATCAGTGTTGGGCAAAATCAAGTTGCTCCCATTTCTAACAGATCATACGAAATTTTAGGTCAAGCTTCAAATCCATTGTCATGGGCAGCATACCGCTCTCGTGAACTTGAGGACTTAATGATAAATGCGTACATCGCTCCTCTCAATGTTGGTTTAAATGAAAATAGCGAAGCAACGTCAATAATTAATGTATTTCCAAATCCTGCTAACGAGCTTGTAACAGTTAATTACAAATTTGATGCCCAGGTTGATGAACTTAACTGGTCAATTACAAATGTGCAAGGCAAATTTGTTCTTAGCGGTTTGGGACAAACAGGTATTACTGAAGGTTCATTGAAAATAAGTACCACCACGTTGAGTGGAGGTGTTTATTTCTTCACGCTAACCAATGGAGATCAAAGTTTCAATAAAAAACTTATTATTCTCGATTAATTGGAAAAATGAAAAAAAAGAGGGGGCAATTGCCCCCTCTTTTTTTTCAATAACAGTTGCTTAATATTGGGTTAACATTGGAGAAGTTCTTTTGTAATAAATTTGCAGATTATTAAAACAGCACCGAAAATATCCGATTACTCAGATGAATAAACTAGAAGCACGCAATCTGCATTTGTATTATGGTGATTTTCATGCGCTTAAAGGAATTTCTTTGGGTATGAAAAAAAATACTGTCACCGCTCTCATCGGTCCCTCCGGGTGTGGTAAATCAACTTTTCTGAGGCTTTTTAACCGGATGAATGATTTAATTGAAAATGTGCGCACCGAAGGTGAGGTGTTACTTGACGGAAAAAATATTTACTCTAAGGATACCGTTCCGGATGAACTGAGAAAAAAAGTGGGAATGGTATTCCAGAAACCCAATCCGTTTCCTAAAACAATATTTGAAAATGTTGCTTATGGACTCAGAGTAAATGGAATTACTCACAAAACGTTTATTGAGGAGAGGGTAGAAACTTGTTTGAAGCAAGCTGCATTATGGGAAGAAGTAAAAGATAAATTGAAAAAGTCGGCATTCGAGCTTTCAGGTGGACAACAACAACGTTTGTGTATCGCAAGAGCATTAGCAATTGAACCTTCTGTTGTTTTGATGGATGAACCGGCCTCGGCTTTGGATCCTATTTCAACAGCAAAAATTGAAGAATTAATCTATGAGTTGAAATCGGAATATACTATTGTTATTGTAACTCACAATATGCAACAGGCCGGTAGAGTTAGTGACCATACAGCCTTCTTTTACTTGGGTGAACTGGTAGAGTTTGATGATACCAAAAAAATATTCACCAATCCAAAAGATCTTAGAACGCAAAATTACATAACCGGAAGGTTTGGTTGATAAATTTAAATAAATGACACATCTCGACAATGAATTAAAAGAACTAAAACAGGATATGAACGAAATGTTCAGACTTGTTACTTCGCAAATGGATAAATCGCGCAAAGCATTGGTCGATTTCGACAAAGATTTAGCGCGTGAAGTTCGTGTGAATGAAAAGAGAGTGAATTCTTTTGAATTGAAACTCGACAGAGATTGTGAGAATATTATTGCCTTATTCAATCCCGTAGCTATTGATTTACGTTTGGTGTTGGCAAGTTTGAAAATCAACTCCAATCTCGAACGTATCGGTGATATTGCCGAAGGAATTGCCCAATTTGTTCTCAGCATTAAAAGCGCTCCCGATCAGGAATTGTTGAGAGCTACAAGAGTGATTGAAATGTTCGATATTGCCATTTCAATTGTCACCGACGTAATGACTTCTTACGAATCTGAAGACACACGATTGGCACGAAATGTTTTTATGAAAGATGAAATGCTTGATGATATAAATTTGTCGGCCAACACTGCTGTGGCTGAGTTTATTACCGCTCATCCCGAAAAAATCAACCAAAGTCTGTATATGCTTTCTACCATCCGAAAACTGGAAAGAGTAGGAGATCAGAGTAAAAATATTGCTGAAGAAATTATTTTTTATGTAGAAGCAAAAGTCCTCAAACATAAAAAGAAACACGAAAAAATTGCAGGCGCTTCTGATGGTGAAATATCCTGATGCTTTAAATATTTTTTTCCCGGTACCATGCTTTTTATTTTAATTTCGGATTAATTTTTCGGAATTGACTTTTCAACACACCTAACCCAAACTCTATGTTCCCTTATTTTTCTATGCAACCATTATTGCCCCAAAAATGGAACACTGATCTGACGGATTTAACAGATTTTCACTGATTGGAATTCACTTGAAATACTATTTGATTATCAATAGCAAATAATTATTCCAAGCTTCTGCTTATTAAATGTACCACACTCTAAAAGCCTATGTTCACTAGGTGGCCAATCACCCCGACTCGCACACTTGAAAGAATATTAAAGATCCATTAAAGAGTAAAGACTCTTGATATATTAAACCCAATTCGTATTCCATTATCTGCCCACGAAGTGGTAGTGTAAGGATAAAATTGATTGTCGGTAATGCCGAAGGAATTTGTTACATGCACCTGAAAAACGTGCCCACCTGTTTCAATATCTATACCGAAACCCAATGAATTATAATAATTTTTCCTCACCGAATAGTCGAGGATGTTGTAGGCATATTCTCCGGTAACTGCTATTCGCTTACTCACTTTAAATCGCCCTGCAACCGACACCAGAAACATATCATTCAAATCAGTAAAGTCATCAACTAAATTATAATGCACATAAACAGGTGCTATTTGGAATGAAAAAGCAGGTGTGAATTTACGTGCAACAATTATTTGGTTTACAAACGACATTCGGCTAGTGTTATGTTCATATTTATCAATTCCTGTTGTTGATTTGTTTGGATCTTTTAATAGTGGTGTAATAGGTAGATGTAAATAAAGTAACACTAACGGGCATTGAGTTATTTTCTGTTTGTCGCAGCAACCTGAATTTCAGAAACCCATCGTAAAGTTTTTGGTAAGATGATCTTCCAAATCCTACCATCAATCTGCCGTCATAGCTGTACTCTAATCCCAATCGAATATTTGCCGGTCCATCGATTCCGTAAAGGTTGTAGGAGCCGGTGTTGAGTTCACCAAAACGGTGAGATATTCTAAAATCAAGTGTTCGCTTTCCCAATACCTCCACAGTATGAAAATTAATGTTGCGCGTACTTTTAAAAGTGGCTAATACATAGTCGTTTTCAACTTTGGTTTCAGTTGTGTTTTTATCCAATTCGCCCAGTAAATCATCTTGGGCGCTTGCGGCAAACGGAACAAAAAATAAAAGAGAAAATATAAATAGAGTAGAGAGTAGATATTTTATTTTCATGAGTTATTGTAGTTTTCCGTTTTGAATCCATAATTTAAGTTGATTGATTCCGCAATCACTAATTTTTCCAACCGGTGGCATTGGTGAATACCCTGATGTATGTTCAACACAACCAATCATAAGAGTATTATCTACTAAAATGGCATTTGCATAAGTATCCAATATTACTCCACCTTCGGCCATACTGGTACTGTGGCAGGAATTGTTGGCTCCACAATTGGAAATAAAGAGTGGTTCAATATTTTTTGTGTAGGTAACATTTACTGTATCACAATTTAAATTGAGACCGGCTGCCGGATAAAGTTCAGAGGCATTATCATAGTAGCAGGAAACCAAGAAGCTAATTGCCACAGAAAGGAGAAGTAGTTTTTTCATAGATTCAGTTGTTTATTGCTCCTTGTTCAATCCAAACAAATATGGTGCGTATTTGATCTTCTGTAAGAGGTTCAGAGGGCGAAGGGGGCATAAAACTCTCAAGTGATCGACCTGTAATAACTCTATAAATACTACTTTTTCTTCCATTTCCGGGACTCACATGTCCCAAAATATCGGAGTAATTCATCAAACTAAATTCTTCGGTATTAACATAGCCATGACAACCCGATTGTGTGCAATTCGCAGCGATGATAGGCAATACTTCAGTTGAAAAACTTACAATAGGATAACTTTCAAGATTGCTGTCGCGGATGCAACTCTGAATAATCATTGCCCCCAATCCCAACAGGAGTAACGGTAAAATGATTCGTGAAACTTTAAACATGAGTATAAATTTGGTTTCACAAATCTGACCATTAAAAATCGATCTTGCAACTTAAAATTTAATGATTCTTATCACCTTTTATCCAAAGTACTTAAAAATATCACTTCATTTTTATTTTATTTTTGGAAATAAAATATTTACAAAAAGAGGTGATTCCGCATATTTCACATTTAGGTTTTCGCGCCACGCACACATAACGACCGTGTAATATGAGCCAATGGTGGGCTTTATGTACGACTTTCTCTGGGAGAAATTTTACTAACTGCTTTTCTGTTGCAAGTGGAGTTTTAGCTCCTATAGTGAGTCCGATTCGGGCCGCCACTCGAAATACATGAGTATCAACAGCCATTGCAGGTTTTTCGTAAACAACTGAAGCAATGACGTTGGCAGTTTTACGACCAACACCGGGAAGTTGAGTCAACTCCTCTATTTCTGAAGGCACAATACAATTAAAATAGAGTTACTAATTTATTGGCCATCCCCGCAAGGTTTTTTGCTTTGTTATTAGGGTAGCTGATGCTTTTTATAAATGGGAAAATTTCATCGGAAGATGCAGCCGCCATCACTTCAGGGGTTGGAAAAGCTTGCATCAAAGGTCCGGCATAACTAAATTCACCCGCTTATCGGTGCATTGAGCAGAAAAAATCACTGCAACCAATAATTCATAAGGACTCGAATAGTGAAGTTCGGTTTCAGCAATTGGCATGTGTTCGCTAAAGTAAGCTACGAAAGCTTCAAAGCGTTCTTTTCTTGTCATGTCCAAAAATAGCAAAAGCCCCTGATAATTATATCAGAGGCTTTTGATTAAGCATTTACCTTGTGAGCCGTTTGTGCCGAGTATCTCAAAATGTTGCTTAAACATCTGGAAGAGGGCGCCATCAGGGCTTTGTCGACGTATTCAAACGCCATTTTAATGTTCTCAAATTCGGTTTCTGTCTCCAAATTTGTATCAATATCGTGTTGAATAAGCACCGTATCCGACAGGCCGGTCTCGTTAAAGAGATAAAGAAATAATTGTTCCGTTGTAGAGGTTTCGCTCATGCGCAATTTGTTGAGAATTAACACATAAACGCAATCGAACGGCAATTATTTTATTACCTCAAAATTATTTTACAAGTATCAATTGTTTTTCCTTAATTAATTTGCGGAGGTTAATCAAAGCGTAACGCATTCTTCCAAGGCTGGTGTTGATGCTCACGTTGGTGGTTTCCGCAATATCCTTGAAACTCATGTCGGCGTAATGTCGCATAATTACCACTTCTCTTTGGTCGAGAGGGAGAAATTCAATAAGCTGTCGAATTTCGGTCGTGAATTTGTGTGGTTATCATCTTATCCTCCACATTTTCGTCCGTCAGCTTAAGCGTGTCCATTATCGAATATTCGTCGGTATCTCGTACCATTGGCATCCGCTTCTGCTTTCTAAAATAGTCGATCACTAAGTTATGGCCGATGCGAACTACCCAAGGTAAGAAATTTGCCCTCTTCATGGTAATTCCCTGATCGTAAAGTATTTATTACTTTTATGAAGGTCTCCTGAAAGATGTCTTCAGCGAGTTCTTTATCTTTTACCAATAGTAAAATGGAGGTAAATACCTTCTTTTGATGCCGGATAATGAGTTGCTCCAAACTGGATTCATCACCTGTAAGAAATTTTGTAATTAATTCGTTGTCAGTAATCTCCGAATAGCGCATAGTGCCTCTGTTTACAAGTTAGAACTTAAGTAAGTTGTTTTGTCAGAGTAAAGTTTATTCTATGCGGTGGTGGTGTTTTAAAGTGAGAATCGGACGGTTTTTTTATTTAACTATAGATAACGGCTGTTATTTTAACTTATTGCATGAACCATTAAATTTATATTCAAATATACGATTTATTTTTAAATATGGATACATTACAACAAAAATGATGCCGTTGAGTGGTTCTTTTTACAGTCGTTTGACAATACAAAGAAAGAACAAATTTACCTTTGTGGCGACTAATTATACCTTAGATTATGAAATGTATCGCTTTAAGTTTAGTATTGATTTTTAGTAGTTTAACTGTCTTTTCGGGTAATGACCTCGACACCAACAAAGTTCGTCCTGCAGCCAATATAGTACATTATCCTCAAGAAAAACATCTTAAAAATATTAAACAGCTCACTTTTGGTGGCGATAATGCTGAGGCGTATTTTAGTTTTGATAACACGATGATCACTTTTCAGGCAACTAATCCCGCCTGGAAAGTGCCTTGTGATCAAATTTATTATACCAAGCTTGCTGATGCAGACATGCAGCACAAAATGCCTTCATTAATAAGTACAGGTCAAGGCCGTACCACTTGTTCGTATTTTATGCCCGGAAACAAAACTATTGTTTACGCATCTACCCACCTTAAAGATGCTGCTTGTCCACATGTTCCACCTCGCAGGGCTGATGGTAAATATACTTGGCCAATTTTCGACTCATACGACATTTTTGTAGCCGACATGGATGGAAAGATTTTGAAACAACTCACTAACTCCCCGGGTTACGATGCGGAGCCTACCGTTTCTCCTAAAGGTGATAAAATTGTTTTTACTAGCATGCGATCTGGCGATCTCGAACTATATACCATGAATATTGATGGCTCCAATGTGAAGCAAATTACTTTTGGTTTAGGTTACGATGGAGGCGCATTCTTTTCGCCTGATGGAAGCAAAATTATTTTTAGAGCATCTCGTCCAACTACCGAAGAAGACATAAAAGTGTACAAAGATTTGCTTGCTGATGGATTGGTGATGCCAACTAATATGGAGTTGTATATTTGTAATGCTGATGGATCTGAATTGCGCCAACTGACCAACTTAGGACAAGCTAACTGGGCACCGTTTTTTCACCCTTCCGGAAAAAAAGTAATCTTCGCTTCTAATCACAATTCAACCAAAGGCATGCCGTTTAATTTGTTTATGATCGACATTGATGGAACCAATCTTGAGCAAATTACTTATGATGGTTTCTTCGATGCCTTTCCTATGTTTAGCTTTGATGGTAAGAAGTTAATTTTTTCGTCTAACAGAAATAATAACGGAACCAGAGATACCAATTTGTTTATAGCTGATTGGGTGGATTAGTTTAGGGGGGCGGGGGGCCGCAAGACCCTCAAACGCAATTCGAGGCTAGCGCGTGTCGATGATTACGGAGGCCGGAGGCCGGTTTTTTTTGAGGAAATAAAAGAATGATGTTTTATTGCTGAATTTTTCTCCTCATTTACCTCAACTACATTTTATTATGGTTATATTGCAATCTACAAAAAGATTGTAATGCAATCATCATTAATCTGTGTTTATCCATTCCAACTACTCCCTTCGCTACGGCACTCTCTCCATTGAGTCGATCGTAATCACCCGCTCCATGCGGGATGGGAAGTCATTGGTGTTAACCGATATCAACAACACAACCGGTATTCCCGATTTTACGGAGGCGTGCGTGAAAGTGGGAGTAAAGCCTGTTGCCGGTGCTGAAATACGAAATGGTAACGATCACTCTATACGCTGATTGCGAGAAATAATGCCGGGTTTCAAGAGATCAATGAATTTATTACACAACATAATATCAGCGGCGAACCGTATCCCGATCGTGCGCCGCTTTTAAACAGTGCTATGTGATTTATCCGTTGCATCGGTTTCCCGGCAGGCAAACTCCACGACAATGAATTTGCCGGTATTGCCATTCGTGATATCAATAAGCTGCGTGCTTCCGCGAAAAGCAATCATATAATCGAGAATGGCGTCATGCTGCAACCCGTTACTTTTATGAACGACGAAGGCTATGAATTACACCGGCACCTTCGTGCTATCGATAACAATATCCTGCTTTCACAACTTGAACCCGAAATGCTTGCTCATGCTTCTGAAGTCCTTCATCCGCGAAAGCGAACTGATAAAGTGTTATGAAGCACTTGCCGCAAGTGGTGCGAAATACCAAAGCACTTTTGGATGATTGTACTTTCAGCTTCGATTTTAAAACCATCAAAAATAAAAAAACGTTTACAGGCAGCAGCTACGACGACCGCTTGCTGCTCGAGAAGCTGGCTCATGACGGACTCCTTTATCGCTATGGGAAAAATAATAAAGAAGCCATTAGTCGCATCAAACATGAACTCGAAGTAATCGATAATCTCGGTTTTTCATCTTATTTTCTGATTACCTGGGATATTATCCGCTATAGCATGTCGCGCGGATTTTATCATGTAGGGCGGGGGAGTGGTGCCAATAGTATTGTCGCCTATTGTCTGCGTATCACCGATGTGGATCCCATTGAACTCGATCTTTATTTCGAACGTTTCCTCAATCCCAAACGCAAATCGCCTCCCGATTTCGACATCGACTACTCCTGGAAAGAACGCGATGATGTGACCGAATATATTTTCAAACGCTACGGTCGTGAACATACTGCTCTGCTTGGCGCGATGTCTACCTTCAAAGGAAAATCGATTATTCGGGAGATGGGAAAAGTATATGGTCTGCCGAAAGCAGAGATTGATGCGCTGGTGGAATCACGTAAAACAACTATGGAACTCGATAGCATCACAAAGCCACTTTTTCATTATGGAAAAATGCTGAGTGAATTTCCAAATCTTCGAACCATTCATGCCGGTGGTATTCTGATATCGGAAGAGCCCATTACCTGCTATACGGCGCTCGATCTTCCTCCGAAAGGATATCCGACCACCCAATGGGATATGTACGTGGCAGAAGCTATAGGATTCGAAAAACTCGATATTCTAAGTCAGCGGGGGATTGGACACATAAAAGATGCCGCCGATCTTGTACTTCGCAACCGCCGCATAAAAGTGGATGTGCACGATGTGCCGATGTTCAAGCGCGATGAGATGGTGAAAGAGCAATTGAAATCGGGCGATACCATTGGATGTTTTTATATTGAGAGTCCTGCCATGCGTGGTTTGCTGAAGAAGTTGCACTGCTCGGAGTATGTGAGTCTGGTGGCTGCCAGTTCCATCATTCGTCCCGGTGTGGCGAAAAGTGGGATGATGAAGGAATATATCAAGCGCTTTCATAATCCCGATGGATTTTCATATCTGCATCCCGTTATGAAGGAGCAGTTGGAAGAAACCTATGGTGTGATGGTGTATCAGGAAGATGTGATTAAAGTGTGTCACCATTTTGCGGGTCTCGATCTGGCTGATGCCGATGTGTTGCGCCGTGCCATGAGCGGGAAGTCGAGGAGTAAGAAGGAGATGCAGCTGATAGTGGATAAATTTTTCGAAAACTGCAAGGCCAAAGGGTTATCCCGATGAACTCACCAAAGAGGTGTGGCGGCAAATTGAATCCTTTGCGGGATATTCATTTTCGAAGGCGCACTCGGCTTCGTATGCGGTGGAGAGTTATCAGAGTCTGTATTTAAAAACCTATTTCCCTCACGAATTTCATGTGGGTGTGATCAATAATTTCGGAGGATTTTACAGCACGTGGGTGTATGTGAACGAAGCACGGAAATGGGGCGCGAAAATTCATCTTCCCTGCGTGAACAAAAGTGAGTACAACACCACCATTTACGGAACCGATATTTATTTGGGATTTAACCTCGTTCAGAATTTCGAATCCATCCTTCGCGCAGAGCATTCCCATGGAGCGACTCGATAACGGTGATTATACCGATCTCGAAGATTTCGTTCACCGCACCCGCATCACCATCGAGCAACTCATTCTCCTCATTCGCCTCGATGCTTTCCGGTTCACCGGCATCGATAAAAAGCAATTGCTGTGGGATGCGCACATGATTTTAGGTAAGTCTACGCCGCCTCCTTCCATGCAGCAACTTTTTTCGACACCTGCCAAACACTTCGAACTTCCGGTGTTGGTTCACCAAACTGTTGAAGATGCCTTTGACGAGATGGAGTTGCTCGGTTTTCCCGTTACACTGTCGGCATTCGATCTGCTGAAAACCGAATTCAGGGGCGAGGTAAAGGCAAAGGAACTGGTGAATCACATAGGCAAAAAGGTGCGATTGGTGGGCAATCTCGTCACCATCAAGTACGTTACCACCATACGCCAGGACATGATGAACTTCGGCACCTTCCTCGACGACGAAGGCCAATTCTTCGACACCGTTCACTTTTCCGATAGCCTTCACCGTTATCCTTTCAAGGGAAGAGGAGTGTACCTGATTCTGGGAAAAGTAGTGGAAGAATTTGGTTTTCCGAGTGTGGAAGTGGAGAAACTAGCGCGGCTGGAGACGGTGGGAGACCCGAGGTACTAAAAATATAAAATTGAAGATAGATGCCAATTTTCAATTTTCAGTTTTCACCTTTCAATTTTCCCCCGCCCCATCATAGCGCATTCCACCAGGGGTCGGGCAGGCTTCGACCCAAATTCACGCTTCGATTTCGCTGTCATCGCGAATTTAAAACTGAAAACTGAAAAGTTAAAAGTGAATAGGACCTACATTTTTAAATTTTAAATTTTAAATTTTCACTTCGACCCAAATTTAAAACTGAAAACTGAAAGGCCTGCCCGACCCCCGCTAGCCTCAGCGATGATGGGGGCGGGTTAAAATTGAATAGAAATTAACCTATAATCTTTTCAGTTTTCTCTTTGTTTAGGTTATTAACTGCGGTTTCTACACTTTTAACAAAAATTGCAATTAATTCACCACATTCGGATATGATACCGGTTAAAGAATACTTGTCATTGAGAATTCCTTTTTGGTTGATAATTTTTAAATTGACTTCGGTCTCACTTAGTTCTTTAAGACAAATCCTAAGTTTGTGAATAAAATCAGGTTTTGATTCGCCAAATTCTGCTTCAGCATAATTGAGTGCCGGAGACAAACCTGATCTTAAAAGTTGATCGCCTAGGTAGTTTGAAACCTTTGTTTTTGGTAACATTTCATTAATTTCAGTTATAATAACTGAAAAACGAATTAGTCTTTCTTTTAATTCTTGAGTTTTTTGATTCATTTTGAAAATTGTTAAAAAATGGTTAAATAGAAAATCCAGTGTAAAATTACTATAATTCCGAAATAAAAAAAAATTTAGAATAGAATATAATACTTAGGATTTGCTTATGATTTTCCCTTCGAACCAAATATAAAATGAAAAACTGAAAAAAGGTCACTTTAACGATTTGCTACCAACTTAAATCTGTATTGGCCTGATTCCTGATTGATGAATCCATAATAAACACCAGCAGGTAAATTGTCAATATAAAGATTGATATAATTATCATTCAGATTCTCCAATTTAAGCACCTGTTGGCCTCTTGAGTTGTAAAGTGTAAATGTAGCACGATTCAAGAAATCAGGCATTTGTAACAAGGTAAAATCAATAAATGGATTTGGAGAAGCAAGCACTTTGGTTGGAGGTTCTTCAACCATAGGTGTCGGGTAATTTGAAATATCATAGGCATAAAAATTGGGTGTATATAAAACAGATAAATTTGCTAAATCGCGAATTTGTAAGCGAACATGGGCAATGCTTGAATTGGGTTCACTACTTAAAAAATAAACTTTCAGTTCCTGACTTCCACCGGGTGGAATTGAGATAACTGTGCTGTCAACAAAATCAGGAAAACAGATATTTATGCAAATACTAGATCGCCAGAATTTTGGTAATTCATTTACTGTTCGTATAATTTCAACGAACAAAGTATCAGTTACAGAGGTGTTGGTAAGTAATGAAGAGGCATAAAAACTTGTATTTTCCTGTATGCTATGGACAATGGAATCGGATGTGAGATGGTATTCCAAATTCTGTGAATAAGCCAAATTTGAATCGATCAGAAGTGTGATTAATATTAAGCTTTTTATTATCTTCATAACACTTTAGGATTGAAATAAAGTATACACGAAACATCCTAAATAAAACATAAATGTAGTTTAATTACTATGTAATTTAATTTAAAATTAGTGAATTAGTTGGAAAATGCAATGAAATTGTATACAATTCCTTTAAATTCAACCTTAAGTATGATAGATCTTTAAAGAATAACAAAAGATAATGCAAGAAGCACGTGAAAAAGGAAAATATAAAATTGAAGTTAAATTACCCTTTAATTCTTCAATTTTCGCCCGCCCCAAATATTCGATTCGCATCCGCCGTCGACGCGAATTGAAAATTGAAAACTGAAAGGTTAAAATTGAATAGAAGGAATATTTTTAAATTTTCATTTTAATTCTTCAATTTTCGCTTCGACCCAAATATACGCTTCGCATCCGCCGTCAACGCGAATTGAAAATTGAAAACTGAAAACTGAAAGGTTAAAAGTGAATAGGACCTACATTTTTAAATTTTAAATTTTAAATTTTAAATTTTCACTTCGACCCAAATTTAAAACTGAAAACTGAAAGGCCTGCCCGACCCCCGCTAGCCTCAGCGATGATGGGGGCGGGTTAAAATTGAAGACAAATTATCCTTTTAACTTTACATTTTTCGCAATAAAACTTCTTTTTTCCCTTAATAAAAAATTTATTTTTAATACAACTTTATTGCATTAAAAAATCTAAAAACAAGGTGCCAGAGGCACCAAATATCGGTAAAAACATCAAACCCAACCACGACCTCCCGCACGATGAGCAACAATAAAGCGTAGCATATCACGCGGGAGGAAGGCGAAGATTAACTTGAGAAAAAAGATGAACTTCAACCGTCGTAATCCCTCCATCATCGCCATTATATTTTTCTCCAAAACAAATTCCTTCACCCATCAAATTTCAGGGATCGGAGATCCCTTGCATTTATGCCATCGTGATTAAAAATCCCGAGGGGCGAAAAATTGAAAACTTAGAATGTAGTTTGCAACCCAAGATAAAATTAAAATCATCATATGTAGTTATTGATGAGGGAAATTACATTACTTTTAGCAAATATTAAGCGAATCAACAGATTAACAGATCAAATAATATAATTTTTAAAGTTATGATATCACAAATGAAAACTTATCTTTATTTACTATTTGCATTTTCGTGTTTGTCGGCAAATGCCCAAACCCGTAGATTTGAATTTTCAGCCGGAATTGGCAATAATGGACAGATTCAAGAAGTGCTGGATGATTATTTTTACATTTCGAATCCTTTGTATATACTTGATGAGTCAGCAGACGCAGAAGCTTCCAAATTCAAATATAACATTACCGGAAAAATATTTTTTAACGAACATTTATCGCTTCGATTGAGATATGGTAACTCCAAAACGCATAATAGCTATGTATACAATTCAAATGGTCTTAATGGTGACTTTTGGAATAAGCAAACTGTAACCAATTTTAATCCTGCATTGAGTTTTCACAAAAACTTTGATAAATTAAATATTTCTACAGGAATTGAACTTGCTTTTTACCAGGTTAAAGAATTCATATCATATTTCGAAGGAAAGGATATTGTTTTGGTAACAAACTTAGGGAATCAATATTATGTTCAAAGAAGCATACAGTCAGAAACTAAAGTAGAAGGAGGTAAAGGAACTGCAGTTAATGGTTTTCTTGAAGTTGGATATTCTTTTAATAAAAGGTTAGGAGTAGGAATTACAATGAGTTATGGTTATTTATGGGCTAAATTTGGAGATGAAATAGTTCAGTCAGATGATTATCTGTACTCTGGAAATCAGAATTTGAATTTGCCTCGTTCAACTGTGGATTATTCCTATAAAAAATATAAGAAAAAATCATTTGCTCCTCCTGAAATTTCAGTTTTTCTATCCTTGCGTCTGGGAAAAATACTCGGAGATTCTAAACCTCTTTAATGTTGCTGTTTTTGAACCATATATTCACTCTTAAAAGTGATGTTGCTGATTTGTGATGTCGAAAAATAGCTGATGTGGACAAAAAACTCTTTTCGTAGTAGCAACTACATTATCACTAACCTTTGTTGTGATAGCATGCTTCCGTTCGATACCACAACTGTATAAATCCCCTGAGAAAGATTTAATTGGAGGTTATGCGATGGCACAAATGATGTTTCGTGAAAAACCTGTTGGCCTTTTGTGTCGTAGATTATTATTTCGGTATTTTTATAATTTGTTGCATTGAAATCAAAAGTAACTTCCCCACTCGATGGATTTGGATAAACCGTGAATAAATCCTCATTCGAATTTATTGCCGGAGCCGATAGCGGATCCATCTCAATTTTAAAATCATCAATCGAGTACCCATCATAAATTACATTAGCATCCGAAACAAAACTAAAACGAAATTGCACATTCGGATAACCGTACAGTTCATCTATCACCAAACTTGATTCTACCCAACGTGAAGTATAGCCGTCGGGATTGTTGAGTTCCGGAAAAGGTAAATAATTCCATACATCACCATTGTCCACTGTGTATTGCACCGATAAATAATCCCACAAATACTCAACTCTATAATTCGTTTGGAAAGAAACATATACGCGAGAAACGTTAGAGAAATCAAAAATTGGAGAGATCAACTGACAGTTAGCATTGTTCAGATAAGCGGTGTTTAAATTCACATCCCAACACTTGCTTCCCGAAAAGGCAGCAAGTGTATGTCCAAATGTTGGAGTGCCCAACTCCCACGCTGTACCTTGTCCATCATCAGCCGTCGACCAGCCATTCATTCCATTCTCAAAATTTTCGAAATAGGGTAAAGTCACACGCTGAGCGCTCAGCCACACTGGTAAAAGGCAAGCGATAATTACTAAGAATATGTTTTTCATGACGGGGTGGTGATTTATGAGTGAAAGTATATAAAAGGAGTATTCCTCCAACATTGAAAATCGCCAAAACCGAAAAATCATACTAAAGTATTACTTCCGGAAAAACGCATCCGTAAAGAAAAACTAAAACATAAAAAAACGGAAGGGATTTTTTGTCTCTTCCGTTTTAAAAGCTAAGTTTGACTACTCTATAATGAAAGAGCTTGTCATAATTGTACTGTTTAAGCCCTGTAACCTAATCAGGTATATCCCGGATGATAATGTAGAAGTTTGAATTTCTATTAAACCAGCATCGGAATTAGTTTTTCCTTTAGCAACAGTTTGACCAATAGAATTTAATATTTGCCATTCATTAAATTTATCAGTAGTACTTATATAGAAGTTGCCTGAGTTAGGATTAGGGAATAAAAAGAGTTGTTTGTTGTTGATAGTAGCAATGCCTGTTGGTATTACTACCATATTAGAAGTGGTATTGGTGAGAATCGGCAAATTGTTATCAAAATAAATAGCAGCGGTATTGTCTATCACGTTTCCAACTGAAGTTGTGGTGAGAGGACGTATTTTATATTTAAAATATCCATGACTGCCAAGTTCATTGGCATTTGAATCGGGGAGATTGATGTTGGCAAATGTAACATGTAATACTCTATTGCCATCGATTGTCCAAGAGGTTATAGCATGACTACTTCCTGTTAATTCAAATGTAGTTAAATCTAGGTCGTTATCAATTTGATCATAAACATTTACATGAAAGGCAACGGCTGTTCCTGTGTTTTGGAAGTTTACTGTATAATTCAAATCAATTCCATTTTGAACTTGTAAAGGCGACAAATCACCAATTGGCTCCACACGTTTATCATTGGGATCGTATGAATTTACGGCATTTAAATTTAGGGTATCTCGGTTGTTCAGTGGCAGCGTATCGGTAGAGGAAGGTGTGATGAAAACAACAGAGCTCGTTGGTGAACCTATCGCTAGTGTAGAGTCAACCATAAACACACATGTTGCATTGCGTTGCTCGCCGGGAACAAGATTGGTATAGGGAATATCAAGTGAAAACGGACCGGTAGGAGAGGAAGGATCGGAACACGACAAGAAGGTAAATGAATTGTCGTAATAGACCGATATAGTTCCGGAGGTGACTGCTGTTCCGTTGTTGCGGTAATTCACATTCAAATGGTGAGCAACACCGGGACGAACGAAATTACTTTGAGCATCAATTTCAACTTCAATCACACCCGGAATAATGGTGAGCAGAAAATCGTTGTTTCCACTTAGCTGATTGGTTCCGCTGAAGCTGGTTGTAAAAGAAGCCGGCGAAATGGTTGTGTAAATTGGATTAGTTGCCGATACTGTATACGACACTCCCGAATCAACAATAAATGAATAGTATCCGTTCGAATCGGTTGTTTGATACAGAGTGCCGTTAACTGAGTTACAGGCAACAGGTACATTAGCAAATGGCAAATCACCCGCATCAACTATTCCGTTATTATTGTCATCCGAAAAAATAGAACCAGATATTACGTTGATTGCCGTTTCTTCAATTGAAAAATCATCGATCGAGTGACCGTCTAAATTCACACTTCCATCCGATGTAAATTGAAAGCGGAACCAAACATCACCTGATCCACTGAAATTTGGAAATATTAAACTCGATTGTATCCAGCCACCTGAATTTCCTGACCATCCCGGCAAACCGCTGGAATTTAACAGGGAATCAGTATACCAATTGCTTGCTCCCAAAGCATTCATGGATCCCAAAGTTACCCAAGCGGTATTGGTGGTGTCGAGGGTGTATTGAAGAATCAATCCGTCCCAGTATGCCTCGTCAATGAAATTATGCCAAAACGAAAGTCGCAATCCCACGATTCCGCTGAAATTAAATGCCGGACTGATTAAGAAAGATTCGGCGTTGCTCTTATAGGCGCTATCCAAATTTATATCCCAGCATGAATTTCCCGAATGAGTGGATGAAGTTGCCCCGAATGCCGGCATCCCCAATTCCCATTGCGAACCCGGATTCAATGAATAAGTGGTCCATCCCGGTGATCCCGTTTCAAAACCTTCAAAATATGGTGTTGTAAAAGATTGACTATTAGAACAATAGCTTAAAATACAGGCAGCGGCGCAAAGGAACAAGCTTTTTTTCATTTTGGTTATGGATTGGGAAATCAGTAATAAGACGAAAGTATAGCTTTTTTCGTTGCATGAAAAAAGTATCAAATAACTTTGGATTATTCAAACTCTCACTCTATGAAAACTATTCAAGAAAATAGTGCTTTTTAGAGTAATTAAAAAAAGTAGACCGGTTTTTTATGATGCGGCACAGCCATCAAAGGAATTGTAGTGTGATAAGCATATGATTTCGTTTCGCTTGGATCAAAAATAGACTCTAAAACTCCTCGATGGTGCGTAATCATTATTATAAGATCGGCCTCAATATCTTTTGAGAAATTTTCGAGACTGTCGGGAAAATCAGTAGTATGAAGTACTTTGCATAGCACCTTCTTGTAATCAGTAGATTTTTTTATCGAATCGGTCAATTTTTCAAGATCTCGTTCAAAATGGTGATCTTCATCAATTCCAACATAAGCCAACAAAATAGAAGCCTGCTGCAATTTCATGGTATTCACAATGTCTACAATCAATTTATCTGATCGGTGCTCAAGATCTACGGCCAAAACTACTTTTTTAATAGACGAAAATTTAGCTTCTGAAGGAACAACCAACACTGAACATTGCGATTTATCGACTACTGTTGTGGTGTTGGTTCCTACTAGTTTACGATGAACTCCGCCTGCACCCAGTGTACCCATCACTACCAAGTCAATATCATGTTTTTGTGATGCATTTAAAATCCCTTCTGAAACATTTCCTTTCTTATGAATGGTTGTCACTTTTATACCTTCAAACATCTTATCCGTTTTTAAAAGATCGAGTAAATGTTCAGGTGATAAATTCCCTTTTAAATCGTTTTCCAACAAATCAGGATCCGCTAAATGCAAAACATAAATTTCCGACCCCGATCCCTTGGCAAAGTCTATGGCGTACTTCAACGCATTCATAGAGTTCTCTGAAAAATCAATAGGCGTTAATATTTTCTTTATTTTCATGATTGGATGTTGTTTGCAACTACAAATTTAAAGTTTTTCTTTGAAAGGATTAATGATTTATGTCATAAAAACAGTTTACAGCCTGCAGTTTTCGGCAGACTCTTCTTCCTAAGTTATAAAAAAGTTTTAACAAAACAGCATTGTCTTACAGTTTCAGAGGATGAATTGACCCCAAAGTAATTTAATAAACCTTCCTGTTATCGTCAAGCAAAATCTTGTTTTTAGCTTGGCAGGTCAATAAACCAATGAACTATAAATCCATAAAACTAATAAACTAATAAACTAATAAACCAACCCGCTATCAATTAAGAAAGACTTTTTTATTTACAAATCAATATTTATCTTTGTTTTCAAACTTATCAAATGGAACAAATAAAATCAATTAATTTAATGGAAAAGTTTTCGTTGTTTCACAAACAATGGACACCACATATCATTGGTGAACTCAATGGACAATATGTAAAATTGTGTAAACTTAAAGATGATTTCGTATGGCATACTCACGAAAATGAAGATGAACTTTTTATGGTTTTTAAAGGAACGCTTTTTATAGATTTCCGCGATGGGTCCACATCCGAAATAAAAGAAGGAGAAATAATTATTATTCCAAAGGGCGTTGAACACCGGCCAAGAACAAACGGCGAAATTGTTTTTAATTTATTATTCGAACCCAAAGCAACCAAACACACAGGAAATGTAGCAAGCGAAATGACAGTAAATGATTTAATTTTTATCTGACAATGATGAACAAATTATTTTTAACAAAATATGTAGCGTCAAACTATGTAAATTCGGAGGACGCTTTAAATTTTTCGTCTGAGCTTCGGAGGACACAATAAATAATAAAACTAGCCTCCCATCGCAAGTTTATGCTTGTCGATGGCAAGCTGGCAGGCTATAAAACAAATAAACTAAATAAACTAATAAACTAATGAACCAATAAACTAATAAACCAATAAACTAATTTTTTTTCACTCTTTTAATACTCAACAAATTCATCCCATTTTTACCTAGCCCGGAAATATTGTTTCCGTAAAGCCTTACAACCTGATCGTAATAAAGAATAACAACAGGTGATTCGTTCATAATAAGTTGATCCATTTGTTGAAAAAGTTGGTAACGGATACTATCGTTAGTGATGCTCACCGATTGGCGGTATAGTTCATCAAAAGCTTCTGATTTAAAGTGTGTGTAATTTGGCCCTACCGGTGCGAAATTGGGACTATAAAAAAGTGATAAATAATTTTCCGCATCGGGATAATCGGCAATCCAGGACGCCCTGAAAAAATCTAACTTTTGTTTTGCCACCATCTCACGATGAGCAGCTCCCTGGTTCACTTCCAACTTAATTTTTATTCCTGATTCTGCTAATTGTCCTTGCATAAATTCACATAAATCCTGATATTCTCTGGTTGTCGACATAACAATTTCTGGCAACCCTTTTCCACCCGGGTAACCTGCTTCTTTCAACAACGCTGCGGTCGTGGCCGGATGGTAATTGTACCCTTTAACCAAGGTACTATCGAAGGAGGGTAAACCGGGCGGTACCATGCCATAAATTCCGGGTGTGCCGATACCATTTCTAAGATACGTAATCATTCTTTTTCGATCGAAGCCATAGTTGATAGCTTTTCGAATTCTGACATCAGTAAGAGGGTTGTTAGTTGTAGATACAGCATCAGTTTTCATCAAAAAACCCATATATTCGGTATTGAGATAGGGGCAAGTTTCCATCACAAATTTTCCTTTGTATTTTTCTCGTAAACTGCCGGTGCGTGTCAGTAATTCATCTTTGTAACCAGCATCAATTCCCGAAAGGAAATCGAGATTGCCTTTCACAAACTCCAAAAATGCCGACTGACGATCATTTATGAATGAAATGGAAACAGCATCAACAAATGGCAATTGAACACCATCTTGTTTTTCAAAATATTTTTCGTTTTTAAGAAAGATAAGATTGGTGCGTTCTTCCCACAAACTGAATTTAAATGGTCCGGTTCCGATGGGATGCTGGCGAAAATCTTTTCCATAATGTGTCACAACTTCAAAAGGAACTACAGAACAATACAAAGATGTTAGCAAACCAATGAAAGGAGGGAAGGGTCTTACAAGTTGAATACTAAATGTAGAATCGTTAACAGCTTTAAAGCCATATGAAGAGGTTGACGAATCAAAAGCAACTGTGTTAAACACCCAATTTCCCGGCGATGCAACAGCAGGATCCAGAATACGGTTGAAACTGAATTCAAAGTCGTGGGCGGTAACTTTTCGACCTTTTCCATTTTTAAAGTTAGGGTCATTGTGAAAATTAACATCATCACGTAAGTGAAAAGTGTACAAAGTTCCATTTTCAGTAATTTCCCAATTATGAGCAATTGCCGGAAGAACTTCAAGAGCATCGTTTATTTGCACCAAACCATTATACAACTGGTTACAAGCCCAAATATCGGCTTGGCCTTTTGCAAAAGCCGGATCTAACGAACTTATTCCGGATGCTTCATTATACCTGAATACCTTTTTGCCCTTAGATTTATCAGATTGTTGCTTGCATCCTATTGCCAAAGTAACAGAAAGTCCCAACAAAAATATCCATTTAGTCATGCTGCAAATTTACCCGAAGTTAGAGACACAAAATCCACTATTTTGATCTTTTTATTCACTTTATTCTATTTTACAGGGGCAGTAGGCAAACATAAAGGTATATTAATAATTTTAGCTCAATTTCACTACCTTTGCGCCGTGAAAATTGCCAGAAAAATAGCCTATCATACCTTAGGCTGTAAGTTGAATTTTGCTGAAACATCTGCGATTGGCAGGCAATTATCGGCTGCCGGCTACCAAAAGGTTGATTTTGAGCAATTGCCGGATGTTTTTTTGATAAATACCTGCTCGGTTACTGAAAATGCAGATAGAGAATGCCGCACGATTGTTAAAAAAGCACTCTCAGTGAATCCTGAGGCAATAATTGCCATAACAGGTTGTTTTGCACAGTTAAAACCTGAAGAAATAGCAACAATTCCCGGAGTTGATTTGGTGCTGGGAGCAAGCGAAAAGTTCAATGCTGCTGCTTGGCTCGATTCTCTCTTGATGAAAGGTGAGCCGTTGGTAAAATCATGTGAGATTAGTGATGTGAATCATTTTATGAGTTCTTGGTCTGCCGGCGATAGAACAAGAGTGTTTTTGAAAGTTCAGGATGGATGTGATTATAATTGCAGTTTTTGTACCATCCCTTTAGCCCGTGGTGGAAGTAGAAGCAATACTGTTGAAAAGGTAGTTGCTGAAGTACATGAGATTTTATATTCCGGTGCTCGCGAAATCGTTCTCACAGGAATTAATTTGGGTGATTTTGGAATTTATGAACCTGGTACAGAAAATCGTCAATCTTCGTTTTTAGAACTTGCACGAATACTTGATTCAATTGAAAAGTTAGAACGAATTCGTATTTCTTCCATCGAACCCAATTTATTAAGTCCTGATATAATTGAGTTGGTTGCAAATTCAAATAAATTTGTTCCGCATTTTCATATTCCTTTGCAAAGTGGGTCCGACAAAATTCTCAAAAAAATGAGAAGAAGATATCTTTCCGCAATTTACAAAGACAGAATAAAGAATATTAAAGATAAAATGGCGGATTGTTGTATCGGTGTGGATGTGATTGTTGGCTTCCCGGGTGAAACAGATGCTGATTTTTTAGAAACGTATAACTTTTTGAATGAATTGGATATTTCTTATTTACATGTCTTTACCTATTCTGAAAGAAACAACACACTTGCAGCTGAACTTGAGGATGCTATTCCGATGAACATTAGAAAATTAAGAAATAAGCAACTTCGAATTTTATCCGCTAAGAAACTTCGAAAATTTTACGACAGTCAATTAGGAACTGTTCAAAGTGTATTGTTTGAAGCGGATAATAAAGAGGGATGGATGCATGGCTTTACACGGAATTATGTGAAAGTAAAAGTGCCCTATAACTCTAATTTTATAAACAAAATTTACGATTGCAAATTGGAGTCGATTAGCAATAACGGTGATGTAGAGGTGACTATCCTTGAAAGCGTTTTAGCCTAAACAAGTTATTTATTATTAAACTGATTTTATGTATCCAACCATATCCGATCTTATTTTTGATTTAACCGGATTAAATATTCCACTACCCATTCAGAGTTTCGGGTTTATGATGGCGATTTCATTTTTACTTGCAGCATATACTTTATCGCTCGAGTTAAAACGGAAAGAGAAATTGGGAATATTTTTTCCAATTACGGTAAAGACACTTGTTGGAGAAAAAGCAAAGTTTCAGGAACTTCTGATTTCATTTTTAATAGGTTTTATTGTTGGATACAAACTTTTTTATGCAATAGCAAATTATGAAGAATTTGTTGCCGATACTCAAGGCATATTGCTTTCAACAGAAGGTTCATTATTAGGTGGAATTATTGCCGGAGGAATTGGAGCATTTTTGAAATATCGTGAGAGGGAAAGTCAGAAATTGGATAAACCTGAAATGCGCATTGAACAAGTTCATCCTTATCAGCTAGTAGGAAACGTAACAATAATTGCAGCTGTATCCGGTTTGATTGGCGCTAAAATATTTCACAATTTAGAAAACCTTGGTGATTTTGCGGAAGACCCTTGGGGAACACTGGTTTCATTTAGTGGATTAACAATGTATGGAGGTTTAATAGTAGGCGGTACGGGGGTAATATGGTATGCAATGAAAAACAAAATGAATCCTTTTCATTTTGCCGACTGTGCCGCACCGGGACTTATGTTATCATACGGCACCGGACGAATTGGGTGCCATATTGCAGGTGATGGTGACTGGGGAGTGCCAAATTTAGCTACGAAACCATCATGGATGAATTTTCTTCCAGATTGGATGTGGAGTTATCAATATCCGCACAATGTGTTGAGTGAGGGAATTCCTATTCCCGGTTGTGTGGGAAGGCATTGTATGATGTTGCCGCAACCGGTTTTTCCAACCCCATTTTACGAAGCAGTAATGTGCATAGGATTATTTTTTGTACTATGGAGTTTAAGGAAACAAATTTCTATTCCAGGTGTATTATTTAGTATTTATTTGATTCTAAATGGAATTGAACGTTTTTTCATAGAGAAAATTAGAGTCAATACAAAGTATCACATTAATGGTCATGATATAACTCAGGCAGAAATTATTTCAGTTGTCCTTGTTATTTTGGGTGTAATTGGAATTATTGTGTTTCGTAAAATGGCTAAAAATAAAACTACATCAACAGCGTGATTATGGATTTGAAATTAATTTGTGAGCAAGCAAGAGATGTAGTTAATGATGCGGTGGTATTTATTAGAGAACAAGCCGAAAATTTTGATAATTCTACTGTTGAACATAAAGGATTCAATGATTTGGTTTCTTATGTTGACAAAACAGCAGAGAAAATTCTTGTTGATGGTTTAAGAAAAGTTCTTCCTGAAAGTGGATTTATTACTGAAGAAAATACCGCTGATTTTACGGATGAACAATACAAGTGGATAATTGATCCTTTAGACGGCACCACCAATTTTGTGCATGGTGTCCCTTGCTATTGCGTGAGTGTAGCATTGATGGATGGGAAAGAATTAGTGCTTGGTATAATTCATGAGGTGAATTTAAACGAATGTTTTTATTCTTCAAAAGGAAATTTAGCTTATGTGAATGGTGAAGAAATACATGTTTCGAAACGTACAACTCTTTCCGATTCGCTCATTGTAACAGGTTTTCCTTACACAAACTTTTCCCGCCTTAGCGAATACATGGAGATATTTGATTACTGCATGCGAAATACTCATGGCATTCGACGACCCGGTTCTGCTGCTGTGGATTTAGCATATGTTGCTTGTGGTAGATTTGAAGCATTTTATGAATATGGTCTCAACTCATGGGATGTTGCAGCAGGAGCATTTATTGTGCAGCAGGCAGGAGGGAAGGTGTGTGATTTTACCGGAAATAATAATTATGTTTTTGGTAAAGAAATTATTGCAACAAATGATTTTGTTTTTGAGGAGTTTTTGGGTGTTGTGATGGGAAAAATGAAAGTTAAATAACTATTTTTGTTTGCAATCTGATTGTTGATTAATTTGTATTTTAGTTGTCTGAATTGAGAATAACCATTTGTTCAAATACTGTTATTATTATAAAAAAAGCTTCTATGAAACGACTGTTAATTCTTCTGATTTTTTCATCTTCTCAACTTTTTGCTCAACACGATGGATGCGATAAGTGCTCTATGTTGCAAGAAGAATATGAGGCAGCCATTTCACCTGAAAAGGAAAAAATTTATGCTTTTTTTAAACAAGAATGTTTGGAAACAGATACCGTATTTGTTTCCGATCAAGGAATTATTCAGCAAGCAGAGGTAGCTACCAACATGAAGGTAGTTGAAAAAGGAAAATGTATCGATTATCAAATCGTGAAAGAATATGTGAAAGCAACCAAAAAAGAAACACGAAGCTATAGCGTTTCAAAAAAAGATACAATTTATACTTTCGGATCAACACTGCCAACTTTTCCCGGTGGTGATGAGGAACTCATGAAATATTTGAGTAAGAACATTCATTATCCTGTCGAAGCTCGTGAAAAAGGACTCCAAGGAAGTGTGTATTTGCAATTTGTAGTTACTAAAACAGGTGCAATTGAAAATGTAAAAGCAATACGCAGTCCGGACACCGAACTTACGAATGAGGCCATTCGTGTTGTAAAATCGATGCCTAAATGGAAGCCGGCGACTTATAAAAATGAAAAGGTGAGTATGAGGTTTACATTGCCTGTGAAATTTAAAATGAAGTAGTGAGGAATGGATAGTGGGGAAGTTGCGTAGTAGGGAAGTTGGGTAGTGAGTCAGTGGGATAGTCAGGAGGTTTGCTAAAAGTCGGCCGGGTTGCTTACTTCCGCCAATATAACTCTGTCGGGTTGAAGCAGGCGCCGATCCTCGACCCAATTTCGTACATAAATTACTACTTTTGCATAAATATTAATCTACAATGAAAAAATACATCTTTATTATGTTCCTGGCTGCCGGGATTTATTCCTGTGAAAGTAGCGTTGGACAAGACACCCATTTCGGTGCTAAAATTGACGAAAAGGGAGCAATTACTATGCCCGAACTAATGACTCAAATGAATGGCAAAGAGGAAGTTTCGGCAAAAGTTACAGGGAAAGTCACCAAAGTTTGTCAAACAAAAGGTTGCTGGATGACCATCGATAAAGGCGATGGCACTACAATGCGGGTATCGTTCACCGATTATGGTTTTTTTGTCCCTAAAGATATTTCCGGTAAAACAGTGGTGATGGAGGGAAGAGCAAAGGTTGAAACAACTACTGTTGAGGAGTTGCGCCATTATGCAGAAGATGCCAAAAAATCGAAAGAAGAAATTGAGAAAATTACAGAACCTAAAACGGAACTTGTTTTTGAAGCGGACGGGGTTTTAGTTAAATAAAAATCATAAGTTGAACCAATACACCCGTTGATTTACAGCGGGTTTTTTAGTCAATATGTCATCAAACCAACGTGTATTTATTACTGAGTGCCCCCGCGACGCTATGCAGGGCATTCATGATTTTATACCTACAGAGACAAAAATCTCCTACCTGAACAAGCTGCTCAAAGTGGGTTTTGATAGACTCGATTTCGGTAGTTTTGTCTCTCCAAAGGCTATCCCACAACTTCGCGATACCGCCGAGGTACTTGCAGGACTTGAATTGGAAGGTGCAACTAAATTGTTGGCTATTGTTGCTAATTTGAGAGGAGCTCAAGATGCCTCTACCCACCCGGAAATTACCTTTATCGGATTCCCGTTTTCTGTTTCTGAAACTTTCCAAAAACGCAACACCAATTCAAGTATTGCTGATTCGTTTGAAACCGTTCAACGATTGAAAGAAGTTGCAGATCAATCGAATAAAGAATTGTTGGTGTATATTTCCATGGCGTTTGGCAACCCTTATGGGGATGCTTGGAACGACGATGTGGTAATTGGCTGGCTCGATCAACTTCGAAATGCTGGTATTTCCAAAATTGCTCTTGCTGATACAGTGGGGTTAGCTTCCGCTGATGACATTGGTTATTTGGTTGGATCCGTGATGGAGGAGTTTCCAAAACTTGAAATTGGAGCCCACCTTCATTGTCATCCAAATAACTGGAAATCAAAGGTTGACGCCGCATTTATAGCCGGTTGTCGTTATTTTGATACTGCCATAAAAGGCCTAGGAGGCTGCCCTATGGCTGATAATGAGTTGGTGGGCAACTTGGCAACCGAAAACTTAATCCAATATTTAAGCGAAAAAAACGTTGAAACCCGAATACACTCTAATGAGTTTAACAATGCTATGATGAACTCCTCGAAGGTGTTCATGAATTGACATTTTTACACTCCAAGTGCTATCTTTGAAACAATTGAAATTCCATATATACTTCGCATGAATCTATTACAATCAAAAATTTACTTTTCCGCAAAGGCCCTTTTAATGGCTTTTTGTTTTTTTATCGCATCCAATATTACCTCACTTGCCCAAGGAACAGGATCACTAGAAGTAGTAGGTTCTGTTTTGCAAGAAAACAAGGGTCTCGAAGGTGCCGACATTATTGTTATGAAAGGCAACGAAAAAGTAGACCAGATAAGTACCAATGCGGGTGGGAAATTTATTATCAACCTGGAACTGAATGGCAATTACACCATTATTTTTTCTAAAAATGGAAGTGTTTCTAAAGCTGTAGAAATTGATACCCGTGTGCCGGAAGAAGATCAATCAATGATTTTCTCTTACAAATTCAAAATCGATATTTTTAAAAGGGTAGAAGGTGTTGCCGATCCTACCGACTTAACGAAACCTGTTGCCAAATTAGGTTACGATGAATCGGTTGGTGATTTTGATCATGATAAAAATTATACCAGCACTCGAAAAGCCGAAATGGATAAGGTGAAGTCGGAGATGCAGGCTGAGTTGGCTAAACAAAAGCAAGAAGCAGAGTTGGCCAAAGCAGCAGCCCGTGCCGATTCAATTGCCAAAATAAACGAAGCTCGTGCTGCCCAAGCGAAAATATTAGCTGACGAACTCGCACTTAAGAAAAAAGCAGAAGCAGAAGCAAAAGAGACTGCACGCATCTCCGCCATGTTTGCTGCTCAGGAAAAAGCCCGTCAAGATTCTATTATGCAGCGTGATGTTGCTTTAGAATTAGCCCGACAAAAAGCATTGGCGAAAGCCACCGAAGATTCTTTGGCAAAAGTTAGAGAAGAAGAACGATTACTCTTAGCAGCCGAGGCGAAAGCTAAAAAGGAAGCTGAAGAACAAGCTAAAATTCAAGCTGCAGAGCAAGCACGCCTCGCTGCAGAAGCAAGTGCAAAAGCTGCCGCCGAAGCGAAAGAACAAGCACGTATAGAAGCTGAAGCAAAAGCAAAAGCTGATGCCGAAGCACGGGAGAAAGCAAAGTTGGAAGCTGATGCAAAAGCAAAGGCAGATGCCGACGAAAAAGCTCGTGTAGCATTAGAAGCGAAACTACTTGCAGAAGCAGATGCAAAGGCAAAAGCTGAAGCTGCCGAAAAAGCAAAAATTGAAGCCGAAGCAAAAGCAAAAGCAGAGGCTGATGAGAAAGCACGTTTAGCTGCCGAAACAAAGGCAAAAGCAGAAGCCGATGCAAAAGCTAAAGCAGAAGCAGATGAGAAAGCACGTGTAGAAGCTGAAGCAAAGGCAAAAGCAGAAGCCGATGAAAAAGCTCGAATTGCTGCCGAAGCAAAAGTAAAAGCTGAAGCAGATGAGAAAGCACGTGTTGAAGCTGCTCTAATTGCTAAAGCTGAGGCTGATGCTAAAGTTAAAGCCGAACAAGAGGAAAAAGCACGCCTTGCCTCCGAAGAAAAAGCACGTAAAGAAGCAGAAGTTAAAGCGAAAGCCGAAGCCGATGAAAAGGCTCGGGTAGAAGCAGAAGCAAAAGCGAAAGCCGAAGCTGATGAAAAAGTTCGACTCGCAGCAGAAGCGAAAGCGAAAGCTGAAGCCGATGAGAGAGCTCGAATAGAGGCCGAAGCTAAAACCAAACGTGATGCCGAAGAAAAAGCACGCGTAGAAGCAGAAGCAAAAGCGAAAGCTGAAGCCGATGAGAGAGCACGCATCGCCGCTGAAGAAAAAGCACAAAAAGATGCCGAAGATAAAGCTCGTGTAGAAGCTGAAGCAAAAGCAAAGGCGGAAGCCGATGAAAAAGCACGAGCAGCCGCCGAAGCAAAAGCAAAAGCAGAGGCTGATGAAAAAGCACGTGTGAATGCTGAATTGCAGTTGAAAATTGAAGCAGAAAATGCAAAGAAAGCTGCTGCTGCTGCGAGTCTTTTGGCTCTAGAAGCAGAACGCGAACAAGCTCGAAAAGATGCCGATGCTAAACGGTTGAAAGATATAGAAGCTCAAAAAGAAGCGTATGCAAAGGCAAATACTGCTGTAAAAGATACGACATCTAAATCCACGACTGCTGCTTTGCCTACAGTCGATAAGGATTATCCTGAAGGGATTTCTGAAGAAACTCTGAAAGAATCAAACCGCACTATATATCGCACCGTTATCCGTAAAGCAACCACACAGGAAGTGTTTAGCAAAGTGGTGTACAATTGGGGAGGTGTCTTCTTTTTTAAAGGTTCTACTAGTGTAACCGAATCGAATTACACTAACGAATTAAAAATAATGAAGGACCTGTTGAATCAAAAATAATAGGTAGGTTGTTATGGAATTTTGCCCCCGGTTACATCTTCACTTTTGTAACCTTAAATCACTTTAATCATGTTTAAAAAAATTAGTTTGGCCATCCTCTTAACTGCAGGATGCATCGGTGCGTTCACAATTGCAAATGGTGCCGATCAGTTCATCAACAAAACAGATATTACTGATGTTAAAATTTTTACATCAGGTGCCACCATTACACGCACTGCCAAAATCACTATAGATGCCGGACAGTCCGTTCTACGTTTCGAAAATCTATCTGCAAGTATTAATGCATCCAGTATATCTGTAACGGGCACAGGTGAATTTACTGTTCTTTCTGTTACCCATCAACTCGATTATCTGGGTCCCGATCGTAAAACGGAAGAGATGGTAAAACTTGAAGATAGTTTGTTAACCTTAACAAAAAATCGTGAAGGGTATTTGAATGAAATTTATGTGTTACAGGAAGAGCTAAATTTGCTGCTTGCCAACAAATCAATTGGTGGTGCAAATACAGGAGTGAAACTTGAAGAATTGAAAAATATTTCTACTTACTTCAGAACACGAATGATAGAGATAAAAGACCGTATGCTGGATCTTACGACTCGTGAAAAGAAGATTAAGAGTGAAATTGATAAAATTAATCAACAACTCGTCATGCTTAACAACAAACGCAACGAGCCTTATTCAACCATACTCGTTAACGTATCAGCAACAGCTAAAACAGCAGCAGCATTTACTATAAGTTATTACACCGGTAATGTAACATGGACACCAAGCTACGACCTACGAGTGAAAGACTCTTCAAGCCCTGTAAAAATGCTTTTTAAAGCGATGGTAAACCAAAACACCGGTGAAGATTGGAACAAAGTGAGAGTGAAAATCAGTACCGGAAATCCATCGTTAGGATCAACCAAACCGGAATTATATCCCTGGTACTTGAATTTTAATTATCCTGTTATGATGCGCTCTGCAGCACCTGAAAAAAGAAAGGATTTGGATAGTCAACCAATGATGGAGTCTATGCAAGCTTCGGGGTTATCCAATTATGTGACCACAGTTGAAAATCAATTGAGCACCGATTACGATATCTCCATTCCTTACACTATTCCTTCTAACGGATTGAATTATGCAGTAGAAATAAAAGATTTTGAATTGCCTGCAACTTATTCCTACTACACCACACCTAAACTGGATCGTGATGCATTTTTGGTTGCTGCTATCACAGGATGGGTAGGACAAGATTTGCAGCCGGGAAGCTCCAATGTATATTATGAAAATACTTTTGTTGGAGAAACAATGTTCAATCCTGTTACCACAAACGATACCATGCTGATTTCGCTGGGGCGAGATAAAAGAGTGGTAGTGAAAAGAGAATTGATGCAAGACTTGAGCGGAAATAAATTAATAGGATCCAACCGCACACGCAATTTTACCTATGAAATTTCTGTAAAAAACAACAGGAAAGAATCCATAAAAATCACCATCGAAGATCAGCTTCCGGTATCTCAGGATAAAGACATAGAAGTAAAGTTGACAGAAGGATCGGAGGGAGAGTTGAATGCCGAGACTGGAAAAATTAGCTGGAAGGTGGATGTTTTACCGGCGCAAACAGAAAAGAAAAAGTTTGGCTATTCGGTCAAATATCCCAAAGACCGTCAGGTGTTGGTTTATTAGTTTATAGTTTATTAGTTTATTAGTTTATTAGTTTTATAGTTTATTAGTTTTATAGTTTTATAGTTTATTAGTTTTATAGTTTATTAGTTTTATAGTTTATTAGTTAATAGTTTTTTAGTTTACTGTATCCTTTGAAGCACTTACGAAAAATTTAATTTAAATATTATTATTAAAAAGGCGTAGAAGGATTAGTTTATTAGGAGACTTTGTTGCGAAGGTGGGTTGATTTATTAGCCTGCCTCAACTGATGACTTAAGATTAGAACGGCGGAGTTTGAAGTAGGGGTGTGGTGTTTGTCGAGATTACGGAGTCGGAAAAGAGGTGAAAGGAAGGCTAAAGCTGTAATATGACTGGATCAATAAAACATTTGCTTTTAGTAACTTCTTTAGTTTCGCCATTTTCATCAATTAATTTAACCTTTACAGCTTTATCGCCAGGGTAATTTTTAAGGATTATTGAAAATCCATCAACCGACAATTCACCTTCAACGGGTGAGTCGTCGGTTGTATATTTTAATTCCAACACTTCTTTAACTTTAAAATCAAAAAACAACTGATGATAGGTATTTCCTTCACTATCATGAAATCTATCGGGCACATTTTGAGCGGTTGCCCGGATGGAGCAAAAAGTGAAAAATAAAATCAGAAAAAAAATGTTTGTGAATTTCATTGGTTAAAGATACAACTTTTTTTGAAGAATATGGGCATTCTTAAAAAGGCCTGTTGTAAGCAGGAAGTTCTGTGCTTCGCTTACAGATTGAGCCGAAACACAAACACTTAAGACAACCTTCAACTCCTAACTTGTCAATTAAACAAAGGTTCCATAGCTATGTATAGAAAAGCGCCGGCAAAATATCCCAGGAGTGAGTAGATGGTGATTTTTTTGAGATACCAGAAAAACTCAATTTTTTCCATACCCATAACAGCTACACCTGCTGCAGAACCAATGATGAGTGCGCTCCCTCCGGTTCCGCAGGCGTAGGCCAGAAATTCCCAAAAGTAATGGTCAGGAGGGAACACAGTTAAATCATACATACCCATTGCGGCCGCCACCAGAGGCACATTATCGATAATTGCCGAAAGAAGACCTAAAGACAGAATAATTACATTTTCGTTTCCGATGTTATGGGTTAAAAAGTTGGCCATTGTTTTTAGCATTCCGGTACTTTGTAATGCCGAAACCGCCACTAGTATTCCCAAAAAGAACAGGATACTCGATGTGTCAATTTTCTCGAGAGCATGAACTACCGTAAATCGTCCCTTTTCTAAATCAGGTTTACCTTTATGAAGCAATTCTGTTATCACCCACATAATACCCAGTCCAAACAAAATACCCATGAAAGGAGGGAGGTGCGTTATTGTTTTAAAAATAGGCACAAAAATAAGTGCTGAAACACCGGCAAAAAAGACAAACTTTTTTTCAAATGGAGTGCTCGAATGAGAGTTTTTTTCTTTTGGTTTCTTTGTTTCATTCCCTTTTACTTGAAACGAAAGCAGAATGAGAGGTACAAATGCACAAACCAAACTAGGAAGAATTAGTTTAATGATGATGTTGCTAGCTGTTATTTGTCCGCCAATCCATAACATGGTAGTGGTAACGTCACCAATTGGCGACCAAGCTCCACCTGCATTAGCAGCAATAATAACCATTCCCAAAAAAAGCATTCTGTCGTTTTTGTTGCTTATAAGCTTCCGCGAAAGCGAAGTCATTACTATGGCAGTAGTGAGGTTATCGAGTACCGCAGAAAGGAAAAAGGTAAGTCCTGCCATAATCCACATCAACTTGCGCTTATTGAGTGTTTGAATGCTGTTGGTGATAATTTCAAACCCATCATGAGAATCAATGATTTCAACAATTGTCATGGCCCCAAGAAGGAAAAAGAGAATCCCTGCAATCTCACCCAGATGCTCACGTAACTCTTCGTTGATGACATGTGCATCAGAGCCCATTAAAATGTAAATAACCCAACATATCACACCTGTTAGAATGGCCGTAGCGGCTTTGTTTATATGCAGAGGGTGCTCTAGTGCTATGGCAAGGTATCCAACAATGAATACCACTAAAATCATTATTTCCATAAATTCGTGTTAGATGGGTTCAAAGGTAAAAAAAAGTTCTTGGCTGAGGGTTTGTTGGTTTGTTGGTTTGTTGGTTTTTTGGTTTGTTGGTTGGTTTGTTGGTTTGTTGGTCAGATAGTGTTTAGTTGCTTGGCTTTGTGATGAGAATGAGTGAAAGGATAAAAAAAAACCGCTTCTTTTGGAAGCGGTTTGTGAATTAAGCCTTTGGATTTAAAATCTTTCAAGTTTAGAAAAGAAGAAATTTCCTTCGACATCAGCATTTTCGTCACTGTCGGAGCCATGTACTGCATTGGCGTCGATAGATTTTGCGTACAGGTTTCTGATGGTTCCCGGAGCTGCTTTGGCAGGATCGGTTGCTCCAATTAAGGTGCGGAAATCTTCTATTGCATTATCTTTTTCAAGTATGATTGCAACAATAGGTCCTGATGACATGTAGCTCACTAAATCCTTATAAAAAGGACGCTCTTTGTGTACTTCATAAAACATACCAGCCGTTTGTTCATTCAAACGAGTGTATTTCATAGCGATGATTTTGAAACCGGCGCCGGTGATTTTGTCAATAATCGCTCCCATATGTCCGTTAATTACAGAATCCGGTTTGAGCATGGTAAATGTCCTGTTTGTAGCCACTTTTTTTAGTTTTTAAATTTGTTTTTGTTATTATTTTCGGAGTGCAAAGGTAGTTCATAAAACAGTTGGTTTGCAATGCAGTTGTACTATAAAATGTATAAATGACTCTGATTTTAGCTGTTAATTGTTACTTTTGACCCTTCCACCAATAAAATGATACCACAACTAGACAATAATTCCATAAGTGAATTAATAGATTTTCTGCATGAACCTAGGAAAATTGTTATAACTACGCATCACAAACCCGATGGCGATGCTATGGGCTCCTCTTTGGCATTGTATCATTTTTTGCAAAATAAAGGCCATCAGGTTGCCATAATAGCACCAAGCGACTATCCCGATTTTTTAAATTGGATGCCGGCAAGCGAAGTTGTGCTCAACTATGATAAGGCGGGAGGCAAATCAAAGCTGTTGGCCTCCGAAGCCGATCTAATATTTTGTTTGGATTTTAATACCGCCTCCCGCATGGAGAAATTTGCTGAGGCAGTGTTAGCAAGCAAGGCAAAAAAGGTGTTGATAGATCATCATCTCGACCCCGAAAATTTTTGTGATTACATGTTCTCCTTTGTTACTTCGTGCGCTACTTGTGAAATTATGTATTATTTCCTTTTGGCGATAGGCGACAAGAGTTCTATTACCCAATCCATAGCCGAGTGTTTGTACACCGGAATTATGACCGACACCGGTTCGTTCCGATTTTCATCAATGACCGCCGATACTCACCAGGTAGTTGCTGACCTCATGCGTGCAGGAGCCTCTAATGCTAAAATACACGATAATATTTACGATAACTTTTCTTTGGATCGCACCCGATTCCTTGGCCATTGCATTAAAGATAAATTGGTAGTGTTGCCCGAATATCATACCGCCTATATATCTGTTACCAAAGAGGAACTTGCTCTGTATCACCATCAATCGGGCGATACCGAGGGTATTGTGAATTTTGCGCTCGGAATAAAAGGAGTTCGTATGGCAGCCTTTTTTTGTGAGCGTGATAATTTGATAAAAATTTCATTTCGCTCAAAAGCCTCCTTCTCTGTGAAAGAGCTTGCTGCGACTCATTTTTCGGGCGGTGGACACCGAAATGCCTCCGGCGGTCGTTCTAATGATTCGTTGGTGAATACTGTTGAGAAATTTATTGCCCTACTCCCGGGTTTAAAAGAGGAACTGAATTCTTAATTTGGATAATCGGTATTTTTAATGCAAAAAATTATTTCCTATATGCGTAGCCGTTGGTTTGTTGTGGCTTTAACCCTTGTGATAGGTGGCGACATCTTGTTATTGCTCTTCCCCTCATGCAAATCGTCGAATGAACGTGCCAAGCCGGTTGAGAAAGTGGCTCCAAAGGAAGATCTTATCCGGAACCAACAAACTATTATGCGCAACGAGTCAAATGATATAGATGCCTATGTAAGCACTCGCAAAATGGAAGTCACTAAAACCCAAACCGGATTGCGCTATCATATTTATAAAAATGGTACCGGCACACGAAAACCGGTTAACGAAGATGTTGTTAAAATAAAATATAGTGTGTCGCTGCTCGATGGCTCCCACGTATATAGCTCCGATAGCATCGGTGCCATGGAATTTCAAATGGGAAAATCGGATGTGGCAAATGGGTTACAAGAAGGTCTTATGCTGCTGAAGGTGGGCGATAAAGCAATTTTTATTCTGCCTTCTCATCTTGCCTACGGACTAACCGGCGACGGTGATAAAATTAAACATTACGAAATTTTGGTGATCGATGCTGAATTGGTTTCTATTAATGATATAAACAAATAAATGAAGAATTTTATTTTTAAAGGTCTTGTTTTTGGGGTGCTGATGTTGGTTTTCTCATGCTCAAAAAATAAAGACGGCTTTCAGCAAACTGAGAGTGGATTAAAATATAAATTTATTAAGTCGTCGAACGGTGCAAAGCCGGCTCTCGGCGATCGGATGATTATGCGCATTGCCTACAAAACAGAATTCGATTCTATTATTTTTGATTCGAAATCGAAGAGTGATTCATTTGAAGTGGAGTTTGTGGCTCCTACTTATAATGGTGGTGTAGAAGAGGGTTTTGGTATGATGAGTGAAGGCGACAGCGCCATTTTTAAAGTGTCTGCCGATTCGGTTTTTACCATCACCTTTCATAGTCAATTACCTAACTATTTAAAGCCCGGCAGCGCTTTAATTTTTCATGTATCCATCCAAAAAATTATCCCCAAGTTGATATACGACTCTCTTCAAAATGCACGTGATGTGGCAGCCCGCAGGCAGGAGTTTGAAAATATTGAGCAATTCCTTAAACAAAATAATATGGAAGTTATGCCCACCGAAAATGGCGCTTACATGCTCACCTCAAAAATCGGCTCCGGTCCATTTCCTACCAAAGGTGATTCGGTTTTTGTAACCTATACCGCTAAATTACTTGATGGTACCATCTTCGATCAGGCCACTGATAAAAATCATCCTCTTGGTTTTGTGCTCGGCTCAGGTGCTGTTTTGCAAGGCTGGGAAGAATGCCTTCCTCAACTTAACAAGGGCGCTGTGGCACGACTGGTAATTCCATCCGACCTAGCCTATGGAGACCAACAAAAAGGGATAGTGAAACCCTATTCCACACTTGTTTTTGATGTTGAAGTTATAAAGGTGGTTGAAAAGTAAAAGTTTTATAACGAGTGTATGCTAAATGGTCACTTTCCATTGGTCACCCGCCTGCCTGCTGCAGGTAGGCCCCTTCAACGCAAAGGCCAACGGGGTCGGGAATTTGTCACCCGTTTCTTCCGGATTCGGGCAGGCTTGTCAGGTTTCACTTGTCACTAAATGCCGAATATAACTTCACGACCTCAACCGCCTCCTTCACATCATGAACTCTCAAGATGGAGGCGCCATTCATAAGAGCTGCCATATTCAAGGCTGTGCTGCCGTTTAATGCTTTTTCTGGATTGACTTTCAGTACTTTGCAAATCATCGACTTCCTTGAAATACCTGCCAATATAGGACAACCGGTCATTTTCAAGGTGTTTAAACTTTTTAACAATTGGTAATTATGTTCCACCGTTTTGCCAAATCCAAAGCCGGGATCTATAATAATATCGGTGACGCCGGCCTTTTTGAGTCGTGCAATTTTGTTTAAAAAAAAGGTGGCTACTTCTGACACAACATCCTTATATTTAGGATTTTTCTGCATAGTTTCCGGAGTTCCCTGCATGTGCATGAGAATGTACGGAACTTTCAATTTTCCAACAGTTTTGAACATTTCCTTATCGAAACTTCCACCGGATACATCGTTGATAATTGATGCCCCTTTTTCGATTGCAGCCTCAGCAACAGAAGCCCTAAAAGTGTCAACGGAGAGTAAGGCTTCCGGGTATTTGTTCATAATAGCATCTACAACCTTAACAATCATCGATTTTTCAGTCTTTTCAGAAGCAATTTTAGCTCCGGGACGGGTGGATTGAGCACCTATATCAATAATTGCGGCACTGTTAGTAAGCATTTTGCCAACCTGTTTAATTATTGCCTTTTCTTCGGTAAATTTGCCACCATCGTAAAATGAATCGGAAGTGACATTCAGTATGCCCATTACAGCAGGAACTGATAAATCGAGCAACTTACCGCGACAATTAATCAAGCGGTTTAAAGTTAAAATTGAGGAGTACTTCTGATCCATTTTCATTAAAAACACATTTTTATTAACCTATTTTGCCGCAATTTGTTTCGGCAATTAAGAGCTTACTGATGAATACACAGGCCATTATGGAAAACATGCCGGGATTAACCTCCACTCAGTACGATGCTGCTGTTTCGGAATGCAAATATATATTTACTGCCAAAATGAAAGATTATGGCAGCGCTTGGAGGATTCTCCGATTGAGCTCCATCACCGATCAAATGTTTATCAAGGCTCAACGAATTAGAAGTATCGAGGAGAAAGGTACACAGAAAGTAGAAGAAGGTATTCAATCGGAATACAAAGGTATCATCAATTATGCCATTATTGCCCTCATTCAACATGAGTTGGGTGTTGCCGATAAGCCCGATCTTAGTCCTGAAAAAGTGGAGGAGATGTTTGATCTTCATATCAATAATGCTAAATCTTTGATGGAAGATAAAAACCACGATTATGGTGAGGCTTGGCGTAAAATGCGAGTGAGTTCAATCACCGATCTTATTTTAATGAAACTACTTCGTGTGAAACAAATTGAAGATAATAACGGATCAACACTTATTTCTGAAGGTATTGATGCCAATTATTACGATATGATTAACTATTCAATTTTTGCACTGATAAAATTGAATGAAACTAAATAGACTGTAATTTATGATGAAGCAATTAAGTTGGATTTCTAGAATGTTGGTAGGCGCATTGTTTATTGTGTCGGGTCTTATTAAAGCAAATGATGCAATAGGTTTTTCCTATAAACTCGAAGAGTACTTTACTGTTTTTGGTACTCCATGGATGCATGATTATGCCTTGTTTTTAGCCGCATTTGTTTGTATTCTTGAAATTGTTCTCGGTGTTGCAGTTATTTTTGGTACACGAATGATTACCGTTGGCTGGATGTTATTGTTACTCATAATTTTCTTCACTTTTCTCACTTTCTATTCCGCATTTTATGACAAAGTTTCCGATTGTGGTTGTTTTGGTGATGCACTCAAACTCACACCTTGGGAATCGTTTACAAAAGATATGGTGCTCTTGTTTTTTGTAAGTATCATCTTCATCGATCGTTTTAATATCCATCATAAAGATCTTAAATCTGATATCATTAACTCTTCGGTAGCGCTGGTGTTAATTGCAGTATTTAGTTTTGGAGTCATTCATTGGTCATTCCCAATTTGGTTTTCGGCAGGTTTGCTTTTTGCAACTATCATGCTAAAACAAGTTTTAACCAAAATGCCTAATACTGTTGTTCTTGGTTTATCCGGCTTGTTGTCGGCATATTTCACCTACCATTGCCTGAATCACTTACCTATAAAAGATTTCAGACCTTATGCAATCGGCAAAAATATCGCAGAAGGAATGTCGATTCCCGAAGGAGCTCCTAAAGATAGTGTTGTGATGACGTTTCAATACACAAAAGGAGGTGAGAATTTTGAATTCACTGCCGATAAATTGCCGGAAGATCTCGATCAATATGAGTTCGTTGATAGATTTGATAGAGTAATTCGCAAAGGATATGTGCCACCTATTCAT
This sequence comes from uncultured Bacteroidota bacterium, assembly GCA_963814475.1. GTDB lineage: Bacteria > Bacteroidota > Bacteroidia > AKYH767-A > OLB10 > JADKJB01. The sequence continues at coordinate 603,048 of CAWFDA010000046.1, read as the reverse complement.
GATTTTACAATCACCGATGCAGCAGGTGCTGATTATACCGAAGACTTTTTGATGGGTGATGATTATGTATTTATGTTAGTGTCGTATGACTTCACTAAAACTAATGAAAGTGTTCAAAATGCAATAAACACTTTTGTGAAAGAGTGCGATGCAAATAAAGTTCGCTTTTTCGGACTCACTTCAACATCACCTGCCGAAACAGATCAATTGCGACATAAGTATCAAAGCATGTTCAATTATTATTTCTGTGATGCTACTACACTAAAAACTATTGTTCGCTCTAATCCGGGATTGGTGTTAATGAAAAATGGTACCGTCATCGACATGTGGCATTACAACGATTGGCCGGCATTTTCAGATGTTCAGAATAAATATTTGAAAAACAAATAAACAGCGTTTACTGAATGTTCCGGTTCCTGGTAAGAAAACTTTTGTATGGCTTACTGGTTATGGCCGGCGTGGTATCTATCGTTTTTTTTCTTTTTAATATTTTGCCGGGTGATCCTGCAAGAATGATGCTGGGGCAGCGTGCCGATGTTTCAAGTATCGAGAATATTAATCGTGAGCTAGGAAGAGATAAAAGTTTATTGGTGCAATTTGGTATGTATGTTAATGACTTATCCCCAATTTCACTTCATACACGTGTCGATTCTACCTCGATACTATTTGCTTCAGAAAAAAAGTATGGAAACATCACTACTATTTTGCCATTAGGTAATTATTCTGTTTGCCTAAAATATCCTTACCTAAGAAGATCATATCAAACGCAACAATTGGTTTCTGAAGTAATTGCCGATGCGCTACCCGGAACAATTATACTTGCCATGGCAGCATTAACCTTTGCGATAGTAGTTGGAATTGGTTTGGGTATATGGGCTGCATTAAAAAGGAACAAAATTTCTGATCACCTCATTAGTATGTTGGCTGTGGTTGGTATGGCAGTTCCCTCTTTCTTTGCAGGAATTGTTATTGCGTGGGTGTTTGGTTTTTTACTTGCCGATTACACCGGGTTAAATATGACGGGCAGCTTGTACCGGATCGATCCTTTTGATGGATTAATTTTGGATATAAAAAATTTGATTTTACCGGCATTCACACTGGGCATTCGGCCCTTATCAGTGATAGTACAACTCACTCGAAGTTCTATGCTCGATGTGCTTTCGCAAGATTATATCCGTACAGCAAAAGCAAAGGGACTCTCTAAAAAAGTTATCATTCTTAAACATGCACTTCGTAATGCGCTAAATCCTGTTTTAACTGCTGTGTCCGGATGGTTTGGATCGCTTTTGGCAGGAGCAGTTTTTATTGAATATATTTTTGGTTGGAAAGGAATTGGTAAAGTAACTGTTGATAGTTTAGAACGCTACGATTTCCCTGTGGTGATGGGAGCGGTGTTGGTGGTATCTTTCTTTTTTGTAGTGATAAATATAGTTGTAGATATTTTGTATGGTGTGCTGGATCCACGCATACGAATGAGTTGAGTTAATTTAATTTATTGAATTGAAATTGTATATTTGTTCTGAATTAAAATTATGAGAAAAAAAATTGTTGCCGGAAACTGGAAAATGAACTGTAATCGCGAAGAAGCGTTTGGTTTAGCCACCGAAATTGCAGGTATGGTTACTGATGAAGTACATCAACCGATACAAGTAATTCTCGCACCTCCATATTTGCATTTGTCTGCCGTTGCTCATCTTGTTTCACCCAATGGAATAGGTGTAGCGGCTCAAAATTGCGCTTCTGAATTATCCGGTGCATTCACAGGTGAAGTTTCGGCACCTATGATTAAATCGGTTGGAGCAGAGTATGTGATTATTGGCCACTCAGAACGCCGACATATTTTTAATGAATCAAATGAACAGCTGGCTAAAAAAGTTGATCTTGCTATTTCAAACAAATTAATCCCCATTTTTTGCATAGGCGAAATGCTTCCTGAGCGTGAATCCGGTAAACAGCAAATGGTTGTGGAACAACAACTTCGCGAAAGTGTATTTCATTTGAGTACCGATTTATTTAAAGGTGTTATTATTGCCTATGAACCTGTTTGGGCTATTGGTACAGGTAAAACAGCATCACCTGAACAAGCACAAGAAATGCATGCTTTTATTCGTAGTCTGTTGAAGAAACAATATGGTCAAGCTATTGCAGATGCAACTTCACTTTTGTACGGTGGTAGTTGCAACGAAAATAATGCACGCGAACTTTTTGCTTTAGCAGATGTTGATGGTGGCCTCATTGGAGGGGCTGCTCTTAAATCTAGAAGTTTTGTAAATATCATCAAGAGTTTTTAATGAACTTCTTTCGGAATATTGTGTTGGTATTTCGCCTGATTATTCTGTGCTTGCTATTTTCTTTTCCTGCCTTTTCCCAACATACAAATGTCCTGGAGGCGTCTGTAGGTTTTGGTAAAATGGTACGTAACTACCCCGATTTTCCTGATCTCGAAAAGCCCGCCATAATTGGTTCGCTACAATTTTCTCGTCATTACAATGGATACAAACCCTGGCACCGCTATTACAATTTCCCAATGGCCGGTGTAAGTATTACCGGTGGTTCGTTGGGAAATAATGCTGTGCTTGGCTATTTTGCCGGAGCAATGGCGGAAATTGCATTTGAAAAAAAGATCAGCAAATCTTTTTTCTGGGCACCTCGGCTGACTTTTGGTTCTGCTTGGTTCAGTTCGCCCTACAATGAAAATCAAAATCCTGAAAACATTGTTATTGGTAGTGAATTTACATTTCTTGTGAGTGCTGAAGTGATGTTTGGATATTCAATTGGATCAAATACAGACCTGATAACCCGATTTTCAATTTTACATGCATCTAATTCTCATTTCAAATTGCCCAATGTAGGAATGAATGTTCCGGGGATATATATTGGTGCCCGATATTTCGTTTCAAGAGGTGTTTCCCACGATTTAGACAGTATTAAACCCACTTACAATAAAAAACCGCAGTTAAATGTAAGAATTGCTTTGGGAGTCAATGAAAGTGGATCTTCCACAGAACCTGTTAACGGACCAAAATCACCAATTTATTTGGGTTCTGTGTATGTATCGAAATTGTTTTCACCTATCAATAAAGTATCTGCCGGAATAGAAACTTGGTACAACAAGGGTGTGTACGATTTTATTGTTAGTCAGGAATTTTATGAGGAGGATGAGAAAAAAAAATCGATTGCAGTAGCTGTTGTTTTTGGAAATGAATTTTTAATGGGTCACTTTGGATTGCTTGTGACAGGTGGTATTTATCTTTATAATCCATTTTATAAAGATCGTTTAGTTCAAAATGAAGTTAATGGAATAAAAGATCACCTTAAATCGTGGATACCGGCACGACTAGGTGTTCAATATTATTTAAAAAATACTTATTTCCATCAGGATAATAATTTGTTTGTTGGAATTTATATCAAAACGAATTTTGGGCAGGCCGACTTTTTGGAAACGGGGTTGGGGTATATGTTTTAGGCGAAGGTGATTTCCCTCTATAGTCAACGCGAATTGAAAACTGAAAACTGAAATCTGAAGACAAAGTGTCCTTTTAACATTTCAATTTTAACCCGCTCCCATCATTGCACAGGCCACCGGGATCGGGCAGGCTTTTCAATTTTCGCTTCGACCCGAATATAAAATTGAAAATATAAAAGTTAAAATTCTGGTAATAACAAATCCGAGAAATTCATTTCAATCAGTCAAATCCCTGCCTGCAGCAGGCAGGCGTGCTCCATTAACCAATCAAAAGAACGCAGATGACACTGATTGAACAGATGATAACTGATTTATTTTGTCATAAAAAATGTCCTTTCTAACTCTTGAAATATACTTTGTAGGTAAAAACAAATCCGTGCAAATCAGTTAAATCTGTTAAATCCCTGCCTGCAGCAGGCAGGCGTGTTCCATTAAACAACCAAAGATCACGCCTTATTGTTTCAGGTATTAAGTCACTGAGAACAGTGAAATATCAGGATCTATAAATTAATCTTATACACACCACCATTTTTCCCTACTGCAAAAAGCTCATTTTCTGAATTCCATTCCAGTTGTAGAATGTCATTACCATCAAAACTGAGTCGTTCGTTCCAACTGGCACCACCATCAGTACTCCAAACAATAAATCCATTTGGACCTGCGCAAGCAATTCTGCCTAGTGGAGAAATATCAATACAGTTCAATTGATTTACGGAAGTATTCCAGCTATTAGATTCACGAACTTTATTCCAATCTTCACCATAGTTGGTAGATGAGTAAATGTTACCATTAAAAGCACACATCCAAAGTTTACCCACATTATCATCAACAATACCGATAAAATAATCTTTCGGATTTTCTTTTTTCTCAAATGTAGCGCCTCCATCATGTGTTACCATGAGTGAACCATATCCGCAAATTACACCGTTCATCGCATCCGTAAAGCAAACACTGCGCAACTCATGCTCGTACTCGGTGAACGACCAACTATCGCCTTTGTTGTTAGACGTATACACGACACCGTTACCATAATTTTTCCCACCGCAAACAACACCAAAGGAATCGTTGAGGAAGGTTATATCACGAAGATTTCTATTCACTGTGAGTGGCCATGATGAAGCATAAAATGGCTGCCAGTTTATGCCTCCATCAGTGGTTCTGTATATGAGAATATCAGCATCAGCAGCAAAGCCCGTATCACTCGATAAAAAATAAAGTGCGTTCACCGGATTATCGAAAATTGTTTGTGATACCAACCAATTATTTCCATTGTCGATCGATTTCATGACTATTCCCGACTGGTCATCTCCACCACAAGCAACCAAACTGCCATCGGCGAGTTTTTCAATATCTCGAAAGGTGGTAATTACAGGGACATTTATCTTTTGATAAGGAATTTCATCCGGATCTTTGGAACATGCTGAAACGACGAACACAATTAATACAAAAAAGAGCGACCTCATCAACTCAAAACGTAAATAAGAACATGAAAAACAAAAGCACCCACAACGCATCAATGAAATGCCAATATGCAGTTATCAATTGCAATCTTGTGGCTTGTAATTCATCGGTGAAATAAAGTAATGATTTTACAATGTCGGTTGATTTGTTGAATACAGAAAAAGTCACTGCCGATACATATAACAATCCACCAACAACGTGTAATAGGTGTAACCCTGAAAGAATGTAAAGATAAGCAATGCCGGGATTGGTATCGAGATAAAAGCCTGCCTCAATCATTTTTTGCCATCCAAACACCTGAGCTACGCAAAAAATTACTGTCAGTAAAATAGTTCCGGTTAAAGATGCTTTTAAATTTCGGAATGAATCATTTCTGAATGCTTTAACAGCTCCTGAAATAGAATAACTGCTCAATAACAGAAATACGGTACTCACTGAAAAAGCTTTGGGTATGACGAAGTTTTCAGCGGTGCCCATTCGTGAAACTGTTAAAAAATATAAAAATACAACAGATAAAAACAGAACAGTACTTCCAACGATTCCGAAAAAAAGAAAGGTTTTGTAAGGGTGAAACCGTTCGAGTTTATCGAAACCCGACAGACTGTGTTTATCACTTTGTGTTTTCCGGTTAGTACTCATTGTATTTGGATAACTTATACCAAAATTACAATTTTCTAATCCCATTTACTAGTAAAACAATTTTTTTTTAATCATATTAAGCGGTAGCCCTTCCGGGAAGCAGTATTTTAAGGAACGAATAACGGCTTTCACCTTTCTTTTCGGGGAAAACACCCAGGCTTGAATTTCTGATATCTTCAATGGTATAAAAGGCATTTGGAGTGTGTTTTTGGATAAGGTCATCTACAAAAGATACATCTTTCCTTTTGAGAGTGGTGAAAATCACTTTTACCGGCCCCTTTACTCCCTGACCATCTATAACAGTAACACCCATATTAGCATCGTAAAGGGCATTAATCAGGTTAGTAGGGTTCTGGTTGGTGATAATCCTGAGCACCTGCTTTCCAAGTGCTAGTTTTGCTTCTATCGTTATTCCAACAAATATGCCCATCGAATAACCGCCAGCAAATCCGATGTAACAGGCTATGTTATGGAGGTTGTTTATAGTTTGGCTCACAGCAACCAACCAAATTAGCACTTCAAAGAAACCCAAAAAGGGTACAATTTTTTTGATGTTTCTGGCAATAAAAATATTTCGAAGAGTCGCCAAAGTAACATCACAGGTGCGTGCCAGGAAAATAAGTAATGGAAGTAAGAACCAATTAAAGAGATCTGATTGTAGGAATTCGTGATCGATATTCATGATTTGTTGAGTAATTCGCGAACTAGGATAGGTACTGCTAATCCGGCTTTTTCTTTTATTATAGTAAGATCTTGTACACCGGAGAAATTGTGTGCATTCGGATCGATAAGGTATTTTTTTATTCCCGGTAAGGTAAAGTTAAGGAGGCTTGCAGCAGGGTAGACTTCTAAAGATGTTCCAATCACAATCAGCATTTCTGCAAATTGTACATGACTAATTGCTTGATCCATCATTGGAACGGCTTCGCCAAACCAAACGATGAATGGCCGTAATGGAAATCCTTTTTCACACACACTTTCCATCGACAATTCCCAACCCTCAATATCATATACCAGATCAGGATAACGTGTGCTTCTCGATTTTCGTATTTCGCCATGAAGGTGAACCACTTTGGAGGAACCTGCACGTTCGTGAAGGTCATCAACATTTTGAGTTATAATAGTGACATCATATTTATTTTCAAGTTCTACTAATGCCAGATGAGCGGCATTTGGTTCGGCTTCCAAAACCTGCTTCCGCCGATCGTTGTAAAACTGCTGCACCAGTTGCGGATTTCTCCCCCAAGCCTCCGGAGTAGCAACATCTGCAATAGCATACTCCTCCCAAAGACCATTGCTATCCCGAAAAGTTCTGATCCCGCTCTCCGCGCTAATGCCCGAACCGGAAAATACGACTATTTTTTTCACTTTTTTATATTCTTATTCTGAAGTAGGTCTCGTCACATCAACAATTTGAATGTCAAGCCTGCCCGGATCCGAAGGAGATGAGTGAGAAGTGACATGACAAGTTTTCAATCTTCAGTTTTTATGGACTTTTAACCTATTTACTTTCGAGTCCGCTCACGGGATAACGTTGGCCTGTGAACCAAACGACCAAATGACCAAATGACCAAATGAACTAATGACCAAATGACCTAATGACCTAATGACCTAATAACCTAATAACCTAATAACCTAATAACCTAATAACCTAATAACCTAATAACCTAATAACTTGCCAGCAAAAGACGTGAAAATGCAGTAAAAATAGGAAAGGAGTAACTGTTCTTTATCAACAATACAATGTCAATTAGTTATTGCTCTCCAGCCTTTTTCTACTCTGAAACCCTTGATAAACTCAGATGCGGAGATTCTTTTTTTACCTTCTTGTTGTAATTCTAATATTTCGAGCGGGCCGTCATTACAAAAAATAAGTAGTTTTTTTTCAGAAATACGTATACTACCTGCTTTGCACTTTTCATTTATTTCTACTTGTTGCGTTCTAAAAATTTTCATTAAAAGTTGAGTTCCACCATGATCAATAAAATGAGTGAAAGCACCTGGAAACGGACTCAATCCGCGAACCTGATTATGGATTGTTAGTCGGCTTGCATTCCAATCAATTTTACAATCGGAATTAAAAATTTTTGGTGCACTTTTGAGTGATTCGCCAGGCAAAATAAATTCATTTTGCTCTTTCAAAACCACATTACCTTTTTCAATTGCTTGAACTGTTTTAAGAACTAATTTTGCTCCTTCGTTCATCATTCTGTCGTGAAGTTCACCTGCTGTTTCATTTGGTAAGATGGCGATTTTCTCTCTGAAAATAATATTTCCGGTATCAATTTCTTGTTTAAGGAAGAAGGTTGTAACGCCGGTTTCGGTTTCTCCATTCATGATTGCTCTGTTGATAGGTGCAGCACCTCGATAGTGGGGAAGGAGGGAGCCATGCAGATTAAAAGTTCCTAGAGGAGCCATTTGCCAAAGGGATTGAGGCATCATCCTGAATGCAACTACTATTTGAAGATCGGCGTTAAGGTTCTTTACGGAAGTTAAAAATTCCGGATCAGATAAGCGTACCGGTTGGAGTGTTGGAATACCTTTGCTATCAGCATATTTTTTTACAGGCGATTCTTTTATTTGAAGCCCTCTGCCCGCAGGCTTTCCCGGTGCTGTAATCACTGCAGCGATATCATATCCGTTAGCGACTAAAATATCGAGAGATGGAACGGCAAAATCAGGGGTTCCTAAAAAAATAATTTTCATTGCATTATTATTTTATTTCACTCACAAAAATAAGATCCACCATGGTGCCGGCCATACAAACACCCATGCCATCGCTTACTTTGTATACAATGCTTAAACGGATTCCTGCTTTTTGATATTTTTCGGCTAAATGAACAGGTTGTAATTTTTTGCCATCAGTTGTTTCCAGCATAAACGTGCATCCATCCAACTCAGAGTAATCAATTACTGTAACTTCAATTGCATTAGTGGGTGCTTTATTTTCGGTGGTGGTAGTAGTCGCAGGTGTCTTGCACATCCATGAAAATGATGCCATGAAGATAACTAGCAAAACAGTGAACTTTAAATTTCGTGATGTTTCCATTTTCGGTTATTCAAATAAATTAAGGAAAGAAATCCCATCATACCCCAATACATGATTTCAGAAAACCATACTATTTCAATAGATGATTTCATAACAACGGCACAAAGGTACACGTAAATCATGTAAATGAAGATATTAATAAACTCAATAACCATGGCAGCTCTAGTATTTCCCGATCCTGAAACGGTACTCAGTAAAATTGCACTCACCGAAAATAGGAACATTGCTGCTATAATTGTATAGTAAGTACCGATAGAATCAGCAATTAATAGTTCATCGGAAGTTGTAATTTTTAGCAGCCAATAAGGTGAAATAAAGGTAACTGCAAACAATGCAAGGGTGGTAACCAAGCTCATTTTGATGATTTTTTTCACCAACTCTTTTACTTCACCTTCCCGTCCCTGACCGATTAAATTACTTACCATACTATTAGTAGAAGACGCATATCCCCATACCGGAGTCATTAGAATCATATAGGTGGCCCTGATGATATTTGAAATAGCCAATTCATGCTCCCCCATTCTTTCAATAAAAACGAAGAATAGAAACCAAGCACCCATTGCAAGAGTGTTTTGAAGAATTACCGGAGAAGAGAGCCGGAAGATAGCTTTAAAACGTGCTTTTTGTAAATCGACAAAACGAAATAAATTGAAGATTTTAAATTCATTTTTGATAGCTGAATATACTATAAGGTAGAGCACTGAAACGAATTCAGCAATAACCGAAGCTAGAGCAGCACCTTTGATACCCATCTCAAGAAATCCAAAATGGCCGAAGATTAAAACATAATCGAGCGCTATGTTCACCACCATCATAATAACCGCTGAATAGGTGATAATTCTTGTTTGACTGATTCCTATAAAGAAAGATCGAAAAGCTATCGCTGTTAAAGTAAAAAGTAATCCATACCCCCTAATGCCCATAAAATCGTTACAGGCTTTTAAAACATTTGGTGAACTCAATAGCATCTCAAAAAAAGCAGGGGAGAAGAACAATACAAAAAGTAACATAGCCGTTGATATTCCAAAAAGAATAATAAAGGTGTGGTCAAATAATTTACCAATCTCTTCTGTTTTATTTTCACCTGCTCGTCGCGACATTAATATTTGTGCTCCGGTACCAATGGCCACACCAATCATTATCATTACAAAATAAAAAACACCGGCAATGGCCATTGCTCCTAACTCCACTTCACCAACACGGGCCAAAAATGCGGTGTCGGTAATGTTTAGTACAGTTGTGGCCAAACTACCTAAAATAATAGGGTAGGAAATGGTCCAGATGTTTTTATAAGAGTTATTGACCTTCATTTTATTAGGGCCTGCAAAGATCGTTATTAAACTAATGTGGCTATATGTAATAAAAATGTAAGAACTTTATGTAAATTGCTTGAATTTATCAATTATTTTGGCAACCTTTGGCGTGTGTAACCGTAAACGGGGAAGGATTTTAAAGAGCAGATATGAAAAACGAAAACCACAAAAACGAGATTAAGCAAATTAAGGATCACGTGAAAATACTCAATATTACCGGCGGTATCGCCATAGGAGCCTTGGCAATTGCGGGCTATCTTATGCTTTCTGATCCTCTTAAAAAGGAACATTTCGCCGATAATTCTATGGAGACACCTGGTACCGAAAATGTTTTGATTTTTGAAAACAAACTCATCGACCAACCGGTTGCCAGTGCTCAGATTGCTGCTGAAGCTGCTGCAGAATCAGGTGCTAATGGGAAAATTGTGGTGGTGAAAAAGCAACCTGTTGAGGAAATTAATGAGGTGGTTGATAAAATTGCTGAAAATTTAGAAGATAAAACAGTTGTCGAAGCCAATTCTACCAACATCAATAAACTTAACAACCTTAAATACAAAGGGTTAAATGAAGAAGTTCAGAGCTTTGAAGCGAGTTGTAACAACGGTTCGCTCACTTTCAATTGGATTACCGAAGGTGGATCGAAATATGCCTACGAAATTGAGAAAACCTACGATAAAGTGAATTATGAGGTCTTTTCTAGAGCGCCTCAGCCTGAAAAGAGGGATGGTAAAAACTTCTATATGGTGGAAGAAGCAACAGGAAAAGATGATGATGCCTTTTACCGTTTGAGAAAAGTGGTTGGTAAAGGGAAATACGAATATTCAGAGCCGGTGAATGTTAAATGCACTAAGAAGATGCTTGCCAGCACCGAAGTGGATGTGTTCCCAAATGGGTACGGCTCTTTCCGAATTGTTGTAAATACTCAATTCCAAGATAGCTTCAGAGTTTCTTTGTCTGATATTAATGAAAATGAGTTAGTTGCCGATCAGTTTGAAGCACAACCCGGAAGTAACGAATTTGTGCTTAGCTCTTCAACTATTTCAAGAGGTAACTATGTATTAAGAGTTACCAATGGTTCAATGGTGAAAGAAAAAAGAGTAGTTCTTAAATAAGGGAATTAGTCCCTCACATAATACATTTTAAAGTGGTCGATGTTTGCTTCTGCAAACATCGGCCCTTCTTTTTTAAAGCCATTTTTTTCATAAAAACCTATGGCAGTTACTTGAGCATTTAAATACAAATAAGCACCTGTAGGAACAATGTGTTCCAATACTTTTTTTAGAATAGCTTGTGCTACCCCTAGCATTCTAAACTCTTTTAAAACTGCAAATCGTTCCAGCTTAATTCCATTTTCAGTAACTCTCCATCTAGCAGTTCCTGCAGGGATTCCGTCTAGTGAACCTAAATAATGAATACTCGATTTTTCATATTCATCAAACTCCTCTTCTCTCGAAACCTGTTGTTCAATAACAAAGACTTCATGCCGAATGGCAAATATTTTTTCGCACACTTTGAGTGATTGAAAGTTGCAGGAGATGATATTAATCATTTTTAGGACTTTTTGAAGAAGTTACTATTACAAAGATAGTCAAATTCTTTTAAATAATTCGTATATTATTGACAATCAATATTTTAAGAAATATTTTTAAAAAATAATTTTTGAGCAATTCAACAATAAATTAATAAGTGCTTATGCAGGAAATAAAAAATGTATATCTTGCATTAACAAAATGTTATAAAAACATTAAATCTTCAAATCAACTTATGAAATTTAAAAATTACCTTCCGGGAATAGTGATGGTATTCGTGTTTACACTTAGTGCAATTCGGGTGAATGCTCAAGTTGTTATCAACGAATATTCATGTTCAAATTTAACTCAGTTTCCAGATAACTATCAAGACTATGGCGACTGGTTTGAATTGTATAATGCAGGATCAAGTGCGGTGAGTTTAGCAGGTTATTATTTGAGTGATGATTCACTAAACACTACCAAATGGCAAATTCCTTCAACAGTGACTATTGCTGCAAATGGATTTGCGAGGTTTTGGGCATCGGGACGCAATCAAGCTTCAGGAACAAATTATCACACAAGTTTTAAATTAACACAAACTAAAAACAATCCAGAGTTTATTGTTTTTTCAAATCCTTCAGGAGTGATCGTTGATTACGTAAAATTTGCACAAAAAACTCAACTGGGTCATTCCATTGGAAGAACATTTAATGGTCAAGCTGCGTGGAGTATTTTTACCAACCCTACACCAAATTCAAGCAACAATAGTGCAACACCTTTTTTTGATTATGCCGATAGACCCGATTATAGTTTGGGAGCCGGATTTTACACTGGCTCGGTTACAGTAGCCATTACTACAAATGAACCAAATTCAGATATTCACTATACGTTAGATGGCACTTTGCCAACAGCGGCATCACCAATTTACACCACACCACTTACAATTACATCAACAAAAACTCTTAAAGCAATAACTCTTAGTACCGATCCGGAGATATTGCCATCATTTGTTGAGTTTGAAACATTTTTCATCAATGTTTCTCATACTCTTCCGGTTGTATCTGTTGCCGCCACTCAATTAACTAATCTTGCAAATGGTTCCGGTACATTGGAGCCCAAAGGAACTTTTGAACTTTTTGATTTAGCCGGCACTCGTGTTGCAAAAACATATGGAGAATTTAATCGTCACGGTCAAGATTCATGGGTATTGAGTCAAAGAAGTATTGATTTTGTGTCGAGGGATGAAATGGGTTATAACCACTCTGTAGAGGAACAATTGTTTGCTTCCACACCACGCGATAATTTTCAGAGAGTTATTTTACGCGCTGCCGGCGATGATAATTATCCTGCCGATCATAACTCAGCAAATGCCGGTAGTGCTCACATCAGAGATGCCTATATTCACAATTTAGCAATTGAAGCTGGATTGGATCTAGACGTAAGAAGAGGCTCAAAGTGTATTGTCTATCTCAATGGAAACTATTGGGGTGTATATGATATTCGCGATAATCCCGATGATCACGATTTTACTGATTATTATTATGGTCAGGATAAATACAATTTGCAATATATCGAAACATGGGGAAATACTTGGGCAGAATATGGTGGTCAGCAAGCATTGAATGATTGGAATTCATTTTATGCTACTGCTATGGCAGGAAACATGAATGATCCGGCACACTACCAATTTGTGATGGATCGTTATGATGCTGCAAGTTTAGTCGATTATGTATTGGTGAACTCTTTTACAGTTTGTTCTGATTGGCTGAACTACAATACCGGATGGTGGAGAGGAATGGATAGCACAGGAACACATTTAAAATGGGGTTATATTTTATGGGATAACGATGCAACATTTGGTCACTATATAAATTATACCGGAATACCAAATACCAATTACAACGCCGATCCGTGTAATGTTGAGCAAGGCTTATCTGATCCAAAAGGTCATATTAATTTTTTAAATAAGTTAAGAACAAATCCTGAATTTAACACCTATTATATCAATCGTCAGATTGATTTATGGAATACTGTTTTTAGTTGCGATAATATGCTTACACAATTGGATAGCATCATTGCATTGCTCGATCCTGAAATGGCACAGCATTCAACAAGATGGTCCGGAACTTACACCGAATGGGCTCAAAATGCTCAAACTCTAAGAAATTTTGTAGCTCAACGTTGTAATTATATGTCGACTGGTTTGGTGAATTGTTACCAACTTACAGGCCCGTACAATTTAACAATCAATACCGATCCGGTTGGAGCCGGAAATGTGAAGTTGAATTCACTTAATTTAACTCAGTTTCCATGGTCGGGTAATTACTTCGGTAACATCAATACTAATTTGACTGCATCTGCAAATACGAATTTTGCATTTACCAACTGGACCACCAACAACCAGGTTTTCACACCGGGTAATACCGCACTTGATGTTGATTTCACGTTGAGTGGAGCCGATTCAATTGTGGCACATTTTATTTCTACAACTGCACTACCTGAAGTTCCGGGCTTAGATCCCTCTGTGAATGTATATCCTACTGTATTCAGTGAATCGGCAACTATTGAATTTTATATTCCTGAACCTGCTAAAGTAACTATGAAATTGTATTCACTTTTGGGTGCTGAAGTAATGAAAATTGGGAGTAATGCTGCGATGATGCAAACAGGAAAATACGATATGCAAATTAATTTGGCCGGAAGCAGTCTGCAATCAGGAATTTATTTACTTGAATTTACTGCAGGCGACTACAAGAAAAGCATTAAGTTAATTTATTCACCTGAATAAATTTTGGTTTTGAATTTAACTTTATTAGCCGGATAGCGTCGAAACAATCTGTTGTTTCACTATCCGGCTTATTCTCGAAATTTCAATTTATAAAAACTATGATTCAAAAATTAACTCTGTTGCTGGCAATTTTACTCGGTACTATTTTTAGTTCTTGCGAAAAAGATGCCGGTGAAGGTGGGTCATCCTCTGTAACCGGTTATGTTCATGTGACTGATTACAACGCATCATTTCTTATTATTCAAGGAGAGTATCCCGGTGCCGATGAAGATGTGTACATAATTTATGGTGATGAAGTAGCCATTGGTGATCGTGTTAAGGCTGGGCCTGATGGAAGGTTTGAATTTAAATATCTACGGGAAGGTAAATATACCGTATATGTGTATTCTGAAGATACCTCTCTTGCAGGGAACATTGCTGTTTCTAAAGTAGTTGAAATAACTGATAAAAAACAAACTGTTGATGCCGGTACTTTTGAAATTAAAAAGAACTAAAAGATTCATGAAAATTAAAATTCCCACACTATTTATTTTTATATTTATCTGCTGTTTTCTTTGCATTCATAATGTGTTTGGACAAAGTAAAAAGGATATTAAAAAATTCAAAATCAAATCAACTACTGAAGTTGTTACTAGTTTTCAAAATGGGAAGGAAGAGTCCCATACGGAAAGATTTGAAAAATTTGATGGTGATGGCAATGTAATTGAAGAGATGGAATATAACAAAGACGGCTCTTTTAAGAAAAAAATAACCAGAAAATTTAACAAAGCCGGCGAGATACTTGAAGAAGTAAAGTACAATGCCACAGGTGGAATAATTAGCAAACAACTTACATCCTTTAACGAGAATAACGACAAAACGAATGATCAATTTTTTGATGGTTCAGGAAAAATTACTGAATGGACAAAGTACGGGTATGATTCATTAGGGGAGAAAATATTTGAATTACAATTGGACGAAAATGGTAAAACTCTTCGAAAATCAATGTTCACCTATGATAAAAATGGGATGAAGAAAGAAAAGAAAGTGTACAATGATAAAGAAGAATTAATTTATGTGAAGAAATTTACCTATTCATCAACGGCATCAGACGATTAATATTCATGACGGTTACTGCATTAGGAACTATTGAACAACATTTGAGTACTTTTAAATCTATTGGCTTAAAAGAACTTGATCAAGTTGCCTTACTCGATAGAATGGATACTAAATACGTATTTACTGTAGAGCAACTTCCTGATTTTCTGGATCAACTAAAAGATAAATATTTCATTCTTGAAATTAATGATTCACGAATGTTTCAGTATGAGTCTTTGTATTTTGATACTGATAGTTTCGCCTTGTATAATCAACATTTATGTGGACAGATGAACCGATATAAGGTTAGATTTAGAAAATATGTGGAAAGTGATTTGAGTTTTTTTGAGATTAAATTCAAAAATAATAAAGGAAGAACTGTGAAAAGCAGAGTTCGTCAATATGGTGATAACACCATACAAGGAGATGCATTACAACTACTCAATGAAAAATCTTCTTTATCTTCTACCGATCTTAAAGCAATAATGTGGGTAAATTATATCCGTGTGACTTTAGTAAGCATTGATTTTAAAGAGCGTCTCACTTTGGATTTGGATCTTACTTTCAAAAATAATACAACTGAAAAAAACATTTCTGATTTGGTGATTGCTGAGGTAAAACAAAGCAAAGCCGGACGATCAGAATTTATTCGAGTTATGAAAAGAGCTCATATTAGAACCGGAGCCATTAGTAAATATTGTTATGGTGTTATGAGCTTGTTTAACACTGTAAAAATTAATAATTTCAAAGAACAATTAATTCATTTAAATAAAATATTACATGCTTCTCCTGCAGGACATTAGTACAGAAACGATAGAAACATCTTTTACACTGTTTGAAAAACTATCTCCAAAATTTTTCATTAGATTGGGAATAGATTTAATGGCAGTAATTTTATTGGTTCGATTTATATATTTTCCAATATATAGAAGTCGCGAAAATGTGTTTACTTTTTTCATTTTTAACCTGGTAATTTTTCTCATCACTTATTTATTGAATAAAGTGGAGATGAGTATGGGAGCTGCATTTGGATTGTTTGCTGTTTTCTCAATGCTCCGGTATCGAACCGAAGACATTTCAATCAAAGACATGACCTACATGTTTTTGGTTATTGCTATGGGATTAATTAATGCTGTGAGCAAGGGAAATTGGGATGAATTATCGTTGTTGATGGCAATTATTATTTTAATTACCTATCTTTTGGAAAGTAATGTTCTTATCAAAAAGGAGGTTTCTAAAATCGTGATGTATGAAAATATTGAATTGATTAAACCTGAAAATAAGGCACAATTAATTGAAGATCTCGAGGCTAGAATGGGAGTCAAGATTAATCAGGTTACGATAGGTAAAATTGATTTTCTTCGTGATGCCGCTCAAATTCACGTATTTTATTATGAGAAATAAGTCATCATTTTTACTAACTGCATTTTTGATGATTTCATTTGGGCTTTCGGCACAGACGAATGACGCCGGTTTATGGGCGAGTATCAATCTGGAGAAAAAAATAAACAAAAAGTTTTCGGTTCAACTGGGTGAGGAATTGAGATTTTATGAAAACTATTCTGAGTTAGGTAGCTTTTTTACTGAAGCTTCGCTTGAATATAAATTGAATAAGACTTTTGGCTTTTCTGCAGGTTATCGTTTTACAAATAAAAGAAGAGTTGATGATTCTTACAGTATGAGACACCGTTTTTTGGTAAATGCAACTGCTAAAAGAAAATTCAAACAGCTTAATGCAGGTTTAAGATTAAGATACCAAAGTCAGTTCTCTGATTATTATTCAGATGCCGAGGGTCAAATTCCGGCGAATTACTTTAGAGCCAAACTAGCATTTAAATACGATCTTAATAAAAAATACACACCATTTATCTCCGGAGAACTATTTACTAATACCAATAGACCTGAAGGAATTTTAATGGACAATTACCGTATAGAAGCAGGAATTGAATATGAATTCAGTAAAGTTTCTTCACTTCAACTTTCTTATATTTTTAATAAGGAGGTGCAAGTGAAAGACCCATGGACGTTATATGTGATTGGGGTTTCTTGGAATTATGTTTTGAAATAGATTACATACGTTTCCTGACAATTTCTTTTGGGACAAGAACTATTTGGTGATTTTATTCGAAAATTTCTTTTCCTTGTTTAGAAAGCTTTTATCTCAAATCATAACTAGTTTTTTGACACACAAATTATAAGTGGAAATGAAATCAGTGCGGTAGTCGTGATTGAGTGGATTTTTCTACTCGGGAAGCTAAAATTCAAAAGTTCACCGGTGTGAAGTCATTCTATCTACCATCACAATAGAAATTTCGAAATTCTATCCCGGTCTAAGGACGAAATAATCATACTAAAAAAAGTGGCTGTAATTAGTATAAACATCGGATAGCTTGGAATTAACAAGCGACCCCAATGTTCAATCCCTCCAATAACAATTGTCGCAAATTGCCCCAAAACAAATATGATGCTAAAAACCAACGACCATGCAATTTTTTTCTGTTTTAAAAATGCAAACAGAATAAATAGGAGCTCGCTGAAAATAAAAATAAATAAAATTTTATATGTGGTTAACACTCGTACAAATCTTTTAATTATATAATTTAGGTATTTGGCAGTATATTGCGATTTCTTTACAAATTGATGAAGTCTTTGACTAGAATAGTTTTCTATATCAGGTATACTTGAACAAAAAATTAAATTTTTGGTAGGAGGTAAGTAGCTTGGAAATTTACTATTACTAAGTTTGTATTTATCTGAACTTTCATTGTTAAGCAGAAATACACAAGTGTAAATGTTCTGGCCTTTTGTTGAATCAATTAATGCTATTAAATCTTTATCCTCTCCCTGTAAATAAGCACCGCTTAGAACCACATTAGCCAATGAATTGTTTAAGGCAATTTTGCTAAGCACAAATTCCCCATTATATATTGAATTCATTTCGCAATACCCAAACACTCCTAAAACTGCCATAAACCAACTCAATATTCCCCAATACAATACTTTTTTTTCTGCTCTAAATAGAATGATGCGAGCAATTAGAAAAATAAAAATAATTAGTAATAAAATGAGATAAGTGGGCTTGAGCATTATTAAAACAAAAGATAATAACACAATGGAAATAAGTGTCATTCTATTGGGAATCTCAACATATTTTATAAATAAAAATAACACTAATGTAGACCCGGCAATAGATAAACTTTCCGGATTCAAATTTATATTATAGCTCAATAAATAATGCCAACATCCATAAAAGGCAGTTGATAAAACAGTTAGGTAATTGTTTTTTACGATTTTTTTAGCACAATAATAAAATGGAATAATTGATAAAAATGAAATTATTTGTTGAAAGAAAATAAGATTTTCAATGTAATGGTCTTTTGAGAAAAATTCAAATGATTTTATTAGAATTGGATAAATTGGAGTCCTGTACAAATCAATAAGGCCACTAGTGAAATATGTTACACTATCAGAATTGTAGATGAGTATATTCGGGTTCAAAAAACCGAAATATACGAACCTATAGATAAGGCTGAATACTAAAACAATAGTTAATAAAATGTAATCTAAACTTAATGAAGAAGGTAATTTTAGATAACTATTTTTTTTCTTCATGATATTCTTCTTCAGTATTAATACTCCAAAGATTTTCTTTCGATTTCTCTCCTGAAATTATATTGTTTACGGCTGCGATAGCAGTGAGCATAGAATGATCCTGATTGTTATATTTGTGCATTCCATTTCTACCAACCATAAAAAGATTTTCAATTTTATCTGTAAAATCTCTGATCACATTAAACTGGTTATAGGTTCCAAAATAAGCTGGATAAGTTTTGGGCATACGAATTATTGTACTATCAAGCACTTCATTTTTATCGATAATATCAATACTATGTAATTCGTCTATAGCAAATTTGATAAACTCATCATCCTTCTTTTCCCATAACTCATCTCCTTCATTACAAAAGTACTCTAGGCCAATAAATACCTTATTTATATCGGCTACCATATATGGCGACCAATTATTAAATATTTGCAATCGACCCACTTTTACATCTCGTTCTTGTATGTACATCCAGGTATCGGGAACCAAACCGTTTAATGTGGTAATTTTTGTTTCATTTTGTATTTTCAGTTTGTTTAAAAGTAAACCTACAGTAATAAAGTCACGATATTGCAAACCTTCACCTACCGATTTCACAATAGTAGGTACTTTGTCTCCCATTGCTCTCAACAGATCTTTGATAGGCATTGTCGAAAAATAGTAGTCACCTTTTGCAATAGTTTTTTCGTTTGTTGTGCGGTTAACATAGGTCAATCCCATCACTTGATTACCTTCTACATTTAATTCCACCACCTCGGAATTCTTAATAATTACACCTCCCTTTTCTTCAACAATTTTGGCAACAGTTTCCCACATTTGACCCGGCCCCAATTTAGGATACATAAATTGTTCAATCAAACTGGTATCAATGTTTTTCTGTTCAATTGAATTTTCGCTTCTAAAAATTGATTTCATGGCATGAAGTAATGCCCTTGAGACAGATAGTTCTTTAATTCTTTGTGCACCCCAATCTGCTGCAATTTCAGTACATGGAACTCCCCAAACCTTTTCTGTATAATCTTTAAAAAATGTTTTATAAAGTTCCGTACCAAACCTACTAATGAAAAAATCTTCAAGAGAGTCTACGTTTTTAATTGGAAAAATCTGAATCCAAAGATACGTCCAACCAATTTTAGCAATTCTAACAATACCAAGATTTGAAATTGTTTTACCATTAAGAGTAATTGGATAATCGAAAAACTTACGAAGAAAGAAAATTCGTGACAATCTGTGTCTAATAAGCATTACGTTATTAGTCTTTTCAGGATCCGGACCACCTTTAGAGAGCTTTATTTGAGTCTTTTTTTTCTGATATTTTATGTCAATCAGAATATCATCTTTCGATTCAGAACCTTGTATAGGTAATATATTCTGCCACCATTTCATTACTACATCAGATTTTGAAAAGAAGCGATGTCCACCAATGTCCATTCTATTTCCATTGTGAACAACAGTCTTAGAAATTCCACCAATGTCGTTTGATTGTTCAATTATTATTGGCTTAATGTCAGTTCTGGTAACAAGCTCATAAGCGGCTGTAAGTCCTGCGGGGCCGGCCCCAATGATCACTGCAATTTTACTCATACTTTTATATTTATTTATTAAATAATATTACTTTTCGTGCAAAGAAATTCCAAAAATATACTATGAAGGCAGTAATTATTTTTGAAAATAGGTAGTAGATTAAGAATACATTTGTAAATATCCATAGGAAAAGTTCAGTAAGTCCTAACCCAACTATCCCAATAACTGTAAACATCAAAAATTCCATCCATCTATTGTCCATCACCCTCTCATTGAAAACCCATTTTACACTCAAAAAATAGTTGACTGTTAGTCCAAAAACAAAAGCTACTCCTGCTGAAACTAAGTAATGAATTCCAAAAAACTCTGTCAACACATACAATGTTCCAAAATCAACTAAAAAAGCAAATCCTCCAACAAAGGTGTATCGCAATAACTGTAAATAAGTATTATTTGTTTTTTCTTTAAAAACAAATTGAATTTGCGATTGTAAATTTTTTTTTGTCAACTTAACTCAGTTTATTCGACAATGCACAGGGCTTGTCATTTCCATTCAAAAGTTTGTGTTTAGTTCCTGTCGCCTTAATCAATAGAACGATGCAAACAATTTTCATTTTTTCCATTACTACTTTAACACAAAAACAAACGTAGCTACTTGTTTTCGAAATTAATTATTGCACTTTCAATACTTTTTAGTAGGTCAATTTTTTCAGTTTATTTTAATTCACCTCTAAAATCTATACCCATTTTTTGACCAATTATTTACCACAACACCGGTTCCTGCTTTTGCAGCACTCGGAGCTGAATTGAATTTGTCGAAATTTGATTTTAAGCCTGCTCTTAACAACTTTCTTTGGTAGGCTGCTCAATGTTGCTTCGGTAGAATCTCCGCTCACTACGCATGAGTTCAGCAACCATTTTTTCCGTTATTTTATTGACTTCCCTTTCAAATGATGTCAAACCACAATTGTATAACTTTCAATCTTTTAGCTTTTGGAATCCTCCTTAAACCAACGATTTGAGGTTACCCCAAAGGTGAATGCTCAAATTCACAATGTTTTGCAAAAGTACATAAGTTTATTAAACATCCACCAGGCTATACCACTTTTATTCAATAGATGCGGTAATCTATTAAATATCAATGGAGTAGGTGTTTTTATGCTTCGCTTTTTAAGGGTTAATTTGACATTCTTAATTTTGAAAAAAAATGAGTTTTAGAAGTCAAAATAAGATGATTTGGAATTTGAATCTGTAAAAGTTGAACGACGATTTTCAGTTTTTTTAAGGCTAAAATCCTTAACACTTGCCTTAAGATATCTGATAGGAAGATTAGGAGTGCATTTCCAACAAAAATTAATTTTAAGGCCAACGAGGAAAAATTATATTAGAAAATAATAAAGTGACAATTCAATTTGTTTTAACAAACTTCCCATTTAGAACATTCTTTCCATCAGATTTAAGTCTATAAAAATATAAGGCGTTTGGTAAATGGCTAATTGAAATAGGTTTTATATTTGAAATTGCTTCATTGATAACCAACGAGCCGGTATTGGAATACAATTCTATTTCGAACTCTTTGTTGTCATAGTATTTTAAAGATAAATAATCAGAGGAGGGATTAGGAAAAACACTGATTTGGCTGAAGGTGGAAAGTTCATCTTCTATGCCTGTGCTGCCGGTATTTCCGCAAACAAAAGTAATACCAATTGAAGGACCATAAATTATCGGAATAGGAGGTGATGTGCTATTTATTAAAAAATCTGAAGTTTCGTTAAATACATCAGTGAGTGTAATTATGTTCGTGAGGTTTGAAAAGATTACCGGAATTGGATCTATAACCGGACACTGGTTATATCCATAATGAGTTTTTGCAAATTCAAATATAGGAGCAAATGTCCAGCTTTGGTAATAGGTGTGCAGCATACCATTATCGCTGGTTATCGAATTTGAACCATTACTTAAATGGCTGTAATATTGCAACTCCTCCTGATTAATAGGATTTCCACCAGGATCCATATGCAAAAAGACGCGACGACGCTGTCCGGTTTGAGCATGTGGTACACTGGTAAATAAGCATAGATTTCCGCCTGCATATTCTGAAATAAAAAGATCCACATCTGTTCTAACTTGCAGCAGATAATATTTGAGCCATAAAAATGTGCCGGTAGCATCATATTTAATCATATAGGGTCGAGCATATGTAGATGTGGAATAATACCGCCCTGTTGTAATAATTTCTCCGGATGCTGTTTCGATTGCATCAAGAATTTTAAAATAAGAAGTATTGCTGGTTTTGTAAATGTGATTCCATATTATATTTCCTTGAGGGTTTGTTCGAATTAAAAACTGATCATCGCCTCTTTTACCGGTAATTAAATATCCTCCATCAGCAGTTATGTCTAATGTTTCCATTCCAATTGCTAAAGACATGGAGTATTCTTTCCCTGTAAGAAAATTCCCAACGCTATCACAAGTATAAACAGAAATGGAAGTAGGAGTACCACTGCTTACTGAATGTCCTGCTAGCACTATCTTTAAATCATCTGTTACCAGGAAAGCCTTAACGGTAAAGTTGGTATTCTTTATCAGGTTTTTTGACCATTGCTCATTTCCTGAAGCATCAAATTTAATTAGAGAAATGGTATCAGAAGTAACCCTCATCGCTAACACATCATCCTGATATTTGGTAAAGGTGTATAAATATGAATACCATGCACTGTAAAGTGATTTTGTCCAAAGCAGAGATCCGTTTTCATCTGTTTTTACAATGATAGAAGAAGAATTGTGCACTGCAAAGAAGTAATTATCCCCGGCACTTGTCTGAAACGGTTTTTGCACCTGACCATAAAAAGCAGTAGAGTCGGAATCCAGATATAGCTTAAATGCCTTCTGTGCTTGAACAGCCAGAGATAATACTGTCAAAACAAGAGTAAAAATGAAGTGTTTTATCATTGGAAAGGAGCTTTGTTAAAGCAAATATAATGAAAAATTTCAAATGCAGTTGTAATTTCCCAAAAGCGCTAATTCCAAAAGATAACCACCATTCGACAAGGTGAATATATTACTTCAAACATTTTCATCAACTTATCATACTTGTAGGTTTTTTATCATAGTAAACAGCATCCGGGAAATTTCGTCACCTATTGCAATTTGTTGATCATATAATTGTTTTTCAATTTTTCCTTGCGCATTCAGTATTTCCAATATGGAAATGCATTCGAACAAAGAAGCCCTGGCCGTTGTAAAATAATTTTTTCTATCCGGTTTTGAAAATTTACCCGAACCTTCTGCAATGTTTAATGGAATACTCTGGGAAGCTCTGCTTAGCTGATCTGCAACATGTTTTTCATTTGACAAACCTGCTATGAGAATCTTGCAATCAACATGAAATTGCATGGATTTATTGTACACAACTAATTTTTGGAAACCGAACATAAATGAAAAATTTTAAATTGAAAAAAATATTATTTATTTTGAAAGAGGTAAATTTATAGAAAAGATTTAACTAATGGAATTAAATTAATTTTTTTTGACAAAGAATGAGTGTGAGAATGAGAACGAGAATGAGTAAAAGTGCGGAGAAGGAGAAGGAGAACGAGTGCGGAGAGAAATGAGTGCGGAGAAGGAGAAGGAGAACGAGTGCGGAGAGAAATGAGTGCGGAGAAGGAGAAGGAGAACGAGTGCGGAGTGAAATGAGTGCGGAGAAGGAGAAGGAGAACGAGTGCGGAGTGAAATGAGTGCGGAGAAGGAGAAGGAGAACGAGTGCGGAGAGAAATAAGTGCGGAGAAGGAGAAGGAGAACGAGTGCGGAGAGAAATAAGTGCGGAGAAGGAGAATGAGAACGAGTGCGGAGAGAAATAAGTGCGGAGAAGGAGAAGGAGAACGAGTGCGGAGAGAAATAAGTGCGGAGAAGGAGAAGGAGAACGAGTGCGGAGAGAGAACGAGAGTGAGTAAAAGTGCGGAGAAAGAGAATGAGAACGAGTGCGGAGTGAAATAAGTGCGGAGAAGGAGAAGGAGAACGAGTGCGGAGAGAGAAGAGCGTGAGTGTGAGAACGAGTAAAATCAGAGTAAAGAGAGAGAGAATCAGAGTTAGAGCGGAGACTATTCTCTTCGCACTCCGCACTGTTCCTCTCTCTCGCTCTGAATACGTACCCGGGACGGGGGTCGAACCCGTACGACCTTTTCGGATCACAGGATTTTAAGTCCTGCGTGTCTACCAATTCCACCACCCAGGCAGTGAATGAGTGTGCTTTAGCACACCGGTCTTTTTACTTTGAAACTTCCCACTGGGGATAATTTTCAAAGTAACACAAAAGCCCTTTCAACCTGAAAGGGCTTTGAGCGAAAGACGAGGTTCGAACTCGCGACCTCGACCTTGGCAAGGTCGCGCTCTACCAACTGAGCTACTTTCGCATTTTTGACTTTTTATTGTGATTCGTTAACCACAATTTGGTAATGAAATACATACCAAATCAAGACTGCAAATTTAAGACCTTAAAGTAAATATTCAAAATTAAAGAGTATAAAAAATTGATGATTGTTAATGCTTGGTAATCAACTTTTTAATATCATTTAGTTTCATTAAGGCCTCCACAGGTGTTAAGGTATTGACATCGGTTTTCAATATTTCTTCCCGAATTTGTTCTAATAGCGGGTCGTCTAATTTGAAGAAACTGAGCTGAAAAGCTTCTTTTTCGGCAGAGTTGGTGGCGGTTTTTACAAGTTCTGCATTGCTATGTGCTTTTTCAAGTAATTGAAGCATCTGATCTGCTTTTTGGATGATTTTCGACGGCATCCCCGCCATTTTTGCCACATGAATACCAAAACTGTGTTCGCTGCCTCCCGGTACTAATTTGCGAAGAAAGAGGATTTTTTGTCCGCTTTCCTTGACAGAAACATGGTAGTTTCGAATTCTTTTCAATGAGCCTGCAATTTCGTTGAGTTCGTGATAGTGCGTTGCAAATAATGTTTTTGCTTTTGCAGAAGGATGCTCGTGAATATAATCGGCAATCGCCCATGCAATAGAAATTCCATCGTATGTTGAAGTACCACGACCAATTTCGTCGAGTATAATTAAACTGCGTGGTGATATGTTATTTAGAATGCTGGCAGTCTCATTCATCTCCACCATAAATGTTGATTCACCCGATGAAATATTATCTGACGCTCCAACACGAGTAAAAATTTTATCGACAATACCTACTGAGGCCGATTTTGCCGGAACAAAACTTCCTATCTGAGCCATCAATGCAATTAATGCGGTTTGACGAAGCAACGCCGATTTACCCGACATGTTTGGTCCTGTAATAATCAACATCTGCTGATTTTCGGGATCTAAATAAACATCGTTGGTGACATACGTTTCGCCCGGTGCCAATTGTTTTTCAAGTACCGGATGACGTCCTTCTTTGATATCTAGAATTAACGAGTCGTTGAGAACGGGTCGTGTGTATTCGTTTTGCAATGCAACGTTTGCAAATGAAAGTAAACAATCGAGTCGAGCGATACAATTAGAATTAATTTGAACAGGGGAGATGTAATCAGAAATTTTCAAAACTAAATCGGAATAAATTTGCTCTTCAATGGATCCAATTTTTTCTTCAGCACCTAAAATTTTCTCTTCGTAAATTTTTAATTCTTCTGTAATATAACGCTCAGCATTCACCAGTGTTTGCTTGCGAGTCCAATCGGACGGTACTTTACTTTTGTGTGAGTTGGTAACTTCAATATAATATCCAAACACATTATTGAATGAAATTTTTAATGATGATATTCCTGTTCGTTCAATTTCTCTGTTTTGTACTTGTAACAGATAATCTTTTCCTGCAAAAGCAATTTGTCTTAACTCATCTAATTCAGCAGAAATTCCATCACGGATCACACCACCCTTTGAAATAAGTACCGGTGGTTCATTATGTATGGATTTGTCGAGGATATCAACCAGGGCAGGACAGGAGTTCATTTGATCTCCTAATATTTTTAAATTCTCGTTTCCGGAACCTATACATAATCGAATCAAAGGTTCAACCGCTTGTAATGCGCGCTTGAGTTGAACCAGTTCTCTGGGGTTGATTCGACGTATTGCCACTTTTGAAATCAATCGCTCCAAGTCACCAATGGCATTCAAATATTTTACAACCTCATCGGCTTGATTTCTATTGATTGTGAAAAACTGAACTATGTCTTGACGTTCGAGTAACGGTTCTTTTTCTTTGAGAGGAAGTAAGATCCATCTTTTCAAAAGACGCGCTCCCATTGGGGAAATAGTTTTATCTAAAATGTGAACAAGGGTCTTAGCATTTTCATGCGGAGAGCTTACCAGTTCCAAATTTCTTACAGTAAATTTATCGAGCCAAACATATCGGTCTTCGTCTATGCGTGATAAACCGCTTATATGTCCAACCTTGTCTTGGTGTGTTTGCCTTAGATAATAAAGTGCCGCACCGGCTGCTGTAATTGCTTGTTCGTATTCGTGAATTCCGAAACCTTTTAAAGATGTTGTTCCAAAATGTTTTAACAACGTTTCTTCACCAAACTCTTTTGTGAAAACCCAATCGTCGAGATGATAACTATAATAGCGTTCGCCATATTTTAATCCAAAATCTTTAAGGGAAGATCTGGCTACGACCACTTCACTGGGACTAAAATTCATTAAAATTTTATCGATATAATCTTCATCGCCTTGAGCGCATAAAAACTCTCCTGTTGATACATCTAATAATGCAATTCCTTTTTGTTGGTTGCCCTGATGAATTACTGCCAGGAAATTATTGGAACGATGATCGAGAATTTTATCGCTAAAAGCAACACCGGGTGTGACGAGTTCGGTGACTCCTCGTTTGACAATTGTTTTAGTTGTTTTGGGATCTTCCAACTGATCGCAAATTGCAACTCTTTGTCCGGCACGTACCAGCTTAGGTAGGTAGGTGTCGAGAGCATGATAAGGAAAGCCTGCCAATTCGATGTGTGAAGCTGCGCCGTTGGCCCTTTTAGTAAGAACAATGCCCAATATTTTGGAAGCTTTAACGGCATCCTCATTAAAAGTTTCATAAAAATCACCCACTCTAAACAACAACAATGCATCAGGGTATTTAGCCTTGATCGTGTTATATTGCTTCATCAGCGGAGTTTCGGAATCGCCTGAAGCTTTGGTCTTTCTTGCTATATCTTTCATCTTGAAAAGTATTTAAAAGAGGATCGCTAAGGTACTCCGTTTTTCCCGGTTTTTCTCTCTCTTCTCCAACGTTTTTTTCATTTTCTTTATAATTTGCATCCGTTCTTAATAAGTTGACGAGAGTTAGTTTAAAAGGAAGTAAAATTTGCATCTCATAAATCCTTTCTAACTTAAATCTCAAAATTCAATATCAAACCAATAAATCATGTTCAAAAGATAACCTAAAAATCCATAAAACCTTCCTGTCTGCCTACTTTTCATCGCCAAGCTAAAGCTTGTCTTTGGCTTGGCATGCAGGCTATAAAACCACCAGCCATAAAACCACAAAACAAATGTGCTTACATTTGCTCTCAATGAAGTTTCTAAAAACTGACGAGCTAAATCGTCCATCAAAAAGCGAGTATGCCGATATTTTAAAAATTCCGGTAATAGTAGTTTTGGATAATGTACGAAGTGCATTAAATGTGGGATCAGTCTTCAGGACATCAGATAGCTTTATGATTTCAAAAATTATTCTGTGTGGAATCACCGCCAAGCCTCCCGAAAAGGAAATTCTTAAAACTGCATTGGGTGCCACTGAATCGGTAGTTTGGGAATATCATGTTACCACATCAAACGCTTTGATTCAACTCAAAGACGAAGGCCATTTGTTGTATGCGATAGAACAAAGTGACAATAGCATTCCATTGAATAAATTTCCTGTGCAATTGGATGCTAAATATGTTTTAATTTTTGGAAATGAGGTAAAAGGTGTAGATCCAACACTAATTCCAATGTTAGATGGCGCCATAGAAATTCCACAATCAGGAATCAAACATTCTCTCAATGTTTCGGTTTGTGCCGGTGTGGTGTTGTGGCATTTTTATGAGAACATGAAGTTAAAGTAGATTAGTTTGTTGGTTTGTTTGTTTGTTTGTTAGTTTGTTAGTTTGTTTGTTAGTTTGTTTTGTTTGTTTGTTAGGATGCCTGCTAAGCCAAAGACAAGCTTTTGCTTGGAGATGGCAGGCAGGTTTGTTAGTTGGTGTTTATTAATTTTACTTTAAATGTTTCATGGACATCTGAAATCGGACATTCCCGTGAAGAGCTAGTTTGCTACGAAAAATTCAATTTTTACCCGCCATACGGAATTTTCAATTCCGTATTAATCAAATATAGGGGATCTTTGATCCCCGAAACATTTTGGATAAATTAAATTCTCATTTGCATGAAATTTTCCTCACTACTGTCTTTGTATAATTATTCAAGAGTGAATTAAAAATTAAAATATCATACACAAAAAAAAGCCGGTTCATTTGAACCGGCTTTTTTTGACTTTATGTGTTCCTTATTTCACGACAGAGAAATCAACTCTGCGGTTCATAGGATTATTTGACTTGTTAGCCATTGGATCTTTTTCACCTTTTGTTTCAGTGCTCAAACGTGCACCATCAATTCCGTAAACTTTAATCAAATGATCTTTTACAGCATCAGCTCTCTTCAAACCTAATTTTTCATTGTATGGTTCAGAAGCAGTGATATCTGTGTTACCGCTGATCATAATTTTGAGGTCAGGATTTGCTTTCATAGCTCTTGCAACTACCAAAATTCTGTCTTTGTAAACTTGTTTTACAGTTGAAGAATTGGTATCGAAGAATACAGAAGGAAGGAAAGATACACTAGTTGAAGCTCCGGCAGAAGGATCCATTTCAATGGTAGTACCCTGGAAATTCACCAGTTTACCTTTTTCTGTGTTTGGCTCCAAATCACGACTGTCACCAACTCCATCACCATCTGTATCAACTTCAATTCCGTTTGCATCAACTTTAACACCTTTAAAGCTGAATGGATCACCATCCTTAGAGTCAGCAATACCATCACCGTCGATGTCAACTGAGGTTCCGTCACCATAAACTTTATCTCCTTCCGGAGTTGCGTTGTCACGGTCAAACATATCAGAAACACCATCTTTATCTTTATCTCCCGAAAGGATATCTACTTTATCTTTCAAGTCAGCGATATCATTGTAAACAACTTCCATTGGGTTGATCCACTCCATAGATTTGTTTTTCTTTCCAATGCTATAATTAACATTCAAACGTAGCATTCCATAGTTGTCATACTCAGAAAGTTCTTTTTTAACACCATCCACTTTATCTGTAAATGTTTTTCTGTAATCATAGCTTAAGCCAACATCAAACTTTTTTATTTGATATTTAAAGCCTAAACCGAGAGGAAGCATAATTTCGGAAACACCACCTGTTTTCTTTAAAACAACATTGGTTGAATCTTCAGTAAGTTCGCCGTCAAATTTAAACACTCCAACACCGAAGGTGATGAAAAGATGGAATTTTTTATTCCTTTTTAAATGAGAAATATTTCCGAAGGTATACACCCCTTCAAGAGCACCTTCGATAACCGGGCTTTCAAAGTTCACGATGGCAGAAGGTAAATTATTTTCATACTGCTCTCTGCTTGGGCCTGCTTGAAAGGTTGCATAAGATCCTGATGCCCTTAGACCAACTGAATGTGATAATTGTCTGGTGACCTGAAGGCCGTAATTAGGCGAAAAAGGTAGCTTTTTGTACGCCTCATTGTTTTTTGAGTTCTTTAGAACATCACCAAAAAACATGGTTTGTCCAAAAGATAATCCAATGGACCATTTGTCGTAATCCTTTGGGCTAGGGAGTCCATATTTGCTGCTTTTCTGCGCTCCGGCTTCCTGGGGTTTTCCAGCATCCTGGGCATTGATGTTTTGTCCTAAAAACAAAAAACAGCAAATAGTTAATACTAAGTTTCGTTTCATGATTGGTTTTTTTATGATTTATAAAGTCTTTCTCAGACTGCAAGTATAAACAAATGTTTTCTTAAATAAAAAAAGAAATTTTAAAAATAATTCATATGGACTTATTTTAGTTACTGTTTGTTAATCAAATCAATGATAGTTTGATAATGACTTGAATTGTTAACAAAATCAAGATGACCTGTTTCTATTTCGAGCACTTTCGAAGCAGTGAAATCCTTTGCTAATTGCTGATAGCCTTGATTTATGCGATTTAGATACTCTTCAGAAATAGACCTTTCAAATGTCCTGCCCCTTTTACTAATATTTGCCTGAAGATGTTTCACACTTTTTTTTAAAATTATAACTAATTCAGGTTCAGGAAATTTTGCTGATATTATTTCGTAAAAGGATTGGTAAAGTCCAATTTCAGCCGGATCGAGGTTAACTTTTGCGAACATCAAAGATTTTCGAATGTGGTAATCGGATATTATTGGTTTATCTCTCTGTAATTCAAATATTTGTGATAATTGCTGAAATCGGGCTGCCAAAAATGACATTTCGAGTGGAAAGGCATATTTCGCAGGATTTTCATAGAATTTTGGTAGAAAAGAATTTTCAGCAAATTCTTCTAAAATTAAATTTCCATTCAATTCTGAACTCAATTTTTTGGCTAAAGAGGTCTTTCCGGACCCAATGTTTCCCTCAACAACAATATATTTATAGTTTTTGAGTTGCATTACTTTGAATTTTCTTTAGTTACCTGTAAAGGGTCGGGACATTTTTCAAGTAATTCATTTACAGATAATTTGAATACTGGATGTTCCCAATTTGAGGCCACTTCCTGTAATGGTACCAAATTAAATCTTCTCAAATGTAGCCTAGGATGTGGCACTTGAAGGTCTAATTTGTTGATTATTAAATCTTTATAATAAAGAATATCGATATCAAGCGTTCTTGGACCATTTTTAACATTTCTTTCTCTTCCGAATTTAGTCTCAATAGCCAATAAAGTATTGAGTAATTGATGAGGTGCAAGTTCAGTTTCGAGTAGAACAGCCTGATTCAGAAAATCGGCCTGTTTTAATCCTCCCCAAGGCTCCGATATATATATATGGGATGCTTTTTTTATTTCTCCGACTTCGTTAGCAAGAAGCACTAGAGTTTGATCAAATAGTTGTCGTGTGCCGGGCGTATTCCCACCAAGCATAATCACCACTTCCGACCCTCTTTTTTCCATGTTTCAAAAGTACACGGAATTCCCCTTAAACCTGCTATAATTTCTTAATATTGCAACATCCTTTAAACAACTAACACTTATTAAATATGAGACAATTCTTTAAATTTATGTTCGCCTCCATGTTGGGTTTTTTACTCACCATTTTTATTTTCTTATTTATTTCTATTTGGATAGTAGGAGCGATGGTTTCTTCTGCCTCGAGCGAAAAATCAATTAAAGTGGAGAAAGGCACTATTCTTCACCTGAATTTTAAAGCCCCAATTATTGATCGAAGCTCAAATAATCCTTTCGATAATTTCGATTTCACTTCGTTATCCTCTTCGAAACAACCCGGTTTGAATGAACTTTTGAAAAGTTTGGAAAATGCAGCGAACGATCCAAATGTGGAGGGCATTTATTTAGACCTATCCGGTTTAGAGGGAGGAATGGCCACGATTGAAGAATTGAGAGACGGCTTAATTGAATTTAAGAAAAGTAAAAAGTTTATTTATGCGTATTCAGATTATTATAGTCAAGGCTCCTTTTATTTAGCTTCTGTTTCAGACCAAATTTGGCTCAATCCCGAAGGTATAGTCGAGTTCAAAGGAATGGCAGCTCAAGTTCCATTTTTAAAAGGGTTGCTTGCTAAACTTGAGATAGAACCTCAGGTGATTCGCCATGGCAAATTCAAAAGTGCTATCGAGCCATTTATTCTTGATAAAATGAGTGATGAGAACCGTGAACAATTGTCAAAATATGTAACATCATTCTGGACACACATGGTCACCGAAATTTCTGTTTCCAGAAAATTGAATGAGCAAGAAGTTTTGATGGTTGCCGACAGTTTTAAATTACAAACTGCTGAAGATGCATTGACCTATAAATTTGTTGATAAAATTGGTTATAAAGATGAGTTTCTTGCTTTGTTGCAAGAAAAAACGTCGGCTAAAAAGAGTTCTGACTTAAAATTAGTTTCCATTTCTAAATATTCAAAATCAGAAGGTGGAGACAATGAAAAAGAATTTACTCGCGACAAAATTGCAGTGATTTATGCATCCGGAACAATAGTAAGCGGAAAGGGAGAAGCGGATGAAATTGGTTCTGAATCTTTGTCTCAAACCATCCGCAAAGCAAGAGAAGATGATAAAGTTAAAGCAGTTGTTTTGCGTGTAAATTCTCCGGGTGGTGATGCATTAGCATCGGAAGTAATATGGAGAGAAATGGAATTGTGTAAAAAAGTAAAACCTGTTGTTGTATCCATGGGAGATGTGGCTGCATCGGGTGGATATTATATTAGTTGTGGTGCCGATACCATAGTGGCGCAACCTAATACAGTAACAGGTTCAATTGGAGTTTTCGGATTGTTTTTTAATTTACAAAAAATGTTCAATAATAAATTAGGTGTTACATTTGATTCCTTTAGAACCGGACAATATTCTGATCTTGGCTCCGGAGTTAGACCTCTTACTGATGGAGAACGACAAATTTTTCAAAATGCTGTTGAAAGAGTTTATGGCACCTTCACAAAAAGAGTTGCTGATGGCAGAAAAATGCCGATTGCTGATGTTGATTCATTAGGTCAAGGAAGAGTTTGGTCGGGCAGTGATGCGCTTGCTTCAGGTTTGGTTGATGTAATGGGTGGCCTGGATGATGCTATTGCAATTGCCGCTAATATGGCCGGTATTTCCAACTACAGATTATCAGAATTGCCCGAAGAAAAAGATCCTATTAAACAGATCATGGAAGAAATTTCAGGTGATGTTGAAACAAGATGGGTGAAGTACCAAATGGGGGATCAATTTTACTTTTATAAGTCTGCAAAATCGATGATGAAAATGCAAGGAGTTCAAGCACGCATGATGTATGATTTAAATATCGATTAATATCTTTTGTTGCTGATGCCATGGAGAATAAAGAAATCTCAAAAGTATTTTCAGAAGCTGCCAAATTGATGGAGCTTCATCAGGCGAACGAATTTAAAATTCGTTCGTGGCAAAATGCAGCGTTTGCGATTGGAAGATTGGAAACTCCTCTTAAAGTATTAAGTGTTGAAGAGCTGAATCAGATTAAAGGCATTGGAAAAAGTTTGAGTCAGAAAATATTTGAACTTCTTGAAACGGGTTCACTTCCGGATATTGAGGAGTACCTAGAAATTACTCCTTCAGGCGTTGTTGAAATGATGCGTATAAAAGGCATCGGTCCTAAAAAAGTGGCACTGCTTTGGAAAGAATTGGGAGTTGAATCACCGGGAGAGTTGCTCTATGCATGCAATGAAAATAGATTGATAGAACTGAAAGGTTTTGGTAAGAAAACTCAGGATCAGATTAGGTCTGCAATAGAATATACTATTTCAAATAAAGGCTTTTTTCATTATGCTAAATTGGAATCGGTTGCTCTAGAAATAGTTCGTGAAATGCAAAATGTAAATGCCTTCCTTCATGTCGAACTTACAGGTGATATACGTAGAAAATGCGAAGTGCTTTCCGAAATTGAAATTATTTTTTCAGCAAAAGTAACTGATTCATTTCAGGAACAGCTAAAATCATTAAAAACATTAGAAAATTTCGAAGCTCTTTCTGATGAAGAACCTTTAAAATTTAAAAATTCGGATGGCATTGTTATTCATTTTTACGCTGTTGCGGAAGTTGATTTTTTTTACCGGTTGATGATCACTACAGGTTCTGATGAACATATTCAGCAACTTTCGCAACTTCCCGATTTTGCAAATGCTTCAAAAATATCTCATGCCAATGAAATTGAAGTCTATCGATTTCTCAAATTGGCATATATAGAACCGGAATTAAGAGAGGGGTTGGGAGAGCTAGAGTTGGCAATGAAAAACACCCTTCCTGTACTTGTTGAATTTTCTGATTTGAGGGGAAGTTTGCACAACCATTCCACCTACAGTGATGGCATGCATTCGCTCAAGCAAATGGCTACTGCATGCAAAGAACTGGGTTATGAATACCTTGGAATTTGTGATCACAGTAAGAGTGCCTTCTATGCAAATGGAATGAATGAAGAACGAATACTCAAACAGCACCTTGAAATTGACGAATTAAATAAAGAACTTGCACCATTCCGCATATTTAAAGGAATTGAATCGGATATCTTATTTGATGGTTCTCTCGATTATTCGGATGCTATTTTGAAGACGTTTGATTTTATCGTTGCTTCTGTTCATTCGGGATTGAAAATGAGTATCGAAAAAGCTACAGAACGGTTGATAAACGCAGTGAAAAATCCGTACACAACTATTCTGGGGCATCCTACCGGAAGATTGTTATTGGCCCGGCAAGGCTACCCCATTGATCATAAGGCAGTAATTGATGCTTGTGCTGAAAATGGAGTTGTAATTGAATTGAATGCACACCCTTATCGGCTCGACCTCGACTGGCGATGGATTCAATACGCCCTCAGTAAAAATGTGATGATTTCGGTTAACCCCGATGCACATTATGTTGAAGGTTACCACGATATGTATTATGGTGTTTGCGCCGGTCGTAAGGGAATGCTCACTAAAAGCATGACTTTTAATTCAAAGTCGTTGGCTGAAATAGAGTTATTTTTTACTAATCGAAGAGCTCAGAATCAATAATTGTTTCGTGAAAATATAAAGTTTTGCTTTCTTTTACCTTGTCTTGAAACTTTTTGATTTCCCCTGTAAATTCACAATTTTTAATACATCTTTGCGTATGTTAACAAAATCCTGTATATTTGGATTGACTGAAATCACATGCCCATAATCAACTCCATATTTTCCTGGATCATGAAGCAGCGCATTCATCAAATGGAGCTGTTTATTAAGTATCCTATTGAAGTCCAGGAGGAGTGGTTTCGGAAGCTGATTAATGCAGGACGTTTTTCGGAATGGGGTAGGACTTATGATTATGCATCGATTCGTACCATAAAAGATTTTCAACAACGTATTCCTGTTCAGGATTATGATAGTTTAAAGCCCTATATCAACAGACTTCGTCGTGGTGAACAGCGATTATTATGGAGCAGCGAAGTAAAATGGTTTGCTAAATCTTCGGGCACCACAAGTGATAAAAGTAAATTTATTCCTGTTACAAATGAAGCTCTCGAAGACTGCCATTTTAAAGGTGGTAAAGATTTGCTTTCTATTTATTGCAACAACCATCCCGATACCGGTTTATTTAACGGCAAATTATTATCGCTTGGCGGAAGTCATCAAATAAATTCTTTTAGTAATGATTCGTTTTATGGAGATTTATCAGCAATATTAATTCAAAACCTTCCTTTTTGGATTTCACTTTTTAGAACTCCTGAAATTTCAATTGCATTGATGGATGAGTGGGAAGAAAAAATTGCGATGATGGCTATTTCAACTAGTCAGGAGGACGTGACGAATATATCCGGAGTTCCTTCATGGACATTAGTGTTGATTCAGAAAATACTTGAGATAACAGGAAAAAAATACATTACCGACGTATGGCCTAACCTTGAATTATTTATTCATGGTGCCGTAAATTTTCAACCGTATAAACAACAGTTTCTAAAGCTAATTCCTAAATCAGGAATGAATTATTATGA
Source organism: uncultured Bacteroidota bacterium (assembly GCA_963814475.1). Classification (GTDB taxonomy): domain Bacteria; phylum Bacteroidota; class Bacteroidia; order AKYH767-A; family OLB10; genus JADKJB01. The sequence continues at coordinate 566,912 of CAWFDA010000046.1, read as the reverse complement.
AACTTATAATGCATCTGAAGGATTTTTTGGAATTCAGGATCAACCAAATTCAGAGGAGATGTTGTTGATGTTGGACTATGGAATATTTTATGAGTTTATTCCGATTGATGATATTCATTCATCCAACCCAAAGGTTTTAACTTTGAGTGAAGTAGAATTAAATCAAAATTATGCAATAGTAATTTCAACAAATGCCGGATTGTGGCGTTATAAAATTGGCGATACTGTTAGCTTTACTTCGGTAGATCCTTTCCGCATTCGAATTACTGGCAGAACTGCTCATTTTATCAATGCATTTGGTGAAGAATTAATAGTTGAAAATGCTGAACGTGCCATATCTGAAACATGTATAAAAGCGAGAGCTGTGATTCGTGAATATACAGCTTCTCCCATTTATTTTTCGGATGAATCTTGCGGTGCACACGAGTGGTTGATTGAGTTTGAAATACACCCTGAAAGTATAGAACTGTTTGCTGAAATTCTTGATCAGGAATTAAAAAATGTGAATTCCGATTATGAAGCGAAACGATATAAAAGCATGGCGTTACGTCCACCTATAATACGAAGCTTGCCTGAAAATACTTTTTTTGGCTGGCTCAAATCAAAAGAAAAATTAGGTGGTCAGCATAAAGTTCCACGCTTGTCTAACGATCGAAAAATTGTCGAGGACGTTTTAAATTTTGCTGCTAAAATTACAGTATGAAATATTTAATCTTTTTGGTCAGTTTTGTGTTCGCTAATTTTGATTCCTATTCTCAGGAATATCAACTAAAAGCAGAAATTCCAATTTTAGAAGGTAACTTCACCACCGATCCAATGGGTAATGTGTTGGTGTACCATAAAGGTGACATCACAAAATTTAGTCCGTTGGGTTTAGAGCTAGCGAGATTCAGCACTCGCGAAATCGGCGATATTTCTCATGTTGATGCTTCCAATCCGCAAAAGATCCTCGTGGTGTTTTCAGATTTCTCCAAAGCGGTTATCCTCGATGCCTCTCTTGGAAGAAGTGTGTCGTTTGATTTAACATTTGATGGTATTCAACTAATAGAAGTTTTATGTAGCTCCCGTGAAAGTGGATACTGGTATTTTGATCCTGCCGAAAAACGGTTGAAAAAAATTGATGATCAACTCAATGTGACAATTGACGGCACTCCTCTTCGTCAGGTGACAGACGAGCCTGTTGAACCCACATTGCTTTATGATAGTGGTAACTGGCTGATCATGAATGATCCCGGATACGGATTTCTCATATTTGATCGTTTTGGTACTTATTTCAAAACAATCAAACCATCGGGAACGGGGTCGTTTCAGGCTATAAATGATGAAATTCTGTTTAAAGAAGAAGATAAAATGTGTTCAATAAATATTAAAACCGGGGTCCGCAAGAATTTTATTTTGCCTGAGAATGAGACAAATGATGCTTGCAGAGTGCAAGGTCAGCGAATATTTTTGCTGCAAAAAAACATACTCAAAATATTCAGTTTCTGATTTTACAAAGATAATTTGTAATTTGGTGCTCCCTAAAGTTCAATTTTCAACTAACCAATTATTATGCATATCGCTGTTGCCGGCAACATAGGTTCCGGAAAAACTACCCTTACCACTTTACTTGCCAAGCATTTCAAGTGGGAACCTCATTATGAAGATGTGGACGATAATCCTTATTTGAATGATTTTTATGAGGACATGCAACGCTGGTCGTTCAATCTTCAAATTTATTTCTTGAATTCACGATTCAGTCAAGTGGCCGGAATCATGAAATCAGGAAAAACTATCATTCAAGATCGTACCATTTATGAGGATGCAAATATTTTTGCACCTAACCTTCATGCAATGGGGTTAATGACTACCCGTGATTTTAATAATTATCAGGATCTCTTTAAACTGATGGCTGAGTTTATTAAACCTCCCGATCTTCTCATTTACTTGCGAGGATCGGTTCCCTCATTAGTAAAACAAATTGAGAAGCGGGGAAGAGCCTATGAGAATTCAATCAGAATAGATTATTTGAGAAGATTGAATGAACGTTATGAAGCATGGATTTCCACTTATGAGCATGGAAAAATGTTGGTAATTGATATCGACGAAATTAATTTTGCAGAAAATCCTGAACACCTCGGAATGATAGTAAATAGAGTCAATGCCGAATTACACGGTCTCTTTTAATTTGCAAACTTTACTTCAAAATTCTTACTCAACTTTAACAAATTTCCGGTAACGTACCTGAGCAGAATCACTTATTTTGCAAAAGTAAACACCTGAAGGAAGTGTTCGTGTATCTAATTCAATGATATTATTTTGAGTTGATAGTGCTACGTTTTTAGCAAGCATAATTTTACCCTGAACATCTAAAAGTTCTATTTGTATCAACTCCTCTTTAGTAGATTTCAATTCAATATTTAAGTGTGTTGTAACCGGGTTTGGAAACAAATTGATCAAATTAATTTCGTCAATTTCATTTACAAACAAAGGATCATCTTTACATAATTTTACCATTAAGTAATCACCAACACCACGCGACATATTAGTAACGTAACCTCCTGTATCTGCTTGTGTAAAATTTACTACCACAAAACAATCATCATCATACGGAACGGCGGTACCAGCTTCATCATGTCCAAGTGTAAAAACTGTTTTATCCCATTCTATAATTCCGGCTGAATCTGTTTTTACCACCCACGTTTGTTCAATGCCTAAATTGGATTCTGTTTTATCCCCATCGGCAGGTGAGTATGATTCTCCACTCAGCATATAGCCACCTTCACTTGTTTGTACCACTCTACTGATGTCTTCAATTTGAGAAGCTCCAAAAGTGCGGTCCCACTGTTTCGTTCCCGATGCATTTATTTTCACTATCCAATAATCACTTCCCGAAGGTGTGGCATCATGATTAGGTTCTGTTTTGTCGCCGCTAGCTTCCGAAAAAGATTGCCCTCCTAACAAAAAACCACCATCCTGGGTAACAGTGAGAGCGAAGAGCCAATCGGTATAATTTCCTCCAAAAGTTTTATCCCACACTTTATTCCCCTGGTCATTTATTTTCACCACCCAATAATCCCAATTTCCCTGACACGGTTGGGTTTTGTCACCACCAACATCCGATTTCGAATAACCTCCTATAATATAACCTCCATCAGCAGTGCGATCCATACATGTGGCAAAATCATCATCGAGCCCACCAAATCTCCTATCCCAAATTTTCACTCCTAACGAATTCGTGCGTACCACCCAATAATCCCATGAGCCCTGATTGACCTGCGTTTTGTCGCCACTTATTCCTGAAAAGGAAGAACCGCTAATAATATATCCTCCATCATTTGTTTGCCTTACCGAACCCAAAAGTTCAAATGAAGTACCTCCAAAACGTTTGTCCCATTGCTTAACACCTTGTGCATCAGTTTTTATGATCCAGTAATCATTCGAACCTTGCGTAGGATCCCAGTTGGGTTGTGATTTATCGCCGCCGGCACCCGAAAAACTTTGACCACCTGACAGGTACCCTCCATCAGCAGTTTGGATTGTCTCCAAATGAATTTCTGAATTGTTCCCGCCGTAACGTTTATCCCAGATTTTTACACCCATAGAATCAGTTTTTACGATCCAGAAATCACCTGTTACGAAAGAAGTGTCGTAGTTATCTTCTGTTTTATCGCCCGATATGCCTGAATAGGAGGTTCCGCCCATAACAAATCCGCTATCACTGGTTATCAAGAAGTTGGAAATTATATCCTCCATTAATCCACCATATCTTTGGTCCCATTTTGCATGGAATGTAGGGGCTTGTGATATCCCTGCAAAGGGAAAAAATAGTACCAACAGAACACTGAAATATTTATTCATAAGCTATGATGTTGAAAGAACCCTTAAAGATACTAAAAGTTGACGAAATATAATGTTTACTACAATCATCATCTTATGAACAGATGGTGGATATCTTTTTCAAATAGTCCTTTCATCTGCGGAATAATTTTTATCTTGAGACCGTTAAAAAGATCAATTTTAGTTTAGATTATTTATTTTGAAAATTTGATATGATTAGAATGGCAAAGAAACAGAAGTTTCAAAAAGAGTTCGAAATGCATTGCTCGCCCAGAATCCTCTTCAATTATTTAAGTACTCCTTCAGGTTTATCGGAGTGGTTTGCTGATGATGTTAAAGTTAATGATGGGTTATATACATTTAAATGGACCGGCACTGAATCAAAGGCTAAGTTGGTTCATAAAAGAGATAACCAAATGGTTCGTTTCAAATGGGTGGATGATACCGAAGAGGGATTCTTTGAGTTCGAAATTCTTACAGATGATATCACTTCCGATGTCGCGCTATTGATAACCGATTTTAGCACACCGGAAGATCAGGAAGAAACTGTGCGACTATGGGAAACTCAAATTCATAATTTGAAACAAATTATTGGCTCCTGATTATTTTAGAATAGTCAAAATATTTTTCAAAAATTGTGGACCTTCATTCTGTAATTTATGAATTGCAGTGAGTGGCATTTTGTGTAAAATTTTCAAAAATCCTCGCTCATTAATTAAATTTTCTACACTACCATTTTTTGTCAGAAACTCATTTAAGAGTATATAGTTAGTTGCTTCGAAATGATGCTCGAATTCATTTGAATTAATGCAAATGAAAAGGTTGGAGAGGTTTAAATTTGGTAAGCCCGAAACCAATTTCATTTTAAATTTCTGCAAATATTCGCCGGAGATGTGAAAGGTGATACTGATAGGATTTCCCCACCAAATTAGAGTTCTAAAAGCAAAAATGCCGGTTTTACTGAAATAAGCAGGATGATCGAGGATTAAGTAGGGGAGCCCGCGGTAATTTTCACCACGACTAATTTTGCCCCTTTTTTGAAGTGCCTCCATAGGTATTTCCGAAGCAAAACCAGCCACAATGTCCATGTATTCACTCTCCAATTCGCCCAACGAATGAACAATTTTATTCAGCACCATTCGTTTTTGTTCAAAAAAGTGAGTATCGTTCAGAAGTAACATTTCTTCTTCACCAAGGGAGAATTTCGTATCTTTATCGCCCATATTTTTCAGGTAATTTCATAAGCCTGTAAAAGTAGATCAGGCAGTCATCATTAGCAAGTAAGCCCGAAAATTCCGATCGATATAAAGTGAAGAAACTATCTAAACTAATATTACTTTCCTTCCTGGGGCCTTTTGCTGCTACGTTTTTTGTAGTGCTTTTTATTTTACTCATGCAATTTCTGTGGAAGTATATTGATGATTTGGTTGGGAAAGGTTTAGAATGGTATGTGATTTCTGAACTCATGTTTTATGCATCAGCTACCTTAGTTCCCTTAGCTTTACCCTTGGCCATTCTGGTATCTTCCATTATGACTCTTGGTAATTTAGCCGAAAATTATGAATTAGTTGCCGCTAAATCAGCCGGAATTTCACTCCAGAAAATTTTACGCCCAATGCTTTTTACCGCTGTTCTTACCAGTATTTTGGCTTTTTATTTTTCTAATAATTTATTGCCTTATACCAATTTGAAAATGGGATCACTCTTGTATGATGTACGACAACAAAAACCGGCATTGTATATTAGGGAGGGCGTTTTTTATAATGGTATTGATGGGTATTCTCTGAAAATTGGAAAGAAGGAAGCCGATAATCAAACTCTTCGCAATGTGATGATTTATGATCACACTGCACAAAAAGGAAACAACAAAGTTATTATGGCTGAGAGTGGTAAAATGGCCATGTCTGATGATGAAAAATTCTTAATTGTTACCCTTTTCAATGGGAATAGCTACGAGGAACAAGTCGATAATAAATCAACTCATAAAAGTAGTCACCCATTAATCCGAACTTCTTTTAGCAGTTATCAAATTCGCTTTGATTTATCTACCTTCAAACTTAACCGTACCAATGAAGATCTTTTTAAAGATAACTACCAAATGCTCAACATTAATCAATTGTCGGCTTCTCTGGATAGTTTTAATTTACAAATGACGAAAAGAAGAGCGGAGATTCTACAAACTATCGAATCCTATTACATGACTTTTCGTGATTCTGCTCTGGTAACAGTTGTTGATTCATCAACAAATATTGCACAACTTGATACCATGAATGCAGCCAATGTATATGATAATGCCTTGGGTCAGGCTCGAAATGTGAAATCCTATCTGAATAGTATCAAAGAAGAAATGGATGGCAGAGAAAAAATGACTTCACGTTTCGCCATCGAATGGCATCGGAAGTATACACTTTCCATTGCCTGCTTTATTCTATTTTTAATTGGTGCCCCGCTGGGTGCTATCATCCGCAAAGGAGGTATTGGAACACCTGTTGTAGTTTCTGTAATATTCTTTCTCATTTATCATGTTACCTCCATTATGGGCGAAAAATTTGCTCGCGAAGGTGTGATAGAACCAGTAGTCGGCATGTGGCTTTCATCTGCAATACTATTTCCTATTGGAGTATTTCTTCTTTATAAAGCTACCCGCGATTCGGCTTTGTTTGATATTGAGCTTTACGGAAAGTTCTTCAGTAAAATTTTCAAACGAAAAAAGTCATGAAAATCCTTTTGGTATGTCTTCGCCTGCCTTTTCCTCCTTCCGATGGTGGAACAATCGCTATGTTTAATATGGCAAATGCATTAGTAAAAGCCGGAGCTGAAGTAAAAATTGTTTCGTTCAATACCAAAAAACATTTTGTTGATTTAAGTAAAGTACCTGTGAATTTTATAGAAACATACAAACCCGAAGTGGTTTATTTAGATGCTACAGTGAAACCATTAAGTGCTTTGTTCAATCTGATTCAAAATAAATCCTATAATATTTCAAGATTTGATTCACCTGATTTTCATCGCACAATTAAAGCTATATTAGAGAAGGAACAGTTCGATATTATTCAATTGGAAAGTCTTTTTATGACCCCATATATCAACACCATTCATAAATATTCGCAGGCTTTGTTGGTTTTACGTGCTCATAATGTTGAATATGTAATTTGGGAGCGATTGGCTTTAGCAACTAAAAGTTCGATGCGTAAATGGTATTTGACTATGCTGGCATCGCGCTTGAAAAAATATGAAATGAATATTATTAAGAAATTGGATGCTATTGTAGTACTTACAAGCGATGATAATAAAACAATTAAGGATGCCGGATGTAATGTGCCGGTTTTGGTTTCGCCCATAGGATTGGATATGGAAAAATATTCCGTTCAAGCTGTGGATACAGAATTACCATCTGTTTTTCATTTGGGCTCCATGGATTGGATGCCAAATATTGAGGGTGTAAGCTGGTTTATAGATCATGTTTACCCTTTGATTACTAAAAATAATCACTCATTTAAAATTTTCCTTGCGGGAAAGGCGATGCCTGATAATTTTATGAAGTTGGCGAACGAACAACTCGTTGTTTCAGGAAGGGTGGATGATTCTAAAGCGTTTATGGCTGATAAGTCTATCATGATAGTACCATTGTTATCCGGTGGAGGAATGAGGGTGAAAATTATTGAGGGATTGGCAATGGGAAAGACAATAATTTCTACCACTATTGGTGCCGAAGGAATAAAATATACCAATGGCAAAGATATTTTAATTGCAGATTCACCGGAAGAATTTTATGCTGCTATTGTAAAATGTACTTCAGATATTTCATTCTGTAAAGAAATTGGTAGAAATGGCCGTAAGCTTGCAGAAAATGTTTATGAAAATGAAATTATTGGAAAGGAATTGTTGCAATTTTATACTTCCATAACAATAAAAAATTTGAATTTTAATCCGTTGGAAAGTAAATCATGAAAATAGTATTTTTACTTTCGCGATTTCCTTATCCTCTTGAAAAAGGTGATAAGCTCAGGGCTTTTCAGCATCTAAAAAACTTGCATGAATCAGGTAATGAAGTGCATCTCTTTGCACTCTCCGATTTGGAACCCTCTGCCGATTCAATTGAAAAAGTAAAACTCTATTGTAAATCAATATCTATTTTCAGATTAAATAAATTAGATATTTTTCGTAACCTTTCTTTTTCCTTTTCACGAAAATTGCCCTTACAGGTTGGCTATTTTTACTCGAAATCAATTCATCAAGACATTGAAAAGAAAATACAAGAAATTCAACCTGATATAATTTACGGACAACTTATTCGGACAGCTTTGTATTTAAAAAATCTTAATAAGTTTCCTCGAATAATCGATTTTCAAGATGCTTTTTCGAGAGGTACTTTTCAAAGATTTCAAAAGGCTCCAACTTTGTATAAATCAATTTATGAGAGGGAATTGAAGTTGGTTAGGGAATTTGAAAATTCATCGTATAATTGGTTTGATAGTCATATTATTATCTCCGATCAAGATCGTGCTGCCTTAAATGTTGATGAAAACAAAAATGTATTTGTAATTCCAAATGGAATTGACACTACTTTTTTCAAACCGGAAAAGAGTATTAATTTATTTGACATCACTTTTGTGGGAAACATGAATTACCCTCCTAACATTGATAGTGCACTTTTTTTAGTGAATGAAATTATGCCGTTAGTATGGAATAAAATCCCTTCAGCAAAAGTGCAAATAGGAGGGGCCAATCCAAGTTCTGCTATCAAAAATTTGGCTTCCACGAAAGTGAAAGTAACAGGATGGGTAGATGACATACGCGAATGCTATAAAAATACCAATGTGTTTATTGCACCCATGCGTATTGGAACCGGGTTGCAGAATAAATTACTGGAGGCTATGGCCATGCAAATTCCTTGCATTACAACCCCGTTAAGTTTTGAACCTTTGAAAGCAAAAAGAAATGTAGATATTTTGGTGGGAAGTACCGCACAAGAACTCGCAGATCATTTAATCAATTTGCTTACGGATGACAATTTACATAAACGTATTGCCCTAAGTGGTTATGACCTGATAAAAAAGAATTATTCGATGGAGCATTCAAAAGAAATGTTGTCGGATGTTTTTCGAATGACTATCCAAAAGAAAAAATAGTTAGAAAAATTTATAAACGATTTCACCAAAATTATTTCATCACTTCATTAAAATGAGAAGGCCGTGACCTTACGGGATCACGGCTTCTTCATTTCTACCCACGTCTCAGGGTCCGGGAAGCCTTACGGGGCTAACCTTATCTGATATCAACCTAACCAAAAACCAAATTTTAAATTTCTACGTTTTTAATTTTATCAGGTTTCAGGTTTCGGAAGCCTTACGGGGCTAACCTTATCTGATATCAACCTAACCTAACCAAAAACCAAATTTTATCTTAGTACGCTTTTAATTCGTTAAGGTTTCAAGTGCCGGGTAGCCTTACGGGGCTACCCATTACCTGACAATCAACCTTACTAACCAAAAACCAAATCTCAATTTTTTGTGTTATTTCGGAATCGTTATCCCGGTTTTGCAGCCGATGATTTGTGCATCATTTGACTACTGCTATTTTAACGCCGTTTAACAAGAAAGATGTTCTAAATAGAAGCGTGTTGTTACAGATGTAATGTTTAATTGAAACACAATGATTTTTGGTGTTTAAATTTTGGTTGCAGGTTGGAAGTGAGGGACTTTAGAATTAGCAGCTATTTTAGATGGCTCAATTCATTTGTAAGAAAATTCAAATGATAGCAGTTATTCGAATAAAAAGTGGTAACTTGAACCTTCCTCAAAGACGATATGGAGGCTATGTGCCGAAATCTCCTTAAATTTGCAGTAATAAAGCCTATTTACACCATCCGAATCAGATAAAAATGGACCTTACTTTAGATAAAGTTGAAGATGCTCTTGAGGCAATCCGCCAAGGAAAAGTGGTAATTGTTGTCGATGATGCCGACAGAGAAAATGAGGGTGATTTTATCACTTCCTCCCGAAATGCAACCCCCGAAGTGGTTAATTTTATGGCCACACACGGTAGAGGACTCATATGTGTATCTCTAACAGATGCACGCTGCAAGGAGCTGGAGCTTGAAATGATGGTCACCAAAAACACCTCTTCCAATGAAACTCCCTTCACCATTTCGGTCGATTTACTCGGAAACGGTTGTACCACAGGTATTTCGGCCAGCGATCGCTCTAAAACTATCTTATCCTTAATAAATGCCGATACCAAGCCCGAAGATTTGGGTCGTCCCGGTCATATTTTCCCGCTGAGGGCTAAAAATGGGGGTGTGATTAGAAGAGCCGGACATACCGAAGCGGCGGTGGATCTCTCTAAACTATCCGGTTTTGAACCTTCCGGTGTGCTTGTCGAAATAATGAATGAGGATGGCACCATGGCACGTCTTCCCGATTTGTTCAAAATTGCAGAGAGGTTCGACTTAAAAATTATATCTATTGAAGACCTAATTTCTTACCGATTAAAAACTGAAAGTTTAATTGAAAGAGAAGTGGTTGTAAATCTTCCAACAGTTTATGGGAATTTTTCAATGGCGGCTTATAAACAACTCACTGCCGGTCAGGAGCATTTAGCTTTGTTTAAAGGCGAGTGGGAGAAAGATGAACCAATTTTAGTTCGAGTACACTCGTCGTGTATAACAGGCGATATTTTTGGCTCGTGCCGATGTGATTGCGGTCCGCAGTTGCAAAAATCTATGGAGATGATTGAAGAGGCAGGAAAAGGAGTTATTGTTTATATGAATCAAGAGGGTAGAGGCATTGGTCTCCTCAACAAATTGAAAGCTTATAAACTCCAGGAAATGGGTCGTGATACGGTTGAAGCAAATTTGGAATTAGGTTTCGATATGGATGAACGCGATTATGGTGTAGGCGCTCAAATTTTAAGAGATTTAGGCGTAACCAAAATGCGCTTAATGACCAATAACCCAACAAAAAGAGCCGGTCTCATCGGATATGGTTTAGAGATAGTAGAAAATGTGCCCATTGAAATTGAATCCAATGAGCACAATAAATTATATCTGCAAACTAAAAGAGATAAAATGGGACATTCGTTAAAACTTGATGATTAACACTTGAATGTGTTTCTCAATTTTTCAAGTTTTAGCTTTTCCACTTTATAGTACATCCAATCGCTTTTGTGAAATTAGTTGTAACTGGTTTCCCTGATAGTACCTCTTCCATAGCCGACTCCACATACTTTTGAGTAACTGCTTCCGGCTCGTCGGTATTGTTATCGATTGCACCAATGTATTCCACTTTATAATCGTTACCTGTTTTAGTTAGCAGAAAAACATGAGGTGTTCTTGCAGCACCAAAATTGCGTGCAGTTGTTTGTGTCGGATCCTGCAAGTAAGCAAAAGGGAACTTTTTTTCTTTCGCTCTAACCACCATGTTATCGAATGAATCTTCCGGAACTTTTTTGTCGTCGTTGGGGTTGATAGCAACTACCGGATATCCTTTTGGTGCATACTTGTTGTGCAATGCAATGATTCTGTCTTCGTAAGCCACACTAAACGGACAATGGTTGCAGGTAAAAATTACAATAGCACCTTTGTTATTTTTCAATCCTTCGAGTGATACATTTTTACCATCTACATTTTTAAGGTTGAAATCTTTAACCGTATCACCAACTTTATATCCGCTATCGGAGGGTTTAAACGCGACCATAACAAGTGCAACAGGTACCGACAATGCCAGCATTGCTTTTAACAGATTAATTTTTTTCATATTTTTAATTTATGTAAGGATTTACAATTTCTAACAACTCTTCATAGGTGAATTCTCGTTCATAAAAATGTTTTTCTTTATTTTTATTATTCAAAATAAGCGTAGCCGGAATCGAACCATTCCAGGAGGGATCTACTTTATCGATCCATAGATTGTGATCGGGCTCATCAAGCAACACAACTTCCGATTGAATATTATTTTCTTTGAGAAAGGGCAACAATCTACTTTCAAACTGTCGCCTAAAATCGAGGCTCACCAAAATCAATTTTATTTTCTTGTCTTTGTTTATGGAAGCCAATTTTTCGAAATGCGGCAATTCTTTAACACAAGGAGCACACCAGGTAGCCCAGAAGTTAAAAATGTAGGTGGTGTCGGTATTTGATTTCATCAAATTATCCAGCTCCTCCCACTTTATAATCCTAGCCTCCTGACCATTGGCGTGCATGGTCATAATGAGCGAAATAGAAGTAAATAATACAAAACCTCTCAGAAAATTATAAATCATACTGCAAAGGTAACAAATCAAAACCCGGTAGGTTTACATTTTCATGGGATGTTTTTCGGTCGATGGTCGGCGGACGGCGGTCTTCGGTCTTCGGTCTTCGGTCGGCAGTCTGCCTGATAGCTTGACCGCTTTTGCTTGGTGATAGCAGCTCTTTCTGACCTTCCAACCGCAAAACTCCATGGTTGTTCTTCACTGTTAGCCATGCTGTTCCTCTTCAGTCAATACAAATCTGCAGTCGAAAGTATTCGTCGCACCTCCATCAGAATCTAATAGTATACTCTAGGATAAAGTCTACTAATCTACCAGTCGTGGTTTGCTTCGGCCATAATAAACGTAATGTAATAGAAGACCATTTTTCTCCTATACGGTAATAGGTAATCACTCACCCAAACTTTACCTCTTTTAAAGTAGTTACCAGAAGGAAGCCATGCGTGACACCGAGTATTATCTTAACCGTCCGATTCCACTTTAAACTTTGACTGCACAAACGATCTCTTCCTATGTGGTGGACTCAAATTCATCTTCCAAAACTCAATGGTTATCTTGATAACCTCTGCCTTCAGGCTTGGATTTAGTGGGCAGCAGATCATTAGCATCAAATCCTGCAGTGTCGGATTAAAAATTCTGCCCATCGGAATTTGCAATTCCGATCTTATAAGTAGAGGGAATCTGCAATTCCCGAAAATACGCTTAGTACGTGAAGCGCTTTTTCAGGCAGTGATTTTTCTTCCGCATCTGCCCATCGGAATTTTATCTGCCCATCGGAATTTGAAATTCCGATGCAATAAATACAAGGAATTTGCAATTCCCGAAAACATGCTGAGTACGTGAAGCGCTTTATCACGCAGTAATTTTCTTCCGCATCTGCCCATCGGAATTTGAAATTCCGATGCAATAAATACAGGGAATTTGCAATTCCCGAAAACATGCTGAGTACGTGAAGCGCTTTATCACGCAGTAATTTTCTTCCGCATCCAATTTTACGGCGTCGGATTACAAATCCTCACATTAATTGCATCGTGATTAAAAATCCCGATGGGCGAGAGAGGTAATTCTGATAAAATCTCACACAGCCGCCGCTAACGCCACCACCACCGCCACTCCTACATCCCCAACACAAAATGATGACTGGTAATATTATACCCTTTCTTCAAATAAAATCGATGAGCATCATAGCGATGTACACCTGAGTCGAGGTGGATTTGGCCGATGTTGTTGTTTTTAGCATAATCGATGATCCAATCCATGATTTGTCCTGCATAACCGTTTTTACGGTAATCGGGAAGGGTATTCACATCATCAATATAAATCGAATTGCCTCTGTGTAATTTGTATTCCATCCTGAAACCTGCCACTGATACAGCCTGGTTGTCTTCTTCAATAAAAACCAGAATAAAACCATCGGCAACCATGTTCTTGAGAATGGATAAATATTCATCGGGATTAATGTGAGGACGCAAATCGAGCAGGGCCGCTTTGCACTTAAGAATTTTTTCGTTGGTGTCGGCAATTTGTATCATGATTTGAATTTTAGGATGGAGGAAATTGATTTCATAATGATGAAATAAAAAACGCATGGGAGCATAATATATTTCATCTCACTCTTGATCACTGCCCATCCCCAAGAGCTGAAAAAGTTCTCAATTCCAATCGGGCTCACCAGAATCGGTCGCCAACTAAAAAAATAACGCTCATTAATAAATGGAATAAAAAATCCAACGCCTCTGCCACCACTTGTAAATGCATCAAGAATTCCGTGCGAAATACTGCAAATGAAGAGGTATAAAAACACATAAATTGAAACACTTTGATTACCCGCGTGTTTATCCCTAAAGAAAATGATCGAAGTAACCAAGGCAATTATAATCGAAAACAGAATGGAGTGGGTCAGTCCACGGTGTCCGAGCGGACTGTCGTATGATATTCCAAGTGAAAATGATATTACATCCACATCGGGAATCATGGCCAACAAAATTCCGGCAAAAATTACCCTTGATGTGATTTGTGGAGTAGGTGCTGAAACTCCAATTGCCAGTGCAACCAGTCCGTGAGAAATAATTGTCGCCATGAATAACAAAGTTACACTAAACCCAACAACAAACAGAACTCAAAAAAAATGGAAATATTCTTGATCGTCTTAGCTATAATTTTTGCCCTGGTAGGATTGGCAGGATGCATTGTTCCCGGCCTCCCGGGCCCTCCGTTAAATTTCATTTCACTTCTCTTTATTCAAGGCGCATTTGCTCCCTTCGAAACTTCATTTCTTGTTATTTGGGGAATCGTTACAGTGCTTGTAGTAATTCTCGATTATTATATTCCCATTTGGGTCTCCAAGAAATATGGAGCAACGAGGCAAGGAATAATCGGTAGTATCATCGGTTTGGTAATTGGAATAATTTTTACACCAATTGGAATGATAGCGGGTTTGATTATCGGCGCAATAGTAGGGGATATGGTAGCAGGAAAAAGTCTCACTCACGCTCTACGCTCCGGTTTTGGTAGCGCACTGGGAACACTTTTCTCCACAGGCTTTAAATTAATTGTGTCAGGTGTATTGACCTTTTATGTAATCAATGAAATCATCGTTCACTACACATGATCGTGAAGTAAAAATCACTCCTTGAAAACAATAATTTTATTATTCACTCTTTTGTCCCCAGAAGTAATCACGCAATTATAAACACCCGCCGAAATACCGGAAGGCAGAACAACTTCCTGCATTGTACTCCAATGTGGTAAATTCATTTGATAAATTCGTCTTCCGTTTACATCATAGACTTCCAGCTTTCCATTTTCATTCTGAGGTAAGAGATATGAAATTTTGAACACCCCCACAAAACCCATTCAAAGTTATTGGAACACTTAAAGAATTAGAGTATACACCAGAACATCTGTCAAAATCTGATAATATTACGGTGCTGTTAGTAGTAGCTGAATCATAAACAAAATAAGCAAATTTATCCCTCTTGAGGTGAAAATGCAGGTTGAATAACTCCATACCAAGCTTTAGAGACATTGAGCTTTTGTACTGATGTATTTTGAATTCCTGTTGGTGATAATGTTAAAAGAAATACGCTGTCAGTATTATGTTTGGTGGCTGCTATCCACCAATCACGCCCATTTGCGTGTTTGCAAGCTGCGATACCCCAATTCATGGTATCCAGTAACGCAAGTTGGTTTTTAGAAACCACTTCACCAAGTCCACTATTTAAACTTAAATCAATAATACTATAAAATAATTCATAAGCAGGATAAGAATATCCGTCAAATGTGGCTGTATGATGCACGAGTACATATTTACTTGAATCTCCAGGAAAGGGAAGAAAAATATTATTTGCAGTCATTGGTAAACCGTTTGGCCAGCTAGAAGTTATACCAACAGGATTTAGACCTCCGCCATTCATCATGGTATCACCTGTGGCATTAGCAATCCAAATACCGTTACTACTCATTAGTAAATTACCGTTCTGATCACTAATGTTTGCTTGTGTTCCTTTAAATACCATTTTTCGGTTTTCATTGACTAGCGTATAATTATTAATATCAAAAAGCATTCTTCCTTTTGGATCAATAAAATTATTATAGCTTCCCAATAACCATTGATGATTGTAACCTTGCCCGTGAGCAAGATTTGCTGTAAACAGAAATAAAACAAGTATATGCTTCATCGAACAACAGATAGTTTAGAAGATTTTACAAAATTGTTATTGATTATAACCGTGACAGTATAGATCCCAATCGCTAAATTGGAAACTGAAACTATTTTGTTTTTTTCCTTACAATTAAACGCTCCTGTGTAAACTGTTCTCCCGGTCACATCTTTTATTTCTATATTACCATTGGATGGGTTAGGGGAGATGGAAAATTTAAAATCATGGTTTTCTAATTCCTCCAAACTAGTTGTTAAACAAACACAGGAACTCGCTGTATCACAACCTAAATAATAGTTAGGATGGTTAGGAACTGCACGTAAATGTAAGTAATCTACTAAATTAATAGCATGTTGTTGCACATCACAAGCGACTCCCGAACTATCGGGGTAATTTATTTCATGAATATGTTGAACACTACTTCCACTAGTTACGTAAATTTTACCATTAGCAGCTAAGTACATATTAAAAAAACTGGTAGCGCAACATGAGGCCCCAACCGGAGAAATAAATCCATCATAAGTAGCTACTGTAACTACATTTAAGTTGTCGGTATCAATTTGAAAAATATTATTAGAAGAACATGCATAAGCAAATTTTCCGGATGGAGAAAAGGCAAGACCCCACCCAATTCCGCCAGATGAAAGATCAATCACTTGTGGATTTGAAAAACTACCAGTACAACGGTCAAAATCTAACAATCTCACAAAGTGCTCAGTAATAGTACCTCCATCTGTCTGAGTACAAATAAATTTGGTTCCATTTTGTGAAAAAGTCAACTGAACTGAAGCTCCGATTGTAGGAGCAATTCCCAATGATTGACTGGTGATACTTGATATACCCGTTGAGTCAATAAGTATTTTAAATATCAGATCACTATTATCTTTTATAGCAACCACCCACCAGTCTCGTCCGTTTGCATGTTTGCACGCACCAATTCCCCAACTCATTGTATCTAATAATACAGGATTATTTTTAGATACAAGTGCACCCAATCCGCCATCTTGAGTAATATCAATTAAACTAGAAAATATTTCTAATGCAGGATAATAACTCCCATTGAATGTTCCTGTATGATGCATGAGTATATATTTATTAGGATCTGCTGGAAAAGGCAAAAAGATATTATTCCCAGTCATAGGCAAACCGTTAGGCCAGTTGGGTGTTATTCCGCCTGGATTTAGTCCGCTTCCGTTCATCATTGTATCACCTGATGCATTTGCAACCCAAACACCATTACTACTCATTAGTAAATTACCACTTGCATCACTAATGTTTGCTTCAGTGCCCTTGAATGACATTTTTCGAAATTCACTAACAAATGAAGAAGAGTTTAAATCGAAATAGGCTCTTCCGTTTGGAAATCCTACAAAAGGATTATTTCCCAACAACCATTGATGATTATATCCTTGACCATGAGCAAGGGTTACTGTAAACAAAAATAAAACAAGTAGCCGCTTCATCGTAAAATGGAAAGTTTAGCCGATTTCACAAACTTGTTATCTATGGTAACAGTGACGGTATAAATTCCTGCTGTAAAAGAAGATACCGAAACTATTTTACTTTTTTCCTTGCAATCAAATGATCCAGTATAAACAGCTCTTCCGGTGATGTCTTTGATTTCAATGTTGCAAATACCTTCGTGTTGATTAGTTAAAATTATTTCCGCAAAATCAGAAGTTGGGTTTGGATGGATAGTGATTCCACTCTCGTATTTCAATACTCGATTGTTGAATTGATTGTCGGTATATTCCTTGTAATTCACATACAGTTTCATCATCGTATCCGATAGTGTCATTAAGTAGGGAAACAAAAACACGTGCCCTGTACACCGATATTCCTCCTTCATAAGGGCACTGATTAGCTACGCTTAAAATCTGAGTGTAATAGGATGCAATTCCATTTACTCCTTCTTTTAAGAGAAGCACTGCTACACTATTAATAAACTTTTCATTTTCATCTGGCAGTTCAGTAATTGAAACTAGATTGTTTGTAGTTTCTACTTGTGAAAGAATTGTAGCATCCAGTAACTTTTGCTGTAGCAAAGCATCTTCAATAATGGCTTGCTGATCGCCAATTTGTCCGACATAGATTTCACGTTGATACGAATTTTCTATGTTCGGATTCAAAGCCGTCAGACTATCGAGACTATAAATACTATCAGCAAGTGAATTAATAATGCCGTTAGCATCATCGATTGATGTGATTAAAGTATTATCGAGTTTACCAATTTTTTTTAGTTCGTTTTTTGCAGCATATAAGTAACCCACCGACTCAACTTCTTTCACCTCCATAAAATTCTGGTAGGTCGAATCGCTATTAAGAAGCAAGGAATCTTTTTTCAGCACATCATACAAAAACTGGCTGGCAATTATTTTAGATTCTGCTATGAATTCACTGGTAAGTGTATTGCCCCCAGCGATCATCATTCGTAAGCCATCGCCTCCTCCAATAGCCGTATCGGCGCAAACTGTACTTGTGGCGCAAGAAAAGCTGGTGCCTGCTGTTTTGCCGATCAAACCAACCATCATCATCTATTCCATTGAATGGCCCTGAACTAGGGTTTAATGGAATGATTGGATTGTGGGCTGCTACCGTCAGGTTGGTGGTAAATAATGAACTAATCAAATTCAAAGAAGTAGAATCATTCAAATTCACCGCCCCATACCCACTTGCATATTTAGTAGAATCGCCCCAGATATTCCCATGATAAGGGGCCGTTCCGCCGGGTGGTTGCTGATCAATTGCTGCAGCCGTATTCAAGTACAATCCCACATAATGTTTTCCCATACGGTTACCGCTGAAATTGGTGGCTCCGCATATACCACCAAAAAAGATTCCTCGATGGTGGTCATCAACAGTATTACAAAGAATGGAACTGTTTGAACTGGTAGTCATTCCGATACCTGTGGCAATGTTGCCTGAGCTTATTGCATAAGTGCTCACCAGTTCATTACAACTCACAGTTATGCTGTCACAGCCGTTTATATTAATACCTCGGTTGCTGTTGATGATCGAATCCGGCTGCTGAGTAATCCTGTTGTATTTTATATCTGCTCCGGTTACCGTCAATGCGTGAATACCATCACGGGCACCAATTATTGTGATGTTGTTGTTATAGATCCTATAATTTGGATTTATGCTACCAGCTTCCTGCATTTTAATGGCGGCAGTTGCAGATGCATCATTGGTAACGGTAATCGTGTTGCCAACAATTTCCATTGCCGAAGAACCGGCATTATTGAGCAAGTCAATTCCTCTGTAGGATGCGTTAATGGTACAATTTTCAACCCGAGTAGCAGAACCGACAATGCAGTTTCTCACATGCACTCCGTAGGTCATAGTGTCCATCACCACGCCACTGATGGTGGTAATACAATTGGAAGTGTAGGTTCCGTATTTGCAACTGTAAAAATAATTATCGCTGCCAATAGTGACACGGGAAGGACCTTGGGAGGTGTCGGAAGCAACAAATACTGCAATACCTTTGTAGGTAGCATTACCTACCGAGGAAGTATCTAATTTTATGCGTCCAAATTCGTTATTCTCAAGAACGATGCGACTCCTCGAACCGATAATCCCGGTGATCAGGTCGTTGAACACATTTTTTTGAATGTCCCCACTACTTCCAATAGTTCCTATCCAGTTATTGGTTTCTACTCCTGATGCAGGAAGCGATCCATGAGAAGGTTGTCCGATATAATTTGGCAAAAAAGCGGAACTATCCATCGCAATGGTATCACCATACATAGTCAATATAACAGAGATGGTAGAAATACCCGACATGACCGGAATTACAACATTTCGGGCATTGCTCAATAATTTTGAATCAATGATAGTTATCACTGATTTGTTTTTGGCTAATACTGCTACATTGGCATCCCTCACAGTAGATTGTTCTGTAATCATCACCTTACTACCCAAATTTGCCGTAATTCCTCTCCACATCGTATCGCAAGCTTCAACTATCGTACTGGCAACATAAAAATAACCACTGTCCACAACGGTGATAGAACCGCCTCCTCCGATAATCAAACGTGAATTAAAAAATTCCAAGGTATCGTTTACAATCAAACTATCGGCAATGAAAATGGTGTCATTGCTAAAGGTTTTAGGTAACGAAGTACTGTAAAGCACGCCTGTCCAAACCGTATCAGCCTGAGCAATGCATAAGTCTACTGTGGAAATCACGGGGACACACCAACTATCTGAAATTGTGTCTCCAGCATGAATAAGAAGGGCTGTATTGATCGTATTGGGACACGTATCACCGGCAGAGAAGGTGCCGGTTACAGCGAACGTGTCGCATTCCATTGATTGGAGTGTGTCAACAAATGTAATTGGACTTGTAGGTATAAAGCCTGGAGGGATCAAATCTGTAATATTAACAATATTGGTATCAGCACTTAAGTTACAAGCTGCCAAATAATACGTTATCGGTGTTCCGGTGTAGGCTACTGTATCAATTGCAAACTTTTCAAGGGTGAAGCAGGCATCACAATTAGAAGTGGTGGTGTCCATAACAAATTCCGGACGAACAGTGTAATTCACAAATGCGCTAATGGTGTCTCCACAAAAAGTGGTCGCAAATAATTCCTTATCGGGCAGAATGGTGTTTCCGGCAAAGGCGCAATCCAGAGACAGATTAAGCGTCAGGCAAAATTCTCCATCAACATTAGTGAATCCTCCATTTTGTGGGTACAAAACAGACAAACCGGAATCAGAAATAGCCCACAAAGAATCACCCGGAGTTCCTATCAGTGGAAAGGAGAAAAGAGAACTCTGCATGAAGCCACTCACAACAGTGACCCCATTTTGAATATTGGAAAGCAACACCTCATAAGGATACACGTATCCTTGATTGCTGTTTCTAAAACAAGTCCTCACCGGAATCGTATCACACAATACATAGGGTATTTCATAGGATTTGCCTGAATCAGATGCCAGAGAAACCGTTGCAAAATTTACTGCCAGGGAATCCAAATTGTAACCACACACTGCGGTACTGTCATAGGGAAGCGAGGGCCACTCTCCGCAATTCCATCCGTAATGAATGTTGATGGGAATGGTATTGACCGTATCACAAACATTCACCACTGCACACAGTTTACCGGTTATAATACCGTCATGACTCAGAGCAATGGTAATAGGCACAATGGTATCGTTTAAGTAATTAGCCACCGTGCTGTCGGTGGGATAAAAATGCCATCCCGATAAAAAATTCTGCACCCCATCGGGAAGTATCGCAATAAACACGTGATCTGCTTGTGATAGGCCGGAAAAATTGTCCATGGCAATATCCCAACACACCGTGTCTTTTACCGCAAGGACAGTGGTGGCGGTATCAGTTCTGTCTAAACCCGGGCTCAATGAATAATGTTACTGGATTATAGACTTGTATTTCAAGGGGTAAAGCTCCTTCCAGGGCGCATCCTGCTGTAGTCATGCAAGGGACGTTCTCTTGGTCGAACCGTATTTTGATGGTGGTGTCAGGACATGAAATCGGAGGGGTATTACACGACAAGGGCATCAGTTTCATATCAATGAATCGGGTATTGAGCTGATCGCCGTACCACATAGTCTGATTGAGAACCGAAGGCGTGTCAGCCTGAGTAAAACAATTTTGAGGCGGTAAATCACTCAATGCAAAAACAACGGTTCCGGTCAGAGAATCCGCAAGTGGTATTCCGATGGTATCGGAATTGTATTCATAAGGAATTAAAAACAATCGGTTTTTGAGCGATGCACTCGAAAGGAAATAACCGGTTGGTACTTGTACAATAATAGAATCGGCACCCAAAAGTGGCGGACGGTACTCAAACGGATAGGCATCGAACATAGCTTTACCTCCCGCTGTTTTAGTAATTGCTATGGCTGTCATTGTTTTTTCACAACCGGGACTGTTAATTATTGTAGAAGCATTTTTCCTGTCCGAAGATACAAAATAATGAATAGAACCTTTGGTTTCGCAGAAAAATAGGTGGTTGTTTATATAAGAAGTGTCGATGAGTGCATAGGCAGAATCTGTGGGAAACACCGTTAGTCCAATGGCATGGAGGGTGTCAAGGTCGTTCAGCATTTGGGGGATGGAAGAGGTGGTTTGCACCTTACCGCTCACCCACATTTTGTTCCTAATTTTGGATTCTTTCACGTGTGTTTCTAAATCAAAATCATTGCCCGTAAAATTCCCACAAACCCGGTAAGTGACACGCATTCGGTAGTATTGATCTTCGAAGAATCCGTTAAAGGGTTTGCTTGTGGAAAGGGGGGTTATAAATGAAGGGTTATTTAAATTACCTCCAAGGGTGTCTACAAATTTGAACAGGTATTCATTGTTATTGATGATCGTATCTAAAAAATGGGTGAAAATATCGGTTCCTGTGACAGTGATTTTTAGCTGGGTAGTAAAATCATTGGCTCCGCATTCCGAAAGGTTCACATTCAAAGCAGCCCCCTGTGCTGTCCTGTGGGTGGTCGATATAAAATTCCACGGTATCGGGAGTCAGGAGCATCGTTTGAAGTCCTAGCGGAATTCTTCTGCTTACTTGCAGGGCATTGAATCTGAGATTGAGTGGAGAGGCCTGCATGTCCTCGTAGCTATATCCACCACCACTGGCATCACCGGGTTCTAAGTGAGCGATGAGCAGATCTTCGATCCGGTCATTGTAGGCACTGAAATCCAGTTTCAGCTTCTCTTTATTGTTCTGATACCAAGCACTGGAAGGATCAATAACCGCAGTGGCACTATCTGCTCTACCATCATCATCACTGTCTTGTAAACCCAGCGAAGTGCGGTTCATTTTGTAATGATCCACGATAATTCCTGGAGCCAAACAGCCAGGACAATGCACCGAAATGTCGTTATCTTCAGTACTCAAAGCCAACCATTTTTGTTTAGGGTCAGTGATTGTCAATGGCATGTCATGCCCCGAAGGAATAGCTGTGGTAAGACAGTTCGTATCAGGTTCAGCTAAGAGGTGAAATTCTACAAAATACGGTGTGGGAGAGGTGTCAGAAGCACAGCAGGCGGTTAAGGTAAAAACAAACTGGCCACTGTCTAAATAACTTCGCATCGCACTGTCGTTCAAATTGAAATAATAGTAATAATCCCGATCCATGCAGGCAGTGGTATCAGAAACGCTATGCCACCAATTATTTGCCTTCATTACGGTGTCACCGGTCGTTACAGTGATTTTTCGAAGAAAAGCCTCGGTAGAAGGACGCGTCAGAATCAAGTTGGTTTTCACCGATACTTTTGCCCTGAGCCAACCGAATAGCGTGTCACAATCAGCATTGGGCTGATTACAACCCAAAAGTTGGTACACACGAGGTTTGCCTTTATTTAAGAGTGTTTTTAGATCGACATGAAACTGTGCTTTCTCGGCTATACTATCGGTATAGGTCAAATCACTCACTGTGGGCATGAAAGTGGTTTTTAGATCCACATCATAGCCCGATTGTCCACTGAGATAGTTGGAATTGGGCATCAGACCTTGTGTAGTTTCGATTAATCGAGAATTACCACACTTATTCACTACTTCTAAACTGTCAAAGCCCCACTGGTTGTAATTTTTAACCACATTAAATAGAGCCGGGTCATCACTTGAGCATCGAAAGGTTTTAAAGCTGATATAAAGGGTATCGGTGGTCAGAAAATCGGTCACCGTTACATTTAAGCGGTGCAATGCATCGGGAATAAGGTCAGTACACAGGTAATGCACTCGTGCTATGGTATCGGCATTAATGCCCCCGGCGGTTCCGTTTCGAGACATGCTCAAAGAACTAATGGGAAGAAGAGCAAGATAACGTAAGTTGTCATCCTGAACAGTATTAAAGCTGTTGATGGTTTGCATTAGATGAAACGCCAAGGTATCAATAGCTTCATTTCCTGTGTTAATGATTTTATAACTCCAAAAAGTCATGCCTGCGGTATCATTCATACATGCATTGTCGTAATTTATATCAATAGGCTCTACTCGTATTACATCAACAGTAGGGAGAGGATCTTTGTTCACATGGTAAGGATGTATGTACTCATCTTGACAGGAAGGACAGAAATTAGAAGTGACAACCGAGGGATAATTACATTCCCATCTGAAAATTGCGCTATCAAGTGGACAGGTATTTAAACAATTGTTTACAGTTACCTGTTGGCGGATATAAAGAGTATCGTTTTGGTTTAACGTTATAGTGTCTCCCTGGATACTATTGTGAAGCACCTGATTTCCGTTTATTCCTATTTGAAACTCTACAGAACCGGTAGTCAGTTGGTGGCAATAATTGCTGGTGTCATGGTTAAAAAAGAAACGCATCCGGGCAGCAGCAACTTTAGTATTGGTATAACGAAACACAAAATCACTTTCAGTCAGGTAGAAGCCGTTCATGTTTTGGGTCTTATTCAGCTCAATTACATAAGGATAAGTGATGTTGGGTGTATTATGAATATTTCCTACCCCTAATCCAGTAAAGACGCCATTGGAAGTAAATTACTGTTCAAAATTTATCGTGGGACTGGACTGTGTTTTCGGGATTACGTGGCAATCAATATAGGCATGATAAAAAAGGGTGTCAGTTACTCCAGCACCAATAGTGAATTCAAGCGTATCTCCCTGATTGATTACTGTACCAACGGTATCCACCCGAAAATCAATGCCCTGAGAAGTAAGGGAGCAAGTAGAAGTAAGAGAATCTGTTATCCAACCTGTGATCCCAATAGTATCTTGAACACTTCCATTGTTAGTAATGATAATACGATACAAATTATCACGGCATGCCCCTGTTCCAGTATGCGGAGTGACGGAGATCGTATTCTGACTCCATGCATTAAAACTCAAAAAAGAAACAAGAAGGAAAATAATACAAACGGGGAAGAGGTGGTGTATTTCATAAGGTAAAATTTAAGGATAAGAATTAAAAACCTGTATTGGTTTGGTGAAAGTAAAAAGGGTTTTTCAATTCACCTAATATAAATAATTATTGGAAAAAATCTCCACCAGGATCTAATCTCCGGGTTCGGCAGCGCACTGGGAACATTATTCTCCACAGGCTTTAAACTCATTGTTTCAGGTGTGCTGACTTATTATGTTATCAAACAAATCATCATCAACTACACATGACCACAAAACATCAACCAGTTTTTGATGATTTGGAGTCCGTGGTTGGTCAAAATAGATTCGGGGTGGAACTGCACACCACTCAATGGAAATTGTTGATGAGAGATAGCCATAATGGTTCCGTCGGCATCTGTTGCAGTGATGTTGAATTGAGAAGGCAGCGTTTCTTTTTGTATTACCCAACTGTGATAATGTCCGGTTTGTAAACTTTGAGGAAGACCTTTGAAGAGGCGGTCGTTAGTATCGGTTACTACCAGTTTTTTTTGTACCCCATGCCACACGTTATCGAGGTTGGTTAACGAAGCTCCAAACGCTTCGGCAATAGCCTGATGACCCAAGCAAATACCCAGGATAGGAATTGTGTGTGAATACACTCGAAGCAACTCCGGCATAATGCCCGCATCTTTGGGCAACCCCGGACCGGGAGAGAGAATAATGCTCTTGTATTTACCTATTTCATCAATGGTAATTTCATTGTTCCTACGGATTTCAATCTCATCCTTACTGAACATTTCAGCATAATGA
The DNA here is from genome assembly GCA_963814475.1 of uncultured Bacteroidota bacterium. Lineage (GTDB taxonomy): Bacteria > Bacteroidota > Bacteroidia > AKYH767-A > OLB10 > JADKJB01. The sequence continues at coordinate 541,543 of CAWFDA010000046.1, read as the reverse complement.
AAAATATTCCAAGTGAACGAATCGAAATTATCAAGCAGTAGTATCATAGAGGTTTGATGCCTCAAAGATAGCTAACCTTTCAGTTTTAAAATTGAATACAAAAATGAAAACCCTAAGTGACTCTACTCAGGTTGCAAAACCAATCTTTTAGTAATTCTAGATTCAGTTGTAGTAGCAGTCACGAAATATATTCCCGCAGGATGATGGCTCAAATCGGTGTTGATAACAGGATTATCTGAATTTTCAAACTTCTCGGTGTAAATTACTTGTCCCACTGCATTGAATATTTCAACAATTCCTGTTTCTGGTTTAGGAAGTGCCAAATCAATGGTAATTATTCCTGAAGTAGGGTTAGGGAACACCTGCATTTGCGATGTAGTCTCTAGTTCCGGAGTGTTTAACACATAGCCAACTGTAAACTGATGACTGAAATTTGTTCCGAAATCGGCTTCAAAGAATTTAAGCACACCAGGACCAAAGGCATTAATGAATCTGGCATAACCATTTCCATCATTGTTAGCGAAGAACGACAATCCATCTTTTCCTGAATCGTTCACATTAAAAGTGTAACATCCAGGCGAAAGCACAACGGTATCTCTATAAATAATATTTGCAGCCAGAACTCCATTGTTAAATACAATATTTCCCTGATCATCTTTAATGTTATAAGAAGACTCGTAATAAGCATTATTTGTTTTGAATAATAGTACAATTGATGACGGATACTCAGGCGGGAAATTAATGTAATTGCTCATCGTATCATTAAATGCATACTGATCGGTGGTTGAATTGGGATTGGAAACGTAAGCATAAAATTGATCGGAGGTATTGGTGGTAGAATTCCAATCGATGCTTCCTAATTGAACTTGTGCTGACTGATTAAATGCCAAATTTCCGGTCCAGTTATAAATAGCAGGTGTAGCTCCTTTTATTCCATAGGTGATTGTTGCTGAAGTTAGTGCAGCTGATCCGGTGTTTTTAATTACCACTATTGGATTGTTACAGATAGGGTTGAATCGGTTGTAATAAAAATCGTTGTTAGGAGCAATAATCGACTCCATAGAAACATCAGTAATAAAAGATGGACTAGCGTAAGTTATCAACTGGGTAGCCAGGATGTAATTTGGATTTTGTCCGCTGACGGAGTTGGTAAATGCATCAACATCCATATCTACTGAAATAGAATTTCCGGGTACAATGAAAGAACTGATATCATGGTTCAAAATATTACCCTTATCTCCCGGACACCAGTTAGCACGGTCGTAAATCCATGTTCCGGCTTGGTGCATTAGATGATTCAATCCACAATCATTTCTCCAAATTGCTTGTTGAAAATATTGTGTTCCATTGAGTTTAATGCGATAGTTTTTATTGCAAAATTCAGCGCAGTTAGAAGTACCGGCTCCATGACCAGTTGGTATAACACGCAACATAGCATTCGTTTCGTTAGTGTCAATGCTGAATGTTTTTGCAAAAAGATAATTCTCTATAGGATTGCCTGCATTTCCGTAAGGAAAACCACCCGGACCGCTACTATAAACATTCCGAACTTGAAGTGGAATTCTTGGAGGAGTCCCTTCTATAAATTCGAAGTCTAGGGTGATGGCAAAACCATCGCTCCAACCTCCATAAAATGCTCTTATTTCTACACTGTCTTGAAGTATTGGCGCCAGATCGGTTATATCAAATTGAATGGTGTTCGACCAGGACGTGTTGTAGTATCCGCCATAGGGTGTGATTACTCTCGCCAGTTCAATACGTTCAATTATTTCAACAACATTATAATAAGAAGTGAACGTATTTATTAATGTCCAAAATGTTCCAACAAAAACCGAATCAGTAATAATACCTCCTGGGCCATATGTGTAATTGTAAAAATTTGCAGGATAAGCCAATAAACTATCAGTTGCGAGTAGTATATTTATCGGATCATTATGCAGATAAATCCAATAGGTAGCTGCGAGAGTAGAATCCATTGCATTCGCTACACTATCAAAATAGGTGACATAAACAGGATCCTGATTTCCGTAAACTGTATCAGGACTAGTACTTCCACTACCGTTACCAATAGTATAAAAAGGTGCTTGTACTAAAGTGCTGTCGTAATTACCGGTATGGTGAAGCGCTTCCACCTGAACGGTGTAATCCCAGTCGGAGCAGCCCGTAGGAGGACAACCTAAAGTGAAATCGAGATTGATTCTTCTATAATTGGTGCCGGCAGGAGGAAATACACCCCACACTTTAAATTCACCCCAATAGTTCATATGCACTGCATCGTGCACTCTAATTTTAGTGGTGTCGCCTTCACTTGCCTTAGAGAATGTTGAAGTGAAAACTAATAATAATGCTAATAAGCTGTTGAATTGTAATTTTTTGTTCATGATTTTGATTGATAGAAGTTGTGAAATTATGGAAAAAATAGGCTCGAATAGGTAAAAAAATCGCCTGATAGAAACAATTCTACAAAACCATCCTATATCCACATCGACTATCTTTGCACCATGAAATCAAAAACACCCTCCGAATCGGTTTGTATTAACACCGAAATAGTGCTTCCAAACGACACAAACACCTTAGGTAACCTCATGGGAGGTAAGCTGTTACATTGGATGGATATTTGTGCCGCCGTTTCCGCCCATCGTCATTGTACTCGGGTAGTAGTTACCGCTTCAGTAAATAATGTTGCCTTTAATCAACCCATCAAATTGGGAGAAATAGTAACGCTGCAAGCAAAAGTTTCGCGCGCTTTCAATTCCTCCATGGAGGTGTTTATAGATGTGTGGGTCGAAAATAATGCTAACGGGACAAAGAAAAAATGCAATGAAGCCATTTATACTTTCGTAGCTGTTGATCAGGTAGGAAATCCTATTAATGTGCCTCAGATACAACCCGAAAGTGAAGAGGAGAAATCGCGGTTTGATGGAGCATTACGCCGCCGACAACTCAGCTTGATTTTAGCAGGCAAAATGAAGGCTGAAGAAGCTACTGAATTAAAAGCGTTATTCACATAATTAGCTATCAATCTCCGTCACCATGCGAGAGTTCGTGCCATGGGAATGCAGTTCCGTATTTACTATTTTCCCAGTAGAATTTTGATCTCTTAATATCATAATTTCCAATTTCATTCATCGTAGCGGTATCGTACAAACGACCGTTTACCATAGTGAAAGAAACTGTTTCTGAATTTCTAATATCATCGAGTGGATTTTTATCAAGGATAATTAAATCAGCCAATTTACCTTTTTCAAGCGTTCCTAAATCGTCTTCCATGCCAATGTAATACGCACCATTTACAGTGGCACATTCAAGTGCTTGCATATTCGACATGCCTCCTTGCTGCAACATTTGTAACTCCCAATGTGCCCCAATGCCCTGAATTTGTCCATGTGCACCAAGATTTACTTTCACTCCTGCATCAGCTAATTTCTTAACCGATTTTGAAATAAGTATATGCCCGTTTTCATATTCCTTGTCGGGAACCATAGTGCGGTGACGAGAACGCGAATCGATGATAAAGCGAGGTGTATATTTCAGAAGTTTTTCATTTTCCCAAACATTTGTTTTCTGATAGAAATAATTTTCTCCCATCATGGCACCATAGCAAACAATGAGAGTAGGAGTGTAGCCTGTTTTCGAAGCGGCCCACAATTTAATTACATCGTCATGCAAAGTAGCTATAGGCAAGTTGTGTTCAATACCTGAATGACCATCGAGGATCATACTCAAGTTGTGAAAGAAAAATGATCCGCCTTCGGGAACTACATTTATTTTTTGTTGCCGTGCTGCATCTATCACCATTTGTCGTTGCTCGCGTCGTGGCTGATTGTAACTCTTCACCGAAAAGGCACCAAAGGCAGATGTTCTTGTGATTGCTGAAGACGCATCAGCAGGTTTGTTGATAACAGTTTTGAAATCACCGTCGGCACCATACAAAATCCATCCGGTAGAGAAAATTCTTGGACCTGTCATGTTGCCGGCTTTCACCATTTCTGATTGCGAAAATACCATCTCCGAATTAGAAGAGGGATCGTGTGTGGTAGTAACTCCGTAAGCCAAATTCGCAAAATAACTCCACTGTTTCTGCGGACTCAATCCTTGACGGAATGTTCCCAAATGAGCATGCACATCAATCAGTCCCGGCATAATTGTTTTGCCTGCAACATCAATCACTTTTGCATCTTTTGGAATAGTAACTGATGTGGAATTTCCAATAGATTCAATCCTGTTTTCTCTCACAACAAGTACTCCGTTTTCAATAACTTCTCGTTGCCCATTCATAGTAATAATTCGACATCCTGTAAAAGCAATGGCACCAGTGGGTTTAGCTTGAGGAAGTACCAATCCGATATTTAATCCAACGGAATCAGGAGGAGGTAATGAATCGGGTGAACCCTCTATGAATTTGAACCGTGTTTTCAATTCGTTTTTGAAATATTGATTTCCGCTGGTCCAGAATAGTGCATCTGAATTAGCCGACCAATGCAAATTCATACCTCCGTCTTTGGCTGTTTGTGCGATTGGAATTGTCTTTAAACCTGCTGCTATATCAATCGGTTTCCCGGAAGGAGGAAACGCAGCGATGTATACTTTGAAAAGCTCTGTAAATGCGACCCATTTATTGTCGGGACTAGGCACAAATGAATTGGTATATTTGGAGGTAAAATGAACCATTTCTTCGTTACCGTTTGTGTTCACACTCTTAAAAGATTTTTTTTCTCCTTCACTCACCTGAAAAAATATACGAGTTCCGGTATTGTTATATCGAGGTTCAAAACCATCTTTCACAATAAATTTCGGTTGACCTCCGGCGGCCGATACAGTGAATATACCGGTTGTTACCGAAAAACTAAATCCCTGATGTTCGTTTCCATCTTCCTTAATAAAAACTATATTTTTCCCATCAGGTGAGAAGGAGGGCGATCTAAATATTCCTTTTTCTGTAGAAATAACAACAGGTTTACTTCCCGGTTTTACCATACTCAATGCAACCAAAGTCCCCGTTGTTTCATCGTTCCAGGTTACATAAGCCAGAGTTTTTCCATCGGGAGAAAAGGCAGGTTCAAATTCAAAATCTGTTCCACTTGTTAAACGTGTTGGTTTACCATCAGGAAGAATCTTTTTCCACAGATAACCGGCTCCATTAAAGACCACATATCTCGCATCTGGTGATGTTACCAACTGACGAATGGCTTTCACCTCGAATGAATCGGGTGCAGCTTGTTGTTTAAAATGTAACGCTTCGGTAATTTGATGTTTGCAATCAACAGAGAATGGAATATCTGTAACAGCAGAATTTTTGACATTAATTTTATTCAATTTCCCTTGTGCCCAAATAACAATTTCATTGTCGCCTGGAAGCCAATTAAAGTTCGTATACACACCAAAAATAGCCCACGCTTCCTGTTGATCTTTGCTTAAATTATCATAAATGGGCCACTCTTCTCCCGATTCGAGATTACGAAGAAAAAGCACCGTTTTTTCACGTACTCTTCTCACAAAAGCAAGGTGTTTTCCATCGTGAGAAACTTGTGGTCTAACAGCGCCCCCCGAGCCCCCTGTCACATTTTCAATTTCACCTTTGTGAGTATCGTACCGTTTGATGGCATAAATTTGTGTATTTGGATCTTTGTTGTATTGAAAATAACCTCCCGGATACATGTCTTCGCTGTAATAAATATAACGACCATCGGGTGAGAAATTAGGCTCTCCTAAATCCTGCTGATCGTTTTTGCGCTTAGTGAGCTGAACCCCTTCGCCACCACTTATATGATACATCCAAAGTTCACCGGCACCTAACGAACGACCGGAGGTGAAGTGTTTACGTGCGACAATATAATCGCTTCCCGGCTGCCATACGGCATTATTTAATAATCGAAAATCTTCTTTTGTAATTTGAGTTGCGTTACTACCATCGCGGTTCATCATCCAAATATTATCACCACCTCCTGCATCGGAAGTAAATATAATTTTTGTACCGTCAGGGCTGAATCGAGGCTGTACTTCCATTGCGTAACCACTTCTCAACACCTTTGCTTTTCCTCCGGTAATGGGCATGCTGTAAATATCTCCTAGTAAATCAAACACCAACTCTTTGCCGTCAGGGCTCACATCCAGATTCATCCACGTTCCTTGGGTAACTGTAAAATTCACCTCCTTTTTGGGGCCTGGAGGATTGTTAACATCCCAAACGGGTGCATCTTTTTTCTGTGCATTCGAAATAAACGGCACCGACAATGCCAATAGAGCAGTAAGCAGGATCTTTTTCATAGGATTTCTTTGAAGGGATGAAAATACAAACTCCATCCGGATTTAACCGATTTTTTTATTAAAATTACGAATCCTTACATAACTTTCTTGATAAAAAAGTAGGTAGTTCGGTATTTGCAAATTTTAGGTACTAATAATGCTCAAAGTCAAAATTTTACTTTATTAATTGAACAATAAAGTTTTAAAATTCCCGATTTCGATGCTACTTACGACTTGCGAGATTTGATGTATTCGAACAGGATCGGCAGCAGAGAAGCAACAATAATGATGAGAATAACCAAACTGAAGTTATTCCTGATCAATTCAATGTTACCAAATAAATAACCGGCACCTAAAAACAATATCACCCAAAGAATTGCTCCTACCACGTTAAACGTGAAAAAGCGAGAGTAATTCATAGTTCCAATTCCTGCTACAAAGGGAGCAAAAGTTCTGATGATAGGAATAAACCGAGCATAAATAATAGTTTTACCTCCGTGTTTCTCATAGAACAAATGCGTTTTATCGAGGTATTCTCTTTTTATAAATCGGGATTTGATGGAAAAAATTTTATCTCCAACCGTTTTGCCTATAAAATAATTGGTAGCATCGCCAATAATGGCAGCCACTATAATCACTATGGCCATCAAAAATAAATTAAGTTCCGATCCCGGTAAAGCGATAATTGCTCCTGTTGCAAATAGTAAAGAATCACCCGGAAGAAATGGCGTGACTACCAATCCTGTTTCACAAAAAACAATGACAAAGAGAATTGCATAAATCCAAATGCCATAGGAGTTGGTGAGCTCTAGTAAGTGAGCATCAATGTGAAGTATAAAATCAATTATACCTTTGATAAAATCCATATAAAGTTGTTGAATTAATTAACCGATACTTAATTTCTGAGAAGGAAGAACCTCATATTTTCCTAAAAGCTTAAGCATTTTAGTGTGTGACTTGATGGCATCCCACATGGTTTCGTTTTCGTTGTAAACAATCCCGAAATCTTCAGCAGTCTTTTTAATTATATGACTGATTTCAGGATAATGGATATGACAAATGTTTGGAAACAGGTGATGTTCGATTTGGAAATTAAGTCCGCCAAAAAACCAGGAAGCAAGGAAACTTTTACGAGCGAAATTAGCAGTAGTATTCAGTTGGTGAATAGTCCAGTTATTCATCACATCACCTTTTTCGTCAGGGGTTGGGAAGGTAGCTCCTTCAACAACGTGTGCCAATTGAAATACCACCGCGAGTGTAATTCCCTGCACCATATGCATCGCCACAAACCCGATGATAGTTGCCCACCAAGGAATGGCTGCAAAAATGAGTGGCAATACCAAGAAAATTGCGAAGTAAACGGCCTTAGAAATAAACAAAATTATGTATTCTTTTAAGGGGTGTTTTTTGTTCTCATAATTCCCCATTTTCTTTCTGAAAAATGAGGAGAAGTCTTTTTTGAATACCCAAGAGATAGAAGTGAATGTATAGAAAAAGTATGCATACCAGTGCTGAAAACGATGTACCTTTTTGAGTTTGTTTTCGGTAGATAATCTTATAAATGAAACAGGTTCCAAATCTTCATCATGTCCCGGAATATTCGTGTAGGTATGGTGAATAACATTATGCATTAGTTTCCACATATACTTGTTCGTTCCTGCAAGGTTAAAGGTATAACCCAATGCCTTGTTAATGACTTTGTGATTCGATAACGAACCGTGCACCGCATCATGCGAAATATTAAATCCTACAAAAGCCGTAAAAAAACCAAGCAATAGCCAACTTAAAATTGAAAGGAGAATGCTGCTGCCTGATAAATAAATCAACCAATAAGATAAAACAAAACCTCCTAGAAAAAATAGAACTTTAGTTGCCATCAATAAATTTCCCTTTTCGGAAATCTTGTTATCGGTAAAATAGTTGTTAATTCGTTGGTGCAACGTTTGAGTGAAATTACTCTCAATGGTGTTTCTGAATTTAATTTTTTGACTCATGTATTTTTATTGTGTACTGTAATTCGGGTGCAAAGATACTCATTGTAGGGCATAAAATCGACTTTCAGGGACAATTTTTTAACCATTTATTAACATATAATTATTTGATTATCAATAAGTAATAGAACATGACGAAGATCATGCCGTTTAAGTGAACTTATTGCTAACTTTGATGGAATTATTAATGATTACCGCGTTAGAACATTCTGAATCCAAAATTGTTACTTAGTCGTATAAATTCTACTTACAATCTGATTTTCGATTCTCCGAAAATACGCATGAAAAACATTAGTCTATTTCTTTTATTGCCAGTACTATCTGTGTTAATTTTGGCGGGTTGTAATGATGATGATAGTCCTGCAAAACCCGCTGCTAAAATAGAATTTATAGTTCCTCCGGGATTTCCACCACCTCATTATCAGTTTACCGACAATGCAGTTACCAACGAGCGGTTTGCCTTAGGAAAAAAACTCTTTTACGACCCAATTCTTTCTCGTGATAATTCAATCTCATGTGGTAGTTGTCATCAACAAGCCGGTGCCTTTGCGCACATCGATCACAAGGTTAGTCATGGTATTGATGATTTGAATGGCACTCGTAATTCGCCACCTTTATTTAATCTTGCCTGGCACTCCAATTACATGTGGGATGGAGGCATAAATCATTTGGATCTGCAACCTATTGCTCCAATACAAAATCCGGTTGAAATGGATGAGACTCTGGCCAATGTTATCACTAAACTTCGTGCAAATACCGAATATAAAACGCTCTTCAAAACAGCCTATGGTAGTGATTCCATTACCTCTCAAACCATGTTGCGTGCATTGGCTCAATTTATGGCGGTGATGGTTTCTGCAAACTCAAAATACGATAAGTTTATGAGGGCAGAATCGGGTGGAACTTTTGATGCGCAAGAGTTGAACGGACTAAATTTATTTCGCCAAAAATGTGCCTCTTGTCATGCTGAACCCTTGTTCACCACATTTGAATATAAAAATAATGGTCTCGATTCGGTGTTTAATGATTTAGGTCGTGGTATGATTACTTTGGACCCTAACGATGATGGAAAATTCAAAATTCCTTCACTTAGAAATGTAGAAGTAACCTTTCCCTTTATGCACGACGGAAGAATTAAAAATTTGGAGAGAGTCCTCGATCATTATAGCACTGGTGTAAAGCAATCGGCTACTCTTGATCCATTACTTGCCGGCGGCATTCCTATGACTACACAGGAAAAAGCTGACATCATTAAATTTTTGAGAACTCTTACCGATCATACTTTTAACAGCAATCCCAACTACGCCGAACCTAATTAATTTTTACAACTTTTTTGGTGTAGATGATGGTGCCGGCTACAATTTCTAGAGTGTATATTCCTTCTGATAAATTTCCCATTTCAACAGTGAAGCTTTCACTACTGAAACTTTTTTGTTGCATCAATTTCCCGTTGGAATTACTCACTCGAACGGTACCTGCTGAATGATTCCCTTTTAGTGAAACGGTGAGTACATTGCTTACCGGTACAGGATAGCAAGTAAGAACCGGATCAGATCTAATTTCACGAACTTTTAAATCGTATTGTAATTCGAAAACCTCACCACAAGTATTGGTTATTTTTGCAGTTAATTGCATACTTTGCAAGGGCGACAAAATCCCAATTCTATTTTCATTCAAAGCCGTAACCGCTTGACAATTTGCAGGAAGTATCCATTCAATTTTAAAATCAGAATCGATGATATTTAAACTGAAATAGGTAACACCTTCAATTTTGGTTTCTTCAATTATTTCCATACTTGTAATATCCTTAACACAAGGTTCTACCACGAATACTTCAACACTATTTTCACTCATGCAACCAGCTGCATTGATATGAATCATTTTAATCTCATAAGGGCCACCTAAGCCCGCTTGTGATGGTGTGAAATAAGAGTTGCTAACTCCAACACCGGAGAATTGTGCCGATACATTGCCGGTCAGCAAAATGGGTTCGCTGTTGAGAGGGTAGGAGGAGTGGTTAGTGAGGTTAATTGTAGTATGGGTTATTGCATTTGCTGTTACATAAGCTGTTGCTGAAGCAGTACATCCATTTGAATTGGTATACGTATATGAAAATGGGCGTGAGTTTCCGGAATAAGGATTTGCAATATTGAACGAGCCACCGGCAGGAAAACCAACAAGTGTTGTTTGCGTGCCTTCACAAAAGATTGCATTTGATGTTGATACAACAGGCAGATCATGCGCAACAGTAGTGATTGCATTTGATTCGATAAAAGCACCACAACGGTTTTCGATTACTTTCCAAACACCACCTGTAATGATTTCAAAATTTGGCGAAAAACCGCTTTGTATCACACTGTTATTTTGCATCAATGAAAATGTTGATCCCGGCCAACCTGCAACGATTAAATTAACTGTTTCGCCCTGACAAAAAACTGTATTCCCTGTTGCAGCAAGCACAGGATTTTCAGCAATTCCATTTCCTAATCCAACAGCCTGCCATGCTGAGGCAATTTTGTTAACTTGTGGTGAGCAAGTACCAAACAAATCGGCTGCACTCCAAAGGGTAGCTTTTTTAAAATCTTCAAAATTTGTTTGAGGAACGATGTAAGAAATCATAGCATGGTAAACAATTCTTATCGCATCATTAAAACCCATGCCTGTGATTGTGTAATTCAAACCATTGTCGTTAGTACCTGTGCCACCATCAGCAATCAAGTAAAACCATTTGTTAATAAATCCGCTGTTGATGTGAACGCCACCATTATCGCCTGTTCCGGTATACCAATGTGTTCCCAAATAGGTGTCTGGCTGGTTGAATAATGACGGATCTGAAATCGATCTCAAAGTCAATCCTGATTTTTCTCCTATAGTCCAATTAAAATTTGGTTGATCGGAGTGATATTCTAACGCAGCACCGAAAATATCAGATAGAGCTTCGTTGATGATACCCGGTTGTCCCGAGTAATTCAAACCCGATGTTTTTTGAAGTAAACCATGAGTGAATTCGTGCCCTGCAATATCCAGTGTAGTCAATGGCGATTGTGTGCTGTTACCACTTCCGTAAACAACAGCACTTCCGTTCCAAAACGCATTAACTAAATTTGAGGAATAGTTTAAATAACTTACCAATTTATACCCATTTCCATCAAGACTATTTCTATTAAATTTCTCTTCTAAAAAATCATAGTATTCAAGAGCGCAATAATGAGCATCAGTAGCGTACTTTTCGGAAGCTGGTTTGTTCTGCTCCCAGTTATTATCAGCATCCGTAAAGTTGGTAATGTTGGTATAACTCAAATTGCCATTCAAATTTGTTGTTTCAATACCATTTCCTTTGGAGGTTGCTTTGAGTGTAAAAGTGTTTTGATTTGAGGAAGTTGAAATTAATTGTGTTCCGTGGTAGGCAGTGTGTGCGGTTCCAACCACATCGGCATGACAACTATTAGCTTGGTAGGATATTAAATTACCGGTGGAAGCATCTGCAAAAATTGAATAAGAATGTAGATCATTTTTGACCATAGCTTCTATTTTGTAGGCAATCACATACAACGACTTCGATGTATCATACACCCAAATAGCATTTGGATTGGTCTTGAAAGTTCCTGTTTCAAAAGGTAGTTTGCTAAATGATGCAGATTTGGATGCAAGTATTCTCTCTACATTTTTGATGGGAATAAGATTGGCATTTTCATTTTGAGAGATATTGAAAATAGTTCCGGTAACGAAATATTTGTTTTCAACTTGTGCAACAATCAATATAGCGCCGGCAACTTCAATTGATTGGAATACTTGTTGGTAACGAATACGAATGATACCATTTTCATCCGTATTCTGACCAACCACTTTCCACTCATGGTTGTGGTTGAGATGATAAACACTACGGAGTTCAGATTGCCATCCGGAAATGTTCGAAATTTCTTGGTTAATAAGTCTTACAGAAGTATCTTGTTTTGGTACAGTAGCCTCAGCTTTGTACCCACTAAACAGTATTAAGAACATTAAAATTTCCCACATTACTGCCCATCCTGCAAATATTCTCTTTTGTGTTATTTTGCTCATAAGATCAAAATACCCTCACAAGAGTTTATTTTGCTCAAAATTTTGACCAATCAGTTCCTGATTTGGGTAAATGAGTTTTAAAGTCAGGTTAAAAATGGAGTTATGGGAAATTGATTTACATCCCTAAAACAGGTTCCTATTTTTTTTAAAAATGGTTTCTTTTGTGGTAAGAGATGCCTCAACTTAGTTCTATGCAAAAAGGATTGAAAGCATCAAAATTCCCCACATTATGGCCCATCCTGCAAATATTTTCTTTTGTGTAGTTTTGCTCATGGGATAAAATTACCACAATAATTTTCATCATACTCAAAATTTTGACCAATCAGTTCCTGATTTGGGTAGGTGAGCATTAAAATCAGGTTAAAAATGAAAATATAAAATGATGTTTTTAATTTCGAATGGGAATCCTATATTTGTAAAAACAAACCACTCATCTCAAAATGGTCGATTATATCGCCCTTTCCATCCCCATTTTTTTTATCCTTATAGGTATTGAACTGCTCTATGGAGTCTTGCGTAAAGTGAAACTGTACCGACTCAATGATTCTATCACGAATATTAGTCTGGGAATAGGTCAGCAAATCACCGGTATTTTCATGAAAACAGCCCTCTTTTTTGGCTATCTGTTTCTTTATGAAAATTTTAGAATTTTTACCATTGAAAACAGTCTCCTTACCTGGGTATTATTATTCCTTGGAGTAGACTTTTTTTACTACTGGTTTCATAGATTAAGTCATGAGGTGAATGCTATGTGGGCAGCTCATATTGTGCATCACCAGAGCGAAGATTATAATTTATCGGTAGCGCTGCGTCAATCGTGGTTCCAGAGTGCATTTTCATGGGTGTTTTACCTACCACTTGCTTTCGCAGGATTTGAACCTATCATGTTTCTTACCATCAGTGCATTTAATACCTTGTATCAGTTTTGGATTCACACGCGTGCCATAGGTAAAATGGGACCACTCGAATTAATTCTCAACACGCCTTCTCACCACAGAGTACATCACGGATCTGATCCCAAGTACCTCGATAAAAACCATGCAGGTACACTAATTATTTGGGACAAAATGTTTGGCACTTTTCAGCAAGAAGAGGAGGAGCCGCACTATGGAATTACAACGCCTTTGAAAAGCTGGAATCCTGTGTGGGCTAATCTCCATTATTGGAAGGAACTCCTGGTGTTGTCATCAAAATCAAAGGGTATTGGCGACAAATTAAAAGTCTTTATTAAACCTCCCGGTTGGCAGCCCGAATACTTGGGTGGGTTTCAAATACCAAAGTCAATTGACGACAGAATCTATACTAAGTATGATGCTCGTACTCAACTCCGATTTAACATTTACATACTTCTTCAGTTTACGGTTGTTTTACTTGCCTCCACCTTAATTTTGTTTTCACAGAGTAAACTTTCTCTTGTTCAATTGATGGTATTTTCAGTATATGTGTTGTTTTCACTGATGAATTTCGGAGCTATTTTAGAGCAAAAAAAGTGGAGTTTTAAGTTGGAAGTGGTGCGGTTGGCATTGTTGCCGGTGAGTTCTTTAATTCTGATGAATATTTCCGTGTTTCAAATAACACTGGCAAGTTGTCTTTTTGTTTCTTCCATATCTCTTTTATATTTACAAATTCTTATCTCCGGTTCATCACCCGGCAAAACATCAACACCGTCTTGAAAAAACTCGCGTTTCCAATATTTACTCCTGTTTACATTATACTTTGTTTGATAGTACTTATTGCCGATTATTTTCAGTTGCAGTGGACCTATTATTTATCGAAACCATTGGTGATGATCGTCGTGTTTATTTTCTTCAAAACTCGCACCTCTTCGTCAACAAGTAAAATGTTCAAAAACTTAGTTCTAGCAGGGTTTTTATTGAGTTGTTTTGGAGATACTTTGCTGATGTTTACTGAACAAAGCGAGTTATATTTTATGGGAGGGTTAGTGGCATTTCTCATTGCTCATGTTTTATATACATCAGGTTTTGTTAGGGATATGTTCGATAAAAGACCCTGGAATCAACATTGGGGACAATTAGCATTTGCAGCATTGATGGTGGTTTATGGTGCCGAATTTTTTATCCTTAATCGAATCTCCTTTGGGGATTTTTACTTACCGGTAATGATTTATTGTGTGGCCATTGCCATGATGGGAGTGAGTGCCGTTATGCGGGATAAATACAAAAATCCTGCAGGGTTTTACACTGTTGTGGTAGGAGCTTTATTTTTTATGATATCGGATTCTTTGTTAGCTACCAATAAGTTTATCATTCCCATCGACTATTCCGGACCCTTAATTTTAGGGACTTATTTTATTGCGCAGTATCTCATCGCTGTTGGGTGCTTGGTGGACATGAGGAAGGTTGATTGAATATCTATGTGATCAAAAACAGCCCCAGCCACTCTTACATTTCCCATGTCACCTATGTGCTCTATGTAGCCAAATTGACTCTGCATTAAACCTATTCCGGTCGGGCGTTTGTCGTGGATTACGGAGGCCGGAGGCCGGATTTGTTGAGGTGTCTACCCCCCCCTTTTAAAACCGAGCGTTCAATTTCACATTTATAGTGCGTGCGCTGAGGTAATTCGGAACTGCATAACGACGATTGGTGACATCTGTAACCCAAAGGTACGATACCGTATTATTTACTTGTAACAGGTTGAAAATTTCAATACCTAGTGCCATGTACTTAAAGCTGTTGGCAAACTTCATTCGGTACTTTTTATGGGCATCTTCATCAATAATAATTTTAGAAAATCCTATGTCTACCCTGCGATAGGAGGGAAACCTATAAACATCTTTATAACGGTCTTTGCCGGGAGGACCAAAGGGAAGGCCGGTTCCATAAACAAGCGTCATGTTCATTCGATAAGTAGGGAACTTTGGCAGGTAATCTTGGAAGAATAAACTGAATGTAAATCGTTGATCGGTAGGACGAGGAATATATCCCGGACTGTTTAGCGTGCTATCGGTAACTTCAGTATTGTAACTATAACCCGGAACAATTACTTCGCCATCTGAATTGTAATAGGTGTAGTAATCATCGTTTTCAATATCTTCTTCCGTTTTCAAAAACGAAACACTTGCCCATGATTCAACACCCTGTACGAATTCACCATTGAGGCGAAGATCAACTCCGGTGGCATAACCATGTGATGAATTTTCAGCAAAATAACGGATTCGTAAATTGTCGATTTTGTAAGGAACAAGATTATCTAATTTTTTGTAATACGCTTCTGTTACCAACTTGAATTCACGTCCCCACGATAAAAAAACGTACTCCATACCTCCAATAAAGTGAAGAGAGCGTTGTGCTTTTACATCGGTATTCACATTCCCTTCCAAGTCGCGCAATTCACGATAGAAGGGAGGCTGGTAATATAAACCGGTTGCAAATCGGAAGGTGATGTTCTTTTTCCAATCAGGATCATAAGTGATACTTGCTCTTGGACTCACCACAATTTCGTTGTTAAGATCCCAATAGTTGGCACGCACTCCAACGTTCAAAGTATACCTGTTTTTGGCTCCCAAATACCAACTGTTCATTAGATAACCTGAATACCTGTTGGAACTCAACGATTGATCTGTTTTAATCACTTCCTGAAGTAAAATGTCTTGCGATGGGTTGCCATTTCCGCCAATATTATCGGGAGGGTGTGGAAGTGAAAATTCGGCGGAATCTATATACTGCCATTCACTGAGAATATCGTCAATTATTTCGTGCTGATACCTTACTCCCCACTGAAGTTGCGCATTTTTGAGGTCGTAAAATCCTTTGTGGTCAAGACTAAAAACTGTCGCCTCTAAATTATTTCTAGCATGTTCCAAATAGGTACCAATTCCTCTGTTAAAAGCCACATCTCCAAAATTATCAGAGCCAATATCTTTTTCTAATTCATCAATGTAATATTGTCCTTGAACATCAAACGACTCACTTTCGAATGATTTGTAAGTTGAAGCAATGAATTTTAATCGTAGACTGTCGTTTGGCGTATGAGTATAAGTAACAGCTCCGGTGTAGGTTTCATAACGATCCACCTCTTGTCCATCAAAATAAATGGTTAGCCTTAGAGCTTGGTTGATGGTACCAAATTCTGTTTCCCTGTTTTCAGGGATGATCTGGTATTTGTTGAAGGCAATATTACCCAAAAAACTTAACTCATTTTTTTCATTTATTTCCCAATTAACGAGTGTTTGAACATCCGCAAAGACAGGCTTGTATTCACCTTTTGTTTCCAAAGATTTAAATAGATAAGAATTGGATTTGTACCGCACACCCAACAGATAACTCAGATCTTTTTTCTTGTTGATACCTTCAAGATGTAATCCGGCACCAAGCAATGAAGCGTACGCTGATCCGGCAAAACGGGTAGGTTTTTTGTACTTAATATCCAACACCGAAGATAATTTATCGCCATAAGCAGCTTCAAATCCTCCTGCCGAAAAGTTAATTCCTGAAACAAGATCCGAATTGATAAAACTCAACCCTTCCTGTTGTCCCGAACGAACCAGAAAAGGCCGATAAATTTCAATGTCGTTCACATACACCAAATTCTCATCGTAATTTCCTCCACGAACAGAGTATTGAGAAGAGAGCTCATTGTTGGAAACAACACCGGGCAAAGTTTTTAATACTGCCTCAAAACTACCGCTGGCATTGGGAATTTGTCCAACCGTTTTGGGATCGATACGAGTAAAAGAGGTTCTTTTATATTGTTCATCACGAACCTCAACAGCCGGCAAACTGGTTTCTGAAATCTTTAGTGTTTGGTTAATGATTTTTGTTTCACCCGGCGCTAATTCCAAAAGTATTTTCTCTGTTTTGAAACCGATAAAAGAAAATACAATTTCAATTGGCTCCGATGCATTTACCGAAATCTCGTAGGTTCCATCAACTTTGGTAGCCACACCTCCGGGCAAACCAAAAACCGAAACGTTTACACCTTGAACCGGTTTGTTGGATTCATTCACCAAGGTACCTTTTACAGTTGCTTTCTCTTGTGCAAAAATGGAGGTAGGCAATAGAATTCCAAACAGGAATAAAAAGCAAATAGTAATGGAGCGAAAATTAGATGGAATCACAAATAAGAGTTAATGGTTGCTTACGTTAATGAACATTAAAAAACGTTATTTTTTATCTTTTCGTTTATAATCACCCCGTTGCCACGCTTCAATAAATTTGGCCCATGCAATTGGGTTCAGCAAACTAACCGATAAATATTGTCCTGATGTATAGCGCCTGGTCTGTTCTTCGAGCATAAGTGCTTTATAATTCCCACTGCCATCCATCGGAGTACTTAACATCAAGTCGCGCATATCGGCCAAAGCCATGTTTCGTTTTGCCCTTTGTAGATCGTCATCTGGCACTTTTAAATTTAGAAATGCCTGCTTAAATTGATCTTTTGTTGGCCAAGGATAAATAACGGTCTCCTGCAACAAAACCGTATCCACTGACATAATTTTTATTAACGAATATCTGTCTGTAGAAAGTGTGTCAGGTATAATATAAGTCCCTTTCTTGAAACCAATTGCTGAAAATTCAATGGTGTCGTTTAACTGTGCAACGAAAGAAAAAAAGCCATTGTAATCGCTGATGGTACCACGATAAGAATCTTTGATAACGATGCTGACAAATGGAATAGGTCGGAGGCTATCACCGGTCACCACCACACCCGAAAACTGCACCAAACCCTTAAATTGAGGCTGGCTTTGAGCTATTAGTCCTGATGAAACTAAAAGAAATAGTATTAAAATTCGCTTCAATGATTTTTGTTTTTATGGTTCAAAAATACTGAATTCTGCCGACCTATGGCATGACTTAAACGACATCTCAGGAATTTATTACATACTTACTCCAATATTAATCTCAATCCTGTAATGGAAAGCATAATGGAGTTAACTTCGCATTTCAACATTTGTACAACATGAAAAAATCAATTCTATTACTCAGTGCTCTTTTAGTATCCGCTTCCGGAATTGCTCAAATTACTATCACCACCTCCGACATGCCTGCTGCGGGTGATACTTTTAGGGTCAGTAACGGATTGATTACCCCTGCCATTGACCCTGTTCCAACCGGCGCGTCCTTCCTTTGGGATTTTTCCACGTTGCAAATGGTGACTCAGGATATTGATTCGTTTGTAAGTATAGCATCCACCGGAACTATCTTTTCGTTGATTTATTCAAATTTACCTTTCAATCCTAACAGAGCCAATTTAGCTGCCAAAGGTCCTGATATTCCATCAGTTCCACAGGTTTCGTTGAGTGATGTGTACTATTTTTATTACAATTCATCGGCTTCTTATCAGGTATCAGGATATGGTGCTACGTTGAATGGAGCCCAAGTTCCAATTCCTTTTAACAATAAAGATATTATTTATAATTTCCCTCTCAACTACAGCGATTTAGACTCTTCAGATTCGGATTTTCAATTAAGTTTGCCTGGCTTTGGGTTTTATGGCCACGATCAGCACCGTGTGAATGAAGTAGATGGTTGGGGAACTCTAATTACTCCTTTTGGAACCTTTAATACTATTCGGGTAAAGTCAAGTATCACAAGCAACGACTCACTTTACCTCGATTCACTGGGAACAGGTTTTGGCTTTTCGTTACCTCCCACAACCGAATACAAGTGGCTTGGAGCTCAATCGGGAATCCCTTTACTGCAAATTACCACTACCAACACACTTGGAACCGATGTGATTACTTCCATAGTTTATCGCGACAGCGCCCGCACAACAACAGGTTTGGTTGAAGATATTAACGTGGTGGAAGGTCATTTTGAGGTGTACCCAAACCCTGCGGGTGACGAATTTTCCGTGGACCTGGTGCTAACCGGTCGCGAGGAAGTCGGTGTTTCCCTTGTCTCGGCTGATGGCAAAAGCGTTCAAAAACTCTGGTCGGGTTACCTAGATCAAGGTTTAAACTCCATCAACTTGAATTTGAAATCTTATATTATTGCTGATGGAGTTTATTTTGTAGAAGTTAAACGTGGCACTAAAGTAAATTATATGTCGATAGTAATCAGTAATTAAGGAATAGTTACCTGAATATTTTGATTAATATTGATCGATTGTTTTTCAATAGCCCAAAATCTTCATCATCGATTTAGAACTCTGTTCTTTGGCAAATAACCGTGTGGTATATTCACCATTTTCGTCTCTATCGATAAGCACATGTTTGGGAGCAGGTATTAAACAATGTTGAATACCTCCGTAGCCACCGAGTGATTCCTGATAGGCTCCCGTATGAAAAAAGCCGATGAATAACGTTTCTCCTTTATCCACTTTTGGTAAGAAAACCCTGCTTTTCACACTCTCCATGTTATAATAATCATCACTGTCGCAAGTAAGTCCGCCTAAGTTGACTCTCTGGTATTCTTTGTCCCAGTGGTTAATGCTTAGAAGGATAAACTTTTGCTTAATTCCCCAAGTATCGGGTAGCGTAGTGATGAAAGAGCTGTCAATCATATTCCAAAGCTCCTTGTCGTTCTGCCGCTTTTCCTCGGTAATTCCGTAAAGTATTGCCCCACTTTCACCAACAGTAAAAGAACCGAACTCTGTAAAAATATTGGGTTCAGGCACTTTCCTTTGGTCACAAGTATACTTTATTTGACGAATAATTTCATCGGCCATATAATCATAATCGAAATTCGAACTTAAAGAAGTTCTAATTGGGAAACCACCGCCAATATCCAATGAATCCAATTCCGGACAAACTTTTTTCAAGTCGCAATACAAGTTAATGCATCGAGTTAACTCCGACCAGTAATAGGCAGTGTCACGCACACCGGTATTTATAAAAAAGTGAAGGATTTTAAATTCAAGGTTCTGATTCTTTTTAATTACATTCTTATAGTAATCAGTTATTTCTGTATTTCTAATTCCCAAACGTGAGGTGTAAAAATCAAAATTAGGTTCCTCTTCGGCAGCTACCCTCACGCCAATTTTCATCTTTTTCTGACTGTAAACTTTTTCATAAGCTTCCAACTCATTCATATTGTCGAGGATAGGAATGATGTTCGTGTATCCATCCTGCAGCATGTTCACAATGTTTTGCGTGTAAGCCGTTTTTTTGAACCCGTTACAGAGGATAAAAACGTCTTTGGTTATTTTTCCATTCTCTTCCAGGTTCCTGATAATTGGAATGTCAAAGGCTGAAGAAGTCTCCAAATGAATGTCGTTTTTAAGTGCTTCCTCTAGCACAAATGAAAAATGTGAGCTCTTTGTGCAATAACAGTAAGTATAACTACCTTTGTAATCTGCCTTCGCCATAGCAACATTAAAAAGTCGTTTGGCTTTTTGAATCTGCGAGCTGATCTTTGGTAAATATGATATTTTAAGTGGAGTACCATACTGACTAATAATGTCCATCAATGGTATTCCATTAAAATTCAAACTGTTATCAGTTACATCAAAATCTTCCTGAGGGAAATCAAATGTTTGAGATATAAGGTCAATGTATCGATTCTTCATTTCAAATGTAAGTTAGTCGGATTGTATTATTTGTGCGAATGTAGTTAACTCGGATGTTAATTAAAACAAGAACTTAAAATTTTTTTATGATTAAAAATGTGAAATTCATTGAAGTGAAGTCGGAAATCGGAGCAGGAACCAGAGGTGCAAGTCTTGGTGTTGACTCCATTAAAATAGCGGCTCTCGATTACGGAAGTAACTTGTTTCATAAATTTCCCGGAGTCGAAATAAAAACCGAAAATCAAATGCTTTTCGGTAGCCCAGGAAGCTTGTATGCCAAGCGCTTAAAGGGCGTTTTGGCAATCTATGAGCGAATTTCCAATGAGGTAGCATCTACTCTCAAAAGCAAGGCCTTTCCCATTGTTTTAGCAGGAGACCACAGCACTGCCGGAGGAACTATTGCTGGTATAAAACAGGCTTTCCCAAAGCAAAAATTGGGTGTGATTTGGATTGATGCACATGCCGATTTACACTCCCCATTTACAACCCCAACCGGGAACGTTCATGGCATGCCACTAGCTGCTTCGTTGGGTGAAGATAATCTCACTAATAGGATCAATAAGCCTGATAAAGAGACCATTGACTTATGGACTAAATTGAAGAAGGTGGGAGGGGTGACACCTAAAATTACTTATAAAG
Organism: uncultured Bacteroidota bacterium; assembly: GCA_963814475.1. GTDB lineage: Bacteria > Bacteroidota > Bacteroidia > AKYH767-A > OLB10 > JADKJB01. The sequence goes on along the minus strand of CAWFDA010000046.1, from coordinate 520,133 downwards.
ATGTCGTTTTTATCTCCTTACGGGATGTAGAACCTGAAGAGTCTTATTTGTTGAAAAAGCACAAAGTCAAAATTTTTACTACTAATGAAGTGAAGCGTAACGGAGTCGAGAAAATCGCCCGTGATGCCCTCGCTCACCTAAATCATTGCAGCCTTATTTATGTTTCTTTTGATGTCGATAGTATGGATTCTTCCATTTCAAAAGGTACCGGTACTCCTGTCAGGAATGGAATTACCGAAAAAGAGGCAGGTAGTTTGTGCGTTCGTCTCATCCAAAATGAAAAGGTGTGTTGCTTTGAAGTCGCAGAGGTAAATCCAACTCTTGACAGTAAAAATCTGATGGCCGAAAACACCTTCGAAATAATTCAACGAGTTGTTAGTCAGTTAACTACATAAATTCAAATACTTATTTAAATGCTTTTTGAAGCCAATATTCGTCAAGTCATTAAAGATCATATTACTAAGGTTTTTGACTTAAAAATAGAAGACTCGGCCCTGGTTTTTCAACCTACCCGAAAAGAGTTTGAAGGTGATATTACGCTCGTTGTATTTGGACTGGCTAAGCTAGTAAAACGTTCTCCCGATGAAACGGGAAACCTGCTCGGCCAATCTCTGCTCGCCGAAACTAAAGTCATTTCAGGTTTTAATTTGATTAAAGGATTTCTTAATTTAATTGTTAATAACGAATTGTTAATTAGTGGATTAAATAATTTAATTTCATCAAATTATGCAACCCAAAGTGTAACTGATACTAATTCAAATGATGCAACCGCAGGTCCCGTATTGGTTGAATATTCATCTCCCAATACCAATAAGCCCTTGCATTTAGGTCATATCCGCAACAACCTGTTGGGTTTTTCAGTGAGTGAAATTTTGAAGGCCAATCACAAAAAGGTTGTCAAAGTAAACATCGTTAACGATAGAGGGATTCACATTTGCAAGTCGATGCTTGCTTGGCAAAAGTTTGGAAACGGCGAAACACCTGAGAGCTCCGGCCTAAAAGGGGATCACTTGGTGGGTAAGTATTATGTAGAGTTCGACAAGCATTTTAAAGCAGAAACCAAGGAACTCGAAGCAAGGGGCTTTGCAAAAGACGAAGCGGAGAAGAAGTCTGCTTTGATTGCCGAAGCTCAAGACATGTTACGCAAATGGGAGTCCGGTGACCCGGAGACAGTTGCTCTTTGGGAGAAAATGAATGCTTGGGTATATGCAGGATTTGATGTTACCTACAACAAATTGGGTGTCGACTTCGACAAAATATACTACGAGTCACAAACCTATTTGCTTGGTAAATCTATTGTCGAAGAGGGTTTAACCAAAGGTGTTTTATACAGAAAGCCTGATGGTTCTGTTTGGATTGACCTTAAACCGGAAGGGTTGGATGAGAAGTTATTGCTTCGTTCCGACGGCACCTCGGTTTACATGACTCAGGATTTGGGCACTGCCGTAATGCGGTATAATGAGTATCAATTTGATAAACTCATTTATGTTGTTGGCAACGAACAAGATTATCACTTTAAAGTGCTCATTCATATTCTGCGCAAACTAGGATATCCATGGGCCGATAAACTGTATCATCTTTCTTACAACATGGTTGATCTTCCTTCAGGTAAAATGAAGTCGCGGGAAGGCACTGTAGTGGATGCCGATGAACTTATTGATGATATGGTTGCTGAGGCCGAAAAGCTTTCGATTGAATTGGGAAAACTCGACGATTTTAAATCGGATGAAGCCAAACATCTTTTCAAAATACTTGGTCTCGGTGCTTTAAAATATTTCATCCTTAAAGTTGACCCCGAAAAAAGAATGCTTTTTAACCCTGATGAGTCCATCGATTTTAACGGAAACACAGGACCATTTATTCAATATACCCACGCTCGAATTTTGTCGGTGCTGCGGAAGGCGTCTTCACAACCCGAAATGGCCGATTATAAATCATTTCAATTAGAAAGCTATAAAAACTTTGATCCTAAAGAGCGGGAAATAATGAAAATTGTGCTCCGTTTTTCGGAAATGGTTCATGAAGCCGGAATACGTTATTCCCCTGCACTAATTGCAAATTATACCTATGAGCTTGCCAAAACCTATAACCAGTTTTATCACGATCATGCCATTGTCGATCCTGCTCATATCGAGACCTCGCAATTTAGGTTGTTTATGAGTTTGCAATGTGCCAAAATAATTAAGTTATCAATGAGCTTGTTGGGCATTGAATGTCCTGAACGGATGTGATGAAAACTGTTGCTGCCATATTGATGCTTTTGCTTGCGTTTGGACTGGTAATTAATCCGCTGAATAGCGAGCCTTTAAAAACATCTGTGCCAACTTTTCCAATCATAAAAAAACATCTTCAAACAGGCGATTTAGTTTTCAGAAAAGGCAAAGGAATCATCAGTGATTTTTTCGCGCAAGCTTCGGAAAGCGAAAAGTTGTATTCGCATGTTGGTGTTCTGGTAATGAAGAATGAAATTCCATACGTTTATCACCTTTTAGGAACCGGTGAATCCGGTAAATCAGGACTCAAAATTGAAACACTTTCTTCCTTTTGCAATGGATCTCAAAATAATGGTTTTGCTCTTTACAGAAATAAGAACCTTGGCGGGAAGCCGGATCTGGTTGAGAGTTACCTTGAGGCGGTTAATAAAAGTCGAGTGGTATTTGATGAGCACTTTGATTTAGCTACTGATGATGAGCAGTATTGCACTGAAATGATTTACAAAATGATTCTTTCGCTTACCGGAAAACAATTGCCAATTTCAATTTTTAAAGGTCAGCAATTTGTCTCGATTGATAACCTATATTTCAACACTCCTGAATGTCATTTAATCTACAAACATACTTATTCAGAAATCCAATGAAAAAAATCACCAAACTGTTACTGCTATCTTTTGCCATCGCGTTTATTGCCTCATGTGGAATGGGAGGATCGCCAAAAAATACGGCAAAAAATTTCCTCACTGCTTTTAACGAACGCAAATTCGATGAAGCCCGAAAATATGCCACCCCGGAAACAAATAAGTTGGTTGACCTTATGGAGAACCTCTCTAAAATGGCGCAGTCTCCTGATAGCAATATCACAAAAAAAATAGAAATTACCGGCGAAAAAGTGGAGGGTGATGTAGCTTTTGTAACTTTCAGAGAAGAAGGTGCCTCGCAAGATGAAACTGTTAAATTGATGAAGATAGATGGTAAATGGCTGGTGCATGTTACCAAAGAAGATATTGCATCTAAAGACATGAATATGACCGGCGACGAGGAAGAGGGGATGATGATGGATCCCGATTCTGTGGAAGCTTTACTACAAGATACCCTTCATTCTATACCACCCTCTGAATAGGGCATCGGAACGGCGGTTGCAGCGGCGGCTGCGGGTGAGGTTGCAGTGGTGGCTTCAAAGTAAAGATGAACCAGGATTTCCTGATTGTACCCAATTTCATAATAATTCCTAAAAAGACAAGGTTTTTAACGATTCATTCCATGAAAATGCCCCTTAAAAACCTTATTTTTGCACTCCTTTATCCCAAAATATAACAAAATACCATGTTCGAGAATTTAAGCGACAAACTAGACAGGGCCTTTAAAGTACTGAAAGGTCAGGGTAAAATTTCTGAAATCAATGTTGCCGAAACACTCAAAGAGGTGCGTAAGGCCTTGCTCGAGGCAGATGTGAATTATAAAGTTGCCAAAAGCTTTACCGATACAGTTAAAGAAAAAGCCCTGGGACAAAATGTTCTTTTGGCAGTTTCTCCAAGTCAGCTGATGGTGAAAATTGTCCATCAGGAACTGACTGAATTGATGGGAGGGAAGATGACCGATTTGAACCTCTCCGGAAATCCATCCATCATTTTGATGTCGGGTCTTCAGGGTTCAGGAAAAACGACTCTTTCAGGTAAACTTGCTAATTATTTAAAGACTAAAAAAGGTCGTAACCCACTTTTGGTGGCTTGCGATGTCTATCGTCCTGCAGCTATCGATCAGTTGAAAGTTTTGGGTGAGCAAATAGGTGTTGAAGTTTTTTCGGAACCTGATAATAAAAATCCTGTTTCCATTGCACAAAATGCCATAGCTCATGCTAAAAAGCAGGGCCATAATGTGGTGATTATTGATACCGCAGGTCGCCTTGCAATCGATGAAGCCATGATGGCAGAGATTGAAAAAATTAAAAAATCGGTGAACCCATCTGAAACACTTTTTGTGGTGGATGCGATGACCGGTCAGGATGCTGTGAACACTGCCAAAACTTTCAACGACCGCCTCGATTTTGATGGGGTGGTATTGACAAAGCTCGATGGTGATACACGAGGTGGAGCAGCGCTTTCGATTAAATCGGTTGTTGATAAGCCCATAAAATTTGTAGGTACAGGAGAAAAGCTCGATGCGATCGATATTTTTTATCCCGAAAGGATGGCCGATCGTATTTTGGGAATGGGTGACATTGTTTCGTTGGTTGAAAAAGCACAAGAGCAATTTGATGAAAAACAAGCCGCAGAACTTCAGAAAAAGATCTCGAAAAATAAATTTGATTTCAATGATTTTCTCTCTCAGCTGGAGCAAATAAAAAAGATGGGAAATGTGAAGGATCTTTTGGGCATGATTCCAGGTGTTGGAAAAGCGGTAAAAGATCTCGATATCGACAACGATTCTTTCAAAGGAATTGAAGCTATCATTAAATCAATGACTCCTGCTGAAAGAACTGATCCTTCTTTGTTGAACGGCAACAGAAAAAAACGTATTGCCGATGGTAGCGGTACCTCTATTCAAGAGGTAAACAGATTGGTGAAACAGTTTGAAGATATGCGAAAAATGATGAAGGCTTTTTCAGGAGGAAATGCATCCAAGTTGATGCGCAACATGCCTTTTAAGAGATAATAACGAAGAGCGATGGTGATACTTGATGGAAAAGCAACTTCGTTGGCGATAAAAGAAGAAATAGCCATCGAAGTAAACGCACTAAAACTGGCAGGCAAAAAAATCCCACACCTCGCTGCAATTTTAGTCGGTAATGATGGCGCATCTGAAACCTACGTAGGAAGCAAAGTTAAAACCTGCCACGAAATTGGTTTCGATTCCACTTTGATCCGTTTCAACAGCGATGTTTCGGAAGGTGAATTACTCGATAAAATAAGACAAATTAATGCCGATCCTTCTATTGACGGATTGATAGTTCAAAGTCCTTTACCAAAGCACATTTCATTCAACAAAGTAACCGAAACGATTTCTCCTTTAAAAGATGTAGATGGTTTTCATCCTATCAACTCAGGCAGGATGATGCAAAATATGCCTGCTTTTATTGCAGCTACGCCCAAAGGGATTATCACACTTTTTGAACGATATAAAATTGAAACAGAAGGAAAAAATTGCGTGGTTATTGGCCGAAGCAATATTGTAGGAATGCCCATGAGTATTTTACTAGCTCGTAACTCATGGCCCGGAAATTGCACCGTCACCATCTGCCATAGCAAAACAAAAGATTTGAAGGAACATTGCAAAAATGCAGATATCATTATAGCCGCTCTCGGGAAACCGGGCTTTCTTAAAGGCGATTTTGTTAAAGATGGCGCTACAATTATCGATGTAGGAATCACAAGAGTTTCTGACTCTACACGCAAGTCAGGATTCCGTTTGAAAGGGGATGTTGAATTCGATGAGGTCGCTCCCAAAGCAGCCTTCATCACTCCCGTTCCGGGAGGTGTTGGCCCCATGACCATCATAGGCTTGTTACAAAATACGCTGATTGCTGCGAAAGGGGAGATTAGGTTTAATTGAAGGATGCATATGCTATCTGAGAGCATCCAATTAAAATCTCAAATTTAAATTATGTCAGCACCCACAAATACTACTGAATTGTTACCTGTAATGGAGGCGTTTTATACCCTCCAGGGAGAGGGAGCGCATTCAGGTAAAGCAGCTTATTTTATTCGCCTTGCGGGATGCGATGTTGGTTGTGTGTGGTGCGATGTGAAAGAATCGTGGGAGATACTGCCTGACCAGTTTAAAAGCACCGACAGCCTTGTGGAATTGGTTAGGGAACAACCCTCCGATTTGGTGGTAATTACGGGAGGGGAACCTTGCATGCACAACCTCACCGGATTGACTTCTAAACTTAGATTGTTAGGATATAAAACTAATTTAGAGACCTCTGGAGCCTATGAAATTAAGGGTGAGTTCGACTGGATATGCGTTTCTCCCAAAAAATTTAAAGCTCCATTAAAATCTGAAATAAAATTGGCAAATGAACTTAAAGTTGTTATTTTTCACCCCTCTGATTTCGAATGGGCCGAACAAAATGCGCAATTGACTTCAGCCACGTGCCGATTGTTCCTCCAGCCCGAACATGAGAAAATGGAAAAAATTATGCCATTGATAGTTGAATATGTAAAGGCGAATCCGAAGTGGAACCTATCATTGCAAACGCACAAATTTATTGGGATCCCATAAAAACCAAATGATGAAAAACCTCTTATTTATTCTGCTCATTTGGGTTTTGATGCCTTTGGATGTGTTGGCACAACCGAAATATACATCCACCAACAAAGGTGCCGTAAAAAACTACGAAACGGCAACTTCTTTTTATGATAATTATGAGAATGCCAAAGCTAAAGAGGAGCTCGAAAAAGCCATAAGCAAAGACCCTGCTTTTATTGAAGCGTATATCCTTTTGGCTAATGTATATGTAGATATGCGTGAGTATGAAAAAGCGATCGATCAATATGAAATTGCGATCTCCATCAATCCCAATTTTTTCCCCAACAATTATTACACACTGGCAACTATCGAATTGAATATTGGCCGATATGAAGATGCCAAAAAACATTACGAGAAATTCATGACTTTTCCCGGAACCAAAGATTCATTCCGTAACAACGCCCAAATCAGAATTGCCTCTTGCGACTTCGCCCTCGCAGCTATGAAAACTCCCGTGCCTTTCAGTCCTAAAAATTTGGGTGAAGCAATTAACAGTCCGTACGATGAGTATTTTCCTACCATCACCATCGATAACCAGCAAATGATTTACACTCGCAATCGTCCAGAAACGGAAGGTTCGAAGAGATATCACGAAGATTTTTATTTCAGTAAAAAGACGAACGATAGCTGGGGTAAATCAGTTAATGGAGGTAGTCAAGTGAATACAGCCGGAAACGAAGGTGTACCGAATATTTCACCCGACGGAAAATTGTTATTCTTCGCCGCATGTGATCGTCCCGAAGGAAAAGGTTCATGTGATATTTATTATTCACGTTTAAAAAAAGAGGGATGGACGCGTCCCATCAATCTTGGAAGCCCAATTAATACCGGTGCGTGGGAATCGCAACCCTCTTTCGCATCGGATGGAAGAACTCTTTATTTTATCAGAGGCTCATTCTCCAGAGATGGTATTAAAGAACAGGACATTTACTCTTCACGAATTGGTGATGATGGGCGTTGGTCTGAACCCGAAAAACTCAGTAACATCATTAACACTCCCGGTGAAGAAGAATTCGTTTTTATTCATCCCGATAATCAAACGCTGTACTTCTCCTCCGATGGTCATCCCGGAATGGGAAATTTGGATATTTATGTGACCAGAAGAGAAGCAAACGGTAAATGGGGTGCTCCGCGTAATTTGGGATATCCCATTAATACTTTTCGTGATGAAAGGGGTTTGTTGGTGGGTCCAACCGGGGATGAGGCATACATTGCCAGCGATAGAGAAGGTGGCCTCGGCGGACTGGATCTTTATAGCTTTAATTTGTATGATTCAGTACGCCCGCTTCAGGTGAGTTATGTGAAAGGCGTTGTTACAGACATTAATTCCTCGATGCCTTTAGATGCCTCTTTCGAAATTATTGATATTCAAAATGGAAATGTCGTCATTAGCTCATCAACAGAAAAGGGCACAGGCGAATTTTTAGCGTGTTTAACGGCTGGAAAAGACTATGCCCTTAATGTGTCGAGGGATGGATATTTATTTTATTCAGATCACTTCTCATGCACGAATTCTGCCGACATAAAAAACGCTTATTTGCTAGATGTGAAATTGAGTCCTGCCACAACAGGAGCAAAAGTGGTTTTAAAAAACGTGTTCTTCGATACCAATCTCTTTAACCTCAAAGATGAATCGTTTCCTGAATTGGATAAATTGGTTGGTTTTATGAAAAGAAATGCAGCAGTAACCATTGAGGTGAGCGGTCATACTGATAGCACCGGTGATAAACAAAAGAATCAAATGCTCTCCCAAAATAGAGCCAAATCGGTGTACGACTATATTGTTTCAAAAGGGATTGATGCAACTCGTTTGACTTTTAAAGGTTATGGCGACACCAAACCGGTTGCCTCTAATGAAACAGAGGAGGGCAGGAGCTTGAACCGTAGAACGGAGTTTTTGATTACCGGCGTTAAGTGAACGGGTAATTCGTCGTACTTCGGGTCAGCGTGTGACGATGATTACGGAGGCCGGAGGCCGGTTTTTCTTAGGCGCTTTTCGGGTCAGCGTGTGTCGATGATTACGGAGGCCGGAGGCCGGTTTTTCTTAGGTGCTTTTCGGGTCTAGCGTGTGACGATGATTACGGAGGCCGGTTTTTCTTAGGCGCTTTACGGGTCAGCGTGTATCGATGATTACGGAGGCCGGAGGCCGGTTTTTCTTAGGCGCTTTACGGGTCTAGCGTGTGTCGATGATTACGGAGGCCGGTTTTTCTTAGGCGCTTTTCGGGTCAGCGTTTGTCGATGATTACGGAGGCCGGAGGCCGGTTTTTCTTAGGCGCTTTTCGGGTCAGCGTGTGTCGATGATTACGGAGGCCGGTTTTGTTGGGGATAAAAATCGAGATTTTTGAGCGAAGTGTCTTTTACAATTTCAAATTAAATTACTTCGCTATCAATTTATTAGCCTTACGTGTTCCAAATGTGCTGAAGTTATAAGCAAAAGCAAAAGTTGCGTAGCTGCCTCTGTTAATGAAGGTGTGGGTGTAGAATTGGTTGTTTGCGGTGTAACTTACAGTGGATTCAGCAATAGTTGAAAATCCCTGATTTCCCTGAAACGTAAAGCTCATTGAATTTCCTTTACGTAGCACTTTCTCCAAGCCAATCATCCAGGTAGCAGCACCCGATAATTCATTCACCGTTCTCGACTCAGAAGTCATCATAGTAGTTTTTGAATTAGCACCTTCATTGGCTGGAATTTCCGCTTGATCTTGATTGTTCCATTGTCCATCAATTCCTCTTACTGCGAAACCAAGTCCGAAAATAAAACGAACATTACTACAATTTTTAGGTGTGTTTAAAACAAACATTGCAGGTAAGCTGGTGATGCAAGTGCTAGAAGAAATATCGGAGCTGCGCTCAAATGGATCTTTTAATGAATAGTTTTTCGCCATCCCATAACTAAAACCAAATTCTGTGAAATTTAGTCCCGATTGAATGGAGAATTTATCGTTGATTTTATACCGGGCAATTAATCCCAATTGAAGCGACTTATACTGATTATTGGTAAAAAGTGCGTTGGCTTCCTCATTGCCGGAATAGAATTTTGAAATATTGGTCACACATCCTGTTTGTATTCCTAAATTCCAATTAGATTGTGCATTCAGTGTTCCGGCAGAAACCAATAAAATTAAAATAAGTAGTTTGTTTTTCATGATTTTTTATTTAAAGTGGTTATGATTGGTTACTCGAAGTTAGTTCATTTTTTAATAAACAGTGTTATAAATTTCATTAAAAAATTCACAGATTGAAAACCTATCAATTTATATAACATGTGTATGATGCTGATAGTTTTGAATAGGAGAATTACATAAAGCTTTATTTTAGTAGTTATTGATGATGGCAATAGCTTTATAATCAATGCAATATGAAATTATAGGGACTATTTTTGTAGCAAATTATCAATTAAAAATCTCACCATCCCCATTTCTATTCACCAAAAAATTCGTTCTTTGCAGTAATACAAACACAATGTAAATTATGGGCATCGTAAAAGCAGATTGCATCTTTCTTTTTTATGCAAAAACCTTAAATGTAAGTTTTGAAACTACTTGCACCCTTGGTCATTTAGCCTTTTATTCCGAAAAAAGTGTCATAGCGGATTGTTTAGCTAAGTACAAAAACGGGGCGAAGAAATTAGAAGAGGTCAATTTTACAGATCGCTATTCAGATCCTTTGTTCGAAATTTTAGGCACAAAGAAACTTGACACTCTTGACTTTTCACAGTATGAGGGAGCAACTATTGTGCATGATTTGAATACTCCCATCTCCACTAACTTTCATAACAAGTTTAGTTGTGTCCTCGATAGTGGTACATTGGAGCATGTTTTCAATTTTCCGGTGGCCATAAAAAGCTGTATGGAGGCTGTTAAAGTTGGTGGCCATTATATCGGTATTACTCCAACCAATAACCAAATGGGCCATGGCTTTTATCAATTTAGTCCGGAACTGATTTACCGTATATTTTCAGAGGAGAATGGCTTTAGAATTGTAAAAATGCTCATCACTGTTCCCGATACCGATAACATGGATTGGTACGAAGTAGCCGATCCGAAAAAAGTAAATAATAGGGTGATGATTGTGAATAATATCCCATTGTCACTAATGTTTATTGCCGAAAAGGTGGCGCAAAAAGAAATATTTGCAACCACCCCTCAACAAAGTGATTATTCGGCCACGTGGAAAGCTTTTACTTCCGTAAAGGAAAAAAATGCCGAACTTTCAGGAAGTCAACTCAAATATTATTATCGCAAATTACTACCCCGCCGATTGAAAATCATATTGCAAAATTTAAAATCTATTTACGGAAATGAAAAAGTGGATACGCAGGAATTAGGCACTATCAATCCGGAATATTTTAAGAAAATTGAGATTTGATTATTGAAAGTAGTCTTCGGTCTGTAGTTGTAGTCGAAATTTTTAGATAACAGAATGTATTTGGCTTTAGGCAGGGTAAACGCAACTTTGATTTTGTCATAAGGCAAATAGCGGTGCACACTTTGCATTAAGATTAGAAAAAATGATCTAGTCTAATTGCCTTCAATACCCAATCATATTCATTAGTAAGCATTGATAATTTCAAACTGCCCAATTCAAAAATCCCTCATACTGTTGTTATCATTTTTCAAATTTCATGCATCCTTTCTTGCGTTTACCATTTCATTGGTTTAATATTGCGCCTTGCATTTTAAAAAACAATAAAAAATATGGTTTTCGTTAAGAAATCAACCTTACCAAAAGCAGGAAAAGGATTATTCACTGAAAAGGATTTAAGCAAAGGCGAAATTGTTTGTGAGTATGAAGGTGAGCGTATCACCTGGAAAGAGGCTATTGAACGCAATGAACTCGACAAAGGTGGTTATGTGTACTTCATCAATAATAAAAACTGTATCGATGCCTTCGAATACAAAAACACTTATGGCCGCTATGCTAATGATGCAGCAGGAGTAGGACGAGTTAATGGGCACCGAAATAATTCAACCTACGATGTTGTTAAAAATAAGGTTTTTATAAAAGCTACCCGAAATATTAAGGCAGGACAAGAAATTTTTGTGAGCTATGGACGTTCTTATTGGAATGTGATGCGCGAGGAAATTGCTGAAAAAGAGGCTGCAAGTAAGAAGAAAAAAACAAGGAAGAAATAATATCCCGCCAAAGTTAATTGCTTTCTAAAATAGATAATTAATTTTAGGAATCACCCGTTAAAACCGATACGTTTTTCCGATTTTTTTTGGTTTTTTAACCCGGCCATTTTAATAGCCGTTATTGCAGCTTCAATACCTTTGTTTCCATGCTTACCACCGGCTCTTTCCACTGCCTGTTGTTGATTATCGGTTGTAAGAACTCCAAAAATAAAAGGGAGGTTGGCTACAATAGTAAGGTTAGTGAGTCCTTGTGCAACTGCTTGGCAAATAAATTCAAAATGGCGTGTTTCTCCTTGAATCACACATCCCAAACAAATTACACCATCTAACTTGTGCTGACCTGCAATAAATTTGGCTCCGGCAGTGAGTTCAAAAGTGCCCGGAACATCTATTTTGTGAATGTTGTTTTCATCCACACCGCAAGAAATTAAGGTCTGGTATGCACCTGTAAAAAGGGCATTCGTAATTTCAGCATTCCATTCGGCGACTACAATTCCGAAACGCATTTTAGTAGCGTCGGGAAGATTTGACTTATCAAAAACAGAGAGGTTTTGCTGAACCGATGCCATTCAAATTAGCCTTGAGTTGCCAGTGCGTTAGCTCTTACAATATATCTCTCAATGTCGCGAGCTTCTGTGCTCTTTGGATAATCTTTTTTGATTCTTTCGTAAAGTACAGCAGCACCTTTGTAATCGTTTAAAAGTTCTTTTACAAATGCCGCTTTCATCAAGTAAATTGCAGATGTAAACTGATTGGCATCCCAATCAACAGCCTTCATATAAAAGCTTTCTGCTTCCTCTTTTTTGCCAAGCTCAAGGTTAGCATCCCCAATAGTTCCAAGAGCTAATGCACCTGTTATATCGTCTTCAGCATCGTACTTCGATAGATATTCAATTGCATTGTCCCATTCACCTTTTTTCATGTAACACATTCCTGAATAGTAATGTGCCAAATTAGCCGAACTGGAGGAACCGTAGCTATCAATAATTTCTAAAAATCCCATAAACTGACCATCTCCGTTAAGGGCTTTATCCACTGAATCTTGTTGAAAATAACGCTCCGCCATAAAAATCTCTTTCTGAGCACTCTCTTCCTGTGGCTGAACAATTAGATTGGTGTATCCAAAGTATCCTAAAATAACCACCAGGATGGCACCCCCAATGATCGAAATACTCTTCTTATTTTCGTTGATATAACCTTCGGCTTTATCGATGGTATGATCAATATCGATATTTATATCTGTCTGTTCCTTATTTTTATCCGACATGGAAATAATAGTTTTAATTTTAGAGGTGCAAAAATAGTCTTTTAAACCTTACCATAAAACCTTTATTTTGCCTTTTTTAAGGATTTTTTCACTTTCGTTGAACGGAAAATATTTTTTCGTAACTTGCTCATTGTTAGCTCATGCAGCGGTGAATATCTTTAAAATCTTGAAATTCGGGTTCAACTTATCAAAATCGTATCTTTGTACTCACAAATTAATCTTCCCTCCGTGACACTTATTAAATCTATTTCAGGCATCAGAGGAACCATTGGCGGTCCTGCCGGTGAAGGCCTTACGCCATTCGATATTGTTAAATTTGCCGCTGCCTACGGTACCTGGATCAACAACCAACACTCCTCTGTCGAGCCCAATAAAATAGTTATAGGCAGAGATGCCCGCATTTCCGGACCAATGGCCAACCACCTCGTTCAGGGTACCCTCATGGGACTAGGAATCGATATTATCGACGTTGGTCTTTCCACCACGCCAACCGTTGAAATGGCAGTGGTTTTTCATAAAGCTCAGGGTGGAATAATTCTTACTGCCAGTCATAACCCAAAACAGTGGAACGCTCTCAAATTACTTAACCACAAAGGCGAATTTATAAGTGCCGCCGATGGTGAGGAAATTTTGAACATTGCCGAAGCCGGTACTATGACTTTCAAGGAGGTAAATAAACTTGGAAAAGTTACCACCGATATCGAAGCACTCAACAAACATATCGAGGCTATTCTTGCTATGCCTCTTGTTGATATTTCCGCAATAGCAAAAAGCAAATTCCGCATAGTTGTGGATGCCGTTAATAGCAGTGGTGGCATTGCCGTTCCAATGTTGTTGAAGGCACTTGGCGTGGAAGATATTATTGAGATTTATTGTGAACCAACCGGAAATTTTCCGCACAACCCCGAACCACTTCCCGAGCACTTAACCGAAATATCTAAACTGGTGAACAAAAAGAATGCTCATCTTGGAATAGTAGTCGATCCCGATGTTGATCGTTTGGCTCTGGTTTGTGAAGATGGTGAAATGTTTGGAGAGGAGTATACTTTGGTCGCTGTTGCTGATTATATCCTTCAGCATAACAAAGGGAATACCGTTTCTAATCTTTCATCTACCCGTGCTCTGCGCGATGTTACAGAAGCAGCAGGAGGGAAGTACTATGCTAGTGCAGTTGGTGAGGTGAACGTGGTGGATATGATGAAATCGCGAAATGCTGTCATAGGTGGTGAAGGTAACGGAGGCGTTATTGTTCCCGATCTTCATTATGGAAGAGATGCTTTGGTAGGAATTGCCCTCTTCTTAACACACTTGGCTAAATTTGGAAAATCATGTTCAATGCTGCGTGCGAAATACCCCGATTATCATATCTCCAAAAATAAAATTGAATTAACTCCCGATATCGATGTTGATAAAATTTTAATCGCTATCAAGGATAAATATAAAAAGCAACCAATTAACGATATCGACGGAGTAAAAATTGAATTCGATAAAGAATGGGTGCACCTGAGGAAATCTAATACCGAACCTATCATTCGTATTTATTCGGAGAGTCAGTCGGCCACCACAGCACAAAATTTAGCTGAAAAAATTATTAGTGATATCAAAGACATTATCAGCCAGTCAATGGCAAGAGCTTAAGAGCATGAAAATATATCTCGACAATGCAGCAACCACCCGAATTCATCCTGAAGTTATTCAGGCCATGCTTCCGGTATTCGAAAATCAATTCGGTAATCCTTCATCTATCCATTCTTATGGAAGAGAAACACGATCACTAATTGAAACCTCACGAAAAACAGTTGCCAAATTACTCAATGTAACTCCAGCCGAAATTTTTTTTACTTCAGGTGGAACCGAGGCCGACAATATGGCGATACGTTGCAGCATACACGATCTTAAAATCACGCATGCAATCAGTACCGAAATTGAACATCATGCTGTGTCGCACACACTAGAGGTGATGCGAGATAATGGCATCATTACGCTTAGCTATGTAAAAATCGATCCCCAAGGGCATGTCGATCTTGTTCATCTCGAACAATTACTTTCAGAACACCCGGGCTCCTTCGTTTCGCTTATGCACGCCAACAATGAAACCGGTACTATTACCTCCATAGAAAAGGCTGGTGAACTATGCAGAAAGTACAATGCGGTTTTTCATTCCGATACCGTTCAAACAATGGCGCATTTTAAATACGATCTTGCAACATTACCGGTTGATTTTATCACAGGTGCAGCGCACAAATTTCATGGCCCCAAAGGAGTTGGATTTTTGTACATCAACAAGCGAATTAAAATTCATCCATTTATTACCGGCGGCGCGCAAGAGCGCAACATGAGAGGAGGCACAGAAAATGTGTATGGCATAGTAGGCCTGGCTAAAGCTATGGAAATTGCTTATCGCGATTTAGATCACGATCAGGAACATATTGCCGGACTAAAAAACTATATGATCGAAAAACTCCTTGAGGAAATTCCGGGTGTTGAGTTTAATGGAGATATCAGTGAAGGAAATCTTTATACCGTCCTCAATGTTTCTTTTCCACCCTCTGAAATGTCGGAGATGTTGCTATTTAATTTGGATATTGCCGGTATAGCAGTGTCGGGTGGTAGTGCCTGCTCCAGTGGAAGTAATGTCGGTTCACATGTGCTACGTGGAATGAAAGCCAATCCGGAGCGACCTGCGGTGCGTTTCTCTTTTTGCAGATTTAATGAAAAACTCGAAATTGATTATTGCATCACCAAGTTGAAAGAATATTGTTTGGAAAAGGCATAATTACTAGCATGATCATCCTTAGTTACCTACTTTATTATCTTATTATTTTACCCATTTCGTTGTTACCTTTTTCTGTTTTGTATGGAATTTCTAATGTCCTTTACTTTCTTTCTCTTCCACATTTTCGGTTATCGTAAAAAGGTTGTTTTAACCAATCTTCGTAATTCATTTCCTCAAAAGAGTGAAGCCGAAATTCGCTAAAATTGCAGCGCTCTTTTACCGACACCTTAGCGATGTTATTGTAGAAAGTTTAAAATCGTTTACCATTTCGCAGGATGAAATCCTTCAACGAATGGTACTCACCAATCCTGAACTATTAAACAGTTATTATGATAATGGAAAGAGCATAATTCTCTCGGGTGGACACTACAATAATTGGGAGTGGATTGCAGTAGGTCTCGATCAGCAAATGAAACATCAAACTGTAGCCATTTATAAAATGCTTACCAGTAAATTTTTTGATGAGAAAATGCGCAACACCCGTAGTCGTTATGGTTTATTAATGATTAGCACTAAAAAAGTGAAAACATTTTTGGAGGAGACGAAGGATCAACTTACCGCCACCATTTTCGCCAATGATCAGTCGCCTCGCAAAACCGATAATAATTTTTGGATGAAGTTCCTCAACCAGGACACCGCAGTTCCTTTCGGAGCCGAGAAATTTGCAAAAGATTATAATTATCCGGTCCTTTTCGGAAGAATTAACAAGGTGAAACGTGGCTTTTATACTATCACTTTTGAAGTTGTTGAAAACGACCCGGTGAATTCCCCTCACGGCTACATCAGCGAAAAAACCACTAAACTTTTAGAAGAACAAATCATAAAAGAACCACAATACTGGTTGTGGACGCATAGAAGGTGGAAGCATAAGAGAGAGTAGGCGGTAGGCGGTTGGCAGTGGCGGTTGGCAGCTGCGGTCGGCAGTAGGCAGTGGCGGTCGGCGGTGCAGCAATTGTTAGTGCTTATCAACATGCAGATGTTGGCTGTTACCAATGCAAACCACTTCAACGGATGGGTTGAGCCCTGCCCGACTCGTTCAGGCGGGGTAGTCGAGAGCAGACCAATAGTCACAGTGAGCGCCTGCCTGCCATCGCCAAGCAAAAGCTTGTCTTTGACTTGGCAGGCAGGTAGCTGAACTGCCAACCTTGCAACTAATATCATCCGATGCTACAATTGATAACTTTCAAATAAAAAAACTAGTTTTATAGTATATTAGTTTCCAAGAAGTGTAAAGTCCAGGCAGTTTTCAAATTGAGGTGTAATACTAATTTCTCCTGTTGCATCAATAAATCCCCATCGACCATCTATCCTGACTCGTCCCAAACCGTTAGAAAAGTCTTCAGCTTTTTCAATTTTCAGGTTAGTGAATAATGTCTTCCCTTCCTTATCAATATACAACCAAATGTTTGATTGAATACCTAAAACTTCGTTTGATATCATTTTAACTCTTCCAATTCCGTTAGAAAAATTGCCTGCAAAATCATACTTAGGTTGAATAATAAAAGTCCCATCCGGAGTGATGTAACCCCATCCGGAAAGTACTCGAACACGGGCAACTCCATCAGAAAAATCTTCAGCATTCAAATATTTTTTATCTCCAATAATTATTCCAGAAGTGTCACAAAAAGCCCACATTCCTTCCACTTTTACACGAGCCAGGTTATTTTTAAAGGGGAATGACTTATCAAAGCGGTAATCAATGATTATTTTTCCGGAGGTATCAATAAATCCCCACAGGTTGTTTTTTTGTACCCTGGCTAGTAAATTAGAAAAATTATATGCATCGTCAAATTGAGGTTGTATTACCCATGAGTTGTATTGATCAATAAAACCCCATTTTTTCTTTTGTTTAACAGCGATCAGAAACCCTGTATTGTTTCTGAATTTCTGAATAAATTGCCGGGATAACCAATACATCCTTTTTATTAATAAATCCCCATTTTCCACGAATCATAACAGCAGCTAATCCGCCGACGAAAGATCTGACTTTTTCATATTTTGGTTCAATTATATAGTTGCCATTCTTATCTATAAATCCCCATTTTCCATTTTTTTTAACTGCAGCTACAGAATCATTAAAGTCTCTGACTTCCGTATAATAACTTTTAACTGCAATTTGTCCGTTCAAATCAAAGAATCCCCACCTTTCGCCTCTGCGAAAACTAGCCATACCTTCGTGAAATTCACACAATACCGATTCGCCTTTATCTTCGGCTACTACATACATGCCGTCTTGCCAAAACCGGTCATAGAAGGGTTCAATTAACCAAATTTGATCTGATTTCATATAACCCCATCCCTTTTTAGTCTTGACTGGAGCAACTGTAGTTTGTGCAAAAATATTTTCGTTAAGGAAAAGTGAACAGGTAAGGGAAACTATCAAGAATTTGTAAAAAGTGTACATGAGCTATTATAACTTTAAAATCTACCGAAAAATACGTATCTATATCGAGATATTCAAATCCTTTAGCAACAAACTAATTCATCCCAAACTTAAAAAACTGGTCACCTGCCCGCTTCGCCGCCGCAGGCAGGCCGGACATTGAATATTAGTCACTGATCACTAAACATCTAGTCAAAGGAAGATTTACATTTCACTTGTCACTATGTCACATTTCACTTGTCACATGACCCCTGTCACCCATCTCCTTCGGATCCGGGCAGGCTAAAACACCCAGCAAAGCAAAAATCAAATTTGTTCGAAAATCCAACTGATCACCGGTAACTGGTCACTAAACATCTATCAAAGGAAGATTTACATTTCACTTGTCACATTTCACTTGTCACATGACACCGGTCACCCATCTCCTTCGGATCCGGGCAGGCTAAAACACCCAAAAAAGCAAAAATCAAATTTGTTCGAAAATCCAACTGATCACCGGTAACTGGTCACTAGACATCTATCAAAGGAAGATTTACATTTCACTTGTCACATTTCACTTGTCACATGACACCGGTCACCCATCTCCTTCGGATCCGGGCAGGCTAAAACACCCAGCAAAGCAAAAATCAAATTTGTTCGAAAATCCAACTGATCACCGGTAACTGGTCACTAAACATCTATCAAAGGAAGATTTACATTTCACTTGTCACTTGTCACATTTCACTTGTCACATGACACCTGTCACCCGTCTCCTTCGGATCCGGGCAGGCTAAAACACCCAGCAAAGCAAAAATCAAATTTGTTCGAAAATCCAACTGATCACCGGTAACTGGTCACTAAACATCTATCAAAGGAAGATTTACATTTCACTTGTCACATTTCACTTGTCACATGACCCCTGTCACCCGTCTCCTTCGGATCCGGGCAGGCTAAAACACCCAGCAAAGCAAAAATCAAATTTGTTCGAAAATCCAACTGATCACCGGTAACTGGTCACTAAACATCTATCAAAGGAAGATTTACATTTCACTTGTCACTTGTCACATTTCACTTGTCACATGACCCCTGTCACCCGTCTCCTTCGGATCCGGGCAGGCTAAAACACCCAGCAAAGCAAAAATCAAATTTGTTCGAAAATCCAACTGATCACCGGTAACTGGTCACTAAACATCTATCAAAGGAAGATTTACATTTCACTTGTCACTTGTCACATTTCACTTGTCACATGACCCCTGTCACCCGTCTCCTTCGGATCCGGGCAGGTTAAAACATCTTGCAAAGGAAAAAATATCTTTTATTAAATGAACTTTCTTGTCCACTTGTCAATTTGACACTCGACACTAAAATCTAGTCACATCAATATCTACCTGCCGCCACTGCCACTGCCACCGCCGCCTAATTCTTATTCACATTATCCGACAAAAAGTGAAATTCTATTTCCGGATTATTTTTGATCATTTGATCCAGCATCCATTGTGAATCGGCAAAATAAACAACATTATCATCTTTATCGAATGCGATTTGAGCCGATTTAAAACGAATAAATTCTTCGAGCTTTACCTTATCATCGCAAGTAAGCCAACAAGCCTTAAAAACCGATAAAGGCACGAATTTACACGAGGCAGCATATTCATTCAATAACCGATGTTGAATAACTTCAAACTGTAGTTCACCAACGGTACCAATCACTTTTCTAGAACCTCCATTTTGCAGGAACAACTGCGCCACCCCCTCATCGGTGAGTTGCATAATACCTTTATCCAACTGTTTACTTTTCATCGGATCGGTGTTGATGAGTTCCTTGAAAATTTCAGGTGAGAACCTTGGAATGCCTTTGAAGGTAATGTTTTCTCCTTCGGTAAGTGTATCACCGATTTTAAAATTTCCGGTATCGTACAAACCAATTACATCGCCGGGATAGGCTTCATCAATAATGCTTTTTGCCTGCGCCATAAATTGTGCCGGACTATTAAACCTAATATCTTTATCGAGTCTCACATGATGAAAAAATTTCCCTCTCTCAAATTTTCCGGAACAAATCCGTAAAAAAGCAATTCTGTCGCGGTGCTTTGGATCTAAGTTGGCATGGATTTTAAAAACAAAACCGGTGAATGGTTTTTCGCTGGGATGAACAATACGAGTTACCGCTGGACGGTCGCCCGGAGGAGGAGCTATTTCCGTAAAGGTGTCGAGTAATTCTTTTACACCGAAATTGTTAATGGCACTACCAAAAAATACCGGTGCCACTTCTCCCGCCAGGTAGCGATTCCTGTCAAAGGCATCATAAACACCATCAATAAGTTGAATATCCTCTTTTAACTGTTCCGCATATCGACCTACTTTCTCTACCAAAATAGGATCCTGCGCATCTTTAATTGGTAACACATCGGAATCGGTAGCTTTTTTGTTTGGCGAAAAAAGCATCAGGCTCTTATTGTAAATATTATACACCCCTTTAAAAGAGGAGCCCATGCTAATTGGCCAGCTAAGTGGACGAACTTTTATATTTAATTTCTCTTCAATTTCATCAAGCAAATCAAAAGGATTTTTTCCTTCCCGATCGAGTTTATTTACAAAAATAATTACCGGGGTATTACGCATCCGGCAAACACCCATCAGCTTCTCAGTTTGCTCCTCAACCCCTTTAACGCAATCCACAACAAGAATTACACTGTCAACAGCTGTTAGAGTACGGTAGGTATCTTCAGCAAAGTCCTTGTGACCGGGTGTGTCAAGCAAATTAATATTTAAACCCTTGTATTCAAAATTCATTACGGAAGTGGCAACAGAAATTCCTCTTTGTTTTTCAATTTCCATGAAATCGGAGGTGGCGGTTTTTTTAATTTTGTTGGACTTCACAGCACCAGCCACCTGAATGGCACCACCAAAAAGCAGAAATTTTTCAGTGAGGGTGGTTTTGCCTGCATCAGGGTGACTGATAATGGCAAAAGTGCGGCGTTTTTTAATCTCTTTTGAATAAGGCATCGAAACGGAATGGTTAATCCTGAATTTCAGGGGTGCAAAAGTACCGAAAAAAGGCCATTAATTCATATTGAATCACAGTAAGGTCATTCTGAGTAGGTTCACACTCAGGAAAACCTACAAATCTTCATCACACATGTATGTTGGGTTAATTTAATTTGGGTATTAACCGTATCTTTAGAACCTCAATTTAATAATCTGGGTTCAATATCTTGCACCGAATTTCATCCATAAAAATTGACTTATTCACCATTTTAACGAATCAATATCCATTGTAAACCAATTACCATGAACAAACTAATTGTTGCACTCATTTCGGCTTCTCTATTATTTTTTACCATTGGCTGGAAGAAATCTCCCACACCATCAAATCATTCAACTAATTCTGAGGTAACCGCCTTTTTGGAAGAATATAACAACACATTTCAACAACTTCTCACTGCATCAAATGATGCGGAGTGGTTACTCAATACCCATATTGTTGAAGGAGATAACAGTGCAAAAGAAGCAGCAAAAGAAGCAAATGCTGCCTTGGCCGCTTTTACTGGAAGCACTAAAAATATAGAAAATGCTAAGAGCTTTTTAGAAGGTGGGAATGAATTATCGCCAATTGAAATTCGCCAACTGGAATTTATCCTTTATACCGCCGGTGCCAATCCTGAATCGGCAAAAGATCTTGTGCAGCGTAAAATTGATTTGGAGGCTGAACAAACCAGCCGTCTATTTGGATTTGATTACCGCATCAATAATGCATCTGTAACCACCAACCAAATTGACGACATTTTAAAATCGGATAACAACACCACCAAACGTCAACAGGCATGGGAGGCGTCAAAAGAAGTTGGTGTAAATTTGAAAGATGGTGTTGTTGAACTTCGCGACTTGCGTAATGCCACAGTAAAAGAATTAGGATATGCTAATTACTTTGCTTATCAGGTTTCTGATTATGGTATGAAAGGTGATGAGATGGTGACTTTGTGCAACTCTCTTGTTGACGATGTGTGGCCCCTCTATCGTGAGTTGCATACTTGGGCAAGATATACACTGGCAAAAAAATACGGTGAGAAGGTGCCAGAGTATCTTCCTGCTCATTGGTTACCTAACCGATGGGGGCAAGATTGGACTGCACTTGTAAACGCCGAAGGAATGAATGTAGATAGTTACTTGAAAGATCAAGGTGCTGAATATATTGTTAAGCAAGGCGAAGAGTTTTATGTCTCTATGGGTTTTCCTAAACTCCCTGATACATTTTATGAAAAATCGAGTTTATATCCGCTGAATCCGGATGCCGGTGTGAAGAAAAATAATCATGCCTCGGCATGGCACATGGATTATGATAAAGATGTTCGTTCATTAATGAGTGTAGAAGCCAATACAGAATGGTGGGGAACAGTTTTGCATGAATTGGGACATATTTACTATTACACCACCTATTCAATTCCTGAAGTACCTATAATTTTACGTGGTGGCGCTAACCGTGGTTATCATGAAGCAATGGGAAGTTTAATAGGTCTGGCTTCGTTGCAACAAAATTTCCTTGCGGGAAGAGGGATGGTGAGTGCAGATGCAAGCACCGATAAAACTCAATTGCTCATGCGTGAAGCTCTTGATTTTATTGTGCATATTCCATGGGGTGCCGGAGTAATGACCAATTTCGAAAATGAACTTTATGCAAAAAATCTCCCTCCTGCTGAATTGAATAAGAAATGGTGGGATTTGGTGAAGAAATATCAAGGTATTGTGCCTCCTTCAAAAAGAGGTGAAAATTATTGTGATGCTGCAACAAAAACGCACATTGTTAACGATCCTGCACAATACTACGATTATTCCATTTCAAATGTACTGTTGTTCATGTTCCACCTGCATATCTCCGAAAATATATTGAAACAGGATCCGCACAATACCAACTATTGGGGTAGCAAAGAAACCGGTGAGTTTTTAAGATCACTTATGGTTACAGGAGCCACAGAAGACTGGAGAATTCATCTTCAAAAACATTTAGGTCAAGAAATGAGCGCCAAAGCCATGGTGAATTATTTTGCCCCACTTATGAAGTATTTAAAAGAGCAAAATAAAGGACGTAAATATACCTTGCCGGAGAAAATTTCCTAAAATTTGAATCTAAAAATCTACAACCGGAACAGAAGTTTTAACCTTTAGTTCCGGTTTTTTTTAAGGTGTAAGGTACCTTTCTGAAAGTATATTCATGTGATGAATTTGATGTCCGGCCATAACAACACCCAGCAATCCCACTGAAAATTCTTTCCCATTTGAAATACCTTTTCGCATCAAAACCTCTTCGTTAAAACTTTCAAACAATGTAATAGTAGCTGATCTCACTGCTAGGTATTCGTTAATAATCGATTCCGGTGTTCGCAATTCACTCATGCAATTGGCAGCATAGTCGTTTTCTTCGAATCCTGCTAATTCTGTAGCATCGTTTCGTGCAAAACGCAATGCCCTATAGGCAAAAACCCTTTCAGCATCTGTTAAATGAATTATAAGTTGTTTAATGTTCCATTTTAAAGGTGCATAAGCATAATCCCATTTTTCTGTAGTGATGTTTTTAAGGAAGACAGGAGTGGTTTGGAGTTGCTCCTTCATAACCGATAAAAAATTTGCTTCGCCTAAAGCACTCACATACCCCTTGTACCATTCTGGCACCTCTACTCCAAAATTCTGAACTGTGGTTGATTCCATTTTAGTGTGATTTAACCTTAGTTATTTAATGTTCTTTAATTTCGACCATCGTGGCAAAAACCTCCCTGCGTTCAATTTATAATCAACATATCCAGGAAATTTTTCAATGAGCATTTGCTCTTCATATCTCGATTTGTACTGAAACAAAATATACAACAATGCTGAAACAGCCAGCCTTGGATAACTTGCTGTATAAATTGCAATACCCAAAGCGATAAATAGTATTCCGGTATAAATTGGATGTCTAATAATTTTATAAATCCCTTGAGTAGTGAGTGTGGAGTTACTCAGAGGAGTAGGGAATGGAGTAATGTTACTGCCCAATTGAAATATACCCATAGCTATGATAAGTAAACCCGCAACCGTGAGCAGAAAGGAGATAAATGGATAAATAAAGGGATGTCCAAATCCAGCAGGTAAGGCTATAAAAATAATGAAAAGTAAAAACTGAAGGATTACCAGTAAAAAATCCTTGGTTTTCATTGAATGAAAGGTAATTATTTTGTATTGTTTGCTTTCACCCAAGCACTGTATCCACCATCAAGATTATAAACTGTTTTGAAACCTTTTTTTACCATGATTTCCATCGCTTCACCACTACGTCCTCCGGAAGCACAATACACATACACAGGTTTAGTTTTGTCAAGTTTATCAATTTTGGCCTCAAAATTTTCATCAAACAAATCTATATTTTGTGAACCTTCAATAGCTCCTTTGGCAACTTCTCCTTTGGTCCTCACGTCAATAAGTTGTCCGGGCATAGTTTTGATCAGTCGTGAAAATTCAAGCACCGATATATCCATGGCAATCTGGCCTGTTTGTTGAGTTGTAGGTTGTCCGCAGGCAGTGAGGGTATAACTAAAGATAAACAAGGTGACAAGTAGCGTTCGCATGGAAGTGGAGTTTAGAATATTTGAGCAGTAAATTTAAGCAAATATCGCGACTTTTCATGAAAAATTGGAGATTCCTGATAAAATGATTGAATTGTTAGGTGTTCCGTACATCATTTTTTTCATCTTTGTGCTATAATTCTGTCCCTAACTGTGGAATTGCTTGGATATTTTGCTGCAATATTAATTGGCCTTTCCTTAGGCTTGATAGGGGGTGGTGGGTCAATTTTAACTGTTCCAGCATTGGTTTATTTGCTAGGAACTCAGCCGCTCACTGCTACCTCGTACTCATTGTTCATTGTAGGTGCTACGAGTTTAGTAGGTGGATTGCAAAAGTACCGCCACGGAATGGTGAATGTTCAAGCTGCGATTGTGTTTGGTATTCCATCTATTGTTGCAGTTTTTCTTACCCGAATGTATCTGGTTCCTGCCTTGCCTGAAATCATGTTTAACGTAGGTGATTTTATTGTAACAAAAGATATTTTTATCATGCTTGTATTCGCAATTTTGATGGTTGCGGCTTCATTTTCTATGATTTATCAAGCACGAATATCTAATCAAAATCCTGATGATGAGGAGTTGAAGTTCAATATACCACTCATTATTTTAGAGGGATCGGTAGTAGGCGTACTAACAGGTTTAGTTGGTGCCGGTGGAGGATTTTTAATTATTCCGGCCTTGGTGCTTTTAACAAAACTTCCAATGAAAATTGCAGTTGGAACCTCGCTAATTATAATTGCACTTAAATCACTCATAGGTTTTTTAGGTGATTTGCAACATATAGCTATGGACTGGGTATTAATTTTGTCATTTACCGGTCTTGCAGTTGCAGGAATTTTTGTAGGTAACAAATTATCGCACGGCATTGATAATGCAAAACTTAAAAAGGCTTTTGGATGGTTTGTTTTAGTGATGGGAATTTATATCCTGCTACGTGAAACAGTGCTGAAACACTGAAAACTCAGCACCCAAAAAAAGAAATTTATCCAAAGCTTCCTTTAAAAGCAACTATTTTTTTAAAAGTTCAATTTTATTACGGCCAAGTGCTATGTTGCCATTATGTTCGAGTTGTTTGAGCAACCTGGATATAACTTCTCTTGAAGAGTTCAAATCCTCTGCTATTTGCTGATGACTCACAAATATTACCTGACTATTTGTGAGCGCAGCCTTGTCTTTCAAATATTTTGCTAAGCGTTCATCCACTTTGTGAAATGCAATACCATCGATTGTTTTCAGTAGCTCATCAAAGCGGGCATTGTAAGTCTGCATCACAAAATTTTTCCATGAAGGGTATTGAATCATCCATTCTTCCATTTTAGCAACAGGAATAGTAATCATGGTGGTATCCTCTTCGGCAATGGCTCGTATTCGACTTTTTTGGTGGGCCAAACAACAAGTAAGAGACATAGCGCAGGTTTCACTGCTGCCAACATAATAGAGTAAAATTTCGCCACCCTCGTCATCGGAGCGAATAATTTTAATGGTGCCCTCAAGTAAGATAGGAATAAACTTAATATACTGACCGGTTTCCATTATTACATCCCCAGCTTTTACATTCACTAATTTTCCTGTTTCAGTAATTTCATCCAATAAGTTTTTTTCAAACACATTTCGGAATTTTTCAAAAATTAGTTCTTTCATATTAAGTATGGTTGGAATAGATATTGTTTTATGATAAATATCATGCCCCAAAATACGACTTTTAGATAACTTTACTGTATAAATCATACTAATAATGGCAAATTCAAAAACAAAAGTGAAACAAAGGAAAACTAAGGCTGATTTGGAAATGATAAAAGGTGCTGAAAGTTTGTTAATTGTGAAAGAAAAAAGATTCCAGACTTTACTCAAAAAAAGTCGTAGACCTCAAGTCGAAAATCAGACCACACTCAAGGAAACCAAAAAGAAAGCTGCTCCCAAAGTGATTGTGAAAAAGAAGAAATAGGAGGGAAGTTAAAATGCATTGGCTTTGAACTACTTTTGTGGTTCATTACCTCATGATCCGATCACAGAAAAGTTATCCGGCAACATTTATACTTTGTATTTCCCTCATAGTAGTTTTTCTTGCTATGGTTGCCGATGGTGTTTCGTTTGTGGAACCCAATCCTACCGATTTGATCCGTTGGGGTGCTAATTTCGATGCATTTCTTGAAAGTGGAGAAGGGTGGAGGACAATAACTTCAGTTTTTGTTCATTACGGATTCTTGCATTTGTTGGTGAATGTGGTAGCACTTTTCGTAATAGGGTGTGATTTCGAAAGAAGGTATGGAAGTCTGCTCTTGGTGATTACCTTTTTTACAGGTGCCGTAGTTGCAGGTATCGGAAGTTATTTTTATAACTTTTTTTTAATCAGCACAGGCGCTTCCGGAGCTATTATGGCGTTGGCCGGTGCCTTGCTTATGGGGCTGGTATTCCTACCGGGTACCAATTACAACCGTCGAGTTATTGAATTCTCCCAATTAATGTTTATAATTTTATTGAATATTGGCTTAGGTTTGTATTTGAAAATAATCGATAATGCCGCACACATAGCTGGTTTGCTATGGGGAATTGTTGCGGGGTTATTGGTTTTTCCTGTTCAGGTAAAAATACGTTGGGTGGTTTTTGTACGGTTTTTATCAGTCATTTTTTTATCTGTCTCCATTCTTTTCATGGCCATTTTTACAAAAGAACCCTATCGATTTTGGTATTTTACTATGTTTAATTCCTTCATTCAAAACGACAAGCAAACCGTGGAATTGCTGAATAGTAATGTGGGTCCCGATGATCCGCTCATTTCTTTAGCCGGATTAAATGAAGCATCACTGGTGTGGTATAAAAATTTGGAGATGCTTGAATTATTTCAGGAACCGCCGAAAAAATTGGAGCATGATCTATCAATTCTAAAAGAAATTTTCAGCCTTCGAAACCAAAGCCTTGGGCACATGAAAAATTATGTTGTATCGGGTGACTTGGCTTTTACCGATAGTATACATTTAGCAAATGAAACTATAAAAAATTTGCCACCACTCGACTATTGGTTGGTATTTGAAAAGCAAAATTCTGATTCAACTTCAAAAGACACCATTCAAACTTCGGATTTGTTTATTTGGTATGATGAAAACTGGCGAGAAACAACAAAAGAAAATGCCCTTTTTTACAGAAGTGGAAAACAGGATGTTTTTGGCAATCCTCATGGCCCCATAAAAGATCATTTTCTCTCAGGATCTGTTCAAATGAAAGGAAGTTACTTTAAAGGAATTGAAGATGGTATCTTTTTTTATTTCAATCCTGATGGTTCCTATGAAGCGTATGGGCGTTATCAAGCAGGTTATAAAAGGGGTGATTGGAAATATTTTGATGAACAAGGGAGAAAGATGAGTGAAATGACTCACACCGATACAGAATTTTTGATCAAAAACAGCTGGAATAGTGAAGGAGAAATTCAGGTGGACGGCGGTGAAGGGAGCTGGCTGGAATATTATGATGATGGATCAATTGCCGTAAAGGGTTCCGTTTCATTAGGAAAAAAAGAAGGGCAATGGTTAGGCTATTTTAAAAATGGTAAACCTTATTATAGGGAACTTTTTAGCCAAAGTAAATTGTTGTCAGGACAAAGTCGTGATTCACTTGGAAATATTTACGAGTATTCTCGGATCGAAGAATTACCAACTACATTTGGTGGGAAAGATGCTTGGATAAATTATCTTAAATCGGAAATCAAAATCACCAATCCTCAATCACCTTCAATTGCAATTGTGAAGGCAACCATAAGCGAAAAAGGAGAATTATTATTCGCTGAATCTGCCTATAAAATTGGATCGCAAAGAGATGAAGAAGCATTACGGCTTGTAAACAACTGGAATAGGTTTGTTGCAGGTAAAACACGCGGACAATTTGTAAAAAAAGATTTGTATATTAGTATTGATTTTTACGAATTGTCGAAAAAAGATAACTAACACATATTATGTTCGAACATCGAAGTAATCCACTCCTTGGAAAGCAAAAATTCCTCAGCCGATTTTTGCAATTTTTTCTATATGCCATGTCTATCTTATTTTTTTCACTTTTTTTAGGAATGGCAGGATATCATTTTATGGGTAATTTATCATGGCTCGATTCATTGCTCAATGCATCGATGATTCTGACTGGAATGGGTCCTGTAGATAGGATGGATTCTGATACAGGTAAATTGTTTTCATCCTTCTACGCACTCTATAGTGGACTAGCTTTCCTCACGGTGATGGCGGTGTTTTTAGCACCTGTAGTGCATCGGTTTCTTCATAAAATGCATTTGGAAGATGAGAATGAAAAATGATTTGTCTCACTTGCTAAATGTTATGTTAAGTAGAAATAGGTCCCATAAATTGATTTGCTGAAATTTTTAAAAAAGAAGATAGCAGGAGATTGGTATTTAAAATCATCAAAAATAGAGCAAAAAAAAACACCCCATAAATGGAGTGTTCTTTTTTACTGTCAAGGACAGGATTAACCTTGCACAACTTTTACGTTAACTGCATTTAATCCTTTTCTTCCGTTTTGTACTTCGAAAGTTACCCTGTCGTTTTCACGAATGTGATCAACTAATCCAGATGAATGGACGAAGATATCTTCACCTGAATTGTCTGGCTTTATAAATCCAAAACCTTTAGTGTCATTGAAGAATTTTACTGTTCCTGTTTGCATGATATTATTTAATTATAATTTGTGCAAAGATAGGGAACATTATTCTTAAATTAATGACAATCAGTAAAATATTTATTTTTATTTCGAATTTTGCCGTTTTTGCTGGTTTTCAGTAGTTCCTGAAAGGCTATTCCTTTAGTTATGAAGGGTTCGAGCGGTATAAATGCCTATCTTTGCCAACTCAAAAACACACAATTTGACATTCAGAGATTTTAATTTCGACGGTTCTTTAATAGAGGGAATTCTTTCGATGGGTTATGATAAGCCTACTCCAATTCAACAACAGGCGATCCCATCCATTTTAGCTAATAAGGATATGGTTGCTTGTGCCCAAACAGGTACCGGCAAAACAGCAGCGTATGTATTGCCTGTCCTTCAAAAGATCATCCATTCCGACCGAAAACATGTAAATACTTTAATATTAGCACCTACTCGCGAATTAGCGCAACAAATTGACCAGCAGGTAGAAGCGTTCAGTTATTTTACCGGAATTAGTTCAATGCCGGTGTATGGGGGAGGGGATGGGATTACCTGGGATCAGCAAAAAAAGGCTATACGTGAAGGCATCGATATTGTAATTGCCACTCCCGGCCGGTTAATTTCACACATGGCTTCCGGGGATCTCAAAATGGAGCATTTACAGCATCTTATTTTGGATGAGGCCGACAGAATGCTCGACATGGGTTTTCATGATGATATTATGCGAATCATTAGTTTTCTTCCAAAACAACGACAAACTTTACTTTTTTCGGCCACCATGCCACCTAAAATCCGGACGATGGCCAACAAAATTCTTATCAACCCGGAGCAAATTAATATTGCAATTTCTAAACCGGCTGAGGGAATTATACAACAAGCTTACCTGGTTTACGATGCCAACAAATTAGATCTTTTGAAATCCATTCTTAAAAGAGATGTTTTCAAAAGTATGATCGTTTTTGCATCTACAAAAGAAAATGTAAAAAAACTCGATTCTACACTTCGTAAAGCAGGTATCCTTTGCAAAGCATTTCATTCCGATTTGGAGCAACCCGAACGAGAAGCTATTATGAGGGAGTTTAAAAATAAACAACTGCCCATGTTGATTGGTACTGATGTTCTATCAAGAGGTATAGATGTGGAAGGAATTGATCTCATCGTAAATTATGATGTTCCTCCCGATCCCGAAGATTATGTGCACCGAATAGGAAGAACTGCCAGAGCAGAAAGAACCGGTACCGCTATTACTTTTGTGAATGGTGTTGACCAGATGAAATTTGCTTCTATTGAATTACTGATCGGTCGTGAGGTGGAGAAAGTTGCGAACCCTCCGGAGATTCCAACAGGGCCTGAATTTAATCCTCGAATGCATAGAAGTTCCGGTGGATTTAAAAAACGACCTCAAGGCAAAAAGTCTTTTAATAAGAATCCGCGTTAATCTTTCGAAGATTGATTAAAGTTCATATCCACATTTTTTCATTGTGGTTCCACAAATATCAAAAAACTGCTTTTTTTGATATTCTGTCCAATCCGCATAATTAGGTAACTCGTCTTTCATTATAGGTTTGTTTTTAACCTTTGAATACACCCACCGATACCACATAGGCCTTGTTCGGTTGATTTTTTTTGCCACCGCTTCTTCCCATGCAGATTTAGGTAAATCCAAGTTAAGTGGAATAAGTATTTTCTCGGAAAAATATTCAAAATCAGATTTTATTTTTTCAAACTTTAACAGTTCAGTGTTTTCTTTTAAAAGTTGTTCAGTAGTATTGGCCCAATTCCAGCAAATCTGTGTAAATTTATCTCCGTCGAGCCATTTTTCAATATCAAGTAAATTTTTAGGAATTAAATGTATGTCTGAATCATTTCTTCGAGTGTACAATGAACGAATTACATCTCGAGGATCCCTAACAAAATGAAAGATTTTCTTAGGCTGAAATATATTATTAATTTCAAGAACTGAATTTTGGAGATAACCATTTACATCAATAAAAATACCGGAGGAATAACGACCTTCAATTTGCATCTTTTGCCTTTCAAGAAAAGGTTTTGCATAAACATCAATTGGAAGGTACCAACTTAACAGCCAAAACTCCCTATTGCCTATATATTCATGCACGGCATGAACGTTATCCAAGGTTCCAAGAAGGTTGGTTAAAAATTTTGTTCCTGACCTGCCCATTCCTGTTACAAATACATATTCCATAGCGTTTTGATTTAGAACATCAAAGATATTCGGCGATGTGTTAAGCCAATTTTAATGAAAAGCCAATTTATTTTGATGTTATTCTTAAATGAAAAGGTTGGAAATGTTTAGAATAGGTTAGACTCTGGGGATCAAATCCCCAGAGCCAATTTCAACTTCGAATAACCGGTTTTACTCAGTGGAATTTGAGTTTTATCTTTCAAAAGCGCAACATAAGTTTCTTTAGCTATAGATTCAATTCTAGTGATTTCATTCAATTTGAGAATGAAGGAACGGTGCACTCTTAAAAACTGTTGTTCGCCCAGTTGCAGTTCTGTTTGTTGCATAGTTTGCTTTTTCAGGAAGCAATCGTTTTCTATGTGAATTTTAATGTAATCGTCGTAAGCTTCAACGTATCGAATTTCATCGAAAGGTAGAATTCGTATGTTATTGCCACTTTTTACTACAATTCTTTTTTGTCCTTCGGGAAGTGCATTTTGGTGAGCGACAGAATCTATCAAATTCGTCAACATGCTTTGATCACTCCATTTGCTCAAAGCTTTTTTAAAACGATCTTTATGGAATGGTTTCAGAAGGTAATCGATGGCATGTAAATCAAATGCTTTAATGGCATATTCATCAAAGGCTGTTGTGAAAATTACTGCAGGAGGATTTTCTATCAGCTCAAGCATTTCAAAACCTGTTATTTTAGGCATCTGAATATCTAAAAAAATGAGATCCGGAGCGTGTTCATTAATAGCTTTCATACCTTCAAAACCATTCATGCAAGTAGCCACAACTTCAAATTCCGGAAACTCTTTAAGGTAGCTTTCTACGACGGAAATTGCCAGTGGCTCGTCATCAATAATAATTACTTTTTTCATTGTGTAATAGGTATTGTTAATGATGCAATGAATATTCCTTGAGAACTTGTTGTCTTCAATAAATCGGTTCTGCCAAACAAAAGGTAGAGTCTGCGGTGAATGGAATTCAATCCAAAACCTGTCCCTGCTATTTTTTTACCTGTTTGTTCATCATAAGGGTTAGTCACCGTAATTTTTAAGTATTGATTTTCCTTTTTAGCAGTAATTTCTATAGTTACCTGATCAAGGGTATCATACAACCCAAACTTAATTGCATTTTCAACAAGCGGTTGTAGTAACAGGTAGGGAATTTTCACATTTTCTACCTCTTGATCAATTTCCAATTTAGTATTCAATCGGTTCCCAAACCTCACTTTTTCAATTTCCAAATAGAGTTGAAGATGTTCTATTTCGGTCATCAAAATACTACTATTTTGATCCTCATTTTTAAGTGTACCACGAAGGAAATCCGATAGTTGTTGAATCATTGTCCTGGCCTTTTCGGGATTTGCAATCGGAGAGTGCGCTGATAGAGTTAAGTGTGTTAAAGAGAAAATGTGGTTGTAACTGTTGTTTGAGATTATTTAATTCAGCTTCTCTGGCAAACTCCCGGACTTCGTTAATGTGTTTTTGCTCTTCCAATTTTTCATTCACGTAAAATGAAACCCATCCCACCAACACAAACAATGAAATTACTAGAATATTAATGATGATCCTAATATAAATAGTAGTATTTAAAAAGCTTAAGAATTGTTCATCGCCAGGCAGCAATTCATGTAAAATTTGAATACTCAACCACCACGACAAAATGGCCAGCACTACGGTACCCATAAAAAGATAAACAGATTTCTCAGGACTGGGTCTATAATACCGCACCGAAAACATTGCACCGGTGCAAATAACAGTCAGCAAACCATTGCTGATGATGCTGTCGGTACCGGCAACCCACATATCAAACCCGGCATGCATCACCATCCAAACATGAAAAAATGAAAAGACAATCCACCAACCTACAGGGAGCATCCAAACTTTTATTGTATTTGCTGATGAAGTCAAGGCTTTATGGTGATCAAGAGGTAATTGACGAAGAAGATCTAAACGTTCATGAGTCATGGTCATTGAACTGCGGATAAAATTATAAAAATTGAAGTGATTCTATGTTATATATCATAAGAATCACTTCAAAATCAGTACTAATGGTCAAATAATAATACCTGTTTAATTAAAAGCTTCTGATATCAATAGAACCCATAATTGAAACACCTTTAAGAACCAGAGTTTTGTTGAAGTCTGTGGTGTCTTTATGAAGCACACGTTTATCTTCAATTCCTCCAAAAATCGAAACCATCTCTGATTTCACCACCCAATGAGGAGGAAGAACAATTTTAGTACCTCCAAAAATCTGCACAATTTCCAATTCCACCTGACCTTCCAGATCAGCTTGCGAGAGGTTGAGTTCTGTTCCTCCAAAGATAGTGACAGCCTCACCGCCTCTGAAAGTTTTTGGAGATCACATTCTTTTTTATCCCTCCAAACACCGCCACAGACTCCATCAACTCTTCGTTCGATTCAGTGTATTTTCCCGATGCCCATCCTCGATTTCTTCTGTGTGATCGCCATGCTTTTTTTTTTCCTGCTGTGGCAATCATCACGCCACCAACCAGAATTAAAATAATGGGCCAGAAATAGGGGCGAAGGTTTAAATCAGGAATCCAATCTTCGAAAAGAAACAATACTCCAATAAATATCGGTACCAACCAACCACCTATACGGAAGTTATTTTTAGCTCCTATAAAAGCACCAATTGCAATTAATAGCATCTGCCAGGAGAAGATCCAATCCGGCATGTCAAAGCCCATTTTACGGACAATTAATAGTGCACCAATTGCCAGTAATATAAGTCCGGCTAATACGCGACCGCTACTGTCGTTTTGAAAACCGCTTTCGCTGCCAAGCGACGCTCTTCAAATTCTTTCTTTTGTTGGGGATCGATGATTTCCATTATTTTTAGTGTTTTTGATAATGATTTTTTGTGCTATTCAGAACTTTTTATATTTTCTTAATTTGATGATGCAAACATATCATGTTCAGAATCCGATCGCAAATAGAGAATCGGTAAGGCGGCGAGCAAAATCGGTGAATAGGGGATTTGGGTCGGTGAATGCGGAAAAATTGATGTGCTGATGTGGTGATGTGGTGATTTGTGATTTGTTGATGCCTGCCCGACCTTGGTTGGACTGCGCGTCGAAGGGCGGGCCTGCCCGACCTTGTTGGCTTGTGCGTTGAAGGGCGGGTGTTGATGTGCTGATGAGTTGATGTGTTGATTTGTTGATGCTTGCCCGACCTTGTTGGCTTGTGCGTTGAAGGGCGGGCGTTGACCGACCTGATGAGCTGATGAGTTGATGTGTTGATTTGTTGATGCTTGCCCGACCTTGGTTGGACTGCGCGTCGAAGGGCGGGCCTGACCGACCTGTGGTTGGACTGAGTGTCGATTTGTCGATGCTTGCCCGACCTTGTTGGCTTGTGCGTTGAAGGGCGGGTGGTGATGTGGCTGATGTGGTGATTTGGTTGATGTGGTGATTTGGTGATGCCTGCCCGACCTTGGTTGGACTGCGCGTCGAAGGGCGGGCCTGCCCGACCTTGGTTGGACTTGCGCGTCGAAGGGCGGGTGCTGATGTGGTGATGTGGTGATGTGGTGATGTGGTGATGTGGTGATTTGTGGATGCCTGCCCGACCTTGTTGGCTTGTGCGTTGAAGGGCGGGTGCTGATGCGCTAGAATACTGAACTGCAATTCCGTATTTGCCATATATTAGCCTGACCGCCATGCGGAATTTGCAATTCCGCATCCTCCAAATACAGGGGATCTCCGATCCCCGAAAATATTTTGGAGTGCATGAGCAATGGTTTTTGAATATAATTTAGAAATGTAAATGAGGAACCTAACGAGAATTTCATCCGGGAAGAGGGAATAACGAATTTTGTCCCATATGTGTAATGTTATGTTAAATAGAAAAAGTAATTTTTGGGGCTTTCATTAATAAAATCGGGGTGAACCTGAATGCGGAGGAGAGCGTACGTCCACAGGAAATAGGTTGAGGGTTTAATTGAATCCTTAATTGGATTTCAGAACCGAACGCCTGTCAATTATGAACTTTATAATTTCCCACAACAACGTGAGTGCTGCAATGTAAACCAGCCAAATCATCGATGGGCTT
Source organism: uncultured Bacteroidota bacterium (assembly GCA_963814475.1). Classification (GTDB taxonomy): domain Bacteria; phylum Bacteroidota; class Bacteroidia; order AKYH767-A; family OLB10; genus JADKJB01. Next base: position 484,628 of record CAWFDA010000046.1, on the reverse strand, counting down.
TTTGGGACGCACTTTTTTAGCCTTTTTCTTTTTCAATTTTGTGTGCTTGAATTATTTCATTGATTGATTTCTTTCATTAATTCCCGGTTAGGTTTTTAAGGAATTTATTTATCCATAATTGACCTGTGTTGAAGCGAGATGTAGATATCCTTTTAGAGTCCATGAATCCATAGCATTAAGCCCACTAATATATATAAAATCCCTCAATTGTCTTATAATTAATATTATGTTAAATAGAATAAATAAACCTACAACCCCCGTCATTACTGGGTTTCAGTTTGGATCAGATTTGGAATATTGGATTGATCTGATTTGCAGTTTCAGGACGCTCCTGTCCTGAAATTGATGGCCACAAAAAAAAGGATCTCTTTTGGAGATCCTTTTATTAATAATTTAGTGTGTGAAATCTGGATTTATTACTTCCCTTCCATCTTAGCTTTAATGGCATCATATTTGGCTGTCTCGTTCAACCTTGCATACAACTGTTTTAAAGAAACCATGGTATTGGTATCTGCCGGATTTAATTCGTGAGCCTTTTCCAGATATGGTTGCGCTTCCTTAAATTTAGCATCAAATTTTTCCTTCGCTTTTCCATACTCCACATTCGACTTTAATTCGTTGGCTTTATTGGCCATTTCAGCCGCTTCGTTAAAGTACATCGCTCCAAGGTTGTAGTACGCATCAAAGTAATCAGCTTTTAATTCTATGGCTTTCTTGTAGGAAGCAGCTGCCTCGTCTTTCTTGTTTAGCTTGTCGTAAACAGTCCCTTGTGCAAAATACAAACTCGCATTTTTAGGATCACCTTGAATGGCGACATTTAACGATTCCAAGGCTTCTGAATCTTTGCCACTGGCCAAATACATATTCAATTCTTCAATAACCAAATTGTTGTCGGCCGGAAACGTTTGGCGACCTTTTGTGATTGTTGCTAATGCCTGTGTAGTATCACCTTCCGATTTGTAAATGTTGGCAAGAAATATGAAGATTTTTGGATCATTATACTTCATTGAAATTAATTTGGAATAATGCTCCTTAGCCTTCGCTTTATTGTTGGATTTCTCAGCACTGTAAGCCGAATTCAAAATTGCTAATGTATCATTTGGTGTCATTTTAACCACTCCTTCAAATGAAATTAACGCTTTGTCGTACTGCTTAGCATTAAAATACTCTACTCCTTGTCCGAATAATTGATTTCCCAAAGCCAAAATATTCTGGTTAATCTCAGGTTTGAATTCATATTTAGGCTCAATTTCCAATGCCTTTGCATACGAATCATAAGCTTTCATGTAAGCATCGGCATCTAAAGATTTCCATTTCTCATTTTTACCAATCTCCTGGTAAATCAATCCCCTGTAATACCAGGTTTTTGCCATACCACTCGATGATTCATTGGCGGCAGCTTCATCAATAGCCACTTTTGCCTTGTCAATTTCACCATATTTATAGTAATTGTAGGCTGTAACAACTTTGTTTTTTTGGGCGGATGCAGATACAGTTACTAGAAGTGTTACTGCAAATAACATTACTATTTTCTTCATTTTAAATGTTTTATGATTAAATTAAAATTACAATCTAAGTAAATCTTAAAGGAATTTCTTATTCTTCAGATGGTGGAGTTTCTTCACCTTCTTCAGTTGTCGGATCGGTATCTTCTCCATTTGGCTCGATAGGCAGATTTGCAATATCAGTTACATCACCTTCAATTGCCAAACCATCTAAACCCTCAATAGCTAAGCCGTCCAAACCTTCTAATCCTACCAAACCTTCAATTTCATCAACAATAATTTCATCCACTTGAGCTACTGAAGCAATTTGGTCATTTTCATCGAGACGAATTAAACGCACCCCTTGAGTTGCTCTTCCCATCACCCTCAAATCGCTAACCGACATTCTAATAATCACCCCGGATTTATTAATAATCATGAGTTCATCTTTTTCGGTTACTGATTTTATCGCAATAAGGTCGCCGGTTTTATCAGTAATATTAAGGGTCTTCACTCCTTTTCCACCTCTATTAGTCACGCGATAATCTTCAAGATCGGTACGTTTACCGTATCCGTTTTCAGATACCACCAAAATGGTTTCGTTTTCAGGACTGTTTACACACACCATGCCAATCACTTCATCTTTCTCATGGCCCAAAGTTACACCACGAACACCGGTAGCATTTCTTCCCATTGGGCGCACTTTAGATTCGTTGAAGCGGATCGCTCTCCCCGACTTTAATGCCATCAGAATTTCTGATTTACCATCTGTCAAACGAGCTTCTAATAACATATCTCCTTCGCGGATGTTAACAGCATTTATACCATTCTGACGAACTCTTGAATACGCTTCAAGTGACGTCTTTTTGATTGTTCCGTCTTTAGTACATAAGATGATAAAGTTGTTGTTCAAGTATTCTTCATCTGTCAAGTTTTTGACATTAATAAATGCCTTCACTTTATCATCGGGTGGCATATTAATGATGTTTTGAATAGCTCTACCCTTTGATGTTTTAGTCCCTTCAGGAATTTCGTAAGTACGTAACCAGTAACAACGTCCTTTTTCAGTAAATAAAAGAATGTAATTATGGTTGGTAGCAACAAACAAATGTTCTACAAAATCCTCATCACGGGTAACAGTTCCCCTTGCACCGCGACCGCCGCGAGATTGAATTCTGTATTCAGTGAGCAAGGTTCTTTTAATATAACCCATGTGTGAGATGGTAACAACAACGGCATCATCAGCAATAATATCCAGCATAGAAATTTCATCTGCTGCGTACACTATTTCAGTTCTGCGCTCATCGCCGTACTTGGCACGCATATCAATCATTTCATCTCTCAAAATTTCAAATCGAAGTGTTTCATTCGAAAGAACATCTTTATAATAATCGATCAATTTCATCAATTCGGCATACTCAGCACGAATTTTATCTCTCTCAAGACCGGTAAGTCTTTGCAAACGCATTTCAAGAATTGCCTTCGATTGAATCTCAGACAAACCAAAAGTCGCCATCAAACCACTCTTCGCTTCATCAGGAGTCAACGACTTTCTGATAAGAGCAATCACTTCATCAAGATGATCAAGTGCAATAAGTAAACCTTCCAGAATATGAGCTCTTTTCTCGGCTTCGGCTAGTTCATATCTTGTTTTGCGAATCAATACTTCGTGGCGGTGCTCCACATAATATTGAATCATATCTTTCAGATTCAACATCATTGGACGGCCGGCAACCAGTGCAATATTATTCACACTAAATGAGGACTGTAGCCCGGTATATTTATATAGATTGTTCAGTACCACATTGGCCTGAGCATCTCTTTTAATTTCGTAAACAATGCGCATTCCATCACGATCCGACTCATCGCGGATATCGGAAATGCCCTCCATTTTCTTTTCATTAATTAGATCAGCGGTTTTCTTAATCATTTCCGCTTTATTGGTTTGGTACGGAATTTCAGTAACGATGATTCGCTCTCTACCATTATCCATATTTTCAATAATGGCACGTGCTCTCATTACCACTCTACCTCTACCGGTTAACAAGGCATCTTTAACACCATTGAAACCATAAATTATTCCTCCTGTCGGGAAATCAGGTGCTTTCACATATCTGATCAAATCCTCAACAGAAATATCTTTATCAGCGATGTAAGCAATAACAGCATCTAAAACCTCGGTTAGGTTATGAGGCGCCATATTTGTCGCCATACCCACAGCAATTCCTGAAGCTCCATTCACCAAAAGGTTTGGAATTTTACCGGGAAGAACCGTTGGCTCCTTCAAAGTATCATCAAAGTTCAATCTAAAATCAACGGTATCTTTATCGATATCCAAAAGCATCTCTTCAGCAATTTTCTTCAACCTTGCTTCAGTATATCGCATGGCAGCCGGACTATCTCCATCCACCGATCCAAAGTTTCCCTGGCCATCCACCATTGGGTATCTCAGCGACCATTCTTGCGCCATCCTAACCATGGCATCATAAACGGAAGTATCACCGTGTGGGTGATACTTACCGAGCACCTCCCCTACAATTCTGGCCGATTTTTTATGAGCACGATTGGAAAGTACACCCAAATCAAGCATTCCGTAAAGAACACGACGGTGAACAGGCTTAAAGCCATCACGAACATCGGGCAGTGCTCTTGAAACAATTACCGACATCGAATAATCGATGTAAGCAGTCTTCATTTCCTCTTCAATATTGATCCTGACTATTTTTTCTCCTTCTGACATTGTGGTATTGTTAATATTATTTTGAACTTATTAATTTCGTGAAGTCATTTTACTTGCCACGACAATATGGCAGTAGCTTTCCCGGAATTTATTGGGATTACTGAAATGGCTGTAAATAAAGGGTTTTCAGTGCTTTTAAACTGAAATAGGTTCACTTTATTTTATGTTTACGAAGTTAACAATTCTCTGGCATATTTTATGTTGAAAAATCATGAATAATATCAACAATGTTCACATTGGTTATTAAGTATAATAGCTAAGTTTGTCAGGATTAATATAAAGTCACAAGGTTGTAAAAGGCTCAAAAAAGCTGAACATTTTGAAGTCTTTAACCGTTACAGTAACATAATTTAAAATGATGGAAGCAAAATTTTCTCCCCGAGTAAAAGATGTAATCTCCTACAGTCGCGAAGAAGCTCTTCGTTTGGGTCATGAATACATTGGTACTGAACACCTTCTGCTAGGTTTGATTAGAGAAGGCGAAGGAATGGCCATAAAAATTCTTAAATCTCTGAATATCAATCTTGGAGAATTGAGAAAATCGGTCGAAGGTGCTGTAAAAGGCACTACCGGTAATAATGCGAATATTGGCAACATTCCGTTGACCAAACAAGCAGAAAAGGCATTGAAAATCACTTATTTAGAAGCCAAAATTTTTAAATCGGACATAATTGGTACCGAACATCTTGTTATTGGCTATACTTAAAGATGAAGACAATATTGCCACTCAAATATTAAATCAATACGGTGTAAACTACGATATAATGCGTGAAGAACTCGATTTATTCAAATCCAATTTCAGGTCAGAAGCTCCTCAAAATCCTTCCGACGACGATCCTTATTCAAAAGATGATGATAACCCAGGCATGGGAACCACTAAAAAGTCGGGCGACTCAAAATCAAAAACACCTGTTCTCGATAATTTCGGAAGAGATCTTACCCGTGCAGCCGAAGAAGGGAAACTAGATCCTATTGTTGGTCGTGAAAAGGAAATTGAACGTGTTTCGCAAATCCTTTCCCGTCGTAAAAAGAACAATCCTATCTTAATTGGTGAGCCCGGTGTTGGTAAATCAGCTATTGCTGAAGGTCTTGCTTTACGAATTGTTCAACGAAAAGTTTCCAGAGTTTTATTCAACAAACGAATTGTTACTCTTGACTTAGCTTCATTGGTTGCCGGTACAAAATACCGTGGTCAGTTTGAAGAACGTATGAAAGCTGTGATGAATGAATTGGAAAAATCACCTGATGTGATTCTTTTTATTGATGAAATTCATACTATTATTGGTGCAGGTGGCGCTAGTGGTTCATTAGATGCCAGCAATATGTTTAAGCCTGCTCTTAGCTCGTGGCGAAATACAATGTATCGGTGCCACTACTCTCGATGAATACCGTCAGTATATTGAAAAAGATGGTGCACTAGATCGTCGTTTCCAAAAAGTTCTTGTTGATCCTACTTCTGTTGATGAAACCATTGAAATTCTTAACTAATATTAAAGAACAATACGAAGAACATCATCATGTAAATTATACTGATGAAGCTATTAAAGCATGTGTTACTCTTACTGCACGTTATATCACCGATAGATTTCTTCCCGACAAAGCCATTGATGCACTTGATGAAGCAGGAAGTCGTGTACATATTTCTAATATTCATGTTCCTGCAAATATTATTGAATTAGAAAATAAAATTCAAGATATTAAAGTAGAGAAAAATAAGGTGGTACGCAGTCAGAAATATGAAGAAGCTGCCCGTTTGAGAGATACCGAAAAACAACTTCTCGAAGAGTTGGAGACAGCTAAAAAATCGTGGGAAGAAGAAACAAAAAATCAACGTTTTACCGTTACCGGTGAAGATGTTGCTGAAGTTGTTGCTATGATGTCGGGTGTTCCTGTTTATCGCATTGCTCAAGCTGAAACTACCCGTTTGATCAAGATGCCGGAAGAACTGCAAGGTAAAGTTGTAGGTCAGGATGAAGCCATTAAAAAAGTGGTGAAAGCTATTCAACGTAATCGTGCAGGTTTAAAAGATCCTAACAAACCTATTGGTTCTTTTATTTTCCTTGGTCCTACCGGTGTTGGAAAAACTGAATTGGCAAAAGTGCTTGCTCAATATTTATTTGATTCAGAAGATGCCTTGATACGAATTGATATGAGTGAATATATGGAAAAATTTGCTGTATCAAGACTCATTGGAGCGCCTCCCGGATATGTTGGGTATGAAGAAGGTGGACAACTTACCGAAAAAGTTAGAAGAAAGCCCTATTCAGTTATCCTTCTTGATGAAATTGAAAAAGCCCATCCGGATGTATTTAACTTGTTGTTACAAGTGTTGGATGATGGTCAGCTTACTGATAGTTTGGGACGTAAAGTAGATTTTAAAAATTCCATTATTATCATGACATCAAACATTGGATCTCGTCAGTTGAAAGACTTCGGTGCCGGTGTAGGATTCAGCTCGACTGCAAAAGTGGGTGCTGCCGATGATAATGCCCGTTCGGTGATTGAACATTCGCTTAAAAAAGCCTTCGCTCCCGAATTCCTAAATAGAATTGATGATGTGATTATATTTAATTCTCTTGGTAAAGAAGAGATCCACAAAATTATCGATATTGAACTGGAACATCTTTACAAAAGAATCATCGACTTGGGTTATAAACTTAAGTTGAGTGATGAAGCAAAAGACTTCATTTCAGAAAAAGGATTCGATACTAATTTTGGTGCTCGTCCGCTTAAGCGTGCTATTCAGAAATATGTTGAAGATGCGCTTGCCGAAGAAATCATTAAAGGCGAACTTACCGAAGGAGATCAGATAGATTTGGATTTAGATAAAGAAACGAGTGTGCTGAAGGTTACTATTCATAAGGCCCCCGTGCCCCCTAAACCAAGGAAAAAGAAAGAAGAAAATTGATTAATTGGTTAATTAATCCAGCCTCCTGAAAAGGGGGCTTTTTTTTTGGGGAATTAACTTTTAGTTTTTAGTTCCACTGTTGTAATTGGGTCGAAGGTAAAATTGAAAATAGAAAATTGAAAAATGAAAAGTCTTCCCGGATATGCTTATTCCGCTGTCAACTCCAATTGAAAACTGAAAATTGGAAAAGCCTGCCCAACTGAAAAGGATTAATTAGTAATCACCGCTATTTTCCTATTCACTCTCAGACCATCACTCGTTATCACACAATTATAAACCCCCGCCGAAATCCCGTAAGGCAAAACGACCTCCTGCATCGTACTCCATGGCGGTAAATTCATTTCATAAATTCGTTTTCCATTTACATCATAGACTTCCAGCTTTCCATTTTCATTCTGAGGTAAGAGATATGAAATTTTGAACACACCATTGGATGGGTTAGGGTAGACAGAAAATTTAAAATCATGTTTTTCCATTTCCTCCAAACTAGTTGTTAAACAAACACAGGAACTCGTGGTATCACAACCTAGATAGTAATTGGGATGATTGGGGACAGCTCTTAATTGTGCATAACCTAAAAATATAGAATGTTGTTGTACATCACATGCTAATCCGGCACTATCCGGGTAATTTATTTCGTGTATATGAAAAGTACTACTTCCTGTAGTAACATAAATTTTACCGTTAGCTGCAAGATACATGTTCCAAAATGTTGTTGAACAACAATTTGGTCCAGGTGAAATAAAACCGTCGTATGTGGCTACTGTATCTACATTTAAATTGTCGGTATCAATTTGAAAAATTTTATTTGAAGAACATGCATAAGCATATTTTCCGGAAGGTGAGAATGCAAGTCCCCATCCAATACCTCCAGGTGATAAATTTATCACTTGTGGGTTTGAAAAATCACCAGTACAGCGATTGAAGTCTAAAATTCTTACAAAGTGATCAGTGATTATTCCTCCATTACTCAACTGACAAATTAATTTTGTACCATCTTGAGAGAAGGTTAATTGAACCGCTGCTCCTAAAGAAGGAGCAATTCCCAAGCTTTGGGTCATCACAGTTGAAATACCAGTATGTGTTATTAAAATTTTGTAAATCAAATCACTGTTATCTTTCATTGCCACCACCCACCAATCTTTTCCATTGGCATGTTTGCAAGCAGAAATTCCCCAACTTAAAGTATCTTGGATTAAAATAACGTTTTTTTCATTTGGATGAACTCCACCTAATCCATTATCTAGGGTCATATCTATAGTTGTAAAATCCAATTCTGTAGATGGTACATTATTAAGCCAATCGCCTGTTTGATGAAATAACAAATACCTATCAACATCATCAGGATAAGGAATAATTAAAGTTCCATGTGTAATCACTTGGCCAAATGGCCAATTCGAAGTAAAAGCACTCGGATTTAGTCCACTTCCATTCATCATCGTATCACCGATTGCATTAGCGATCCAAACTCCATTGCTGCTCATAAGTAAATTACCGTTGGAATCACTGATATTCGCTTCAGTTCCTATAAATACCATTTTTCGATTTTCATTGACCAGAGAATATCCATTTGAATCAATCAACATTCTGCCTTTTGGGTCCTGGATGAAATAATAGTTTCCCAATAGCCACTGATGATTATATCCCTGACCGTGAGCAAGGCTCGCTGAAAACAGAAATAAAACAAGTCGCTTTTTAATAACAATAGAAAGTTTAGAAGATTTGACAAAACGATCATCAATAACTACTGATACGGCGAAAACGCCACCAGGTAAGAAGATACTTTTACTTTTTTGCTTTTTTCCAAATATCAAATACTACCTCATGAATTAAACTTCTCAATCACTTCGGCACTCACTCCTGTGAAAGAAAATCCTCCGTCGTGGAAGAGGTTTTGCATGGTAACCATTTTGGTGAGGTCGGAGAACATGGTGATGCAATAATCGGCACAACTTTCTGCTGATGCATTACCAAGAGGTGACATTTTGTCGGCATAATTAAAAAATCCGTCAAACCCTTTTACTCCACTTCCTGCTGTTGTCTTTGTTGGTGATTGAGAAATGGTATTAATTCTCACTTTACGTGCCACACCGTACTGATAACCGAACGAGCGGGTAATAGATTCCAACAATGATTTGGCATCGGCCATATCGTTATAATCAGGAAAAACACGTTGTGATGCAATGTAAGTTAACGCCACTACACTCCCCCACTCACTAATGGCATCCATTTTCATGGCAGTTTGCAATAGTGCGGTGCAACGATAAAGCAGAAATATCAAGTGTTTTATGAAAGAAATCGTAATTGGTATCGGTATAAGGAATGCTCTTGCGAACGTTTGGCGACATGCCAATTGAATGAAGAACAAAATCAACTTTACCACCTAAAATTTCCATCGATTTTGAAAACAAATTTTCCAAATCGGCATTGATGGTAGCATCGGCAGGAATAACTTGCGAACCGGTTTCGGCCGCAAGTTGATTGATAGCTCCCATTCTCATGGCAACAGGTGCATTGGTCAATGTAAAAGTAGCGCCTTGTTCATGTGCCTTCAGAGCCACCTTCCATGCTATAGAATTTGGATCCAATGCTCCGAAAATAATACCCTTTTTGCCTTTCAATAATTGATTTGCCATAATTCGATGATTTTATCTTGTCAAAATTAAAACTTTTTACTGATCATTTAAGCATTTAACAATTCCTTCGCATTCGCGATGGCTGCTTTTGAGGGTTGCTCGCCACTCAACATTTTTGCAATTTCATCAACTCTTTCATCTGTAGAAAGCTTACGAATTCGTGTTGTCGTCGATTTACTTCCTGTTTCCTTAAATACAAACAAATGATCATCACCTTTGCTAGCCATTTGTGGCAGGTGGGTGATGGCGATTACTTGTCGTTCGTCGGCCATTTCCTCGAGTATATTTCCTACTTTATGAGCAATCTCTCCGGAAATTCCGGTGTCAATTTCATCAAAAATAATAGTAGGCAAACCGGTACTTTTAGCAATCATTGATTTAATGCATAACATCAGTCGTGATAATTCACCTCCGGAAGCCACTTTGCCCAGTTCGCGGTATTCAATTCCTTTATTGGCACTAAATAAAAACTTGATTGAATCGGAACCGTTATTTTTAAACTGATCGTTTGGTAAAACAGTGAGTTCGATTTTGAGCACGGCATGTTTCATTCCTAATTCAGACAACAAACTCTTAATTGTTTTTTCAATTTCAGGTATTGCAGAATTTCTGTTTTTACGAATTTTTTCCGATAGTAAAACCAAGGATTTCCTTGAGGCAGAAATTTCTGTTTCCAACTTTAAAATCTGATCTTCCAAAGAGTTAAACCCTTCCAATTTATTTTTTAATTCATCATGGATGGCGAACAGTTCCTCTAAAGTTTTTACACGATGTTTCTGTTCAAGTCGGTAAATACTATCCAACCGATCGTTAATCTTTTCAACTCTTTTTGGATCGAAATTTATCTCCGATTCAAGAGATTCTATTTCTGAAGTAATATCCTTTAATTCTATTTGAACCGATTTAATTCTATTATTTAAATCCATTGCCCCGGGCAGAACACGAGTAATTCCTTGTATGGAAGAAGCCACTGATGAAAGCCCAAGAATGAGATTATTTTCTTCCCCGTTAAGGGTATTCACAGCTTTAAAAAGAGAGGCTTTAATTTCTTCACTATTGGTTAAAATTTCCAATTCACTTTCCATTAAGGCTTGTTCTCCGGGAACAAGATTACACTCTTCAATTTCATTATACAGAAATTGAAAATAATCAGAATCGGCTTTTGCTTTTTGTTCCTGCTCTTTCAATTTTGCGAGTTGAGAAAGTGCGGAGGTAAATTTGCTATAAAGTGCTTTATACTCTTTAAGAACCGGTTCATGTTTGGCAAAACTATCCACAACCATCATTTGAAATCCCGATTCATTAAGCGTCAACGTTTCGTGCTGAGAATGAATTTCAATCAATCGGTGCACCAAGTTCTTTGAGGATATTTAAATTTACTGGAGTGTCATTAATAAATGCTCTTGATTTACCTTCCGGACTAATTTCTCTTCGAACGGTGGTAAGGATTTCGTAATCCAGATCGTGCGATTTAAAGAAGTCAGACATCTGGTATTGTGCAATCTCAAATGAGCCTTCGATAATACACTTTTTATCTTTTTTTAGAAGAGAGGTTGAATCTGTTCTGCTTCCAATGAGCATTGAAAGAGCACCTAGTAGAATCGATTTTCCTGCTCCGGTTTCACCGGTAATAATGGTCATACCACCTGAAAAAGTGATATCCAGTTCCTCTATGAGGGCATAATTTTTTATGACTAATCGTTGTAACATAAAATTAAAAGCGTTTCGGGTTTAACAAAAATAGAAAATTGCTGCGACGAATGGGATACTTATCAATTTTTATTCATGATAGTCTGATATTTTGTACCATTTGCCGGATCCAATTCGTTGAGCGTGCTTAACACTTTAGGTTTTACATCGGGGAAAGCCCCGGTAAAAATATTGACTATTTCATCGGCTTTGGTGAAGAATACCGTTTGGGCCAGATAACTCCCCGGTTTATCGTTGTGCATTGGCTTGAGTGATTCAATAGCTTCAGCAATAATACTAATCGATTCTTCACTATTGTCGGCCATCGTATCAAGTGCTCGACGATGATAGCTGTAATAAAATTCCCGCATAGGTTTAAAAATGGGATTATTCAAATTTTCTGCCATCCAATATCTGTTACGGGTGGATTCGAAAGCTCTCCATCCCCTATCCGGACTATTTTGCTGGTTGGCTACAATGTTCTGAGTTTTTTGAAGGTATGGGCTTCCTCCCATTGGTGAAAAGGAATCGTAATCGAGACCAATTATTAAATAAGCGTAATAGGCAAGTACCGCAGAAAGACTGGGATTTGTTCCCGATTCATTAAATTCGATGGTTTGAAATTCCATGTAGCGAAACTGAAAACTCTCATCATTAATATTAATCATAGGTGAATAATAAGAAGTTTTAAAAATTGGACGACGGGATTGTACCTGAATAGAAGCTTTAAAATCGTCGTTTCCTACACGTTCATTAATGGTTATTTGAATATTGCATTCAATCCTTTCTGAATTGGTGAACTGATCGTCGGTCCAACGGGTATTATTCATGAATTCATAGATAGAATTTTGAAGCGTAGTATAAATTTTTTTGTCGGAACTTTGAATCTGAGCAGTGTTTACGGTTACTTCACAATTCAATTCCTGTGCATTCGAAAAAGTTGCAATGAGTAGCAGTGATGCCAGATATATAGTTTACTTTTTTCATTTGGAGAGACATGAAATTATTTTATCAGTGATATCGGAAGCTACTTCTTTCTTTGATTTTAATTCGTAAGAGGTAGCATTTTTATTTTTTTCAATAATAGTAATTTTATTGGTATCGCCATTAAAACCGGCACCTGAATCTTGCAATGAATTCAGCACAATAAGATCAAGATTTTTTCTTTCTAATTTACCAATTGCATTCGGAATTTCATTGTCGGTTTCCAAAGCAAATCCTACTAGAAATTTATTGCCTTTATTTTCTCCCATGTGAGCGAGAATATCTTTAGTAGATTTCAATTCAACATTCATATTTCCTGCAACTTTTTTTATTTTAGAAGGAGCAGTTTTAGCAGGAGTAAAATCAGCAACAGCAGCAGCCATAATTGTGATGGATGCATCGGAATACTCACGCATGCAAGCTACGAACATTTCTTCAGCAGTGGTCACATTTACGACGCTAATAGTAGGAATTCTTGGAGCCACAACACCGGGACCTGCCACCAAAGTAACAAGCGCACCTTTCATTGCTAAAGATTCGGCAATTGCAACGCCCATTTTTCCGGAGGAATGATTCGTTATAAATCTCACCGGATCGATGGATTCACGAGTAGGGCCGGTACTTACAAGTACTTTTTTATCCTTTAATATTGGATGAGGCGACAACACTTGAATGACATGAGAGCAAATATCCTCAGGTTCCACCATACGCCCCTCCCCTTTCAATCCGCTGGCTAATTCACCGGAAGCAGGACCAATAATCCGATTACCAAACGTAACCAATTTTGAAATATTTTGGGATGTTGAAGGATGTGAAAACATATCGAGGTCCATGGCCGGAGCCAAAAAAACCGGACAACGAGCAGAAAGATAAACTGCAGATAACAGATCATCACATTGACCTACAGTTAGTTTGGATAAAGTGTGTGCTGTAACTGGAGCAATAATCATGAGATCGGCCCACAAACCTAATTCAACATGATTATTCCATGTTCCGGAACTGGGCTCGCTAAAATCGGATAAAACAGGAAGTTTGGAAAGAGTTCCCAGGGTAAGCGGAGTTATGAAATCGTGTGCGGATTTGGTCATAATAACCTGAACTTCAGCACCTTCCTTAACTAAAAGCCGCACTATTTCCGCTGATTTATAAGCAGCAATGCTACCTGTTACCCCCAAAAGGATTCTCTTTTTGAAAAGCCTCATGGGAAAGCGGGATTATTGTTCTTTGGCCGGATTTCTATGGTAGATTTTACCATCCAGGTATTCTTGAAGAGCGATGAGAACCGGTTTAGGGAGCCTCTCATAAAATTTGGAAATTTCAATTTGCTCACGATTTTCGAAAACCTCCTCAAGATTATCGGTACTAGAGGCAAATTCAGAGAGTTTGTTCTGAAGTTCTTCTTTCAATTCAGCTGAGATATGATTGGCTCTTTTGCTGATTACTACTAGTGATTCATAGATATTATCAGTGCCTTTTTCGAATTTAAGAAGGTCACGGGTAATGGTAGAAGAAGCGGCATTTTTGTAAGACATGTCCTGCAGGTTTTATACTTATATATATATAGGTGCAAAAATAGGAAAATTATATGACTCTGATGCCACTTGTCTGCTTTTTGATGCGATTTTGGCTATCCAGGAACATTTTTTCAGCTTCTTTAAGGTGTTTTCCTTCCGGGAAGGCATCGATAAGCTTGTAATAATTTTCGATTGTCAGCTTATATCTTTCCACTTGTTTATTTGCGATACTTTGACCTGAATATAAATAAGAGGAGCGCAAAACGTAGTACAAACATTCTTCTTTATATGTTGTTGATGGAAATGTTTTCAACACATTTTGAAAAGCAAGCATCGAAGATTTATAAAATCCGGTTCGAAAATAAAGCTTCGCATTATTAAAATCTTTCTCTTCCAATTTAAATCGAAGCTCATCAATATGCTCATTACATAATTGTACTTTTTCACTTTGCGGATATCGATTTATGAAAAGTTGAAACTGACGGATTGCATCGTAGGTATTTTTTTGATCGAGTGTTGAAGATGGTGAATCCAGGTAATAACAATATGCATTTTTAAAAAGCGCTTCTTCGGCTCTTGGTGAATTTGGAAATGTTTGATGGAAGTTATTAAAGTGATACGCTGCCACTGTGTATTCGCCGGTTTCATAGTAGCATTGACAATAATAAAAGTAGGTGTCTTCCGATTTATTTGTTCCGCGAAAAACTGTAATCAACTCTTCAAAAAGTTGAAGCGCTTGAAAATAATTTTTCTTTTCGTAGTACTTAACGGCCGCCGCATATTTCGCTTCCATGTCGGTACTTTTTTGAATTCTGCTGAACTTGCTGCAGGATGTTACAGTGATCAATAGGAATGATATTGCAACAATAAATAATGTTTTAAATCTGGTCATGACACAAAGGTAAGAAATTAAAAGTAAACTTTTTTTTGAATCCAACGTTAAACATTCGTCATTAACAAAACGTTGTTGAAAACATTATTGAACAACGTGTTGCCAAAACAAAAAATGTTCAGATCTTTCGGAATAATTTAGAAACAAAAAATACTAAGTCGCTCGCATGACAGATTTGTTTGAAAAATTGCTAAAGAACCGCGGACCTCTCGGGATGCATTCGAAAGAATCTTATGGGTACTTTATGTTTCCAAGGCTCGAAGGTGAAATTTCAAACAAGATGATTTTTCGTGGCAAAGAGAAATTAGTATGGAGCCTCAATAATTATCTTGGACTAGCCAATCATCCTGAAGTTAGGAAGGCCGATGCAGCAGCTGCATCTGAATATGGTTTTGCTCTTCCGATGGGTGCCCGAATGATGTCAGGAAATAGTACACATCATGAGCAACTGGAAAATGATTTGGCCGCTTTTGAAAGTAAACAATCTGCTATTTTATTGAATTTCGGTTACCAAGGAATGGTTAGTGCCATTGATTGTTTAGTTGATCGTCATGATGTAATTGTTTACGATTCCGAATCACATGCTTGTATTATTGATGGCGTCCGTTTGCACATGGGAAAACGGTATGTTTATCCACATAACGATATCACCAACCTGGAAAAACAATTAGAAAGAGCCACCAAACTAGTTACTGAATCCGGTGGAGCTATTCTGGTTATTACCGAAGGTGTTTTTGGAATGTCGGGTGATCAGGGTAAGTTAAAAGAAATAGTTGACCTCAAGAAAAAATTCAATTTTCGCCTTTTTGTGGATGATGCACACGGCTTTGGTACTATGGGTAAAACAGGTGCCGGAACCGGAGAAGAGCAAGGTGTACAAGATGGAATTGACATTTATTTTGGGACTTTCGCTAAATCTATGGCTTTAATAGGTGCATTTATTGCAAGTGATGAGCAAGTTATTGATTATCTCAAGCATAATATGCGTTCACAGATTTTTGCGAAATCATTACCCATGCCTCTGGTTATTGGAGCTCAAAAGAGGCTGGAACTTTTAAAGAGCAGGCCTGAATTGAAAGCGGATCTATGGAAAATTGTGAACGCTTTACAAAAAGGACTCAAAGACGCAGGTTTTGAAATTGGTAATACTGATTCTCCTGTTACGCCGGTCTATCTTAATGGTAGCATTCCGGAAGCCACAAACCTGATTATTGATTTACGGGAAAACTATGATATCTTCTGCTCGATGGTAGTCTACCCGGTTGTACCTAAAGGTATCATCATTCTAAGATTGATTCCTACCTCAGTACATACTCTGGAAGATGTGAAATATACTATTGAAACATTCAGTAAGATACATGGCAAATTGAAGTCTGGACAGTACCAGGCAGATAAAATAGTTCCTGTATAAACAGGTTGCCGGACGAAAAGAATGACGACGAAACAGGATGCATGTGATAATATGAAAGGAGTGCATCATTGATCTTAAAACAAAGTTTAAAAGTGTTGAAATAGAACCTATTGTAACCTTTAGAAAAGAAATTAAGTAAAAAGTGCATTAACCAATTAATTAATTAAACAAAATCATGATGAAAAAAAAATCAGTAAAGAAATCTGCTTCGAAAGCGAAGTCTGTTTCTGCAAAAAAAGCTGCTCCTAAGAAAAAGGCTGCTGCTAAAAAGAAAGCTGCTCCTAAGAAAAAGGCTGCTGCTAAAAAGAAAGTTGCTACTAAGAAAGCTGCTCCAAAGAAAGCGCTAAAAAAGCTGCTCCTAAGAAAAAAGCTGCTCCTAAAAAGAAAGCTGCTCCTAAAAAGAAAGCTGCTAAGAAAAAGCTAAAAAAGTTATGTCTGCTAAGAAAGCTGCTCCTAAGAAAAAAGCTGCTCCTAAGAAGAAAAAAGCTGCTCCAAAAAAGAAAGCTGCTACTAAGAAAAAAGCTGCAACTAAAAAGAAAGCTGCTCCTAAGAAAAAAGCTGCTGCAAGAAAGAAAACTGCAACTAAGAAAAAAGCTGCTCCAAGAAAGAAAGCTGCTGCTAAGAAAAAAGCCGCTCCAAGAAAGAAAGCTGCTGCTAAAAAGAGAGCTACTAAGAGAAAGTAATTCTTATAGTTATCTGGTCAAAAAAAGTCTGCCGTCAAAGGTGGGCTTTTTTTTTGTGGCCCCCACCGGCCGGAGGCCGGTACCCCCTTGTTATGCGGCATAGCCGCGTAACAAGGGGTTGAGGTGGCTTGGAGTATTTTTTTGGTGAGTTTGACACCAACGCCCTCTTGACTGCTATCGCCAAGCAAAAACTTGTCTTTAGTTTGGCAGGCCTATCGCCTATTGCCGCTGCTTACCGCCGCCGCCGCCGTCTGCCGCCGCCGCCTACCGCCGCCGCCGCCGCTTACCGCCGCCGCTTACCGCCGCCGCCGCCGCCGCCGCCGCCGCCTACCGCCGCCGCCGCCGCCTTACCGCCGCCGCCGCCGCTAAAAACTTTTCGCTATCTTCGAACTTTGAACCTACTTTAAGGGAACTTTTATATATGCAAACTACCATTCGCACTATTCTTAAACAATACTGGAACCACGATAAGTTTCGGCCTTTACAAGAGGAGATTATCATGTCAACTCTTAATGGAATTGATACTTTGGCGCTTTTGCCTACCGGAGGTGGTAAGTCGGTGTGTTTTCAGGTGCCTGCGATGGTTTTAGAGGGCATTTGCATTGTTGTTTCGCCTCTCATTGCCCTTATGAAGGATCAGGTTGAAAATTTGCAGCATAAGGGAATAAAAGCGGTGGCGGTATTTTCAGGAATGAGTCGTGATGAGGTAGATATTGCACTCGATAATTGTATTTACGGACGCACAAAGTTTCTTTACTTGTCCCCCGAAAGATTGCTTTCGGAACTTGTTCTGGAGAGAATCCGGAAAATGAATGTTTGTCTTTTCGCCGTTGATGAGGCTCACTGCATTTCACAATGGGGGTATGATTTCAGGCCTCCTTATTTACGCATAGCAGAAATTCGTGAATTGCATCCCAATGTGCCGATTTTGGCACTCACCGCTTCGGCCACACCGGCAGTGACAAAAGATATAATGAAGCAGCTCAAATTCCGCAAGGAGTTGGTTTTTCAGAAGTCTTTTGCACGAAGTAATTTGTGTTATTTGAGCTACCATATCGAAGACAAACAAACCAAAATGGTCGAGATACTTTCGAAGGTAAAAGCATCGGGAATTGTTTATGTTAGAAACAGAAAACGTACTAGGGAATATGCACAATTTTTGCAACAAAACAGAGTATCAGCCGACTTTTACCATGCAGGTCTTACCGCTGAATTAAGAAGTAAAAAACAGGATGAATGGAAGTCTGGTAAAACACGTGTGATGGTGTGCACGAATGCATTTGGAATGGGTATCGATAAGCCTGATGTTCGGACTGTAATTCACATGGATTTACCGGATAGTCCTGAGGCATATTACCAGGAAGCAGGTCGAGCCGGAAGAGATGAGAAAACTGCTTTTGCGATTGTACTTTTTAATGATACAGATATTATCGATTTGAAAAGGCGACAAGAAACCTCCTTTCCTCCTATTAAAGACATCCGTAAAGTTTACCAGGCCCTTGCAAATTATCTTCAGGTTCCGGTTGATTCAGGCATGGGTGTGAGTCACGATTTTGAGATCACCAGATTTGTAGCTAATTATAATTTCAATCCAATTACAACTTTAAGTTGTTTGCGGGTGCTTGAATCAGAAGGATTAATTAGTATAACTGATGCTGTTTTTATGCCTTCACGTTTGCATTTCAGAGTCAACAATATTGATCTTTATAATTTTCAAGTTGCCAATTCAAGATATGATTTGTTGATTAAAACAATTCTTCGTTCTGCTGAAGGTGTGTTCGATGATTTTGTGCGAATCAGCGAACCTGATTTAGCAAATAAGTTAAAAACAACCTATGAACAGATAGTGACGATGCTAAATTTTATGCACAAAGCAGACATCCTCTCTTATGAACCTCGCAAAGATTCACCACAACTTACTTTCATCACCATGAGGGAAGAAGCTGAGTATATTTCCATTGATGAAAAAAAATATTTAGCCCGTAAAAATAGCTATATTGAAAAAACGGAAGCCATTATTAGATATGTGAAGTCTACTCACCAATGCAGAAGCATGATGTTACTCGATTATTTTGGTGAAACATCATCAGCAAGATGTGGTGTGTGTGATTATTGCAGAGAACTGAATAAATTAGAGTTGAATGATCTCGAACTGAAAAATTTTAGATCGAAAATTTTAACACAACTTACAGCAGGGCCTGCTACCGTAGATGCTTTGATAAAAATTAGTGGTATCAAAAATCAACAACAGGCTCTGGATTTATTGAGCTGGCATGTTGATCAGGAATATTTAAAATATGATGCAAAAGGAAGATTGCTGATCAATAAAAAATTAGACTAAACTAATGAAACTGACCCGTGATTTTTATATGGGAGAAGATGCTGTTTCCATTGCCCGGAATTTGCTGGGGAAAGTACTTTTTACGAATATAGACAACAAAATTACTGCCGGAATTATTACAGAAACGGAAGCATATATGGGCGTGAACGATAAAGCTTCCCACGCTTATGGAGGAAGAAGAACAGCAAGAACAGAAACTATGTACCAAGATGGTGGTATTGCATACGTTTATCTTTGTTATGGAATTCATTCTCTTTTTAATGTGGTTACTGCAAAAAAGGATGTTCCGCATGCGGTTCTCATACGTGCTGTGAAACCATATAAAGGTTTAGATATTATGCTCAAAAGGAGAGGTCTTTCGTCAATAACAGCATATGCCTTCACTGGCCCCGGTAAGGTTAGCAAAGCACTTGGAATCGATTATTCTCTCACAGGAATCAGTTTGATGAAGAAGAAAATATGGATTGAGGACCATGGATTTGCTATGGTTGACTCATCTATAGAAGCCGGTCCTCGTGTTGGAGTAGATTATGCCGATGAAGATGCCCTTCTGCCCTATCGTTTCGTTGCGAAGGGTATTTAAAAGCGTTCGAAAATAGCTTGTAAAATCGGTTCGTTGTATTATTGTTCCTATTTTTACATCATGGAAATATTTCACATAGGGTTTTTAAGTGTCCGGTTGCTCGATGTCATCGATATCCTTCTCGTGGCATTTTTGCTCTATAAACTTTACGAGTTATTGAAGGGTGGTGTAGCCATGAACATTTTTATTGGGCTTATTTCCATTTATTTACTCTGGTGGCTGTGCGTAAAGGTTTTGGACATGCAATTGCTTGGAGCTTTACTTGGTCAGTTTATTGGAGTTGGTGTTATTGCATTAATCATCGTTTTTCAACAAGAGGTTCGTAGATTTTTGATTTTATTAGGAACGAATAGTTTTCTGGCACAAAATACTTTTACCAGAAAATTATTGAATTGGAATTTTCAATTTCAAAAGCAAACTTCTACCAATGTTGCTCCTATTGTGAAGGCTTGTTCGAATATGTCGAAAAATAAAACAGGTGCTATCATGGTAATTGCCCGCAACACCGACCTTAAATTTTATGCTTCTACAGGTGATATTATGGATGCCGAAGTATCGAAACGATTGATTGAAAGTATATTTTTTAAAAATAGCCCGATGCACGATGGAGCTATTATTATTTCGAACAATAAAATTAAAGCTGCCCGTTGCGTATTACCCGTTACCGATAACCCTGATCTCCCCGCTCAATACGGAATGAGACATCGCGCAGCCTTAGGAATTAGTGAACAAAGCGATGCCATTGTAATTATCGTTTCAGAAGAAACAGGAGCTATTTCTATTGCAAAAGATGGTGAGCTAGTTGCGAATTTATTGCCGGAAGAATTAGATCGTATTTTAACTAAAGAATTGACGTAGGGTTGATTCAATAGTTGATTCAATGGTTGATTCAATGGTTGATTCAATGGTTAATTCAATGGTTGATTCAATGGTTGATTCAATGGTTGATTCAATGGTTAATTTAGTAGTTTGTTCGGGGTTGCAAACTTACATCCAAAGAATATTAAGTGTTATTTTGAAATCAAATTCTAATGGAAAACTTGGAAGAACCCTGTCGGAGATTTCCTGCGCAATGATCATCGCTTTTCGACAAGCTCAAAACATCGACGCCAACCGCAACCGCTACCGCCTACTGCAGACTGCCAGTTCACTTCGGTCTTAGCGAAGGATCTAATTTATAAGCTTTATCGAGGTAAGTATTGGCATTGGCTTCATCGTTTTTGAAGCGGTAGGTGAGTCCGATAAAATAGTAGGCTTGGGCATAATTCGGATCATACTTCACAGCGTTGAAAAGATTGGTAAGTGCATTGTCGTATTGCTGCATCATACCATAAGCACTGCCTAAATTTGCATAAGCCTCTGCGTATCTTGGGTCAAGTTCTATTGCCTTTTTGAAAGCATTTAAAGCCTGATCAAATTGTTGTTGTGCAAAATAAATTGTTCCAATATTATTATGAACAGTAGCATTATTTGGGTTTAATGCTAAAGCTTTCTGATAATTGAACATGGCACTATCTATTTTGTTGAGTTTATAATAGGCCACACCAAGTTGTGTGAATGCATCAGAAAAGCCGGGATAAATCTCCACAGATTTTTTCAATTCTGAAATTCCACGATTGAGGATATTTGTTTTTTCTTGCTCCGATTTACCTTCCCAAGCTTCAGGTTTTACTAGATAATTGCCCAGGTAATAGTGAGTTCGGGTACTATTCGGAGACAAAAGAACATCATTAGAGTAGAGAGAATAGTTGTTTTCCCAGACCGGATTTCTGGCGATAGTTTTTATAGAATATCCAACTGTCAGAATGACAAGAATGACAGCGATTGGAAAATTTGATAACCCTTTTAAAGAAGAGAGTTGATCTTTTTCTTTAACAAATTTAGTAATGATGGCGGCAATTCCAATACAAAACCCAAGAGAAGGAGCATATAAAAATCGTTCTCCCATTGATGAACCAATTGTAATAAATAGGTTAGATGAAATTGAAAGCGTTATAAGGTAAAATAGTATAGCAAACGCCAATATATTTTTTGATTTGAATTGCATTATTGCAAAAACAAACAATCCTGCATAAACAGCAAATGAAATGAGAAATCCAATTGATGAAATTCCTGTTAAAGGTATCTGGTTGAAGGAATAGTCGAAAACCAAGGGGTGTGGAAACAATAAAATTTTTAGATAAAGCCCAAGAATATAAATGGCCGTTGCGTATTTGGTGAAAGGATCTCTGGCAGCCGCTAACAGATTATCGGCAATTGAAACTGATTCAGGAATAATGCCACTTAAAATAGCGCTTCTCAACAATAGAAAACAGAGTGCGGAGGCCAATAATGGGATCGATGATTTAAGAAATGAGGCAGGTTTTTGATCGGTAAAAAACCATGCTGTAAGAGGGAAAATCGCCAGAAAGGTAATAGCTGACTCTTTCGATAGAAGAGCGACAAAAAACAATATTGCCGAAACAATTAATGAAGTTACTTTGCTCGATCTAACATGAGAAATGAATCGTTCAAGTGCCAAAATACTAAAGAGAAAAGCCAAAATTTCATCACGGCTTTTTATACTGGCCACTACTTCGGTATGTACAGGATGTGCGACAAATAACAAGGAAGCAATGAATGCAAATAACATATTTCCCTTAGAGATACGCAATAATGAATGAAAAAGGATAAATCCAGTAAAAGCATAAAGTAGAACATTTATCCAGTGACCGGGTGCAGCACTATTGGGAGCCATCTCCCACTCTATTGCAAACATCGATTTAACGAGTGGCCTATAGAGATTGTCATCGGTGAAATAATATCCGTAGCGATAACTGGTTTTGAAAATTTCCGGTATTGCAGATAAGCCTTGTTTGGTGAGTCGGTTTTCGAGAATTACTGAATAATCATCGAGTGTAAAATAATGACCAAGAGTATTGCTATATAAAAGGAACCCAAGAAGTGCGATAATCAAGCCGGGTAACAGAGATGAAAAGGAAGAAGTTGTTTGTTGTGACGATCGTGTAATGGGATTCGGTTCACTATTAAATTTATCCTTTCGGGTAGGCTTCTTTTTTTGCATTGGCCTGAAGCAGTTAGTTTGAAGAAATGGTAGAAGTATCTGAAACGATGGTGCTGTCGGAACCATTCATACTCTCAAATTCTCTAATTAGTTCCTCCGGTGATTTGCCTAAATTTTCGAGCGAGAAAGTCACATCTCCGGCAATAGGATGGTCGGGATATTTACGAAGGAATTCTTCGTAATAAGGTCTGGCTTTCACCGGGTCACCGGCTTGGTTTTCATAAATAAAACCTTGGAGAAATATTGCAAAAGGTACATTTTTATTTTCAGGATAAGTCTTTATTAAGCGTGAAAATAACTGAATAGATTGATCGATTTCATTTATTTTAGACGAGATATCACCGGCTTTAAAGAGATAATTGGCACTCAAGGTATCTTCAGGAAATTGATCAGCATAAGTGGTGTAGGTATCAATAATTTTTTTTGCTTTGGCAGGATCAGGAACCATGGATGAATCAGAATAAAGAGATTTTTCCTGCTGGAGGATTTCATCGGTCAGATTTTGTTTTTTAGAAGAACAGGATGCAATTACTAAAAGTAAAAACACTGAAGGTACAATAAATAAAGAATTTTGTTTCATAACAGATTTGATCATTGGTATTTATTTGAACGGTGAACCGGGTTCTTTTGAAAGATGTTTGTATATTAATTTGTCGACTAATGATGGAAAAAATTTATTCAATAACACGATCATTTTACCGTTGAAGGTAAGTACAAGATCCCGTTTACGGTTGATAGTTGCATGATAAATTTTATCGGCAACATTTTCGGCACTCATCATTTCCTGTTCATTACGTGGAGATTCATTTTGAGGCATTCCATCCGGCCCAAGAGCCGAATTGCGGATTCCTGAAGTTGTAAACCCCGGACAGGCAATGAGGATATGAAGATTATTTTTTAAATTTTCGGAACGTAATGTTTCAAGAAATCCTTCCATAGCAAATTTAGATGCAGAATAGGCAGTTCTTCCGGGCAATCCCTTTTTACCTGCAACAGAAGAAACGCCAACAATGGAACCATTTGTTTTTAATAGATGAGGCAAAGCTGATTTAGTACAATAAACAGTACCCCAGAAATTCACATCCATTATTTTTTTAATAACTTCAAGTTCGGTATTTACAAAAAGGCCACGCATAGAAATTCCTGCATTATTCACCAACACATCCAATTTCCCAAAATGTCGAATAGTTTCTTCAATAAGGCGAATACAATCAGCCGGATTGCTAACATCGGCCACGACGGTGAGCACATCGGCGTGAATTTTTTGCAAATCGGCCTCCGCTTTTTGCAGTTTTTCCCGGGTGCGTCCTGCAATCACTACTTGAGCTCCTCCCCTAGCGAACCGCATCGCACAGGCTTTTCCGATTCCCGATGACCCACCGGTGATGATGATAGTTTTTCCTTTCAAAAGCGTTTTTGTTAGAATGCACAAATTTAGTAAAAAAGGCTACTTTCGCACACCATGAGGTTAAAGGAAGTTACAACAAATGAAGATGTTCAGTTTTTTCTTGAATTACCGGTTGAACTTTATGCTAACGACAACCAGTGGATACGACCGTTAGATAAAGATATTGAACAGGTTTTTGATCGAAAATTAAATAAGACTTTTCGACATGGAGATGCCATAAGGTGGTTGCTTTTTGATGATGCCAACGTAGTAATTGGTCGTGTGGCGGCTTTCGTGAACAATAAAATAGCTAAAACAAGCGGTATTCCAATTGGTGGAATAGGATTTTTTGAATGTATTAATGATCAAAAAAGCGCTAATTTTTTGCTCGATAAATGCGTAGAGTGGTTGAAAACCAAAGGTATGGAAGGTGTTGACGGGCCAATTAATTTTGGTGAACGCGACCGTTGGTGGGGAATGCTGGTAAAGGGCTTTTATGAGCCGGTTTACTGCATGAATTACAATCCGCCATATTATAAGCAATTGTTTGAGAACTATGGGTTTAAAACTTATTTTGAACAATATTGCTTTTCATTAAAGACGCACGATCCAATTGATCCAAAGTTCGAAGAGGCTTACAACAGACTTATTGCGGGTGGAGAGTACACTGCGGAACATATTCGAAAGAATAATCTTGAAAAATATGCGGCCGATTTCACCACTATTTACAATAAAGCGTGGTCAAAGCATGGTGGTGGAAAGGATATTACTTACGAACAATCATTAAACATATTTAAAAAAATGAAGCCGGTAATGGACGAATCGCTGGTTTGGTTTGCCTATTATAAGAATGAACCTGTTGGGGCTTGGTTGAATTTGCCTGAGCTCAATCAGTATTTCAAACATATGAATGGTAAATTCGGATTACTTCAAAAGCTATATTTTTTGTGGCTGAAAATGAACGGATCTTGTAAAAAATTTTATGGACTAGTATTCGGCATAGTGCCTGAACATCAAGGTAAAGGAGTTGATGGTTTACTTATTTGGGCGGGAGGATTAGTTATAAGAGCTCAAAAAAAATATGATTTTATGGAATTGCAGTGGATAGGCGATTTCAACCCTAAAATGATTAACATTTCTCGCTCTCTCGGCACCGAACAATGCCGAACTTTGATCACATTCCGTAAACATTTTGATGAGAATGTGCCAGTTGTACGGCACAAAACCATTCAATAATGAACTTAATTTTTTGAGGTTCAACGTTTTTAGACTAATGTTAATAAATATATACCTTCCCATTTGAAAACTAAGAAGATGTTCCTATTTTTGCACCCTCGTTTGGCCTACTTGCCAAAAACCAAATACCCGATTCCGTAGCTCAGCTGGTAGAGCATTACACTTTTAATGTAGTGGTCCTGGGTTCGAATCCCAGCGGGATCACCAAAAAACTGCTCAACTTAGGTTGAGCAGTTTTTTTTTGTTGCTGTGGAGCTCTTATCAAAATCGATCCGTGAGCTTTTTTTTTGACTGCAAGATGTTGTGAAATTCTGTTCATGATTTTATAAGTATTTTCTCAGTAGCATATTACACAAGAGGAGTTTCATAAGTTTTTTCTGATCGGAATTGTTTTTCATTCATTAATAGTATTTTCCAACATCTTTTTATGAATTAAATAATCATTGTTATTTCACTACTAATTTCAGTAATTTTGAATCTTGTTTCAGCACAATAAAACAGGTATAAAATTTAAAACTTAAAACATGACAGAAGAACTTAAACAAGCGGTAATTAAGGCGTTGCAAAAAAATCATAAAAATGGCCCTATCAATGCTAAGAATTTAGCAGGGATTTTTGCGAATATCATCAGCGACAATCAAACATTGGCTGCTGACAAAATAGCAGCATTAATTAATGAGGCCGATTTGAATAGTGACAATGATGATGACAAGGATGATGAATAGTAGGGTGTTGAATTAAAGGGTTTTACAGGTTCTCAAGATTTGATGGATACAAAAAATATCCATCGATAATATCGACATTAATTTTGAAGACTGAAAGCAAAATAATTTTCAGCTGTGTTTGGTTTACCCGAATCTTTCTAGGGTTTGTTTTTTTAGGTGGTGGGATGTCGAAGTTGATCGATGGTTTTCCCGGTCTAATGGGTCCGGTTTGGCTTGAAGAAGCTCTGGCTGAATATGGATTAGGTTTCTTTAGTCGATTTATAGCTTACAGTGAGGCTTTTGCCGGGTTGCTTTTAATTACCGGAAGATATTCTGTATTGGGTGCTGTGGTGATTTTTCCGATTATTTTGAATATTCTTATGGTTACTATCTCCCTTGAATGGCGAGGAACTCCGTATGTTCTAGGTGTTTTTTTACTGATGAACATTTTCTTGCTAATAATCGATTTTCATGCTCTTAAAGTTTTATTAAACAGATCTGAAAATATCCGATACTTTTCGCCTCCGGTTCTTTATTCAGCCATACAAGAAACTCTTTGGTGGGCAGCATTTTGTATTGCATTATTCTCAGGAAATTTATCAGCATTCAATAATTCTCTTGCTTTGGTTGTAGCTATTTTTGGAATTGCTATGATGTATTTGATTCAAATTTTGGTTCGGAAAAGTGCCAAAATAAAGAGCTTTTAAATTTCGAAATTAATTGTATCAGTATTGTGATAATAGTCACCGTAATTGGTTCTAAACACGATTACTTTTGAATAAAAAAATCATGAGAACCTTTATCTTATTAATTAGTGTGTGGATTGGTTATTTTCAAATCGCTGAAGCCCAGAATGATCCGTTTGAATTAGAGCTTGAACCCTTTACAATCAGCGGTTTTCCCGGATTACATTCGTATGCTTTTACCATGGATGATGGCAAATGGTTGATTATTGGTGGAAGAACCAATGGATTACATGGATTTCAACCGCCTTCAGCCTTTCCATTGGCAACTCAAAATACCAATATTTATGTGGTGGATCCTGTCATGCAGCAAGTGTGGAGTTCCCCTATTGCTTCACTTCCGCAAAATATAAGAGAACATGTTGCATCTTCAAACATGGAAGGGGTGCGATTGGGGAACTATTATTATTTTATTGGAGGTTATGGCTACAGTACGGCTGCGAATGATCATGCAACTTTCCCTAATGTAACTGCAATAGACGTTCCCGGGTTAATGAATGCGGTAATGAATCAATTGCCGATTTCCTCCTATTTCAGACAAATTACCGATCAGAATATGGCTCTAAGCGGATCTCGTGCGGAGGTTATGGATTCAACTGTTTACCTTGTGTTTGGACATCGTTTCGACGGTCGTTACAATCCGCACAATGGTCCATCTTTTACTCAGACTTATAGCAATGAAATCAGAAAATTCAATATTGCTGATAACGGCACAGTATTTACAATAAACAATTACACTGTGGTTTATGATAGCTTAAATTTTCATAGAAGAGATTACAACCTGGCTCCTCAAATTTTTCCCAATGGAGATGTTGGACTGACTGCATTTAGCGGTGTATTTCAATACAATGTTGATCTTCCTTATCTTAACACTGTTGATATAACACCTGGCGGTTACGTGGTTAATAATAATTTGGAGCAACAATTGAGTCAGTATCATAGTGCATTGATACCGTTTTTCGACAGTACATCTGCAACTATGCATACCCTGTTTTTTGGTGGAATGTCACAATATTTGTACGACATAAATAATGTGTTGGTAGAAGACACCCTTGTTCCGTTTGTAAAAACTATCAGTTACATTTCACGCAATTCGAATCAGCATACTGAGCATCGTTTGCCGTATGAAATGCCCGGCTACTTAGGAAGTAACATGGAATTTTATAGAGCCGATGGTATAGTTGTCTATAACAATGGAATTATCAAATTGAATAATATTGATACAGGAAAAGTACTCATAGGATATCTTCACGGAGGAATCGAATCAGATTATCCTTATGTATTTATGAATGGTGGTGGTAACAGTTGGGCCAACGATAAAATATTTAAAGTTTATATTACTAAAAATGCATTTACCGGAATAAATTCTTCACCTGTAATTAGTTCATTTGAGACTTATCCAAATCCTGTGGTGGATGAACTTACAATTGATTTTACTCTTGACAGCAAATTGCATGTTTACTGTGCTTTGTATGATTCAGGAGGAAGACTTATTTCTATACCAAAAGATGAATTTATGCCTGCCGGAAAGAATCGACTAATCATCAAAACTCAGAAATTAGCTCCCGGATGTTACACAATGAGTTTCAATGCCGGAGGTTCATTTAAAAATGTGCCAATAATAATTGCCGGTAAATAAATTATCTAATCAGGCGTAATGTTCCGGTGTAATTAGATTTCTTTTTGTTGCGACAAGTGATATTCATGTTCACAGCATAGGTGCCTGCAGCAGCCTCCCTTCCCTCCCATTTCTGACCAATAGTATTCGAATTAAAAACCTCTCCGCCCCAGCGGTTATAAATTACAAGTTGGTAATCGTCGATTCGCATTGAAGGATCAAAAATTATTTCAAAAGTCTCATTTTTTGAATCCCCGTTTGGTGTGAATGAATTTGGAATAAAATAATTTTTGCAATCTGAAATATCATTAATATTAACCACCACCTCAGAGCTACCGGTACACCCGTTAGAATCAATTACAGTTACCGTATAAGTAGTAGTATTTTCGGGATTTGCATTCGTGATTGATGATAGCGGATTATCGAGTCCTGTAATTGGATTCCATGAAAATGTGGAGGGAATGTTGGTGGATGCCATTAAAGTCGCAGAACCTCCTGCCAGAATAGTGGTGTCGTTGCTTGTTACCAGTACAAGACTATCGTTATTAAAAGGTATAACAGCAGTTCCCGGAAAAATTATTTCGCAACCTAATAAATCCAATATAGTTATGGAAGAATAAATTCCTGCCTGCAATCCTGTTATGAGAATGGGGTTTCCGGTCAGGCCGGATTGAGATTGCACTGAACCATCAAACAAATACGAAACCGTATATGGAGTTGTGCCGGTGTAAGCCGAAGACAAATAAATTTTCAAGGAATCAATTGCACTGTTGCACAAGCCGGCATCAGAAGTTGTAACAGAATCAATTTTAGGAGCAACGCCATCGTTAACCTGAATAGTTTTGGTAAAAGTGGAAATCCCACCACAAAAGTCGGTGGCATTGAGTGTAATTTGATACGAACCCGGAGAGGGAAAAACATGTACAGGATCTTGATCTGTAGAACTGTTTCCGGGTGAACCGGGATGACCAAAATTCCAGTTCCATGATTGGGCACAATCGCTGGTATTCACAAAAGTAATTTCAGGATCACAACTGACTACTTGAGAAGAATTAAAATTTACTACCGGATACACATTTAAAATTCTAACATTGTCAAATGCAATTCCATCAGTAAAAACCTGTGAGCCGGCACCAAATGCTACACGAATTTTCACATTCGATTTATTTGCCGCTTGCTGAATGCAATGAGTGGAAGTAACCCAACCATTAGTGCCATGATTATCGGGAGAAGTACAGGCTCCTGAAGCAGATTGAGAGCATCCACCCGACCAGCCATTTTTATCGCCGCCAAATTGAAAACTCACCGCAGTACACCCACCTGAACTACCTGTCAAATAATTGATGTTATTTTTATTGTACCAGTTTTGTTCTCTGCAATTAACTGCATTTGGAAAATTAAGAAATACACCTGAATTGTAAGAGCCAATATCATCCCATGTGTTACCGCCATCAACAGATAATTGCACCTTGGATCCATCGTAAGTTTGCTCGCAAAATAAATTAATATCCAGTGAAAGCAAAGGAGAATTTATTCCTGTTAAATTTATAGAAGGACTTTCAACATACGATCTTTCGCAACAGTTGTAAAAGTTTCCATTAGGAGATGGCCCGGGGACAGGCAAACAGGAAGTGAAAGGTTCAACTTGTGCCACTCCGGCATCACCTGTAGCAAAACATGCTGATCCGTTCGAAATAATATTTGGTAAGGTTGGAACACCATAACTCCATGAGGAATTATATCCACCAATTACCCATCCCCCATTTCCGGAATTGAAATTTTCGGAATAAACTGTGGAAGTTGATTGTGCTGAAACTTGAATCGATAACAAAAGCAAAAAGTACAATAAAACATAATAGCTGACCATCGAATTTTTCATAACCGTTATATTCAATTATTCTTTTACGGTTTGAATAGGAAGTTGATGAAAAATAGGAATAAGCAACTGTTTGCGCTTTGCATTTGACTTGTAATAAAGCACGCCTGAAATTTGTTTGTTAGAAGCAGCGACTGCACGTAATTCTTCATTTTCAATTTGTGAGAAATTGATTGTTAACCTCAAAAAGGAATTCTTTTTTCCTCTTATAATTTCTTTTGTAATGATGGAAGAATCGGGATTTATTAAAGGGAAACAAAAATTCAAAACACAGAGTGAATCGGCTTCAAGTAGCTTAACATTGCCTTTAACTGTACACATTACGAAAAAGCTAAAACCGGTTTGGTCGGGAATGCCGGGATTTAGTTGCTGAACCGTTGCATTGTCCAATTTTAACGATTGGCAAAATCCAGTTAAATTATTAAATATCAATAATATACACAAAATAGCCAATTTTAAGCTCCTTGTCGGTAGTTTCCAACGAAAGTAATTTTCCTTTACATACTTCATGGTTTCGTTCACCCTTTGCACCGGTTCATTTGCCAAATTTCTGATTAATTAATGATTAAGAAGTATAATTTAACACCAGCAATCAAAAATAAGCTATAAAATGAAAAGAGCAATCACTTTAACTGCAATGTTAGTAATCTTGTGTAATCAGTTCATTTCTGCCGGTACCGGAAAGCCAAACACGACTGAAAAGAACAACTTAGATATTGTAACTTATTCTCAGGGAAAATGGGGAGGTCAAATTAATGACGAACTCACCATGGTTTTCAACCGTTATTTTCCTGACGGAATCAAATTAGGGGCTGAAAATTCAATGGTCCTTTCTTCACCACAAGCAGTAGAACTCTTTTTACCTTCCGGAATGAGTCCGAAACCATTTCCATTTGGACAAATCACCGATCCGGGACTTAACTATAAAAATGCATTAGCCGGCGAATTAGTTGCCTTGTCGTTGAATTTGGCTCTCGATCATTATAGAAAAGATGGAGCTTCAACTCTACTCCACTTGGTAATTACCGAAGGCGAAACAAAAGGAATGACTGTAGAGGAAGTTTTTATTCAAGCCAATCGTAAACTGGGAGGAAGTTATTCAGTTTATTCTTTTAACATTCTTACTGAAGCTCTTTATGCTATCAACAGAAATTTTTCTGAATCGGGAATTAATAAAGGTTTTTTGCAAGAAGAATCCTTACATACTCAACAATTTGCAGAGGGATCTGCAAGTAGTAAATAATCAAATCACACCACCATAAAGTTTCTCTACCAGGCGGTGTTCAAAGTCTTTGATTTTTTTATCAGAAACATTCAACCAACTTTTTCCTCTGGTAGCATCAACTGAAACACTGGTCATTGTTTCTCCTTGAAATTCGACAGCCAGTTCTACCTTAACTACGGGTCCCCAGAGGGAGATTCCTTTTGATGCCCGAATGACCCCATTTTCGTTATCAATTCCTGTGAGTTGAAAACCCTGGCGTTTTAATAGTTTTTGTATCCTTTGGAAAATAATATCCTGCGAAAAGAAATAGCTTAAGACGGTCATGATGTTTGTTTTTATGAGCACAAACATACCTGTCTGGTGTTAGGTGAATTTTAATGATGGATTAATTAATGATTTGGTAACACCAGCTGTTGGATTAAAGCTCCATACAGGGTTGAATCATCTACGAATTACGGATTTTAAATCATGCTTGCCCTAATAAGAAGTACAAATCTATCATATAAAATCTATCATAATAGATCATAATCATCTTATCAATCAAAAAAATCATCCCTAACGAATTACGCCTTCCCTGGTGGAGCTATTACTTCTTCATTTTATCAGCAAAGGCTTTTTTAAATTTGTCCAATTTTGGTTTTATCACGTAAGTACAATAGGGATCGGTGCCATTAAGGTCTAAATATTCCTGATGGTAATCTTCGGCTTTATAAAATTTTACAGCAGGGCTTATTTCAGTTACAATGGGTGAAGGAAACACTTTTTTGGCGTTGAGATCAGCTTTAAAATCTTCAGCAATTTTTCTTTGGTTCTCGTTGTGATAAAAAATTACCGATCTGTATTGAGTTCCTATATCATTCCCCTGGCGGTTGAGGGTTGTGGGGTCGTGGCTAGACCAAAACGCTTCGAGAAGTTCCTCGAAAGAAATGACAGATGGATCGAAAACAATTTCTATTACTTCGGCATGACCGGTTTGTCCGGTACAAACCTCTTTGTAAGTCGGGTTTTCGGTTTTTCCTCCTGCATATCCCGAAACTGCAGATTCAACGCCATTTAGTGACTGAAAGATGGCTTCGGTACACCAAAAACAGCCGTTCCCAAAAGTAGCGGTATCAGTCACTCCTGCGTTATTAATTTCCATATTTTTTGATTCTTTTATAATTTGGTTATCATTTATCTTTTCTTGGGCACAACCTGAGGTGAAAGCACTTAAAGTAATCACCAGCATGAAAGAGTTAGTAAATGGCATCATCTATGTTTCAAAGGGTTTTCAAAATAAACATTTGAAAACCCTTTCTGTTTATAAGTTCTGCACTTTTTGTTAAGAAAAGATTACTAACTTTGAAAAGACATCTTAAAATTAAACATATCATGGAAGAATTAACAAATCTCGTCAAAGAAAAGGCCGGTGTGAATGATGAGCAGGCAAATTTGGCAATAAATGCTGTGGTTCATTATCTGAAACAAAGAACGCCGGGAATAATACACTCACAGTTAGATAAGATTTTTGAGGGACAATCTCTTGAAGATAGTATCAAGCAGCAAGTAGGTGATTTGGGCAGTGAGGTAAAAACAAGAGCTGAAGGCCTTGCAAAAGATCTAAAAACGGCTTTTGAAGGAGCTTTTACGACAAAGAAAAACACATAAAATGATTGTTATTACCACCTCGATATTGAATAGGAAAGGAATGGCTTTATTCCCATTTATTCTTATCAAAAATCGTCACGATTTAACCAATACAGTTTTGCTCAACCATGAAAGGATCCATATAAGACAGCAACTGGAACTATTGGTAATACCTTTTTATCTTGTTTATGGAATCAATTACCTGTATAACCTCATTCAGCAATCATCACATGAGGCGGCTTATCGAAATATTGTCTTTGAAAAGGAAGCCTATGATCATGAAAATGATTTAGGTTACCTCAAGAAACGGAAACTTTTTAGTTTTTTAAATTATCTCTAACTTTCGATTTTCAATTATTGTTAATCGTGTTCATTTGAGTGGATAAGGAAGACGGATTCAACAGATCTAACTGATTTGCGCGGATTTGTTTTTTCTGATAAGAATATTCATGGGAAGAATGATGAGTTTTTACTGAAATGTAAAACAGTGAGCATCCATCCATGTTCATTTGTATATTTTTTGAAAATTACAAAGGCGACTAAATTATTTAGTCGCCTTTGTAATAGAGTATGGAGCAGATTAAAACTTATAAGCAAGTCCTACACCAAGTACTTCCTTAAACTGCGTTCGTGGTCCTGATATGTCAATGATGCCATCTTCGTTATTATCGATGGTTAGGATGGTATTATCATCATAAATAAGTTGAGTAGAAAGTGTTGCAGTAATATATTTGTTTACCTTCATAGCAATGAGCACCTCCCAATTCACATCCACATTTTGAGGATCTTCGACATAGTTAGAAAAAAGTTCCAGTTTGGTCATAAGGTTTACGTTTTCAAGGATATCTTTTTTGTAAACAGCCTTAAGTAATGCACCAAATTCATATCGAATATTTTCACCATCTTTTGTTTTTACACCTAATGCATTGTATTCGGCAGGATCAACACCAAATGCACCTTGATCAGCCAAATCATCGTCGTTCACCACAATAATTCTCCCTGTAAGAGGAGCAATCAACAAACTGAAATTATCATTTGGTTTATAGTCCATACCCAGAGCTAAAGTAAAATAACCCGGAGCCAAAAAGTTCGAAATCTTTACTGAGTCATTTGGATAATTAAAACCTTCGGCAAACTGACTCTTAAAACCAAGCAAGATCGAATAATACCAATGTTTAAAAGCGTACCTTCCATATTTAGAGGAAAGATCAATTTTATCTTCACTTTTAATTGGATTGTCATTTCCATTTTGTGTTAAACCGAAAGCAAGATCAATGTTGTTATCCCAAGTATTTAAACCTTTAGCATAGTTAGCTGTGTAATTAAAAAGAGCTATCCCTGAAATAGAGTTTTCACCCCCTGCCGACCAGTTACTGAGGCTCACTTGTGTGAAATTTAATCCGAATAAACCTGATTTTTTCCAGGAGGTATCGACTGCTGCAAGAGTTGAATCTTGAGCAATAGATGAATAAGAAACAATTAGGGCAGTTAATAAAGTAAGAATTTTTTTCATATATATATTTTTGGAGTTTAATAATAAGAAATAACAAATGGAGACAAGAAAGCAATTCCTTGTCTCCATTATAGATATAATTTTATTTTTTTAACAAATCTCTAATTTCAGAGAGTAATTTTTCTTCGTTAGTAGGACCTGCAGGAGCGGGAGCGGGTTCAGCTTTTTTAAGTGAGTTAATTGCTTTTATCACCATAAACACTGCAAAGGCAACAATAATAAAATCAATCAAATTAGTAATAAATACACCATACTTGATTGACACTTCGGCAATAGCAGCTGTAACTGTTCCATCGCCTGAAGTAAATTCAGGTATTGCCTCTTTGAGAATTATTTTTTTCTTGCTAAAATCAACACCACCGGTAAGCATTCCTACCATTGGCATCACAATTCCTTCAACAAAAGAAGAAACAATTTTACCGAATGCCGCACCCATTACGAAGGCAACAGCAGTATCTACAAGGTTTCCGCGCATCGCAAATTCCTTGAATTCTTTCATCATTCCCATATCAGTATATTTATATTAAAATTATTTTGTTTGCAAAGATGATAAAATATGCTGAAAAGAACACGTTTTCAAGTTGTTGAAAAACAAATATTTTTATATTTATATCAAATATAATGATTTAATTATCAGCGACTTGAGATTGATTTTTCAGTTGAATTTCATACAATTTAAAGTACCATCCTTTTTTTCTAATTAGTTCAAAATGAGAGCCTTCTTCTTTTACTTCACCATGATCCATGACCACAATTTTGGTGGCATTTTGAATTGTTGCCAATCGATGAGCGATAATTATAGAAGTTCGATTTCGTGTTACTACCGCAGTTGCCTTTATTATTAATTGTTCACTCTCCGAATCGATTGATGAAGTAGCCTCATCGAGTATAAGAATTGAGGGTTGGTACACGTAAGCTCTGATGAATGAAATTAATTGACGTTGTCCCATCGATAACATATTACCACGTTCACCGGGATTAAATTGATATTTATTTGGTAATTTATCAATAAAAATATCGGCTCCAACTTTACGTGCTCCCTCTTCGATTAATTTAGGGGTGATGGCAGGATTTCCAAGTGAAATATTATTTTCGATGGTATCGGAAAAGAGGAAAACATCTTGAAGGACAACAGAAATTTTTGTTCGAAGTTGGTAGATATCAAACTTTTTAATTTCAATTCCATCAATTAAAATTTCACCTTTATTAATTTCATAAAAACGGTTAATTAAATTGATGATAGTGGATTTTCCTGCGCCTGTAGCTCCAACAAGAGCGAGTGACTCACCACGACCTACATGAAAACTAACACCCTTCAAAATCCATTCTTCATCGTTATAGGCAAACCACACATTTTTAAATTCCACGTCACCTTTTAGATTTTCTGTAGAAATGGTTCCGTTATCAGGCATGCCGGTTGCAGTTTCAAAAACTTTAGCAATCCGTTCTGAGCTCACCATACCCATTTGCAGAGTATTGAATTTATCGGCGAGTTCTCGGATGGGTCGAAAAAGTAAATTGATGTACATAATAAAAGCTACCACCATTCCGAAGCTAACCTTTTCGCTAAGAACTTCACCTGCTCCCCACCAAACAATTAAGCCAATAGAAATAGCTGACAGAATTTCAACTACGGGGAAGAAAATACTATAATACCAAACTGATTTCACATTGGCAACTCTGTGCTTTTTGTTAATCTCTTTGAAGTTTTGCATTTCTTGTTGCTCTCTATTAAAAACCTGCACAATTCGCATTCCGGTGAGGTGTTCCTGAACAAAAACATTAAGAGCGGCTACTTGTGTGCGAACATCATTGAAACTGCTTTTAATTTTATTTTTAAAAACATTGGTAGCTAAAAGTAAAAGTGGCACTGTGCTCAAACTAATAAATGTTAATTGCCAGTCGATGTAAAACATGTAACTAATTATAACCACCAGTTGCAAAATATCACCAATAATCACCAACAATCCATCAGAAAAAATGTCAGCAATGGTTTCCATATCCGAAATAGTTCTGGTTACGGGTGTGCCGATGGGAGTTTTATCGAAATAAGGAATTTTAAAGTCGAGGATATGTCGGTACAGTTTCACTCTCATATCGCGGATTACATTTTGCCCTAGCAGGTTGGTTGAATAGCTATGAAAAAACTGAAATCCTGACTGAATCAGCAACACCAAAACCATCAAAATAGTGATGTAAATTAATCCCATTTGATCATTTCCTGCGATGTATTTATCGAGAGCAATTTGAGCCAGCCATGGACGCGCAGGGCCAAGTAGAGCCATTACTACTGTTAGAATGATTGTGGTTCTGAATATATTTTGATAAGGTTTTACAAAAACAAAAACCTTTTTAAGGATAGGGAAATCGAATGCTTTACCTGTTACACTACTCATATTATGCAGGAAAAGTTGGAGGTGAGATATTTGGGATAAACGGGTACTCCACCTTCGACAAAAACAATCCACAAGCGGGAACAGATGATCCTGCTTCTTTTCTGTCTTTTTTTTCGATAATCTGTGCCATAGTTTCGGGACCAATTTTTCCGGTACCAATATCAACCATGGTTCCAACAATGGCGCGTACCATTCCTCTCAAAAATCTATCGGCTGAAATGGTGAATATCATTAGATCATCTTGAACTTGCCATTGGGCCTTTGAAATGGTGCAAACATTGGTTTTAACTTGAGTATTGGATTTGCTGAAAGAGGTAAAATCGTTGTAATTTAACAAATGGTGGCATGCTTTGTTCATTAAATCAACATCAGGTTTCATAAATCCGAGCATGGCAAAATCTTTGAGAAATGGATTTTTATTTCCTGCAATAAAATACTCATAGGTTCGCGAAGTTGCGTCAAAACGGGCATGTGCATTTGCATCAACAGTAAAGAGTTGAGCAATTGAAATATCGAATGGTAAAACAGCGTTTAGTTGATATATTATTTTATCGGTATCGGACGGAATACTTGAGCTATTGAAATGAGCATAGAATTGTTTAGCGTGAACACCGGTATCGGTTCTTCCACAGCCTACAGATTGGATATCTTCATTTAAAATCAAAGAAAGAGCTTGATTCAATTTTTCCTGTACCGAGACCGCATTTTCCTGAATTTGCCATCCGGAGTAGTTGGTTCCTTTATAAGATAATCGAAGAAAATATCGATACATGGTTAAAATTGGGATTGAATAGCAGGCAAAGGTAACAAGAAGCGTTGATCTGAATCGGTACAGATCTACAAGGATTTTATACCTTTGCCAATCATGAGTTTAAAAGTAAAAATGCAGAAAAGTTGTTTGTTGGGAAAACTGGTTACTTTGTAATGATTTGTATTAATCATTGATTAACAAATTATTAAGATAAAAATTACTGCATTCGAAGGTAAATAAACTCTTCATAAAAATTTCATTGAATTAGGGCTAATATTGTGCCCGTAAAAAAAAATTCCATTATGACTGATATCAGGGAAATTAACGAGAAAATTCAACAGGAAAGCGCCTTTGTTGAGCTTTTAAATTTGGAGGTAGGAAAGGCTATTATTGGGCAGAAATACATGCTTGAGCGATTATTGATCGGGTTGTTATCGAACGGACATTTGTTATTGGAAGGAGTTCCGGGGTTAGCAAAAACACTGGCTATCAAATCGCTTGCCTCGGCAATTCATTCAAAATACAGCCGAATTCAATTTACACCTGATTTGTTGCCTGCCGATTTGCTCGGAACTATGATTTATAATCAAAGAAAAGAGGAGTTTACTGTTCGGAAAGGCCCTTTATTTTCCAATTTCATTTTAGCTGATGAAATTAACCGTGCTCCTGCCAAAGTACAAAGTGCTTTGCTTGAGGCTATGCAGGAGCGACAAGTGACCATAGGCGACGAGACATTCCATCTTGAAGAACCATTTTTAGTTCTTGCTACTCAAAATCCTATTGAACAAGAAGGAACTTATCCTTTGCCGGAAGCTCAACTCGACCGGTTTATGTTGAAAATAGTGATTGGTTATCCAAGTAAAGAAGATGAACGTTTGATTATTCGTCAGAACTTGAGTCCTGAAGCAATAAAAATTAATCCTGTAGTAACTACAAACGAAATCCTTAATGCCCGCAAAGTAGTGAAAGAGGTGTACATGGATGAGAAAATTGAAAAGTACATTCTTGACATCGTTTTTGCCACCCGTTTCCCGGCCGAAAATAATCTCAGTAAGCTTACTCAAATGATTAGCTATGGTGCTTCACCACGTGCCAGTATCAGTTTAGCGCATGCTTCAAAAGCGTATGCATTTATCAAACGCAGAGGATATGTAATTCCTGAAGATGTTCGAGCGATGTGCCACGATATACTCCGTCACAGAATTGGACTTACTTATGAAGCCGAAGCAGAAAACATTACCACCGACGAAGTTATTAATGAAGTGTTGAATGCTGTGGAAGTACCATAGTAATTAATGAAATTCAATACAAATATTAATACCTCACTAACATTAAATAATTTTTAGTCTTTTGGAAACGACAGAACTTCTCAAAAAAGTCAGGAAGATAGAGATTAAAACCCGTGGATTATCTAACCAGATATTCTCGGGAGAGTATCATAGTGCTTTTAAAGGTCGCGGGATGGCATTTAGTGAAGTAAGAGAATATATGCCCGGTGATGACATCAGAAGTATTGATTGGAACGTTACAGCTCGTTTTAATCACCCGTTTGTGAAAATATTTGAGGAAGAGCGTGAGCTTACTGTCATGCTGTTGGTAGATATTAGCGCATCAGGTGATTTTGGTAGCTCCAAACAATTTAAGAGAGAACTTATTACTGAACTTTGTGCTGTTTTATCGTTTAGTGCAATGCAAAACAATGATAAAATAGGTATCATTTTCTTTACGGATAAAATTGAAAAATTCATACCTCCAAAGAAAGGGAAGTCTCATATTTTAAGAATTATTAGAGAACTAATCGACTTTAAACCTACCAGCAAAGGCACTGATATAGGAGGCGCTTTGAAGTACTTTACCAATATGATTAAAAAAAGGAGTATTTCTTTCCTGATTTCTGATTTTATGGCTTCAGGGTATGTTGATCCTTTAAAAATTGCGGCTCGCAAGCATGATCTGGTTGCAATACGGATTTATGATAAAAGGGAGTCGGAACTTCCGAATGTAGGTTTGATAAGAATGCAGGATGCAGAATCAGGCAAATTGCTTTGGGTAGACACGGCGAGACACGTTACTCGTGAA
Organism: uncultured Bacteroidota bacterium; assembly: GCA_963814475.1. Classification (GTDB taxonomy): domain Bacteria; phylum Bacteroidota; class Bacteroidia; order AKYH767-A; family OLB10; genus JADKJB01. The sequence goes on along the minus strand of CAWFDA010000046.1, from coordinate 444,545 downwards.
AAGTTCAGAATGAATTTTGTGAATAAGCAAAAAGAATTGGATACCATGTTTGCAAAATGTGGTGTGGATCAGGTTAAAATATCAACCGATCAAAATTATGTTCAGCCATTGATGAACCTGTTCAAAAAACGTGAAAAAAGATCATGATGGAGAACTTTTCAACTCTACTAAAATTGAAGGTTAAACTAGGAGCATATCTAATTTTGATGAGCCTCCTGACCTCCCTGCCCTCCTATTCACAATCAACTTCTGCAACAGCAACCATCGACACAAATGCCATCACCATTGGCGAACAATTTAAACTACAACTTAATTTCTCTCATCCTGGCAAAGCAAATGCAGTATGGCCAATTGTACCCGACACATTTTCATTGATGGAGGTGGTACAACGAATGCCCATTGATACTTTGAAAGAAAGTTCCGGAAGTGAATTGAAAAGGAGTCAGAGTATTATTTTGACTTCATTTGATTCCGGTTTTCATGTTATTCCTCCTTTTGTTTTTACTTATCGTTTGGAGGGTGATACCAATTTATATTCGGCTTCAACTGAACCTCTGTTGATAACAGTGAACACGATTCCAATTGACACCACCAGGGCTATTAAAGATATTAAAGGACAAGTATCAATTCCGTTTTCGTGGCAAGATGCGTTGCCCTACATTTTTGGTTTAGCAATAGCTGTATTGCTGGCATTTCTCATTTACAGGTTTATTAAAATGCGGAAAGCAAAAGTGGTGACACCGGAAATAAAAATTCCTAAAAGACCTGCTCACGAAATTGCAATAGAAGCTTTAAAGGCTTTGGATTTGGCTAAGCTTTGGCAAAACGGAAATTTTAAAGCCTATTACACCGGATTATCTGATATTACGAGAACGTTTATAGAGCATCGTTGGTCGGTTGCTGCCATGGAAATGACTACTGACGAGATTATGAGGTTGAAAATTATTTCAGATCAGAATTCAGAAATTTTAGCGAAATTGAAATTCATGCTCGAATTATCGGATCTGGTGAAATTTGCCAAAACTATTCCTATTGCGTACGAAAATGAGCAATGTTTGAGTAATGCTTTTGCTTTTGTAGAAGCTAACAAATCGATACAACAAGAGAAGGAGGTGGAATCATGATGCAGGGAATAGAGTTTGCAAATCCGGGTTTCTTATATTTGTTTTTGTTGTTGCCGCTAATGTTTTTCATTCATTGGAAAATGCGTACTAAGCGACGTACTGACATTCGAATATCAGATTTTTCATCCTTAAAGAACTACACTCCTTCCTTCCGTCAACGTATTGGATGGTTACCTCTGCTATGTCGTTTTATGGCGGTTTCGTTAATAATTGTAGCTCTGGCACGACCACGTTCTTCGTCGAAAGGAACCAACATTACTTCTGAAGGAATATCCATTGTTTTGGCAATGGATGTTTCTAGTAGTATGCTGGCAGAGGATTTACGACCAAACCGGATAGAGGCATCAAAGAGGGTAGCTTCAGAATTTATAGCTGGTCGTCCGACAGATTTAATGGGTTTGGTTATTTTTAGTGGAGAGAGTTTTACACAGTGTCCTATAACAAGCGATCATTCAGTATTGCTGAATTTAATGGATGAGATAAAAAGTGGAATTTTGGAAGATGGGACTGCTTTAGGCGAAGGGTTGGCAACTGCTATTGCACGTATTAAAGATAGTCCGGCTAAAAGTAAAGTTATTATTTTGCTAACGGATGGTGTGAATAATTCGGGATCGATTGCTCCTGTAACAGCGGGTGAAATAGCAAAAACATTTGGTATTCGTGTTTATACCATTGGTGTTGGAAGAAATGGGACAGCCCCCTACCCTTTCAAAACTCCCTTCGGAATACAATATCAAAATGTGGAGGTTCAAATTGATGAACAAATTCTTCAGCAGATATCGGATGCAACAGATGCAAAATATTTCAGGGCAACTGATAACAGTAAGTTGAAAGATATTTATGCAGAGATTGATAAAATGGAAAAAACAAAAGTCGAAGTTACAGAGTTCAGGAGATATACAGAAGAATATTTTCCTTATGCACTGTGGGCCGCTGCGTTTTTTTTACTTGAAATTGTTTTACGTTTAACTTTATTACGGAGCTTACCATAACCATGTTCAGAATAGCAAATCCGGAATATCTTTATTTGTACGCACTTTTACCGGTGTTTGTACTGCTATTTTTTATGCTTCGTAGATGGAAGAAAAAGTCGTTGAAAAAATTTGGTGAGTTACCTGTTATTGCCAAACTTTTAGAGAATGTTTCCACATCAAAACCATATCTCAAATTTGTGTTATTGATGTTGGCATTCTCTAGTCTGGTTTTTGCTTTGGCACGACCACAACTTGGATCAAAACTGGAAGAAGTAAAAAGGCAGGGAGTTGATGTAATGATAGCCTTGGATGTTTCTAACAGCATGAATGCAGAAGATATTCGACCAAGTCGTTTAGAGAGAAGTAAACAAGCCATCTATCGACTCATCGATCAGCTTCAAGGCGATCGCATTGGGTTGGTGGTTTTTGCAGGTCAGGCGTATGTACAGTTACCAATCACAACTGATTATGGTGCTGCAAAACTTTTTCTTTCCACTATAAACTCCTCCATGATCCCTACTCAGGGAACAGCAATTGGTTCGGCAATTGAAAAATCAGTTGCTTCCATTGGTGATTCGGCTCGTCATAATAGTGCAATAGTTATTATTACTGATGGCGAAAATCATGAAGATGATGCAATAAGCGCGGCAAAAGAGGCAGTTGAAAAAGGAATTGTGGTGCATACTATTGGAATGGGATCTCCTGATGGTGCACCAATACCTGTAGTAAAAGGTAATTCACGAGTTGGATACTTGCAAGATCGTTCAGGCACTACGGTAATTACCAAGCTCGATGATGCCACTCTACAACAAATAGCAGATGCCGGCAAAGGAAAATTTGTACGAGCTTCTAATTCTGATGATGGCATTGGAATGATAATGAGTGAGATAAATGCTATGGAGAAAAAAGAGTTTGCCTCGAAACTGTTTACAGATTATGAAGATCAGTTTCAATACTTTTTAGGCTTAGCTTTGTTATTTTTACTCCTTGATTTCGTGATTTCTGAACGACGGAGTGAATTTATAGCCAGACTCAATTTGTTTGGTGAGAAAGCCGCTAAGAATGGAAGTAAACCTATATAGAATTAGAGTGTTATAAATGAACATGAATTTTAAAATTTGCATCTTTCTTTTACTCCTGCTTCCGGCAGTAGCCACCCCTGTAATGGCACAAAAGGAACGCACGGAGATTAGAGAAGGAAATATCAAATACGAGCATGGGAACTATTCTGATGCTGAAACAGATTATCGTAAAGCGATAGAGAAAAATAGTCAATCCTACCCCGGAAATTATAATTTAGGAGGTGCTTTATATCGCCAAAAAAAATATGAAGAAGCCATTCAGCAATATCAGTCGGCGATTGATAAACCGGGAAGTACTTTGGAAAAATCTCAAGCTTACCATAATTTAGGAAATGCAATGGTGCAGGCTCAGAAATACGACGAGAGTATTAATGCTTATAAACAGGCATTAAAATTAAATCCGAAGGATAGCGATAGTCGTTACAATTTAGCCTATGCTCAGGCAATGTTAAAAAAGCAACAACAACAACAGCAAGAAAATAAAGATCAAAACAAAGATCAAAATAAAGATCAGAATAAGGATCAGAAAAAGGATCAAAATAAGCAGGATAATAACGATCAACAAAAAGATCAAAATAAAGAGCAGCAGCAGAACCAGGAACAGAAAGATAAAGATAAAGAGCAACAAAAAAAGGAACAGGCCAAGCAACAGCCTAAAATTTCGAAAGAGGATGCTGAACGTATATTAAAGGCGCTCAAAAATGATGAACAGAATCTTCAGCAAAAGCTTTCTAAAAAAGAGGGAGAACGAATTAGGATTGAAAAAGCTTGGTAACAAACGATATGCAAATGATTTCGCTTAATAAATTTTTACAATCGCTGCCGGCAATTTTTTTGTTGGTTTTTGCAACGACATTTGCTTGTGCACAATCGTTTACTGCATCTGTAAATAAAAATCCGGTTGGTTTAAATGATCAATTTCAACTTACCTATACATTAAGTGCTAACGGAAGTGCATTCAAAGCTCCTTCACTCTCGGAATTCTCAGTTCTTTCCGGTCCTAATCAATCTTCAAGCATGCAGTTTGTAAATGGAAACATGTCGCAATCCATTTCATTCAGTTACATACTTCAACCTAAAAAAGAGGGAACTTTCAAATTGGAGCCTGCCACAGTTGAATCGGGAGGAAAGATTGTGCTGTCCAATATGATTACCATCACTGTGAATAAAGGAGGTGCTCAGGGATCGCAAAAAGGTCAAAATCAAGACGAGAAGTCGAACATCTCCACCAATAATATTTTTCTTCGCGTAAGCGTAGACAAGAGCACCGTTTATCGTGGGGAAGCCATAGTGGCCACCTATAAACTTTATACCAATGTTCAGGTAATAAATTACAGCATAAGTAAAGTGCCTGCGTTTAATGGATTTTGGAGTCAGGACATGCAAATGCCAACACAACTTACATTATCAACTGAAGTGGTAAATGGCATTAGTTATCAGGTTGGAGAAATTAAAAAAGTAGTACTCTTCCCGCAGCAAAGCGGTGCGCTTACTCTTGAGCCTATGGAGGGTGAATGTATAGCCCGAATTCAAGTGAAGCGGAGTAAATCGGGGAGTCCTTTTGATATTTTTAATGATCCATTTTTCAACGATCCATTTTTTGGGTCAGGTGGTATCCGAGATGTTCGATTCGCTGTTAAAAGTGATCCGGTAAAAATCACTGTCAAGGAACTCCCATCAAATCCTCCCTCCTCTTTCAGTGGAGCGGTTGGGAAATTTACATTGGTAGGAACAGTTGACAAAACCAATTTGAAAGCAAATGATGCAGTTGCACTTCGTTTAAAATTGACCGGAAAGGGTAATATTAAACTTATTGAAGCACCTGAATTTGAATTATCGCCGGATATTGAAACTTACGATCCTAAAATTTCTGATAATGTAACAGTGAATGAGAGAGGTGCCAGCGGATCTCGGACCTTTGAATATTTGTTAATACCTCGTCATCAGGGAAAATATGAAGTCGCACCAATTGAGCTCACCTATTTCGATCTTGAGAAAAAGAATTACATCACTCTCAAATCACCACCGTTTACACTTAATGTAGAGCGTAGTGCCGATGGAGGTTCTGCAATGACCATGACCGGGAAGTCAGATTTTCAGGTATTAGGAAGGGATATTCGATTTATCAGAACAGTAGTACCTGAATTTTCGGGAAGTGCTAGGAAATTTTATGGTTCCTGGATGTTTTGGATACTCGCAATTTTGCCGGTAGCAGGATTGATATTTTTGATTCGTTATAGGAAACATACAAATGCAATGAATTCTGATGTTTCATTAATGAAAAGTCGTAAAGCAACAAAAATGGCACGCAAACGACTAGAAACAGCAACCAAATTGTTGAAAGCAGGAAATCAGTCGGCATTTTATGATGAAACAGGCAAGGCACTTTGGAGTTATATGAGTGATAAATTAAAACTACCTGTTTCGATACTCACTAAAGAATCGGCCTTTGAGTCTTTAAAGAATCGTGGAGCTTCGGATGAAACACTTTCCAATTTGGTGACCACCCTTGATTATTGTGAGCTTGCGAGATTTTCGCGTTCGGAGGGTGGCAAAAGTGCTGATCAATTTTATCAAGATACTGTAAATTTAATAACAAGAATTGAGGATGAAATTAAAGATTGAAATATTCTCAAAAACTGCAACTGTTTTGCTTTTGCTGATGTTATCATCAGTTCAGTACTTGTTTGCTCAACCTGAAGTGCAATTGTTTGCTGAAGGCAATAAGTATTACATGGATCAATCGTACGAAAAAGCTGCTGAAACTTATGAAAAGCTTGTAGCGATGAATAAAGTTTCGCCTGAGGTATATTTCAATCTTGGAAATTCTTATTACAAAACAGGAAACATTGCATCCGCCATTCTTAACTATGAAAGAGCAAAAAGATTAAAACCATCAGACCTCGACATACAGTACAATTTAAATATTGCCAATTTGAATACCATTGATAAAATTGAACCTGTTCCACAAGTGTTTTATGAAAAGTGGTGGGATCGTTTTGTGAATGAAGGTTCAGTGGACTTCAGAGCGATGAGTGTAATAATTATGTTGTGGATTTCGTTGGGGCTTGCTGCCTTATATTTGTTTTCGAAGCAAATTATTTTGCGCAAAGTGATGTTTTTTGCAACTATTACTTTAGTAGTGATTGCATTATTCACCTGGAATCTAACGTATCTTCAAAACAAACATTTAAACGATCACAGGGCAGCAATAATTTTTACAGAAAGTGCATACGTTAAAAGTTCACCCGACGAAAAGAGTTCGAATCTTTTTATGTTACATTCCGGAACAAGAATTGAGGTTTTGGATACACTCAAAGGTTGGAAGAAAGTGAGAATTGCGAATGGTAATGAGGGCTGGGTTATTGATGATGCTATTGAAATAATTTAGAATTATTTTGCTAAAGGTCCTTTTATTGTCCGACACACATGGACATCTCGACGACACCATTCTGAAGCACTGTTCAAATGCCGATGAAATTTGGCATGCGGGAGATTTTGGAACTGTAGAAGTATCGGAGAAACTATCCCAATTAAAATTACTTCGTGGAGTTTATGGCAACATCGACGGACAGGAGTTACGAAAATTGCATCCGTTAGTACTGAATTTTGAGGTGAAAGGCTTACGTGTTCTAATGATGCACATTGGTGGTTATCCTGGGAAATATCCTGAACAAGTTCGTCAGCTCATTCAAATGCATCGACCCAATTTATTTATTTGTGGACATTCTCACATTTTAAAAGTAGTACGAGATCCAAAATATAACAACATGCTCTGCGTAAATCCCGGTGCTGCGGGCAAAAATGGTTTTCATCAGGTTAGAACTATGATCAGGATGGAAATTGATAAGGGCAAAGTGGGAAATATGGATGTGATTGAATTGGGTAAGCGGTAGGGGGTGAATTTTCTGCACCAGCGCCCCGCGGTTGTTGCGAAAAATGAACACGGAGGCACTAACACAGAGGTACACGGAGAGTTTTCCATAAAACTATTAATTTATACTTTAAATAAGAACTCTCCGTGTTACTCCGAAATCTTAGTGCCTCCCTGCCTGCAGCAGGCAGGGAGAGATTATTGTCAGATTAAAAATTATTTTCTGCAGAAAATTTCGTCGTGTAATTCTGTGAATTAGTGCTCGTGTAGACTAGACCCGACTTCAATTCTCCACCCACCTTCAACCACTACCGAATCCGATCAGCGGAACGAACCAGCATTTCATCTTTACGGATGGCTCTGCGTGCGGCGAGGAGAAGGAAAACCTGAGCGGCAATGAGGTAAATCCCGGCAAGGTAATGAGCCCGGGTGTCGGTAGTACCCATTTCTTCGGAATAATAAAAAGCGAGAATCATGAGCACAATTGTAAAGAGGCCGGTGAGCATGCACAATTTTAATTGAACCATTCTTTTTTTATATTGAAAAATGATAAAAACTGAGGCGGCCAGAACGAGTAAATTCACCAGGAGCAAAGGAATGGAAGACTGGACAACTGTAGCGGTTTCACCCAAATCATTCATTAAATTATGTACATATAGAACTATTTTGGATTGGTTGGAGGAAACAGGATCGATAACCAATTTTTCACTTAAGGGCACATAAAACAGGGTAACCGAAATTATTGCTACCCCTGCCAGGAACAAAGTTTGAATGCGTTGAATCATATTATTTGAATGTAAAGGAGTGTTTTCTTAGTTAAAATAATCTGTTATTATGGTTTAAATCAAGGTGATACCAAAAGTTTGTGAAACTTAAGAGAATCTTCAACTGGCAGTCATAAACTTCAAATTAATGCGTTAAAGATACAACCAAAGGTCAAAAAGAGGCGAAAAAGTCTGACTTTTGCAACAAAATACTGAAAATCAGGTAAAAGTTAAAAATAATTTCAATAAAATTTGGTGGATTAAATTTTAACTACTAACATTGCAGTGTTCTTAGTTAAGCTACTGAAAAAAAGTTTTTCGTTTTCAGTACTTTTTAAAATCAAAGCGCACCTATTCCATCTTTATTAGAAAACCAGTTATTGGATAAATCTATTTTGTTTTCTTCCCCTGAGAGGGAACTTACAAAAACACAACGTAAACAACACATACAACTATTTTCATGTACGACATTATTGCATTGAATGAGAAGTTACTTCCTGAACTAAAGGAAATAGCAAAGAAATTGAGCATTGTAGGGGTAGATGGTTTAAAGAAACAGGATCTTATTTACAAGATACTCGATCACCAGGCACTAAGTCCTGAAATCATCCCTGACAAAAAAGCAAAATTTGAGCTGCCAGAAATTGAGGAAAAGCCTGAAAAGGCCGAGAAAACAATTTCAAAGCATGTCGAAAAGCTACAAGAAAAGGCGGAAGAGCCTGTGGAAGCGAATGGAGAATCTTCAGAGGGCAGACTCAAGCGCCGCAGAATTCCACCACCACGTCCACCAGGATCTCCGGAGCCAACACCGGATCTTTTTCAGGAATCGGCTCAAGCACAGATTCCACAAGCTAGTGTGCCTAGTTCTTTTGTTCCTAATCCACCACCTGCACCTCGCCCTACTGCTCCTCAGGCATCATTTCAGGATAATTATTCACGAACGGAACCCAATTATAATAGAGAGCCAGTAGCTCCCCGTGATTCCGTTGCTAAAGAGCGTAAAATTGCTGAGCCTGTTTACGATTTCGATGGTATAATAAACAGTGAGGGTGTGTTGGAACTCATGGTTGAAGGATATGGATTTTTAAGATCTTCAGATTACAATTATCTCGCTTCTCCTGATGATGTTTATGTTTCTCAATCACAGATAAAATTGTTTGGCCTTAGAACAGGAGATACAGTAAAAGGAACTGTTCGTCCTCCTAAAGAGGGCGAAAAATATTTTCCGTTAGTAAAGGTTGATTTAATAAACGGGCAAGAGCCAGCTGTTGTTCGCGACAGAGTTCCATTTGAACATTTAACTCCATTGTTTCCTTTCGAAAAATTAAAACTTGCTAATGATACTGCCAGCTACTCAGCTCGAGTAATGGATATGTTCACCCCCATTGGTAAAGGTCAGCGAGCTTTGATTGTTGCTCAGCCCAAAACAGGTAAAACTGTTCTTTTAAAAGAAGTGGCAAATGCTATTGCAGCGAGTCACCCCGAAGTATATTTAATTATATTATTGATTGATGAGCGTCCGGAAGAGGTTACCGATATGGCAAGAAGTGTTCGTGCTGAAGTGGTTTCATCAACTTTTGATGAACCTGCTGAAAGACATGTTAAAATTGCAAATATCGTACTGGAAAAGGCGAAGCGTATGGTTGAATGCGGTCATGATGTAGTTATTCTTCTTGATTCCATCACTCGTCTTGCACGGGCATACAATACTGTTGCTCCTGCATCAGGAAAAATACTTTCAGGAGGTGTTGATGCCAACGCATTACACAAACCTAAACGTTTCTTTGGTGCAGCTCGTAAAATTGAAAATGGAGGATCGTTAACCATTATTGCAACTGCATTAATTGATACAGGTTCAAAAATGGATGAAGTTATATTTGAAGAATTCAAAGGAACCGGAAACATGGAACTTCAACTCGATCGTAAGCTTTCTAACAAACGTATTTATCCTGCTATTGATTTGGTTGCTTCTTCAACTCGTCGAGAAGACTTGTTGCTTGATCGTGAAATGCTTCAGAAAATGTGGATTCTTCGTAACCATTTAGCGGATATGAATCCGATGGAGGCAATGGAATTCTTGCTCGACAGAATGCGTGGAACCAAATCGAATGAGGAGTTTTTGGTGTCGATGAATAGCTAATTTTTATGAATAGTGAGTGGCTATCTAATCGCTGCGAAAAAAACATGGAGGCACAGTGGCACAGAGTACCACGGAGAGATTTTAGTAATAAAATAAATTTTGCTTCGTCAAAAATCTCTCCATGACCCTGTGTTAAATAGACTCTCCACCAAATTCTCCACCAGACAAATCAGCAGCAATATTTTCGCTATCGGAAAAAGATGTTGGTTGGAAGTTTTCAATCATACTTCACCAATTTCATTACAGCACTCTTTGATCCATCGTTAATTTTCAACAGATAAATTCCTTTCTGAAAAGTGGATAAATTTATCACAAATTGATAGTTTTTCGATGTTTCTTCAATCAATGATTTGCCCAATAAATCGGTGACCGAAACATGGAATGGTTTTTTGTATTCTTCAGTCATTTCGATATTGAAAATGCCGGAGGATGGATTTGGATACACTTCGAATTCGAAATTTGGCTGATTGGCTGTTAATTTTTGAATTGGATCAGGTAGCACTACACAGGGCATGCTTACAAACAACCCACTTGAAAAGTTAGAGCAACCGTTTGCATCCGTGACCATGCATCTGTAAAAGCCCGGAGACTTTACATGAATAGAACTACTAGTCTGCGATGGATTGATAGGATTTCCATAAATATACCATTGGTAAGTATTAAAACTGCCAGGAATACTAATCAAAAGACTATCACCCTGACAGAACGATGGCGGTCCGTTTGAAGTTACCGATGACACCGGCAAAGGATTAACAGTTAAAGTCTCGGAATCGGTACCTGTACATCCATTAGCATCGGTTACTGTTACACTATAAATTCCACTCGAAGAAACGGTAATTGATGGCGTTGCTGCACCTGTACTCCAAATAAAAGAAACATAACCAGCTCCGGCATCAAAAATAGTTGTGTTACCCATGCAAATTGTTGTGGTTCCGGTTATGACTGGTGTAGGATTAGCAGCGCCATTAACAACTGTAGTGCCTGTTGCGCTGCATCCTCCACTGTTTGTTACGGTTACAGTGTATGCGCCCGGACTACTAACATTAATAGTTTGAGTGGTAGTACCGTTTGACCAATCATACGTGTATCCCGCAAGGGCTGAAAGAGTCACGCTACCTCCTCCACATAATATAGGAATAATTGGCAAAATTTGACTCATCAAAATCGGATTATTTACAATGGTACCGGACACAGAAGATGTCATTACACATCCGCTGGAATCTGTCATCTCAATTTTGTAGGATACTGAATCGTTACAAATTGAAAGATTGGAAAAATCGGAATACGTCAGAGCTGTTGTTGAATCGATAAGCGACCACACACCAATAGGATATTCCTTAAATATTTTATAAACCGGATTTTGAGAACTGAGCAAAGGATTTGATGGCGCATTCCAATTTATAATTGTCGGATGAATAATGCCACTTGATACACTGCTTTTAATGGTTTGAACTTTATTTGAAGTAGTGGAACTTCCATAAATTGAACAATAAGATGAAGTTTGCACTTGATAAAAGATGCTTTGCTGGTTGGCGTTGACACCAAACAAATTAAATTGAGAGGCAGCGGAATGTGTATAGGATGTAGCATTTATTCCTGAGGTAACACTATCGACAAGCTGAAAAGGACCACCGGCTGATAAGGAAGCATATATTTTGTAGGATTGAAATAATCCCAATGAATCAATGGAGGGTGACTTTGTCCATGATAAACTTACACTTCCATTTGTATTTACACTTGCACACCGTAAAACCGGTGCCTGTAATGAATTTCGGGGAAGAACCACAATGGTTATAGTACTTGTGACTAATCCATTTGCTGGGCAATAATTATCACGACCGGAGAAAGTGAATGTATATCTGTTGTTATAACTGGTTCCGTCGGGTGAATAAAGATGATCGCAGCTTGTAACCCAATTGAAATTAAATGCACCGGCAATTGGAAAATTTATAGGATATGGAGAAAGGGTAGCACATGGAGGTGTTGCACAACCTTGATTGGGATCAGTGAAGTTGGTTCCAAAAATATCCCCTGCAGCGGTAACAGTAATTTCTTGACCAACAGTGCTTGTAAAAAATTGGAAATCCGTATATGTTAATTGAAAATTGACCGTATCTCCTGCATAAACGGTATCAATATATTCAGTTTGAAGACCTGTTACCACATTGTAAAATGGAGCATTAACAATGGGAGGAATATTGATTGAACTAATAATAGGCAAACAATTATTAAGGAGTTCAATATCCATATCACGAAAAATTTCGGCCATTTTAAAACCATTTCTGTATGAGGTAACTTTCATGGAAGTGGTAAATCTTCCTCCGGTGAACGATGTGAAACTTATGTGACCTGTGGCAGGATCAAGAGTGACACCTGAGTTGGCTGGGTCCTGAGTGGGGCCCGGCAACTGACTGTTCACAGCATAACCCGAAGCAAAATTGATAGTTGTAAATACATCAGTTAAGGGTGAAGTCCATGAATAGACCAACGAATCACGATCGGGATCGACAACTATTTGGTTATAACTAACCTCAACACCATTACAAAAAGCTGATGTTGGAGATTCAACAAAATACGGGGACGAATCGAAGCAAGTTCCTGCGGGTAAACCATTGTAAGGATACATGATGGCACGAAGACCCATTCCTATAGTTCCTGCATTTGAAATGTTGGTCACATCATCATTTCGACAACATTCACTCCACGAAAAAATCCAGCCATTTGCGGGTGGTGTTCCTGTTAAAGTTACGGGTAATGATTCGAAAACTAGTTCTTCAACAATGCCGGGAGATGGATTGGGCCCATTAGCACAAGTAGGACAAGGTGTAGTTCCATTTGACGCAAAACCATTCATGCTTATATCCTGTTGCAAAACCAAATTCATAGGAATTGCTGAAACACCGGGAACATTGGTAGTCAGTGTTAATGCTGCCGGTCCGGGCACTTCATTGCAATCCCTATAATATTTCATTTGAAACTGGTATTGCCCATTCCCTAAACAGGTCCATGTTATTTCACCGCCTTTAAAATGGGATGCCCGACTTTCATTTATAAAAATAGTACAGGTTATAAAGACAAAAATTAGAATTATGCAATTTTTCATTAATGATATTTTGTTTTTATAAAACTAAAACCTTGAATTTACCTTAATCATTCTTTACTAATTTCAAAACTTCATTTTTTGTTCCATCTTCGATTTGGATGAAATATATTCCTTGAGGAAAAGGAGTTAAATTTAAGGAGAAATTATGGCTATTCAATGATTCCTCAAAGATATGTTTGCCAATTATGTCAGTGACGGCAAATTTGAGTGGCAAATTATAATTGGAGGGAATTTTAATATTATATAAACCCGAAGAAGGATTTGGGGCCACTTCTATTTCTCCAGAAATCTCTTCAGCAACTTTAGCTCCATTATCAAGCGGTGGCATGCATGGAACCGTGATATTTATTATGTTTGACAGGTCATCACATCCATTAGAAATAGATGCTTTGCATTGATGCGGTCCTGCTGTTTTTGCGTAGTAGGTTTGGGATGTGGCTCCGGGAATTAACATCCCATATCGGTACCATTTGTAGGTGTTGTAACCTGATCCTGCATCCAGTAATACACTATCTCCCAAACAAAACGAGGTTGATCCTGTGGCTGCAATGGTAACAATCGGCGATTGACTAACGGTCACAAAAAGGGAATCGATTCCAGAACATCCTTGAGATGGGTCACTCACGGAAACAGAGTACCAGCCTGTTGAGGGTGGATTAATAAATTGAGTTGTTTGTCCTGTAGACCACAGATAAACGGGAAATGATCCGGCGTTGATCAAACTTGAATCACCGGAACAAATTGTAGAATCACCCGAAATAGCAGGAGATAAATAATTTGTTGCAGGAATTGGTATGGGCAAGCTGCTTGAACAAAAATTGGCTGTTAAAGTGACTGTGTACAAACCTGAAGGCACATTATTTAATGTAGAAAATGTAGATCCGGTAGACCATAAATATGTGCCTCCTGATACAAAATTTAGTTGGATACTGCCGTTGCTTTGGCTGCAAGAAGCAGGATTGACAGCATACACATTAATAGCAGGATTTGCATTCTTATAAATGAAAATAGAAGCATAACCTGAACAACCTTGAGCATCGGTGACAGTTACCCCATATAAACCTCCAACGGCAGCAGTATGATTAGCTTGTGTGGCACCGGAAATTGAAACACCGTAATAACTCCATTGGTAAGTGGAGGCACTGAAACCTGCATTTAAAACAACTGTTGATGAATCGCAGATGACTACTGATCCTTGCGGGATGATTGAAAAATTACCAACATTGGAAGCATTTACTTTAAATGGCTGAGATGATGCAACACAATTGTTACTATCGGTGACTTCAACAATATAATCACCTCCCAACGAAGCATAAATCGAGGAGGCATTTTGTCCACTTATTAAGTTTCCATTACGGTACCAATCGTAAGAATAATCATTTCGTATTTCAGTAATCAATTGGATTGAATCGTTACCACAAAATTTAGGAACGGTATTGCAAAGAATATCCGGTTTGTTAGTGGTTGTGCTGAATACCTGAATTGAATTTGAAACAAGTGTACAACCGGTAATAAACGCTCTTACAGAATAAGTATTCGAATTGGAAACTGTTAAAAATGATTGTGTGGCTCCGCTTATCGAAGAAGATCCTGCATACCATTGGTAGGTATATCCGGGCAATGTTGAAGAAGTTAAAGTTATTTGCTGGCCCGGGCATGCAATGGTCCCATTAGAAGTAATTTGTATGGTGTTAGCTGTTAGCGTCACAGCGTTGGTGATTGATGACCCACAAATGTTGGTTAATTCACAATCGTACACATCCGGAATATTAGTAGATAAGACACTACTTGTCGCTCCGGGAATTGCCACTCCATTTCGTCGCCATTGAATAGTATATCCGCTATTGTGGTCAGGAGTTGATAAAATAATTTGTCTGTTGGAAGTTCCGCAAATTACTGTATTGGTTGTACTAATTGTTCCTATCACGGTACCAAAGCGTACATGTTGTGAACGTGAACTGAGGTTAGCACATGCTGCTGTTGAAAAAAGGCAGTGATACCATCCTGTTAAAGTAGCATTGTAGGTTTGAGAAGTTGCGCCGGGAATTAAAACGCTATCTCTGTACCATTGGTAGGAAGAAGCTGTAGAATTATTTACCGATATGGGCAATGAACCGGAGCAAGCAACAACTCCATTGGGTGCTGTAATGACAGTAAGGCTAAAGTAAGTATAATTGAAACTTATTGTATCGGTGTAATCTATTGAGTTAAATGCAATACAGGGTTTTGTTATTTTGCAATAATAGTCGCCGGCAACAATAGGATTAAAAGTATTTAGTGATGAGCCACCCGAAATAAAAACCCCGTTTCTATACCAATCGTAGGTTGCACCTGGGTAGGCTGTTGCAGTAAACACAATAGTAGTTGTTCCACAACCTGTTAAAGGACCATTAGCTGTAATAGTTGAATAAGCTGTATCGGAAATCACAATTACATTTTCAGATGTATCGGTACCGCATCCGTTGGTTCCGATAACGTAATAGGTTCCCCAGGTATTGGCGGCGTAATTAATATGTGTAGTTTGAAGGTGAAAAAAGCCATTACGATACCATGCATAACTTGTGCCTGGTTCAAAAGGAACACTCATAGCTTGACTTCCACAATATGAATTTCCATTTATAAAATAACTGGTATAAAGAGTATCCACATTTGTGGTTAAGTTGGGAGTGGCATTAGCAACAACAGCAACAGGTGTAGATACAATTGAATCACATGAATTATAGGTAGTTACCGTATAATTTCCGGAAGTTGTAGGGTTATAAATTGCAGCTGTGGCACCGGAAATAGCAACCCCGTTCTTTTTCCATAAATAATTAACCCCTGTGATTGACGGTGCACTAAGTGTGAGTGTATCACTCAAGCTGCAAAAGGAAAGATTTCCTGAAATACTGATGGTTGCATCCGGTATTTTTAAGGCAGTGATATTAATGCTGTTTGAAATATACACTCCATCTTCATCATACATCACACAACCATAGGATCCTGTTGAATCCACATAAATCGAATTCGAACTAGAATCCGGCAACCACATAAAGTTGTAACCGGGAGTGAAAAATCTAAACCATTTGTAATTATTAAAACCTGTAGGCACCGATATTTGTGTACTATCTCCAACACAAAATGCAGACTGCCGGATACTGTTGGCTGAATATAAATTTGTTGTGGTATATTTCCGAGCGAATCTGTTTTAATCAGCATCAGATTGGCATTATTGTTAAAAGTTCCAGGATAATAATTCATACCTGAAAAAATAAAACCGTTATCTGCAGTTTCACTTACATCCGACCCGATCGAAAATGTTGCATAACTTAATCCGGCAGGTTGAATGAGTCGCATCTCCCATAATTTAACACCCAAAGGCGAAAATTTAGTGAGCACGCCTCTAGATCCAAAATTGCCATATGTTCCGGCAGTTGCAAAGCCACCATCGCTAGTTTTAGTAATTCCTACTCCATTATCTGCCAATAACCCTGATGTGGTTGTTGACAGTACAGTTCCGTTTAAGCTCACTCGCGGACAAACCATGTTTCCATACAGAGTATTTCCCCCATATCCCGATAAGGCAAAAACGGTATCACCTAAAAGTTCAGTACATCCAAAAATCCCGGCCCCGCTCCTGTCTCCAATATTTATAATTTTGGTCCAGAGTGAATCACCATTGGCGTTAGTCCTAACTAAATAACCGGTTGTAGTACTTCCATAAGTAGTTGTTCCTCCAATCAACAAACCTCCATCATGAACAGGAGCCATACATCTGCCTATTTCGGTGTTAAAAGATCCAAAAGCGTTTGCAAACATCAAAGTGCCGGCAGAATTAATTCTAATCAGGTAAATATCATCTAATCCTGAGCCAAAGCTTGCTGATGTCCCTGAAATGAAAATATTACTCCCATTTATCACAATTCCTGTTGCATAATCATTTGCAGTTCCACCATAGGTGTTGGTCCATAATATATTTCCGGATGGGGAAAGTTTTACAACATAAAAATCTTTTCCCCCGGCTCCGGTGCTGTTTGTTTCGCCAACAACATATAAATTTCCTGTTGCATCTTCAGCTACAGCATTTCCTTTCTCTACTCCACTCCCACCTAATACTTGTTGCCACACAAATTTACCTAATGAATCTGTTTTGTGAACAAATAAATCTTCAGATAAACTAAAGCTGTTTGTATTTCCAATAGAAATATAGCCACCATCGGAGCAAATAAACACCTTGTTATTAGTTTCGTTGCCGGAACCACCAAAACTATGGTTCCATCCTTGAGTATATCCTGCCGGAGCATTTAATAGAATGAAAGAAAGCAGAATGAGTTGTTTCATACTAAGATGTTTTTAAGACTTTAATGCTTTGGTAAAATTCTGAACTTGATATGGTAATAATGTACATGCCCGGTTTTTCAAATTCGAATTCAAATGAACCTTCAGTAATTTTAATTATTTGAACATTAAGTTCCTTTCCGATACTATCAAATGCCTTGATGATTAAGGGCTCATCAAATGATTCATTAATTTCAAGATAAAATTTATCGGATGAAGGATTTGGGAATACACGAATTGAATTTTCATTTGCTAGCTCAGAGTGAGCCCCCACCCTGCATGGCACATTCACCGCAATCGCATTCGAATTCTTCACACAGCCATTGCTTCCGGTAACGGTAACTTTAAAATTACCTGCCACCTTAGCATAATAATTTGCCGTGGTAGCTCCTGAAATATTGTTAGAGCCCTTTTTCCATTGGTAGGATAAACCTGCTCCTGTATTTGCTGCTAACCTTACACTATCGCCTTGACAAAATGTTGTTGGTCCTATGGCGGTAATTGCTGCGGTCGGGGCCGGAAGAGTAGTTACGTTAATAGTATTTGAGTTTTTCGCACATCCATTGGCGTTAGTTACTCTCACTTTGTATTGCCCTGCTCCTGTTGCTGCGTATGTTGAACCGGTTGCACCCACAATAACATTACTGTATTTTCGCCATTGATAAGTTAATCCTGTTCCTGTATTTGCGTTAAGGGTAACACTTGTTCCGGGGCAAATAGCCGTTGAACCGGCAGCCGAAATCGTTGCTGTTGGTAAAGGCAAAGCGGTTAAGGTAATGTTGGATGAATTGGTTGAACATCCACTTGAATTAGATACTACCACTTTATAAATTCCCGATCCGGTAGCAACATACGATGAACTTGTGGCACCTGCAATAACGTTTCCATATTTTTTCCATACATAAGTTAAACCGGCTCCTGTATTGGCCTGGAGAGTAACGCTGCTCCCAGCACAAAATGTGGTGGAAGTTGGTGGTGTGATGGAAGCAACGGGAGCGTTATTCACAACAACAGTTACATTATTTGAATACGATACTCCACACGAAGCTGTTACGGCAACACTATAAACTCCGGCAGTTGCAGCGGCATAAGATGTGCCTGTTGCTCCCGCAATGGGCACTCCGTTTTTCAACCATTGCAAAGTAGCTGATCCACCGGAAATATTGATTGTTAAATTTACTGAACTACCTGAACAGATTGATTGTGTTGCAAATGGAGAAATTTGTCGGGAGATGTTCTGTATGGTATAACCAACAGCAGGTGAAATTTGAACACCGCAGCCAGTAAAAACACATTGAAGTCTGACATATAAATTTAGTGCTGAAGGAACTATATATGAAAAATTAACTCCGGAGCCCGAAGCCACAAATCCACTTGTTGGAAAATTACTAGTTTGCCATGTATAAGTTGCTCCGGGGATTGGATTTGTTGCTGAAAAACTAATTGTATTTCCATTGCAAATAGGCGATACTGCAGCAGTTGTGAACTGAGGAACACTTGATGAAGTGATATATTCAACACTGTCGGAAAATGAAGTTGCGCATGCATTGGAAATAGAATATTTATAAAAACCTCCTAAAGTTGCTGTGTAAAAAGGAGTTGTAACACCGGCAATGTGAACATTATTTCTATACCATTTTATTGTTGTTGAAAAACCGGGAGGAGCCATTTCAACAGGTATACACAAGTCGATTGAAGATAAACAAGCTACTTGATTTGAAGAATAAGGTGAGGGTAACATCATTGATCCGATTGATCCTGGTAAAACTCTAACAAAAATGGTATTTGAAATCTGTTGATTGCCGTTTGGATCAGTACCTACACAAAAATATCCGCTGGTGCCATTAGCTTGTATGGAAGAAGAATTGCCAATCACAACAGAAGTATGATTAAAGCAATTTCCAACAACAACAAACCATTCAAATGTGTAATTAGCCGGAGGATTTACGACGGACAATATTGGTGCATTAGGAATGCAAACATCTGTAGGACCGGAAGCTACAATTTGTAATTGTGCATTTGTGTTGATAGATAGCATCATGAAAATTGCAACTACAATAATTCCTATTCTATGTTTCATAATTATTTTCATTTGAGAATTATTTTTATTTAGGGTTTGTGATTTGTAAAATGTTGACGATAATAAATTAAAAGAGCTAAATTTAGCAGGTGATTTCCAAAATGTATTGAATTTTGTGAAATCATGGCTTTTCAGTTTTCATTTAATAAGGAAGTACTCAATTTGTAGAATTTGTAAGTCAATTCTAATTTACGAAAATTAAACAATTCAATTGATGGACCTTATCAGAATAAAGTACTATTTTAAAATTAAATATCGACATGATAATTTAGATCATTTAAAGTATTATAAATCATTAAATATCAATTAGATGTACAGAATTTTCAAAAAAAAGAATAAAAAAGATCAATATTTCTGGAATTAAAAAGTAAAAATAATTGCTGACCGATGGATAATTCTATCTATTCCACCGTTGGTAGTTGTATTTTAAATACAGTTTCCGTATCATTTGATTTTTCAATCAAAATAGATCCATGGTGCATTTTTATAATATTATAGCTTATGCAGAGACCGAGACCTAAGCCTTTACCGGTTGCTTTTGTGGTATAAAAAGGATTAAAAACTTTATTGAATTGATCACCTGGAATATGTATTCCATTGTTTGAAATATAGATATCAACACCTGCGGTTGTGAGAATAGTTTTAACTCTAACAAATGGTATGAATTTAAGAGAGACTGATTGTTTTTCACAAAGAGCTTCGAAAGCGTTTTGAAAAATATTCATAATAGACTTCGAAAAATCATGAACCGACAAAATTCCTCTGGGCTCCTTTTCGTCATAATCACTTTCGAAAACACAATTAAACTCCGGATTTTTATTTTTAAAATGTTCGAACGCTAATTTAAGTGCTTCATCAATCACTCTATTAATTCTAAAAGATTGACCATTTTGATTTCCTGAATCGGTATAGAAATTTGAATTCCATTCAATAGCAGCCATGTTTCCTACAACATCTGACATATGACCGGCATGTTCTTTCACTTTAAGAAGATCAGATCGAATTTGAACCAAATTTTCTAAGATAAGTGAATCGTCATCACTCGTTAAAATTTCATCTAGCAATTCCAAACTAACACCTGAAAAGCCAAGTACCATATTTAATGGATTAAGCATTTCGTGAGATAAGGCAGAAGTGAGCATAGAAAGTTGAATTATTTTATCCTCATTGAATTTCTGTTCTTCCTGAATGAGCCGTTGCATCTCATTTTCCATTTTAATTTTTTCAGAAATATTCCGTGCTGTAGCAATAATTTGGCCATTAGTTTTATTAGAGATAGCATTCCAGCTCAGCCATAAATATCTACCATTTTTGCACCGATACCTATTTCTGAAAAATTTAACGTTGGCTCCTTTCTTTCCAAGTTGTTGCAAAACACTTATTGTTTCTTCTTTATCTTCAGGGTGAACAAGATTGATGAAAGGCTGAGTCATTAATTCACTCTCTGTATAACCCAATTCTTTAATAAATGAAAGACTAACTTTTTTGAAAAAACCATCGGGAGTAGCGGTGCAAATGAGATCGGGGGCATTCATAAATAAATTGTGCAAATCATTTGCAAGTATTGCGGCAGACATTTCACTCCGTCTTAATGAAATGTATTCCATTATTGAATTTGCGTGATGAATTAAAGTTGTTTTTTGAATATAAGTTAATTTTTTAGGTACACGATCAATTACACAAAGGGTTCCCAAGTTAAAACCTTTCGCATCAGTCAATGGCACTCCGGCATAAAAACGCATTTTATGAAGGCCGATCACGAAAGGATTATTGTTGAACAAAGGGTGCAAGGAGGCATCTTCAACAATATATAAATCATTTTGCTGAATAGCATGATGACAAAAAGAAGTTTCTCGAGGGGAGTATTTACTAGTTATTCCGATCTTCGATTTAAACCATTGTCTATTTTCATCCAATAAGGTCACCATTGCAATAGGTGTTTCACAAATTTTAGCTGTGAGATTTGTAATTCCGTCAAGGAATTTATCAGGTTGTGAATTCGCAATCCCATACGAATCTAAAGCTCTCAAACGAGCTTTCTCATTCAATTCAATGTGGTTGTGCTTTATCATGACAACAAAAAATTGCTAAAGTAGTGATGCGTAGTCGTGGTACTGAAAACTGCCTAAATATTAAAGTGCTATAACTTCCGGCAATACAGTCTACCAAAATGTTCGCAATGTGATTGAAACTGACTGTTGAAAATGGAGTTTTTTAAAACAGGTTAATT
The DNA here is from genome assembly GCA_963814475.1 of uncultured Bacteroidota bacterium. GTDB lineage: Bacteria > Bacteroidota > Bacteroidia > AKYH767-A > OLB10 > JADKJB01. The sequence continues at coordinate 422,857 of CAWFDA010000046.1, read as the reverse complement.
TGTGTCAGCAGACAGTATGAGTTCAAATGTAATTATAAATTGATGTAAAACCAAATAATTCACCAAAATACCACTAAATAGGTATACTAAATTTTTCAATAATAAATGCAACAAAATAGCTGAAACTTAGTGGTAGTGGGTATGTTGGAGAATATGATACATTCAACAATTGGAATCCAAAATTTAAAAGGGATTACTCAATGATGATTTTATATCCATCTCACCAAAAGTGTCTAAGATAAATTGAATTTGCGTTATTACTATCAAATAACAACTACTGGTTTACGGAATTTTTTTCCATCAGCAAAAAGTATTTCCAATAAATAGTATCCAGGTTTATCCAATGTGAGATTTAGCGGTAATTGGTATTCTGCAGATGTGTTCATAATTTTTTTTCCGGAAAGGTCAAAAATATTAATTTCAAAAGGTTCAGCAATTTTCTTGTTGAATGTAAGTGAAAATGCGCCATTATTCGGGTTGGGGAAAACTAAAATTTCCAATGACGAAAACTCATTTTCTTCTAACCTATCAACAGGTGGTGGCGGCGGAAAGCAAACAATTGAAACCCGGAGTTGATTAGATTCTGCTAAACAGGAATTCGAATCTATTGAAACACATTTGTACCTACCCGCAACGGATACCCACAAAGAAGATGTGGTTGCTCCTACTATCGGAACATTGTTTTTATGCCATTGAAATGAGGACATAGGTGTTTGAGTAAAAAGCTGAACACTGTCGCCCAAACATATTCCTAATGGACCTGAAGCAGTTAGAATTGTTGGATAAGGCGGTGCTGCTGATATTGTAATACTAGCGGAACCGGTACAGGCATTTGCATTTGAGACGGTAACAGTATATATACCAAATGTAGAAATTGTGATACCCTGTGTAGTTGCACTTGTACTCCAAATGTAATTTGCATAGCCGGCACCTGCATCAAGAAATGTTGACTGCCCGGGACATAAAGTTGAATCTCCTGTAATAGTTGGTAAAGGGTTAGGGGTCACATTCAACGTTTCCGTTGCGGAACCGGTACAACCATTGCCATCAGACACTGTTACAGTATAAGAACCGGCAGCGTTCACTGAAATGATTTGAGTATTTGCTCCAGTTGACCATTGATAAGTTGCATAACCGGCTCCAGCATTGAAATTGGAGAAAGCGCCCTGGCAAATGGAGTTGTTTCCTGTTATGACAGGGCTTGGAAGAGGATTTACTGTCAAAACGGTTGTGGCAGTTCCTGTGCAGCCATTCATGTCGCAAACTGTAACAGTATATGCACCAGCTGTATTTACATTGATGCATTGTGTGTTGGCACCAGTGCTCCACAAATAGCAGGAATATAGTCCATTGACACAAAATGCTGTACTGGATCCCGCGCAAATAATATTAAATCCGGTGATTGGAGGATTTGGAACAGGATTAACAATAACTGTAACGGCATCTGTTCCGGTACAACCATTGAAAGCGGAAACTGTTACGGAATAGACACCCGGCTGCGAAACGCTTATAGATTGAGTTGTTTGACCGGACGACCACAAATACGTTATACCTGCGCCTGCATTTAATTGAATTATATCGCCCTGGCACAAAGTAATATCTGGTCCCAGGTTTACCATAGGCCCGGAACTAACTGTCAGATTAATAGTTATTATACTATCACATCCCGCAGCATTAGGAATTGTATCCGTGTAGGTGCCGCCTGTTGTCCAGGTATAATTGCCACTGGGTGAATTATAAAAATCACATGCTATAGGCGAAATAGTACTTATGCTGTTCGTGCATTGGCTCAATTCAGAGATGAAAACATCATAAAAACCGGCAGAAGTTAAATTAAATGTAGAGGGTGTAGGATCAAAATCGCAAGTTTCATAAAAAACTCCTGCTGTATGTAGATGGTGAGATCCATCTAATGACAAAGAAATAACATGGCATTCGGCAGCACCTGTGCCTCCCAAATGTGTAGCCCACGTCAAATTTCCTGCATTGTTGAGCTTGAGAATAAATGATTCAATACTTCCTCCACAGGTCATAAATAAATTTCCCGATCCTGGATCAAAATCAACTGTGCCAAAAAAAGATCCTGAAACAATGGAATTACCGGCATCATCCACTACAAGATCATAACATTCTTCGGTATTTGCGGATCCTACTTGTTTAGCCCAATTAAAATTTCCTAAAGCATCCAATTTTGCAACGAACACATCTTTTGAACCGGTTGTTGAAAGGTAAAATGTAGCTGCTCCGGGATCAAAATCTGTTTGTCCATTAATTGTACCCGTCAAATAAACATTTCCTTGAACATCAGGTTTCAAGGAAACTATTTGTTCATAATCCGGGCCATCAAAAGACTTTGCCCATATTAAATCACCGGCTGTATTCAATTTGGTTATAAAAATATTAGAGTTAGTTAAATTACCTGTTGCCATGTTAAAGACACCCGCACCAGGATCAAAATCGACAGTACCTCTGAAATGGCCTGATAAATAAATGTCGCCCGGTCCATCAGTGGCAATTGATTTACCTTCTGAATTATTACCCGATACCCCTCCAATTTGTTTTGTCCAAACAAAATCTCCGTTGGAATTTAATTTGTTGATAAAAGTATGTGAGGTATTATTGGGTGCAGTCATGCTGAATACACCCGCACCCGGATCAAAATCAACAGTTGCAGCAAACCTGCCAGAAGTATATACGTTGCCAAAAGCATCAGTAGTTAAGGCATAAACATCATCACTGTATATACCTCCTATAGTTTTGACCCAAACCATACTCCCATTGCTCGAAAATTTGATAATAAAAAAATCACTTTGGCCTTCGGAAATTATGTTCATCACACCGGGCCCCGGATCAAAATCAATAGTATCCGAAAATATCCCAGCCACTACAACATTGCCAAAAGGATCTGCTGATACCAAACAACCATACAAATTACTAGCATTGCCGGGGATTGCTTGAACCCAGTTAAGCATATTGTTTGAAGTTGAACGAATAAACAGATCTTCTCCTGTGGAAGTTAGATTATATGTGCCACCGGATGGATCGAAATTTACAGTGCCCTGGAATTTACCTATTGAAAAGGTAGTTCCATTTATATTTGTTGAAGCGTCCAGCAGCCATTCGCTATAAGCATTTCCCGTTCCACCGGCCCCAATAAAAGTTGGAGTTTGAGCAAACAAATTTGAGAATTGAATGGAGATTAGAATAACTGAGAGTAAGTTTTTCATGAAAGTTGGAATTTACAAAATGAATGACCTATAAAAACAAAATCAATACAAATCTATAAAAAAAATTGAATTAATCAAACCATAGCATATGGTTGTCTCTTGGCCACCGTTATAAGAAATCACCGATTGGAATACCATCAAAAGTCCCTGAACTCATCATTAACAAAACCGAATTGGGTCCAAAATGGGCACGGATAAAATTGGAAAGTTCTGTAGCATTGGTAAACACCACTAAATTATCATCATCAAAGGCACTTTTAACCTGTTCTATAGTTACAGGAGGTAATTTTTTATGAGCAATGGTTTCAGGATTAAAATAAACAACAGGCAAATCGGCGTCGCTCATAGTGTCTGCATATTGTTCCAGAAAATTTTCACTTAAACTACTAAATGTATGCAGTTCCATGCACGCAATAACTTTCCTTTCGGGGAATTGTTCCCTTGCGGCTGCAACTGTTGCTTTAAGCTTAGAGGGTGAATGCGCAAAATCGCGAAAAATAACCTTGTCGGATGTTTGTTTCACCAGTTCCATTCGCCTTCCGGCACCGGAAAAACTTTGAGCTGCCTCATAAAATTCCTTCGCTCCTACTCCAACCATTTTGCAAACTTCACGGGCACCCTCAAGATTGGTGAGATTGTGTTTCCCAAAAACCTGAAGTGGAAATTCTTCACCCTCAATTTTTACAATGGATATTCCATCTTTAATGAAATAGTCAGGCGCATCATAAGCTGTTACCTGTACACCTGAAGGCATATTATTTGCAATCTTCTTTAGCTCATCATCACCAATATAGTAAATCAGTGATCCTCCCTCAGGCAAATCGCGAGCAAATTTGGCAAATTGCTCTACATAATTTTCGAAAGTTGGAAATACATTGATATGGTCCCATGCAATACCACTCAGCAACCCAATATGTGCCCGGTATAAATGAAATTTAGGCCGGCGGTCGATGGGTGACGATAAATATTCATCTCCTTCCAAAATAATCACCGGTGCATTTTCAGTCAATCTCACCATCGTGTCGAACCCTGCAACAGTGGATCCTACCATATAATCGAAATCCTTTCCACAGTTTTTAAGCACATGCATGATCATGGATGTGATGGTTGTTTTTCCATGCGAACCTCCTATCACAATTCGTATTTTGTCTTTCGATTGCTCATAAAAATACTCAGGAAATGAATAAATTTTCAAACCAAGTTCCTTCGCTCTCAACAGCTCCGGATTATCGGCACGTGCATGCATTCCCAATATGACAGCATCAGGTTTAGCCTCCAGTTTTTCGGGAAACCAACCCATCTGCAGAGGAAGCAACCCTACAGCATTTAAACGTGACAATGAGGGTTCTTTAATTTCATCATCAGAACCTGTTACTTTATAGCCTTTGCTATGTAATGCCAAAGCCAGGTTGTGCATAGCAGCTCCGCCGATGGCGATGAAGTGAATGGTATTATTAGTCATTGGTCGTTGATTAAGCGGAAGAGTCATTAGTCATTGGTCGATGTCGCGGCGGAAGAGTCATTGGTCGTTGTCGCGGTGGAAGAGTCATTGGTCATTGCTGGGTGAGTGAAAAGGTTAGTTTGTTAGTTAAAGGAAAAGTCAACCTATTTCAGGCTAAGTCAACTTGTCACTTGTCACTTGTCACTTGTCACTTGTCACTTGTCACTTGTCACTTGTCACTTGTCTCCCTTGCATGCAAAAATACCATTCCGAATAAGGTATATCTAGATGAAAAATTATATTAATAAACAATTTGTAGTTAATATTGCATTCTAAACTATTATCTGCATAAAATGAAACTTCATACTATCAATACCGGCTACTTTAAACTTGATGGAGGTGCCATGTTCGGAGTGGTTCCTAAGTCGATTTGGGATAAATTGAATCCATCTGATGCTAACAATATGTGCAATTGGGCATTGAGGTGTATGTTGGTGGAATATGACAAAAGGCTTGTGTTAATTGATAATGGATTAGGAGATAAACAAGACGATAAGTTTTTTGGCCATTATTTTCTGAATGGATCCGATTCGCTGGAAAAATCATTACAAGCTAAGGGTTTTGGTATGGATGATATTACTGATGTGTTTCTCACCCATCTGCATTTTGACCATTGTGGGGGAAGTATTAAATGGAACAAAGACAAAACCGGATATGTTCCTGCTTTTAAAAATGCGACTTATTGGAGCAACGAAGAGCATTGGGAATGGGCCACCAAACCCAATCCCAGAGAAAAAGCTTCGTTTTTAAAAGAAAACATTCTGCCAATCAGTCAAAGCGGACAATTAAAACATACAACGGATGGAGCAGAATTATTTCCCGGATTTAAAGTGAAGTTTGTACATGGGCACACCGGTGCAATGATGATTCCTCACTTAACTGTCAATAGCAAAACAATAGTTTATATGGCCGATTTGTTACCCTCAGTTGCTCACATCCCTACTCCTTATGTGATGGCTTATGATACTCGTCCACTGGTTACATTTGATGAAAAAACTGCTTTTCTTCAAGAGGCACTCGACAATAATTACTCATTGTTTTTCGAGCACGACCCTATTTACGAATGCTGTTCACTCAAACAAACCGAAAAAGGAATTCGTATGTTGGATACTTTTCCCCTTTCCGGTTGGTGAGTTGCTTGTTTTAAATGCTCCTTGCCTTTTTACATCATGGGTTATTATCTTTAATATTTTGAATTCTTGCTCTAGTTTTTTTACTTGAAAACTTTTGCAGGAAGCATCAAAGACAATTGTTTCCGGTTTAAATTTATTAAGAATTTTTTCAGCGTTTACACCAATATCTCCGCCTATCACCAGCACTTTTAATTTTAAAGTAGTTTTTTCTAATTCTAAGGAAACGCCATTTTGCCAACTATTTATGTGAGCAAATTTTATTTCATGATTTGATTTAATTAGAGTGACAGTGTTGGGTTTTAAAAAGATTTTTTCTTTACTTATTACCAAGTTTGCCAGCAAATGTTCATTTGCTGCATTTAAAATTGTTTTCTGTGGGCAGGATGAGTCGGAAAGTAATGTTGATGTTCCATTGTAAATGGTAGAGATAAGAGTAAAGTTTCCGCTATTATAAACTGTTGTTGAATTCTCATTCGAAGAATTTATCAGTAATAAAATTCGAAATCCCAAAAAGCAAATGAAAACCACCATCCATGCAAATAAAAGAGAACGTGTTTTATGAATGATCCACAATATAAAAAAGAACATAATTCCGTACAGACAACACATCTCCGCAAAGGAAATGAAGCAATTTTCGGTTACTGCACCCGGAAGATTTCCTATGAAAACCACTAAATTATTGAGGCAACTAATTCCTATGGTTGTTGCTTTTCCAACTACCCAGCCAACATAAGGAATCCAGTCGGTAATGAGGAAAATTAATCCGCTATACATCACTAAAGTAGAAAGCGGAATGATGAGTAAATTACCTATAATAAAATAATTTGGGAACTGATGAAACAACAACAAACTTAAGGGTACAGTGGTAATTTGAGCTGCCAATGAAATGGAAATAAGTTCCCATACCATAAACAGATAGCGATTTGAGATAGTTAAAAGAGGTAATATCATTTTGTGAATAACAACAATTCCGCAAACGGCTAAAAAGGAAAGTTGAAATCCCGCACTCATAATCAAAAATGGATTCATTGTAAATAGCAAAATACAAGAGCTGCAAAGGAGATTGTAAATATTAGCTTCTCGATTCAACCATTTCCCCATCACTACAAAAGTAAACATTGCTGATGCTCTCACCACTGACGGACTAAATCCGGTGACCAGTGCATAGAACCACAGGAAGATTAAAAGCATGGTAAACATTAGTGGACGAAGCCATTTTCTATTTTCCATAAAGGAAAGCAGGAAAGCAAGAATAGAATATATAAGACCGACATGCATCCCGGATACGCAGAGCACATGCAGCACTCCAGCTCCTGTGTAAGAAAGTTCCAAGTCGGGGTCGAGCCAATCTTCATAACCCAATAATAGTGCACCTGCAACACCTAATTCATTGGGGTCATGAATGAATCTTTTGAGCTTTTCGAGTAAGATATCACGTAATATAACGGCTAAAGCATACATGCTATTCGAATCACCTTTTTGAAGCAATTTCAACTTCTCATTTTTTAAAAAAGCTTGATAGTAAATTCCTTTCCCCATTAAGTATTGAGAATAATCAAAGGCACCGGGGTTTCCTGAAGCTGCAACTCTAAATGGCTGACAATAAATGATGAATTGATCGCCGATGTGGTATTCACTTTTATGAAGGCTGTCGTGGAGATATATTAAGAGTTTCCCTCTTGTAGCAACCCATTTCGAACTGTCTTTGCGTGCCTTCACCGATACTGTAATACGAAACCCTTTTGAACTTAAAGCAGGAGGATCGGTTAGAGTGACTATAAAATACTGAGATGTGGAAACTGAATTTTCATAGGCAAAATGATCTGTATAACGAATCGATTGATGGTACCAGGTGATAACAAAACCCAATCCGGCAAAACACCAATAAAACGGAATGCCTGCAAGCCATCGCTGTGCATATTTGCCGGTTGCATAATTTTTTACAGTAAATAAAATTGACAATAAAAAACCGCTTGTGGCAATAGCAATAAAACAGCGAATCCAATCTTGAGAATGAATTGCAATTAAAATTCCTATGGAAAAAGGAATTAAAAAACGGAATACCGGAAAACGGCTCCAAATTTTCATACAACGAAAAGTTATTAAAAAGCGATGCTAAGATACGAATGAATATTATCAAATCATCAAAATATTTTTATTTCAGTATTGAGATAATTTCCTGAATAAAATCTAAAAAAGCATCTCAAACCTTGTTTATTTACTTCATGAAGTCAGAAAAATAATTTGGATGAGCTTACAACAGTCGTTGAAAAGCTCTGTTAAAAATGTTTTAATAATTTGATATTCAGTACTTTAAGATATTTAAAATTCACTCACTTTCTTCAAAAATAAATCCTTAATTTTGCTGGAAATAAATCAAAAAACCAATTTAATTCATGAAAAAACAATTATTATTATTAGCTGCATTGGGACTCTCAATTATTGGAGCCAATGCACAAGGAACGTGGAACCCTCAAGCTACAGGATTTCCGAATGTATCTACAGGAGTATTCAACATTAGCGTTGCAGATTCAAATGTTGTTTGGATCTCTTCTTATGATGGTGCTGTGGGTGGAACAGGAAACTATCGTGATTTTTCAACTACAATTGACGGAGGAGCAACCTGGATTCCTGGTGTAGTATCGGCACCTGCAGGGCATGCATGGTCGATGATTCACGGTTTGGATGCTACAACTGCCTGGGCAATAATGTACAATGCAACTGTAGGAACCGGTGGAGGAATATGGAAAACTACCGATGGTGGTGTTAACTGGGCTCAGCAAGGTGTTGGAACTATTTTTAATACTACTTCATTCCCTAACGTAGTTTATTTCTGGAATGCAAATGATGGTTTCTCAATGGGTGATCCAAATCCAACCAATTTCGAATTGTATACTACCACTGATGGAGGTACTACTTGGATTGCAGTTCCACCGGCTAACATTCCTGCTCCATTAGCAGGTGAATACGGAATTGTGAACCATTATGAAGTTGTTGGAAACACAATTTGGTTTGATACCAATAAGGGTCGTGTTTACAAGTCTACTGATATGGGTGTAACTTGGACAGTATCGGCAACCGGTATAACTGTTCCAACAAACGGAGCAATGGATATCGCATTTTGGGATGCGAGCAACGGTCTTGCTCGTTTATACAATGCAACTACAGGTGTAAATACTGTTCGCAGAACTACAGATGGAGGTGCTACATGGACAGCAGGAACTGTAACAGGTAACATGTTTGGTAGCGATTTAGCATATGTTCCTGGAACTGCCTCAAGACTAGTTTCTACAGGTGCTGCTGCTCCATTCATTGGTTCTTCTTACAGCGATGATGGTGGTTTAACATGGACCGACATTGAAACTGGTGCACAAAGAACTGCTTTAGGAGTTTGGAATACCAACACAATGTGGGCAGGTGGTTTTACTATGTCTCCTTCTTCTGAAGGTATTTTTAAATTTGAACAACTTGCACCGGTTGCCTGTGGAGATCCTTCAATAAGTGCAGGAGTTATGTCAGCACCTGATTTAACAATCTGTTTCGGTGATACATTATTTATTTCTACAACAAATGCCGTTTCTCCTTCTGTAGGTTCAATATATGGTTATGCAGTAATTCTTTCTACAATTGATCTTTTGGGAAGCAATGATCCATTAAATCAAGCTCCCGGTGTTATCTCCGGTGGTACGCCTGCAGTGTTTCCGGTTGCTCCTACAGTGAACACCACACTTATTAATAATGGTGCAACTTTTGCTGCAGGTGTATATTATTTTACACCTGTTGTTATTGGCAATGCAACTAACCCTGCACTTGCAACTAACATTACCGGATACACTCTTGATCCGGCTTGTACCTACACAGGTGCGTCAGTAATGGTGACATTATATGCAGCAGGTGATCCACTTTGTACTGTTGGTTTGAATGATATTAACAACGGTGATTTAGGTGTGACTGCTTATCAGTCGGCTAACAATGTGAACATGACTATCAATTCTGCTAAACAATCAAATGTAACAATCAACATATTTGATCTTACAGGAAGAATTGTTGCAACTGAAAACATCTCTGTAATCCAGGGTGCTAACAGCCATGTTATCGATGCTGCTACCCTCAGCACCGGAACGTATGTAATCAGAATCAATGATGGAAGCAATGTTGCTACCAGCAAATTGATGATTTTTTAATTACTGATTAAAACTTCTTTAAAAGGAGACCTTCGCTTTGGCGATGGTCTCCTTTTTTAGTTTACCGCGTCCTCCTAGACTATTACTCGAAGGGCTGCACTCGAACTCGAAGGGTTGCACTCGAACTCGAAGGGTTGCACTCGAACTCGAAGGGCTGCACTCGAACTCGAAGGGCTGTACTCGAACTCGAAGGGCTGCACCCTTCGATGATAGATTAAGCCCTTTCAGGGCTATTTTTGATATGGCGGTAGCCCTGCGAAACTAGACGGTGCTCGAGGGTCTGCACTCGAAGGGTTGAACTCGAACTCGAAGGGTTGCTGATAGATTAAGCCCTTTCAGGGCTATTTTTGATATGGCGGTAGCCCGGCGAAACTAGACGGTGCTCGAGGGTCTGCACTCGAAGGGCTGTACTCGAACTCGAGGGGTTGAACTCGAACTCGAAGGGTTGTACTCGAACTCGAAGGGCTGCACACTTCGATGATAGATTAAGCCCTTTCAGGGCTATTTTTGATATGACTGTAGCCCGGCGAAACTAGACGGTGCTCGAGGGTCTGCACTCGAAGGGTTGAACTCGAACTCGAAGGGTTGTACTTGAACTCGAAGGGCTGCTGATAGATTAAGCCCTTTCAGGGCTATTTTTGATATGGCGGTAGCCGAAGGGCTGTTCCCTTTCGACTTAAGAGGCCTATAATGCCTATTATTATTACATGCCCTGAAAGGACTTAATCCGCTAACACAGGGCATCGCTTTATGAGGAGAGCACGATGCGGTAACACAGCACATCTTCACGTATATACATACTGATGCGTAACTATAGAATCTCATCTAATGAAAATTTTAGAAATAGGTATTCAACTCTAAATGGCTTAAATCGATGAATTAAAAAAAAATCTGCAATCAGAAAATCAATTCTAATTGCAGATTTTAAAACAAATATTTAAAATTCCTGCTTTTTTCTATTTCACCACTTTCCTTCTGTAAATTACATCATCTGCAATTACTTCGATGTTATAATTACCGGCAGCAAAATTGAAATTAATAAATTTAGTTGAAGCATTAATTTCTTCCGAATGAATGAGTTTACCTATAATATTATACACATTTAAAATTCCTGTTTTTTGGATGGGTTGTGATAATTCAAAGTAGAGTTTATCGGTAACCGGATTAGGATATACTATAAATGCTGAAGCATCGGGTGCCTCCGACAAACTTGTTGTAAAAGTTGGTAATGAAGTTGCTGTACAACCATTTGCATCAGTAACAACAACTGTATAATTTCCCGATTGTGTAGCAACATAAACCTGACCTGTAGCACCGGGAATTAAAGTGCCATTAAGATACCATTGATATCCTGAAGCTACCGATGAAGTTAGAATATTCCATTGAGGAGCAATTGTTGGAACGGGTGGACCTGGAAGAACAACTCCTTCTACAGGAACACGATTACTTGAACATCCCTCCTTCACTATCCAATTATAGAAAAAATAATAAAATGTTCCTGCTGAGAAATTGGGATTTATTTGTCCGGTTAAAGTTACAGGACTTCCGGGTGATGTGTATGGATAAGCAGCACCAAACGAATTATAGTAACAAAGTGCACCTCCGGCAGCTAATTCTAATCTATAGCCTGTACCGGGATTGACTAAAAATCCTAAATTCACAGTTACCGGCCCGGAAGATGATCCTACAGAAACAGTAATAGTATTAAGAATCGGACCACCAAGTGCATCACGTAAGTTGATCGTAATATTTCCACCTCCGGCTCCGGGATAAACGTCAACACTTTGAATAGTTGATTGTGCAGTAACATCAAACTGAATTCCCCAATCGCTGCCGGTATTAGTGAATTGCGAAAGCGGTGATAACACAGGCATACCGAGCAAATAAGTTGAACCTGCTGCGGCTTCCACAAAGTAAGTAGTTGTATTAGTTATGGAAGGAGAATAATTATTTCCTGTAAAAATACTTGCACCACCTACCGAGGCGGCATACCAGTTCATTACTCCAACTCCTGTTGCACTTAAATTCACTACACCCGGAGCACAAATGGAATCGCCCATTGTTGTAGGATCAACTATAGAAAGAACAGACAAATCGAGAGAAATTGTTGTGTCGGGGTCACAACCACCGCTTGTTACAACTGCTCTATAGGTACTATTTGAGGCAGGTGAAACAACGTATTGTGCAGAGGTGCTTCCGGTGCCAGTTTCATTTATCCAGCTGCTGCCATCGAAACTTTGCCACTGAATATTACCGGTACTTCCTGAAAGAAATAAAGTAGCCGGATCGCCTAAACAAATGGTATCTGTTGATATTACGGCTGATCCCGCAACTGAGGCGGGTCCAACAGACATAAATACACTATCAATAAAACCACAAGTACCATCATCTGCAATAATTGTGTAGGTGATAGGCTGTAAAGGATTAGCTGTTACAGAAGTTCCAGTTGTTCCACTCAATCCTGTTGCAGGCGACCATGAGTAAGTGTAATTTGAATTGGTACTTGTTAGTGTTATTACAGATGATTGACCTTGACATAAAGCAGGTGGAGCTGCGTTGATGGAGAATGAAGGAGCGGAGGTAACGGTTGCAACAGCGGCACTACGTGAACTTTCGCAACCGGCGGAATACATTATACGACCGTTGAACACACGTGGTGAATTAGTCAAATTGAAATAGGCTCCACCAAAACCCTCTTTAAATTCAATGTTAGCATCCTGAGCAAAAATATTTCCCACTGCAGTTCCATCGGTATATTGTATACCTGCACTACCATGAACATAAAAGGCATAGGTTTGTCCGGCAGGAATTGAAACATTCACAAAAATATTAATCGATGTTCCTGGTGCGCCATTGCCGATTGAAGTGTATGGAGCAGTTCCTGCTTGTGTCCACCCTGCATTACTTGCTGTAAATCCAACATGTGTTCCGGGACGGTACCAAATCTCTGCAGTTCCGGTTCCAGCATTAAAATTAGCAGCAAAGCTGTCGATGGTAACGGCGTTTATGGCGGTTATATCGAACATATTTCCATCGAATCCATTACCGGCGGCGAAGGTGGTTGTCAGAGGTGTAGGCGGACCACCCCCAAGTGAAGCAGCAGCATAAAACGTTGTTGTAGAAGATACAATTGGTGAAAAAGAGGCTCCGGTTGCGAGCTGATTTCCTCCGGTAGCTGCATCGTACCATTTGATACCATTTCCGGTGGCGGTGAGTTGTACTGGACCATAACCACAACGTGTGCCATTGGTGGTAATGGGTGCACTAACTCCTACCCCAACAGTTATCTGGTTAGAAGTATCAGGATCGCAACCAACGTCTGTCACCACCGCTCTGTAATCAGTGGTCACCAATGGGGTTATTGCATAATTGGCAGTGGTTGAACCAGGACCGGTTTCATTTACCCAAACCGTTCCATCAAAATTCTGCCACTGAATGGCGCCGATAAAGCCGGTGAGTAATAATTCAGTTCCGGCACCCGAGCATATGAGGCTGTCTGCCGAAGAAGCAGTACCTGCATCACTGCATGGTTGTGCCACTAAAGTGGTTGAGAAACAAGATGTGACAGCAAATAGAACAGCCATCGCAAATACATGTAGAATTGGTTTCATGGATTGAATTTTTAGGATTTTCGAGTTCTAAAAGTAATGAAAAATTTTGGACTTTTGAAAAGAGAGTTTCCTCTCCCTTCCCTTTGCCTCGCTTTAGCTTAATGATCAATCCCAAACATAGCGTTCATCATATTCTACTTCGTATTTTTTTAAGTATTCTCTGTATTCGTCTTTAAAGGTTTTTTTGCTATGATGTTCTTTTTGATTAGCTATATAATTTATTACTCTATCTATTTCTGCCGGATTGACTGAAAAAGCACCATATCCGTCTTGCCAATAAAAATTTGCATACTCAGGACCTTTTGTTTTAATCCATTTTGAAGAATGTGATTTTACTTCTTCCATTAATTTCATGAGTGCTATTTTTTTAGATAGCATGCATAGAATGTGGATATGGTCGGTGTATCCACCGACTTTTATAGGTTGACAGTCTAACTTCTTGCAGATGCCACCTAAGTAGCTGTGCAATTCATCTTCGACAGGTGGGTGTATTAGATGCTGTCGGTGTTTCGTGCTGAACACTAGATGGAGATAGTTTTTTACGAGTGATTGTCCCAAGGTTTTAGGAGTTTTTAGGAGTTCGAAGGGCTTCGCTTATTCGAAGGGCTTCGCCCATCGATGGTGGATGATGCCCCTTCGGGGCTGTTCGAAGGGCTTCGCCCATCGATGGTGGGTGGCGATAAAGTATCACTCTGGCCAGTGTGCCTGAATCGTTGGTGTGTGCCATCTTCTGATCGAAAGGTGAAGATAAGGAGTATACCTGAGTGAAAACTAATATGAAAATAATGCCAATCATAAAAAGCTGACTTTATGAATTAAAAATAGAAAATACTAAATACAAATATACATGAAAAAAGATATTATTAAAAGTGATTCCGAATGGATTCGTCAATGCCCTTCCCATCATACGACAGGATGCTCTACTGGTTGACCTTGTGATTCCGATTGGATTCGAACCAATGACCTACTGCTTAGAAGGCAGTTGCTCTATCCAGCTGAGCTACGGAACCAAAAAAAAAGACAATGGCAATAGGCAATATTATTATTGACTAGTTCCTATTGTCTTTTTGTCGGGGTGGCCAGATTCGAACTGACGACCTCCTGCTCCCAAAGCAGGCGCGATACCGGGCTACGCTACACCCCGAATGGTATCTATTTTTATTACTTATTACTTAAAGAACTATCCTTTATCGAACTACTAACCACCTTCCTGACCTGCCTACACCGGAACGCGATGCCGGGCTACGCTACACCCCGTGGAATTTATTGTTTTTATTAGTTCTCAATTTCAAGTGCGGTGAGGGAGGGATTCGAACCCTCGGTACAGTTACCCGTACGACAGTTTAGCAAACTGTTCCTTTCGGCCACTCAGGCACCTCACCTGAACTAAGGGCGGCAAAGGTATGCATTCTCAATGTGTAATCAAACATAATTGAAGATATTTTTTTTGGGGTCAGCAACTACCCGTTTTGTTCATTTCCAAGTCCAATTCTCTATATTTGCGAATCACCTGTAAACGTTACTATTATGGCATATTTTGGCACTCATAAGGTTTTATTTTTGATGATTTTGACCTGTGGTCTCTTATTTGCCTGCTCCTCAAAAAAGAATCCTTCTTCCGATAGTGCTATTGTTGGAGTCTCTGATTCAGTAAGTTATGTGAAAATTGAGGATTCTAATGATTTTTTATCAGATTGGTCGAAGGAAAATATTTTAGTCTATCATACCATCGCCGAACCCGATATCCTTCATCCTACCAACGGCACCTCCTCCATGCGAGTCGATATTTTTCAATTTACTCAGATGTTCCTGATTCGACTCGATTTTCAAACCCTACAGGTCGCTCCCGGTTTGTTAAAATCAATGCCGGTGCTGAGTCCCGATGGATTGAGCTACGATTGTGAACTTCGCGACGAACCGGTTTGGGACGATGGAACTCCTCTTACTAATAAGGATGTTGTGTTCACCGCAATGGCTAGCAAATGTCCACTTACCGATAATCCCCACGCGAAACCCTATTGGGATAACCTAAAAGAAATTATTGCCGATCAATCCAATCCGAAAAAGTTTAAGGTAGTGATGAAAACTCCTTATATACACAATCTCATCTTCTGGGCTGATTGGCCGGTAATGCAGTCAAGTTTTTATGATAAATCAAATGCACTTCAAAAATTTAAATTCAATGATTTCGACGATTCTACTTTTAAGGCAGAGAGTCATCCTGAATTGGTGCAGTGGGCAAATGATTTTAATAGTTCTAAATATTCAAGAGAGTTGAATTTCCTTACGGGATTAGGAATGTATCGTGTTTCAGCCTGGGACCCGGGTCAGAGTGTGACATTAGAGAGAAAAGCTAATCACTGGACAAAAAATGCCACTTCCATTTATGAAACATCTTTCCCCGACAAAATAATTTATCGCGTTAACAAAGATCCTAACTCACAAGCACTCGACTTTAAAGCTCAGGTGCTGGATGGGTCCAACCTCATTGCCACAAAAACAATGCTTGAACTGCAAGCCGACAGCAACTTCAATCGTAATTACCATTCGCGCTTTACCGATTCATTTAACTACACCTATATTGGTATGAACAATCGTCCTGATGGTGTAACGCACAAAAAGTTATTTACCGATAAAAATGTACGTCGTGCCATGGCTTTACTTACTCCTGTTGATGACCTCAATAGAGTTATTAATAAAGGAAAAAATAAACGCATGATTGGACCGGTTTCAATGCTAAAGAAAGATTTTGATTCGTCACTGCAGCCACTTCCTTATGATTTGGAACTAGGTAAAAAAATACTTTCCGAATCGGGTTGGGTTGATACCGATGGTGATAATGTTCTTGATAAAATGGTTGATGGTGTGAAAGTAAAATTTGAGTTCACTCTCAATTACATGACCAATACACCCGATTGGAAAGATTATGCAACCATGTTGGAAGAAGCGTACGGCAAAAGCCGGAATAAAAGTATTGTTGAACCCGCTTGACTTTTCGGTTTTTGTAGCTAACGCAAAGAAACATGATTTCGATATGATGATTGCCGTGTGGGGACAAACGGCCATGCCCGAAGATTTCACCCAGCTGTGGCACACAACATCGTGGCAAAATGAGGGTTCCAATTATCCCGGTTTTGGAAATGCTGCGAGCGATGCACTCATCGATTCAATAAAAGTCATTATTGATCCGGATCAACGATTGCCTTTGGTAAAGAGATTTCAACAGTTAGTTTACGACGAGCAGCCTATGATTTTTCTCTTCTCCAGTCTGCGTCGAAATGTAATTCATAAACGATTTGGTAATGTTGAGATGTATTTTGAACGACCCGGAATATTATTGAACAACCTAAAGCTACTTTCATCAACTGATTCTCCTAACCCATAACGAAATTAAATTGCCATGATTCACTACCTGGTGAAGAGGTTGCTGTTGTTTTTCCCTACCTTGGTTGTGATTTCGTTATTGGCATTCATCATCAGTATTAATGCTCCCGGCGATCCCGTTGAACGGATGATAACTGTTGCTGCCGGAGATGAAATTTCAGCACAGAGTAAAAATCAATTAGAGCAAACAAAGTACTGGAGAAAAAAGCTGGGCCTCGATCTTCCTGTTTTTTATTTTTCCATAAAGCCCTTAAGTGAGCCTGATTTTGTTTCTAATATTTATGATGAAAGAGCTCAGGAATCCGTCTGTAGGTTATCGAGAATTAGCGGGAATGCAGAGCAAACTACTAGCCTGCATCTTGCTCTTTCAAAATTAGCCATCGAGGGATTTAAGCTCACTCCTATTCTACCTGATTCCTCTTTCACTAAAATTACTTTTGTGCTTTCCAATTTGACTAATAGTATTTCGCAACAGCAAATTGAATCAAATTTATTTCAGTTAAAACCTCTCACAAAAGCACACGACAATAAAAATATTCAATTTGCTGATGCCTATTCAGATGCGGAGCGATCTCTCAAAAGTTGGTCGGAACATACTACTCGATATAAAAATTTTATTCCTGTAATTCAATTTCATTCTCAAAACCAGTATCACCGTTGGATTTTTGGTGATGGAAACTGGCTTACAGCTAACGGTGCCATACATTCGAAGGGAATTATTCGTGGTGATTTTGGAATTTCTTATCAAACACGACAACCTGTGTCGCAAGTGATTCTTCAAAAGGCTGGATGGTCCATGTTTTTTGCTTTGGCATCGGTACTTTTGGCCTATCTGGTAAGCATTCCTATTGGCGTTTGGGCAGGTGCCCGTAAAGATTCCAAATTTGACCGATCAACTTCTGTTACACTCTTTATTCTCTATTCAATGCCCTCTTTTTGGGTGGCTACCTTATTACTCATGACCTTCGCCAATCCCGATGTGTTGCATTGGTTTCCGGCATCGGGAATAAAACCCGTTTCAGGGTATTCTGATGATGCAAATGTTTTTGAGAACTTAATGATCTCTTTACCTTATATCATCCTTCCACTCATTTGTTACACCTACAGTTCATTTGCTTTTTTGTCGAGGACAATGCGAGTCGCCATTCTCGAAACAATGACTCAGGATTACATCCGCACAGCAATGGCTAAAGGACTTTCATTCCGCACGGTTGTATTCAAACATGCATTTCGCAATTCATTACTGCCGTTAATCACAGTGTTTGCAAACATTTTTCCTCTTGCGCTTGGTGGTTCTGTCATTCTTGAAACCATTTTTACCATTCCCGGCATGGGATATGAAACGGTGCAATCCATCCAAAACCAAAACTACCCCATGATAGTGGCCATATTCACCATTACCGGACTATTAACGATGATTGGATATTTAGTTTCGGATATACTTTATGCTATTGCAGATCCGCGTATAACGTTCACGAATAAACGTTGAAATAGATTATGAGCGGAATTAAAGATCAAACGGTGAGTGTGTGGCAACTGCTAAAACAGCGCAGGCTGGTAAAGGTTTCACTTGCGCTGATGGGGTTTTTAACGCTGATAGCACTATTGTCTCCATTGATTGCGAATGATAAGCCGCTCTATTTTTCATACAAAGGCGAAACATTTTTTCCGGCATTCACGGGAAGCGAATTTGGTTATGTAGGTTCTGAAAAAAAGGAGCGGGTAAACTTTACGGAAGAATTCCCTGAAAGAGAAGTAAGAAAAGTTATGCCCTTCATTCCTTACGCACCTCATAAATCCGATCTCGATAACTCCGATTATAAAGGGCCGGGCGATTACCAATATCGAATACAAACCAATGGAAGTGAAACACAATTAAGAGGTTTAGAACGACATCTTTTAGGCACTGGCAAACGAGGAGAGGATTTACTTGCAGGGTTAATTCATGGCACCCGAGTTTCGCTTACTGTTGGGCTTTTATCCATGCTTATTGCTGGCACCATTGGGATAATTTTGGGCGCCTTTGCGGGATATTTTGGCGATGTACATCTTCACGTTTCACGAGGGAATTTCTGGATGTTGATATTAGGTATAATCCCCGCATGGTTTTATGCTTTTCGGTTGCGTCATTTCGAAATTTCTGATGCGTTGGCCGGAAACACAATGTCATTTATGTTTCAGCTAGTGCTATCACTGGTTTTTTTTGCTATTATTTTAACACTGTTTTTCTTTTCAGGATCAATGCTGAAATGGATTCCATTGTTTCGCGAAAAGGTACTTTTTCCTGTCGATACTTACATTTCCCGACTCATTGAAGTAATTACCTCCCTTCCGCGACTCATACTCATCATATCATTGGCCGCTATAGCTCGTCCATCACTCACCAATTTAGTGTTAATAATTGGCATCACCTCATGGACGGAGATTGCACGTTTTACAAGAGCTGAAATGCTTAAAGTCAGAAATCTGGAATACATACAATCCGCGCAATCGATGGGTTTTTCAACCTTACGAATTATTTTTGTGCATGCTTTACCCAATGCAATTGCACCTGCTTTGGTGGCCATCGCCTTCGGAATTGCTTCTGCAATTTTAGTTGAATCGGGATTATCGTTTTTAGGAATTGGTGTTCCGCAAAATATTGTCACCTGGGGCTCACTTTTAGCTGCAGGAAAGGAGAATTTTCAGGCCTGGTGGCTGGTGGTCTTTCCCGGCCTAGCCATCTTTGTTACGGTAACGGTTTACAATTTGCTTGGAGAGGCACTTCGTGATGCCATGGATCCTAAGTTGAGAAAATAGTTATTCTTGCGGAACGGTGGAGGGTGTGGTGCAGTATGTGGTGGAGGGTCTATTAAACACGGAGGCTTGAAGACACTGAGGTACACGGAGAGAATTTATTCAACGTGATAATTTGGGGTATTTAGAAAATTTTCTGCATCCCATTTCTCTGCACCTGCTTGCTGCAGGCAGGTCTCTGCGTTCAATATATCCCTATGCCTTCGGATATTCCATCCTCACATGATAAATGCTCATCAACATTTTCTTAAATATCTTTTTGATGGATGAAATTTCCTTAAAAGTAATATCGCAATTGATGAACTGTTGTTGTTCAATTTGGCGATCAATAATAGAATCAACAAGTTTGTTAATGGATTCAAAACTGGGTTTATTCAGGGCTCGTGAGGATGCTTCCACTGAATCGGCCATCATTAAGACAGCGGTTTCTTTTGAAAAAGGAAGTGGTCCCGGGTATCTAAAATCGTCTTCATCAACAATCTGCTCAGGATAATTCTTTAAAAATGATTGATAAAAATATTGAACCATAGTGGTACCATGATGAGTTCTAATAAAATCGATTATTAGATCAGGAAGTTTATTTTTACGTGCCTTTTCAATACCTTTAATCACATGGCTAATTATTATTGAAGCACTTTCTTCAAAAGAAAGTTCATCGTGAGGGTTTACGCCGGTTGATTGGTTTTCGATAAAATACATTGGCATTTCCATTTTACCAATGTCATGATAAAGGGCTCCCACTCTGATAAGTAAAGAATTGCCACCGATTTTAAAAATTGCAGCTTCAGCAAGATTCGCCACTTGCATAGAATGCTGAAATGTTCCGGGAGCTTTAATAGAAAGTTCTCTTAATAGAGGAGCATTGGTATCAGAGAGTTCCATAAGAGAAACATCGGAAGTGAGGCCAAAAACTTTTTCAAAAATATAAATAAGCGGATACGAAAAAAGTGTCATCAATACATTTCCCACCAGCCAAATCATATTCGACTGATTTACTTGAGTGATACTGCCTTCGTGAATAACTGACAAGGCGATATAGCATACCATATATGAGACAAAAATCATCCCTGCCGAAATAAATAATTGGGCACGTTTCCGAAGATGTGTAACACTGAAAATGGTTACCATTCCCGCAATAATTTGCATAAAAACAAATTGATATCCGTTAGGGGCTATTGAGCCTAAAATTAATACAGTGATAACATGTGCGAAAAGAGCTAGACGTGTATCGAAAAATACCCTTATTACAATTGGTAAAATACAAATTGGCACCACATAAGGATTCAAGGATGTCATTTTCATTACACCTGTGTAGGCTGCAATTACCAACATAATTAATGTAAAAATGAGAGCCAATTTGCGGTTGTCTGCGAAAATATCTTTTCGGAGTACTGCCAGAAATATGAGCAATACAGCTAACGCAATTGCAATGATAAGCAACTGACCAATGTATATTTCACGTACTGTTTGCTTGTCGGGTAAAGTTGATTCAATTGTATTTTTAAGAGATTCCAGCACGAGGAATTTTTCGGGGGTTACCACTTGAGCTCTCGAAATAATTAATTCACCTTTGTGTATCATGCCTCTGGTAGGTGAAATTTCAGCAACCTTTTGATCTGTTACAATCTCAGTAAGATTTTTATCGTAAAATACATTGGGTGAAATCAGGTCTTCCAGTGTGGAGGTAAGAAAATTGTGGTTGATACCTTTGAAAGAGGCAACCCTTGTTTCAACATAGGCAGCAGCAGCAGTGGGTTCATAAAAATCTCCGAGGCCTTTGTTTTTTGCAACCTTACCTTTCATCAACACTAATCGTCCGCCATTTCCGGGTTGTTCGGTTTCCGACAATCGAATAATCCCTCGATTAAATAATTCTTCAAGAACCAAATTGCCTGCTTGCAAATAACGATTATGTTCATCGGCAGGTAAAGAATCTTTTTCCAACTTCAATTGAAAACTAGAAAGTGCTTTGTACAAAACCAAAGTATCAAGTTGGAAATGTGGCAAAACATTTTGCTGAATCCGCTTTTTCTCGGCATTAAGAGAATCTGCATCTTTAAAGACCGGAAAATCATAGGGAGAAACGAGATCATCACTATTCCAGGCCTTTCCATTTTGGAAATCAAATTTATATCGCACCTTATGAGGCAGCAAAGCAGCTATCACAGCTACTGTGATCAAAATGATGATCGACTTGAGTATTGTTTCGTGGCTATTGGAAAGGTAGATGATAAATTTACGCATAGTGGAACATGGTTCAGGACGCTAAGGTAGCGGATGCTTTTCTATTTTTAATAAAAGCATAGGAACAAATAATGGTGATAAGGTATTATTTGATTGGAAGCAATAAACAAAATAAAAACAGACCTGTAAGCCGGGTTTTGTTCCCGAAACAGTTCACTTTCGTGCTTAATTCGGGATTCTATCATTTATCTGGGATTGCTATCACTAACAACCTCTAGCGGCCTACCCGCGGAATGGAGCGAGCAGCTCTTTTACAAATTCCAGGAACTTGCAAATCCGTATACATGGCCTTTCAACCCACAAGGTTTACCCGTATGCTTGTCGCCAAAACATACCGTGAGCTCTTACCTCACGTTTTCACCTTTTCCCTCCCGAAGGAAGGTAGTTTTGTTCTCTGTGGCACTTTCTGTTTCCTGCCAATTTCTCAGCAAGAACCTTCCCGTTAGGAAGTGTGGCGCTCTGTGTTGCCCGGACTTTCCTCCTTCAGCTTGCACTGAAAGCGATAGAACGGTCTGTTTTTATTTGCTGCAAATATAGCCAATTTGAAGCTTTTCGTGGTCGATCTCTGTTGTTGTTAATGAATTGACATTGTCATGAGGTAGGAAGATTATATATTTGCACCATACACATTAAACACACTCAACACACTTATGAAAACAATAATCAAAACATCTTCTGCTCCTGCTCCTATTGGTCCGTATAGCCAAGGAGTAATGGCAGGAAACACTCTTTACATATCAGGGCAAATTGCACTTAATCCTGAAAATGGAAAAATGGTTCAGACGAACATTCAGGATGAAGCCAAACAGGTAATGGCAAACATCGAAGCCATCCTTAAAGAAGCAGGAATGGGTTTCGAAAATATTGTAAAAACTTCTATTTTTCTAATAAACATTGGAAATTTTATAGAAGTGAATGAAGTGTATGGTTCATACTTCAAATCCGACTTCCCCGCCAGGGAAACAGTTCAAGTATCAAAATTACCCAAAGAAGCTAATGTTGAAATTTCGGTAATCGCAGTTAAATAATAGTTTACTTCCTTTGAATCATTTTGTTATAAATGTTGGGATAATCGGTGATAATTCCATCGACTCCCATGGTAATTAGTGATTTCATGTCATTCACCTCATTGACCGTCCATGGAATCACTTTCATGCCTTTCTTTTGAAGTGACTTTACATTTCTAGCTGTTAACAACATATAATAGGGGCTGTATACATCGGGTTTAAAACCAAGTTGCTTCAAATTTTTTCTGGTGCCCAAGATATTCTCCACCAGCAAAACCAACTTTACGGGAGCATTTGTAGTTTTTAAATGTTGTAAAGTTCTTACATCAAATGATTGAATGTAAGACCTACTTTCAATGCCTTTTGAAAGTATCACACTCAAAACACTATCAGCGAAAGCTTCAGGACCGGGATGAAAAATATTATCTCCCTGAGGGGTACATTTTGTCTCGATGTTATAATTTACAGGTGGAAGATTATTAGATTTCAGATAACTCTCCACTGAATCGATTACTTCACTCAGCAACGGCTTATAAACTTTCATGGTATGTTGTTCGCGAAAGTGAGGATTTGCTATTTCACCACATGAAAATGATTGAGCCTGAGCTGTTGTCATTTTGTATATGTTCAATTCCTTTTCTTGCGATTCAAGTATGCGGGAACCATCGGGCATAAGGCAAATTTCGTGCGACATAAATGGATCGTGAGATACCAACACATCTCCATCGGCAGTGATCACAACATCCAATTCTAGAGTATTTACATCCAAATCAATGGCCCTTACAAAAGCCGGAATCGAATTTTCAGGAAGCAGACCCCTACATCCACGGTGTCCTTGTAAATCGAATTGTGAGAAGGAATTTGAAGTTGTCATTAGCAGAAGGGATAATACCGAAATTAATAATTTGGAAATGTACACTTTTGAATGAAGGTTGATAAGGTGATTAGTCAATTGAGTTGTTGTTTTTGGGATGTTTAAGTTGTAAACATATTAGTACTAGTTTTCTTTGATGTTAATTGAATGAAAATTGAATGTTATTTATTCAACCATTTATTTCTAAAATTCAATTGAGAAGCTGTTAGTTCTGCCGAGGCTACTAAGGTGTATTTATTGAAGTACGTTTGATTGGTTTTTAGCAATTTGACCTTCTTCAGTTTCCCTGATGAAAAGATCGTCAGCTCAATCTCCTTTTCCGTAGAATATTCCAACAAATCATTCAAATTATTTACAATTTTCATTTCGTTCACTGCAATAATTTCATCATCTTTAAGTACACCTCCTACACTAGCGGGCGATTCAGGATATACTACCGCAACAACATGTACACCTTGACGATTATCTATTTTTATTCCAAGTTGACGTTCATACGCATTAGTGGAAGGATTGGAATCAATAGTTATTCCGGCCAACGATACCACTTCACGTAACAAACTATCAAGAGAGGCAGCTTTGTATACGTAATTATGAAAAAACTCGGTAAACTTTCTTCCACCAACCATTTCACACACATCCGTAAAGTCAGATTCAGAATAACCTCTTCCTTTTTTAGCATAATCAAAATAAAGCACCTGCATCACCTGATCGAGCGATTTATGGGAATCGGTTGATGATCGTATCATAAAATCAAGAATCCAAGCCAGCAGACAACCCTCATCGTATATAGAAGTTTTTCTTCCCGGCACACCGGGAACATAACCATCCAACCAGGTGTCGAAAGAGGATTCAGCAACCGAATAATTAAACCTTCCGGCATTGTCCATATGTTTTTGCAAACGAACACTGTATTCTTCGAGTAATTGTTTGACATTAAAAAAACCGGATCTTCCTAAAAATAAATCGCCATAGTAAGTAGTAATTCCTTCGTAAACAAAGCCGGTTCGTGCATAATTTTCGGCAGTGAAATTATAGGGATACATTTCAACCGGTCGAATGGATTTTACATTCCAAACATGGAACAATTCGTGAGAGGCAACACCTAAAAAATCGTTATACAAAGCAGGTTTCATCAAATTTATTCCGGGACCTAAAGCAAGAACGGTCGAGGTTAAATGTTCTACACCATGATAAAAAGTGTGCGGTAAAACGAGTACCAAAAAATGAAATTCCTTAACGGGAAACTCTTTCATCATTTCAATTTGTGATATAGTGAAACCTTCAAAATCTTTGATGATTTTATTCCAATCCGGTGTACATTCCCCCTGAAACCAAATATTAAAAGTGATATTATTTACACTATAAGATTTATGCTGCATCGAGTTGGAAGTGATAAAAGGTGAATCGGCCAACTGATCAAAATTGTCGGCTGTAAATTCATGATTTTTCACCTTTTTTAAGCCGGTAGCAACGTTCCAATTTTCCGGAACCTGAAGTTTTACACAGATTGGCTCATGCTCACGGCCAGGCACATACATACAACAGTGAACAGGATTTATGTACATCACTTCGTCTTCCATCCAACAGGCACCGGCATCAGGCTGTGATGAAAAATATTGGTACTTCACCACCAAACTCTTTCCGGTAATATGTATCAGCCATTTATCCTTCGACATTTTCTTAAAGGCTAACAAATCACCCGATTCATTTTCAGCATAAAAACCCTTAATATTTTTCGCAAAATTCACTAATTCATACCTTCCCGGTCTCCACGATGGCAGTTGCAATTCAATTTGATCGTCTTTAAAGGGTCCTTCAACATTTATTTCAATGGAAACAAAACGGCCGTGAGGCTTGGAATGATTGAAAATAATTTGCATATAATATTGATATTGAATAATTTGTGAACGAAAATAAGTGCTTTTTCAGTACGCTAAGATTCTTTATCTTCGCACCACGAAATTAAAGATAAACATCATGAACTACGATATTTTAGTGATTGGAAGCGGACCGGGTGGATATGTGGCTGCAATTAGAGCTTCACAACTGGGATTAAAAACTGCTATTGTTGAAAAAGAAAGCCTTGGCGGAATATGTCTTAATTGGGGTTGTATCCCTACAAAAGCCCTTATTAAAAAGTGCTCAGGTTTTTGAATATATCAACCACGCAGCCGATTACGGAATTAAAGTTAATGAGGCATCACACGATTTTGGAGCTGTTATTCAACGCAGTCGTGGAGTAGCAGATGGCATGAGCAAAGGTGTTCAGTTTTTGATGAAGAAGAATAAGATTGATGTGATTATGGGAACCGGAAAATTGGTTGCCGGTAAAAAAGTAGAAGTTACCGCTGCCGATGGAACTAAATCGGTGGTTGAATCAAAAAATATTATCCTTGCAACAGGAGCACGCTCTCGTGAACTTCCTAACTTGAAACAGGATGGAAAAAAAGTTTTTGGGTACCGCGAAGCAATGTCACTTCCCTCCCAACCTAAATCTATGGTGGTGGTTGGATCAGGTGCTATCGGTGTGGAATTTGCCTACTTTTATAATTCAATGGGAACAAAAGTTACCATAGTTGAATTCATGCCAAATATTGTTCCTGTTGAAGATGAAGAAATTTCTAAGCAACTTTTAAAATCATTCAAAAAATCGGGTATCGAAATCATGACCGAAGCTATGGTTGAAGCTGTTGATACTAGTGGTGATGGATGTAAAGTGAGTGTGAAAAACAAAAAGGGTGAAACTGTTGTAGCTGGATGCAGAAGTTGTGCTATCGGCAGTTGGTATCACTCCAAATATCGAAGGAATCGGTTTGGAAGATGTTGGCGTTATTACAGATAAAGGTAAAGTGATGGTAAATGATTTCTACCAGACTAACATCCCTGGCATATACGCTATTGGTGACATTGTAAAAGGTCAGGCATTGGCGCATGTTGCTTCCGCAGAAGCCATTATTTGTGTGGAAAAAATTGCAGGTCATCATCCGGAGCCACTCGACTACAATAACATTCCCGGATGTACCTATTGTTCACCTGAAATTGCGTCGGTAGGTTACACCGAAAAGGCAGCTAAAGAGGCAGGGTATGAAATTAAAGTAGGTAAATTTCCTTTTTCTGCTTCCGGAAAGGCCAGTGCCGCAGGAGCAAAAGATGGATTTGTGAAGTTGATTTTTGATGCCAAATACGGAGAGTTTTTAGGAGCCCACATGATTGGTATGAATGTTACTGAAATGATTGCTGAAGTGGTTGTAGCCCGAAAATTAGAATCAACAGGACATGAAATCATAAAATCAGTTCACCCTCACCCTACCATGTCGGAAGCGATTATGGAAGCGGCTGCAGCGGCTTATGGGGAGGTGATACACCTTTAAAATTTAGTTCTTTAGTTCTTTAGTTTATTAGTTTATTAGTTCATTAGTTTATTAGTTCATTGGTTTTATAGTTCTTTAGCCTGCCAAGCCAAAAACAAGCTTTTGCTTGGCGATGGCAGGCAGGCCTGCCTGCCAAGCTAAAGACAAGCTTTAGCATGGCGATAGCAGGCAGGCCTGCCTGCCAAGCTAAAGACAAGCTTTAGCATGGCGATAGCAGGCAGGTTCATTAGTTTACTGTGTCCTCCGAAGCTCAAATAATTTATGCTTTTCACTCACCTTAAAAGAGTTCAAGAGGATTGGTTTATTGTGTCTTACGAAGCTATTAAAAAAAATGAAGTTCATAAAAAATTTATCAAATCTCACCTTCGGGTTTAACTTGCAACTGGTTGTATGACGAACGCACTGGTAGGTATTACAGTTCTTCTATCCATTCTTGCCTTTTACAATAGCGATGTGATGGCTCGTTTAATTTTCAACCCATACATGGTTACGGAACGCAAGCAGTGGTACCGGTTTATTTCATCCGGTTTCATACATGCCGACTGGATTCATTTGGCAGTGAATATGCTGGTACTATGGAGCTTTGGGAATGTTGTGGAGCGTTATTTTGTATCTATTTTTGAAGAGAAAGGATTATTTTATTATTTGTTACTTTACCTTGGAGGACTACTCATTTCCATCACGCCAAGTTATAAACGAAACATGCACAATGCCGGCTACAATGCTTTGGGTGCTTCGGGAGCTGTTGCAGCCGTGCTATTTGCAGCGATATTATTCCGACCTCTCGATAAAATTTACCTTTACGGAATCATTGGAATACCGGGCATTCTGGTAGGTGTTTCCTACCTTGCCTACAGCTATTACATGGATAAAAAAGGTGGTGGTAACATCAATCATGATGCACATTTATGGGGTGCAGTATTTGGTTTATTGTTTACCATTTTGCTCAAGCCTACCATTTTTCTCCATTTCCTCGATCAACTAACTGCATTTTAACTTGAAAAATAAAGCCATCTTCCTCGATCGCGACGGTGTTATCAATTATGACAAGAATGATTATACCTGGCGTATTGATGATTTTGAAATCCTTCCCGGAGTTTTTGCTGCTTGCAGGGAGTTCATCCGTAAAGAATTTAAATTAATTGTGGTTACCAACCAAGGCGGTATTGCAAAAGGCCTGTACACACATTCCGATGTTGAAGCACTTCACCAGCACATGATAGAACTATTATCGTCTGAAGGAATTAATTTAACAGAGGTGTATTATTGTCCGCATCACGAAATTAGCGGGAAATGCATGTGTCGAAAGCCCGGTTCTTTGTTGGTTGAAAAGGCTATCGCCCGCTTCGATATCGATCCATCTACCTCTTATTTCATCGGCGACCGCGAACGCGATATACAAGCTGGCGAAGCTGCCGGTGTGATGGGTATTTTGGTAGATGTAAATTCCAATCTCATTCACACTTTGCCTCAAATAAAATGAGTGAAAAATCTCCTAAGTTTGAATTTTTTAATGGTCAGTTAGTGGAGACCGATACCCCTATTTTTACCTCTTTTAATCGTGCATTTCGCTATGGTGATGGGGTGTTTGAAACGATGAAAGTTACCGATAACACCATTCAATTTTTCGAAGATCATTTTGAACGGCTGACCCATTCAATGGAGGTTTTGAAACTTGGCTTTACGGAAGCGATCGATCGCGAAAAGCTCCATCATCTTATCATGGATTTATTAAAGAAAAACGAAATGACTTCTGCCCGTGTTCGTCTCACTTTATTTAGAGATGGAACCGGGTTTTATTTGCCGATTAATAACTCTGCATCGCTTCATATTTCCTGTTCGCAAATAAACACTTCCGTAAAGAAAACAGGATTAAATTTAGGGTTATTTGAAGATGTGCTAAAAGCACCGGGAAGCTTTTCAAACCTTAAAACGTTAAATGCATTGCCTTACATTCTCGCTTCACTTCACGCCGCAGAGCACAATTTTGACGATGTTTTCATTTTGAACACTTCCCATAAAATAATTGAATCGGCAAACAGCAATCTTTTTGTGATCTACGATACTGCTATTTTCACTCCTCCCCTTTCTGATGGATGCTTAAATGGAGTGATGCGTAAAAATATCATCCGTAAAGCCCACGAAAAAGGGGTGCTGATTTATGAAAGAAGTTTGGATGTTTTAGACGTTATTGGTGCCGATGAAATTTTGCTTACCAATGCAATCAAAGGAGTGCAATGGGTACAAACTTTTAACCATAAAACTTACTCTTCTGGCCATGCACAGGAAATTAGAAGCTGGTTTTGATCAGTCAGCATTCTGAAGTGGTGTATATTATTATAGTGGGTGTGTTTTTTTATATTCTTCGGCTCATAGCCAAATCTGACCACACCACTTTTTTTTGCATGACAGCTGCGACTTTAGAACCTGGATTTTACAAAAAATTAAATTTTATTGTATCCACCTGCCTTTTCGAGAAGTTAAAATTTAGAATGTAAAATTCTCAATGAAAAATTGGAATTAATTTTTGACACTACTCTGAAATGAAAAAGGGAGGAATGCGATACATCGCTTTTCGCCCGAAATACTGGGTATTATAATTTTACTATAATTTAATTGTTAGATTTCATTAAATTAAAATACCTCCCACAATTATTTTGCAGGAGGTAAAGCCTGTGTTGAACGCTGGAATTACAGGTTCAAATATTTGCATTCGTTCGAAGTTATTAGTTCTAAAACCAAGAGAGTTCGGATCACGGGTACCAACAAAGTCAGTTGCTATTGTTGTTCCATTGTTACCAGGTACAATCCAAGGTACTTGTGCCATTACTGTGTTGCACACTATTAATGACAGAGCGATGATTAAAATTAATTGGGGATTTTTCATATTAAGGAATATTTTGGTGCTATTAATAGATAATTATTTTTTTTGAATAAATTGTAGCATTGCAATTTATATAAAGTAAGTAAATGCCAGAATGGAATTCACTTTTATATAATTTAAAATTAGAATTATTCTTTTCAGATGAATCAAATTTAATTATACTGCCTTTCGAGTCTATTAAAGTATAATCAACCGAAGAACACACTCCTTTATATTGAACATCTATAAAATCATGATAGTAATGAACTTCAATAATTTCATTTTCATTAATATGATTTTCGGCGGAACCTAAACTACAAGACAGAAGAGATACATCATCAATATAATAATAGGCATGATTGCATAAAATATTATTTGAGTCAACGATTTGCCAGATACTTTCAGAAGTATCTCTAAAATTTCCTATTGTTAAATAATTTTCTCCACCTTGGGCAATGTATTCCCCTGAAACTTCAATCCATTGTAAAGTATCTGTAATCAAAATTCCGGAAGTCGTTTCAATTTGAGGTTGGACAGGAAAATTGTATGGTGTACTGCCTAACAAGCTATCATTTGAAAAATAAGCGCCGATTCGGTCCGTTGCTCCACCACAAGCTTCATTCCGTGAAATATAGAATGATAAACAGTACTTTACTCCTTGTTGAAGACTACTGTTTAATCTAACCTCAAGATATTCACGAGTTTGAACTAAATAGCCAAAAAAACCTGCATAGGCATTTCCTGTTCGGGGATTTTGATTGTAATACTGGTATCCGCAGTTCGAATTGTTATTAGAAAAATAATCAGTGGTTGCAATATTTGGATTAAACCACGGAACAGCAATTTCTAAAGAGGCACCTCCACTCCATGGACCACTACAATTTAATGTATCCTCAAAACTGGGATTTGGCACAAGATTTTGAGCAACTACTTTTTGATCATCATAGTTAAAGCAGATAATCAAAAAAAATGCAATAATTATTTGTGTAATTTTTTTCATGGTCATAATTTTGAAAATATTGTAAAACAAGCTACATTGAATCGGGCCGATCTGTTTCTAATAAATTTAGGATTTTATCTTTGTTAGATTGAAAGTAATAATTTAATAATATAACACCTAATTAAGTTTATGCTAAATTTGTTACTTATTGAATATCAATGCAATTATTTTACATGAAGCAAACCCCGTGTGTGGAGAATTTATCCGTAAAGAATTTACAATAATTGTGGTTACTAATCCGGGCTCTATTTCAAAAGTCCTCTACACAAATAAAGAGTGCAATGGGCACAAACTTTTAACCATAAAACCTTCTCTTCTGGCCATGCACAGGAAATAAATAGCTGGTTTTGATCAGTCAGCATTCTGAAGTGGTGTATATTATTATAGTGGGTGTGTTTTTTTATATTCTTCGGCTCATAGCCAAATCTGACCACACCACTTTTTTTTTGCATGACAGCTGCGACTTTAGAACCTGGATTTTACAAAAAATTAAATTTTATTGTATCCACCTGCCTTTTCGAGAAGTTAAAATTTAGAATTAAATTAAAATACCTCCTGCGATTATACTGCAGGAGGTATTAAATTTGTAATTAATTAAATTATTTTTTCACCATTCGTTTCGTTTGATGATTTTCGCCATCAATGATAAGTGAATAGGTGTAAACGCCACTTGTTAAATCTTCGCCATAAACAGTTAATGACCCAGCTCCACGATGACTGATTTCAAATTTTTGAATCACTTTGCCTGAATGGTCATAAAACATGATTACAGCATCTTGCACAGATTCCGGTAAAGTGTAAGTGATTTCAGTTCTATCTTTGAATGGATTTGGAGCATTTTGATTTAGAATGATTGTTTCTTTGTTTGAGAGAGCAACAGAAGATTTTATAACAGGATTTTCTCCATTATTGATAGATGGTTGAGGATTGTTACAGCAATTATTTAACTGTATTGTTAGATCATTTACTTGCTGTTGCAGGTTGTCCAGATTAGTCTTTTGTTCTTTAAAGCCTTGAATTAACAATGGAATAAATTCAAGGATATTTATGGATTTATAATCCAAAGCCGGGGCAATTTCTTGGCCAGTTGAATCATACATAGCATCTGCAGTATTACTTTTTACCAGCAATGGGAATTCTTGTTCAACCTCTTGAGCCATTAAACCAAAATGGAAACCACCATCAATTCCGACTTGAGGAAAATCTTGCTTTTTATATTTGTAGTTATATACTCCAAGGTTTCCCAATAAATCTGAAACTCCACTAATAGGCTGAACCTGTTCCTTTAACATCATATCAGAAGCTACATGAACAGCATTCACTTGAATAGCAGTATCTCTAAAAATTGCAGCCCATGCCATTCCTGTTCTAGGATCAACATCAAGAATAGTGGTTGATGCAGGTTGGTAAGTTCCAATTCCAACCCTATGCACTGTTCTATTTCCTAATACAAAACAACTGTCACACCATACTTGTGCTCCGGTTCCAATAACAGCACTTTGTTGAATTTCATCCGGACCGTTCAAGGTCATCAAATCATGTGCGACCGTACCTCTTCCAATAACAATATTGTTATTTGCTGCTATTGTGCTGCTATTGTCGTTGATAACTGCGGCATACTGACCCATTACAATATTGTTATTGGCATTAATTAATTTATTATTTTGTACATCCGCACCTATAAAGATGTTCGCTTCACCGGAGGTAAATAAATCAGTAGTTTGCCCTACTGCTGAATTAGACCCGATTACCACATTAAATCTTCCTTCTACCATGTTAAGTGCTGCATTTGAACCCATAAATGAATTAGAGTTTCCAAGTGCTGAATTTAAACTAAATCCTGACCTATAACCTACAAAGGTATTATGTGATACAGAGTTGGCAATATTTCTACCGGCTTCATAACCAACATAAACTGATGCAGACAAAGAACTTCCACTTACACCATAGGCATCGGAATTTCCTGCATAATGTCCAATAGATAATGAACCTCTACCGCCTAATCCATACATTGATAAAACTCGTTGTATATTACCAGTAGCATCATTCATAAAAAGGTCTCCTCCATTTGGTGGTGTTCCTTCAATGTAATAATCTCCTTTAATGTGAAGTTTCATCGCCGTGTTTGGGCTTGCACCTACTCCAATTCCTACAGATGTGCCATCATCATAAATCTGACTGCGACAAATTTGTGTGCTGGCAGTTGCTTTAGTGATATAATTTGTAGTGAGGCCTGGCGAAGTACAAGCCGTAATGGGGCCAGTTCCAATTGGAATATCACCAAAAATGACGTCACCGGCAAGATTTAATGTTAGCACTCTCGTTATGTTGCTCACCGAAGCTGGTGAAAGAGAATTAAGGTCAGTAAACCTCAACCCACTTAAATTAGCTCCAGCAGTATTTATTTCCAAGGGGGCTGTAGCACCGGCAGCAACACCTGAAAGACCAATTCCTACATTTGTATTATTATCTCCAAGTAATAAATCATTACTGTTTCTGACCCATACACCTTGTCCAAAGGCTCCCGCATTAGTTAAATTGTTATCAGCTATTGTATTTGCTCCTACCAAGGTTAATGCATTTCCGGATGCAAAAGTAGAGCCTGCATTTGCACCTAAACTTACATTGTTGCTTCCAATAGTTTGACTCAATGCTGATCTACTACCAACAAATACATTTGAATCACCAGTAGCTAAAATAATTGCACTATTAAAACCAATTGAAGTATTATCCACCTCTGTATCCGCAGTGCTGTATGCCCTGTTGCCAATGGCTATATTTTGACTACCTGTAGTATTGTTTTGACCACTAAGTGTACCAAAAAATGCGTTAAAGTCTCCAGTCGTATTATCACGACCAGCAGTAGCCCCAACAAAAGAATTGGATGCGCCAGTTGTATTATTAGTTCCAGCCGAATTTCCAATAAATGTATTGAAGCTTCCACTTGTATTTGAAACTCCGGCTACTGAACCAACAAAGGTTAAATTATTTCCAACATTATTAATATTCAATCCGGCACGAGCACCAACGAAAATATTTGGATAATCAATTCCTCCCGGATCTAACGGCCAAACTCTAACAACTGGAACACTATCGATATAATAAGCTTCATCGAAAGCTTTTGGTTGCAGACCAATGTTATTATTAACATCTAAACGAAAACGTGGGGTTGTTAAATCAATTCCTAAATAACCATCGTTATAGAATGCATTTCCGATTAAGTTCATTCTTAAAACACCACCAGTGAAGAAATCGATGTTGTTCGCATTCGTGGTTCTAATGTCTAAGGGAATTCCCATACTGCCATCCCATCCGACATAGTCTCCGAGTACAAAATCGTTATTATTCGGTGTTGTAACTTGAGCATAGGATTTTTCATTGATCAAAATGAAAAAAATTACCGTAAATTCCCAAAATATACATTTTTCATATTTTTCATAATGTTTTGTTTTAGGAACTGTGAGTATAAGAGAATTAATTTTTAATCAGACTTTTATAAATTATTGAATCAATTGTTTGAATTTTAATAAAATATATTCCACTTGGAAAATTTGATAAATCAAGTTCGGTTTTTAATTTATCTGAAAGAGAACTGCAATACATTGTTCTTCCTAAGCATCGATCAATTCTATTTTTATCATGGAAAATTTACTTTCAATATTGACTTTATTTAGAGTAGGAACTGGAAATATATTAATTTGATTTGCTGAATGAATAATTTCATTGTTTAACGATGTCCAATTATCACAGAATGCAGAGTCTACACTTAAACAAACATCATCTACATAATAATATGAAGCATCGGGCGTAGTGTTCAAACTTATCGTATCAGTTTGCATATCATCAAAAAAATTACCTAAAATAAGATAATGATAATTTGAATCCGCAATAAAAGATCCCTTCAAATTAAACCATTGAACCGAATCTGAAATAATTGAATCACTAAAAATGTGAGCGAAATTATTTACTAATAACAAGGATTGAGTAGAATCATAAGGGACAGTAGATAATTTCATTCCAAATTTATTACACGCAATTGCATTGTTTGGTATGTGTGAGAAATTAATATAACAAGAAAAATAATATTTAACGCCAATTGTTAAATTATTTATTAATTCAGAAGCAATATATTCTCTTGTATTCGGACCAGTAGGCCCATTAGGTTTACGTCTTAAAACTAGCCCAGCCATCCCATTACCACTATGTGCATATTGAAAACCTAATACAGAATTGGGTACGCCAACCCCAGAGGTATTGCAGGAATTAAAATAATCCGGGCTATATCCAAAATTTAGCCAATTAGAAGTTGCATACAATTGTGTTAAATACAATGGACAAAATAAAGTATCCTCAAAGCTTGGATTTGGAACCAGATTTTGGGCTTGTATGTTTTGATCATCATAATTCAAACAGACAATTAAAAAAAATGCAATAATTATTTGTGTAATTTTTTTCATGTTTATAAGGTTAAAAAAATTGTAAAACTAACAACAGTGAATCGGGCCGATCTGTTCCTAAAAAATTTAGGATTTTATCTTTGTTACATTGAAAGTAATAATTAAATGATGTATCACCTAATTCAATTTTTGATAAATTCGTTACTACTTCAATATCAATGCAATAAATTCAAATGAACAAACTCCGCGCGTGGAGAATTTATCCGTAAAGAATTTAAAATAATTGTGGTTACTAACCCGGTCGCTATTTCAAAAGTCCTCTACAAAAACAGGAGCGCAATGGGTACAAACTTTTAACCATAAAACTTACTCTTCTGGCCATGCACAGGAAATTAGAAGCTGGTTTTGATTATAAAAATGTCGAATTTAAGCTTCAGCTTTCTCAGAAAGTTCCAACCAGCGAAGTGACTTTTGATCAATAGTTTTGATGATCAATCCAAACTCAGCAGAAACTTCGCTAATCTTTACTGCATCAGCGGTTCCTTCGGAGAGAATTTTTTCAAAGAGCTTCTTTTTGTCTTCCAGCTTGGCAATTTCTGCTTCCAAAGTATCGAGTTCTTTCTTTTCAAGGTACGATAGCTTTGCCTTCTTTTCCTTTACAGGTTGAACAACTACTTTTTCGGTTTTGGTATTCTCTTGTTTAGCTTTTAAAAGTTCCTTGGCTGTTTCCCGATAATCTGTGTAATTGCCATTGATGTCTTTCACGCTACCTTCTCCTTCCAAAACAAATATATGATCCACCAAACGATCCATAAAATAACGATCGTGAGTCACTAATAAAATACATCCTTGATAATGTTGTAAAAACTCTTCTAATAAATTTAGGGTTACAATATCTAAATCGTTTGTTGGTTCATCAAGAATGAGGAAATTCGGATTCTTCAGTAAAATAGTCAGCAAATACAAACGACGTTTTTCCCCACCACTCAACTTCGAAACGAAGGTGTGTTGTTTAGATCCTTTAAATCTGAAGTAATTCAAAAACTGACCTACGCTAATGTAATTCCCATTTCCGGTATCAACGTATTCGGCAATATCTTTCACTACATCAATCACTCTTTTATCGTCGGGCAATTTAATTCCTTCCTGCGAAAAATAACCAAATACCATGGTTTCACCGGCTTTAATACGACCTTGATCGGGTTTCACCAATCCCATAATCATATTGAGCAAAGTTGATTTTCCGGTACCATTTTTTCCTACCACACCAATTTTCTCCCCTCTTTTGAAGGTATGTGAGAAGTCTTTGATGAGTATTTTCGGACCGAAAGCTTTACACACATTTTCGAGTTCCAATATTTTACTTCCCATGCGTGACATTTGCATGGTGATTTGCATTTTATCCTCTTGCTTACCGGAATTCGCTTTGTCTTCTAATTCGTAAAATGAATCAATCCGTGCTTTCTGTTTCGTGCTTCGGGCTTTTGGCTGACGACGCATCCAATCTAATTCAGTTTTCAGGAGATTTTGTGCCTTATCAATTTCACGTCCCTCACGAAATTCCTTCTCTGCTTTTTTCTCCAGATAGTACGCGTAATTGCCTTTGTAAATAAAAATTTTATCAGGCTCGAGCTCTCCAATAGTATCGCAAATACTATCAATAAAATAACGATCGTGAGAAATGAGGAGAACTGTTTTATTCAGGTTTCTAAGGTAATTCTCGAGCCATTCAATCATGTCGAGATCGAGGTGGTTGGTAGGTTCATCGAGCAAAACCAAATCAGGTTCTTCAACAAGTAAACGAGCCAATGCCACTCTTTTTTTCTGACCACCCGATAAACTTGATGTAGGTTGTTCAAGATCATGTATACCTAAGCGCGATAAAATTTCATGCGCTTTGGCTTCATAATCCCACGCACCCAGTGAATCGATGGTATCTATGAGCGATTGCAACTTTATTGGATCACCATGATCACCTAAATCGAGATGTGTTTCGTATTCTCCAAGGGCTTTCAGGAGTGGATTCGACGAATCGAAGATCGTATCCATAATGGTGGATGACGGATTCAAATACGGATTCTGATCGAGGTACCCAACGGTTATCCCATTGCGGATGCTTACTGTGCCTCCATCGGGAGACTCTTGACCGGCTAAAATTTTTAAGAGTGTTGATTTACCTGTTCCGTTGGCTGCTATGAGCGCCATCTTTTGATTCTTCTGCAGCGAAATGCTGATGTTGGAGAAAAGAGGGGTTTCGGAATAGGATTTTGAAAGGCCTTCTGCACTTAAGTAATTCACGCTGCAAAAGTACTAAAAATGGCCATGTTAAAGGGTAGAAAATGTAAAAATAGATAAGCGGTATCAATTCTCAAAGGCATTGAATTCTATGGTGTTCCATTGAAGTTGGTTCGTAGTTGCAACAATCCAACAAAAGATGCCGTAAAAAACCACTATTAACCTTTCAACCATGAAAATCACCAATTATTTTATTGCCGGAATGCTATTCTTGTTTGCTTCTTGTGCCGAAAAAATCGACAACACCGGAACCTGCACCGACGGCAGAATGAATCAAGGAGAACAAGGCATCGATTGCGGCGGACCTTGTGCTTGCATTTGCGTAAGCTGTGGCGATGGCATTCAAAATCAAGGAGAAACAGCAGTTGATTGCGGTGGCCCGTGTGACCCTTGCTACCCTCGAATGTCGTCGCAAATCAATGGAAATGTATGGAATTCGGTATCGAGAAATGCGTTTTTATCCGGCCCCGGCACGATAAGAATTTATGGCACCAATCAAATTAAAAATATCACCCTTGTATATTCAGGTCCATTTCAGGCAGGTACGGTTGCTACCGGAAATCAATTTACCGGAGAGTTGCGCGATGAAAACGGAAACCTTTTTACATCAGTTGGCGCGGGAAGCATATCCTTCTCCACTTTCGATACTACCTCGAGAACGGTATCCGGAACTTATCAATTTTTAAGTACAAATAGTGTAAATTCTACTTCATCTATTATTTCAAGTGGTGTATTTAATGTGTTGAATTACTGATAAGTATATTCATTTTACTTAGCCTCATACTGTATTCTTGACCAATCATTTTCTAAGTTGGTTTTATGTTTTTTATTGGTCAGAAATGAGTTAATTTCTGATTCGATATTATTTTTTTAAAGATAGTTTTTGACTTCAATTTTTTTTTACTTTTAGATAATTCTAAAATGAAAGAAAATATTTTGAAATGAAAAACCTCCATCTTCTTTTAGTTGAGGATAATGAGGGTGATATTGTTTTAGCACGGGAAGCTCTGGAGTCGGTAAGTGTACCTGTTTTGTTGGAAGTTGCCGAAGACGGAAAAGAAGCATTGAAGAGACTAAAAAAGCAATCACCTTCGAGTGATGGTGCACCTCCGGATGCCATCATACTGGACATAAATTTGCCCGGTATGAATGGAAAAGAGTTGTTGCGAATTTTGAAATCAACCACTAAAATAAAAGAAATTCCGGTGATAATTTTCTCTACAACTTCATCACCATCCGAAATAAGAGAGGTGTATGATTTAAAAGCTAGTTGGTACGCCACTAAACCGGATAAGCTAAAAGATTACGAAACATTGATTCAAGACATTGAAAAAAGAGTTCGTGAAAAACAGAAGTGTACCACCTTTGAATCATTTATTATTTCGTAAAAACTGAATAGTATGATTAATTTTGTTGCTTTATAAATATTCCAATGGTAACGCCCAATCAATTGAATATTCTACTTGTTGAAGATAATCCCGGAGATGCCTTTTTAGTAGAAGAATACCTGCGCAATTCGGAATCGGTTATTCATGAAATTCACTGGGCTGCTGGTTGGAAAGAGGCATTTGAAATTCTTGAAAAGCAACCCATTTCTGTCATTGTGCTTGATCTTAACCTGGTTGATACCAAAGGTCTTGAAACATTTGCCAAGTTCGAAAAAGTAGCTATCGAAATTCCAATTGTTGTTTTATCAGGTTATCAAGAGCAAAATATTGCATTAGAAACCATGAAAAGAGGCGCCCAGGATTATTTGGTCAAAGGCTCTTTTAATGAAACACTTTTGGGAAAAGCCATTAACTATGCTGTGGAACGAAGTGGCTTTATTAAAAATTTGTGGCAAAAAGAGGAGGAATATAAATACCTATTCGATAACAATCCTAACCCACTACTCACTTGGGATGTTTCAACATTGCGATTTATGATGGCCAACAAGGCTGCAGTTGATTTTTATGGATGGTCGGCTGAAGAGTTCATCAAGCGAAAAGTTACTGACCTTTTTGATGGCGAAGAATTAGCGGATTCTAAAGGGTCGTTAGTGGAACGGTTGCAAACTGACACCTACATTAACAACAAAAAGCAGGTTAAAGGAAATAATCAAAACTGTGTGGTTGATTTAGTGCTGAAGGATGCGGTTTTGAATGGGGTTTCATCAAGAATCATGTTGGTAAACGACATCACCGAAAGGCAAAAAGCCAATGAAAAGTTAGTGCAAAGTGAGCAGCAATTGAGAAAGTTGGCAGTGAATTACCCAAATGGAATAATTGCCATCATCGATAAAAACATGATTTTTCAATTCGTAGATGGCCTCGAACTTCGCAAACGGGGACAAATTGCAGAATCACTCTTAGGTAAGTGTTATACTGATTTTTTGGATGAAGCCAATAAAAAGCAGTTTATCGAAAAAATGGAGGTGGTTTTTAAAGGGGGGCAATCGGTTTTTTATGAGGAAAGAGGTAATGAATCGAGTCTTGTTTCTGCTTCCGGATTAACCAATAGTGCCGGCGAAATCATTAAAGCGATTTTAGTTTCTCAAAATATCACCGGAAATATCTTAGCAAAAAAAGAAATCGTTTTTCAGGCCAATATTTTGAAAAGTGTTAATGAAGCTATAGTGGTAAAAGACATTCACGGTAAAGTAATTTACTGGAACGCAGGTGCCCATCGTTTGTTTGGTTATACTCCTGAGCAAGTAGCAGGAAAGTCTCACGATGAGTTATTGAACCATATTTCCACCGACATCAATTTTGATACAATGGTTGAAATTATTGCTCTGAAAGGCAAATATACATTCGATTTTCATGTTCAGCGAGCCGATGGAACACTCATTGTAGTAGAGTCTACTCAGTCGTTCATGAATGATGAAAAAGGAAACCCCTATTTTATCATTGGCATCTCACACGATATCACCGATCGGGTTGCCGCTGAAAAGATTTTAAAAGAATCAGAAGCTAATTTGAAAGCTATTTTTCAATCTACCAGTCAGTCGTTTATGCTCATGGATACCGACACTAGAATTATAGCTTTCAATGAAAATGCAAGTAAGACCATCCAATCTTTCTATCATATTCAACTGAAAAAGGGTGATGATTTTAAACAATTTGTTTTACCCGATCGATATGAGAAGTTTGCTCATCATTTTAAGGAAGTGATGAACCGGAAGATAGTGCGATTTGAGGAGAAGTTTAATTTCCCCGGAAGAGAAGATGTGTTTCTTGAAGTCACTTATTCACCTGTATTAAAAGATGAAAAAGTTATCGGTATTATCATGTGTACCGAGGACACCACTCATCGATTTCAATCTAAAGAAACTATCCTCAAAAGTGAACAAAAATACCGTGAACTTGTCGAGACATCTATAGATATGATTTGGACGATCGACAAAAAAGGTACCGTTTTGTTTGTGAATAGTGCAGCCGGAGATATTTTGGGATGGGAACCGGAAGAATTAGTAGGTCGTAATTTTATAGATTTTGTTGGCCCCGATGATAAGGAACGAGTTGATCAATCTATTAAGGAAGTGATGGAAACTACAGGCCGTTATAGCAATTTTGAATCAACTATATTGCGTAAAGATGGCACGGTGGCGAATGTTATTACACATGCCGTTGTGAATCACGATTCCAAATCAGGTGATGCATGGCTGACCGGCACTTCACGTGACATCACACAAAGGGTGCAGGCAGAGAAAATGCTGAGTCAGAAAAACGAACAGTTACAAATGCTTTCCTCCTATCTTCAAACTATTCGTGAAGAGGAAAGAACTCATATAGCCAGAGAAATTCATGATGAACTCGGACAACAGCTTACCGGTCTGAAAATGGATTTGGCTTGGATGAACAGGAAATCCGTAGAGAAAAACTCCGAAATAAGTGATAAACTTGCCGAAATGATAAAGCTGGTTGATGAAACCATAAAAACCATCCGTAAAATTTCGAGTGACCTCCGTCCTGGAATTTTAGATGATTTGGGATTGATTCCTGCAGTGGAATGGCAGTGTCAAGAGTTTGAAAAGCGGACTAAAATTAAATGTATTTTTCACAACCATGTGCCTGATGCGTTAATTGATAAAGAGGCCTCCACAGGTGTATTCCGAATTTTACAAGAATCGTTGACCAATATTGCCCGTCATGCGGAAGCAACTAAAATAACTGTCGAATTTGATCAGAAGTTGGATCAATATGTTTTGTTGATCAATGATAATGGTATAGGATTTGAGCAAGATAAAACTTTGACCAAACAAACACTTGGTCTGGTAGGGATGCGTGAACGAGCCGGAATGCTCAACGGTTCATTAACAATTCTTAGTACTCCCAATATAGGAACTCAGGTGAGTTTATTTTTCCCTGTTAAAACTTCTGAATTAGTAAAAATATGAGAATCCTTATAGCCGACGACCATTCGATTGTCAGGACCGGCATACGACAAATAATTTCTGAGGAGTTTAGTGATTCAGAGATTGAAGAAGCGTCGAATAGTAGCGAGCTGATGCAGGCAGCCAGAAGTAATTTATTCGATGTAATTATTAGTGATTTGAGTATGCCGGGTAAAAATGGCCTTGAAGTAATAAAGGATCTAAGGGCTGAAGGCATAAAAACACCTGTACTTATTTTGAGCATGCACCCTGAAGATCAGTATGCGGTAAGGGTTCTAAAAGCCGGTGGGGCCGGATATCTTACAAAAGAAAGTGCGCCGGAAGAGTTAGTGAAAGCAGTTTATCACATTACCTCCGGAAAAAAATATATTAGTTCAGGTGTTGCTGAGCAGATGCTTATGCAGATGAGTGATGAACATGATAAACCACTCCACGACCGCTTATCGGATCGTGAGTTTACTGTTTTTAAAATGATCGCATCAGGGAAATCGGTGGGTGATATTGCTGAAGAATTAAAACTGAGTGTTCCAACCATTTCCACTTACAGAGCCCGAATTATTGAAAAAACACACCTGAAATCCAATTCTGAAATCACCAAGTACGCCATTACTAAAGGACTAGTATAGTCTAT
Organism: uncultured Bacteroidota bacterium; assembly: GCA_963814475.1. Classification (GTDB taxonomy): domain Bacteria; phylum Bacteroidota; class Bacteroidia; order AKYH767-A; family OLB10; genus JADKJB01. The sequence continues at coordinate 379,964 of CAWFDA010000046.1, read as the reverse complement.
TTTTCCACGCTTTTCATTCTTATGTAGTACAAACCACTACACTCCATCTTTACATTTACTGACAACTTTTTCATTGTTTCAGTTATTTTTTTGCGGTTTTTATCGCCGTTACTTTGCCTTATCAAAATCACACTGATCAGATGAGCCATTGCATTGCCAGAGTTCTTATAGTTGACGACTCAGAGATCATTGGGGAACGTTTAAAAGAATTCCTTAATCAATGTGAGACAGTAGAATTAATTGGTCAGACTTATAACATTGATGAGGGAAGAATAAAGATAGAAGCAGAACATCCCGAAATAGTGATTTTGGACATTGGCATCCCCGGAGGATCAGGAATATTTCTAATTCCGGAGATAAAGCACTTTGATAGTAATACTGTGGTGATTATGTTCACCAATTACGCTCACAGCATTTACCGAAAAAAGTGCAAAGAGCTGGGGGCCGATTACTTCTTCGATAAATCAACCGAATCAGAATTATTGATGGATTTATTAGAAAATTACAACGAACGTAAATTAATAGCATAAAGAGTAGCACCGGGGAATTAGGGAATAAGGGAATGGTTTCATAGTAGGGATGGAAAAAACCGTTTGGGCAAACTTGGTTGGGGTGAAGGATTGAAACTGTTCCCTTTCAAATTTAAAAAATGAAAGTGGAAAGCAATTTTAAGTACAATTATGTTTGGGTTATCGACGACAGCACGATCGATAATTATGTGACTGAAAAAGTGATAAAGAAATCCGGTTTTGCTTCCGAAGTATCTTGCTTTACTGAAGCGCGGATGGCGTTGTTATCGCTAAAAAGTATGATAGGAACCAACAAAAGAATGCCGGAGGTATTGTTCCTTGATATCAGTATGCCGGTGATGAATGGTTTTGATTTTTTGGAAGGATTTAAAGAAATCGATTTCAAAACAGAACAAAAACCAATCATCTTTATGCTTTCATCATCTGTTGATCAGGCTGATATGTGCAAAGCAATTAGCAATCCTGCTGTGAGCCGTTACATCAACAAGCCTCTTACAGTAGAAATTACACAGCATTTAAGGGAATACACACAAAAGATATAATTAATGATTTTTGGGGTTCATTGATGGAAAGCCACACAGTTTATCGTGTGGCTTTTTTTAGTCCTTTTAACCCGTTCCCGTCATCTTGCCAGCGTGGTAGTCGGGCAGGCCTTTTAATTTTAGCTTCAACCCGATTTTACGCTTCGAATTCGCTATAATCGCGAATCGAAAACTGAAAACTGAAAATAATTTTACTTTTAAAATTTCAATTTAAGCTTCGACCCGACTATAAAATTGAAACTGAAGGTATAAAATTGAAGATAAATCGTGCTTTTCAATTTTCAATTTTAACTTCGACCCAACTATAAAATTGAAACTGAAGGTATAAAACCGAAGATAAATCGTGCTTTTCAGTTTTCAGTTTTCAATTTTACCTTCGACCCAACTATAAAATTGAAACTGAAGGTATAAAACCGAAGATAAATCGTACTTTTCAGTTTTCAGTTTTCAATTTTACCTTCGACCCAACTATAAAATTGAAACTGAAGGTATACAACCGAAGATAAATCGTGCTTTTCAATTTTCAGTTTTCAATTTTCAATTTTACCTTCGACCCAACTATAAAATTGAAACTGAAGGTATAAAACCGAAGATAAATCGTACTTTTCAGTTTTCCCTTCTAACCCGTACAGAAAGCTGTTTTACAATTTTGAAAATGGTACCCTCCGGTATCAGCTTAAAATCGTTGCACACCAGTTTAAGGGCTCCGTTTTTCGGCACTTCTACTCCGGTGATCGATTTAAAATTGAATCCAAAGCATTCCAGGTCGTGAGCATTTATTTCGCGAATACCATTCGCAAATAAACCTGCCAGTACCTCTCGATTTTTACTCATCGAGGAGAAAAATTCTGTGCCGGCTGTTCGCTTTCGAGCGCCGGATGCTCTGTTGTTAAAATCATTTTTACAAGCCTCGGTACAGAATTTTTTGTCGGAGCGGCCTGTTAGTTTCTCCTGACAGTTTAGACAGTTTGTTTGCATAAGAAAAGAGTTAAAAGTGTAAGGTGATAAGATAAAAGTTTACTTAGCCTGAAATAGGTTGACTTTTTTTTAGTGATTAGTGACCAGTGATTTTTCCTTGATTAGTATCCAGTGACCCCTATTTTACTTTTCAATGACAAGGGGAAAGCCCGTCAAGAGTAGAGTGAACGTATGTGGTTTAGATTAGGTCAAGTAGGATCTGTTTCCATTTCCACGTTCTCATTCCCATTAAGCTCCACTATCCGTTTTTAAACGTTTATAAACGATTCAATCCGTTGGATGTTAAAAAATGTATGATGTTTGCATAGTTAAATTATTAAAAGGCTTTACAAAATGATTGGCTACCGGAGTACAAAGCAATTTTTCAAGACAAAATTAAACATTTTTTTATTTAAAAACTTTAAAATCATGAATGGACTAAAAAACAAAGTTACATTAATTGGCAACTTGGGTATGGATCCCGAGATTAAGGAGATCGAAGGAGGCCGCAAACTTGCGAAAGTTTCGTTGGCAACCAATGAATCGTACAAAAACAACAGTGGTGAGAAAGTCACTGAAACCATGTGGCACAATTTGGTGGCATGGGGTAAAACGGCTGAGTATATGGAAAAGTATCTCCATAAAGGTACGGAAGTGGTTGTGGAAGGCAAACTCATCAACAATAATTACACCGACAAGAATGGTATCAAACGATACAATACAGAAGTCGAGGTAAACGAAATGATGATTGTAGGAAGCCGGAAATAACCGATGCACTGTTGAAAAATCGCCCGGAGAATTTTTCCGGGCGATTTTTGATTTTTGGAAGGGGGCGATAGAAACTATTCCCTAAATTCGCAGCTCTCCCCTACTATTTTATGGATTTTCGACCCCTTATTCTAAATCAACAGGCTGATAGCCTCAAAGTACTTAGTTCTATTATCGACAACATTCGTCCGGGTCGTTTGGAATCGACACGCTTTGCAAAAGATAGGATTCGGGAATTGATAACTTTGCTACGGACAGATAGTCAATGCAAGGAAACTCTCAAAAATCATGTGAGTAGTCTGTTTGCGAATACCTCCTCACTGTCATTATTTACTCAATCAGGAATATTCTCAACCGGTGGCTTTTTTAGTGATCTTTCCCAAAAGGTAAAACACTCTATTTTACCTCCTTTGCGGGATTTTACCGACATGGGCGATGTCCTCACCACCCTTTTTCACAAAGCATGGGATCACACCTGGGTGGATGAATTATCGGATAATTTGTGGATGGAGTTGGTGAAAGAAATTAATCTTTCTATAAAAGTTCTGCCCGATGGTAAAGAACTCAATGAGTTTCTTAATTCTATCCTGATACTCTCTCACAGGATTGTGGTTTTAGGTCTCGATCCGGTACTCATCTCAAAAGTCCCGGGCATTAACGACCTCGACTCACCCTTCTTTCAGCAAAATAAAGAAATTAGTAATTATATAGAACAGATTAAAGGTAACCTGATTTTACCTTCCGGTGAGGTTACTGAATACCGATATATTTTAAACACACTAGAAAGATGTGTGCAGAAGATTCTTTATGTGCGCATAAATAAAAATACTATTGGTGCCAGCATGGGTTTGACTTATGTTACACAACGACTCGATCAACATGTGAGTAGAATTCGTGCTTTGCTCAGAATATTGCACGAACGAGAAGCTGTTCAAGAAAGAGCTGTTGTTAAACTGTTTAAGGAACTGGTAAAACATCAATCTACCAAAACTAATCTTACCATTCACATTTCCGAAAACATTGGTTTACTTGCCTACCAAGTTTCGGAACATGCTGCTAAAACAGGGGAACATTATATTAGCAACGACAGAAAAGAGTATTTTAAGATTTTTAAATACTCGCTCGGAGGTGGATTTATTGTAGCGTTTCTGGTCTGTTTTAAGGTGTTTCTTTACTATCAGCACCTTCCTCCTCTTTTAAACGCAATTATGTCGGGGTTGAATTATGGTATCGGTTTTATCGTGATTCATTTGTGTGGATTTATGCTGGCCACCAAACAACCGGCAATGACTGCCTCCAAACTGGCAGGTTCGTTGGAGGGACATACGCAAGATAACATAGGTGTTTCCAATCTGGCTCAGTTAATTGTTAAAATTTCACGAACACAGTTTGTATCATTCGCAGGCAATTTACTCATGGTATTTCCTACGGTTTGGTTGCTTGGTAGGCTGTATTATTTTATTGCAGGAGCACATATGGCTGATCCCGAAAAAGCTACCATACTAATTAGCGAATTGAATCCTGTTTACTCACTATCGATTTGGTATGCGGCAATAGCAGGAGTGCTTCTGTTTATGTCGGGATTAATTTCCGGTTATTTCGATAACAAAACTGTTTTCAATAAATTTCCTGATCGAATTATTAATCATCCGGGTTTGAAATGGATTTCGTTGCCCAAACGCCAAAAAATTGCAGGCTATTTTGAGAAAAATTTGGGTAGCCTAGCCGGAAATTTCATTCTCGGTTTTCTGTTGGCGTTAACACCGTTTATAGGCTATATTTTAGGACTCCCTTTTGATGTACGACATGTTACTTTTGTGACCGGTAGTTTTGGTTTAGGTATGGAAAGTTTTAGCGAGCAAATAAATGGCGATGTAATTGTTGTTACCTTAATTTCAATTATAGTGATAGGATGGGCTAATTTTATAGTTAGTTTCGGATTAGCTATTTTCACTGCCATAAAAGCTCGTCAGGTAAAGTTCAAACAAACCTGGAAACTAATAAATCTTTTAAAGGCTTATTTTTTTACCTACCCGCTCGATTTTTTCTTTCCTCCTGCAAAAGAACGAATCATCAATTTGATTGATGAGGAACCTAAATAATTTGATTCATGAATATCAAAGACGCTCTTCTGCAAGAACATACTAAAAAGCAAGTTGAATTCATTGGGAAACATGTTCTAAAATCAGAGGCTGCGTTTAAAAATCTGGTTGAAATTTATTTTGGAACCGACCCAAAGTTAGCACAAAGAGCTGCTTGGGTTTTATCCTATTCCGTTTCAGAAAATCCGGAAATTATTTTTCCTTATCTCAGAAAGTTAATTTCTCACCTTCACCGTTCCGATTTGCACGATGCTGTAATTCGTAACGGAACAAAAATATTGGAGACCATTACCCTTCCCGAAAAACACATCGGAGCTGCTGTTGACCTTTGTTTCAAAATGGTGAGTGATCCTTCAACAGCAATTGCTGCAAAATGTTATACGTTGACAACGCTTTCCAACATCACTAAAAAGGAGCCCGGATTAAAACATGAATTAAAGTTGGTGATTGAATCACAATTACCATTTGCGACCGCAGCATTTCTCTCGAGAGCTAAAAGAATAATAAAAATGTTGAATAAAATGAAAGAGTAATCAACTAATTTTCAACCAACTACAAAAATTCATCATTTATTCATAATAGAACTCTAAAATTGTGTTATCAAATTAGCATTTATTAAGCTATTGCTGTTTGAACCTATAAAATTACCTAAATAAGATTTGAGTCCCGATGTGAGTCGGGACTTTTTTTTTGTGGGGACTATGAGCATGATACGCAAACTTCATGAGAAACGTGGAATCCCTACCGAAGATTTAATCAAGGATTATTAAAAAGCACCATTGAAGGCTCACTGCCACTTTTCAACTTCCTGATAATAGCTTCTGAAGTGACACTACTCATCCGTAAAGTAAGATTATTAGCAAGTGCCTCTAAATTGATTTCAGGAGAATCCTTTACAAACCCATAGCCTTTGTACATACTTTTTTCGATCCAAACAAAACCTTTCTCTCCCTCCTTCTACCCTGAGCAAAATATATTTCCACTTGATTATTGCTCTTAAAATCACGCATCATTTTTAAAAAGTTTTCCTGATGAATTTCCGGTTCTACATGTTGTGCATTCACCATCCCGCAAAGGGAACCGCTTAATTGGTACTTAACCAACATCGACTTCACAAATTCAACTGCCAAATAATACTGATGAAAGAAAATTATAAAGTAATGCATCTTTCCTGATTTTGCAATATTCATTCGCCACCTTCCTAATTGATCGGTATAAGCTACCACTCCAAAGCGAACAGTATTCTTTTTTGTGCCCTATTTAAAGTTGGCCAAAAATGTCTTATTTCATGATCTTCGAGTAGCGAAGCCAATAGTTCAGTCCCTGTTTCTTGAAAACGAATATTTTTAATTTGCTGTGATAGTGCAAGGATTCCAATGCTATTGCCTTCACCTCTAAAATGTGAAAGCACTCTACTTTTAAGATTTATTGCTTTCCCAATGTAAACAGGCTTTCCTCTATTATCAATAAAATAATACACCCCGGGCTTAGCCGGTAACACATTATAAACTGTTTCACGAAGGTGAGCAGGAACATTCAACGATATTTTAGATGGAACCAGAAGTTGATTAATAAACTCCACTCCTTTCTCATTACTAAGGTTAAGAAATAGACTTGCAGTAGCTTCAGCATCTGGAAGAGCACGATGTGGCCTGCGGTTTTCTATTTTGTAATACTTGCATAATGAAGAAAGCGAATAGGAATTCAAACGATTCAACAAATATTTAGCAAGTTCAGAGGTACACAAGGTCTTTCTACAAAAGCTATATCCTGCAAGTTTCATTTCCTGCTTCAGAAACGAATAATCGAAATGCACGTTATGCCCCACAATAACATGATCTTTGGTGATATTCGTAATTTGCTCTGCTATGTCTGCAAAAACCGGACTCTCTGCAACTTTTACATCATCAATACCGGTGAGTTGCTTAATTTTGCCGGGTATTTTTGTTTCAGGGTTAATTAGAATTTCAAAAGTGCCTGTAATTTTATAGTCCTCCATATAAACAATCCCAATCTCAGTAATTCTGTTTTCTATCGGATTTAAACCTGTGGTTTCTATGTCGAGTACTGCAATTTTCATTGGAAAGAAGGTAGTTCAAAGTTAGGAAAAAAAATATTCTCCACTAAGTTCTCTATCACACAAAATGAAATTAGTGTTTTTGACCGCCGTGACCTAGGGTTTCCATTAAATAGATTCTCCACTAAGTCCTACCCAAAACACCAAATCTACAATCAGCAATCCCAAAATTAAAATTTATATCTACATCATGTAAAAATTGCATTGCAAAAAAATGGGACCATCACAATCGCGACGGTCCCATTGAATGAAATTTATTGGTAGTTTATAACACCACCAATTTTACTGTATGATTTACATTTTCTGAAGTGATTTCGAGCATGTAAATTCCTTTTTCAAAAGTTGAAATGTCAACGGTATAGGTATTCAGTCCACCGTTAAGTATTACCTGTGTATTTCTGATTTCGGATCCTTTTAAATCCAACACTTTGATTTTTGCAGTCTCGTTGAAAGGAGAATTTACATTCACAGTATAAACACCTTTACCAGGATTTGGAAAGATATCTACTGATGTGGTGAGTTCATTATTTTCATTTAAGCCAACAAAGCTTTCTTTGAAATTAATGTTATCAATGTAAAGTGAGTTTCCGTATCCTGTTATGTTTACAAACTTAAGTGAAACTTCGCTTCCAACATAACCTATCAAATCGAGTGTATCTGTTCTCCATTGGTTGGCATTATTTGGAGTGAACAAACCGGTTTGATCGGGCACCGTTGCAAGAACAGTTCCTTGTTTAAAATAGCCTGATGGGATGTATGTTACACCACAATCGGTAGAAACATCAATTCGCAATGCATCTTCAAATGCTGCAGAATAACGTGCATGAGAAATATCGAATGTAACAATAGGTGACAGAGAGCCTGCAAGATTAACTCGTTCAGTAATCAATCCGTCTTCCTGTCCTGCAGCGTTATAAGCGAAGTTGTTCATATAGGAAGCTAGTGTAGGTGTACCGGCAATGCCTGTTACAGGACCTGCGTTGATCCAGGTAATGGCACCATCACCATTTTCAACTTCCCAATTTACAGGGGGAAACAGAGGGGCTTGGAAGGTTTCCACCAATGGTACCGCTGCACCTGCTCCAACATTGATATAAGTAGGAACCAAGAAACTGTTCGATCCAAATCCATTTGAGGCAGTTAATTCAACATCGTACAATCCAAGAGTAGTAAACTGAACCTGTGGATTTTGAGAAGTAGCACTTGTTCCATTTACATAAGCATATCCTGAGGCAGGAGTAATATTCCATGACCAACCTGTTGGATTGTTCTGAGCTCAAATCAGTAAACGATACTGGTTTCACCTACACAAATAGAAGTTGCGTCTGCAGTGAAATGCAGGTACCGGAGGAGCACTTGTTTCATTAATACTGATGTCATCAATAGCCATGTCACTGGTGAAATCAATTCCTGTATTTCCGCGGAAGCGAAGATTTACAATATTTCCAACATATGGTGTTAAGTCAGCAGTTGCCGCAAGCCACTGATTACCTTGATCGCCGCTAAGAACCGGCATAATATCATTCTGCCATAGTACCATTGATTAATACATCGACATGCAATTCACCCATATCAGCACCATACATGTGATACCAGAATTGGAGTTCAGGAGAAGTTGCTCCATTCAGATCGAAACAGGGAGATATTGCAAGGGCTTCTTTACTAAAACATGTAGATGCTTCAAGGTACAAGTAATTACCAGCTGCAGTTCCCGGATTGTGATCGATATCCGGACCTGTATCAGCTGATGGAGTTGAACCTTGACTTGTTCTCCAGTCAATATCATCAACATCCAGATTAGCCTGATTTTTCCAGCCGTTGAATAGCCCGCAAACTATTTGTTCACAATTGGTCGTAGTAGAACAGTTCACGAAGGTTTCAAAATTCTCGGTATAAGGAAGTGTTTCAACTACGCCTGCAAATACTTCAATAACTTTTTGAACTGTATCGTTATAATGATTTCCATCGGCAACATAATCGGACCACACTAGAAGTTATAAACGCCCGGAGTTGAAAGATCATAAGTAGCTGTAAAATCATAAGTAACTGTTGCAAAAGGAGCCAGTGTTGTTGCAATAGTTTCTGAAACAACCGGACCACCATTCACAGTATAAAAAACAGGAATAGTAGAAATAGGACTAAGCCCTTTGTTTTCTACTTCCATTGAAACAACATAGTTAGATAAATCCTGACAATTTTGTAGATCACCTGATGGAGAAACCAGTTGCGTTACTGATGCATCGATAGCAATAGGACATGAAAATACACCTGCACCTTTAAATATTGCATTGGCTCTTCTTCCTTTGGTATTTTCAGGAGTGATAGCTCGAACACTGAACCAATAATCAAGAGTAGGATTAATGTTGGTAAGAATTGCTGAATTGGTTGTTGATGTGGCTACTGAATCCATATACATTGCTCCCAGTTGACTAACTTCATAACCAATTGCACTTGGCACTGCATTCCACACTAAACGAATTGAATCGGGACATGCCCAATCAACATTAATATTTGTAGGCAAACCAATAATACTAAATGGTTCAGGACTTTGTCCGAAGGAGGTACCGCGAGTTATTTTTACAAGAGCTTCGCCGGTGAATGTGTTCGGAACTGATAAGTTGGAAATAACGTTGAGCAGCAGGAACGTTGGTACCGAAGGAGGTCCAATTTGCACCTAAATCGGTTGAATATTCCAAACTAAATGAACCGTTGCTACCATAAGCATCCCAACGGATAGTTTCAGTTTCACCGGGAACAAATCCTTCGTAACCTATTGGATATGTAACATTAATTTCATCGGAAACAAATTCATAAACAATATAATATTTTTGAGGATCCTGAAGGTATTGTTAAACCATTGATATCAATAGTATAAGTTCCGGCAACAGGATTATCAATTGTAACTTGCTCCATATTATTGAAGTCATCTATCCCTCTTACTGCAAGAGCATTTAACGTAGTTGCGTTAGGAGAAGGATTTAGCACCCATGGTTCAAGAATGTTGCAGAAGAAGGATCAGTAACCAACATATTAAGATCATTCACCAAAGATTTTGCAGCTAAAGGATCACCTTCCACATCACACCAGTAAAGCATAACACGAAGTTGCTGCGTATTGGCTGGCACCGTTATAGTGTGATTGTTGGTACCACCTTGACTGATTACATCGGTCATGTAGCGATTATCTTCGAGAGTAGTAACTGCACGAAATGCATTCACCCTTCCCCATCCGAATTTAAAATCAGGACCTGCATTTCCGAGATCTTCTGCGGTATTTAACATAGCATGCTTTAATAAGTGCTCCTTCTGCGTCTGAACCGGCATTTAAATCACGATAAGCTTGATGCAATTGCGTAACAATTCCTGCAATACCGGGACAAGCAGCAGATGTACCACCACCAACTTGATAGGTGTTAGGTCCATCAGTCGAAAGTTGTCCGGCACCGTTTGCACAGATGTCCGGTTTAATGCGACCATCAGCAGCAGGACCACGACTTGAACTAGCTTCTAAGTGCATCTAAATAATTCAAGTTTCCACAAGCAATTACATTCTTTCCTTGTTTATATCCTCCGGTAATATTTCCCCAACCTGTGACATTTCCATATTGGCAATTTCCACCACCATTATTTCCTGCAGAGTACACATGAAGAAGTGTTGGGTTTTGGTTTAGAATCTGATCACCGGTTTGAGTATCGGTAGTGTATTCATTGCAACCTTGTGAATACGATGTGGAAGTAACCATCACACCCAATGTTTGATTGGTAATAGGAGAATTTAAAATGTGATTGTATCCGCCAATATCATAAATATAAATAAAGGCGCCTGTTCCCATTCCACGAATGGTAGGATTAAGATTTCCGCCACCCATCAAAATTCCGGTTGTCATATCACCATGTGTTCCTTGGTTTGCAGTAGTGTTCGATTGATCAATACGTCCTTGATAATCGATGTGCGGACCAACAGGACCATCATCTGCAAGAGCAGCAGCAACACCGGTACCATCATAATGACGACCCATTGGTGAGTATGAATTAATTACATTAGAACGGTGAAGACTTCTTCCACGTTCATCATCAGGAGTTGAAGGAGGTGCGATGGGATCTACTCCATTAACAAATGAGAGGGAAGCAATTTCATTGATGTTAGAAATAGCAGTTCTGATTTCTATCCAACTGCTATAATCATAACGACGAATTATCGTATGTCCGCTAGCCGTTAGAGAGGCAGCTACAGCTTCGGCCGACAATCCTTTAAAATATCTAACCGTAAGATCAATAAATTTATTATTGTGAATAGCCCAATCGGGAAGTGTAGCTGATTTGAGATTTTGATTAAGTTTCCAATCATTTTCAAATTCAATAACAGACCTTACACCTCCAGCTCTCAATTTAGTAAGATCGGCATACTGACCAATTACAGCTTGATAAGCCAAATTTGGAAGGTACGAAGTGAGTTGAATTCCTGCAGCAGCTAAAATTTCTTTTTGCTCTGTTGTTGGAATTTCATTGAACTGAATAATTCTAAAAAACGTTCCTCCAAAAATTTCACCGGCTTGAATGTTTGGATCAGCGATAAACTGTTCAAGGTTAGAGGTGGTGGTTACTGTTCCCGATTTAAGAATTAAATCGTACTTGTTAGCTGAATTTCCGGCAAATGGAAGCATCAGCGTAAGCAGGAAAACGGCAATAATTTTCGTGCCCAATCGTGTTGTGGTTGCGTTCATTTAGGTTGGTTTTAAGTGTAGTTTACTAAAGTAGCGCAAACATTTATAAAAAACAAACCAACCTTCAAAAAAAGCAGTGATTTATTAGAATCGTTCCATTTAGCTTTAAAAGTACATCTCGGAGGATATGATTACTTTTGCACTTCTGCGATCACTTTTGAGTATGGAACAATTTAAAGAGTTTGGTATAATGGCCTTAGCAACACCTGTTTATGTGGTTGTAATAGCCTTGGAGTTGGTTTTTAGTCATGCTAAAAAGTCAGGTTATTATTCATTAAGAGGAACCATAACCAATATTTATCTAATGTTTTTGAATATGGGTTTGGATATCTTACTCAGAGGTGGTTATCTTCTGGTTTTCGCTTTCTTTTTCAATTATAAAATTCTGGAAATTTCCAATCCGTTAGTTTACTGGTTGGTGTTGGTGGTGGTACAAGATTTATTATATTATCTTCTTCATTGTGTCGATCACCACTGCCGTTTATTTTGGGCTGTTCATGTTACACATCACTCTTCCGAGGAATTTAATTTTACTGTTGGCTTCAGATCCTCTGTCTTTCAACCTGTTTATCGTTTCATTTATTTTATTCCTCTTACATTTTTAGGATTTAGCGGAATGGATATTATGCTGGTGTACTCTGCAACACAAATTTATGGAATTTTGGTGCACACTCAAACAGTTGGAAAGTTGGGTTTTCTCGAACACATATTGGTAACACCTTCGCATCACCGTGTTCATCATGGTTCCAATCCCGAATATTTAGACAGAAATATGGGAATGTTGCTTATAATATGGGATAAAATTTTTGGCACTTTCGTGGAAGAAGTCGAACCTGTGAAATATGGACTAACTCGTTCAGTAGATGAAAAAGGTCCGATAAATATTGTTTTTCATGAATGGAAAAGTATTGCAGAAGATGTAAGAAAATCAATTACTCTTACTGATAAATTGAAATATGTTTTTAACAAACCCGGATGGAGTCACGATGATAGTCACCAAACATCATCACAATTACGACAACAAAGTAGATTAAAAAGTTAATTTTTTAACCTTCGAAGGTTTCAAGACTTAAATTAATTCCATCAAATACAGCATACGTATTGTAGTTAATCCATTCGCCGAGGTTTACATAGCGACTGGTCTCCCCAAGTTTTATGTCGAGTGGTAAATGACGATGACCAAAAATAAGGTAATCGAAATGTTCATTTTTTAGAACCTCTTTACTATACACCACGAGCCATTCCTTTTCTTCACCCAAATATTTTTCATCGGTGGTACCTGTGGCTATTCGACTTTTGCGTGAGAAATAAAGCGCTAATGGAATGCCGAAATTTGGATGCAGACGCGCAAAGAGCCATTGACAAGCTTTGTTGGCAAACACTTTTTTAATGAATTTATACCCATGATCACCCGGACCCAGTCCATCACCGTGACCAATATAAAATTTCTTGTTGCCGATTGTGCGAGTAATAGGTTCACGATAAATTTTCACACCAATTTCTTGGGGAAGATAATCAAACACCCACATATCATGATTGCCGGTGAAATAATGCACAATAATTCCCGAATCACTTAATTCGGCAAGTTTACCAAGTAGACGCACATACCCACGAGGAACGGCATGTTTGTATTCGAACCAAAAGTCAAAAATGTCACCCATCAAATAAATTTCGGACGCATCAACTTTTACTTTCTCGAGCCACCGAACTACCCGTTTCTCACGCTCCAAACTTTTAACTTTGTCGGGTGCACCCAGATGAAAATCTGAAATAAAATAAATTTTTTTATTCATGGTAATCATTCAAATGCCTTGTATACATTATTTCTTAACTTCACGGGAGCCAGCTTGTTTAAATTGAATACAAATCGTACTTTATCTATGAATTTGTAATCATTTGTTTCCAAATTTTTGTCAATGTCTTTGGAATAGAATAAAGGAATGTATATTTCGAATACATTTTTTAATGGAGTGATACAAATTCCGGCATCATACATAACCACATTGTCTAAATCTTCGAATACCGTATTAATTCCCTCATACGTTCCAATATCAAAGAATACGCTAACCGGAATAGGAATTGGTAAATCTGCGGACACATTCACAGCAGCAATCCACTGGTTACTTTGTCCTACAAAGGTAGGGATTTTAAATCCTCCATCACGCACCACAAACTGGTTATCCCATAAGCCATGATCGTCGGATCTTCCAAAATACAATTCATCGTAAAGATAGTCCTGGTGACCCTGCCAACCACTCATTCTAAAATTATAATTCCGAACGTCAGATTTATTCAACAAAAAACCTCCGGCAAACACCCTTAAATCAATACCTTTTTTTGATTTTGCATAGGAAAATCTATAATTGAGTTCGCCCGATAATTTTAAATGTTCAGAACCATTTTCGAGAGTGATGTTAAATCCGTATGGGTCGAGAAGCCGGCTATCGAACATTGAGTATTTTATTTCATTAAAATTCAAGTAAGTTGAAACAATTTCAGAATTGTAATTTTCCGAAGTTTGGCCGGGAACAATTTCATCTTGCCAAATATTTATACTTCTCAATCCAATTGAATGTACCACTTTTGAACGGGGGTGTTTTTTACGAAAGGTAAAATCAACACCCGGTTCGAGTTTGGAATAATTATAAACATCAGGATCACTTGAGTTTTCTTTAGAATCATTAATATCATAAGCAAATCGTTTCGCTTTTAATGAGAAGTTCACATTATTAAAAACTCCATCCAAAGGCCATATTTGATAGCTAATAGTGCCCAGTCCTGCTACCTGATTATTCTTGAAATCATACAAAGGAACTAAACTAAATTCAAAAGGTTTTGGTATATACGCAGCATTGGAGAAATAGAGTCCACCCATCCATCTATTGTATCGGTTCCAACCGGCAACAGGTAGCAAATACAATGAATTTGTTTCCGGTGATTCATTAAACTTAGGAAGTGCAGCGAGTTTAATTTTTTTAGATGTATGTAATAATGATTCGGTGTTATAAAAGGTTGATTTACTTTTGAGAACAGATTGATACTCTTTGTTAATATGTAACTTCTTAGTTTTTTCAGATGGGAAGGTTACCTCTTTATTTCCTGTAAACCCTTCTACCCACATACCATTTTTATCGTTCGTTGATAAGTAAAAAGGAACAGTATTTTCGTATTTATTTTTTATCAGAAGTTTATAAGAATTATCTTCATATTTTGCACTTTTAATTTTATAATCTGTAGGATGATTTGTTGAAAGTAAATAATCAAAAAACCAAGAAAGATCTTTTCCGGTAGAAGTTTCAAATTCCGATCTAAAATCTTCGGGATAAGGATGTTTGAATTTCCATTTTTCATAGTAGGATTTCATTGCAGTTTCAAAAACAGTAGCACCTAAATAGCTTTTAAGAAAACGAAGTGCGAGTGCAGTACGTCGGTATACCACCGTTCCATAATTTATATAGGTGAATTCTGTAGAGGGTGTTGTAATGGGTTGGTCGTAGTTTCCAAATGCACTAACTCTATAGGTGAGTTGATAGCCCTCTAATATTGTGATACTATCTAGTCCTGATAGCTGTCCGGCAATTCCATCTACACTTAATTCACTTTTACCTTTAGCCATTTCACCCGGGTACTGACTTTGCATGTATTCTAATTCATAAAATGAATTAATACCTTCATCCATCCAACCAAAAACACGTTCATTGGTGGCAAGAAGTCCATAAAACCAACTATGTCCTATTTCATGAGCAAATACACTGTTCAAAGTATGATCGTTCGACATATCACCGATGATCGTTATCATAGGATACTCCATTCCTGAACCGGCGCTTATGGTTCCATCAACAACGGAATAATGAGCATATGGATATTCACCTACTTCATTCGAATAAAATAGTACTGCATCGTTCACATAGTTAATGCTCTTGTTCCAAAGCAATGGTTTGTCGTTGGTAAAATAAACCCATGTTTCAACATACTTTTTACTCTTTGGCATGGCAACTTGGCCGTTCAATACATGAAATCGTTTATCGGCAAACCATGCAAAATCATGGATGCTATCTTGTTTAAAAGTGATTGTTTTAAATTGAGTAGAAGACTTCGGAATAGTATTATCGGTACTAAAGTCATTCATGGCAGCGGTTGCATCTGCATTTTTGCGGAGCCATTCTATTTCTGATGGTTCTTGAAGAATTCCTGTTGAAGCAACCACATAATTTTCGGGAACCGTTATTTCAACTTCAAAGGAACCAAATTCAGAATAAAATTCCCCTTGGTCGAGATAGGGTATCGGATGCCAGCCTGTTTTATCGTACACTGCCGGTTTTGGATACCATTGCGAAATAAAATACGATTCTCCTATATGCCCAAGCCGTGAGTATTTTCCGTTGGGAATTTTAACACGAAATGGTGTTGAAATTTGAATGGAGCCTCCAGGTAACAACGGCTTCTGCAATATCAATTTACCTATATCAAGATTATTGGAATCGGGAATGAGTTTAACTTTCTCTCCATCAATTTTAAAATCCAGCGAATCCATATATCCTCGCATAGAATCCGGTGCAAAATAGAGCGACCTTGTTCCATTCTCTAACTGCTGCTTGCTTAGCGCAGAAGTGCGGTCTTTATAGGCATTGGGATACAAATGAAACCAAATATAATGTAATGTATCGGGTGAGTTGTTGGTATATTTCAGTTGCAGGTTGGCATGCAACCGGTGGTTTGAATCGTCGAGCCTAACGTTAATCTTGTAATCGGCCCGTTGTTGAAAATAGGTTGATTGTGATTGGGCTGAAAAAATAGTATCTATCAACAAAAAAAGTGTTAATGATACTTTGAGAAGATATAGTTTGAAGGATCGGTGATTCAACGTTTTTGAATGAACAGTCATAGATCACAAAAATAGTATTATTTTAGGTAAATATTAATCTGAAGCAACTTGGCTAAAGTCATATATTTTTAAAACAAATGTCGTAACCTATCTATTATTTAAGTTAAAAAATTTAAAATAAATTTAGCTATTCATACGATTTAGCGTAAAGTTTAATGCATTTGGATTATTATGTATAATGCTATAATTCAATTATATATATAATTCATTTCAACCACCTTTTGGACAATAAAAAATTGCAGTGATGCTTTTGATGACTTTAAAACCACGAATAAACAAACTGCAAATTTTAGCTTTATGAAAACGTAAGTAATAGAATGATGATACTCCGAATAATTATAAGTACACAAATATCTAATTTTTATGTTGCTCTTGCATAATTTGTTTTCATATCTCCTTAATTATCACCTATATGTATCATATATATATCGCTAATTTAGCTTAATAAACTAATAATTTTGATTTTCAATGAGTTAAAAAATAACACTTGACTTTTCATTTTTTTGTATATCTTTGATTCGCCAGCCCTGGTACACACCTTTTCGTTTTATCCTTTTCATGATTTGTGAAGTTGGAAATTAGATGGGTAATTAAATAATTATTATCTTTAGTGAATAGAAATGATAATTTCATTTCGCATTAATAATTATTTAATCCTACTTAAACCATAAAAAATGAAAAAATTAATTTATTCCTCATTAACAATTATAATATTATCCTCAATTTCATTTCAAGGTAAGTGTCAATATAATCTTGTATCAAATCCTTCTTTCGAAATGTATGATAATTGCCCATCATCCTTAGGCCAACTCACAAATGCAACGCATTGGACAAAACCTATTACAAATGTTTCTCCTGAATTCTTTCATGTATGTGGTACTATTTGGACTGGAGTACCTCAAAATAAAATGGGTTATCAATTGGCAAGAACAGGATTGGGTTATGCAGGTATTGGAAATGCAATAGTTAATTTATCAAATCCCAATCAAACTTTTAGAGAGTATATTCAGACCGAACTTATAGATTCATTACTACCAGGAGTTGAATATACCATAAGTTTTTATGTAAGTGCTGGTGACAGTTGTGGAAGACACACAAATAATTTCGGAGCTTATTTTTCAAACACTGAAATTGATACTGTCATTTACCCCTATTCAAATCTTTCATTTCAACCTCAATTTGAAAATCCGGTTACTAATGACATCAGCGATAGAATTGGATGGACTCAACTAACAGGAACTTTTTTTGCTAATGGAGGGGAAAAATACCTGATTTTAGGAAATTTCAGAGACACTCCAAACACGACAATAATTATCACTGGTTGGGGTACCAATCCAAGTTTTGCAACATCAGCTTACCTTTATATTGATGACATATTAGTAACTCCGACAGATTCAATTACCTCAATAAATGAATTTAATTCAAACCAAAATTTATCAATTTCTACATTAAGTGGCAATGAATTTGAAATCAACTCACAAAACCAACCAATTAATTCATACGAAATAATAAATTGCTTAGGCCAAATTATTGAGAAAAGAATGAATGTGAACCAGAAGACCTTACACTTAAATGTGCAAGGAAGTGCAAATGGAATTTATTTTGTTCGTTTAATTTTGAATAATGAAAAAAAATATATATTAAAAATTTTTAAAACCTAAAAATTATGAAAACAATTATTAAATCCGCAGTATTAGTATTTATTCATTTGTTCACTTTAACAATTGTAAATGCACAATTGGTCAATTACCCTTCTTCTGTTGGAAATAATTATAGTCAAACAGATGAGAATAAAGATGTAGAAGCTATTGTAGTTGGAGATTTCGATGGCAACTTTCAAGACCCGAAGGCCGCTCTGAATGTTAATACTAATTACTTAGGAGGTTTGTTGACAATACCACCAAGTTAAGGAAGTTTCGGCGAAGTTTTTAGAACTGATGCTCCAGACCGTCCTGACAATGTCGATATTTTTAGTTTTTGGCGAATGTATACTGGGGCACAACCTAGTGACGTAGAACACCTAGCAATTTTCAACTCTCATTCATGGAGTTTAATTCCTTCACCTTATAATGACATCAATTTTAGAGCATCCTCAGGAAATATGTTTTTCTGGACAGAAAGCCAAGGTGAAATTCCAGCTATGAAACGCATGATGATTAATAACGATAATCCATCAAATCTTACAATTCAAGGTGTGAATAATGGGAATGCAGTAGACCCGGCTTGGAATACAAATGGGTATGTTGGAATGGGATTCAATACAAATGGTATGTGGGACGTAGATGCAGGAGGAACTGGTCCATGGAGCATGTTGCACATAGAAGGTCCAAACAACACTCCATGGAATGGAGATGGTTGGAGAAGTTGGATGAGAACAGGAACTTTTATGAAAGAAAGTTCTGACCATTTATATATAGGGATGAAGAATGAATCAAGTGAACAGAACAGAGTTGACGCACTCTTGAGCTGGGGTGACGATGAATACGAAAGTGATGATAATCCAGCTGATTGTTTTAGAATGGCTTTTACTGGGAATGCCAGTAGTGGAAATGGGAATTCTGTAGGCAACCAAAACGACCCTTTTGATTATAATGGAAGAGAAGTTATGCGAATGACCGCTCAAGGACGTATGGGAGTTGGACCACTCTTCACATTTTCCTTGCCACCATCAAGAAGAGTTGAAATTTTAGATATGATTGATAGAGATTTACAATCCACTAATGAACCGCAACTGCGACTAACTTATACTCCTGCAACTCCAGGGAGCATAACAACTACCGGAATCTGGACAGATTTTCAAACTACCTCTTTAGGAGATTTATATATTCGTCCTAGGAATGCAACTACAAATCGAAATGTTGGGATACATATAACCAATCCTGGAAATACTTTGACTATTGAAACGACTGCTGCCCCAACGACTTCGGTAGACGCTGGATTGCGTTTTATGGATTTAACCACTGCTTCTACTATATTAACAAATCCATTTCCTCCAAATAGTAAAGCAGTACTATCAGTAGATGCTCAAGGTGATGTAATTTTGGTTGAAGACAAGGATGGTAATGTTACTTCGGCATGTGGAACTGTATCATATATACCCAGAATGACTTCTCCTGTAGATATTGGATGTAGCCAAATATTTGATGACCTCACAACAATCGGAATTGGTATGGGAAACACTGTAGATAATTCTTTTAGATTACATATGAGGGGTGATTTCCTTATTCAGCCAAATACATCAACAAACACAGGCGACATATATATGAGAGATAATTCAACTCCAAGAAGAGTTTTTTCAATGTATGGTCAAGGAGGTAACTCAACTTTAGCAATAGGTCCTTCTGCAGGAGGATTATCTACTTCATCAACAGCAACAGACAATGTATATATAGGTAGAAACTCAGGGTTATTAACTGGTGATGAAACAAGAAATACTTTTGTTGGAGCACGAAGTGGAGAAGATTATACTGCAAGCTCAACAGATGGCTATAATACTTTCATCGGAATGTTGAGTGGTGGAAGTTTTGTAACAGGCAATAACAACACAGCCATTGGAGAAACTAGTGGAAGAAACTTCACAGAAGGAGATAATAATACTTTTGTTGGTTCAGAAGCTGGAAATTCAGCATTAACAGATGGAGACGATAATATTTTTATCGGATTTCAAACAGCAATTGGAGGAGCTGGCGGAATTACCTATGCAGATAGAAATGTTATAATTGGAAATGAAGCTAGAGGTTATACAGGGGCAGCTACAACAATGACTAATTCTGTGTCCATTGGTTTCGCAAATAGGGTAGATTGTGATAATTGTGTAACATTTGCAAGTCAAGTATTTACAGGGTTAACAGAACAACAAGTTGGCATAGGGTTTACTAATCCTGCCGGTTCGATTGGAACTGGTTCAACGGGAGGTCAAGAAGCCAAGTTGTATGTTTCAACTTACAATGGAAGTAATTGTTCTGCCTATTTTAATGGTTTTATATACACAAATGCTGGAGTGGTTACCACTTCGGATGCAATGTTTAAAGACAATGTTCTACCAATAACTAACGCTTCTTCAATTATTAATCAACTTCAACCAAAATCATATACTTTTAAAGTTAATGATTTTCCTTCTATGGCATTTGATAATGATATTCATTATGGATTTATAGCACAAGACGTAGAGGCAATTTTACCAAGTGTTGTTAAAACAATGAAATCACCTGCAACATCAGATAGTGCTGGAAATATGATAACAAACAATTTTGATTTTAAGGCAATTAATTATGAGGAATTTATTCCAATTATATTCAGTGCAATGCAAGAGATGCAACAAAAAATGGACAGTTTAGAACAACAGTTAAACTTATGTTGTAATGCACAACCCTTAATTAATAATAATGAAAATCCAGTAATTAAATCAACTGTTGCTCTTTCAAATAAAGAAACCATTGTTTTAAATCAGAATTCTCCAAATCCATTCAGAGATAGAACTGAAATCACTTATACTTTACCAGAATCTGTTAAAGATGCTGTAATCATGTTTTATGACCATTCAGGTAAGGTGATTCAAAAATTTGAAATCAGTCATCGTGGAGCAGGTTCATTAACTGTTTATGGCGAAGATTTAACTAGTGGTGTTTACACTTATTCACTTATCATAGATGGTGAAAATCATCAAACTAAGAGAATGGTGAAACAATAATTTAGAAATTGAAATAAATCTCCTGTGATTTTTTCCGGGAGATTTATTTTTACTCAAGAGTTAATTTAATATTTTTGATTTGAAAAATAAAATTACTATCTAAGATAAAGACTCTGAATATCATGTTGATTCAACTGATTTACTTTTTATTATGAGACATTTTGTTCAATTTTCACCAAGGGAAATTAAAATTCGAACATTGTCAATTCCTCACAATCCTCTCATTTAATTCAAAAATTGGATGTAAATGATAAATTTATTGCAGTTTCGGTAGATTTCAACCTTTTGAGCAGTGGATGTAAAAAATAAGATTTCTGTGACAATTGTCACCTTCTTAATGGCTTTGAGCAATTACATTTGTGAAAACAAATTCTGATCAAGGGTAAGAAAATTGGTTAAAATAGCTGATTGTTTGCCTGATTTGTACCGGTTTTGTTTTCTCAATCGTATTTATACTTCAATACTTCTAAAATAAAAAATTATGAAAAAGAACATGGGATCAACTGATAGAATTATCAGGATTATTGCAGCTGTTATATTTGCGTATTTATATTTTTCGGGTACAGTAACCGGCACATTGGGTATAGTGCTTCTCGTATTTGGAGCTGTATTTGTGCTTACCAGTCTTATTTCCTCTTGTCCGCTATACACTATCACGGGCTTTAGTACCTGTGCTGTAAAGAAATAAATCGGAAACCAGACACTATCGAGGATTTAGTTGCTTATTCTACTCAATCGGATTTCTCGTTTTTCATAGGTTAAAACAGAATTGCACTAATAAATCAATTTCAACCATTAAAACGGAATGAAATTGATATTTTTGCACTCTCAAAATGAACCTTATGAATCGTATTAATTTAATAATAGTATCTGCCCTACTGGTTTCAGTACTAGTGGGATGTACAAGCGACAAAAAAGATGTAGAAACAGGAATGGTAGCGACAGGAGCCTCAGATACTGTTCCGACATTGCCTGTTGCAGGTTCGGTGAGTGGTGACACTATTAATTTACATGGGAAATTCATTGTATTTTATGCTAATCAGGACACTTCCAATGACCTAACAATTAAAGCTTTTAACGAAACAGCTTCTATAATAGTCGATTCATTAAAAAAAGCAGCCGATCTTCCGGTTGCGGTTACTAGTGTAAATAACTTTAGAGTTTATAACAGAACCGGTTCACCAATGATTTTATCTCGCCAAGGTTTTTCCGAAAAAGTTGGTGTTTTAGTGATGGATGGATTACAACCCCCTAGCATCCGCAAAGGAGCCATTACCACAGAAGAATGCCATGCACTCATTAAAAAATATTTTATGAAGCCCTAATATCGGTCATTTTCTCATACTTTTCACTGAATCATCAGTTAAGTGGTCTGATTTTATTTCATATTCAATCAATTTCTACAGACTGTTCCTTACTTTTGGAGCACAAATAAAAGCAGGCAACTATAAATACTTGTTTTGAGAAATCCATTAACACAATTAATTTTTACTATTCAACATTCAGGATCTGATCAATGTGTGGCATAACAGGAATTGTTGCTTTTACTGAAACAGGAAAGAAGTTCTTTGAGAAGATAAAGAACGCGAATGATTCCATTGCGAGTCGTGGTCCTGATAGCGATGGTTTTTATCAGTCGGAAAGTGTAGCTTTTGGACACCGTAGGTTATCAATAATTGATGTTTCCAACGCAGCAAATCAACCAATGAAGGATGATTCTGAGCGTTACACCATTATTTTTAACGGCGAATTTTTTAATTTCAACGAACATCGGGAGGCATTGATAGCAAAAGGAGAGAAATTTAAAACCCACAGCGATACTGAGGTGCTGTTAAGACTTTATATGCTGGAGGGGCCCTCCTTTCTTGAAAAAGTAAATGGCTTTTTTGCGCTGGCCATACATGATTCTGTAAACGATTCTGTTTTTATTGCCCGTGACCGGATGGGAATTAAACCGTTGTTTTATTACACCGATGAAAATAAAATGATTTTTGGAAGTGAGATGAAAGCACTTCTTGCAGCAGGAATTCCTCGTGTCCCTGACCGAATTTCTATTCTTAATTATCTTCAATTAAATTATATTCCAGGTCCATGGTCGATTTTTGAAAATGTTCGAAAATTGAAACCCGGGCATTATATTTACTTTAATCCTTCAGAGGGTACTAAAGACATTCAGGAAACACGATATTACAAAATCCCGGATCAACGTATTTCGAACAACACTTTTGCAGGAAATTATAATGAAGCACAAGTGGAATTGCGTCGATTGCTGAATGCTTCTGTTCAAAAAAGATTAATTTCAGATGTGCCTCTGGGTGCATTTTTAAGCGGAGGAATTGATTCATCTGTGATTGTAGCATTGGCTTCTCAGCACACTTCACATCTGAATACTTTTTCGATTGGATACAAAGATGAACCCATGTATGACGAAAGTCATTATGCACAATTAGTAGCTGATCGTTACAAAACCAACCATACTGTTTTTTCACTCTCCAACGATGATCTTTTTGAGCATTTGTTTTCGGTGCTAGATTATATTGATGAACCATTTGCTGATTCATCTGCACTTGCAGTTAACATATTAAGCATGCACACACGCAAACATGTAACTGTTGCCCTTTCGGGAGATGGGGCCGACGAGATGTTTGCCGGTTATAATAAACACCGAGCGGAGTGGTTGCTTCGCAATCGCACAATGTTTAGGACCTCAGTAAGTGCATTATCACCGCTGCTTAAACCGTTTGATGGGGCGCGAAATTCGACTCTTGGCAATAAGATTCGACAAGTTCATAGGTTTGCGGAAGGTGCTGCCATGAGCAATCCTGATCGGTACTGGAGATGGTGTGGCTTTTCGGGTGAAGCTGAAATTGACAAATTGATAGATTTCACCTATGAGAATGGTACCTATTTCAGACGAAAAAATGAACTACTCTCCCCTCTTGGAAAGGGAAATTCTATTAATGATGTTCTTTATATGGATATGAACATGGTTTTAACTAACGACATGCTTGTGAAAGTGGATTTAATGTCGATGAAAAATAGTTTAGAGGTACGAGTTCCATTTCTCGATTATGAGGTGGTTAATTTTGCTTTCAAATTACCTGTTGAATTTAAAATTGATTCCACATCAACAAAAAAAATACTTCGTGAAACCTTCCGTAAAGATTTACCCGAAGAGCTTTTTCACCGACCAAAGCATGGTTTTGAAGTGCCTTTATTGAAATGGTTTAGAACAGGTTTAAAAAGTTTGATTGAAGATGATTTGCTGAGCGATGCATTCATCGACAGGCAAGGATTGTTTAATGTAGAAGGTATTCAATCCTTAAAAAAACGCCTTTTCTCTTCCAACCCCGGTGAAATTGAAGCTCGTATGTGGGGATTAATTGTGTTCCAATACTGGTGGAAAAAACACTTCGATTAATTCATCCGCAAAAAAAACAGTATGCCCAAAGTTTTGAGGATTATAAATAGATTAAATCTGGGAGGACCAACCTACAACGCCGCTTATTTGTCGCGTTATTTGGCTCCGGAGTTTGAAACTATGTTGGTGGCCGGAATGAAAGAAGATACCGAAGAAAGTTCAGAGTTTATAGTAACCGAGATGGGTCTTAAGCCGGTTTATATTCCTGAAATGCGTAGGGAAATAAATTTTAAAAACGACCGAATCGCCTATCAAAAAATTGTTCAGCTCATAAAAGAATTTAAACCCGACATTGTTCACACCCATGCAGCAAAAGCAGGTACATTAGGCCGTTTAGCAGCATCGCGTATGAAAGTACCGGTGATTATTCATACGTTTCATGGTCATGTTTTTCATTCTTATTTCAATCCGGTTAAAACGCAACTTTTCAAATACATTGAAAGATATTTAAGTTCTGTGAGCACACGCATAATTGCCATCAGCGACATCCAAAAGAAGGAGTTATGTACGATTCATAAAGTGTGTAAACCCTCAAAAACCGTAGTAGTACCATTAGGTTTTGATTTGTCACGCTTTCAGGTAAATCAAGAAGAGCAAAGAAAAAATTTCAGGTCAGAACACTTTATTAAAGATTCTACAGTTGCTATTTGTATTGTTGGAAGAATAGTTCCGGTTAAAAATCACGAACTATTTATTAGAGCAATCGCCAATGTTAAAGCAAAATACAAAGGCAAAATGGTAGGAATTATTGTTGGAGATGGTGAAGATCGTGCAAAGATGGAGCTGTTGGCAAATGAATTGAATTTAAGTCTATCAACTCCTGAGAAAATAATTAAAGGAGCAGATCTCATTTTCACCTCTTGGATTTTTGATGTGGAAAGACCTTTAGCAGGATCCGATATTGTAGCCATGACCAGTTTGAATGAGGGAACGCCGGTGAGCTTAATTGAAGCACAGGCAGCGGGAATACCTATTGTTACCACCGATGTTGGAGGCATTGGCAATGTGGTAATTCCTGAAAAAACTGCCCTGTTATCTCCATCAGGTGATTTGAACTTATTTTCAGATAACCTCAAACGGTTAGTAGAAGATGAAGCTCTTAGAAATTCGATGAGGGATAAAGGATGGCCATTTGTACGCGACAAGTTCCATTTTGAACGTCTTGTTGCTGAAATAAAGACTCTTTATCAAGATCTTCTGAGTCAAAAAAGGTAAAATATCAGTAGTTAGTATGTGATTAAACTGCATTATTTTAACTACTTTTGTGAACCTCAAAAAAATCACTTATATGCGTAAGTACCTGATAATCATATTTTTATTGCCATTGTTCTCCTGTAATATTAATCCGAGTATCATGTTTAAAACGGGTGAAAATTACCCGTACAAAGTGGATCAAACCATAGGGAATGTCGAATACCGCATTGCTCCAAATGATATTATTGGATTTAGTGTATATACGAATGATGGTTTTAAGTTAATTGATTTAACCACCAGTGTTACTAGCTTAACTGCCGGATCCGGAAGTAGTCAAAACTATGCGAATGATAATTCCACCAGGTTCACTGTGGATGTAAATGGTGATGTAAAGCTACCGATTGTTGGAAAGCTCAAACTTGAAGACTTAACACTTCGTGAAGCTGAAAAAATGCTCGAAGAGAAATACTCTGTATTTTACAATAAACCCTTTGTGATGCTAAATGTAGTAAATCGTCGGGTAATGGTTTTTCCCGGTACAGGAGGTTCCGGTAAAGTGGTAACACTTACAAACGAAAACACAACACTTATTGAGGCATTGGCTCTTGCCGGAGGTATCACAGAGTCGGGTAAAGCTAATGTTATAAAACTCATTCGTGGCGACACGCGTAACCCTCAAGTCCATTTAATAGATTTGTCGACTGTTGAAGGTATGAAACAAAGTAACATGTTGTTGCAAGCAAATGATATAATTTATGTTGAGCCTGTTAAACGTATATCCAGAGGTATTCTTGCTGAGATCACCCCTATTTTGGGAATAGTAACCAGTTTGCTTTTGTTGTATGAAATTGTGTTCAACAGTAATTAAGACGGATGCCTCGTAAAAAGATTACTCCTCTCAACGAAGAGTTCGATTTTAAGCTTTTTGTAACTATAGCTAAAAAGAATGCTCTTTGGTTTGGTTTTTTTGTGTTTGTTTCTTTCATGTTTGCTTTTCTTTATTTGAGATATACTGCTCCAATTTACGAGGCAATTACCATTTTGAAGTTGTCGGATGAAAACAATGCCGGCTTAGTACTCGATAAGAAAGACAACATGTTAGTGGATAACATGAATCAGTTAGCAGGTGATATCGAGTTAATAAGGTCCAAAATCATTGCACAGAGGGCGACATCCAAACTCAATCTTGCCATCAGTTACTTCGCGAAAGGGACCGTCCTCGATTACGAACTTTATTCTTCCAGTCCATTCGAAGTTCAAGTGGTTATAAAAGATTCAAGCATCTTTAATAAGCCATTTTTCGTAGAATTTACAGACAAAAACAGCTTTACACTTCGGTACACTTTTAATGGAGAAAAGGTTGAAAACAGTAATTATAAGCTCGATCAATGGATTAATTTGTCTTTTGCAGACTTTAAAATTGTGATCAGAAATTTTGAAAACATTTCTTCTCAGCAAGAAGAATTTGCACAAAACGCCTACTATTTTGTGCTCAACAATCCAATGATGATTGTAAACAGAATTGTGAAAGATTTAGTAGTAGCCCCTTTAAATCCGGAAGCTAAAACCATCACCATAAAACTTCAAGAGAAAAATTCAGGTAAAGCTGCCGACATAGTTAATAATATTGCTGAAGAATTCAACTCGTATGATGTAGAAAAAAGTAGTGAGGCGGCAAACAACATCCTCAATTTTATTGACCTAACCTTATCTCAGGTGAACATAAATCTGAGTGAATCGGAAGATAAGTTAGAAAATTTTAAGAGACAAAATCGACTCATTGATCCTACCCTCTTTTTGCAAGATATTACCGGCAAAATAAGTGAGTTGGAAGATAAAATGATTGATGCTCAGATGGAGCTCTTTTTAATTGATAAAATGAAAAAAGAGATTTCATTGAATAAAGATGTGAGCAATTATTTGGTTCTTGTTCCGAGCATTAATAAAAACGGACAGTTAAATGCTGAACTCGACAACCTCACCAAAGCCATGAATGATAGGGATGAGCTTTTATTACAATCGACTAATCAAACGGAGATTTACAAAGCTTACGATTACAGAATTGAAAAGCAGAAGGGAATTCTCATGAAAATCATCGAAAATGAGGAATCGACTTTGAAGGACAAATATGCCAATATGCAAAAGCAGCTCTTGGAAAATGATGCACGCTTTGGTGAATTACCTCAAAAGCAGGCTGAATATGGAAGGCTTGCCAGGATGTATGCGATAAATGAGAAATTTTACTCAATGCTTCTTGAGAAGAAAGCCGAGTTTTCCATTACACGTGCCGGATTTGTTCCTAAGAACATTATTCTTGAAAAAGCAGTTGTTTCTAATATCCCTGTGTCCCCTAATCGTCCTCTTATTATTAGTGTGAGTTTGATAGTTGGTTTTGTGATTAGCTTTTTACTAATTATTGCAAGATACCTTATCCATGATGAAATTGGAACCTTAGAGGATATTGAACCCTACACTGATGCCGCATTGCTGGGAATTGTTCCGAAGTACAAAAGAGAAATTCCAATTTCTCAGATGCTAGTCGATAAGAATCCGAAATCTATTATTGCAGAGGCCTTTAGGTCAATTAGAACCAATCTGCAGTTTATTTCAAGTGATGATAACGCAAAAGTAATTGCTGTTACTTCCACGATATCGGGAGAAGGAAAAACATTCAACGCCATCAACCTTGCAGGTGTGATCGCTTTTTCAGGAAAAAGAGTGGTGATTTTGGATTTGGATATGAGAAAACCTAAGATTCACCTAGGCTTTAATGTGGAGAATAATCATGGAGTGAGTACTTTGCTCATCGGTAAAGATGATATTGAATCATGTATCATCAAAAGTTCTCTCGAGAATCTGGATTTCATCACCGCCGGGCCTATCCCTCCTAATCCTTCAGAGTTGATTATTAGTCCTAAAATGGATGAATTGATTGATTATTTAAAAATTAAATACGATATCATTATCATTGACTTACCTCCGGTTGGTATTGTGAGTGACGGTATTCCAATCATCAAAAAAGCCGACTATCCTTTGTATATCCTTCGTGCCAATTATTCCAGAAAAATGTTCATCAACAATATCAACAAATTGGTTGATGAAAATAAAGTCAAAAAGCTATCATTGATCCTCAATGGTATTGATTTGTCGAAATTGAAATATGGCTATGGTTACAATTATAGCTATGGATACGGTTATGGATATGGATACGGTTATGGCTATGGGTATTACGAAGAAGATCAACGTGACCCGACCTTTATGGATAAGGTAAAGAGCATTTTTATAAAACCTAAAAAACGTTGATCCGATTTCAATATGAAAGTTACTCAACTTCAATTAGAAGGTGCTATCACCATTGAACCAACAGTATTTTCAGACGAGCGTGGCTACTTTTTTGAATCCTATAATGCCGAACGCTATAAACCTTATGGTGTTCCTGAAAATTTCCTGCAAGACAATCAATCATTCTCTAGCCAAAATGTACTCCGTGGCCTACATTTTCAAAACCCTCCATACGAGCAAGGCAAACTGGTAAGGGTCATTCAGGGTTCAGTTTTAGATGTGATCGTGGATATTCGGCAAAAATCGAAAACTTACGGAGAATATGTTTCCGTAAAGCTCGATTCCATTAACCAAAAGATGCTCTGGATACCTCCCGGATTCGCTCACGGCTTTGTAACTCTTGAAGCAAATACCATTTTTGTTTACAAATGCACAAAGGTATATGACAAGGCTTCGGAGGGTGGAATCATCTGGAACGACCCTGATTTAAATATAAATTGGGGTGTTTCTAATCCTTTAGTATCAGAAAAAGATCTAGATTTAGGATTATTTAAAAATCTTAATTCTGTTTTTTAATCATTTTTGTTAAGTTTGTGACATTATAATTATCAGCACCTTAATATCCTGAAATGGATCTACTTTTACAAGAGAATTATTACTTAATCATTTACAGCTCTTTCTTTTTGAGCTCGATGGTTTTTTCATTCATTATGAATAATCTGTTCCTGAGGTTTTTTAAAACTCTTGGTATCAGAAATAATGATGATGGAACCATAATTCGATGGGGAGCTTTGTCAAAACCTTCTGTTGGCGGCATTACCTTCTACATTTTGTTTTTATTATCTGTTGCCTGTTATTCGGTTTTCTTTAGCCCAAGCCAGGTATTTTACAACACTAAATTCATTGGTTTGCTACTCTCTATGGCGTTAGGTTTTATTGTTGGATTGGCCGACGATGCTTACGACACCAAACCGTTCCTCAAGTTTTTTGTCCAGTTTGCATGTGGCATCATCATGATTTTATGTGGTATTCGCATCAATATTTTTGATGTGGAGGCACTTAACAATATTTTCACCATCTTTTGGGTTGTAGGAATAATGAATTCTATCAATATGCTCGATAATATGGATGGAATCACAACCATTGTGTCTATAGGCATTGTTTCCTGTTCCATGATTATTATTTTGACCAACGGTGATTATGAAAATATGCATCTGATTATTCTGGTGGGGGTGTTGGCTTCATTGCTCACTTTCCTCTATTTTAATTGGAACCCCTCCCGAATGTATATGGGCGATACTGGAAGTCAGTTTCTTGGTGCTTTCTTATCGGTAATTGGAATTCTGTATATGTGGAACGACCACTACTCTACCGGTGAAGTGGCTCCTGCGCGTCAGTTTATTATTGCTGTAATGTGTTTTATTCTTCCGGTTGTGGATACTACTGTTGTGGTGTACAATAGAATTTCTAAAGGACAGTCTCCATTTGTTGGAGGGAAAGATCACACTACACACAGCCTGGCCTACATGGGGCTCTCCGATCGTAAAGTAGCCATTACTTATCTCACTCTTTCAATGATTTCAGTGTTAATTATTTTTTATATTGAAAAATATATAACAACCTGGTCGCATCTTTATACCGCTATTTTTGGTATCTATTTTTTAATTCTCCTCACATTCTTTTTCTACACAACCCGAAAAGCTGCAGGACGGCGTGAAGCAGTTAAGTAAGCATGAATAAAGTTTTGAAATACCTTTTGATTGGAATTGTTCCGGTTTTATTGTTGATGCTTTTTATATTCAGCACCTCTACCGACACTAACAATCGATGGAAAGAATTCTCCGATAACTATAATATTTATGCTCTTGATCTTCCAGAAAAAGTAACTTTCGCCAATGAAAAACTTCCGTTAACAATTTTGGATGTCCGTGAACGACTCGATCGAGAGATGCTGGTAAACACCTATTGGCAATCGCAAACATTATTTTTTATTAAACGAAAAGAGCGTTGGTTTCCAATTATAGAACCTATTCTCAAAGCCAATAACATTCCCGATGATTTTAAATATCTGGCTATTGCCGAAAGCGGACTAACCAATGTGGTAAGTCCATCAGGTGCCGCTGGATTTTGGCAGTTTTTAGAGAGCACAGGCAAACAATATGGATTAGAGATCAACAGCGAAGTGGACGAACGTTACCATCTTGAAAAAGCGACCGTTGCTGCATGTGCCTACTTTAAGGAAGCTTATAAAATTTTTAATAATTGGAGTCTTGTGGCTGCATCCTACAATATGGGAATAGATGGGATAAAAAAACAATTGGAGAGCCAAGGAGCATCCGATTACTATGATTTGTTGCTTGTGGAGGAAACCTCACGTTATGTGTTCCGAATTGTTGCACTAAAAGAAATTTGCAGCAACCCACTTCATTACGGTTTTCATTTGAGGAAAAGAGATTTATATCCTCCTTATACTTTCAAATTGGTAACTGTTGACTCCACAGTGGCTGATTTAGCTGATTTTGCGCTTTCTCAAAAGATCAATTACAAAGAACTCAAATTGTTAAATCCGTGGTTGCGTGTTCCTACCCTGACAAATAAATTGAAGAAGAAATACGAAATTAAAATCTTTACGGGTACTAAATCGTACACATCAAAGCAAACAGCCGACACCACTTGGATTAAGTCATTTCCTGAAGGTGATTTTCATAGAGAATAATGCCCCTTTTCTCATATATTTGCACTACTTATGGATTTTCAACTCATATCAGAATTTCAACCTACAGGTGATCAGCCCGAAGCAATTAGGCAACTCACCGAGGGCGTTGTGCGTGGTGATAGCGCTCAGGTTTTGTTGGGAGTAACCGGTTCGGGAAAAACTTTTACTGTGGCAAATTTGATTTCGAATGTGAGTAAACCTACGCTCATATTAAGTCATAATAAAACACTTGCCGCTCAGCTATATGGAGAATTTCGTCAGTTTTTTCCAAATAATGCTGTGGAGTTTTTTGTTTCCTATTACGATTATTATCAGCCCGAAGCTTATATTCCTACCACCAATACTTATATAGAAAAAGATTTATCGATTAATGAAGAAATTGAAAAATTGCGATTGAGTACTACCTCCTCTTTGTTAAGTGGTCGTCGCGATATAATTGTGGTTTCATCGGTTTCATGCATTTATGGAATTGGTAATCCTGCCGATTTTAATAATGGTATTGTGAGAATCAATAAAGGTCTTAAAATTGCTCGCAACAAGTTTCTTCACCAATTGGTTCAAGGATTGTATTCTCGAGCTGTGGTTGAATTCAAAAGAGGAACTTTTAGAGTGAAAGGCGATACTGTTGATGTATTTTTAGCTTACGCAGATATTGCTTATCGCATAACTTTTTTTGGTGATGAAATTGAAGAATTGGAATCGGTGGATCCACAATCGGGAAAGAGAATGGAAGCACATGAACACCTGGCTATTTTTCCGGCAAATATATTTGTTACTAATCCTGAAAGACAGCTGCAAGCCATCTGGGAAATTCAAGAGGATATGGTGAAACAGGTGGAATATTTTAAATCGATTGGTCGTGCATTGGAAGCAAAGCGTTTGGAGGATCGGGTAACTTTTGATTTGGAGATGATACGAGAATTGGGGTACTGTTCGGGAATAGAAAATTATTCACGGTACTTTGATGGACGAGTACCCGGATCAAGGCCGTTTTGTTTGATGGACTATTTTCCTGATGATTTTTTGATGGTGGTGGATGAAAGCCATGTTACCGTTTCACAAATAAGAGCGATGTATGGAGGCGACAGATCCAGAAAATCGAATCTTGTGGATTATGGGTTCCGTTTGCCATCAGCCATGGATAATCGGCCGCTTACCTTTGATGAATTTGATTCGATTCACCGACAAATTATTTATGTGAGTGCCACCCCTGCCGATTATGAAATTGAACAGAGTGATGGTGTACTTGTGGAACAGGTTATTCGTCCAACAGGTTTGTTAGATCCTGTAATTGAAGTTAAGCCCTGTATCAATCAAGTGGATGATTTGTTGGAAGAGATTGAAAAAACGACCGCCAAGGGAGAACGTGTATTGGTCACCACTCTCACAAAACGGATGGCTGAAGAGTTGGCGAAGTACCTCACAAAATTAAATATTAAGTGCAGGTACATTCACTCCGAAGTGACCACACTCGATCGTGTTGAGATTTTGAGAGATTTACGTTTAGGTGTTTTTGACGTGTTAATAGGAATCAATCTCTTGCGTGAAGGGCTCGATCTTCCTGAAGTATCCCTTGTAGCGATTTTGGATGCCGACAAAGAAGGATTTTTGCGCTCGGCACGTTCACTTACACAAACAGCAGGAAGAGCTGCCAGGAACATTAATGGCAAAGTTATTATGTATGCCGATAAAGTTACTGAATCGATGCGCAAAACCATTGAAGAAACGAATCGAAGAAGAGAGAAACAATTAAAATATAACGAAGATCACGGATTAGTGCCTCGATCGCTGAATAAATCGAAAGCCGATATCATGGGGCAGTCGTCGGTTGCGAAAAATAGAAATGCAGAAAATAAATTTTATGTTGAAAGTGACAGAGCTGATATTGCTGCCGATCCGGTTGTAGCTTACATGACAAAAGAACAGCTCGAAAAATTAAGAGCCACCACTCTCAAAAACATGGAAAAAGCCGCCAAAGAACTCGACTTCATAGAAGCTGCACGTTTGAGAGATGAGATGTTTGAGGTGGAGAAACTTATTAAACTTAAGTAACAATTGACATGTGTATTCCGAAAAACGCTTGAGGGTCTTGCGGAGGCCGGAAGCCGGAGGCGGTTGTTGACTTATATAATTTAATTCTCAAAAAAAACGGCACCGGCAAACGGCTTCCGTAATCATCGAAACACGCCCGACCCGAAAACGGCCTCCGGCATACGGCCTCCGTAATCATCGACATCAAGCCTCACAGGATGAACTTCACTACTAACAAACCAACAAACTAACAAACTAACAAACCAACAAACTAATAAACCAACAAACTAATAAACTAATCTTGCACCCAACTCTCTTCATAGCATCTATTTCTATATACCTTGTATCATTAGTGACGTCACTGATTGGGGCACTTTTTGTGAAGCATATTCCGGAGCGGTTGGTGAATACCGGGATGATATTTCATGTTTTGGTGTTCCTGTTTTGGTTGGTTTTTAAAAATGAAGTGGAGACCGTATCGAGTCCCGGTAATTCGAATTACCTCTTTTTATCCTTCTTTTGCTCAGGAATTCTGGTATCCGGGTTGGTACTTAGGATGATGTATCCGATCTATATGAAGCTCTATTTTTCACTTTTTTTACTTTCCGTAGTCCTATTTATTGCATCACCCAGCCGTGTGCTCGGGTTCATTTGTTCGGGCAATATTAATGCCATCAGCGCAAAGCGAATTCACCTTAAGGAGAATTGCTATTTTATTGAACAGCAATCTGTTAAAACTAATTTTGCAGACTCTCTTCGGGCCTACAAAGTGGTGCGTGAAATGGGCATTTTTCACAAAACATTGACCCGCGATGTGGCTCTTCCGGTATCAACAGATTCCGCCAAGGTGCTTGACTTTAAAGAAAATGAAAATATATTTGTAAGAATTTACTTTCTTAGAGGAAACAAAGCAGATAGTCTCGATATGGATGTGTCTCTAATATCATCAATAGATAGCTCCTCCACGATAACAAAACAAAGAAATTAATCCCTTGCATAAAATTCTTATAAAATTTTGGAGGACACAGTAAACCAACAAACCTGCCTGCCATCGCCAAGCAAAAGCTTGTCTTTGGCTTGGCAGGCAGGCCTGTCTGCTATCGCCAAGCAAAAGCTTGTCTTTAACTTGGCAGGCAGGCTAATAAACTAATAAACTAATAAACTAATAAACCAACAAACTAATAAACCAACAAACTAACAAACCAAACTAGTATGAAAAAATACCTTTTAATCAGTTTAGCCTTATTGCCATTTGCAACCATCACTGCACAAGTTTCTTCTACTGAAATTTATTTAGTTGATATCATTAAAAAAGACAAGAAAACAACGTACAGTGTTCCAAAAAATATTACTAACCACCCAGGGTACGATAACCAACCTGAGTTTTCAGCTGATGGGAAGAAAATTATTTATGTATCTATGCCGGATACTTTACAGTCTGATATTTTCGAATATACCATAGAAGATAGTACCACAAAAGCAATTTCAGAAACTCCTGAAAGCGAATACTCACCAAAATATGCGCCCAACGGAAAAACAATGGCTGTTGTTCAGGTGGATAGTGATAAAGGACAGCGGCTGTATCAATTTACAGGTGATCCGCAAGATTTGTATGACATGGCAGAGGGAATAGATAGTGTTGGATATTATACCTGGCTTAATGATACTGTTGTTGCAATGGCTTGTTTGAATAATGGATTGGAATTATATATTTATGAAGTTACAACTCGTCAGTTTATGATGTTGGGAAAAGGAATCGGTCGTTGTTTATTGCGTGAACCATTGCTTGGGGATTTAATTTATACCAAAGTGGATGGTGATAATGTTTCACTTGTTCGTTATGAGATGGCTACCGGAGAAAGTTTTAGTTATTGCGATGGATTACCCGGAGCGAAAGATTATGTTTTTGCTAAAGACGGAAAAATTCTCGCATCCAGTGAAGGAAAACTTTACAGCATTGATCCTAATGGTGATAAAAAATGGGTTGAGTTGGCAGATTTTTCAAAGACTATTGGCACCTTTTATCGCATTGCAGTAAGCCCTAACGGTAAGCAACTTGCACTTGTTTCTTACAAGGGAAAACTCCCTTAAGTTTTATTAATGAATGTTTTACTTGTCGGACAAGGTTATGCCGGTAGTATGCTGGCGTGGTTTCTTATTCGTAATAATATTAAGGTAACTGTTGTTGATAGAGAAGATCCCTTTAGTTCAACCAGAGTTTCGGCCGGAATTATGTTGCCTGTTACAGGGCGCAGACTAGCTAAAACACACCATGCAGATCGAATTCTTCCCTTCGCTCTTGAATTTTATACAGAAGTTGAAGCATTTACAGGAATCAATTTTTATACTGCAAAAGATGTTCTTCAAATATTTACATCATTAGCTCATCGCAACGAATGGTATGCCCGCTCAGCCGATACCGGAATGGAAAAGTATGTGGGTGAAATAGTTTCGAAGAATAGTATTGATTCCTCTATTATTAATGAATTTGGTGGGATATTTTTAAAGCAAAGTGGCTTTGTGAAACCAACGCTCTTTTTAAATGCTATGAAAAAATATATCACTGAAAATGGTTTATTTATTAATTCGGATTTTCAACAATTTGATTTAAAATACAGTGAAGAATCTATTTTATGGAATGGAAAAAATTACGACTATGTAATTTTTTGCGAAGGATATTATTCTATGAAAAAGGAACTTTTTAGTTACCTTCCATTCAATCCTGCCAAAGGCGAAATTCTTGATTTTAAGGCATCCGGTTTAACCGATAATAATATTCTGGTAAACAGCGCATACGTGGTACCGTTAGGAGACGATAACTTTAGAACCGGTTCCACCTATGAATGGGTAGAACTAAATGAGGAGCCCACAGCCAAAGGAAGAATTACATTGGAAGAAAATTTGAAATCCATCATCAATTATGAATATACCATTACAGCTCATAAAGCCGGTGTGCGTCCTGCAGTGAAAGATCGCAGACCACTCTTAGGTTTTCATCCCGAAAGGAAAAGATTAGGAATTTTTAACGGATTGGGCACAAAAGGCACCATGCAAGGCCCACTTTATGCAATGCAGATGGCTGAATATATTTGCAATGGATCTTTCCCCGATGAAGAAGTGAATATCAGGCGGTTTGAATCACTTTATCGAGCGCATTGAGACGCTGTAATAATGGTGGATGTGAGTAATAAAAGAACACGTAGGCAGGGTGCGGAGTAAGATTGCTCAAATTATTTACCGACAATTTTTTTAGTGCCACTTTCAATGCTGATCCATCAGAGGTGTTGGCAGCATACGCATCGGCTTCGAACTCATGTTTTCGCGACAAAATATTTCCGAGTAAACCGGCAATTATAGACACAGGAGTGTATAAAATTCCGAATGCAAGCAGCCCTAGCTCAATGGTGTGACGAGTACCTCCAAGTGCAGCAGCGATGGTTTGATTTTCCATAAATAGAGAAAAAAGAAAAAGCATTATGCCGGTTTGAAGAAGTGAAATAATTAAACCTTTCACTGTATGCTTAAGTTTGTAATGACCGGTTTTGTGAGCGAGCACTGCAACCAACTCAGGTATTGAATGCTTCTCGATGAGTGTATCGAACAGCACAATTTTCTTCTTCCCTCCCAGCCCACTAAAAAATGCATTCGCTTTTGTAGATCGCTTTGAACCGTCCATCACCATAATATTATTCATCCTGAATCCGGTTTTAAGACAATAATCGGTGATCGCATTTTTAAGTTCGCTGTTTTCGAGTGGTTTTAATTTATTGAAAATAGGAAGAATTAGTGAAGTGTAAAACATAAACATAAAAATCATCACAACACTAAATGTAATCCATGCATAAATCCAGAATGCCGGTCCGGATAATTGATAAATCATAGCAAAAAGAGCCAATAAACTTCCGCCAAGCAAAGCACCTAACAAATATCCTTTAATTTTATCACTCACATAAAGTGCAGGTGTCATTTTGTTGAAACCAAATTCTTTTTCGATTACAAAAGTTTTGTAAATAGAAAATGGAGTGCTAATAATATCGCTACCCAAGGCAATTACTCCAAAAAATAAAAGTGTTGTATAGAGTTCATCGCCGGTAACTGAATACGCCCAATCATCTAATTTGCCGAATGCTCCTGTAAGTAGCAGTACCAGCATTAAAACCAGACTTAAAGTATCACTAAACAAACTTAACTTGCGGTTAGCTTTTTCATACCGTTGCGATTTGCTATATTCATCAGCATCATACAACCCTTTTAAGGCATCCGGCAACGATTCACTTTGTGCACTTGAATTAAGAAATTCGAGATACCTCTCAAGTAAATAACCTGCAACTAAAATGATGATGATGATGGTGAGCATACTCATAACAAAAAATTAATAAGAACCGCTTCGCTTACGCATGAACCACTCGATGGTGAGCAATAACATTATCAAAGCAAAAATCCATTTCAGATTAATAACATCATCGAGACGTTTTTGAGTGAACGAAACAGCTTTTATATCATTACGATTCTTAATTTCTTTGGCTATTTCTGCGATCCTTTCGGGAAGGTAAAACTTACCACCGGTACGATCGGAAATAGCATTTAGAATTTGGTGGTTCGCAATTGTTTCAGATAATTCAGCAAGCAATGAACTGATTACAAAATTTCCTGATTCTGTATAGGTTTTGTTGTTGCTGATGGTAGTTGCTGTAAACTTATAAGATCCTACAGGAAGATAACCCGCATTCATGGAATAGGCCTTATCGGTTTTGGAAAAAACAAAAGGATAATTATTTCCGTTTTCATCCGACAAGGTAATTTTTACATCACTCAAATTAACGAGCTCACCCGATTCATTATAAAACTCCGCATCCATCAATAGCGGTTCATTTTCGAAATATGTTGTTTTAAAAAACAATCGGAAAGGTGTTTGCTTCTCTCTTGTTGCCAGGTACTGAACAGTTTTAATTAGCACTGAAGAAACGGCTTCATTGGTACCGTTTTCGGCAAACTCGCGCAGCTTCCATTTCCAAATTCCTTCACCTGCTAACACTCCCGATTTTAATTCACCGTTTACACTAAATGAAAGAAGTGGCATTCCGGTTTTAACTGTCCCCACCCTCTGCGAAAGCAATGAATACACTTTACCAACCGATTCATAATTTCCGAAAGGACCTATTAGAGGTGGCAGTTCCGAAATGCGTCGAAGGTATTCTTCATCCATAGTGAACAACGAAAAATCTTTATCGGCATCAGCTTGCACCTCGTTCAAATTTCCACGATGCTCACTAATTTTAATGCCTGCACCAAGGTTATTAAATGCTCCAACATTTGTTTGCGAACCGAGAATATAAAGAATCGGCGTATTTTGTTTTTGAAGTTTTTCGATTATAGCAGAAGCTTGCTTGGTAGTAGAAGGCAGCTGATGAAGAATTGCCAAATTTACTGTCGAAATATTCCCGTCAAAATCATCAATCAAACTAGTCTTGATTTCATAGTTAGGATTGCCCTCCAGCATTGATTTGATTGCTGCAATATCGGGATGTGGCGCATTGGCAAGCAACAAAATTTGCTGACGATTATCGGTAACATCTACAAAAAAATCACGATTGTTATTAGCATAATTAATTTCATCTGATACTCTCGAAACAGATGCAACAAAGTGATTGGTTCCTTTTTCATTAGCCTCCAAAAACACCGGAACGATAACATTGAATCTGCTGGTCGTGATTTTAATTGGTTTGCGATAAAGTTCTTTATCTTTTTTAGAGATGGTAAAAATAATTTCACTCCCCTGACACTGACGAGCATCAATAGTAACTTCAACGGGAAAGGTGTTTCCAAAAAAGGCTGTTTTGTTATGATTCACTTTACTGATCAACAAATCTTTCCTCACAGTTGTATCGCCAAGTCCAACAGTAAACACAGGCACTTTTAAATCGGAGTACGAATACAACGGATTGCTTCCTTTGTTATAAAGTCCATCGCTGGCAAGCACCACTGCACCCAAATTTCGTCCGGCAAAACGGGCTCTTAATTCCGAGACCGGGGCTGCTAAATCAGTTTCTTTAGCTTTGAAGGTATTTGCAAAACCCTCATTAATTTTATCGCCCACCGAAAACAATCGAACATCAAAATCATTCTGCAATTCCTTCACCAAAGCGTCCATTGCAGCGGGATAACTTCTTTTAAAGGCAACGCTGTCGCGGATGGTGACGATAGATTCTGATTCATCTTGCAGCACCACAACAACCGGTTTCTCCACTTCCCTGAAAAGGGTGCGGATAAGAGGAGAGAGCAACAGGAAACAGAGGATGGTAACCGACACAAACCTCAGACCGGCCATCACTCTGCGGATCCATAGTTTAGTCTCAGAAAACGACTTTTCTTTCCTGTAAAGAATCCAGGAATACAGAAAGCCTGCGGCAATGCAAAAAACTATAAACCCTGACGGTGCTTCGGTTATTAATTGGAAATTCAAGTAAACAGCGATTTTATTCTCAATTTGCAAATATACTAAGAAGGAAAGGAACAGTCTCTATCCGAATAGTGGCTATTGTTTTTATCTTTGCCACATGCTCATTAAAACGAAGAATATTCAAAAGTATTACGGTCAACTTCATGTGCTTAAGGGAATTAACATGGAGGTAGCCAAATCGGAAGTCGTTTCAATTGTAGGCGCCTCCGGAGCCGGAAAAACCACTCTTTTGCAAATAATCGGCACTTTGGATAAGGCCGATAGTGGCGTTGTAGAAGTGGATGGCACCGATATTTCAAAGTTTAATGCCTCCAAAATGGCCGCCTTCCGAAACGCCAAAATCGGATTTATCTTTCAGTTTCATCACCTCCTCCCTGAATTTACTGCCCTTGAAAATATATGCATCCCGGGAATGATTGCGCAGCGCAATAGTAAAGAACTCGAGAAAAGAGGGATGGAATTACTCGAATATTTAAACCTCTCGGCACGAGCCCACCATAAACCCTCCGAATTATCGGGAGGTGAACAACAACGAGTAGCAGTAGCGCGTGCTTTGGTAAACAACCCGGCAATAATCCTCGCCGACGAACCATCGGGTAACCTCGACTCCACCAATGCACGAGAACTGCATGAGCTGTTTTTCAGATTAAGAAAAGAATTTGGTCAGACTTTTATAATCGTAACTCACAACGAAGAATTGGCAGATATGGCGGATAGGAAGTTGCACATGAAAGATGGACTGATGGAAAAAACAGGAATGTAAAATGTAAAATTAAGAATGTAGAATAGCTACATCTTCAGAATGAAATTTGATTTTCTTCGTTAATTTTCCGTGCTGCTTCGTGCCAATAATCCTTCCACCACCTCCAATTGGCGCGGTCTTGTCGCGGCGAAATGAAACATGGAGGCACTAAGTAACACAGAGAGATTTTCTTCAAAGTAACTTTCATAATTTAATAAATTTTACAACTTGGCTTGTAGCATCATCAGTAATTCGTAAAAAGTAGCATCCGGGAACAAGATGTTGAACAGATAATATATACGAATTTTCACTTGATAAGAAGTTTGATTGCAGTATCCATTTCGTGTCAAACAACTCAATTGTTCGAACGCCATTTGATTGTAAATCAAAAAGTATGTTTACAATATCAACTGTAGGATTCGGGTAGAGAATAGGATCTTGATTATTTATGCTTTGCTCTGGATTTCCTGTAGCGGTCTGACAGACGAGGTTATATTGAGGATTTGCCGGAACTGAATTTATTGAATCGGTAATTGTATAGGTAAACGATGTGTCAGCTACATGAAAAGGAAAAGTATCAAAAACAATGGGCAGAGTCTGGCATATTGGGACATTCAATTCTTCACAGTTGAAATTATATAAGCTATCTGCTTTTGATATAGTACCATAAGGATTCTTCCAATATGCCAGCACCATACCCTTATCATTTGTAAGAGATCCTTTATCTAGTATGGTTCCACCACCACCTCCCCAAATTCTTTTTGAGCCTAATGGGTTTCCAACAGAATCGATGCGTAAAAAGTTAACAATACCGTATCCGTATATAACAAAGTGATTGCTATCGATGCGAAGAATCTCTTGTGCCGAAGAAAAATTACTATTAAAACAATATAGTTTAGTTGCTAACTGAGTTCCTAAGCTGTCTAGATCCATCAGGAAACAATATGCGCTATTGCTGGCTTGAGTTGCCTGACCTCCAATAAGAATTCGGTTGTCATGAACTGTAAATATTGCATTAGCCTCATCAGTTCCATTATCATTAGTTAAAAATGCAGAGTGCCATATTGGTGTAAAAAGTGAATCAACTTTCATCACATAAAAACAACTAGTTACATCGTTTGAAGGGATTGTGTCAACAGAAATCTTACCTGTTATGATATACTCATTGGTCGAATAGGGACGAATTTTTAAACCAATTATTGAGTGATTAGATTTAAAATAGCGAAAATGATCAATAGTTCCCGAAGTATCAAGCTGACCTATTAACATCATCCCTGAGATCCCGAGAGCATAGTCAACTGCACCGGTGATGATTAGTTTATTATCTAAAATAATAATGTCAGCAAAAGATGGTCCCGAGGTAGAGTTAAAATTAAAAGACTTAAACCAAATAATGTTTCCGGACGTGTCCGTTTTTAAAATAAATGGATTGTCTGAACCGGGACCTGTTATATCTCTTCCTTTACCAATGGAATACACGTGACCATTGTCGTCAAATATTGTACGATTTATATCAAACCTCAGTGAATCCATATAGTATAGTTTACTCCACAAAATATTTCCGCTGGAATCCAGCTTCATTATGTAACTTGAAACGGCATTTCCAAAAATTGTTCCATAGACGGACCTACCTGTTACTATAATTGAGTTGTCGGGATACATTTTTGTGCCGGTTACTGTTTCTCCATAAGTAAAATTGTGAAATTGGTATCGACTTAGAAAAATGTTTTGCGCCTGTGATGTAGTAACTGAATTTAAAAAGATTAATACTATTAGAATAATTCGGTTCACGTTGCAGCTGAAATATGCTTTAAGCAATTTGTATATGGCAAATGGTAAAGTTTTCAATTTCGTTGAATTTTAAAATATTTAACTGACCTTTCACTCCACTTCAACCAAATATTCCCCTTTCGAAATCATTTCTCCAATTTCAGTAAAAGCGAATTCATCGAATCCTGCATCCGCCATCAACTTTTTAAATTCATTCACCTTTGCAGGATGAACCGCTACCAGCAGACCTCCACTCGTTTGAGGATCGGCTAAAATGAGTTTGGTTTTTTCATCAATAGGTGAAATGTTATGACCATAACTTTTCCAATTACGATTGGTTCCTCCGGGTACGCAACCTGCATCTAAATATTTTTGAACAACATCTATAACAGGAACATTTTTAAATATCAATTTTGCTGATAAACCACTTCCTTCGGCCATTTCGGAGAGGTGACCGAGCAAACCAAATCCGGTTACATCGGTGAGAGCGTGAACATATTCTAATTTGCCTAACTCCTCTCCTATTTTGTTGAGGGTGGTCATGCTATCGATTGCAATTTGCAGATCTTCATTGCTCAATATTCCTTTCTTAGATGCAGTAGCTAAAATTCCGATGCCTAGTTTTTTGGTTAGAAATAATTTGTCGCCGAGTTTTGCCGTATTATTTTTCTTCAAATTTTTCACATCCACCATTCCGTTCACTGCGAGTCCGAAAATGGGTTCCGGTGAATCGATGCTATGACCTCCCGCTAACGGAATGCCTGCATCTGCGCACGCTTTCCTTCCACCGGCGATAACACGTCCCGCAACTTCCGGCGCAAGTTTATCAACCGGCCAGCCAAGAATGGCGATTGCCAACACAGGCTTCCCACCCATCGCATAAACATCACTAATTGCATTAGTAGCTGCAATTCTTCCGAATTCAAAAGGATCGTCAACAATAGGCATAAAAAAATCGGTGGTGCTTATGAGCGCCTGACCGTTTCCAATATCGAGAACTGCTGCATCGTCGCGACTGTGATTTCCTACCAGCAGATTTTTAAAATCGGGTGCTGTTTCATTATCTTTTAAAATAGCACTTAGGATTGAAGGTGAAATTTTACATCCACATCCTGCCCCATGACTGTATTGTGTTAATCGAATGGTTTCAGAAATATTTGTTTCGGTACTCATGAGAGTTCAACAGTTTTAGTATTCATTAAATTATTTCCAATTTCAATTAAAATTAGAGCCATTTCATTTTCCTCTTTTCCCTCAAGATCGACAGTATGAATTTTATCTTCTTCACGCAAAGTGTTTCCATAGTTATAAAGCTTGTCGTAATAGGAAAGCACTCTTTCGAGCCAACCATCAAAATCACCCGAATCTAAACATCCTATTGCTTCCTTCGCATGCTGAGGACCCATTC
The DNA here is from genome assembly GCA_963814475.1 of uncultured Bacteroidota bacterium. Taxonomy (GTDB): domain Bacteria; phylum Bacteroidota; class Bacteroidia; order AKYH767-A; family OLB10; genus JADKJB01. The sequence continues at coordinate 335,666 of CAWFDA010000046.1, read as the reverse complement.
GTTTTGCTATCTTAGAAGTAATTTCAGCAAGGACCTTTGCGGGGAAGCAACCATAATCGCGTGCGATGCGTTTTTTACGGGATTCGTCGCCAACATTAATATCTACAAGTGCTGATGTTCTAATCAAATCATAAATTGAAGCAGGCAACGTGCAAGCTCCAATAGATCTGCTCTCATTTTCGAGCCAAACATGACGATCTTTTTCCAGCTGATGCCATTCTAAAGCAAGTCTGTTTTCGAACATCTCATTAAACGGTTGATCATCTTTTCCAAGAGCACCAAACGCCGAGCCTTTATGATTAGCCAATGCCTCGAGATCTATAACCTGTTCACCTTTTTGAGCAAGAAGATTAAGAATTTCTGTCTTGCCCGAACCCGTTGCACCACCCAACACCAAAACTTTTTTAGGATCATTAAAGGCATCAAGAGTCCAGTTGCGAAATGCTTTGTAACCACCTTTAAGGAGATAAACTGTAAAGCCATTCATGCCTAAAATCCAGGCAAGGATAGAACTTCTCATACCACCACGCCAACAATACATCAACACTTTTTTATCGGGAGCACATTCGAGAGACTTTAAAATTAATGAGTGAAAACGGGGACCTGAAAGCTCAAAGCCTTTAAGTATAGCTGCATCACGACCTTTTTGCTTGTAAAGAGTTCCCACAATTTTCCGATCTTCATCATTCAAAAGCGGAATGTTTAATGCACCCGGCACCGAAGCATGCAAAAATTCACTCTCACTACGAGCATCAATCACCGGGAGCTTTTCAGTAAGTAATTTTCCGATAAATTCAGAAACCTCTAAAATTGTTTGTGCCATTGACGCAAAGGTAATGAAAAGGGCATAAGTCATAGGTCATAAGTCATAGGGTTATAGGTCATAGGGTAATTGGCTATGAACTGAGCATTGCGAAGGAAAATGGCCGTAGGGTCATTATGTCTGCTGACCGTGATACATTTTTTTGACAAAAAAAAAGGGATCGACAGATCCCTTAATTGTAATTTTATCAAATTACCACATCATCACATCACCAAATCACCACATCAGCACCCGCCCTTCGACACACAGGCCACAAAGGTCGGGCAGGCCCGCCCTTCAACGCACAAGCCAACAAGGTCGGGCAGGCATCCACAAATCACCACATCACCACATCACCACATCACGTCACACCAGCACTCCGCCCTTCGACACACAGGCCACAAGGTCGGGCAGGCCCGCCCTTCAACGCACAAGCCAACAAGGTCGGGCAGGCATCCACAAATCACCACATCACCACATCACCACATCAGCACATCAGCACCCGCCCTTCGACACACAGGCCACAAAGGTCGGGCAGGCCCGCCCTTCAACGCACAAGCCAACAAGGTCGGGCAGGCATCCACAAATCACCACATCACCACATCACCACATCAGCACTAGCACCCGCCCTTCGACACACAGGCTACAAAGGTCGGGCAGGCCCGCCCTTCAACGCACAAGCCAACAAGGTCGGGCAGGCCCGCCCTTCAACGCACAAGCCAACAAGGTCGGGCAGGCATCCACAAATCACCACTTCACCACATCAGCCGACATCAGGCAGGCATCACCACACTGCGCCTTCGACCACAGGCTACAAAGGTCGGGCAGGCATCTAGTTTAAAGCAGGATCTTCGGGGAAATTGGCCATCATGGCGTATTCACTTCCCATGCTGCGTAACACTTGGCTCCACAAACATTTTGGATCGTCGTAAAAAGTAAAACGTTCGTTTCCTTCAGAAACCATCCAAGATTTTTCTTCGAGTTCATGATCGAGTTGAAGAGGATCCCATCCGGAGTAACCGGCATAAAAACGTATCATGTTTGATTTTACTTTTCCTGTATCTATCATCAATCGTAACTGATCGTAATCTCCACCCAAGTAAATTCCATTCACAATATGTTTTGCATCTTTTAATTCGGTTCCAATAGTGTGAATATAAAAAAGAGTGTCTGTTTCAACAGGGCCGCCAAAATATAAAGGCGATTTGAAATCAGGGAAATCTTCAACTGCATCATTAATATTTACATCAGTGGGCTTATTTAATATGAATCCAAGTGTACCTGAATCATCATGTTCACTGAGTAAAACTACTGAACGTTTAAAATAAGAATCGGCGAGAAATGGTTCGGAGATTAGAAGGACTCCTTGGTTTGGCTGTATTATCGACTTTTTCATAGCTAACAGGTTTTAGTATTCTATTGTTATTCAACGTTGATGGCTCTGATTGTTAATTCAATGTTTCAACTTTTATTACAATTTATCTATACATACGTATTCAACTATCTCTAAAATTATGCCATAACACACTATTCCATTTCTATCATTGTAAGCATTTTGTAATTACTGATCTAAATATTTCTGAATCCGGTTGAGTTTAAGTTAGTGAAATTTTGTATTTTGCTGTATTTCAATGCAATAAAAGATAAATTCAATGAGTAAATTATCTCTAATTTTGTACAATAAACAGGAGCCAATGGAACACATAAAAGATTTTCTAAAAAACGCACGTACCGAATACGATTTGGCTAATTTTGATATCAAAACTGCTGATCCTGACCCTTTTGTACAGTTTGCAGTTTGGATGAAGATGGCTGTTGATTATAACGTAAACGAACCTAATGCGATGAATCTGGCGACAGTTTCGGAAAGTGGACAGCCCTCTTCACGGATCGTGCTACTACGCGATTTCACCACTGAAGGCTTTTCGTTTTTCACCAATTACAACAGCCATAAAGGAAAAGAATTAGAGCATCAAAAATTAGCGGCATTGAACTTTTTCTGGCCCGAACTTCACAAACAAATCAGGATTGAAGGTGTTGCCAGCCGATTAAATGAACATGATTCAGACGAATATTTTCAGTCTAGACCCCGTGAAAGCCAGATTGGAGCGCTAATATCTCAACAAAGCACACCACTAAACTCCCGGGAAGAATTGGAGCAAAAGGCTGAGAATCTTACACGAGAACTGGAAGGAAAAGAAGTTCAAAGACCAAAGAACTGGGGTGGTTATAAAGTTTCACCAACTCTTTTCGAATTCTGGCAAGGGCGACCCAGCAGACTCCACGATCGTATCCGCTATGACCTGACAGGTGGCAGCTGGAAATTATCCAGGTTGTATCCTTAATTTCAAATATTTTTAACTTTTTCAATTTTAGTTTGTCTATTCCCTTATGTGGATTCGTACCCTCCTCCTCTTAGCTTTTTTATTTGCAATTGATATATATGTTTTTTACGGCATAAAATTTCTTGTTCGTAATTTTAATCCTTCAACAATCAAGTTGATTTTTGTATCGTATTGGTTGGTGACCGCAGTTTGTTTTGCATTATTAGTAAGTGGTCAAATTTACGATTGGCATCAATGGCCGAAAGCAATTCGAACCTATTCATTTGCATTTATTTTTGTCACCTATTTTTCAAAAATATTTTTTGTTTTCTTTCTGCTTATTGATGATGTGTTCAGAATTTTCAGATCGATAGTCGCTTATTTTTCTCCTGTTACCATTCCAACAGAAGCTGAAATACCGTCAGCAATTAGCAATGGAATTACAAGAACAGATTTTTTAGTCCGCATGGGTGCTATTGTTGCCGCCATTCCATTTTTTGCATTAATTATGGGAATGATAAGAGGTAAATACGAATATCAGGTTCGCAAAGTGAAATTAAATTTTGCTTCGTTACCGGATGCATTTAAAGGTTTTCGTATTGTTCAGATTTCAGATATGCATACCGGTAGTTTTATGGATAAAACACCATTGGAAAAGGCTGTTCGTATGATAAATGAAGTGAAACCTGATGTGATATTTTTTACAGGCGATTTGGTGAATGATCAGCATGAAGAAGTATTGCCTTACACTCAAATTTTATCGCAATTAAAAGCGGAACATGGTGTATTTTCCATTTTAGGAAATCATGATTACGGCGATTATTACCAATGGAAATCGAAAGAAGCAAAAACCGAAAATTTGCAAAAGCTAATACAGACTCATCGCAATATGGGTTGGGATATTTTATTAGATGAACACCGCCACATCGAAAAAAATGGTGAACGTATTTCTGTTATAGGTGTTCAAAACTGGGGTGCTAGAATGAGTTTTGCTCGTTATGGTGATTTGCAAAAAGCTTTAAAGGATATTAAATTTAGTCCGGTAAATATTTTGCTTAGCCACGATCCTTCGCATTGGGATGCAGAAGTAGTTGGAAAAGTAAATGAGATTGATTTAACTCTCTCAGGACATACTCATGGGTTTCAATTTGGAATAGAAATTCCGGGATTCAAATGGAGTCCTGTGCAATACATTTATAAAGAATGGGCCGATTTGTACACCTCCGGCAAACAATACCTGTATGTGAATAGAGGGTTAGGTTTCCTCGGTTACCCCGGAAGAGTGGGTATTTTACCTGAGATTACTGTGTTTGAATTGCAGCAGTAGCGGCTTTCTTTCGCCAATATTTAAAGGCACACGGATTTAACAGATTGAACTGATTTGCGCGGTTTTATTTTATGTCAAAAGCATTTTATAAGTAGATGAGGAGAGATTTGTTTTTACGAAATCCAAATCAGTGAGCATCTGTTAAATCCGTTAAATCCGTGTTCCTAATCTTAAGCTACGGCATGAATTTTTTCTATCGCTGCTGCCAATTTATTCTGATGCGATTTGGAAATATTTACTAGCGGCAATCTCAAATAATCTTCGCAAATATCCATCATCGACAAAACAGCTTTGATTCCGGCAGGACTACCTTCTGCAAACAAAAGAGGCGTAATTTCTGAGAGTAGATAATGCAATTCTCTACCTTTATCAAATTGTCCTTTAAGAGATGCGCGAACCATTTCAGAAAACTCTTTTGGAAATGCATTAGCGATAACCGAAATAACGCCATCGGCACCGGCCGCAATTAATGGAAATGTAATAGCATCATCACCGGAGATGACCAAAAATCCATCCGGTTTATCTCTGATAATACTCATAATTTGTTCCATATTTCCGGAAGCTTCTTTCACTCCAATTACATTTTCAAAATCATTAGCTAAGTTAAGAGTTGTTTCAGGCAACATGTTGCAACCGGTTCTGCCTGGAACATTGTAAAGAATGACAGGAACAGGAGATTCATTCACTATCATTTTATAGTGCTGATACAATCCCTTTTGCGATGGCTTGTTATAGTAGGGTGTTACAGATAAAATTGCATCAACACCTGAAAAATCAAATTCACTTAAACATTTAAGCACGTCTTGAGTGTTATTCCCTCCTACTCCTGCAACAATAGGAACACGTTTATCGACTACTTCGACAACAAAATCGAGCACCGCAATTTTTTCATCACGAGTAAGTGTTACCGATTCACCTGTTGTTCCCAGTGGCACCAGGTAATCAACTTTTCCGACAATTAAATGTTCCAAAAGTTTTTTAAAACCTTTGAAATTTATATTGCCATCCTTATGAAATGGCGTAGTTATGGCAACACCGGTGCCTCTAAGCTTTTTCGTACTTTTCATTCTTAATCAAATTTAAATAATGGTTCACCTGATCAATCATTTGTTTAAGTGATGTTTGTCCTTCGGTTTTAATCATGAAGTCATAAATAGTATAATCGCTTTTGTCGAACCTTCCTATTTTAAAACTGGCATGAGTTAGAGATGATACATACTGCAACGGGATACTACGTTCCAAATTCAAACATATTAAAATATCAAATTTGCGATTGATAAAATTATTAACGATAGGATTATTGGGTTTCATATGCCAACTTAATGCTTTCTGTGTAAAAAAATCCAACCCCAATTTCATGAAACGAGTGTTTGGTAATTCCTTTTTATTGAAATAACCTAATGCTATCACCTCTTTAGACTGCGAACGCATATCTTTTACATAATTCTTGATGAGTTCATAATCTTTATCTTCGGTAGCATCATAAAGAATACCAATTTCAGTTGCATTCGAAAATGAAATCACCTTTGCATCTCTGTGACCTTTTTTGATTTCTTTTCGAAGAAGATAATCCGAAATTTTAAGTTTCAACTGTCGGTTCATGGTGTTGGAATCAAATTAATAAAATCATCTTCACTAATAACTTTAACCTTGAACTGTTGCGCTTTATCCAATTTGGCAGGTCCACTTTCATCGCCTGCCAATAGGTAGCTTGTTTTTGAACTGATGCTACTTTGAACTTTTCCTCCGTGTGCAGTTATCAGTTCCTTAAGTTCATCCCTTGTAAATTTAGAAAAAACACCTGAAACTACAAAAGATAGTCCCTGAAGATTTGAAGAAAGTTGCTTTTGGACGTGTTTTTCATCAATTTCCATCTGTAAGCCCACCCTTTTTAACTCAGAAACAATACGTCTGTTCTCGGGAACGGAGAAAAAATCAACTACACTGGCAGCAATTTTATCCCCAACTTCAGGTGCTTCCATCAACTTTTCGATTCCGGCCAACTCAATTGCATCCATATTTTTAAAATGAAATGCCAATTTTTTTGCAACCGTTTCACCCACATATCGTATTCCCAAGGCATACAAAACTTTTTCAAATGGGATACTTTTTGATGCTTCAATTCCTGCAATAATATTTTGGGCCGATTTTTCTCGTAGCGATACTTTTTTAATTTTTCCCGTTTCCGGATTTTCAATTATTCTTTCCAATCCATTCAAATCTTCATAGGTGAGTTCATACAAATCTGCACAATTGTTTATTAGATTGTTCTCAAACAGCATGTCTACTTTTTCTTCCCCAAGGCTATCTATATTTAATGCTTTGCGCGAAATAAAATGCTCTATCTTCCCTTTTATTTGTGGTGGACAACCAGTTTCGTTCGGGCAATAATGATTGGCTTCGTTTTCATTTCTGACTAAAAGAGTGTTACATTCGGGACAATGAGTAATGTATTGAACAGGTTGTGCGGAACTATCGCGTTGATTAAGATCGACACCTGTAATTTTCGGAATGATCTCTCCTCCTTTCTCCACAAAAACAACATCATTAACACGAATATCTAACTTTTCAATTTGATCGGCATTGTGCAAGGAGGCACGCTTTACTGTAGTGCCTGAAAGTTGAACAGGCTCGAGATTAGCAACAGGTGTAATAGCTCCGGTTCGTCCTACTTGATAGCTTATCGATACTAACTTTGTGGAAACAGACGTTGCCTTAAATTTATAAGCAATAGCCCAACGGGGCGACTTTGCAGTAAACCCTAATTCCTCTTGTTGACGATAATTATTAACTTTTATCACTACACCATCGGTATCGTAAGTTAAATCGTGTCGATGATGATCCCATTCATTAATAAAATCAAAAACATTATTTATAGAATTAACTTTAACTGCATAATCAGATACTTTAAATCCCCATTGTCGTGCTTTTTTGATGCTTTCATAATGAGTTTTAAAAGGTAAATTCTCACCATAAATAAAATACAAAAAACAATCGAGTGAACGCTTTGATACATTTTTTGAATCCTGCATTTTTATTGTTCCTGCAGCAGCGTTCCGAGGGTTCTTCATCAACTTATCAGTAATTTCCTGCTCACTATATCCATCTTCTTTCAACTGCTCATATAACTCTGCATTAAGCTTATCAAAAACAGGACGAGGCATAAATATTTCACCTCGAATTTCAAACTCATCGGGGTAATCACCCGGCAAAAGTTTTAAAGGAATGCTACGAATAGTTTTTACGTTAGCTGTAACATCATCACCTTGCATTCCATCGCCTCTGGTAACAGCCCGAACCAATTTACCCTGCTCATAAGTAAGTCCGATTGCTACACCATCAAATTTCAATTCACACACATATTCAAAATCACTACCAATTAATTTTCGAATTCGTTCATCGAAATCCAATAAATCCTGTTCCGAATAGGTATTCCCCAATGAAAGCATTGGATATTTGTGCACTACCGTAGCAAAATCTTTGGTGATCGATCCTCCTACCCGTTGGGATGGCGAGTCGGGTAATTTGAGGTCGGGAAATTGCTTTTCTATAGAAATGAGCTTTTCGAGGAGTACATCAAAATCCCTGTCACTAATTTCCGGTTGCGCCTTTATATAATAGAGGAAGTTATGCTGTTCAATTTCAGCACTTAATTTACGCAATTGCGCTTCTGCCTGGTCTTTGGTCATCATTTTAAAAGGGGGTTAAAAATAGCAAATTTTGATGAAGGATAACAAATGAATTTATAATTTGGCAGCTTCAAATACTCCTACTACGACAACTATGACTACAATCCCTAATCAGTACCCTATAGGCAAGTTTCAGTCGCCGGCAACCTTTATACAAAATCACACAACTGAACTCATTAAAGTAATAGCCCGATTTCCTGTAAAAATAAGGGAAGAAACCTCTATGCTCAACGATGAACAACTTGATACTCCTTATCGCAAAGGAGGTTGGACAATAAGACAAGTGGTACATCATGTTGCTGATAGTCATATGAATGCCTACATCAGATTCAAACTCACATTGACAGAACAAAACCCAACTATTAAACCTTATATGGAAGAAAAATGGGCAGAAACTGTGGATGGAAAATCGGCACCAATTTGGATAAGTCTTAATTTACTGGATGCCTTGCACAAACGCTGGGATTTATTTTTAAACTCATTCAAAGAAGATGATTTTTTAAAAACCTATTCCCATCCCGATTTAAATAAAGAGTTCAAAATGTATGAAGCTATTGCACTTTATGCATGGCATTGTGAACATCATTTGGCACACATTACTACATTAAAATCGAATGAAAACTGGTACTAATTACAACACGGTACTTGTATACACATCTTTTGCTTTTTGAAGAGCTTGGATTTCTTTAGAAAAAGTTTTCTTATCGTCTGATGATGAAAAATCAGCAATAAGTTTTTCGAGTAGTTCACTATTTTCTTGAGTCGAAAATTTTGCAAAAGCTACAGAGCCTTTTAAAAACTTTGCGTCAAGTACTCCTGTATTCAAAGGCAATAGTTTTTCACGATTAGCATTCAATTGATTTTGAGTGAGTCGAATAGCCCTGTTGCGAGTAATAAAAATAAGAAGAAATACTACAATAATAGCTATTGCTGCAATGGTACCGGTAGAGTAATATTTAGTTTTCAATCCCTCAACTGCTAGTCGTGTAGCATTGAGAGATTGTATTTCGGCATTTAACGTGTTTATTTTTGAAGTCTCAATTGATTTTATTTTTTGTTGAGATGCAAGAATAGAATCTTTGATAAACGTATTGTAGTTAATCAAATATTTTTTGTTCAAATCGAGATAATCTTTATACACATCGGCAGCATTTTTAAAATGATTCTTTGCTTTAAATGCCGACGATAACATCACATAAGCACGATTCAATTTTTTCTGTTCATCAATGGCAAGGTCAGTTCTTCGAGTATATTTATCAATGTTGTACTTAAGAGTATAAAGTTCTTCAACATTCTGAGCTGATTTTAACTTTTCCATCAGTTGATCAATTTCAACTGAAGTCTGTGCAAAAATCTTTCCCGACAAAATTGTCAGAATTAAAATTGCTATAACTAATTTTACGTTCTTAATCATCAGGAAAGAGTTAAAGTGGTAAAACGAATAATAAAATCGGATCCATTACCGGCATCTGATTCTATCATAAGTTCTCCTTTATGAACAACATTTATTATTCGAGCACTTTCGGAAAGACCAAGTCCGGGATTTTTTTCTGATTTTCTATTAGTATAAAAAGGCTCCAACAAAACAGAAGTATCCTTTTCTGAAACTCCCATGCCATTATCTTTGATTCGAATTTGCACAAATCGTGGTAATTTTCGTGTTGAGATAGTAACTTTAGGTTGATATCCCTTTGGAGCATGACGTCTTTTTTCATTTACTGAATCAAAAGCATTCATAAGGAGGTTAAAAACGACTAATCGGATATCTTCAGGAATGACATCTACATTTGGCAATATTTTTTCCAAATCACGAACAATGGCGCAATCAAATTCTGAGGTTTCTGCTTTGTAATATTGAAAAACCTGATCGATAACTTCATCAATCAACTGATTTAAATCTGTGTTTACCTTCACACCTGTCTCCAAAGGTATTTCAGGATTCAACAAACGATGTGCCTTTTGCGAATTGGAATTTAATTGAATAACTGTTTTATATTGCGGATGCTGTTTGTCGGAAGAAATTTTTGCAAGCAGAGCATCAGCTTCTTCAAGATGTTTTGCAGCTTTATCAGTAGCCTTAATCAACCTTGATGCCTCCTTTCGATCTGCATCAGTTTCGGATGCAAATTTTTCCATGTAAGTGAGATAAGATTTTGAAAGCTGAAATTTTTCTTTTACATTGGCTAGAGATTTGAAACGGTTCAATAAAATCAACACAGCAACACCAACAAGAATACCAAAGAACAACAAGGTATTACGTGTCATCTTTAAGTTCTCTTTGTCAATATCTTCATTTCCGGCCTTTAGAAGAACTATTTCATTTTCTTTTTTAGCAATCTCAGCACTTCGGGAGGCTTGACTTTTGATAAATTCTTCTTGTATAGATAGTACAATACTATCTTTTTCATGGGCATAAGCAAACTCTTGTAGAATATTGTATTTCTGCAACACTTCAAGAGCTGCTGCATTTTTATTGGTGTTGGTGAGTTCCTGGTATTGCTTGAGGTAAGATCGCATCAAGTCAGATTTGTCATTGCTGACTGCTGTTTGACTCAACACTAACCCAGTGATAAAAATAGATACTAAAAATAAAAAACTGAATTTAATTTTATATGGTACAGTCACAGTTGGAGGTGCTTGTTGTTAAAGTTGCAAATATAAGGAGATCATCACTTTAATAAGTATCATTTTTTCAACATTTTATTGTTGATGATTTTATGATTATACTAATACTGCAGTGACAAATCGTTCATTTCCGCTCACATCCTTAATTAATTGAACATTTGTAAAGTTGCTCATTTGAGGGAGATTAACAACTTCAATCCCAAAATCCTGATGAATTTCAAAATATAAATAACCTCCGGAGATTAAGTGTTTGAGAGAATAATTGATTACTGCTGTGTAAAATATCAGTGGGTCAAGATCAGGCACAAATAGAGCAGTATGAGGTTCATGGCTTACGACGTGGTTATCGAGCTTACCGGATTCTGAATATGGAATATAGGGTGGATTGCTGATAAAAAGATCCAGCTTTTGAAGGGGAATATACTTCGGGTTTAATATGTCGTCTTCAACAAAAGTAACATCTGCATTCAAATTTTGCGCATTAAATCGCGCTACCTTCAAGGCTCCTCCCGAAATGTCGGTAGCAAAAGCCGATATATCCGGAAATTTCAATTTCAGTGAAATGGGAATACATCCGGAACCGGTACCTATATCTAGTAAACTCAGTGGTCTATCCATCAATTTGATTTGATCTGCGATAAGACAAACCAATTCTTCTGTTTCAGGTCTTGGGATGAGCACATTTGGATTTACCTTATAAATCTGACCGCCAAACCACTGAACACCTGTAACATATTGCACAGGAACACCTTGTGAGAGCAGATTCAAATCTTTGGTGATTTCATCTATGCGATTAATCGGCACTTCACCATTCGAATTAGTTCTCTTTATCCCGAATTTATCTTCAAGATAAACTTTCGCGATAGCAATACTCTCTTCAGGCGAGTGATTTATTCCGGCTGCGCTTCTAATTTCTGTTCTTAATTCGTCAAAAGTCATAGGGTGTAAAGGTAAAAAAAGAGGTACATTTGCAGGCTTCAAAATGATATGAACCATCAATTATTTATGCAGAGGTGTTTGGAACTGGCGCTATTAGGCATTGGTAATGTGGCTCCAAATCCATTGGTAGGTTCTGTTTTGAGAAGGAATAACGACATTATTGCTGAAGGATATCATGCTTTTTTTGGAGGTCCTCATGCAGAAGTAAACGCTCTATCAAAAGTTACAGATCAATCAATCCTAAAAGAATGCACTCTCTATGTAAACTTAGAGCCCTGTTCCCACTTCGGCAAAACACCTCCTTGTTCATTGCTTATCATTGAGAAAGAAATTCCAAGAGTTGTCATCTCTAATAAAGATCCCAATCCACTCGTAAATGGAACTGGAATAAAAAAATTACGTCAAGCAGGAATTGAAGTGATTACAGGTATACTTGAAGCTGAAGGCTACGAACTCAATAAACGATTTTTCACTTTTCAAATTCAAAAACGTCCTTACGTAATTCTTAAGTGGGCACAAAGCTCTGATGGGTTTATTGCTCCTGAAAATAATAGCGGAATAACATGGATCAGTAATCCGTCATCACGCCTGTTAGTTCACAAATGGAGAAGTCAGGAACATGCAATTATCATAGGAAGAAATACTGCAATTACAGATAACCCAAAATTGAATGTAAGAGGTTTTAATGCATGCGATCCAATTCGAATTGTGTTGGATCCTAATCTGGAATTGCCATCAAAATTAAATGTTTTTAATAATCAGGTTAAAACAATTATTATTAATCATTCCAAAAATTACATTTCCGGGAATCTTGAATATATTAAAATTCCTTCAGGGAAAAAATTTATTTCTTCATTGATGTTTGAGCTTCACAAAAGAAATATTCAATCGTTGATTGTTGAAGGAGGAGCAATTACCCTTAAAAGTTTTATTGATGAAGGAATGTGGGATGAAATGCGGGTATTTACAGGAAATGTTACATTTGAGAAAGGGATAAAAGCGCCGGCAATTTCTGCTAAATTAACTGAGCAGACAACTATCGATTCTGACTTGTTATCAATTTATCGAAACAATATAATTCTCTGAGTATATGATTCTTTATCTTATTCTCAGCATCATTAGTTCCACCGGACTCTTAATTATCCTTAAGAACTTTGTTAAATGGAAAGTAGAAACACTGCATGGGATTATTTTCAATTACTACACCGCTGCTTCCTTATCATTCCTCATAGCTCCTTCAAAAAACATGGAACAACTTTCGGGGCTTGCTGAAATTTGGCACATCACCACTTTTATTGGATTTTTATTTATTGTTGTTTTTATGATAATGGCTAAAACAACACAAATCGCAGGTGTTGCTTCTGCTTCTGTTGCCTCAAAAATGTCGATGGTGATTCCGATATCTGCCGGCTTGTTACTTTATAACGAGAGCATGAACATCCAAAAAATGATTGGGATTCTGATAGCTGTTCCTGCTGTTGTTTTGGCTAGCACCGGAACATCCTCAAAACAAAAATCTGATTTCAACTGGACTACCCTTTCTTTAACAATATTATTATTTTTTGGTGCAGGATTAGTGGATACAGCCATAAAATATGCACAACATTATTTTATGAACGACGATAACCGACAAATAGTGATTATGTCGATTTTTGCAAGTGCCGGAACATTAGGTTCGTTTAGATTAATTTATGAATTAATTGTTCTGAAAAAAACGCTTTACTTAAGAAGTATACTAGGAGGAATTTTGTTGGGTGTTACGAATTATATGTCGCTCTATTTTTTGTTAAAATGCCTAGAAACTCCCGGTACCGAAAGCAGCACTGTTTTTGCCTATGTAAATATTGGAGTGGTTATTTCCTCCTTTTTCGTTAGTTTATGGTTTTTCAAAGAACATCCCGAGAGAAATAAAATAATTGGAGTGCTACTTTCTGTATTTGCAATAATAATTCTTTCATGGTAGATGTTGTTTGAAGAAGAATACCATACTATTGAAAACGAGTCGACTGGTGAATACCGCGATCGAGGAAGTAAGTTTGTGGGATATTGTTATCCGGTAAAATCCGAAATTGAGATAAAAGAATTATTGAAAAAAATAAAGAAAGAACACCCTAAAGCGAATCATCATTGTTATGCCTTTCGTCTAGGACCTGCGAAATCTGCATTTCGATTTTCCGATGACCGCGAACCTTCAGGATCGGCCGGGAAACCTATTTTTGGCGTGATTCAATCAAACGATTTAACAGATATACTCATTGTTGTAGTTCGATATTTTGGTGGATCTTTGCTTGGTGTAAGTGGTTTAATTAATGCCTACCGAACAGCAGCACATGAAGCTGTAAAAAGTAATATTATAGTTACTAAACCTATTGTAGAAAAATATCAACTCGATTTCGAATATCCTTTGATGAGTGAGATCATGCTTATCATTAAACAATCGAAAGCACTTGTAATTCATCAGGACCTTACTGAAAATTGTATTGTACATATAGAGATTCCCAAGAATTTAGCAGACGAGTTTCTTACCAAATTGAAAAATAGTCAAGTACTAAAAAATACCGTCCAAATAAAAATATTATGAAACCATTGAATTTAAGTCTGCTAAAAAGATTATGTGCCATTCATGCACCTTCCGGTAATGAACGCAACATGACAGCATTCGTTTTGGATTATGTAAAAAGTAAAAGCCCTTCGTGGCAAACACAACCGGAATTATTTTATGGTGATGAATTCCAAAATTGTGTGGTACTTGTTTTTGGAAAACCTTCTACTGCTGTATTTGCCCATCTCGATAATATAGGCTTTACTGTTGGGTATCAAAATGCACTCATCAAAATCGGAGGACCCAAAATTGCTTCAGGTTATGCATTGACAGGAATTGATGGTAAAGGAACTATTGATTGTGTACTTGAAGCAGATGATGAAACTCACGAAATGAAAGTCACTTTTGACAGAGAAATAGATAGAGGTACTGATTTGTCGTTCAAAATGAATTTCAGGGAAGACGATAATTACGTTCAAACATGTTATCTCGATAATAGATTGGGTGTTTGGACAGCATTACAACTTGCCGAAACACTTGAAAATGGAGCAATAGTCTTTTCTTGTTGGGAAGAACACGGCGGTGGAAGTGTTGGTTACCTCACAAAATTTCTGTATGAGAACTATAAAATCAAACAAGCACTAATCTGCGACATTACCTGGGTAACACATGGCGTGGAACATGGAAAAGGTGTGGCTGTATCGATGCGTGACTCCGGGATTCCGCGAAGAGAATTTGTAAATCGCATCCGTAAAGTACTCGACAACCACCAACTAAAATATCAGGTAGAAGTTGAATCATCAGGTGGTAGTGATGGAAACGAAATTCAAAAATCACCTTATCCTGTAGATTGGTGCTTCATTGGTGCGCCAGAAGACTTTGTACATTCTCCTGACGAAAAAGTTCATAAAGAAGATATCATCAGTATGTTAGAAACGTACAAATTGCTGATGAAAGAATTGTAGCAATTTCAATTAAAGTAAGGAGCTATTTTTTCTAAAACGAACTCAGGTGCCGGGCACGGTTTTACTGTGGAGGTATTGACAAAAACAAGTGTTGTTTCAGCAATGTTTAACAAAGTTCCCTCCTCATTGAAAGTTTCGTAATTAAATTTTATTCGCACACCCGGCATTTCACAAATTTGAATTTTGATGGTGAGAAGTTCATCATAAAATGCAGGTTTAATGTATTTTATCTTAAAATCCAAAACCGGTAAACTAACACCACCATCCTCCATATCTTTGTAATTCACGCCAAGTTTACGTAGTGCCTCCACCCTCGCCACTTCAAAATATGTGGCATAGTTTCCATAATACACAAACCCCATTCTATCGGTTTCTCCGTAACGTACTCTAATTTGAATTTCTGATACAAACATATAATAAGAGTTATTCTGATCTTCAATTATTTTTGCTAGATCAACAAAAGTAACAATTGATTTACTATTATTGTATTATAATTCCAACTGTAACAGTTTTAGTAGTTATGACATTTCTAAGAATAGCCCTCTATTTTATAGCTACCTTTATTACGGCATGTGGTGTTACCTATACTTCAGAAAGAGTATCCGATAAATTTTACACACCGGGTTTAAACGACGTAACCAGTTCCGATTCATTACTTATTTTAGAAATAGCTCCATATAAAATTAAATTGGATTCATCTATGAACGAGGTGCTTGCAATTTCATCCGCAAAGATGGAAAAAGGGCAACCTGAAAGTGAATTGGGTAATTTTGTTGCGGATTTATGTATGGATGTGATTAATAATGATTCGAATTTGTTCAAATCAAAACCTGCCGATTTTTGTGTTCTAAATAATGGTGGATTAAGAGCTAGTTTGCCGGCAGGAAATATTCTGTTAAAAAACGCTTTCGAGCTTATGCCGTTTGAAAATGAGCTGGTGATAATCACCTTAAATGGAGTTTCTGTTCAGAAAGTGCTCAACTATATTTCTGAAAAAGGAGGAGTTCCTGTTTCGAATTTAAGAATGAAATTAAATGTAGAAGATTACACCAATGTCACCATCAACAATTTACCCTTTTCAACTGATGCAACGTACCGAGTTCTTACTTCCGATTATTTGGCCAATGGTGGAGATGCCATGAATATGTTTGGAGACTCATTAAGTAGTGAATCAACGGGGACAAAAGTAAGAGATGCGATTATATCATATCTGAGGGATCAAAAAAAAGCAGGACAAGTAATTAATCCTAAAACAGATGGAAGAATTTCAAAATAGTTCGCGGCGAAATTTTATTGGCAAAATTTCAACCGGTTTGGTGGTTGCCGGTTTAGGATTAAAAAGTACCGAATCTAAAGCATCCGACAAGGTAAGAACACTTACCATTTTGCATACCAATGATGTACACAGCCATATTGATCCCTTTGCCGATAATGATCCTAAATATCCCGGGATGGGAGGTGTTGCGCGCAGATCGGCATTGATTAAAAAAATTCGCTCTGAAGAACAAAATGTCCTGCTTTTTGACTCCGGAGATATATTCCAGGGCACTCCCTACTTTAATATGTATGGCGGTGAACTGGAATTTAAACTGATGTCGGCAATGAAATATGATGCGGCAACTATTGGAAACCATGACTTTGACAATGGTATTGACGGGCTTGTTCGGCAGCTTCCACATGCCCAATTCCCTTTCATTAATTGCAATTATGATTTCTCAGGAACGCCAATGGAGGGCAAATCAATCCCTTACCAAATTTTCGATAAAAATGGCATCCGAATCGGTGTTGTAGGTGCTGGAATTGAGTTGGAAGGTTTGGTGGAAAAACGACTTTACGGAAAAACAAAATATCTAGATCCGGCTGTTGCAGTTATGAAAATTTCTTCCTATCTTAAGAACCGTAAAAAGTGTGACATGATTGTGTGTCTTTCTCACCTCGGACACTCTTATAATAGTGACAAAATATCCGATATAAAACTTGCTGAAATCACTGAAAATATAGACTTAATTATCGGAGGTCACACACATACCTTTATGGATGAACCAGTTAAAATAGTTAATAAGTATGGAAAAGAAGTGTTGGTTACACAGGCAGGTTGGGCGGGACTTCGACTAGGCAGAATCGACTTTCACTTCTCAAAAATTACCGGTAGAAGAATTATGACAACTTCCACAATGAAAGATTTGAATAAATCAAGTGAAAAATAATTTTTTTTTTATGTTTTTTTCACCAACATTTGCATAATAATTCAAATACCGTAGTTCACCCCAATATATTTTGTTAATTTCGACAAAAAGTAAAACACCAGTAAGCTATTTTTATCAGATATGCAGAAAACATTAGAACAAGTTTGGGACAATTGTCTTCAACTAATCAAAGACAACGTCAGTCCTCAAAATTATAAAACATGGTTCGAACCAATAAAACCAATAAAACTCGATAATAAAGTTTTAACTATTGAAGTTCCCAGCCAATTTGTTTACGAATGGCTTGAGGAACATTATCTTGATCTATTACGCAAAACAATTAAATTTGAGTTGGGTACACAAGGTCGACTTGAATATTCCATCGTAATGGAAAATGCTTTTAATAATTCTAAACCTTACACAGTAAAGTTTCCGGCAAAGAGCAGCAACAGTCTGAAAAATTCTTCAGTCGCAATGCCGCTTGATATCAGCACAACTATACGTAATCCTTTTATTATTCCGGGATTAAAAAAACTGGATGTAGATTCTCAACTTAATATTTCATATACTTTCGATACTTTTATTGAAGGCGATTGCAACCGATTGGCTCGTTCAGCAGGTTTTGCAGTTGCAAGTAAACCGGGAGGAACTTCATTTAATCCACTCCTCTTATATGGTGGAGTTGGCTTAGGAAAAACGCACCTTGCCCATGCAATTGGTATAGAGATAAAAAATAGTTTCCCTAACAAAACTGTTCTCTATGTTCCCTCCGATCGTTTCATGCATCAATTTGTAGATGCAGTTAAAAATAACTCTCAAAACGACTTTGTACATTTTTATCAAATGATAGATGTGCTAATCCTTGATGATATTCAGTTCCTTGCCGGGAAAGAAAAAACGCAAGATGTATTCTTCCAGATTTTTAATCACCTACATCAAAATAACAAACAAATTATTCTTACATCCGACAAAGCCCCGGTTGACCTTCAAGGTGTTGAACAACGTTTGTTGAGCAGATTCAAATGGGGTCTTTCTGCTGACCTTCAAATTCCGGATCTTGAAACTCGCATCGCCATTCTCAAAAAGAAAATGTATGTGGATGGTATTGAATTGGCAAACGAAATTACTGAGTATGTTGCAATGAGTATCACCAGTAATGTTCGTGAACTTGAAGGAGCACTCATTTCTATCATTGCACATTCTTCTTTAAACAAACGTCCAATCACGTTGGAACTTACCAAACAAATGATCGACAAATTTGTGAAGAATACCGTTCATGAAATTTCTATCGATTATATTCAAAAAGTAGTTTGTGATTATTTTGACCTACCGCTGGAAGTATTAAAATCGAAAACAAGAAAAAGAGAAGTGGTTCAAGCTCGTCAGTTGGCTATGTATTTCTCTAAAAGCATGACAAAATCTTCTTTATCTAATATTGGTATCCACTGTGGTGGAAAAGATCATGCTACCGTTCTTCATGCTTGTCGTACGGTCAATAATTTAATGGAAACAGATAAGAAATTTAAAACTTATGTGTCTGATATTCAAAAACGAATACAAGTTCACGACAAGTAATAGTTAAAGTCATAAATAAAAGTGAGCTCGTTTATGGCTCACTTTTATTTTTTGTACTCCACTCATAAATTCTACAATAATGAAAATACTAATGGTTTGTTTAGGGAATATTTGTCGATCTCCAATTGCAGAAGGCGTTATGCAGGCCAAATTAAAAAAATATCAATTGAATGGGATAATTGATTCTGCCGGTGTATTATCGATGCATTCAGGAGAGGCTCCCGATGAACGAGCTATAAATATTGCCGCGAAATACAATGTCAATATCTCTAACCAACGAGCACGACAAATTAAAAAAAGTGATTTTACTGATTTTGATCTTATTCTAACCTTGGACCCATCTGTTCATGCTCAAATAAAGCGCCTTACCTCCGATCCGGAACATGTTAAAAAGATTCGATTATTTTTGGAGTTTGCAGGTAATTCCGGTTCTTTCGAAGTTCCTGATCCTTATTTCGGTGGGCCGGAAGGATTTGAGCTTGCATTTAAAATGATTGATGACGCCTGCGAAAAAATTGCTCTAAAAATAAAATAAGTATCACCCTCTGCTGAACGATTTTATTCCATAAGCTCTTATGCAAACTAAACTTAAAGCAACACTATATCTGATCCCAATCACCTTGGGTGAATCACCAATTGCTCAAGTTTTGCCTGAATACACGATTCAAATTACAAGAAATCTAAAATATTTTATTGCTGAAAATGCCAAAACAGCCCGTCAGTTTTTGAAACAAATTGAAATGCCGGTTCCTCTTCAGGAGATTCAAGTTTTAGAAATTGATAAACATAACGATGCCGTTGATTTTAATTATTTTTTTGACTGCTTACGTAATGGAAATGATTGTGGATTAGTTAGTGAAGCCGGAATGCCCGCTGTTGCTGATCCGGGATCGAAATTCGTGTTGCAGGCGCACATTGAAGGTATTCGTGTTCAACCGCTCACAGGTCCTTCGTCCATTTTATTGGCACTTGCAGCCAGTGGATTAAACGGACAAAGTTTTATTTTTCATGGATATCTACCTAAAGAAAAATCTGCACGTATCGATAAATTAAAGTTGTTGGATACCAATGCTCGCAAATTAAAGCAAACTCAAATTTTTATTGAAACGCCTTATCGGAATGATGTTTTGCTTGAAGATATTATTCAATTCTGCTCTCCTTCTACCCTCCTTTGCATAGCTTCTGAAATATCCTTAACATCTGAATTCATTCAAACAAAATCAATTGCCGAATGGAGAAAAAATAAATTAAGTTTCAATAAAAAACCCGTTGTTTTTTTATTGTTGTAGAAAAATTGGAGAATTGTGAACAATGCCATCCTCTCGATTCAAACTCATTAAAATGAATGGATTAACAAAAAAAATGTATAACTTTCCGAAAAATAATCAAATCCAAACTATCGAACGAATAATTGCAATATAAAGGAACTACTTCTCTGTAACGGAATATTGCCTTAATAAATTTAGTGCGTGAACTTTAACAAAATATTTATACTCACTCTTGCCATCGGACTAATTTTCGGTCTTTTTTCTTGTTCCAATAAAAACGCTACCACCACCGGAAAATCAAAATTGAAATTCGCACCTCCAGGAACGAATCATTTAACTGCAAAAGTTTTTATTGATGAAACAGAAGTTACTAATTTAAGCTGGAGGGAATACATGTACTGGAACAGGGTAGCTTATGGCGAAACTTCACCTGAATTTATTTCTACTTTACCCGACACCAATGTTTGGGAAATATGTTCTCACGATTTCACACTAAAAACAAAACAATACTGGATTGATTTAATGAATATGGTTACAGTTTACCTGAGGCATCCACAATTCAATCATTTTCCTGTGGTTGGTATTTCATTCGATCAAGCTAAGAAGTTTTGTGAATGGAGATCTGACCGATTGAATGAAGTATACTATTTAGACAAGCATCGAAATGTAACGTTTCCATTAGACTCCTCAATAGTTATTCCTAAGAAAGTTGAATTTCGAATTCCTTCAGAAGATGAATGGGAATTGGCAGCCAAGAAGGGTTATGATAGTTCCCGAGTTGTAAGTAACTCCGAAAAATTCTTTTTCAATACTGAGGAAACTGCTCCGGTGCGGACAGTCAGCCCATATTACTTAAGATTTATACCCATGATGGATTACTCATTAAAACCCGATAAGTACAACCGTTATCATTTAATAGGCAATGTAGCCGAAATGGTAGATATGAAAGGAGTAGCTAAAGGCGGCAGTTATATTCATTCCATAAGCGATAGCTACTATACCAAGCGAATAAATTACACCAAACCGGCATATTGGCTGGGATTTAGGTGCGTGTGTGAGGTGCTGTGAATCGAAAATGTAAGCTATGAAACGTTAATTGCTTTTCACTTTTCAGTTTTAAATTTTCAATTTTAACCCGCCCCATCATCGCACATGCCACCAGGGGTCGGGCAAGCTTCGACCCTAATTCACGCTTCGAATTCGCAGTCCTCGCGAATTGAAAACTGAAAATTGAAAAAGTAAAATATAACACCACCACTCCTCTTCACCTTTCAATTTTAACTTTTCAATTTTCCCCCGCCCCGTCATCGCGCATGCCACCTGGGTCGGGCAGGCTTCGACCCGAAAAATGCGCACTCCATACAAGCGCTATGATTTTATTCCTATTCCCCGTATCACCGCCGTATCCCCAAACCGATTCTTCAACCGATCAATCGTCTGATACAGATTCACCATCTCCGTACTATCCTCAAACAAATTAATTTGCGGGTGGCCGGCGACGAGGTGGCTGAAGCGGATGCCTACGAGGCGGATGAGCATTCTGCGTTCATACAATTTTTTGAAGAGTTCACGGGCGCGAGTGATGAGGACGTGGTCGGAGGCGGTGTACGGGATGCGCATTTGCCTCGTGTGGGTGTCGAAGTTGGAATAACGGATTTTTACTGTGATGCAGGAAGTGAGTTTTTTTTGTTTGCGCAGGTCGTAGGAGAGCGCTTCCACCATCGTCACCAACAGCTCATTTATTTTGGTGATATCGGTAGTATCCTTTTCGAAGGTAGTTTCGGTGCCGATAGATTTGCGTTCGGTGTATGGCACTACAGGGGTGTTATCGATGCCGTTCGACTTTTCCCATATACTACGACCGTTATCCCCTAAAACTCGCACCATCATCTCCACCGGCATCGCGCTAAGCGTTTCTATAATAGCCACGCCCATGTTGCGCAAGAGTTGGTACGACTTCTGCCCCAGCATAGGAATTTTGTTAATGGAAAGCGGATTGAGAAACGGTCGCACCCGCTCCTGCTGTATTTCTAATTGTCCGGAGGGCTTGGCTTCGTTAGTAGCGATTTTCGAAACGGTTTTATTCGGCGACATGCCAAACGATATCGGCAAACCGGTCTCCTTAATAATGCGCTGTCGCAGTTCGGAGCTCCATTTTAAGCAACCATAATATTTATCCATGCCGGTGATGTCGATATAATGTTCATCGATGCTCGCCTTCTCATACAGCGGCGCATCTTCATCAATAATATCGGTGACCATGTTCGAGTACTTGCTGTACACTTCCATATCGCCACGCACAACAATAGCATCCGGACAAAGCATCTTCGCCATCCGCATAGGCATGGCAGAGCTCACGCCGTACTTACGCGCTTCGTAACTGCAACTGGATACCACGGCTCTGTCGGAGTTGCCGCCAATAAGAATAGGCTTCCCGATAAGGGAACTGTTCTGCAACCTTTCTACAGAGACGAAGAAGGAGTCGAGGTCGAGGTGGATGATGTTACGGGAAGGATTCAATAGTTTATTCAATGGTTAATTCAATGGTTAATTCAGAATGGTGCGTTAAACGTTGTTGCAAGCTATGCACAACCTATCGGAGGTTGGGTTCGGCTGGCTCCCAATACCCCAATAGGGTTTCAATTAAATACCCAAGTAACGTTTTATTTTCTTTCAGAAAATAAAACATTACTACAAGCCATGCACAACCCTATCGGGGCTCTCGGAGGTTGGGTTAGGTCGGCTTGTTGCAAGCCATGCACAACCCTATCGGAGGTTGGGTTCGGCTGGCTCCCAATACCCCAATAGGGTTCCAATTAAATACCCAAGTAACGTTTTATTTTCTGAAAGAAAATAAAACGTTACTACAAGCCATGCACAACCCTATCGGGGCTCTCGGAGGTTGGGTTAGGTCGGCTTGTTGCAAGCCATGCACAACCCTATCGGGGTTGGGTTCGGCTGGCTCCCAATACCCCAATAGGGTTCCAATTAAATACCCAAGTAACGTTTTATTTTCTGAAAGAAAATAAAACGTTACTACAAGCCATGCACAACCCTATCGGGGCTCTCGGAGGTTGGGTTAGGTCGGCTTGTTGCAAGCCATGCACAACCCTATCGGGGCTCTCGGAGGTTGGGTTAGGTCGGCTTGTTGCAAGCCATGCACAACCCTATCGGGGCTCTCGGAGGCCGACACAGCGAGATTACAACTCCAGTATTAATTGTACTTGATTGGAGTTGAACAGATGATGTGACGATCCGCTTTTGCGGCGACGGGTTTCGGTGCTTCTTTTAAGAGCAGTTCCCCGAAACGCATCGGAGATGCTGACAATAGACGGTGATGCAGATTTGTTCTGATTTGGGCTGGTGATGCTGGATTTTAACATAATTTATTAATTTTTTATGAGTTTATTACAATCATTTTGCAGATTACAATATAATCATTATATTTGCATTCTGATAGAAAATCATATAAAATATTCCGCAACTCACACAAAATCAATCACAAAAAATTAGCCCCCTTATCCCCCTACGCTCTTTAAAGTATCAGCAATAAAATAAAATTTACTTAGAGCTTCGGAGGACACAGTAAACTAACAAACCTGCCTGCTATCGCCAAGCAAAAGCTTGTCTTTGGCTTGGCAGGCAGGCCTGCCTGCTATCGCCAAGCAAAAGCTTGTCTTTGGCTTGGCAGGCAGGCTAACAAACCAATAAACCAATAAACTAATAAACTAACAAACTAACAAACCAATAAACTAATAAACTAATAACATGCACTTCGCAACCAACATCAAACTACTCCGCAAGAGGAGAAACCGTACACAAGACGTGGTATCGGGAGAATTAGGGTTTAGTCGTTCCACCCTGAACAGTTACGAAAACGGCATTGTAGTGAACCCTACCATTGAAGCACTGATTGGTTTTTCGAAATACTTCAGGACTTCAATTGACACCCTTATTAAAGTTGATCTTACACATTTATCAGAGAGCCAGTTGTCGGAAATAGAGCGCGGCTACGATGTGTATTTAACAGGCGGAAAACTTCGCGTACTTGCAACTACTATTGACAGTCTGAACCGTGAGAACATCGAAGTAGTTCCGCTCAAGGCGAAGGCCGGATACACAGCAGGATATAATGACCCGGAATTTATAGGCAATCTCCCCACCTTTCAACTACCATTTTTATCGCACGAAAAAAAGTTTAGAGCATTTCAAATAGATGGCGATTCCATGCTACCTATCCCCCACGGCTCGTGGATTATTGCAGAGTTTGTGCAAGACTGGCGTGATGTGAAAGATGGAAGTGCTTATATAGTGGTGACGAAGGAAGAGGGAATTGTTTTTAAGATCGTGTATAATCAAACGCGTAAATTCAAAAACTTTTTATTGCGTTCGTTGAACAAATCGTACGAACCGTTCGAAGTACCGGTGAACGAAGTAATAGAAATATGGAAGTTCATTAATTTTATCAGCAGCGAATTACCGGAACCGGAGTCGACACAAGATCAATTGAGCAAAATGGTGATGCAGTTACAGAGTGATATTTCGTCGATAAAAGCAAGTGCCGGTGGGACCCTTCGGCAGGCTCAGGTTCCAGTCGTGAAAGAAAAATCGAAGCAAAGGAAGAAGTAATTCAATGGGTGATTCAGTTGTTAATTCGGTTGTTGATTCAGTACTGGATTCTGTCGTGTGTCGGGTTATTAATTGAATGGCGTTCAAGGATTTGAAATGATGGGAACTTCGAGGTTGGTTGGGAAGATGTTTGATTAAAAGGATACTTTATTGAAAATTTGGTATTGTGAAATATAATTATTTATTTTGTGATACAATTTTTCAAAATTAATTTTAATTAAAACTTTTCAATTATGACAAACTTTGGATTTGAATCGCTACGCATTTACAAAACCGCGAATGAATTAGGAAAGACTATTTGGGACATGGTTTCCAAATGGAATTGGTTCGATAAGGATACTCTGGGAAAGCAAATTGTTCGCAGTGCTGATTCGGTATCGCTGAATATTTGTGAAGGCTACGGCCGATTTTATTACAACGACAAAAAAAGATTTTATTATTATTCCCGAGGTTCATTGTATGAAACTTATGAATCAATAAAAAAAGCTCGTGAAAGAAATTTAATGTGTGAAGAAGAATATTTAATACTTAAAAAAACTATTCTGGATTTTGCAGTGAAGTTAAATAATTATATTAAAACCATCAAAGCACCGGTAGATAATAACATCACTCCAACTGAAACGATTCCTCCCGTACTACCGAATTGATATCTAAAAATAGTGTTTTGATTGTTACTCATTAGAATCAAATTATAAGATTGAAACTCAAGAAGAATTTCTACAAAATACAATTTATGAAATATAAAATTTGAAATCTAAATGCTATTCCATTTGCTGAAAATGGATGAGGATAATTTTACTTACTCTGATTTCTTACAAAAATTGAATAAAAATCAAAAAATATCCTATAGTGTTGCCGAAGGCGAACTATAATTAGGATTCACGGATAAATTCCAAATGAGTTTTAACAGTATCATTATCAACAATTGGAAATAAAAGAATAAACACTGAATAACCCACAGAATTAACAACAGAATCCACCACTTAATAAACCACAATATAAACCACTGAATTAACCACTGAATAAACAACTGAATTAACTTACATTCGCCAAAGGAGGTCATTCCGTTCACCCATAAAATCTTCAAGATGGCCAAAAATAGGGCGTTTCAAAGGGTTTTAATCACCAAATTGACATAAACCACCCTGGAAATCCGGAGCGTTCTACTCAGTATTTGAATCGCAAACAAAATACGGAAAAACTAAAATAACCGTTATTACGGAGACAGGGAAAATCTAAAACTTCAGAAAATGAAAACTGCATGTTGTAATACACGTCAGATTCAATTTGTTGAAAAAAAATGTGTCTGCGCTAATTCGAGTTGTAATAACTACCTCGGATTGACAATAGCTTTCCGTGACTACACGAAAATTAGAAATAGTGCTGCTGTTTCTTTATTTGTTTTTAGCACACTATTTACTTTTGATGATTTCAGTCATGGTAAACAAGAACCGTTTTTACACTCCGGAAATAACATCTGCACCTCTCCTATTCCTCCTACCATACAAAACTTGAGAAATGAAATGATACAACAAGATATCATTTGTATTCCGGAAGTTTTGGCTCAGGTGCGGATTGAATCGGGTAACATGAATTCATTTTTGTTTAGAAAAACTAATAACCTTCTTGGTATGCGTTTTCCGTTTAAGCGAACAACTGTCGCTAGCGGAATTTACCTTCCGGCAAACGATACTATAATTTATGGATCTCAAAAGGAACTTATTAAATTTTCGAAACAAGATCATTATGCCGTGTACAACTCCTGGCAAGAATCTGTTTCTGATTATAAACTGTGGCAGGAGCAACATTTTAAGGTGAAGGAAAAATATCTTGAATTTTTAGGAAATGTATATGCTGAAGATTCCCTCTATGTGGATAAAGTAAAGGCAATATCAAAGAATTAATCATTTTTTTGTCGGTATTTGCGACCAACAGGAGCTTTTTTTCGTCCTTTACTTGTTAATTTCAGCCTTTTTGGCTAAGCTTGTGTTTCCGTTTAATGGAATTCTTGGTTATGAAAAATATACTTCGTGTTCTCCTTATATTTTGTGCTTTTGCTGCACCTTTAAAGGGTTTTAGCCAGTACTGGGTGCATAGTGGTGGTAGCGCCACCATTGATGAAGGCCTTTCAATTTGTTCCGACACCAATGATAACATTTATACTACCGGCTATTTCACCTCCACTTTTGTAATGAATGGCAATCAGTTAATTTCTCAAGGATTTGAGGATATTTTCATTAGTAAAATGAATAGCGCAGGTGCAATTTCTTGGCTCATTCGTGCAGGTGGCCCCGATCAGGAAAGGGCACTTGCGATTGATGCCGATAACTCAGGAAATATAGTTGTTGCAGGTTACTTTTACGGAACCACTACTTTTGGGACAACGCAATTAACTTCGCAAGGGCAACAAGATATTTTTATTGCTAAATATGATTCTTCCGGTGCATTTCTTTGGGCAAAAAGAGCCGGCGGGAGCAATAGTGATTTAGGAAATGCTGTCAAATTTGACAATTTAGGAAATGTTATTGTGACAGGAGAATTTTCCGGATCCTGTACTTTTAGTGGCACTACATTGGTAAGCCAAATAGGATCAATAGATGCCTTTATTGCTCAATATGATACTAATGGAAATTTGGTTTGGGTAAAAAAGGGTTCGGGCAATTACAGCGACAGAGGAACAAGTATTGCAGTTGATGTGCAAAATAATATATATGTTTCCGGGATGTTTAGTGATACCATTACGTTTGATGTGACACATGCAAACACCATTCTAAATTCAGCTTTTATAATTAAATTGAATTCAGCAGGAAATGAACAATGGTTTAGATGGCTGGGTGGTGGAACAAGCATTATTGCAGGAGGAATAAATTATTCTTCAAACGGAATAAATATGACTGGCAGTTTTTCCGGAGCACTCAATTTTCTTGGATCAACTTCACCAACAACGATAAATCCCATTTTACCATTTAATATTTACATCGGAAGAATAAATGTAACAGGTGTGCTTGAATTTTTAGCATCCGATGGTTCTGAAAGTGAAGTGGCAAGTACTTCCATTGCCACAAAATCGAATGGAGATATTGTAGTGGGTGGTAATTTCAGGTGTCGATTTAAAGATTATTCAAGTCATTATGGCTCCGGAATATTTTGCAGCCAAGGATTTAGAGATAATTTCGTGGCATCGTACAGCAACCAGGGAAACTGGCTGTGGGCCAGACATTTTGCCGGCTCACAAGATGATGCATTGAATAGTTTAGCAACACACAATGATTCCATGATTGTACTAACAGGTGGATACTCTTCAGATTACACAATTCCAATAAAAACTACACAGATAAATACTTATGGAATATTAGGAATAGATTACGGCATTTCGAATTCACCATTAAACTATTGTAACGATAATTCTTATGGTCAATATGCTATTTACGAATCAAAAGGAAACAGTGATGTTTTTATTCAATCGGCAGTCAATTTACTTCGCGAACCTCTCGATTATTTCAATCGTGTTTCAGGACCTTGTGTGAGAAACTACAGAGACATTTGTGTTGTGGGGACATCGGCAACTTGTGAAGACACAGTTATTACATGTACTACAGCAATTCTTGATGTACGTCCGGGTTTATCAGCTGCTAGTGCATACAATTACTTTCTGGCACCTGAGTTTAATTACAACTGGAATAATGGAGCATCTACAGGCTTTATTACTGTGGCGGCAACGGGAAATTACACGGCAACGGCAACCACCATCGACGGTTGTTTTGTTCACACAGATAGTACTTACGTAATCGGTTCCTACCAACAACAACCCGCAATTTCGGACAGCAAAGGATTTAACATTAGTACACCTTCACCGATTCCGGTTTTACTTTGTTCCCCAGATTCTGTTGTATTAACATGTACAAATCCTGGAAACAGTACAGTCAATTGGAGTGGATTTCCCGCAGGAGTAAATCCTGTCAGTGTAAATTCTTCAGGCAACTACTCATGCACGCTCATAAATTCCCTTGGCTGTACCAACATTACGGAAATAGTCGTTTCTATTACAAATCCAATTTCTACAGTCATTCAACCTGAAATTAAATGCTTATACGATCTTGATGGAAATGACAGCATTTCGGTTTGTGCCAATGAGCAATTTAATTTTATCATATATGATGAAATCTCTGATCCGGGCGGAACGTTGATGCTATGCATTCCTGAATTGTCTTTCATAAATGTCACCATCGATTCCTTATCCGCAGGAATGGTTTATGAAGATTTAAATGATTGTATCAATAAAGTAAATACATTTTATAGCCCGGTTGCCGGAATTTTCAATTTGGTTATAACTGCACAGATTATCCGAAATAACCCATGTGGTTCCGATACAACTTATGTAACTAAAAATATGTATGTTGAAGTGTGTCCGGCAATAATTGGAAGTCTCTCTTTTACAGTCACAGGCCCATCCGAAATTTGTCCGGGAGATACGGCTATGATTATTGCATCACCGCCCCAAAATTCCTATTCATGGTCGAATGGATCAAATAATGATACTATTTATGTAACGCAACCGGGATCATATACTGTAGAGGGTACTTTAGTTACTGCTAACCCGTTTGGGTGTGATGATATTTATTATGGAACAGCCTCTCACTCCGTCAATTTTTATGCCCAACCTAACATTACATTAAATCCATCTACCGGGATAATTTGCCCTAACGACAGCATCCTTTTAGAATGTTCAGGATCATCAACAATTGATTGGTTTGGGCCATCAGGGAATCTAAGTAGTGGAACAAATACAATTTACACTTCTGTTCCCGGAAATTATTTTTGCGTTCAAACTGTAGCTCCAGGATGTATACTGCTTTCCAATACAGTAACGCTTTCGCAAAACAGCAGCCCTTCACTGCAGGCCTTCCCTCCTACTATTTGCATTTCTAACTCAACTACACTTTCCGTTCTTGCTTCTCCCGGGAGTGTAATTCAATGGTTGCCACCTTTGAATGGTTCATCACAAACACAATCCGTGGCAAATGCAGGTACTTACTATTGCGATGTAACATCGTGTGGTATCACCTCATCGTTATCGGTAACAGTAAACAATTATCCTCTAAGCTCAACGCCTACAATTACTTTTTCTCCACCCAATCTGATCTCTTCTTCTGCAACAGGTTATCAGTGGTTCGTTAATGGCTTTCCTTTACCATCGGCAAACAACCAAACTTACACACCAACAGTGCAGGGAACATATACCGTTTTAGTTACCGATTCTAATGGGTGTACGGCATTATCGGATCCATTTTTATTTACCTCAATACAGGAAATTAATGTTGCAAATTTTATCCTCTTCACTCCTAATCCGGTGAATACATATATTCAGTTGATGATAACTAATACTGAACTCAAAATAAAGGATGTTCAAGTAATCATTCGCAATGTACATGGACAAATTCTCCAAAATGAAATTTTATCTAGTGATTTAAGGATAGATGTTACTACTATTTCAAACGGAATTTATTTCCTTGAATTGTTATCGAAAAATATTAATTACAAAAAGAAATTTGTTGTTTTAAAATGATTGTTATAACCTTCAATTTCTTTAATTAAGAATTAAATTATTGATGTTGATTATTGAAAATCTAAACGCCATTAATGACATTCACGTGAGTATTGCGTAACACAAAAACTTGAAAGCCCCTATAAGCCCTACAATTAGTATGTATTATGGAAAATAAAAAAGTTTGTTATTCTAATATTCTAATGGAATTTATAGAGCCATTATTAACAGGCGAAGAAGGAGATCTTGGTTTTTTATCTGTTGCCTTAAAAGGACAAATTGCATGGAACTACGCATTGCTGGAAACTCGCAATCATCCCTTTTGTGAATATTACCAAAATAAAATTTTAGGGGTAGTGAAGATTGATCCGCATCAAAAGGAATTATTTGAAATGTTGATTATCCGAAAATCTTTAAAATTTTCTCAGTACCACTGTTTAATTACTAAAGTTGATCTAGAATTAAATGTTCCCAACATAAAAACATTATATTTAGAGACCATCAACCTCGATCAAAGTAAATGATATCATTTGATTCCTGAACAATCGATACAAATTGTTGTAGTGAAAAAAAATATCGATAAAGAAAGGCTACCAATGTATTTTTATAAGTGCATTCACCAAAAAATAAATACCAATTAACGACAAAAAAGGAACCCCTAGAGGTTCCTTTTTTCTAAAATTACTTACCGGCTTTTTTAGCCTTTTTGTCCGCCCTTTTTTCTTTCAAGGACTTAGCTGGAGCTTTCTTAGCTTCCTTCTGAACTGTTTTTTCTTTTGCCATAAGTTTATGTTTTTATAACGATGTAAAATTATATAAAAAAGAGAAGATGCGCAAGGGGAAAAAAGAGTCATTGAAAAAGTCATAAGATACATGGTCATTGAAAAAAGTCATTGGTCATTAAAAAGGTCTGTGATCGACTCGAAAACTTCATTTAGTCATTGAAAAAGTCATTGGTTATAGGAAATGTCAGGTGTGTGCGAAGAAATGGCTGAGTGCAAAATCACCAACTGGCGCATCCTCACATTTCCAAATTACCACATCAACACATCAGATTTTTTACCATTTTTTAAAGACAAAAAATACCGCCAGCACTATCAACCCAAAGCCGACGAGATGGTTCCATGCAAGTTTGTCGGTTTTAAAAACTAGAACAGCAAAAACCACAAATACAGCCATTGAAACTACCTCTTGAATCATTTTTAACTGAAAAAGATTGAATGGTCCACCATTCCCACTATAACCTATCCGGTTGGCAGGAACCTGAAAAAAGTATTCAAAAAGGGCAATTCCCCAGCTTAACATTATCACACCAAATACACCTAACTTCGCCAGCCAGGGAATTTTGTAAAACTGTAAATGACCATACCAAGCTATTGTCATAAAACAATTTGCAATAATCAATAATACTATGGAAGAAATACCTTGGATCATAAATTAATTTTTCTGCAAAGAAAAGGAAAGAAAGGATCAATAAAAAAAGGTATTGAAAAAGATCATTAAAATGTCATTGGAAATTGAAAAATGTTATTAGTGATAGGTCATAGAAAAAGTTTCATTGGCAGAAGAGCAAATGAAAAAAGGAGAGTTAATGAATGAAATGTGAATATAGGTAATTACTTGCCAACTATCCTACTCACCCTTTAACTCTCCTTCCACTTAAAGATTTTTAATGTTTAAAGTTCTTTATTTTTCTTTTCGACAAAGAGATAATAAGTAACCAAACTGATACCACCAAAAAGAAAGATCATAGAAAAGTAGGAGACTTCTTCTTTGAGAGATGTAGATTCCGCTATAATATTTCCCATCAATATACCCAACGCAATACCAATAAAGAGCATACCGAATTTCATGGAATTATTACCATTTACTTTTTTTGATTGAAATAAACTGGGATCTGCCCCTTTTTCGATGAGCGACAAACGCTCTTTGTGGCGCGTGGTGAAGAAAACATACAGTACTCCAAAGGCACTGAGGAACATGGTAATTGGGATCAAAATTTCTGAATTGTTCATGATTTTATTTGTTTTAAATGAATTTTAGTTTAATTTTCCAGTATGACTCCGTCAGAAACAAATCGGTTACAGATTTTATTAACTTTTTTTTGTAACCGATACCTAACTAAGGTGGTCTTATAAGTAATCATGGCTTACCAGGACGACTCGTACTATATAGACCGGATTCTTAAACACTCCGATCAAAATGCCTTTGCAGGACTCGTAAACAAGCACAAAACGATGGCCTTTAACGTGGCTTTGCGGATCACAAAAAAACGCGAAGATGCTGAGGAAGTAGCTCAAGATGCGTTTGTTAAGGTTTATCGATCGTTGTCAGAATTTAAGGGTGATTCAAAATTCACTACCTGGTTGTTCAAGGTGGTTTACAATCTGGCCCTTACAAAAATCCGCAAAAAAAGCTTGGTTTCAGGATCTACCGATGAGGAGTATTTTGTGGAGCCTGCCGGTGAACCACTATTCGACGCTATCGCAAAAATGAAAGAAAAAGAGCAGAAAAAACACTTAACCGAGGCCATTGCAACCCTCGACGAAACCGATCAGTTGCTTGTTACACTTTATTATATGAATGATCAATCGGTGGACGAAATTTCAGAGATAACCTCATTAACACCATCAAACGTTAAAGTGAAACTCTTCAGATCCCGCAAAAAACTTCACGATGAGTTGCAAAAGAATCTTCAACATGAACTTTACAGTATATTATAAATTAATTAAATTTGACCACCATGAATCAGCTCCCAAATAGAAAAGACGATGCCTTGAGTTCCCTACTCAAAAGCAATATGCTAGAGCCTACTTCAGATCAATTTACAGCAGGCGTTTTAGCCAAACTCGGCCTCGAAGTATCCCCTGCCAAAGTGGTTTATGAACCCGTCATTTCAAAAATTGGCTGGATCATCATTTCAATAGTTGTCACAACAATAATGGCTTTGGCTTTTTTCGGTTCTCCAGGAGAAGCTATTGCACCTGCTGCAACCACTTTCGATCTTTATATGAGACAAACAGGATCATGGTTTGATGCACTCGCAAACAATTCATCAATACTCATTATCTCCATACTTTCATTCACAGTTTTCTTCTTGGTCGGTGCCGAATCAGTTTATCGACAATCTCGTTTGAAGACTGCATAAAACATTTTTTTTGTCTAATGGTTTCTAAAAAAGCAGTTATTTTCGGTGCATCCGGATTGGTAGGCAAAAATATTCTTCATGCATTGATTCGTGATAAACGGTACAGCCACATCACTATTTTTTTGCGGAAAAGTATATCGACAAGGCACTTGAAAGTGAAGGAAATAATTACCGATTTACACGATGTGGATACAATAAGAGAATCACTACAGTGTGATGAGATTTATTGTTGTTTGGGAAGTACCATTAAAAAGGCAGGAAGTGAAGAGGCCTTTAAAAAAGTAGATTTTGACTTGGCTGTTATGGTAGGCGAACTTGCGGTTAATAAAAATATTGCACACTTTTTAGTGGTTTCCTCGCTTGGCGCGGATGCAAATAGTTCCAACTTTTACCTTAAAACAAAAGGAGAAATGGAAAATGCTTTAATACAGATGAACATTCCCGGATTAAAAATATTTCGCCCTTCTATGCTCCTCGGTCCACGTTCCGAATCGAGGCCGTTGGAATCAATTGGAAAAGTAGTAATGAAATCACTCAGTTTTTTATTTATCGGAAGACTCAAAAAGTATAAAGCAATTGAAGCTAAAACAGTAGCTGCAGCTATGATTGCTGCAGCAAATTCTGAAGATAAAAAAATGATTTTCGAATCTAATGAAATGGGTTAGTTTGTTAGTTTATTAGTTTGTTAGTTTGCTGTGTCCTCCGAAGCTCGGCCGAAAAATTTGATCAATAAATATTAATTTTAAAAGAGCGTAGGAGGATTAGTTTT
Source organism: uncultured Bacteroidota bacterium (assembly GCA_963814475.1). Taxonomy (GTDB): domain Bacteria; phylum Bacteroidota; class Bacteroidia; order AKYH767-A; family OLB10; genus JADKJB01. The sequence goes on along the minus strand of CAWFDA010000046.1, from coordinate 301,333 downwards.
TAGCTACTAGTCTGCCTGCCAAGCTAAAGACAAGCTTTGCTTGACGATAGCAGGCAGGTTTGTTAGTTAAATATTATTTTAAAACTTCGGAGGACATGTTAAGCCTGCCTACTGTGCAGGTTTAACATGTCCTCCGAAGTTCTATGAATAGTATATTTTTTAAGTAGACAAAAACCAACTCGCCCACTATAATTTAACCACCTTCTTCACGTTAAACTTTTGTGTTCCGTTTGAAATATTGATGAAATAAGTTCCTTTTTCCCATTTAGTTGATGAGATAGAAATTTTGCTCTTTGATATAATTTTTTCAGTGAAAACTACTCTACCTGTTATATCAGTTACGGTAACACTTGAATTAGGTGCCAGTGTGATATCATTAATTGCAATTTCAAAATCAGAATTAAACGGATTTGGATACACAACAAAATCTGAAAGTTTTCCCGGTATTTCCGGAGTTGAAACAGGTCCTTCGGTAACTTCAAATCTGTCGAACCCACCTTCTAACGGATTTCCGCTACCTACTTTGTCGGAGATAGATACTATCAAGTTCATTGTAGAGGTTGGAGTAATGAAATCGAGAACTCTACGGCTTGATGCTACCCAAGTTGAATTGGTAGGTAACTGACCTGTTATAAATTCTATTTCTGTGGTAGTAGTTCCGTTATTCAGATACACAAACATGGTATCGTTCAATGCAGGATTTGAAGTAAAAACCTGAAAGAACCATGATTCGTAATTCACATACGGATCGGTAAAACCGGAAAGATCAAATGTTGGTGAAGTGAGAATAGTATTTCCATTATCCACATCATCATCATTAGCTCCACCACCACCGTTTCCGGTTACAAAACATTGTGAAGAACAATCGTTGGTAACATCAAAATCGGGGTTGGCTTGGGTAGTGGTAAAAATAGTTCCAATGGGCTCACCACGAACCCAAATACCAGTAGTTGCAGTTGATGATACCGTCCATAAATAATCAAAGGTGAAATCATCATAAATACCCGGATTAATTGCAATCGAAATTGTTCCGGGAGTACTCGTATTAACAGAAACACAATTTGATTTGTATCCCCATAATCCTGCAGTAATGTCGAAAATTCCGGAGGTGAGTGTGGTTAAAGTTAACGTTCCATTTATGTTGGTAGTATATTCAAGATTTGTTGTGCCACCTTCAATTTTAACTTTAGCAAATGGAACAGGTAATCCGGATGTAAAATCGGTAACTTCAATGTTTACAACCAAAGCTTCTAACTGCACATCTAAAGTAGTTAGAACACCGTTTGTAAGAACCACTCCGCTGATCACTTTAGTAACATAACCGGCTTTTGAAAACTGCACATCAAAAGTACCTGCAGTAGCATTACCTGTTTTGTAATCACCAATTAAATTTGAATTTGATTGAGCCGTAGTAGTTAATATTTGAGCCTGCGCTCCTCCAATTGGCAAACCGGATGATAGGTCGGTAACATTTCCTTCAAGATAACAAGCACGAACATAATAAGGAGCAAACACATAAAATATTCCATCCATATCGGTCGCTATAATGTTTCCCGAAGGAAGATAAGGTGAAGCATCCCAACATAAATAGGAACCTGTAGCATGACGAGCAATCTCTATTAGATTATCTGGGCGAGCTCCATCAACAATCGTCAATTGAGATCCATAAGAGGGACACAATAAATAGTCGTTAAAAACACGAACATTGTGCACTTCTTCATCAGGCAAACTGTCGTTCACATAAGTCTCCACCAATTTAATATCCTGTAAATCGCTCATGTCAAAAACCCCAACAGGAGTATTGGGTAATTCATCTGTTGTGTACAAAAATTGGTTGTTATCAGAAAACCAAGTGTTGTGATTGAATGCTCCGGGAGTTGGTTGAATAGCCAAAACAGTAGGATTACTTTTATCAGTAACATCCACTACACTAAATTGCCCGGCATAAATTTCGGCAGAATAAAGAGTATCGTTTAAAACATACCCATCATGAACATAGTTGGCATTGTAAATACCCTCATAGGTAGGATTCCATGGATCTGCCAAGCTGCACATCAACGCTCCACCTACTCCAATGTCAGATCCGAAAATGTATAAATAATCATCAAAAACCTGAACTGTGTGTGATGAACCCAGTTGTCCTGCAATGGCTCCATCACCATCATAAATTTTAGAATTATATGAATTTGGAAGATCTGCTAAATCCACAATCGTGATACCTCCACCTCCTTCGGTTCCTGCGTAAGCATAATGACTGTACGTTTTTACTTCACGCCACAAACTATTGGCAGCAGGAACAGTAAATAAAACTGTAGGGTTCACAGGATCTGTTACATCCACTATCACTAAACCATTCCCATTTCCTAAAAGCGCATATTCGTTTCCAACACTATCTACATAATGCCAAACACCTGCACATGATGTATTAAAATTAATTTGACTAAGTTGTTGTAGTTGTGGAACCTGTGCTATAGCTATATTTACCAACAACGTAGTTACTAATAAGAGTAGACTTTTTTTCATTCTTTGTATTTTATTTATGTTCCAAAATTATGAAAATTCTACCACTTCTTTACCACATCATTTGGTTAATTGCAAAATGATGACAGTCCCTATTTTGCATTGTCAAATGCTTTCATAACTATTTTTAAAACCCTTCTTCGCACAAAAATCAACTTCTCTTAAAAATTTTATCAAATAGATCAACTCTCATAAATAACTGTATTTTAGTTGATTAATTCAATGATTCAGCCATTTATCCGTTTTTAGTTATCAAAAACGACACGAATTATTTTGATTTTGAGTAATTTTAGGCTTTTAAAATCAAAAATCCATTTAATATCATGATTAAAAACTTACCTTCTATTTTAAAATCGACCATTTTGGGAGCAGCTTTACTGGTTGCCTCTATTTCAAATGCATCGGCAAACCGGACAGGATTTAATCCCGCAGGTTGTTCAGATGCAGGCTTAGCCTCTGCCACAGAGGACTCAGTATGTTACAATGTACCTGTTACCATTTCCCTAGCAGGATATGTAGGCACTATTTTTCAATGGCAAAGTTTTGATGGCACTAATTGGGTAGATGAAACAGGATCAGGATCCAATACCGATTCGTATACTGTTTCTCTATTGGCAACACAAAACTTTAGAGCTATCGTTACTGAAGCAGCTTGTCCTCCCGACACATCAAACGAAGTAACTATTAATGTGGGAATAATTCCGGTTGCTTCTGCTTCTTCAACAGGTCGTTGCGGACCCGGTACCGTAACACTCACCGGAACCGGTGCCGGAACTCTTGAGTGGTTCACCGACCCTATAGGAGGCTCACCTATTGCAGTAGGAAATAATACCTCGGCTTATATTCCTTCATCAACTACTTTATATGTTTCCGATAATGTTTTAGGAGGAGGCGGTACTGCTAGTCCAATTCAGATTACTGAAATGGATTTAGGAGGCAGCGACAGGTTAGAAATTCAAAACGTTTCCCCTACACCAATAGATGTGACAGGATGGAAGGTTGCTGTCAACAATTCATACACCGATATCAACCTTGTAAATGCAAATGTTCAAACACTTAATGGGATACTTCAACCCGGCGATATTTTAACTTGGACGGATGCAGCTGCAGGTCCCAATTATTGGGGAAGTAATATATTATGGAATCCTGGTGCATTTCCAACCTTCACCGGATGGGCGATCATTGTAGATGATCAAAACAACCCTAAAGATTTTGTTATTTGGAATTGGCCAGCTGCCAATATTCAGGCGATGATGCCGGTAATAGCAGGCACTCCTGTTTCACCGGCTTCCATTTGGACAGGCGATGGTATTAATACAACTACAGTGGCTGCAACTGATGGAGTTGCAAGGAACGGAACGAACGACAACGACAATCTTTCTGATTTCATCATCACTCCACTTACAATAGGAACTACAAATTCAACAATGACTTTGCCTTTTACAGGATTTGGTTGTACCAGCCCAAGAGTTCCTGTTGCAGTAACAATTTCTGCATCTGATGCAATTGATATCAACGCAACCTCAACTTCATTTTGTCAGAGTGGATCAACAACCCTTACTGCCACAAGTAATAATTCCAATTACACCTACGCTTGGAGCCCTGCCACAGGATTAAGCGGAACTACAGGTGCCACTGTTACATGCACTCCTCCTACTCCCGGCACCTTTACTTATGTAGTTACCGGCGACGATGGAACTTGTGCTAACGTAGATACTGTTGTTATATCAGTGGGTGTTCCTACAACTGCAGGAATAGCATCTACTTTCCAGGATTCAATTTGTCTAGGAAAAAATACAGACTTAATCCTCACAGGCTCTGTTGGTGATATCCAATGGCAGAGCTTAAACGGATCAACTTGGGTGAATGAAACCGGTCCGGGTTCAACGACTGCTTCTTACAATGTCGCTCCTTCTATCAACACCACTTACCGTGCTTACGTTTCCAGCGGAAGCTGCCCACCAGATAGCACCGGCTCAATAAATATTGAAGTACTATCCATCACAGATCCAACCACTACCAACGATACCATCTGCGGAAGCGGAAACATTAGCCTTGGTGCTGCAGGAACAGGCCTCCTCACCTGGTATGATAGCCCAACGTTAGGAACAGTAGTAAATACCGGAACTTCCTATGCATATAGCGCAACAGTTACCGATACTTTTTATGTTGATGCCTTTGGTGGAACAGCTTATAATATTGGTGCCAACAATGCAGGATTCGGAAATCAGAGTTCTACTACCAGCACAAACAATTATGGAATGGCGTTCGACGTATCAAGACCCATTACAATCGAGTTCGTGCATGTTTATCCTGCTCAAAGCGGAACAGTAACTATCAACCTTCGTCAAGGTACCGCCGGTCCGGTTTTGGCTACTTATTCACAAGCGGTAGTTGCTTTCTCAGGAAAAGTTGCCTTACCTGTTAACTTCTCTGTTCCTGTTGGTGCAGGTTATAAAATGGAAGTTGCCAGTGGCGGTCCAACATTAACTCAAAATACTACAGGTGCTGTGTTCCCTTATACTGTTCCTAATGGTCCTTTGTCGATTGTTGGAAATTACAATCCTAATTTAACTTCTACCGGAATCTATTTATGGTTATACGATTGGGCAATTGCTGAAGGTTGCCGAAGCGCAAGAGTTCCTGTTATAGCAATTGTGAATCCATTCCCTCCTATTCCAACAATATCTCAAAACTGGAATTTCCTTACATCAACAGCACCAACCGGAAATCAATGGTTGTTAAATGGTGTAATAATTCCCGGAGCAACCTCACAAACTATTACGGCTACTCAAACCGGTAATTATACTGTTGCGGTTACTATTAATGGTTGCACTCGCTTATCACCTGTTTTCCCGGTGCTTACCATTGGTTTGAACGAAATTCCTTCAGGAGCCATTGTGGTGTACCCAAATCCGGCCAACGAAAATCTGTACATTAATTTGATGGATCACGGAGATACCTTTAGCGATTTATCTATTACCGATGTTACCGGTCGTGTTGTTTATGCCCGTTCTATTTCTGATGATGTTCAAAGTGGTCAGCTCACCATCAATACCGCCTCTATCCTTCAGGGTATTTATGTACTCGAACTGAAATCGAATGATGCTGTTGTTCGTAAACAATTTGTGATAGAGCGTTAAAAAAGCCGTTACTAACAGTGCAAAGGCGGCCTTATTGGTCGCCTTTTTTTGTTTTTAACAAACTAACAATCAAATGTGAATAAGTATATGAAAGTGGTTGTTTATATCACCTGCTGTTACAATTAATTTTGGCGCTACAGTTTAGTGACCAAATTTTTCAAATTCATCAGTTACAACTGTTACGAATAAAATGAAAATCAGCCTCAAAGTTCTCCTGCCATTAGTAATTTTATCAGCCTGTAAAGATTACAAACCTGAAATGGAACAAGCTCTCATCGAACGAGATTCTGTGCAGGTGATGAGTGAAGCAAAAGACTCTTCTATCAACGCTTTTTTGGAGACGTTAAACGAAATTGAAGTGAATCTCGACAGCATCACAAGAAATCAGGAAGCAATTGCTACCGCTGCCGTTGATAAAGTGGAGTTTAGTAAAGATATAAGAGAACGTATCAATCAAAATATTGGTATCATTAACGAACTGCTTGAAAAAAATAAACTCATGCTCGGCTCTCTCAACGAAAAATTGAGGAAATCGAATATCAATATCGCCTCGCTCAAAAAAATGATCGAACAGTTGAATTCAGATATGGCTGCTAAAGATGCAGAACTCGCTTCTCTTAATTTGCAACTCGCCGATTTCAGAACCATGGTCGATAATTTGAACCGCTCCATGGATTCATTGAATGTGGTTAACCAGGAAAAAGAGACTGTCATCACCAATAAAACGACTCAAATAAATACTGCTTACTGGGCTATTGGAAATTACAAACAACTTAAAGAAAGTAATATCTTAAATAAACAAGGTGGCTTTCTGGGTATGGGTAAAGAACAAGTGCTGAAAAAAGATTTTAATAACGATGGATTTAATTTAATTGATATCACCAAAGTTCAATCATTTGACATCAATAACAAATCAGCAAAAATTGTTACCAACCACCCTTCTGATTCGTTCAAACTTTTAAAAGACGATAAAGGTTTTATCCTCAAACTCGAAGTTACAGACCCAACAAGGTTTTGGAAAGCATCCAAATATCTTGTCATAGTTACTGGTTAGCTTTTCTGTTCATGAAGATGGGGACCCGGTGTTGCGCAAGCTTCACCGGGTTATTTGTTTATTTGTTTATTTGTTTATTGGCCTGCCTGCCATCGCCAAGCCAAAGACAAGCTTTTGCTTGGCGATGGCAGGCAGGTTTATTGTGAAGTCCATCCTGTGAGGCGCATTTCGATGATTACGGAGGCCGGATTATTGTGTAGTCCATCCTGTGAGGCGCATGTCGATGATTACGAAGGCCGGTTTATTGTGTAGTCCATCCTGTGAGGCGCATGTCGATGATTACGGAGGCCGTAAGCCGGAGGCCGTTTTTTTTTGAGAATTTACGGATCCAGCAACGGCCTACGCAAGACCCTCAAACGTTTTTAGGGTTGCCGTTTTTTTTGATTACGGAGGCCGGTTTATTGTGTAGTCCATCCTGTGAGGCGCATGTCGATGATTACGGAGGCCGGTTTTTTTTGAGAATTTTCGGATCGAAGCGTGTCGATTTACGGATCCAACAACCGTCTAATGCAACTCAGGCTGTTGAATAAAACATCAAAATCTCTATACAAAAAAGTCTCTTGTTTAAAAAAATTGTCTATTTTTGCTATTGAAAATATTATATAGCCATGATTGGAAAAGAAGATTTTACGCCCAAATTAAAATTCATATTAGTACTCATCGGTTTAGCCGCTGTTAGCAGGTTATTGCCACACGAAATGAATTTTTCACCTATAGCAGCCATTGCCTTATTTGCAGGTACTTACATCAGCAATAAACGACTGGCATTTGCTTTACCCATGGTTGCATTGTTGGTAAGTGATATTTTGTTGCAGGTAGTTCATGGTACCGGCTTTTACCGAGATATGATTTTTGTTTACGGAAGCTTTGCGCTGATTGTATCACTCGGTTTCTTGTTAAGAGGGCGAGAGCAACGACAAACCATCATGGTAGCATCTTTGGTGTCCTCTATCATCTTCTTCTTTATCACCAATTTTGGATCGTGGCTGATGTATGAAATGTATCCTAAAAATTTACAAGGGTTGATGACCTGCTATATTGCCGGCATCCCTTTCTTTAAAGGAACAATTATGGGCGATTTGTTTTACAACATCCTCCTCTTTGGTAGTTTTGCATTGGCCAAATGGAGATTTCCACTTCTCGCCCCGACAAAATAAACGGGCCTCCATTTTGCCACTCTCCTCACAAATATTTTCAATTTTCCCTTCGTCCCAAATTTGTGCTTCGATAATCGTCAACGCGAATTGAAAATTGAAAAAGTAAAATATAAAATTACTTCTTGACCCGCACTAACCATCATCCTCAAGCCATCGGAGGTTAGGTAAGCTCCTCAGTTTTCAATTTTCAGTTTTCAATTTTCACTCTTCAATTTTCCCTTCGACCCGACATTATACTACTCTTCAATTTTCATCCACCCTGACCAAAAACCAACCTGCCTGCTTCGCCGCGGCAGGCAGTTGACCCAATGACACTTCCGCAATGACCAATGACTCAATGACCCTTTTTTTCGACTATCCTCCTCTCCTTTTCCCCACTCGCCAATTTTTTCTTATCATTGCGGTTTCTTTTACAAAATGAGCAAAAAACGATCGAATTCCGAGGATGACGCTTTACGGGTATTAAAAAAACGCGAGACGGAGCCTATTCCTTTCGATGGCTTTGAACGTTGGCTAACCGGCCGTGGACTTCGTCTCTTGGTGATACCGCTGCTTATTGGGACCCTCTTCGGAATTTTAATGTTCGACGTTAAAATTAGTGAAGGCAACGACGACGCCATGTATATTGAGGCGGCGTATAAATATGCCAAAGATTTTACCGGGTACTATTACACCGCCAATGCTCCCATGTATCCGATGCTTCTGGGAGTAGTGACCATGTTTACCGGTCTTAATCTCATTCTTTTTAAGATTGTTAACCTCCTTTTTTTCCTCTTGCACCTCGCCCTTATGTACTTCGCCTTCCGCAAGCGAGTGCCCTATGCGGTGCTGTACCCTGTGCTGCTTTTTAGTGCCTTTAACTCTTATATTCTCTACTATTCCAGCCAAACCTACACCGAAATGTTGTTTTTGGTGCTGCAAGCACTCTTTTTTCTGGTCTTCTTTTACTGGTACGAAAAAATTCAGGTCTCGCGCCCTATCGAATTCCGCATGAAAGCACCCCGCAAAAGGGTGTTTACTACCACCACCGAACCCAACAAACTAAAGGTTGTGGACGATGAGCCCGAGGCGGAAGCTAAAAAGTCCTGGTTATCCCTCCTCGAGTTCAAAGCCGGCCTCTCCATAGGCTTTGCTCTCTTCCTCATGACCTTCTGTAAAAATATCGCCATCGGTATGCTTGGCGCGATGCTACTTTTCTTTTTACTCGAAAAAAATTACCGTTCCCTCCTCTATACAACCGCCGGGTACCTATTGGTGAGGGGGAGTTTTGAAATGCTGAAAGCCACCGTGTGGGGCGCCAGCAACCAGTACGGCAGCCAGGGTGCTATTTTGATGCAAAAAGATGCGTATAACCCGGCGGCAGGACAAGAAACCCTAACCGGTTTTATCACCCGTTTTTTCGAAAATTTTAACCTCTACATCTCCAAACGCCTCTTTCAAATACTGGGTTTCCGCAACCCCGACAGTACCGAAGTGTACACCCTTATTTCTATAATCATGTTTTGTTTGCTCCTCTGGGCTATGTACCTCATATTTTTAAAGCGTCGACAGGCAGCGGAATCCTTTTACGTGGAGCCTACCTCACAAAAACTGCATCCGGCAACGGCTCAAAAGCTTAGCGAAGCCACCCACACCCTCCGCCAGCCAGCGGCATCGTATATGTTGCTGGTATTCCTTTACGTGGTATCTATGCTCGGGCTCACCTTTTTGGTGTTGCAAACAAAGTGGGACCAGCCCCGCCTCATAATGGTGTACACGCCTTTATTGCTGATGGTAATTTGGTATGCTTTTTATGCGTATCTTCACCCTCGTGGAAACACCGGACTGTACCTATACATTATGTTGGGGATAGTGATATTGGGAAGTAGCCTGCTTACCACCACCAAAAAATCGATTCGGCAGTTTCCGGTGCTTAAAAAAAATATTGCAGGCGATGCCTACTACGGGTACACGCCCGACTGGGAAAATTACCTCCGCCTAAGCGCCTGGTGTGCCGATAGCCTCCCTCCCAACAGTCTCGTAGCGTGCCGCAAAGCACCAATGAGCTTTGTGTACGGCAAAGGCAAAGAGTTTTTTCCCGTTTATACCGTTATTGCTATTGATACTTTAACTAACCTCTCTAACCCCGACAGCGTGCTCGCCTACTTTAAACAAAATAACGTTACCCACGTGCTCCTCGCCAGTCTCCGACGTAGCCCCACTAAACCCGATGGCTATATTATCAATACCCTCCACCGTATGCTCGAACCCGTTTCTCGTAAATATCCACAAAAAATAAAATTGGTGAAGTCTGTGGGTAGTACCGAAGCTGCCCATTTGTATGAGGTTAAATATTGATGGCGATGGAGAGAGACTACAGATGATTTTATGAACTTTTTAAAAATAAAAGACACAAACAAATTTGAATTAGATTCGATAGAAAGAACTATTGCTCATGGAGACATAATTCGAAGTAAAATATTTTTAAAATCAATTTATACTGAGTGGTATCAGAAAATAAAATTACTTTCAAACTACAATGATAAAGACATATTTCTTGAATTAGGTAGCGGATCTGGTTTTATAAAACAGATTATGCCAAATATTATTACATCTGATGTTTTTAGCATTCCTGGTGTTGATAAAATTATTTATGCAAATTCTATTCCATTTAACGTAGATTCAATAAATTCAATCATTATGGTCGACGTTCTTCATCACCTTAGTGATGTGAGAGCATTTTTTTATGAAGCAAATAGAACATTAAAACATGGAGGATTAATTGTTATGTCAGAGCCCTGGAATTCGGTTTGGGGTAAATTCATCTACAGCAATTTTCATCATGAACCATTTCAAACGCAAAGTAATTGGGAAATAAATGACTCACGTCCTTTGTCTGCCGCAAACGGAGCATTACCATGGATCATTTTTGAACGTGATAGATTAATATTCGAATCTGAATTTCCAAACTTTTCTATTGAGAAAATTGAATTTCACACGCCTTTTCGTTACTTACTAAGTGGTGGAGTCTCAATGAAACAAATTGTTCCCAACTTCAGCTTTTCACTATTCACTAAAGTCGATAATATTTTTGCATCTAAATACTTTTCAATGTTTGCTTATATAGTGATTAGAAAAAAATAGCTTATGGATGTTGAAAACTCAAAATCACTTATGTTAAGAAATTACTTCGAAGAGTTGCCTGAAAAGAGAATTTCTATTCGAAATCGATACAAATATTATTGGAACGATATAACAAATTATTGTAGTTATTTTTCAAATAGTGACAATTCGGTTTTAGAAATAGGTTGCGGTACAGGAGAGTTAATTGCAAGAATTCCTGGAAAATATAAAGTTGGTATTGATATCAATCCAAATATGATAGAAATTGCATCAGAACGTTATAAGAATATTACTTTTTGTGTCAATGATGCGAAAAATATTAATTTAGATTATAAATTTGACTTAATTATATTATCAAACTTGATCGGATTTGCAGATGATATTCAGCATATTTTTAGTAATTTAAAAAAAATATCTCATAGCAGAACAAAAATAATCATATCCTACTACAATCAACTATGGGAGCCTTTACTTCAAATAGGGGAGCAAATGAGAATAAAACAAAAGTCTCCTAGGCAAAATTGGTTATCACAATCAGATATTAAGAATTTATTATACTTAGAAAATTTTGAAGTTTATAGAGAAACAAAGAGAATGATAGTCCCTTTTAATATTCCAATTATTTCTAGTTTAACAAACAAATACATTGGAAAATTACCGATTTTTAGATCACTATGTATAAACAACTACACCTTTGCTCGGCCGGTAGAAAGTACAGAGCAATCAAGAGAAATCGTGAACGAATTTTCTGTCTCCATAATCATACCTGTTAGAAACGAAAGCGGGAATATTGAAAATGGCCTGTTGAGAATTCCCAAATTTGGTAAAAGGCAAGAAATAATATATATAGAGGGAAACTCTACTGATGACACATGGGAGAAGGTTAAAAATATATCTTCAAAATACGTAAACACCCACAAAATAATTTACGCAAAGCAAGAAGGAATAGGCAAAAATGATGCAGTTAAAAAGGGTTTTTCAATGGCAACCGGTGATATTTTAATGATTTTAGACGGCGACTTAACTGTCCCCCCCGAAGAGTTACCCAAATTTTACAATGCACTCGCTACTTCCAAAGGTGATTTTATTAATGGGTGCAGGCTAGTATACCCTATGGAGAAGCAAGCAATGAGATTTTTGAATATATTAGGCAACAAATTCTTCAGTCTCCTATTCACATGGCTACTCGAGCAACCGCTCAAAGATACATTATGTGGAACAAAAGTCCTATTCCGGAGAGATTATGAAAAGATGGCGGAGAACAGGGCATTTTTTGGTGATTTTGATCCTTTTGGCGATTACGATTTATTGTTTGGGGCATACAAATTAAATTTAAAGATAGTGGAGGTGCCTATACATTATAAGGAGCGGACGTATGGCAGCACCAACATATCGAGGTTTAAGCACGGGTTAATACTGCTTAAGATGTGCTTTTTTGCGGCGCGAAAAATAAAATTTACATAGGTGATATACAAGCAATAAGGTTATTTTTGCCCTCTTTTCAAAATAAGTATCCAATTAGTAATATTGGTGCAACCTCCATCCCGGAGTATGCGTCTTAACAATGTGTGAATTTAATAAAAAATAGTGGTGTGCTATTTAAGTTGTTCGGTTCATAGCCCAGTCTGAACATGCCATTATTTTTATCTTTCTCTAACTGTTTTTTCCATCGGGTACCAATTCCTGCAAAAGACGATAAAAATTACCGTTAAAAATTTCGAAGGAAATTTATTATAACAAGTCGAAACCGGTCAGAACGTTTTTTATATGATAAAGCATTAATTTAAAGCTTATTACGATAACCAACCGATTTTAATGCCCCTAATCAATTCATCTTTTCAGCCACATCTATTTGTAAACTCTTTTCGGTTATTTGCGGTTTGGCAATAACCAGAGCCCAAATTAGCAGCAGTGTCCCCCATGTTATTGTTTTAAAATGCTGCGTAATTTTATTAAAATCTCTCCCAACCAACCCATCCGTACTTAACGTCATTAAAATAAACGAACCACACAGCAACGTAATGAGTAGGTACCAGCCGGGTTTTGTGAGAACTATATTTTTATAAGAATAGTTAACAACAATAAAGTGGGACAAATAAAATAGGGCTGGTAAGGTCAACACAAAAGCATACTTCTGCTGGTGAGGGAAAATTAGTGGTATGAGTAGGATAAGGTAGGCAAGTTCACGAAGTTGCGTAAGCTTTGTTTTAGCACCGGCAAAGGGGGGCCATTTTAAAAAGTAGAGGGTAAACAAAATAAGAGCGAGTCGGAAAATATTAAGCACCATTATTGCATGGTGTTCACTTAGATGTAGCAAATTTCGCTTTATGGGCAGTGCTCCGGATGTTTCGGTTAACAGTGTTGGAATTAATGCCGTTAAACTATGGGGGCCTAGTTCCGCCTCAATCAAATGCTCCGCATTACCCGGATTAATGACCACCCACCATTCGGATAATAAATAAAGATTTTGGTTCCACCCTGTATATATTGCAGGAAGGAAGAGGAAGGCGGTGGTAAAAATTAAAACATAAAGTAGCCCTTTAAAATACCTGCGATACAACAAATAAGGCACCAGAACAATCGGCACTATTTTAATGTTTATAACCAACGCTAAAAGCACTCCCCCCCAACCCGGTTTTTGATCACGCATTAGTCGGATGCTCTCCAAACAACCCCACAACAAAAATAGTGTCATTTGTATCATTCCAAAATTGTACATGATAAATCTAAAGCTCATCAATAAACAAAGGAATAGTAACCATCTTAATTGTTTAATGGATAAGTAAAATTTTTCTACATACTGTTTCAAAAGGATCCAACTTCGATACAGAAAAAACAGATTGGCTACTAACCAAATTAAATTGGGGATAAAATTTGGCAGATCGGCAAAAGGGGTGAGTAACACCACCCACAAAGGACTGTAAAAATACAGACAATAATTTCCTTCACTTACAAAAATCCAAACATTATAAGGGTTTTCCCCTGCTTTTAGCAACTTAGCAGCTTCTAAAAAAACTTTAAAGTCCCCATTATTAAATGCTAATTTTATACAAAAAGCACTTACTAATACTCCCACTACAACATAAAAACCTTTTTTAAGCTTTTCTTGGTTCATGAAAATGGTGATTGTAATACTAGCATAATCAAACTAAATTTCGAAAATTAATTTTATATTGAAGATTTTAGATTTTACATTCCCCCTCCATACTCGTCCCACGCCTTTTGGCCAGCGCTTCAGACGAGTACGATGAAAAGGGGATTGTAATATTAGCATAATCAAACTAATTTCGAAAATTAATTTTATATTGAAGATTTTAGATTTTAGATTTTACATTCCCGCCCCTCACATACTCGTCCCACTCCTTTTGGCCAGCGCTTCAGACGAGTACGATGAAAAGGGGATTGTACTATTAGCATAATCAAACTAAATTTCGAAAATTAATTCTATATTGAAGATTTTAGATTTTACATTCCCGCCTCTTCCGTACTCGTCCCACGCCTTTTGGCCAGTGCTTCAGACGAGTACGATGAAAAGGGGCTTGTACTACTAGCATAATCAATCTAAATTTCGAAAATTAATTCTATATTGAAGATTTTAGATTTTACATTCCCGCCCTTCCATACTCGTCCCACGCCTTTTGGCCAGTGCTTCAGACGAGTACGATGAAAAGGGGCTTGTACTACTAGCATAATCAATCTAAATTTCGAAAATTAATTCTATATTGAAGATTTTAGATTTTACATTCCCGCCCCCTCCATACTCGTCCCACGCCTTTTGGCCAGCGCTTCAGACGAGTACGATGAAAATGGGATTGTACTATTAGCATAATCAAACTAAATTTCGAAAATTAATTCTATATTGAAGATTTTAGATTTTACATTCCCGCCCCCTCCATACTCGTCCCACGCCTTTTGGCCAGCGCTTCAGACGAGTACGATGAAAAGGGGATTGTACTACTAGCATAATCAAACTAATTTCGAAAATTAATTTTATATTGAAGATTTTAGATTTTACATTCCCGCCCCTCCATACTCGTCCCACGCCTTTTGGCCAGCGCTTCAGACGAGTACGATGAAAATGGTGATTGTAATACTAGCATAATCAAACTAAATTTCGAAAATTAATTCTATATTGAAGATTTTAGATTTTACATTCCCGCCCCTTCCATACTCGTCCCACTCCTTTTGGCCAGCGCTTCAGACGAGTACGATGAAAATGGGATTGTACTATTAGCATAATCAAACTAAATTTCGAAAATTAATTCTATATTGAAGATTTTAGATTTTACATTCCCGCCCCTTCCATACTCGTCCCACGCCTTTTGGCCAGCGCTTCAGACGAGTACGATGAAAAGGGGATTGTACTATTAGCATAATCAAACTAAATTTCGAAAATTAATTTTATATTGAAGATTTTAGATTTTACATTCCCGCCTCTTCCATACTCGTCCCACGCCTTTTGGCCAGCGCTTCAGACGAGTACGATGAAAAGGGAGGTCCGTCTAAAATATAATGCTTCTCACATACTCGTCCCACGCCTTGTGGCCAGCGCTTCAGACGAGTACGATGAAAAGGTGTTATTTCATAGCTTTATAAACTTGCTTACCTTATTTCCTGCTTTAACAAAATAGATTCCTGCAGTCAGGTAAGATATATCCAACTCAATTTGCTTTTGCACTTTTTCACTAAATTGTCTTTGAAATAAAACATTTCCTAAAACATCATAAATAATAATATCTCCCGGACAATCAATAATCAGTTGAATAGCATTAGTGGCAGGATTTGGAAAAACACTTAATTCCTGGTCTGATTTCACTTCATTTAATCCTGTTTGCAGATTGAATAAACGTGCTACAAATCCATCCGGATTCGAAGTCGCAGGATTACTTCCATTTTGTATAGTGTAAGGGGCAAAGCTAGCAGTTAAGCCATTAAAAGTACCGGCAACATAAATATCATTAGAATTCCCTAACTCAGCCCTACTTATTAAATCCCAACTAGGGCCACCTGCCTTTATAGCCCAGTTAAAAACACCATTGCTATCTGATTTAGACACAAATACGTCGTTTGAACCTGATGCAACTAAAATAAAACTAAGATTTGGATCGGGATTGAAATCAACTGAATCACTGAAATTACCTGTTATATATAAGTTATTCAGCGCATCACTTGCTATTCCCCTAGAAACCCAATGTTCCATTACTTGAGACCATATATACTCTCCATTACCATTCAATTTTATCAGATAGCTACCTGCTTGAGCTGAACTTACCGTATTGATTAAAATTATTCCGGCACCGGGATCTGCATCGAGGTTACCGGCAAAGGTACCCGATGTGAAAATATTACCTGTTGAGTCAAAAGCAATCGTTTGTCCTAATACATTATTATTATTATTACCATAGGCAAATCCCCATTGAAAATTCCCTGCAGTATCCAGTTTACAAATAAATGCATCTTGACCAATATTTGCATCCAATAAGAGCGTATCGGGACCGGGATCAAGATCAATATTTTTTTGAAAATAACCGGTTACGACTACTTCCCCATCTTTATTTACATCCATATCCTGAAATTCGGCAAGACTAACATTTGCATTAGGAGCTCCCAGAACTTTCACCCAAATAAAATCTCCCTGATTAGTAAGTTTGAGGATAAAAACTTTGTCGTATTGACCCGTGCCCACAAGCACAGTATCCACACCGGGATCAAAATCAACAGAATCTTGAAAATATCCACCGATAAACAAATTGCAATTCACATCGCGACGAATTCTGGTAGATCCTAAAAAAGGAGAATTTTGGCCACTAATAGATTTAGCCCATTGAAAAGCACCACTGCTGTCAAGTTTCAGAACAAATACTGCTCGATTTAAAGAATACATGTTAAATATACCCGGCCCGGGATCAAAGTCAACATTATCTCTGTAATATCCGGTAACATATATATTCGATGAATCATCACAAATAATACTAGTTCCTGAATCTAAGTTATTAAATCCTATTCTCTTTGCCCAAATAAAATTTTTATTACTATCCGTTTTCAAAATAAAAATATCATAATATCCGAGCATGGTAAAATCATTCGGACCGGGATCAAAATCAACAGCATCCGAGAAATATCCTGTGGTGAATAAGTTACCGGAATTATCTCTTGTAATACTCTCGCAATGTTCAGTACCTAGCCCCCCTACTCCAAATGCCCATGACCACGAAGGTGATTGCGAATGACCGGAAGTTATGGTCAGTAGTAAAATAATTACTATAAAAATATTTTTCATTCCCCTCCGCTCCCTAACCCCGATATCAATTTCCGCACCTCGTCATCGGTGTTTTTCAATTTTGCCTTACAAAGTTGAATAAGATAAATAGCGCGCTTTACTTGCTCTGATAAAATATCAATATCCGTGTCGCCGGTTTCGATTTCGGTGAGGATTTCTTCCAGTTCGTTGACTGCTTCCTGATAAGACACGGGTTCGTTAGTTTCCTTTGACTTCGCTTTCGATGATTCCTTCATAAAATGTGGTTTTGATTCGGTCTCCTTCGAGACTTTTACCATTTAGCTAATTCCTTAAGTGCATCTTTGTGCTGAACAGATTTTCCTTTATCTATTCTAGAGACTGCCTCTTCGATTTCTTTATTATATTGTCTAACACTTATACGATTAGATGTTTGGTCAACATCAAGCAGACTTTTAATCATTTCAAGGACCTATGTTTGCTGCTTTGTTGAAAGTAAGGGAAGATATTCATTGACCTGTTTTTTGATAGCGGTTTTTGTCATGACGGTATTTTTTGTATAGCAAATATAGTGAAATTAGCTTCCTGATAAAACTCAGGTTCGTTAATTTCCTTTGACTTCGCTTTCGATGATTCCTTCATAAAATGTGGTTTTGATTCGGTCTCCCTCTTTCAAGGATGTCGCTTTTAGTATGGCTTTGCCGTTGATTTGTGTGATTGAAAATCCTCTCTTTAAAACATTCACCGGATCGAGCATGCGAACAGATGATTCTGATTGCTCCAGTAAAGTAATCGCATTTCGAATTACACTTATTGGAGAGGTGCTGAGTGTTTTGGTGTATTGGTGGAGTCTTTGTCCCTCGGCAGCGACCAGCTTTTTTATGTGCAATCCTAACTCCGTTGCTTTGAAAGTGAGATTGCTATTTGAATTTTTGACAAGATTCAATGAAAGTCCTTTCAGATTCATGGTGGTGGTTGATAAATGATGAATTTCATTTTGCAACCGGTAAGATGTTTGCACTTTTATTCGCTCTGCCGACTGCTGCAACCTATTCATTTCAGAAATGGTAGTATCGAGATATGCTTCATGAATACGTCCTCCTAAATTCTCAATCATGGTCTCAAATTCTCTCGTTTTCTCCACAATAAAATCTGCAGCATCGGTAGGCGTAATACGATCGGCGTGGGCCACTTCATCCACCACGCTAATGTTTGTTGTATGTCCTATGCCTGTAAGTACAGGAAGCGGAAATCGTGCTACTGCTCGCGACAATCTGTAATCGTTGAAGCAGTTCAAATCTATTGCCCCTCCTCCTCCTCTTACAATCACCACCACATCAAATTCATCACGACGATTATATATTTCTATTAACCGATCCACCATTTGCGTGGATGCTTTGTCGCCCTGTAGTAAGGATGAAAATAACGTGACAATAAAATGGTATCCGTAAATATTGGTCTCTAATTTATTCTCAAAATCTTCGTAGCCACGTGAGTCCTTGGCGGAGATTGCGGCAACACGAGTAGGAACGAGTGGGAATGAGAGATTTTTGTTGCTTAAATAAACACACTCCTCTTTCAATTTGGCCACTGTTCGGTCGCGTTCCTGCTGTAGCAAACCAATGGTATATTTTGGTTCAATATCTTCAATAACTAAACTCAACCCCCATTTTACATCATAACGAATAGCTGCCTGGAATAAAATTTGGGTGTTGGAAGCCAACTCCACACCCGTTGCCTCTTTGAAAACAGTACTGATTTTCTCAAATTTATTAGCCCATACAATACCTTTCAGCTCACAAATTGGCGCTGCATTGCCGGGGAGCTTTTCAACCAACGATAAATAACAGTGGCCTTTGCGGACGTTTAACTCCGAAATTTCTGCCACTATCCAAAGATATGAATCACCAAATTTGCCGGTAATAGCTTCTCTTATCCCGGAACTAATAGCCGAAAGCGTAATGAATTTTTCCCTCGAAGTCTGGTAATTTACCATGTAACTCAACATTTTCAAATCATTCAAAAATAACGAAATCCATCGATCCAAGTGCTGAAGTTAGCTTCAACCAAAACTGTTTTCCAAGATACCTACACTGGCTGCAGACAGTTTTGAGATGAAAACATCCCAGGCTCCCACAACTGATAGATTGGTTGTTCCAGCTCCTGGGTCAAAGTCAGCGGTTCCCGCAAAATAGCCAGTGGTGTACACATTGTCAGAGCTGTCCACAACAATGAAAAGACCCCAATCGATATCAGTCCCACCAATTCTTTTAGCCCATAAGAAATTGCCCGACGCGTCCAGTTTTGAGATGAAAATATCAGATGATCCCGCACTTGTTAAATTGCTTGTTCCCGCTCCAGGGTCAAAGTCAGCGGTTCCTCCGAAAAAGCCGGTGGTGTAAACATTGCCAGATCCGTCAATTTCAATGGAACGACCTCTATCTTCATAGGTCTCACCCATTCTTTTTGCCCATAGAAAATTGCCTGATGCATCCAGTTTTGAGATGAAAATATCAGATGAATCCGCACTCGTTAAACTGGTTGTTCCCGCACCCGGGTCAAAGTCGGCGGTTCCCTGGAAGAAGCCTGTTGTGTAAACATTACCAGAGCCGTCCACGGTAATGGAAGAACCTTCATCGTTATCAGAGCCACCCATTTTTCTTGCCCAAAGGAAATTGCCTGCTGCGTCGAGCTTTGAGATGAAAATATCATTACCTCCCGCACTAGTTAAATAGCTGTTCCTGCTCCCGGGTCAAAGTCAGCTGTTCCAGAGAAGAAGCCTGTTATATATATATTGCTCAAATCGTCTAACTCAATGGAATTACCCCATTCGCTATCTGACCCACCCATGCTTTTTGCCCAAAGAAAATTGCCTGCTGCGTCTAGTTTTAAAATGAAAACATCCCAAACACCTGCACTTGTTAAATAGCTCGTTCCCGCTCCGGGGTCAAAGTCACCGGTATCCCCGAAACGGCCGGTGGTGTAAACATTGCCTGAGCCGTCTAAAGCAATGGAAAAACCTTCTACAAAATTAGCTCCATCCACGTTTTTTGCCCATAGGAAATTGCCTGCTGAGTCCAGTTTTGAAATGAAAACATCCCAATTCCCCCCACCTGTTAAATTGCTTGTTCCCGGTCCGGGGTCAAAGTCAGCGGTACCCAAGAAAGAGCCAGTGGTATAAACATTGCCTGAGTCGTCCACAGCAATGGAATAACCAGAGTCAAAATCAGGACCACCCATGCTTCTTGCCCATAGGAAATTGCCTGCTGCGTCCAGCTTTTGAGATGAAAATATCATAACCTCCCGCACTTGTTAAAAAGCTAGTTCCCACTCCGGGGTCAAAGTCAACGGTTCCCCATAAACGGCCGACAGTGTAGACATTGCCAGAGTTGTCCACGGCGATGGAAAAACCAATATCGTTATCTGGCCCACCCATGCTTCTTGCCCATTCGTAGGTTTGGGCATTGCTTGTAATTATACCTAAGATTATTGCAAGTAATAGGGTGGTTGCTTTTTTCATATTAAGAGTTTTTAATGTTTCCTTTTGTTGATAAGGCACACAAAAAATGTTTGCCAACTGTATCTTTGTCGCAATGAATGCACAAAAATACCCTAAAATACATCTGAAACCACAAAAGGAACGATCTGTTCTTAACTTTCATCCGTGGATATTTTCCGGTGCCATTGCCTCTCCCGTAAAGGATCTGGTGGCAGGCACTGTTGTGGAAGTGTTTGATTCTAACAACAAATATCTTGCTACCGGCCATTTTAATCATGGTTCTATCATGGTAAGGATTCTCTCTTTTGAACAACGAATGATTGATGCATCTTTTTGGCAAGAAATTTTGAATAATGCTTTTGATTTGAGAAAAAGTCTCGGATTTGCAAATTCACTAGAAACAGATACTTTTCGTCTTATCCACGGCGAAGGCGATTTAGTTCCCGGCCTCATCATCGACATTTACGGTTCAACTGCAGTAATTCAAGCCCATTCTGATGGGATGATAGCGTCAATAAATGATATCTCCAATGCGTTGCAAAATATTCCGGGACTAAAAATTGACAACATCTTCAACAAAAGTGCCGAGACCATTAAAGCACATGATGGCGTTCGACATGAGAATGAATTTCTGAAAGGTTCGCTCGAAGAATGTGTGGTGAAAGAAAATAATCATCTCTTTCATATCAATTGGAAAGAGGGACAAAAGACAGGTTTCTTCCTCGATCAGAGAGAAAATAGAAAAATGCTTGCTACTTATGCAAAAGATAAAACAGTGTTAAATACATTTTGTTATTCAGGAGGTTTTTCTATTTATGCTTTGAAGGCAGGAGCTGTACAGGTTGATTCTGTCGACAGCTCTAAAAAAGCAATGGAATGGACAGAGACCAACGTAAATTTAAACTTCCCGCAAGGAGCGCCCCATCGTTCATACACCGATGATGTTTTTGATTTTTTAAAGAGTAGCTCTGCCAAATACGATATCATTGTGCTCGACCCTCCTGCATTTGCCAAGCATTTGAATGCGGTTGATAAGGCTGTAATTGGTTATCGGAATTTGAATTACGAAGCCATCAAAAGAATTAAACCCGGTGGAATCATTTTCACCTTTTCATGCTCTCAAGCCATCGACAAACAACTCTTCCGGAAAACTGTTTTTACTGCAGCGGCTAAAACCGGAAGAAAGGTTCGGGTATTGCATCAATTATCGCAAGGTCCCGATCATCCTGTTAATTTGTACCATCCTGAGGGTGAGTACCTAAAAGGCCTGGTTTTGCGTATCGATTGAAATTTTTGCCTCACCCTTTTTCCCTCACCTGAAGAGAAGTAAATTGGTGGATTTTGAGAGAAGCTTTACGCTTTTCATGGGGTTTGTTACCTTTGTACCAAATAAATTAAAGCATGCATATCGACTTACCCAAATTGCGCAATCAAGACTCCGGAAATTTCTTCCTACTAGCCGGTCCCTGTGTTGTGGAAAGTGAAGAAATGACCCGATCTATTGCAGAGCGTATTAAAGAAATTACTACTCGTTTAAAAATCCCGTTCATCTTCAAAGCCTCCTTCCGTAAAGCAAACCGCACCCGATTGGATTCATTTACCGGTATTGGTGACGATAAAGCTCTTGAAATATTAGGTCGAATAGCCAAAGATTTTGATGTGCCTACAGTGACCGACATTCACGAAAGTCATGAAGCAGCCATGGCAGCAAAATATGTTGATGTGTTGCAAATTCCTGCTTTCCTTTGTCGACAAACCGATTTGTTAGTGGCAGCAGCAAAAACAGGCAAATTTGTAAATGTAAAAAAAGGACAATTTCTTTCTGCCGGTTCCATGAAATTTGCTGTAAACAAAATAAAAGAATCAGGAAACAACAACATCATGCTTACTGAAAGAGGAACCATGTTAGGGTATTCCGATTTAGTAGTTGATTTTAGAGGTGTGCCTGAAATGCAGAAGTTCGAAGTGCCGGTGATTTTAGATATCACGCACTCCTTACAGCAACCGAATCAGGGCTCCGGTGTTACGGGAGGACAACCGCATTTGATTAGTACCATTGCAAAGGCAGGAATGGCGGCCGGTGTGGATGGTATTTTTATTGAAACACATCCTGATCCTGCCAACGCTTTATCGGATGGAGCTAACATGCTTCACTTAGATAAACTCGAAGCGTTATTATCACAGTTGGTAGCAATTCGTCAGGTGGTGAACAAATTTTAATGGTAAAATAATCTCCTAATTTTCATGAAAATAAAATCTGTAAAAAAATTTACTACTCGTTTTAAAAAAATGGCTTTTGGCGGTGTGCCGGATGAAGAGGTTTTGGCTTCGCATACTTTTTTTGATGAGAAAGGAAACCTTGTTGCAGAAGAAAAAATTGATGAGGATGATGGCATTTTGGAAATAAGTAAATATGTCTATGATGCTTCCGGTAAAATGGTTCGCCACGATTTAATTATGGAAGCCGAAGGCATTAGCGAAATTTATGAATTTAATCGTGATGAGAAAGGGCGCTTGTTAAGTGAGATCAAATATTATGGCGAAGATCCCGGTGAAAAAACTGAATACACCTACTCTACCCACGACCAACCCGTTACAATTGCTCGTTATGATGCTGATGGAGAACCGGAAGCATTTGAGAAAATTAGTTATAATGAAAGAGACCTGCTTGTTGAACACCACAAAATGGGACCCGACAAGAAAGTAATTGAAATAACTAAAATTGACTACAACGAAAAAGATGAACCTGTTGAGAAAAAAGTTTTTGATATCAACAACAAACTTCTTCGTACCACTGTAATTTCTTATAACGATAAAAGTGAATTGATTCGTATCACCGAAAAAAATAGTGATGGAATTGTAATTTCAGATGTTATTTCCACCTACGATGAACGTGGCAATGTAATTCAACGTAAAGTTCGTGATTTTCACTCTCGAACATTACGTTTTGAATTCGACGAACACGACAATTGCATAACAGAGGAAGTATTTGACGAAAACGGCAATCTCACCATGAAATCAAATTACGAATTTGACGACAACAAACAACTCATAGCCGATTCAGGTTACTTTATGGATATGAACCGCAGCGCCCAAATGGCTAATACGCAGAATAGGTACGAGTATGAGTATTATAATACGTAACACCTGCCCGACTGCTTTGGTGGGAATGCCGGCTATGCTTCGATTATCGTCAACGCGAATTGAAAACTGAAAAGCCTGCACGACCACAAGGGGCGGGCTAAAATATAAAAGCGCATTTTCTCCCTTCAATTTTTCTTCGTCCTAATATCATCACTCTTTTTTCAACCTGTGTCCCGAATTATTAACACTTTTCAAATTTCAGTTTTCGCTTCGACCCGAACTATCATCGCTCTTCAAAACCAATGATCTGTGATATACTTCAGAAAAATTTTATTTAACAGGATATTAGTAGTTACTAGGATGTTTTCGAGAATGCAAAATTTAGAATTGAAAATGACTAATGACCCCAATGACCAATTACTCAACGACCAATACCACTTTTCACTATTTGCTTATTAATAGCCTTCACCAAAGCCGGACCTTCGTAAATAAATCCGGTGTAGAGTTGAACCAGGTCGGCACCGAGGCGGAGTTTTTCGAGTGCGTCCTCCGGACTAAAAATTCCACCTGATGCGATGATGGCAAATTGTTTGTTCGATTTTGTTGCTACATAGCTGAGGAGGGTGTTAGATTTTTCAAAAACGGGTCTGCCACTGAGCCCTCCCGCTCCTATTTCCTCTAATTCTGTTGATGTTGTCTTCAGGTTTTGGCGATCGATAGTGGTGTTGGAGATAATGAGTCCTGCGAGTTTTGTTTGAAGGGTGATCTCGATGATATCGTCAACTTGCGATTCGGTGAGATCGGGTGCAATTTTTAAGAATACCGGTTTGGGATTTGACTTCAAACGGTTTTCGTTCTGCACCGATTTTAACAGTTCTATCAACGGTTCCTTATCTTGCAACTCGCGTAATCCCGGTGTATTGGGTGATGATATGTTCACCACAAAATAATCGACCACATCAAATAAGTTCCCTAAAACAAATCAAGATAATCCTGCACGGCCTGCGGTTGGCGAGTGGCTTTGTTTTTTCCAATGTTCCCTCCTATAATCACATTGTGTTTCACCGACGTAATCTGAGAGCAGCCTCGCGGGCACCCTGATTATTAAATCCCATCCGGTTGATGAGTGCCTTATCGGCAGGTAACCTGAACAACCGTGGCTGGGGATTGCCCGGCTGCGCCAGACGGTGTAACGGTTCCTATTTCAATAAAACCAAAACCCATCGACGATAACTCCTCAAATGCAATCGCATCCTTATCAAATCCCGCTGCGAATCCCTACCGGATTCGGAAATGTTATGCCTGCCACCTTCCGCGCAAGCAAAGGATTTTTACGGTATAAATTGATTTTAAAATTGCCAATAATTCCCGGGATTGTACCGGCAAGTTTCAGACTGTTCATAACGAAGTGGTGAACCGTCTCGGCGGGAAACAGAAACAACACGGGGCGGATTAAAAATTTGTACATAAGCGATGCAAAGTACTGCAAAAAATAGTGTGACGAAAAATTTTAAAAGTTAGACATATCTAAATTTATTTCTTATATTTGCCAAATATTTGAGAATTCCTCCTTCACGTACAATAAAACGGAAAATCAGAATAAATCTGCTTCGCTTTCGGAGGTAAATGCCTCGGTAGAGGTCAAAAAAAATACCGGTTTTTTCCGTAAACTACTGGCTTTTATGGGTCCTGCCTACCTCATAAGTGTGGGTTACATGGATCCGGGGAACTGGGCAACAGATTTGGCCGGAGGTAGTCAGTTTGGGTATTCGCTTATTTGGGTGCTTCTTATGTCGAACCTCATTGCGTTGCTTTTGCAATCGTTGAGTGCCCGACTGGGAATAGTACGTGGGCGGGATTTAGCCCAAGCTTCACGCGAAACTTACCCTCCTGTTATTAACGGTGCTCTCTACGTGCTCGCCGAAATTGCCATTGCCGCCTGTGATCTTGCCGAGGTTTTGGGAATGGCCATCGGGTTACAATTATTATTTGATCTCCCTCTGGTTTGGGGTGTAACGATAAGTGTTCTCGATACTTTTTTACTTCTTTTCCTGCTCAATTACGGCATGCGAAAAATGGAAGCATTTATTATTTCTCTGGTAGCGGTTATTGGTTTTTCTTTCCTTGCGGAGATGATATTTGCGCAGCCTTCTTTAGGTGAAATAGCAACCGGCTTTATCCCTTCTATACCAAACGATACTGCATTGTATATTGCCATCGGAATTATTGGTGCTACTGTTATGCCGCATAACCTGTATCTGCATTCGTCGCTGGTACAAACCCGTAAATTTGAACGCACTCCCATTGAAATAAAAAAGGCTATTCGTTTCAATATCATCGATTCCACTATAGCCCTTAACCTGGCCTTTTTTGTAAATGCAGCCATTCTTATTTTAGCAGCTACAGTCTTTTACAAAAATGGATTGTACGAAGTAGCCGAAATACAAGATGCGCACAAATTACTCGAACCCATGTTGGGAACGCAATGGGCTCCTGCCCTTTTTGCCATTGCCTTAATTGCAGCCGGGCAAAGCTCTACCATAACAGGCACTTTAGCAGGACAAATTGTTATGGAAGGCTATCTGAACCTGCGCATCCAACCATGGATAAGAAGATTAGTCACCCGTTTAATTGCCATTATTCCAGCACTCTTAGTGATCAATCTCATGGGCGAGGAAGCCACCGGAAAAATGCTCATTTTTAGTCAGGTAATTTTAAGTTTGCAGTTGGGTTTTGCCATTATTCCACTCATCCATTTTGTGAGTGACAAAAATAAAATGGGGACTTTCGTAATTCCAAAGTATGTTCAAGTGTTGGCGTGGCTTTCGGCCATTATTATTGTAGGGTTAAATGCTAAATTGGTTTATTCTCAAATTGTAGAGTGGTCTGATAGTCCTTCTGTGGCGCCTTGGGTAATAAATTTTGTGGTCATACCTGTTTGTTTGCTCGCATTAGCACTTCTCTTTTACACCATTTTCTCCCCTCTATTCGCCAAAATATCTTCTTATAAAGAACCTGTTCCGCATGGAACGTTCAAAACTTTGGATGCAAAAACGCTTCAACCGGCAAGCTATGAGCGCATTGCCATTGCGATAGATTTCTCTCAATCCGACGAAAAAACTATTCGCCATGCGCTGTCCCTTGGCGGGAAGAAGGCTGATTATGTGCTCATTCACGTGGTAGAAACACCTATGGCTTTTATGGTTGGTAAAGATACCGGTGACTTTGAAAGTGTGAGTGATTCATCTAATTTAGAGTTGCTCAAAAACAACCTTTTGCAAGAAGGCTACAGGGTTACATCGGTACTCGGTTATGGCAAACCCAAACGTGCTATTGCTCAAAAAACCAACGAGTTCAAGGCCGATATTTTGGTAATGGGGGCTCACGGACACAATACCTTGAAAGATCTTCTTTTTGGAACTACTATCGACGGTGTAAGGCACCTTATTTCAATTCCTGTGCTGATTGTTCGGTAATTTTTCATCGAGTATCTGATGATTATTCTGAATGCCATTCTTTAATAAAAGCCAAATTTTAATTTTAAAGGGAATTCAACAGGATTTTACCGGCAGGTTCAGAATAGGTTTTACGTTCGTCCCGAAATTTCGCTTCGATCATCGTTAACGCGAATTTAAAAAACTGAAAATTTAACAGCGAATAGAAAATTGAAAATTGGGATCAAATCCCATAACCAAACCTCCAATTTCAAATTCAATGAGAATAAGTTCCATCCGCCTCAATTAAATTTCCGAAATTTGACGACCGGAGAAACTCCTATATATGGCCGATCAAACTATTGTCAGTAATAAAAAAGCTGTTTTTGAATACAATATCGAAACTAGGTTCGAGGCAGGAATAGTACTCTTTGGCACCGAAATAAAGGCGGTACGTGCTTCCTTAGCCAATTTAGCCGATTCCTATTGCATGTTCATCAACGAGGAGCTGTGGGTGAAAGGCATGCATATTTCCGAATATAAAGAAGCCTCCTACAACAACCACGTCGCCAAACGCGACCGCAAACTGCTACTCAACAAAAACGAACTCAAAAAACTTCGTACCAAAATGAAAGAAAAGGGATACGCAATTATTCCTATTCGTCTTTACATTTCCGATCGTGGATTTGCTAAATTGGAAATAGCCCTGGCACGAGGAAAAAAAGTCTTCGATAAAAGAGAAGATCTCAAGAAAAAAGATGCCGATATGGAAATGTCGAGAGTCACCAAAGAATTTAAAAGCAAGAAATACGAATAACACCCTCCCGCTATCAGAACCGAAAAACATCCCCTTGTAATTGTTGGCGCCGGTCCGGCCGGAGCTACCGCATCGGCATTTCTGTGCAAACAAAAAGTGGCGCATGTAATCATCGACAAAGCCATTTTTCCCAGAGATAAAATTTGTGGCGATGCATTGAGTGGAAAAGTGATGCCGGTTTTCAAAAAACTAGATCCAAATATCATTAAAAATATTAGTGCCAATAAAGAGCAATTTTTAGGCAGCATGGGAATAAAATTTGCCGCTCCCAACGGAAAAAGTATCGATATTCCTTTTAACAAAGATCTCTCCACCCTCCTTCATCCTCCCGGATTCATCTCCAAAAGAATAGATTTCGATAATTTTTTAGTTCAACAAATTGATACCTCTATTGCAGACCTTCGTCAGGGGCATGAGTTGGTTGCTGTGGCTCGTGAAGGCGAAAAAATTGCTCTTACCGTAGAACATAACGGTGAGCAATATATGCTAATTACCGATTTACTCATTGCCTCCGATGGCGATAGAAGTATTGCCGCTAAAACACTCACCGGTTTTGCCAAAGAAAATGATCACTATTGCGGAGGTATAAGAGCTTATTACACAGGCGTTACCGACATGCACCCTCAGAATTTTATTGAGCTTCATTTTATTGATGAACTGCTACCGGGTTACTTTTGGATTTTCCCTCTTCCTAACGGACAAGCTAATGTTGGAGCCGGGATGCTTTCATCGGCAATCAGTAAACGATCGGTGAATTTGAAAGAATCGATGCTCAAAGCCATCCGTGAAAACAAAACAATTAAAGATCGTTTTGTGAATGCCGAAATGCAGGGTAAAATTCAAGGCTGGGGATTGCCTTTAGGTTCTAAAAAGCGTACCCTTTCGGGGAATAATTTTATACTTACCGGCGATGCAGCCAGCATGATTGATCCTTTCACAGGAGAAGGAATTAGCAACGCGATGTATTGCGGTATGACGGCGGCCAATGTCGCTGTGGAAGCACTTAAATTGAAACAATTCGATAAACAATTTTTGATGCAATACGATGAGAAAGTGTACCACCGGTTATGGGATGAATTTAAGCTCAGTCACACCATGCAAAAACTTTGTAATTACCCGTGGCTTTTCAATTTTGTGATTAACAAAGCCGAGAAAAATAGAACATTCCGGGAAACAATGTCTTGTATGTTCGATGATATCGAACTCCGCTCGCGTTTCAAACAACCTTCGTTTTATTTTAAGATGCTTTTTAATCATTAACCAGGCTAGAATTTGTTTTGTCCCAAGTAGTCCGGTATTTGCGTTGTCAAGGTTGCAATCATCTTCACTTCAGGGGGAAGGCTAATTCACATGAAGAGAATGAAAATGGAGAAGAATGAGAGAGAGAATAGAACAGAATGAGAGGGAGAATGGAACGAGAGATAACGAGTAGGAGAACGAAGGCATTATTCTGGACATTGTATAAGTAGACTTGTCACTTTACACTTGTCACTTTTTTCTACAAAACCACCTCAGTAATATACCTACCACCCAATTCCTTATTCATCAAATCCATAATTTTTTCGCGTTGATATAGTAGTTCTTCCCGCAAAGGGGCTGATGAAACTTTAATGTGCAGTTTTGTATCTTTAATAGAAATACCGGTAGTACGTTTTGCAACCGAGGGCCCCATGAGTTGTTCCCAAAGATTTTGCACCTTCACCTCATTCATTTTGCCTCTAATTTTATAGCTATCGATTAACTGATCGATCACTTCTTTGAGACTTTGTTCATTGGTATTTCTCATGATAGAAGGGCATTTTCATTTTCGGTTACAACACCATTTTCAACATGGAAAAGTTTTAAGGGCACGCTAATTTTACCAAATATTTCGGGAATACGGTTGGAGTGAGTATCGGTTATAAATAGCTGACCAAATTCATCGCGGCTCACCAGTTCCATAAGGCGTTCTACTTTTTGTTCATCCAACTTATCGAAGATGTCATCAAGTAAAACTATTGGTTTAGAAAATCCACGCTCGCACAAATAATTAAAGTGCGCCAATTTGAGAGCTATCACCAGTGATTTTTGTTGCCCTTGAGATGCATATTTACGTGCAGGGTAACCCTTTAAATTAAAAACCAGATCGTCTTTATGAATACCGTTTGTTGTGTAAAGCATATCTAGATCGCGCGAGTGGGAATTTTGCAACAACTCATCAAAATTACTTTTCAAAAGCTGCGACTCATAATTGATGGATACTGCATCTACACTTCCTGAAATAAAATTATACAATTTACCGAACAACGGTTCAAACCCTTTAATAAATTCTGCTCTTTTTTTAAATATTCGACTTCCGTAATTAATCAATTGATCATCCCAAACAGCAAACGAGTGCCAATCGATTATTCCTTTTGCCGAGCACTGTTTAAGCAATGCATTTCGTTGCGACAGTACCTGATTGTAACGAATCAAATCTTCGAGATAATGGTGATCGTATTGAGAAATAATACCATCCATAAATTTACGGCGTATTTCACTCCCTTCGGTAATCAATTCCTGATCGGTAGGCGCTATCATCACCACCGGAAAAACTCCAATGTGATCACTCAATCGTTCGTATTCTTTCTGATTTTTTTTGAACTGCTTTTTTTGTCCTTGCCGTATCCCGCACAACACCGACTCCTTCACTCCATCCACCTCAAAATCGCCTTGAATCATTAATAAACTCTCACTATGTTTGATGCTTTGCGTATCGGATGAACTGAAATAACTTTTTGTCACCGACAAATAATGAATTGCATCGAGCAGATTCGTTTTGCCACTACCATTCAAACCGGTAAAACAATTTACGGTAGGAATAAATTCCAGGTTCGCATCCTGGTAGTTTTTAAAATTGAGTAAGACTAATTTCTGCAAATGCATAACCTCGCAAAGTTAGTGATTAGAGTGGGTGTTTAGGCCTAAAAGCGGCAAAGTATTGCATCAATAAAATTACGAAAAGCAGACACGCTGTTAGTAAGTCTTATTCATTCATTATCAAACATATGACTTAAAAATAACAGATCTGTGTGGATAACTTTTAAAAGGTATTGACGTGACGCTATCTTTTTCCGTAAATTTGTAATAGTTTAGGACAGAAAAACAACCTACGGTTTATGGAAGAAGATGATGATGACTTTGATAATCAGGATGATCTGAACGAAAAAATTGAACTTTCTGTCAGCCGCTTCGAAGAAATGATCCGCAACCAGGATCGCTATTTTTTCGATGTAGACGCACTGATAAAGATCATTGATTTTTATATTGAAAATGGGGAACACTCAAAAGCACTGGAGGTATCCGGGTATGCCTTTTCTCTACACCCGAATTCGGTAAATTTCTTAATTAAACAAGCCCATCTGTTTGCTATCACCGGTCAGGAAAAACGTGCTCTCGATACACTTGAAAAAGTTGAAAGAATTAGTCCGTACGATCTCGAACTTCACATAATTAGAGGTAACATTTTAAATACAAGCGGACAATTTAGCGCTGCTTTGGATTGCTTTAAAAAGGCCCTTCCGTTATCGGATGTGAAAGATGAAATTTATTTTAGCATGGCCATTACCTATCAAAACATGCTGAATTATCCGAAGGCAATAGAGTATTTTAAATTAGCCATAAATCAAAATCCCAATTATGATCTGGCTATGGAAGAATTGTCGGCTTGCTGGGGCATAACAGGAAAGTTACAAGAGGGTATTATCTATTTTAAACTACTCATCGATAAAGATCCTTACTCCTACGCAGCATGGTATAACTTAGGTGATATTCAATGCAGGTTAGGAAATTTTGAGGAAGCATTGCAGGCTTTCGATTACTGTATTTTAATTAAAGAAGATTACGCACCCGCATATTTAGATCAAGCACATGTTTTGGCAATGCTTGGTCATTTTGAAGATGCTATTCAAAAATACAAACAAACATTTGAATATTATAAGCCCGATGCGATCACCTATTTTAACATCGCTGAATGTTATGAGAAGCTGGAGCAGATGGACGATGCCCGCACCTACTATAAAAAAGCAGTAAAATTATTGCCGGATATGGCGCAAGCGTGGTACGGAATTGCGATCACACTTGAGTTTGAAGACCGCTGGTATGAGGCCATTCACTATGTGCGTAAAGCCATTGAAAAGGATGCCCACAATGCGGAGTTTTGGTTGTTGCTTGGCGACTGCGAATACAATTTAAATAATATTATTGAAGCCGGTGAATGGTATCTAAAAGTTGTTGAAGAGGAACCTGATCTCATCGACGGATGGATCTCTTATGCACATTTCCTTACCGAAACCGGCAATGCTGAAGAGGCTGTTGCCATCACCGACAAAGCTATTCTGTTTCATCCCGAATGTGCCGAACTTTATTATCGTCAAACAATAAATTTGTATAGTGCAGGTTCTATTCTAGAGTCGTACCATTTTTTGGAATTGGCTCTTGAGAAAGATCCTGGAGGAAGTGGTGTTTTATTTGATTTGCTGCCCGATTTAAGAAATGATCAGCATGTAGTTAACCTGATAAGAAATAAAAAAAATAATCCATGAATTTCGAATTGAGTCAGATCCCTGATCGGAGTAGCAAACCCCGAAAGGTAGGCCTTACTATGGTTATGGATAAGGGATTGAGCGTTCGCGAAACCGAAGATTTTATCGACGGCAACGCACCCTACACCGACGTGGTGAAATTGGGGTTTGGAAGCGCTTTAATCACTCCACGACTTGTTGATAAAATTAGTCTCTATAAAAGTGCCGGAATTCCTGTATATTTTGGAGGTACACTACTCGAAGCATTTATCATAAGAAACGAGGTGCCAAAATTTATAAAAATCCTGGAGAAGTTTAAAATTGAAACCGCAGAAATATCCGACGGTGCTATCACTTTGCCTCACGAAGAAAAGTGTAAACTTATTAAACGGCTGAGTAAAGTGGTGACAGTAATTTCGGAAGTTGGTAGTAAGGAAGAGGGAATTATTATTCATCCGAACAGATGGATTGAGATGATGCAGAAAGAAATTGATGCCGGCGTTTGGAAAGTGATTGCAGAAGCCCGCGAAAGTGGAACAGTGGGTATTTATCGTCCTAACGGTAAAGCACATGTGATGCTCATTAATAAGATTGTGAAAAATGTTCCTGTTGAAAAAATTATTTGGGAAACCCCAATAAAATCGCAACAGGTTTATTTTATTAAACTGTTTGGAGCAAATGTAAACTTAGGCAATATTGCTCCTACCGAAGTCATCGCTCTTGAATCGTTACGACTTGGATTGCGAAGCGACACATTCTTCCAATTCCTCGATAAGCCTGTCTCCGAAATACACGTGATCGCCTGATTATATTCAGGATTTTTGAAATCGTTATAACCGATATTTTATGAAAGAAGTTACTGTACAAGAATTGAAAAAAATGATCGATAACAAAGTCGATTTTCAACTTATTGATGTCAGAGAAGAACACGAATTTGATGCTGCTAACTTAGGGGGGGAACTCGTGCCTCTAGGAATAGTAATCGATCAAGTTGATCGCATCTCACGCGATAAACCTGTGATCATTCATTGCCGTAGTGGAGCCAGAAGCGCAGCCGCAGTAAGAGAATTGGAATCACGCTATGGATTCACAAATTTATCTAACCTCAAGGGTGGTATTATGGCCTGGGCTAAGGAGATTGATCCGACAATGCGCATCACGTAGATTAGTTTTTCGGAGGAAGGCGGTTGCGGTTGCCGGTTCTGCAATTGGCATATTTAGTTTAAATTCGTCATTCAAAAACGGCCTCCGACAAACTTCTCTCTATATGATCAAAAAATACGCACTCATCGGCTTTCCTCTCTCGCATTCTTTTTCGAAGAATTATTTTTCCGAGAAATTTGAGAAGGAAGTTGCTGCTGATGCGTTTGTTTATGAAAATTTTGAACTTCCTGATTTAACAAGGATTCTGGAATTGATAAATTCTCATCCTGATTTATTTGGCTTAAATGTGACTATTCCTCATAAAGAAAAGGTTATTCCTTTTTTAAATGAGACAGATGAAGTTGCTTCGGAGATTGGTGCGGTGAACACGATTAAAATTACGAGAAATTCTAATGGTTTATTTTTAAAAGGCTACAACACCGATTGTATTGGCTTCGATTACACTATTACACCACTTTTAAAAAGTAATCATACCGGTGCTTTGATTCTGGGAACTGGTGGTGCTTCAAAGGCTGTTGCTTATGTATTTAAAAATAAAAATATTCCTTTCCGTTTTGTGAGTAGAAACCCTGCAGAGGGTGAGTTGAGTTATTCTGATTTAACTGCTCAAGTTTTAGAAAATTATCCCGTTATTGTGAATACTACACCGCTAGGAACTTATCCTAACGTCTCCAGTCCACCTATTCCGTATGCTTTATTGAGCCCTCGTAATCTTTTATTCGATTTGGTTTATAATCCACCTGTAACTGAATTTCTAAAAAAAGGGATGGAAGCAAGTGCTACGGTAAAAAATGGTTACGATATGCTCGTAGCCCAAGCCGAGGCCTCCTGGAAGATCTGGAATTCATAATCGGAATTTTATGAATATTTTTGACCATGTTTTACGATAAAAGGGTTTTTCAATGTGCGGCAATGCTTTTTTTGGTTTTGCTTCCAATGTTATTTATGCCATTGCAAAATGGACACGATTGGGGCGATGACTTCGCACAGTATCTTCTACAAGCCAAAAAAATAACAGGCGAATCATCGAGTAACCTTGTTTCTCATTTTGAAGAATACAGTCCTGCAAATAAGGGATGGCTATTTTCTTTATTGCTGGTTCCCGTCACATTCAGCGATACACATGAACTTTTACTTGGAAAAATAGTAATCACACTTTTTTTACTTTTTCTGGGCTCACTTCTTTTTGTAAATCTTCAATCCAAAACTAATTCTTTCGCAGCTGTCCTACTCACCGGATTTTTTATTTATAATTACCATATCCTATCCCTCAAGGATCAAATTTTGCCCGACCTTCTCTTCGCAGCACTCTTGCTGATTATTGAATATGTTAGTCGTAATAAAAGCAAGTCCAATAAGTTTTTAATAATTGCACTACTAATTTTGATGATGTCCGGAATCAGGAGTGCAGGAATGGTGGCAGTTCCAGCGTTGATTTTGGCAATTTTTATGGAGCATATTTTTTATGGTGGTATGGATAAAAAAGACATGCGAAATGGTGCAATTTCTGTTCTAGTTTCCTTGGCAGGGATGGCAGCAATTATTGTGGCAACCGGAAGTAAAACCGAAAGTTTGGGTTGGTATCTTAAGTTGATATATTTGAAAGCGAATCCGCATGTGATTGTAGAAAATTTCACTGTTTATCGCGAAGCATTTATGATGTTTTTTGAGCAGGAAGTACCGGCATTTATCAATACAATTTCACTCCTTTTGATTGCCCCGGCTATGGTGTTTGGATTTGCATTTAGAGTGTTCCGAAAAATAGGCATTACAGAATTCTTTATTACATTCTACTGTTTACTCATTCTAATTTATCCTTACCACCATGAACCAATCAGATTTTTTATTCCTGTGCTAACAATGGGAATAATTTACATGACTGAATTTTACATGATGTTATTTTCAAAACTAAAACAACTACCTACTAAAATTGCAATGGTAGGATTGAGTTTATTTTTACTCAGTACCAATTTAAAAAATACCGTTCATGGTTACACTCATCCGCCCTCCTATTCAACAGCGAATGAATCCACAAAAAAGCTCTTTAATTTCATCAAATCTACTGTTCCCACCAATCAAATCGTATCTTTTTATAAACCTTGGGCGTTTTCTTACTTCACCAACCACCCTTCAGTTCCCTCAAAATCATACGAAAAAGCTGCTTTTGTTGTCCTTACAAAATCCGACCATCTCTACCTTTTCGGAATGCCTTCTGATAGATATACGAAGGTGTTTGAGAATGAAGAATATAAGGTGTTTAAAAAGTGATTAGTGAACGCACTTCGCTTTGACTGCTAACGCTATTAATTTACTAATACCCCATTTTTAATTCCTATGCAATTCCAACATCGCAGGAAGAAGAAAGCACCTACCGAATTCCTGCCTGCCTGCTGTCGCCAAGCAGAAGGCTTGTCTTTGGCTTAGGCAGGCAGGCCACCTACCGAAGATCGTTTACCGGCATTCGTCAAGTTAAATTTGTTATTATTTACTACAGCAAGTGGTTTGCCGGTGAGTTGGGTATTGATGAACGGATTATTTTTTGATTTTGATCGGATAGCATCTTCGGTGAGTGTCCATTTTTGTGTAGGGTCGAAAATGGTGAGGTTGGCTTTTTCTCCCTCCTTGATTTCAGGAATTGGCAATCCTAAAACTCTTCTCGGAGCAGATGTGAACGCATCTACAATTCGTTCTATTTTAATTTCAGGTGCAGCAGTTACAGCCGTCGCGAAAGCAGTTTCGATGCCGGCAATTCCAAAAGCAGCAAAATCAAATTCTACAATTTTTGCTTCAGCGTCTTCCGGACTATGATCAGAACAAATAACATCTATAGTACCATCTTTCAATCCCTCCTTTAATGCTTTGATATCACTTTGCAAACGAAAAGGTGGTTTCACTTTGTAATTGGTATCATAATCAATTATAACTGTGTCGTCGAAAAATAATTGGTGTGCACAAACTTCTGCCGTTACAGGCAAACCTTGTTTTTTAGCAGCACGAATCATGTCGACGGCTGCAGCAGTTGAGATAGTCGAAAAATGCAATCTTGCTCCGGTGTATTCGCAAATTTTCAAATCGCGATTTACAAAAAGTTCTTCTGCGAAAGCGGGCATACCTTTTAAACCGGCAATAGTGGAAGAGATTCCTTCATTAACCAACCCTTTGCCCGATATACTTTTATCATCTGCAAAAGTGATCACAGCAGAATCAATATTTTTAACATACTGCATTGCACGAAGCAATAATCCTGAATCGGCAACAGCACGTTTATCATCGGTAAAAGCCACCGCCCCTGCCCTTTTCATATCATACATTTCAGTAATATCTTTTCCATCTCGGCCCACCGAAAGTGAACCTGTTGCATGAACAGTAACCAACCTGCCTTTCGAACGATTGGTTAAATATTCTACATCTGCTTTCGATTGTATTGGAGGTGTTGTTGAAGGCATTAATACAACTTCCGTAAAGCCACCTGCAATAGCTGCTTCAACACCGGAGTCAAGATCTTCCTTCGTTTCATGACCGGGATCACGAAAGTTCGCTTTCATATCCATCCACCCTATCGATACCATCGCTCCATTTCCTTCAAAAATTTCGGTGTTGGAATCCGGATTTATTTTTACAGCTATCTTTTGAATGACTCCATTTTGAATTAGAATATCGTTCAACGATTTTTCTGTTGTTCCGTTGGAGTGAAGAATCTTTACGGACTTGAGGAGAAGGTTCATTTTTTCCAGAATTTAAGTAAGAGTATTTCAAATGCAAGAAAGAGTAAGACTAGAATCACACAATATTTCCATAACCTGGTGCCCTCGTTGATGGTTGAAAATTCACCGGTTAGATTTTGTTCTGTCGCACTTATTATGTTGATGTTTTTTAATCGTAACGATTCGAGTATTTGCTTAAGTCCATCTTCATCAAAAAATTTCATCTTCGACTCAGCTCTATTAAAGTTATATGAAATTACTGAAACAGGATTGTTACTCAATTTTACATCGTAATTAGCAGCTTGCGTAATTTGATTATTCACAGATATCACAGTACCTTTTCCGGTAGTACGGTGTCCCGGGATGATGTCGAAATTGAGTTCTTCGTTAATGATATGAAACACTTCATCGCCGGAAATAGCCGTTGGTGGCAACTCAATTTGCTCCTCAGCGCCAATGAAGTTAGCCATCTTACCGGGTTTTTCACTTAGCAAAGCAATGCGATACATTACAGGAACAAAAATTGCATGCCGAGCAAAATTGCTCATCGCACCACTGAAGGCAGTATAGAAAACATAAATTTCTCCTTTCCCTTTTATATATCTTGATAGTAAAGGAGCTCCACTACGTAACTGCAATAATTGTTCCCCTGAACCACCGGCTGAATTTCCTTGAAGAAAATATTTTTCCACTGTTGGTAAATCAGTTGAAGCATTTAACCCTGAAGAGGAACTAAAAACACCTTGAAATACCGGATCCTCTAACATCAATTTCTCCACACGTTCCTGATTCATCACCAGGGAAGTCACAGGTGGAATTCCAAATGAGGAGAACAAATTTCCATAAGAAACAAAATCCATTGCTGAATCAGGAATCACGACAACCGTTCCACCATTCACCACATATTTTGTAAGTTCCGAAACCATTCCACTCGACAAGGTAGTGAGTTCATTCAAAATAATTACTCTGTTTTGTGTGAAGGCAGAATAATCTATTTGACGGATATCGTTTGACGTAAGTTTAAAATAGTGTTCGTTTCCAAAAAGAGCAGTCAGGTACGGACTTTGTTTTTCGTTATTGACAGACAAAATATTGGCAGAACGAGATACAGAAAAGGAGAAAAAATATTCATCGTCAAAGGTGATTGGATTATCGATGATGCTCACTTGAGCCCGCTGCCAACCATCATCCACAGCAGTGAAAGTAAGTTGTAAATCGGTGTAATTATTTGCAGGAACAGAGGCTGATGCAACTGCTTTTTGAGTTCCGTTAATGACCAGCTTTACAGGAACAGCTTCCAAATCTAAATCACCATTGTTTCTAATTCGAACATTTAATTCGGCAGGTTGTTGCCATTGAACGACAGGCGAGCTGAACCAACACGAATCAATCCAGGCATTGGAAACTCCTTCGGCGGCTATTGGGACCAGTGAAATAGTGATGGATGAATCTTGACGAATATTCTCAAAATCGACCATAGATTGCTGGAAATCGGACAATAAAATGGCACTTTTTTGCTCAGAACCGACATTATTCAACACATCTGTTTGCCTGGAAAGTACCTCTCCCGATTTTCTGGTGGAAGGGCTTATTTTTACCAAATCCAAAGCAGAAATAAACTCTTCACGGCTCATTAATCGCTGATCTACAGGGTCGAAGTTGTTCGTAACCAGTTGAAACCGGTCAGACGGCTTGTAAGCAGAGGCAATTTCAGCGGCTTTCCTTTTGGCCACATCCAACAGTGTTCCATCCCGAGTAACGGCCTCCATACTAAAGGAGTTATCGATGTACATGCTCACCGTTCTGTTCGAAGCAATTTTCACTCCTTTTTCGGCTGGGATATAAGGTTGTGCGAATGCAAGCACCAGAAAAATTACCGCAAGAATTCGAGCCAAAAGGACCAATAAATGCTTTAAACGAGACTGTGAAGTGGTTTCTTCCTTGAGTTCTTTAAGGAAATGGACATTAGTGAAATAGACCTTCTTGAACCGCCTGAAATTGAAAAGATGAATGATTATAGGAATGGCAATGAGCGCTGTGGCGAAGAGGAATCCGGGAAAAACAAAACTTATATTCATTAAAATTTGCTGCTTTTTTTGCTTAAACCGATGACAAAGATACGGAATCGGGATGAATTGTACTTTATTAACAAATGAGTGTCAATTTAATTTCAAATATAATTGTTTTAACCCTTAAAGGCCGACTTAAATTTGTTCAACTCCTTTTATTCAAACTTCTCTAACCTTATCGTTCTTAATATATTTCTCAGATGGCAAAAAAAACTGACCGCAAGATATTTGTAATTGATACTTCAGCCATTTTATTTGATCACAATGCAATACATAATTTTAAAGAACACGATGTTGCTATTCCCATAACAGTTCTCGAAGAGATTGATCGCTTTAAGAAGGGCAACGATGTAATCAATTTTGAAGCCCGCGAGTTCATCCGCAATATTGATAAACTCTCCGGTCAGTTTTCATTGCAAGATTGGATACCTCTGAACGGTCCTACCAAAGGGAAGTTTAAAGTGCTGATGCATGAAAAATCTGAAGTGGATGCCAACCGTGTTTTTGGTGAGAAAAAAGCCGATCATAATATTTTAAATGCTGCGCTTTCGCTGAAGGAGGAGCAACCAACCCGAAAAGTAATTCTTGTTTCGAAGGATATTAATCTACGCCTCAAAGCCAAATCACTGAATTTGCAGGCAGAAGATTACCAAACAGGGAAGGTAAAAGATATTGAAGGTTTATATACCGGCAAAACGGTGCTGGAGAATGTCAATAAAAAATTTATTGATATGATTTATAAAGATGGCCATTGTGCTTTTACTGATTTAGTTAAGAAACACAAGCCTATTGCGAACCATTATTATATTTTAAGGAGCAAATACGAATCGAATTCAGCACTCGCCTTTTATAATCCTGAGTCCAAACGAATGGAGAGGGTGATGAAAGAAACTGCTTATGGTATTCGCCCCAGAAATGCAGAGCAGACTTTCGCCATGCATGCAGTTATTAATCCGAATGTGCGCCTAGTAACTATACAAGGTGTTGCAGGAACAGGAAAAACTCTTATTGCATTGGCATCTGCTTTACAAATCAAACAAGCATTCCGACAAATTTATCTTGCACGTCCAATAGTTCCCTTGAGTAATAAAGATATTGGTTTTTTACCCGGCGACATAAAATCAAAAATCAACCCATACATGGAACCGTTATGGGATAATTTAAAATTTATTCAAGGACAATACAAAGAAACAGACAAAGAGTTTCAGAAGATCACTGATATGGTAGAAACTGAAAAGCTTCACATCACTCCCCTTGCTTATATTCGGGGTAGAAGTCTTTCGAATATTTGTTTTATTATTGATGAAGCTCAAAACTTAACACCCCACGAAGTAAAAACTATTATCACACGAGCGGGACAAAATACCAAAATAATTTTCACCGGAGATGTTAATCAAATCGATACACCCTATCTCGATTCTCATAGTAATGGATTGTCGCATATTATTGATAAGATTAAAGATAATCCGTTATATGCACATATCACTCTGGAGAAAGGAGAGAGATCGGAGTTGGCGGATTTGGCGGGGCAGTTGTTGTAGAAAGGGGCGTGTTGTTGATTACGCTGGCCGAAGGCCAGATTTTGATGCTATCTCATGTGTGTAGACCCGTGAGCGCGATTTTTGATTACGTAGGCCGTTTGCCGTTGGCCGGATTTTGATTTGATATTGGGGGTGAGAGGGAGAGTTTACGCAGACGGGTGAGCGCGATTTTTGATTACGTAGGCCGTTTGCCGTTGGCCGGATTTTGATTTGATATTGGGTGGAGAGGGAGAGTTTACGCAGACGGGTGAGCGCGATTTTTGATTACGTAGGCCGTTTGCCGGAGGCCGGATTTTGATTTGATATTGGGTGGAGAGGGAGAGTTTAGGCAGACGGGTGAGCGCGATTTTTGATTACGTAGGCCGTTTGCCGTGGGCCGGATTTTGATTTGATATTGGGGGTGAGAGGGAGAGTTTACGCAGACGGGTGAGCGCGATTTTTGATTACGTAGGCCGTTTGCCGTGGGCCGGATTTTGATTTGATATTGGGGGTGAGAGGGAGAGTTTACGCAGACGGGTGAGCGCGATTTTTGATTACGTAGGCCGTTTGCCGTGGGCCGGATTTTGATTTGATATTGGGGGTGAGAGGGAGAGTTTACGCAGACGGGTGAGCGCGATTTTTGATTACGTAGGCCGTTTTCCGTGGGCCGGATTTCAATTTGATATTGGGTGGAGAGGGAGAGTTTAGGCAGACGGGTGAGCGCGATTTTTGATTACGTAGGCCGTTTGCCGCGGGCCGGATTTTAATTTGA
Organism: uncultured Bacteroidota bacterium; assembly: GCA_963814475.1. Taxonomy (GTDB): domain Bacteria; phylum Bacteroidota; class Bacteroidia; order AKYH767-A; family OLB10; genus JADKJB01. The sequence goes on along the minus strand of CAWFDA010000046.1, from coordinate 259,515 downwards.
TATTGGGTGGGAGAGGGAGAGTTTAGGCAGACAGGTGAGCGCGATTTTTAATTACGTATGCCGTTTGCTGTTGGCCGAATTTTGATTTGATATTGGATGATTGCGGAGGATGGAAGGAAATACTATTTATTCAGACTAAATTATTTTTTTGCAGTTGGAATAAATTTCTCTGGATTCAGAATCATTGCTCCAAGCATGCTTCCTACTCGTAGACATATATGTTTAAAAGCACCATGCTGTTTTTCATTAATGTATCCACACTCTCTTGCAAAATCCAACCAAATTAATGTTTCACTACATTCTCCATCACAAATTCTCAATTTATGAACAAATAATTTAATTTGAACTCTCTGACGATAACCCTCCCCAAAATTTGCACAAACTGATCTTGACGATCTTCTGATTTGATCAATGATTTCATTAGCCTCAGCTTTGGGCCAGTGATTTGTCTCTTTGAAAATTTCATTTGCTAATTGAAAAGCCAACTTGTAAACGTCCATTTTTTTGAAGCCGTCTTCCTTTTCTTCGATTTCATCTTTCATATGAAAAATATTTTAAAAGTTTATTAAAAAATTAATTGTTGATACAAAAATACAAATTAGTTTTATAAAGTCAACTCTTTTTCATTATTACGAAATATTTTAAATTAATTAAATAATAAATTCACATATGCGTCCCCTTCAAGACCCTCAAACGGAAAAAGCCTGACCCAACTCGACCCATGGCAAACGTAAGACCCTCAAACGGATAAGCATTCTAAAAACGATACACAAAATGTCCCCGGAAATTCTCTCAAACAGACTTTAAAACTCGACCCAAATATGCAAACGGCCAACGTAAGATCCTCAAACGGATAAACTCTCTCAAAACGAAAAACAAAACGGACAACCTAAAACCACCCTATAAACGAAAAACAATAACCCAAATCGGCCTCCGGCAAACGGCCAACGTAAAACCCTCAAACGGATAAACATTCTGAAAACAATACACAAAATGCCTCCCGAAATACTCTCAAACAGACTATAAAACTCGACCCATATCGGCCTCCGGCCAACGGCCAACGTAAGACCCTCAAACGGAAAAACACTCTCAAAACGAAAAACAACATCGCCAACCTAAAATCATCCTAAAATCGAAAAACAACTAACCCACATCGGCCTCCGGCTAACGGCCAACGTAAGACCCTCAAGCGGATAAACACTCTGAAAACGATACAAACAAAATGTCCCTAAAACCACCCTATTCAAACAGCCTATAAAACAATCAACCCAAATCGGCCGACGGCATACGGCCAACGTAAGACCCTCAAACGGAAAATCACTCTGAAATAGAAAAACAAAACGGACAACCTAAAACCACCCTAAAAACGAAAAACAATAACCCAAATCGGCCGACGGCATACGGCCAACGTAAGACCCTCAAACGGATAAACACTCTTAAAACAAAAAACAAAACGGTTCATAAAAAAACAACCTAAACCCGTAAAACCCTTTATCCACGATGCACACCCATCCCAAACAACGCAAAATCATACTTAACCGGATCATTTGAATCGAGTATTCTTAAGTTGGCAGTGAGTTCTTCTACTGCTTTCCAATCATCTTGTGTTCGTGAAAGTAATCCTAATTCACGAGCAACTCTTCCTGAGTGGACGTCGAATGGGACAGAATAGAAGCGAAGGCGAAATTTTCTTCCAGATTCCGAAATCAACTTTTTGTTTATCCTCTTCGCACCATCCATCTTAAAAACATATTTACTCTTTTAGCAGCTGAATTAGCAAGGGGATTGGCGAAGTGTTTTCCGGAGCGGCCGGGTGCGTTGTTGCCAAAAAAAATGGAACGAACTTTATGAATTGCTTCTCCCATTTGGTGATTTGATGCTTTTAACGAATCATTAAAAACGTTCTCCAATCCCCCATGATCCACATAAATTCTTTTTAATGACTCCATAAAAAACCGACAATCAATTCCATTGAATGTACGGTGAACAAAATTATCGAAACATTTCAATTCTTTCGAGCTGGAATTCATCAGAAAATTATGAGGATCCAGTTCCATCAATTCCATGAGCCGATTGGCATTTTTTAAAATCACAGGACGTTGTCCCCACGAAATTATAGAGGTAAGGAAGCCACTGATTTCAATGTCCTCTTTTTTAGTAAACTTGTGAGGAATTGAAATTGGATCCAATTCGATAAAATCAACTCTGTTATAACGCAACACCATCTCTTCCAAAAAATCTTTATGATCGCTGAAATGTGGGCGCTTTTTTTTCATGAAAAATGAAATAGAGAAATTAATTTAATGGTTTTCTTCCCAGTAAAGAAATAGATCGAGCAATGATGCGAATATCTTTGCTCACTTTGTAATCGCGGGCGTAAAGAGCATTCAATCGATTTGCTGTTTGTGCATCGGGAACTAAATTTTGAATTGAATCACCGGGGTTGAGTACTCCTTTGCGTAATCTCTTCGTTTCGGTATCGTTACTTGTATTGATGAAACCCACCCAGGAGAAATTTCCGGCCATCACACTAAAAATGTTAGAGAAAAATCCTGCGATATTCTTGACTTTAAAAATTAAAATAGGACTTGCAAACATAAACAACAACGAAGCACCAATATCCACCAACCGTTTATTTCGTTTATTCGAACGAGTGGTGATGGCATTAACATCCACCAAATATAAATCGCCTTGGTCGTTAATGGAATTACTTCCAATGATGAACAAACTCTCCGGCGGAGCAATTTTATACTCTACATCCATCTGACTAAGGAACAACATTTGATTTATAATTTCCTGAGAAGAAATATCTTTTGCACTAAATATCACTTCACTCACCGAATAGAGTGCAGTAATTTCTTTTAGGTTGTTAATAGTTCCCAAATAATATCCGGCATAATCATTTACTTTTTGTTCATCAACATCATCTTTGGCTGCTACAAAACCGACAAAAGAGACAGGAGAATTAGAAAATTGCAAGATGGATAGTATTCTTCTACCCTCTTCAGGTTCAGCAACGATAATTAAATTTTTCTTTTCATTTCGTTCCAACCCATATCCTTTAACTCCTGCAAAATCGAGAACTATCCGTAAAGAAGCCGCCGACAAACTTGCCCATGCAGTTCCCAATAAAATAAGTGCACGAGAGAAACGGTATTCTTCGCTCAACAACGCATACACCACCAAAATAAATACAGTCCCTGAAATAATTCCACGCACCGATCTTGAAATCCGTAAAGGACGATCGTAACCGCCATTAAGATAAATGGAATAGATCCAAATCATCACATACATTGGCACCACGAGCAACATAAAAATTGGAGGATAATGCAACTCTTTTACAGAACTCTCCCAATACATTTTCAAAATAAACATACCGGCAAAAAACATGGTTCCATCTGCAACGGGCAATGCCATTTTTTTGATAAACCTGTTTAATATTGCAATGCCGGCTCGTAAATAAATTGCGATGTTGATGAAAAAAGAAAAGAGTTTAGCATTACTGTTTGAGAAATGTTTGGCTGCGAAAATGATCATCGCTTTGTAAAAGACAATCACATAATTTACACTGCTCTTTTTTGTGCTCTCTCCTTTGTAATGAATGATACGTGTATCGGAAAAATAATAATTTTTGTAACCACCTTTTGTAATTCGGTACGACAAATCTATATCTTCACCATACATAAAAAAAGTTTCATCAAGCAAACCAACTTTATCAAGGGTAGTTTTACGCATGAGCATAAACGCTCCTGAAAGCACGTCTACTTCATGAGTTTTATTTTTATCGAGATACCCTAAATGATATTTCCCAAATATTTTTGATTTAGGAAACAGAGCGGATAATCCAAAAATTTTATAAAATGCTACTGAAGGACTTGGCAAACCACGCTTCGATTCCGGTAGAAAATTTCCTTTACCATCAATCATCTGCACACCCAAACCACCCGCATCAGGATGATTATCCATAAAGGAAATGCATTTCGAAAATGTATCTTCTTCTACAACAGTATCTGGATTTAATAATAACACATAATCACCTTTCGATTCACGAATAGCTTGATTATTGGCACTCGAAAAACCGGTATTAACTTTATTAGCCAAACATTTAACCCATTTGAATTTGGAGCGAACCATTTCTACAGAGCCATCAACAGAATTATTATCCACAACAAAAACTTCGGCATCGATACCGGAAATAGCCTTTGACACCGACAAAAGACACTGCTCCAAAAAGTGCTTTACGTTGTAATTAACAATGATTACCGATAGCTTCATTTACTGCTGGAGGGTTCGAATTTGGGTGAAAAATACCACTAAATCTGCAATTAGCGACAATTACCTGGCTAAAGCATTGTCGTAAAGCGTTCTGTTGAGGATTGATCTGCCGAGGGTTACTTCGTCGGCGTATTCCAATTCACCACCAATAGCTACCCCTCTGGCAATGGTAGTTACTGTAATATCAAAGGGTTTCAGTTTCCTGAAGAGGTAAAAAACGGTCGTATCGCCTTCCATGGTGGTACTTAGAGCCATAATAACTTCGCGTACTTCATGGGCAGCAATTCGGTCAACCAACCCTTGAATATTTAGTTGCTCAGGACCAATTCCTTCCATCGGATTCAAAATTCCACCTAAAATATGGTACAATCCATTATATTGAGAGGTGTTTTCAACCGCCATCACATCTCGAATATCTTCCACAATCATCACTAGTCCTTGATCACGCTTTTTGTCGTTGCAAATGGAACAAACCTCTGCATCGGTAATATTAAAACAAACTTTACAGAACATCACCTCATTTCGAAGCTTTATAATAGATTGTCCGAATCGTTCCACATCGGAAGGAGCTTGCCGTAACATGTGAAGCACCAGCCGCAACGCTGTTTTACGACCAATTCCAGGGAGTCGTGAAAATTCATTTACAGCAGATTCTAGTAGTTTGGAGGGATAATTTTGCAAGGAAGAAGGGGTTTGAAATTATTGTTCAAAATTACTAAAAACGACTGAATTTCAAATTTATTGGCTGAAATTATTAATGTGAAAAACTTTGTGGAAACAAACAAATGAGCCAAAATGATTTTAATTTGTATTGGTTTACTTTGCATTACATTTAAATCGCAACTTCGATGAATCCTCTGATAATACTATTAGTGATTTTACTCTACTTTCTCATGTTGGTTGTAATTTCATTTAGAACTTCGAAAGGAGCCAACAACTCAAGCTTTTTTATTGGAGGACATAAATCGCCATGGTATTTAGTTGCATTTGGAATGATTGGGGCATCGTTATCGGGAGTAACATTTATTTCGATTCCGGGTTGGGTGGGAACTAGTCAGTTTGCGTACCTCCAAACGGTACTCGGTTATTTGGTAGGCTATGCAGTAATTGCGAATGTGCTCATGCCCATGTATTATAAATTAAATCTCACCTCCATTTACACTTATCTTGACCAGCGTTTTGGTGTGGCATCTTATAAAACAGGGGCATCCTTCTTTTTACTTTCCCGAACAATTGGTGCTTCCTTCAGAATGTTTTTGGTGGCCAATGTGATGCAGTTTATTATTTTTGATAAAATGGGAATTCCATTTTGGGTTACTGTTGTCATTACTTTAATGTTGATTTGGCTGTACACTTATCGTGGAGGAATTAAAACTATTGTTTACACAGATGTAATTCAAACTGTATTTATGTTGTCTTCTGTGCTCATAACAATTTATATTATCGGAAGTCATTTAGATTGGAATTTTTCTCAGATGGTCACAGGAATTTCTCAGAGCAACTATTCCAAAATTTTCTTTTTCGAGGATAGTAATTCATCCGATTATTTTTGGAAACATTTTATTGGAGGTGCCTTTATAGCAATTTGCATGACCGGTTTAGACCAGGATATGATGCAGAAAAATTTAAGTTGTAAAAATATTGGAGAAGCAAAAAAGAACATGTTCTGGTTTAGTTCTGCTCTGGTAGTAGTGAATTTATTGTTCTTGAGTTTAGGAGCATTATTGTATTTGTATTGCGAAAACATGCAGATAACGCTTCCACTGAAAAGTGATAATTTATATCCTATGTTGGCAATGAGTGGTGATTTAGGAACGCTACTTCCGATTGTATTTGTACTTGGATTAATAGCAGCAGCCTACTCAAGTGCCGATTCAGCGCTGACTGCTCTCACTACTTCCTTTTGTATTGATATTATTTCGATTGAGAAAAAGTATGAGTCTGAAAAAAAGAAAGAAAATGTTAGGAAATTGGTTCATGTTGGTATGTCGGGAGCAATGTTTATTAGCATACTTATTTTTAAAAGTTTGAATAACGAAAGTGTCATTAAAGAACTCTTCACCATAGCCGGCTTCACCTACGGTCCATTACTCGGATTGTATGCTTTTGGTATGTTCACCAAAATAACTATTAAAGATAAATTTGTACCTTTCGTTTGCATTGCTTCTCCGATTATTTGTTACATTTTAAATACCAATTCTGTAGAGTGGTTTAATGGTTACAAATTTGGTTTTGAATTGTTGTTGCTGAATGGAATTTTGACATTTGCAGGGTTGTTGGTTTTGAGGAAGAAGGAATCCGCTGCATAATAATCATTAATTTACCCAATATTTTTTAATACTTTTGCATTTGATTATCAGAACTACCATGAGAAAAGACGTTTACTATGGAGAATACCTCCAACTGGATAAAATTTTAGAGGCTCAGTTGCCTGAAAGTGATAAAGAGGGCATTGAAGCCCATGACGAGATGCTTTTTATTATTATTCATCAGGCTTATGAACTGTGGTTTAAGCAGATAATTCATGAGCTGAAGTCGGTGCATGTTATTTTTAGTAAAAATGAGATAAACGACAATGCTCCCGATCTTTACAAAGTAGTCCATCGCTTAAAGCGGATTGCAACTATTCTTGATGTAGCTGTTCATCAGTTATCAATAATGGAAACAATGACGCCACTCGATTTTCTGGATTTCAGAAATTTGTTGAGGCCTGCTTCCGGTTTTCAAAGCATCCAGTTTAAAATTGTGGAAGCTATGCTTGGGTTGAAGTTGGAGAATCGATTTGGAAAAGACTATTATGTTTCTCAATTAAATCAAAAAGACAAAGAAATTATTCGGGTTACCGAAGAGCAGAGTTCAGTAATAGAAGAAGTAAATAAATGGCTCGAAAGAATGCCTTTTGCCGATGATAACAGCATGTGGGAAGGCTTTAAGGGAACAGATTCGAATAGCACTAATTTTTGGGATGATTACAAGAGCGCTTATAAATCCAGTTTAACAGAAGCGGAATTAGGCAATTTGGATCGTTTTGAAAAAGTATTTTTTGATAAAGAATTTACTGCCGATCGCAGGTTCTCCAACAAGGCCAATCGTGCAGCATTGTTTATTATGCTTTACCGAGATTATCCAATATTGCAACTCCCCTACCAACTACTAAATTTATTGTTGGAGATCGATGAATTTATGTCGCTGTGGAGATACCGACACATGAATATGGTTCATCGTATGATTGGAATGCGCGTAGGAACAGGTGGAAGCAGTGGAAAAAATTATTTAAAATCCGCTCTCGATAAACACTATATTTTTGCTGAAATAGCCGAGCTAAATTCATTTCTAATTGAGAGAAGAAACTTACCAAAGCTTCCTGTTAATTTGGAGAAGCGGTTAGGTTTTGTGCATGGGTGAAAATCCCAGTTGAAATTTATATAGTATTTCTTAGATTTTTAGAATTCAGCAAGTCTTATAATTATTTTTAGATAAAAATTTGCTTTTATACGTACTTTTTATTATTTTTGTACGTATAATCTAACGATATGGATACTAAATTAACTTTAAAAATTGATAATCAAGTGATTACCAATGCTAAAATCTATGCCAGAAAAAAGAATACCAGTCTTTCTAAGCTAATTGAAAGTTATTTGTTTTACATTACTACTGTTAAAAAATCAGGTGATGATGAAGTTACGCCATTAGTAAAAAGTTTGTCAGGAATAATCACCATCAGCAAATCGACTGACCTAAAAGAGTCTTACAAGAAACACTTAATTAAAAAATATGTGAAATAGATATGACCAATATTTTCGTTGACACAGACATTTGTCTTGATTTGTTGACAGGAAGAAAACCTTTCAATGCAATATCAGAAAAACTTTTTTCCCTAGCCGACCGTTCTGAAATTAAAATTTGTGTTTCCTCGCTTTCCTTTTCAAACATTGACTACATTCTTAAATCACACTACAAAGTTGGCGATTCAAGAAAAGCATTAGCACGCTTTAAAGCACTCGTGGAAGTTTTAGCCGTGGATGATAAAATAGTTGATCTTGCAATTCAATCCGATTTTGAAGATTTTGAAGATGCGATTCAATATTATACTGCCTTAGAAAATAACTTGAAAATTATTTTAACTCGAAATTTAAAGGATTATAAAAAAGCCCTTATTCAGGTAATGAATCCTGAAACTTTTTTAAGTGGTATAAATTAAATTTATAAAATTTCACTGTAAAATCCGTTTCTTTATTTCAATTCGCCATAAATAAACCTATATATTTAAGATTTAACTAAGAAATTCATAGAGTAATCTCCACTTCCGAATTCAATTCCCTTTAACAAACTTCTTCGTGAATTGCTCGATATTGGTGGATAGTTTGACAATGAATAATCCTGATGCAAATTTGGAGCAATCTAGTTGAAGTTCGAGTTCGCCATTGTAAACGTTTCCATTTTCGGTGACAAGCAATTTTCCGGTATTGTTGAAAATGGAAATCTGGTAAGTTGTTCCTTTCAAATTCTCGGCCCACAGAATTAGGTTTTTATTTGAAGACTCATAATAACTATAAAAAGCTATTGCATCTCCATCAACATCTTCCGCGGCTATTTTCTCATGCGGATCGATTGGGGGGAAGCAAGGAATTTTGACACGAATTGCGTTTGATGTTAATGTTGAAACACAATTAGAATCAGTAACGGTAACAGAATATTTACCAGGATTAGTAACCAGAAGTGATGAATTATTAGCACCTGGAATCAGATTTCCGTTTCTATTCCATTGATAGCTGCTTCCAACTGAACCGGAATTCAGGGTAACATTGCCACCTCTGCAAAAGGATGTTGGGCCGGATGGTACGATGTAAGGAGCGATGCAATTTACTTCGACTAGAGTAGTATAATGTGGATTCGATCCGAAACTGATTTCTCCAAATCGATTAACTTTTGAATAAGTGTTAGTTAAATAATCATATTCAAAAATTGTACCCATCGTCGTTTAACCCTCCATCGTAGGTCATTCCATACATCAGGCTATTTGAAGATATCATAAGCGAACCTATACGAACGTCACCGTTAGCATCTGAAAATAAATATGTTTTCAATCATTGTATCATTTATAAAATCATACTCTATAATTTGATGTTGTCTGCCAATGCCTATAATTTATTATTTCCTTCAACAACGAGCCATGAGGTTGTGAAATATCCCGGTCCAAAATGCTACTTTATAAGTATAAACATCATTTATGTAATCATATTCAAATATAGTTCCACCTTCATTTATCCCCCTTCTGAATTCATCCCATACATTTTCCATTTGATGCAATTACTAACGACCCTATGGGATATAACCTGTAGTTCCTCCGATAAAATCAACTTTCGTCGTATAAATATTGTGAGTGTAATCATATTCAAATAGTGTACTAAATTGCCGATTACTCCTCCACTTGTCATGCCATAAATCTTATTGTTTGGAGCCTCAATTAAATCTCCAAAGGGTTGTCCCCCATTTCGATGATTTAAATCATACTTTCTTGGTATACACATTATTGATGTAATCATATTCAAAAATTACTCCTCCATAGAAGAACCTCCATGATTAGTCATTCCATAAAATTTACCATTTGCTGCTTCAATAAGAGAACCATATGGGTTGATTCCTTTACTACCAATTAAATTTACTTTAACAATATCCTCGTTTGAACCATAATCATATTCAAAAATGGTCCCTTGCCCTAACTTCCTCCTGAGTGAGTCATCCCATAATATTTTCCATTTGACACCTTCAACAAGGAACCAGTCATAATAGAGCATTCAGCTTTTGAAAAATCTTTCTTTTTTAACAAAGAATTATTATAAATATCATATTCAAAAATAGTTCCGGCATCCATCAAACCTCCTTCAGAACTTGTTCCATACAACTTCCCATTAGAAGCTTGAAACAGTTAACCATTGGGTGTCTGACTGCCTATGTTTACCAAGTCTGCTTTTAATGAAAGACTATCAATATTGATTTGGTATTCAAAAAGTATTCCGTTAGATGAAGCCCCTCCTTCTGTAGTGCAACCATATAAATTTCCATTCGTGGCCTGAAATAATGATCCGGATGGCCTAGAGCCTGTTGATGAATATATTTCTGCTTTTTTATTGTATACATTATTGATATAATCATATTCAAAAAGAACACCACCCAATGTTGAACCACCATTGAAAGTTACACCGTACAATTTTCCATTTGAAGCTTGAATAAGACTACCTTTGGGATTCTTTCCTTCACTAGTTATAAAATCATATTTTTTTGTATAAACATTTGTCAAATAATCATACTCGAAAATAACTCCGGTATAGTTTAATCCCCCTAAAACAGTCATGCCATAAAGTTTTCCATTTGAAGCCAAAGTTAGAGATCCCTCAGGCTCCGAACCAAATGAACCATCCAGATCTAATTTCTTAGTATAAATATTTGTAGTGTAATCATATTCAAAAATAACGCCTTCTTGATTGGCGCCTCCGCTAGTTGTCATTCCATATAGTTTGCCGTTTGGAGCTTCAATAAGTGAACAACCATCGGGACGATTGCCATTTGAATTAATTAAATCGATCTTTTTAACGTATGTGTTTGAAATATGATCATATTCAAATATAACTCCAAAGAAATTAGCACCACCGTGCTGAGTCATACCATACATTTTTCCATTACTTGCCAGCATCAATGATCCTGAGGGTGTTGAGCCAACTGAATCATTAAAATCAAATTTCTTCACATAAACATTGGTTATAGGATTGTATTCAAAAATAACTCCCTCATTATATGCACCTCCTTCTGTTGTCATACCATATAACTTGCCGCCAGCAGAAATAAAATGAGTTTGCAGGGGTTTGGCACCTTCAATTCCTTTAAATTTATAAACTTTGTCGAAGGTTGTATCTCCAACAGTATAACTTAAAATTGTTCCAAATTGATTTCCACCTTCGGAGTTGCTCCGATTAAGGTAGGCTGTGCTTTGATAAATGAAGGAATGGAAAAGATAGCTAAAAAGATAAGAATTGCATTTTTCATAGTGTACAGAAATAAATTCTAAGTATATTCAAGACGTTCAATATTTTAAATAAAAGGAACCCTTGTAAAAATACAAAAAAATAGAATATTCTTTACTATTTTGAAATCTTAATTCCTGATCCTTTACAACCTAATCGAAATATACGGGAACACATCTTTAAAATCGTCGGCCATAATTATTCCCGGCATGACTGAGAAAAAGCGGAATTTTCGTCGGTAATAAACCAAAAATGTGGCATCCCTAAAGTATTGCCCTTTCGATTCAATAAGGTAACCAGCCCCTAAGCCGTTCCAATTTTTAATAGATTTACTGAGTGGACTAAAATTTAAGAGGAATTCGGCATTCAAAAATGTATTTCGATAAATTGCATAATTTTTGTCGATATCTCTTTCAAAGAAAAATATACTTGCGGTGTTTACATTAACTTCATACCTGTCTTTGTGATTCACTCCAACATTTATATAAAATACCGGCGCGAATTCGTTTCTTACTAAGCTTAATCCAAAGCCGGGATAAATTTTTATTCTATTGTTTTTAATGCTGTCGATTCCTTGAGAAGGAACATCAACAATTTCTTCCTGCCCAAAGCAGATGAGAGTTGAACTCAACAAAAGTAAGAATGAATAAATAAGAATTTGATTTTTCATAACTCGGTATTTCCAATTTCCTTAACCCACAAAATCAACCCATCAAATCGTGTTACAATTATATTTTTATTGGTTTCTATATATCCCATTTCTGCATTAGCCGAATAACTTTGATCATCGATTTTAATTTTACCAGAAGGTCTGAGGAAAGATTGTGTTACACCTTCTCGACCGACTAATGGAGACAGCGACATATCTGATGATACATATCCATCTGATGCATTCATTGTTCCTTGCAAAACCATTTTTCCAAACCTATTTGTTTTAATGAGTTTTTTTGCCAGGAAATAGGAGATAATGATAGCGGTTACCATCGTGATCATTACTCGTGCAAGGGATTCTACAATATCTTTTTTAGGAACAGCATCAAAATTCAGACCATCATTTCCTACCAAGCTAAATGTAAAAGCCGTAACCAAGGAAATTATCCCGGCCACACCGGCCACACCAAAACCTGGAAGAATAAGAATTTCTATTGCAAGCAAAACAAAACCCACTATGGCTAAAAGTATTTCCCAGTTGGCAGCTAATCCTTCTAAGTAGAGTGGTGCAAAATAGAGAATAGCTGCTATAAACGAAGCTAAAATAGGAAATCCAACACCGGGAGTTTGCAATTCAAAATAAATCCCACCCAATAAAATCAACAATAATATTCCACTTACAGCAGGATTAATAAGAAGTGAAATAATTTTTTCTAACAGTGTAGGCGTATAGGTTTTGAGCGTATAATTCCCAATTTTCTCCAATCGTAGCACTTCTTCCACACTTTCGGCCTGCCCTTCGCAATACCCATTTTTTATGGCTTCAGAGGTGGTAAATGTGAGTACTTTGCCCGAATCATTCACACCGGGAATATACGTTCTGGGATCCACCATCGCCTCTGCAATTTTAGGATCGCGACCTCGCTTTTCGGCCGTGGACCGCATCATGGCTCTCATGTACGATTGATACTTATCGGGTAAAGCTTGAGCAGACTGATCCACCACAGTAGCAGCACCAATACTTGCACCGCTACGCATATAAATTTTATTGCAGGCAATAGAAATTAATGCTCCTGCAGAAGCCGCATTATTATCGATGTAGGCAATAACAGGGATAGGAAGATTTATCAATCGAGTTCTAATGCTGTCAGCAGCATCCAACAATCCGCCATACGTGTTCATGTGCAAAATGACCAGATCGGCTTTGAGAAAAAGTGCCTCGTTTAAGGCTGCTCCCATCTTTCTGGCAATACCTGGACCAATCTCTTCCCGGACATCAATTTTGTACACCAGCTTCAAAGAATCTTGGCTGTGGATTGCAGAACTGCACACCAAAATGAAGAAAATTGTCGTTAATAGCCTGCACACATACGACGAAATTACATCCGAAAGCCTTGTCAATTCGGGGTTTACCGTGTTAATTACTTTGTTGATAAGCATTTATGTTGAGGTTCCTATTAGTCAGCGTATAAATCTATAATTGTGTAAAATTAAGACGTACCAGGCAATGATTAACCGATTATCTCTTTTATTATTTAGTAGTCTCTCATTAATACTTGTTTCAACCTTTGAAACTAAGGCATTTACACTAACTCCGGCCGATTCTATCCGGGTAAGGTGGATTGATGGCCAGAAATATCTCTTACATAAAGTAGAACCCAAGGAAACATGGGGCTCTTTATCCAGAAAATACAAATGCTCCATCCCAAATCTTAAAGAAGCCAATACCGGTGTTCAGGATTTAAAGATTGGGCAAATAATAAACATCCCGGCAAATCCTACTTCCCAAACTGCCGTTGCAGAGTCTAAAGTTACTGATAAAAAACCGGTTGTTAGTACAACAGCAACTCCCACCAAAACACCAATATTTTATACAGTTAAACAAGGTGAAACTTTATACAGTATCTCTAAACGGTTTGAGCAGTCTGTTGAGGATTTAACAAATTACAACAGCCTAACCAACAACACATTAAAAGAAGGACAGAAGCTAATTGTAGGTTATGCAACATCAACAAATAAAACATCAGATAATGTTGCCCTTATTGCAAAACCTGAATCGAAAACCACACCAACAGAAAATCAAGTAGCATCACAACAAAATAAAGTATCACCGTATTCAGAGAAACCAATCGAAGGGCAGAAAGAAAGCGTACCTGTTCCTGCAAATAATTTTGAAAGAGCTACAAAAACTGTATCTCCTGTAAAAAAAGGTAATGGAGGTAAAACTTTAATGCAAGTTACTGAAACAGGAGTAGCAACATGGATACAGGATGGACAAATCAACCAAGATAAATATTATGGACTTCACCGCACCGCTCCAATTGGAACAATAATAAAAGTAACCAACAGAATGAACAATCAGTTTGTGTATGTCAAAATTGTTGGAGTATTACCTAACACAGGCGAAAACGATAACGTAATTGTAAAGGTTTCGCAAGCCGTTTCCGGGAAGCTTAATGCTTTGGATCCCCTTTTTCAAGTTGAGTTGAGCTATGGAATTATGCAGTAAAAAAGAGACATGTGAAAAGCCTGCCCGGATCCGTAGGAGACGGGTGACATGTGATTTGATCGCGATATTTATTGATCAAATTTTTCGTCCGAGCTTCGGAGGACACAGCAAACTAATAAACCAATAAACTAACAAACCAATAAACCAACAAACCAATAAACCAACAAACCAATAAACCAACAAACCAATAAACCAACAAACTAATTCGGCAGTGTTTTCAACCAACTATCGATAGAATCATTGAGTATTTTCACAATTTCAGGCTTCGTTTTTGAAAGATCTAATTCTTCAAAAGGATCTACTTCTAAATTATAAAGAGTAGTTGAATTATTGGATTCTCTGTGCATTTTCCAATTGTCTTTCAATACAGATATTTGAGAATTTTTGTCAATTGTTTTCCAGAATAACATTTTGTTTTGTGAGGATTTATGTCCTATCCAAACTTCACTTTTATCTTCTCCATCAAATTCATATTCACTTATATCAATTCCTAATAAGGAACAAATGGAAGGAAGCCAATCAAGTGCCGAAACAACAGATGTTTCATCAAATTGATTTCCGGTAATTTTTTTAGGCCATTTTATGATAAATGGAACACGTACTCCCCCCTCATATTGCGTGTGCTTTCCTCCTCTTAATCCGCCGGTATAACCAAGCATATTATACATTGCCGACTTAATTGCTATAGAGTCTATTTCCTCCGGACCTTGATCGCTAGAAAACACGACGATGGTATTTTCCATGAGTCCCAAATCTTCAAGTTTTTTCATGACTCTTCCAACATGACTATCAAAAGAATAAATTTCAGCTAAATAATTGACCATGGCAGTATCAAGATCGACATTATTCTTTTGTAATATTTCTAGCTTATTTTTGATGAACCAGTTTTTAAAATCACTTTTATTTACAGCAGTATTTTTGAAGATTTCCTTAAGATTTTTTGAGGCTTCAGGAACGGGAAAATGGCTTGTATGTGCCCAAATATTAATGTAAAAGGGTGAATCTTTATTTTCTTCAATAAAGTTTATAGCGTCGTTGAAAACGCTTTTGTCTTTATCATTCATTGATATTTGGCTTTTGTTGCTGATTTTAACTTCATCAATTCCATAAGCATGTGACGTTTTTCGAACAGCTTGACCAATGTGCCATTTTCCAAAGTGACCGATTATATACCCATTTTCATTCAACAGTTGAGTAATGGTAATTTGATCACCAAATCCAACTGATGCAGGATCATTTTTAAAAGTCGCCGGATGTTTACCGGTC
The DNA here is from genome assembly GCA_963814475.1 of uncultured Bacteroidota bacterium. Lineage (GTDB taxonomy): Bacteria > Bacteroidota > Bacteroidia > AKYH767-A > OLB10 > JADKJB01. The sequence continues at coordinate 243,792 of CAWFDA010000046.1, read as the reverse complement.
ATAAAAGCAGTTCGACTAGGTGAACAAGTATTGCCGGAAACGTAAAATCTACCTAATTTCAAACCATCCATTGCTAATTTATCAATGTTGGGTGTTAAAGCGTAAGGATGTCCATAGCATTTTAAATCACCATATCCGATATCATCGGCAAGAATAAAAATGATGTTTGGAGGATCTGAAATAACAGTTTTTGATGGCAGCTTAACTTTTTCAGAATTACAACTTAAAAAAATACAAATAATAGAGAATTTAAATAAAATGTTTAGGTTCTTCATTGGAAAATAATCATTAAATAAATTCATCTTGAAAAACGATTCAATAGTAAAGGAATCAAGAAAACTTTGAGTACTTGGGCCTGCCTGTAGCAAGAAGGCCCAAGTACAAAAAATTACCGAACTAAAGTCGCTTCAGCAGTAATCGTAGCTGTTAATGATTTCGAAATTGGGCAATTTATTTTTGCTTCCTCAACACACTTTTTAAATTCCTCTTCAGAAATTTTATCAACTGTGGCTTTAACATTCAAATGAGAAGTTATTATAGACCCATTTTCCATTTCTACAGTGCACTTAGTTTCGATGCTTGTAGGTTCAAACCCTGCTGCTCCTAAAACAAAACTAAGTTTCATACTAAAACAACCGGCATGGGCAGCTGCCACAAGTTCTTCCGGGTTGGTGCCTATACCTTCTTCAAATCGTGATCCGAATGAAAATTGAGCTGAGCTCAAAACGCCCGATTGAGTTGTTAAATTTCCTTTTCCGGTTTTACCTGGACCCGACCAGTTTGCAGTTGCATTTCTTTTCATGATAAAATTTTATGTTTATGGGTGCAAATAGACGAAGAAGCAGCCGGAAACACAAGTTTAAGGTGCATTTTGACTGATTTTTACACAATTTGTAGTGTAACATGTGGTTAAGACCCAAAAATACCCTAATTTTGCACCCTCATTCTGAAAATGCCCAGGTGGCGAAATTGGCAGACGCACCACTTTGAGGGGGTGGCGCCGTAACAGGTGTACGAGTTCGAATCTCGTTCTGGGCACACATATAATAAAAGTCATTGAGTCATTGAGTCATTAAAAAAAGTCATTGAGTCATTGGTTTTTATTTTTTTAACGCGAGTGGTGGAAATTGGTAGACCTTCCTGCTGTTCCAATCAGACTTGGCTTACTTCGAATATTTCCGAAAAGTCATTGCAATTATTTTTCATCTACTCCACTACAACCGAACTCAATGGATCCCGTACATTGATTTTAAGGGACTTTTCGCCACTAAATTTATCGGCATAGGTTCCCATTACCGATGTTTGAATTTTCGATCCCGGTGGGTTGAAGTACCTGACCTTATTCTTGATCCCTTGCTCAAAAGTCTCAATGATGGGCAGTTGATAATAGTCATCTATCATAACCTGTCCGACTCCTTCTATTTTGATTTTATAAACTCCTGACATTTTGTTGGAATACACCATCCAATTGCTCAGTTCTTGTGGCTTTAATACTTTTACAACAGTGTCATTCCTGAGTATGGAAACAGTTGAGCCGACAGCTTTTAAAAATACCGAAAAGCAAAATTCATCACTCTTAGCTACTACTGTTTTATATGTTTTAGCCGAATGAAACCAAGCCTTTTCGTCCTGACAACTCACTACTCGAACCGAGGGAAAGTTAAATGTCATAGAAAGTGTTTTGCCTGTCGTGCCATTGCTCCACCTAGGTTTTGTGGCAGTTGTTGTACATTGCCATTGTTCTCCCACTCTAATCTGATCAACAGCCGTTAAAACAGGAGGTGCAATCAGTCCTTCTCCGTTATAGTAGTTGTTTTCAAATGTCACTGATTTATTTTTCACTTTATAAATCGAATCTCCGCCGATAGTTCCGACCTTTAGTTTATTCGCTGAAAAATAATTGCCTGTTATTTGAGAGGTGTGTGGAGGAGTCGGGTACTGAAGTTGCAGATTTATGGTGCGCCCGTAAATCGCATTGTTTTTAAACGTCATTCCAACCCCCGACAACGTTGTTCCGTTAGGATAAATGTGAAGATGAATATTACTCCTATGGGCGTTTTCAAAGGTCGAGTTGGTGATGATGAAACGATTCTCAGAACTTGATCCATCCACGCCATGGCGTACATCAATAATGTTGCAAGAATCCATCACAACTGTGCTGTATTGATTCCAAACTGCGTAGCCATAGCCGTCGCGTTTAGTGGAGGATATTTTGCACTTAATTAAATAGGTGGTGTCAGCCACCGAATACCTGATGCCTCTAACATTGACTGCCCACTTGTCACCAGCGCTGATTGTAACATTGTAAAGCATTCCACCCAACCATGATTTGACTGCTCCATAAAAACCAATTCTTGAAGTGTAAGCTTCGGGATTTGCTCCAATGATAGTTAAGTTTCGGATCACGCCTCCATTTAAAATAAATGTTGAAAGTGAATCGGAATCAAACAAACTATCACATCTGATAACAGCTCCGTTACCCTCTATCACCTGACCTTTTCCAATGACAAGTGAATGTACCCCTGAGAGATTGTAACCATCATAATCAGGATCGAGCGACACCGATTCACCTTTTCGAATGGAGGCTGCCAAGTCGACTGAAGGAGATGAAAATAAATTCAGGAGAATGATGAGGAAATAGATCATTATGTATTATTTGAGTGTAAAAATAAATATTTTATTCACAAAGTCGATTTTGCCAGGATGACAATCCGTGGGAACCTGTGGGGTGCTTCTTCATTCTTGCAAAGAATCTGCGAAGAAAATACTGAAGAACCACTAACTTACTCGCCACTAATCCACTCGTCCAACCGCATTTTTTTTGCCTTTCCCCCAATTTTGTTGTTACTTGCCGTAACTTTGAATTCTTTAAAATCTATAATATTTTTGGAATGTTCGCTGTAGTCGATCTGGAAACCACGGGCGGTCATGCCGGAACCGATAAAATCATAGAAATAGCTATTTATATCCACGATGGGTATAAAATTGTTGATGAGTATTCTTCGCTGGTTAATCCCGGAGTTCAAATTCCTTATTTTATCTCTAAATTAACCGGTATCACTGATGATATGGTTGTCTCGGCTCCTACTTTTAGCGATATTGCAGCAGACGTAGCAGCCATTCTTGCCGATCATGTTTTTGTGGCTCACAATGTGATGTTCGACTACCAATTCGTAGCGTTTGCACTAAAACAACTGGGTTATGAATATGAACGTAAGTTACTATGTACGTGTCGCACGAGCCGGGCTTTAATTCCCGGTCTGCCCTCCTATTCATTGGGTAAATTATGCCGATCCTTGTCGATTTCCTTAACGGATGCGCACAGAGCTGCAGCCGATGCTAAGGCGACCACATACATTCTTGATTTGTTGCTTGATAAAACAAGAGGATCCCTCGAGCCCTATTACACTAAACAGCACAAACTTGAAAATAAATCGAGAATCCCTAGTGAGCAACTTGAAAAACTTCCTTCTCGGGCAGGTGTTCTTTACTTTTACGATGACCAAAACAAAGTGATTTATGTGTCGCAAGCCACTAATATCCGTAAGAAATCCATCTCTATTTTAAGCAAATTCGACACCAAGAAATTTTCAGGAATAGCAACTTTGGCGGTATCGGTTGATTATGTAGCTACAGGTGGAACTTTGCTTGCAGCGATTATGGAAATTGAAGCCATCACAAACTTCAATCCGAGGTTTAATAAGTCTTCCAGAACTTATGAATCACGGTACAGCGTATATGAAAATCTGAATCCAGGAGGATATCTTACTCTCGAAACCGGTATTCTCGATCTAAAAAGAAAACCGCTCGTCACCTACAGAACTTTAACTGAAGCGAAGGAAAAACTGGCTGTTATTCTGGCTGAATTTAACCTCCGTAAAGCCACGGTGCTGAATAAATATCACGAAAATTTGTTCAGCGAAACAGTCGAAAGCTACAATGAAAGAGCATCACAAGCTATTGAAGCCATTATCAAGCAACGTAAAAATTACCTTATCACCGATCGTGGTCCGGGCAATAATCAACTGTCGATGGTGGTGATTACGCGATGGTGTTTATGCCGGTTATTTGTACACCGATCAAAAAATGAACGCCTATGCCGACACTGCAGAACTCCTGGAAATGATGCAGCCATCGGAGGATCATCCTCTTGTTTTTAAGAGTGTGATCCGACATGTTACACAGGCGAAGTATCAGAAAATAATCAACTTTTAAATTCGATGTCGCAGGCTTCGGATACGTTACTTCTCATCAGGCCATCGAACTTCGGCTTCAATCCGGAGACCGCCGCTTCGAACAGTTTTCAAAACAATCCTTCCAATGTTCCGGTCCGTGAATTGGCTATTGCTGAATTTAATGCAGTGGTGAGTTTGCTTCAACGGGAATCGGTGAAAATCAATAGTATTTGACGACATCCCCAAAGATAAAACCCCGGATGCAGTTTTCCAAACAACTGGGTGTCGTTTCATGAAACAGGAAAGGTAGTTTTATATCCGATGGAAGCCCTAAATAGAAGGCGAGAGAAGAGAACCGATATTTTGGATGTGCTTAAGAATGAAAAGGGTTATGAAATAAATGAGATTATAGATTTATCCGATTTCGAGAATTTAACTCAATACCTCGAAGGAACAGGCAGCATTGTTTTTGATCATATCTACAAAATTGCCTATGTTGCATTGAGTAGTCGTTCTCAAATTGCACCACTTAAAAAAATCACAGAACAACTTGGTTACAAATTTTTTATCTTTCAGGCCAGGGACTATACCGGAAAACCAATTTATCATACCAATGTAATGATGTCGATTGGGACAAATTTTGCGGTAATAAATTCTTCATCCATACAGAACCATTCGGAAAAAACCCAAATACTTGAGCTTTTAGATTCGCGACAAATAATTGAAATCACCAATGAACAAATGGGATGTTTTGCCGGGAATATGTTGGAGGTGAAAAACTCTTTTGGAGATCCTTATATATTGCTTTCTGCGACAGCATTAAAAAGTTTAACCTCGCACCAACTCAAGGCTTTGGAGTCCTATGCAACTTTATTACCATTTTCAATTCCTACAATTGAAAATGTTGGTGGCGGCAGTATTCGGTGCATGGTGGCGGAACTATTTCTTCCTAAAATAACCAACCAATCTTCCATTAGAATAGTAGAGCCAAAAAGCAATTCTGATTTTGAAAAATATTTTGGGTTGCGCTGGGAAGTATTAAGAAAACCCTGGAACCAGGCTGAGGGAAGTGAAAAAGATGATCAAGAAGAGACTTCGATTCACAGGATGGCGCTCACAACAGAAGGAAAAATTGCCGGAGTAGCAAGACTGCAATTCAATTCTGCCGATGAAGCACAAATTCGGTTTATGGCTGTTGCTCATGAATTTCAAGGGAAAGGAGTGGGGAAAAAATTAATCATAGCACTCGAAGAAATCGCCCTGAAAGCCGGCAGAAAAAGAATTTTCCTACAAGCCCGTGAGAACGCAGTTCCTTTTTATAAAAGTATGGGCTACACTATCAAAGAAAAAACATTTTTGCTTTACGGTGAGATTCAGCATTTTGGTATGGAGAAGGTGATCGGGTAAAGTTGGGACCTGTCAGGTCATCACCAACTTCGACCTGTCAGGTCATCACCCTCTTCGACCTGTCAGGTCCCCTTTTATGCTAACTTTGCAGGCTACTTAAAACAAATGATTCGCTTCGATATAATCACCGTTTTGCCGGAACTGTTGGAAAGTCCTTTTAACCATTCCATTTTAAAACGAGCCCAAAATAAGGGTTTGGTGGAGGTGAATTTAGTACAGCTGAGAGATTATTCAACCAATAAACATAAGTCGGTGGATGACTATGCTTATGGCGGTGGCGCCGGAATGGTGATGATGATTGAGCCTATCGCCAAGTGCATCGATGACTTAAAATCTCAAAGGGATTATGATGAAATCATTTATTTAAGTCCTGATGGACAACTTCTTGATCAACAACTAAGTAACAAATTGTCATTAAGTAAAAATTTAATTCTATTATGTGGTCATTATAAGGGTATTGATGAACGAATTCGAGAGCATTTGATTACTCGTGAGGTCTCAATTGGTGACTATGTTTTATCCGGTGGCGAGCTTGCCGCTGCAGTTTTATGTGATAGCATTATCCGGTTGGTTCCGGGAGTTCTTTCTGATGAAACGTCCGCTTTGTACGATTCCTTTCAGGATAACTTAATCGCTCCACCTGTTTATACGCGTCCTGCCGATTTTAATGGTTGGAAAGTGCCCGATGTCCTCCTTTCCGGTAATGAAAAATTTATTAACGATTGGAGGCATGAACAAGCTGTGGATCGAACCAAAGCACGTCGTCCCGGACTTCTCGATAACGATAATTAAAAATATTTTTCACATTGCTTTTTTGAGTTGAATTTTTCCTTAATATTGCAGTTCCAATTACGGAAAGGCCTATCAGGCTAAAATTACTGAAAATCATGGACTTAGTAAAATTTGCAGAAGAAAATTTAACCGAAAAAAAAGAATACCCTGCTTTCAAAGCCGGTGATACTGTAACGGTTGTTTATAAAATTAAAGAGGGAACCAAAGAAAGGGAGCAGCTGTTCCAAGGTGTTGTACTCCAACGTAAAGGACATAATACGACTCAAACTTTCACGGTAAGAAAGATTTCTAATGGGGTTGGTGTGGAAAGAATTTTCCCACTTTATAGCCCTAAAATTAGCCGTATCGATCTCAATAAAAGAGGTGTGGTGCGCAGAGCGAAAATATTTTATCTTAGAGAAATCTTTGGTAAAAAAGCTAGAATTGAAGAAAAAAGAGCCTGATAATCAAGCAGGTATTATTGAAGGTTGTCTTACTCGACAACCTTTTTTTATTACAGATAACTCCAATCTTCTGCACCAACAAACGCCAGCTATCTCATCCGTGATCAAATTAAAAAGAAACCTTTTTTTTGTCGGAAAAGGTGTATAAATTTGAGCAACTTAAAAACCACCTATGAAAAAATTACAATTAGTCATTCTAGCATTATTTCTTTCCATTTCATCATTGCAAGCTCAATGTACTTTTGAAGCACTTTTTCCTTTGAAATGGGGAACTTCGAAGTACAGCATCAATGAAAATTTGATGTCAAATAAACTTTATACAAGAGGTCAGGATACTATCCAAGGATCCGTTTTTCAACACGGATTGAACTACCTTTTTACTGTAAGAAACATGAATTTGGGTTTTTACACGGTTAACAATGTTGGTACTCACCCATGTTTTAAGACTGCCAATGTCACATTAAATCTCATTGCCAACGACTCAGGCTTGGTTGCTTATGTTTATCAAGTTACTTTCCCTGCCGAAAAGCGTGATGAATACATGAGTGTACTTGATTCTATGCGCGTGATGATGGCCAAAAAATTCACTTATTTTAGTGCTGTCGAAACAAAAACTATGGCTAATGAAGCCGGAGGAACTGTATTGACCGGCGAAGGAATCAGTTTCTATTTCAACGAAGAACCTATTTTGAGTTCAAACCTCACCTATCCTCAGTTTGTTGTCAGAGGTGGTTATTTGGCAAAAAAACCAGCCGGCGATGAGAGCAAAGTTTTTACCAATCAGGCAGAAGAAATTCAATATTATCGAATAGAAATATTGTATAAGATGCCGAAATATTATTAGAAATACTAACATCAAAATCCAAAGCCCTCTTGCAGGGCTTTTTTTATGAATGCAATCGATCTTCCCGCACCCGATTTATCCCTAATTTTGCACCCTTATTTCATCCCAAAAACCTCTCATGTTTATCGACGATCTGAACCCAAAAGAATTTATTATTATCAAGGGAGCTGCCGTCCATAATTTAAAAAAACTGGATGTAGCCATTCCGAGAAATAAGTTTGTGGTGGTAACGGGCTTATCCGGATCAGGGAAATCGTCGCTCGCTTTTGATACTTTGTATGCAGAAGGACAACGCCGTTACGTAGAAAGTCTCTCCTCCTACGCTCGCCAGTTTATTGGTCGCATGGATAAACCCGAAGTGGAATACATCAAAGGCATTGCTCCTGCAATTGCCATTGAACAAAAGGTGAATGTTAAGAATCCAAGATCAACAGTTGGCACTACCACCGAAATTTATGATTACTTAAAGTTGCTGTATGCGCGAATTGGCAAAACTTTTTCACCCTTGTCGGGGATGGAGGTGAAGAAGAACACGGTTTCCGATGTGGTTGATCACACCCATCAAATACCTGCAGGATCTAAAGTAATGATTTTTGCTCCACTCATAATTACACACGGCAGAAGCGAAAAAGATGAGTTGAGTGTGCTTATGCATAAAGGTTTTACAAGAGTGAAAAGTGGTGATTCGGTTGTGAAAATCGAAGATCTTCTCGAATCCATGAAGCCCGAAAAAACTTCTAAAACAAAGACTAAGACTATCTCAAAAGCCAAAGCAAAATCTTCTGTTACAACTCCGTCATCGTCAATAAATATTTTAATCGATCGTTTTGCATCAACTTCTGAAATAGATAGTGAAGCCGATGCGCGCATTGCTGATTCTGCACAGACTGCCTTCTACGAAGGTCATGGAACTTGCATTTTAGAATGGGAAACACCAAAAGGTAAATCCGACTCGTTTTCTTTCAGCAATAAATTTGAAGCCGATGGCATGCTTTTCGAAGAGCCTTCTACCCTATTGTTTAGCTTCAACAATCCTTTTGGTGCTTGCAGGAAATGTGAGGGTTTTGGTAGTGTAATTGGTATTGATGAAGATCTTGTTGTTCCCGATAAGAGTTTGTCGGTTTATGATGGGGCCATCGTTTGTTGGAGAGGTGAAAAAATGAAAGAGTGGAATGATGCGCTTATAAAAGTTGCTAATAAATTTGACTTTCCTATTCACAAACCTTTTTACGAACTCACGAGTTTGGATCGTGAATTAGTGTGGACAGGTAATAAGCATTTTAAAGGCCTCCATTCTTTTTTTAATTTTCTTGAAGAGCAGAGTTATAAAATTCAGTATCGGGTAATGTTGTCCCGTTACAGGGGAAAAACAACATGTCCTGAATGCATGGGAACACGCCTCCGTAAAGATGCCAATTATGTAAAAATTGGTGACAAATCTATCACCGATTTAGTGCTGATGCCGGTTTCAGATAGCCTGCCATTTTTTAATGATTTAAAATTAGCTGATCGAGAACAGAAAGTTGCTACGCGTATCCTTATAGAAATAAAAAACCGTCTCATTTTTCTTAATGATGTTGGTTTAGGTTATCTCACCCTCAATCGACTTTCCAACACCTTGTCGGGAGGTGAATCGCAGCGCATCAACCTGGCTACCTCATTGGGAAGTAGTCTTGTTGGTTCTATGTATATTCTTGATGAACCCAGTATCGGGTTGCACTCACGTGATACCGAAAGATTGATAAAAGTTTTGAAGGCTTTGCAAAAGCTTGGTAACACATTAATTGTTGTAGAACACGACGAAGACATCATGCGTGCAGCGGATCAACTTATTGACATTGGCCCGAAAGCAGGTACTCACGGAGGAGAGTTAGTTTTTCAAGGCCCATTTAGCAAACTTAAAACTGCAACAAATAGCCTTACCGCTCAATATCTGAATCATCAAATGGAAATTCCTGTTCCAACCAGGCGCCGCAGGTGGAAGCAGTTTATTGAAATATCGGGAGCGCGAGAAAATAATCTCAAGAATGTAAATGTTAAATTTCCACTTGGTGTACTCACTGTCGTGACAGGTGTGAGTGGATCGGGAAAGACCTCATTGGTAAAAAAAATACTATTTCCGGCAATCAAAAAAATGTCGGGAGGTTATAACGAACAAACAGGAAATTTTGATCGAATAAGTGGCGACTTTAATTCCATTACTGATGCCGAAATGGTGGATCAAAATCCAATTGGTAAATCATCACGATCTAATCCGGTAACCTATGTTAAAGCTTACGACGAAATTCGTGCTCTTTACGCCGATATGCCATTGTCGAAGGCTCGAAACCTCAAACCATCTCACTTTTCTTTCAATGTTGATGGTGGTCGCTGCGAAGCTTGTCAGGGTGAAGGAGTGGTGACTATCGAAATGCAGTTTATGGCCGATATCCATCTCAAGTGCGAAGCGTGTGAAGGGAAACGATTTAAAGAGGATATCCTTGCTGTTGAGTTTAACGAGAAGAATATCCATGACATTCTTCAGCTGACTGTTGATGATGCTTTAATGTTTTTTGGCAGTCCGGTAAAAACAAAATATAGCAATCAACTTGAAAAAATTGTCACTAAGTTAAAACCACTTTCCGATGTGGGATTAGGTTATGTTCGGTTAGGGCAATCTTCGAACACCCTTAGTGGTGGCGAAGCTCAACGGATAAAATTGGCATCTTTCATTGGCAAAGGACATAATGCTTCTTCTACCCTATTTGTATTTGATGAACCAACCACAGGCCTCCATTTTCACGACATCCTCAAATTGATGGATGCTTTCAACATGCTCCTCAAACAAGGCAATACCATCATCGTTATTGAGCACAATCTCGAAATCATAAAATGTGCGGATTGGTTGATCGATTTAGGCCCTGATGGAGGGAATAATGGCGGTAATATCGTATTTGAAGGAACTCCCGAGGATATGGTGAAAAGCAAAGCATCGGTGACAGGAAGGTATTTGAAGGACAAGTTGTAATTCAAAGTTTCGAACATCCCGACAGGGTTTCAAAGCTGGCCTCGAACATCCCGACAGGGTTTCATAACGGGCCTCGAACATCACGACAGGGTTTCAAAGCTGGCCTCGAACATCCCGACAGGGTTTCAAAGCTGGCCTCGAACATCCCGACAGGGTTTCATAACGGGCCTCGAACTTCCCGACAGGGTTTCAAAGCAACCCCAAAGAAAATTATAATTTCCTCTCAAAATAAATCAATCTTCAAAGCTTAATCAACCCTGTCGGGACTCTCGGAGGAAGGTAAACGGGACTCTCGGAGGAAGGTAAACGGGACTCTCGGAGGAAGGTAAACGGGACTCTCGGAGGAAGGTAAACGGGACTCTCGGAGGAAGGTAAACGGATGACGCTCGGATGTTGAAATTCTTGCCGACATAAAATTCCTTGTTTGTTTATGTCAAAATATCCTATCTTTAAAAAATCAAAATTACTGCTTATGAAAAAAGTTCTCGTTTTATTTGTCGCCTTGCTTATTTCGAATTCAATCAAAGCTCAAAAAATTTGGATTCTGGACAATTCCCATTCACAGGTGCTGTTCACGGTATCGCATCTGGTGATATCTGAGGTTACCGGATCATTTAAGAAGTTTAGTGCGAACATTAAATCATCGGAGCCGGATTTTACGGATGCTCAAATTGATTTTTCAATAGATGTCAATTCATTGAATACCGACAACGAAATGCGGGATAATCATTTGAAAGGGGATGATTTTTTTAATGCTGACAAATACCCGAAAATTGTTTTCAAAGGCAAATCCTTAATAAAATTGAATGGAAACAAATACCAACTGACAGGTGATCTTACTATTAGAGATGTTACTAAAACAGTTATCCTTGATGTAACTTATGCCGGAACAGTATTAGATCCTTGGGAGAATACCAAGGCAGGATTTAAGATTAAAGGAATGATAAATCGTTTTGATTATAATCTAAAGTGGAATAATTTGACCGATTCAGATAGTGCAGTTGCCGGAGAAGATGTTGAAATTACAATTAATTTGGAGCTGGCACAAGCGAAGTAACAAAAGAGAATTGTTGGTTTGTTTAATTTGTCTTTTTCTTAACTTTAACAACTAAGGTTTTACCGATTCTATCATGCAAAGCTCTATTCTGATTTTGCGGATCCTTATTTATAGATAACAGATCTACGAATGCAAATAAGTAAATAATATATTTTGAAAGAATAATTCCTACATTTTGCAACATCTTTTCGGGAAAATTTGATATCATATAAATCCTGCTAAATTCGATGTAAAACATTAAATAATAAGAAGATGCCAATACCGCTAGTCCAATGTATAAAGCATATCTTCGAATTATTTGGCCAAAAGAAGGTGATTGATAAGAATAGTTTATAAGTACTAAGTTCATCATTCTTTTTCCAATGGAAGTGCCGGTTAAAGATTCAATAATTATTTTATAGACTAAAAGCGGAAGTATATTTAGAGATCCCAAAAGATGTTTATTGTCGGAGATCAAATAATATATAAGAATGTAAAAAATGAAGCTAATAACATAATCTATAACAAAAGCAATTGCACGATCAGGAGCAGAAGCAAATTCCAGATCTAAATTGTCGGTAAATTTAAGTGCTAAATTTTTCATTTACTTTCGACAATTGATTAACCGGAACTAACTGACATATTTAACCTACAAATAATCGGCTCATCAACCAATCATAAATTAGAATCGAATTTATTCAATCGTTTCTACTGCCCTCAAAGGATACAAATTATTATAACGTTCTAAAAAAGAATACATTTTTTTCTTTTTCAACTTTGGAGTTTTCAAAGCTATGAATTCATTATAAAGTACTTCATCACGCTCAAGAAGTGTTTCCATATTTTCGACAGAATAATCGTACAAATCACCTGTTTCCATATCCATTAATCTGTAAGATGAGGTTGCACGGGTGTCGGTTACTACAGGAGCCATGTTACCTTTAATTGTTGGATATGACTCCAGGAAATAGCTAAGTTGTCCGAGTAATGAAATGCGATGAAATTTATTGCCTAAACAGACATGCACCACTCCATTTTCGGCAAAACCCCAAACAGAATCGCGGCTCAAACTGTGACGAGCGCCACTTGTGTCGTTATAATTCAAAAATTCGGTATTTGACCATTTTTTCATGGTGTAATTGGGGTCGTAAGATGATTTTGCTACTTGCTCTTTCATCAGATCAGGTTTTCCATTTCTAAATGCTGAAAACGTGAAATAAACACCATCGGGTGGGTATTTGACTGCAGTGAGGGTGTCTACTTGTCCAAAAATAGGATTCACCAAAAGGATAAGGAAAACAACGACTAGTTTCAAATAAATTTTCATAATAAAGTAATTGGCTCAAAGATAATACAACGATAAAAGATAATAAGGGTTTTGGGAGTGAAATAAACTCCTTATTTTGCACTCTCAAAAAAAACAACCTTTGACTGAAGTTATTTATTTATCCTACGATGGTCTCACCGACCCGCTTGGGCAGTCGCAAGTAATCCCGTATCTGATAGGACTATCGGCAAAAGGGTTTCATTTTCACCTAATCAGCTTCGAAAAGCCCGAACCCTATCGTAAAGAACATTTGCACATTCAGGAGTTGTTGAAGCCTCATCACATTGAATGGCATCCTCTCACTTACACCAAAAAGCCGCCTATTATTTCTACCATGCGAGACCTTTCACGCATGAAAAAAAGAGCCACTGAAATTGCAATCAAGCATAATGTTAAAATTATTCATTGTAGAAGTTATGTAAGTGGTTTGGCGGGAATGGCTCTCCAAAAAGATCTTGGGCTGAAATTTATTTTCGATATGCGAGGATTTTGGGCCGATGAGCGTGTGGAAGGTGACTTGTGGAATCTTTCAAACCCACTTTTTAAAGCTGTTTACAAATACTTCAAGGAAAAAGAAAAGGAGATGCTTTCGGCTGCCAATTTCGTTATTAGTTTAACAGAAAATGCTAAAAAAGAAATTGATTCCCGGCAATTAAGAACCAAAAAGCAACATCCAATTCAGGTAATTCCATGCTGTGCCGATCTTAATCTTTTTAACCCTGAAGCAGTCACCAATGAGGCCAAAACTAAAATGCGGCATAAAATTAACCTCCCTGAAAAGGTACCTGTAATTTGTTATTTGGGTGCAATCGGTACTTGGTATATGCTAGATGAAATGCTCGACTTTTTTAAAGTTTTTTTAATCCGTTATCCGGATGCAGTTTTTTTATTCATCAGTCATGAACCGTTTAAAAATATCACTTCTCGGGCTTCTTTACGGAAGATTCCGGAGAAAAACATGATGCATATTGCTGCCAGAAGAAATGAGGTTCCGGCAATTTTAAGTTTGTGTGATCTTTCGATTTTTTTCATCAAACCTACATTTTCTAAAAAGGCCTCCTCTCCTACCAAACAAGGTGAAATTATGGGAATGGGGAAACCACTTATTTGCAATCGGGGCATTGGGGATACCGATTATGTGGTCGACAAATATGGAGCCGGCATTTCTATTGATCTAAACGATCCTAAATCGATGGAACAGGCAGTTGAAAAATTTGAGGAGTTGAAGAACATTCCGCAAACAAAAATCATTCAAGGCGCGGTTGATTTCTATTCGCTTGAGTCCGGTGTTGACAAATATTTTTCTGTATATCAAAAGCTGTTAGAATAACAAACTATTTGTGATGATATGCCTCATTTTTGATGATGGTGAAGGAACGATAGAGTTGCTCAAGAAAAATTAAACGAACCATTTGATGGGAAAAAGTCATTTCGGAAAGGGAAATTTTCATCTGTGACCTTTCATGCAAGGCATTACCAAAACCAAACGCCCCTCCAATAATGAAAACCATATTTTTATCGCCACTCTCCATCCATTTTTGAATTTGAGTAGCAAATTTCACCGACGAAAATGTTTTCCCATTTTCATCCAACAACACAACCACATCACGTAGACCAATTTTTTTCAGAATCGCAACAGCTTCGAGATCCTTCAATTTTTCTTGAGAGGTGGATGCTGCAATCTTAACATCCGGTATAATTTCGAGAGTCAAATCAGTGTAATGACTCAACCGTTTTATATAAATATCCATCCCTTCATTCAGATATCCAAAGGCAGTTTTTCCAATCATTAGTAATTTGATTTTCATAATTCAGAAGTAGTTAAATTCATGGTATTTATGTGAGAGGACTATTTTTTTGTTAATAAAGTTAACTAAATACTTGACTTACAGAAACGTACAGATGACAAATAGTTTGTGAATCTTCAATACGCAAGTGTTTATATGTTAAGTAAATAACTCTAACTTGTTGTCGTTAAAATGCTACTTTTTCAAGCTCAAATAACGGGTATTTGGCTTGATTTTTGCCAATCAACCGTGAAATTAACAATGAAATGAAAAAAGCAACCAAATTAGTATTGGTTTTATTGCTTGCAGCAGGGTCGGTAGTAGCTTATTTAGATATTTATCAGGATATCAGCAATGCAATCCGTTCCGGTGACGCCAGAGCAGTAGCCAAATTTTTCAGTACCACCGTTGACCTCACTATTCTCAACCAGGAAGAAGTTTACAGTAAAGCACAAGCCGAGCAGGTATTGAGAGACTTTTTTTCAAAAAACACTCCTCGTACTTTCAACTTAATCCATAAAGGTGTCTCTAAAGAAGGTGCCAAATATGCTATCGGAAATTTAGTTACTGCCCAGGGTGCTCAATTCCGCACCTACTTTTTTGTTAAACAATCCCCATCCGGTGAGGTAATTCAGGAACTCAGATTCGAAAAGCAATAATTATTTACCCTAATAAAACAAAGCCATTGGTTAATCCGGTGGCTTTTTCATTTGGTGATCTTTATCAGTATCTTACATCCAAATAAAACTGCATCTTTGCATTTGTAAACAGAATGAAATATGACAATTGAAGAATTTATTAAATTTTCACTTCAGGAGGATATAGGAACAGGTGACCATACTTCAATGGCTTGTGTTCCTCCCGATTCAAAAGGAAAAGCTCAATTAATTATAAAAGACACAGGTGTATTAGCCGGTATGGAAGTGGCTCCTATTATTTTTAAAATGGTAGATCCTACTTTAGTATTTACTAAAATTATTGATGATGGCACTATCGTAAATCATGGAGATATCGCATTTACAGTGGAAGGTACTGATCAATCAATTTTAAAATCGGAAAGGTTGGTACTAAATTGTATGCAACGCATGAGCGGAATAGCTTCAGCTACACGTTTGTATGTGGAACGATTGGCTGGTTTGCCCGCAAGAGTTCTAGACACCCGTAAAACAACTCCACTTATGAGGGACCTCGAAAAATGGGCCGTTCGCATAGGTGGTGGAATGAACCACAGGATGGGTTTATATGATATGATTCTCATCAAAGATAACCATGTTGATTATGCCGGCGGAATAGTTGCTGCAATAAAAAACGTGCGAAGTTATCTTGAAAAAACAGGCAATACTATTCCCGTTGAAATTGAAACAAGAAATCTAAATGAGGTGAAGCAAGTGCTAGGTGAAGGTGGTGTAAACAGAATTATGCTCGACAATTTCACCCCTCCACAACTGCGCGAAGCCGTTGACCTTATTGCCAAACGTTTTGAAACTGAAGCATCGGGTGGAATTACTTTAGATACAATAAGAAGCTATGGCGAAACAGGTGTCGATTTTATTTCTGTCGGAGCTCTCACTCATACTTTCAAAAGTCTCGACATGAGCCTTAAAGCTTATAAATAATGAGGTGGATTTGGAAAATACGTGGATGGTTTGGATATATCAAATCAATTGTTCATCAGCGTGTTATTCGTCCACTTTTTCACATCCTTGCAAAAATTAAATATCCGGGAGAAGAAAATATCAGCATGCTTGATATTGGAACTTTTTTTGTAGTGGGCTTACAAAAAGGTGATATACAAGCTCGTGCAAGATCTATATCATTTGATTTTTTTCTGGCCATTTTCCCCACCATTATCTTCTTCTTCACTCTAATTCCCTATATCCCAATTGATGGCATACAGGATAAAATTTTATTGCTATTGCAGGATGTTCTCCCCCCCTATACTTTTGTAGCTGCCCGTTCTACCATCGAAGATATTCTAAATCAACCCCGTGGCGGTTTGCTCTCTTTTGGTTTTATATTCGCACTTTACGTCTCCACAAATGGAATCAATTCTCTTTTAGAAAGCTTCAATAAAAGTTATCATGGTGCTGAAGTCAGGAATGCATTCAAGCGCCGATTAGTATCGCTTTATTTAACGCTTTTTCTGGCTTTAATTGTAATCATATCTATAGCCCTTTTAATTATAGCAGAAATAACAACTAATTATCTCGAACAAAACAACTTATTAAATGCAGGACCAAGAATTTTATTGCTGAATATTGGCACTTTCCTGATTCTAATATCAATGGCCCTTATTATGATATCGGTTCTCTATTATTATGGCCCTTCAAAAAAGAATAAACGCCCATTTATTTCAGTTGGCTCTGTTACAGCTACCATACTACTATTATCCACTACTATTGCTTTTAATTATTTTGTTGCAAACTTTAGTCAGTACAATAAAGTATATGGCTCCATTGGAACACTCATAATTATTCTCATCTGGATCAATTTCAATTCACTCCAACTAATTATTGGATTTGAACTCAATGCATCTATAGAAAATGCATTGCGGAAAGTTTCTGTAAAAAAAGTTGATAATGAAAAGGAAGGCGAAATTTACCGGTCTATATAATGTTGAATAGTGCCATCCACTCTACCTACTGGAACCCAATTTCCATTTAAATCAACACGTTCAATCACATAATAATCAACGCCCGATTCCCAATCGCGGTAAGGCGACCATCGTAGGACCGATCTATTTTCTTCATCAAGGGCTCCAATCAACAAAATTGATGATCCTTGCATTCCTTGCGTAGTTTCCAACTCGCAAAGGTTATTGACTTTGATTTTATAAAAGTAATAATGACCTTTTACAGCTGTATTGTAATCGGAATAATTGGTTTCGTTACCGGGAAGTGTTGCAATCAAATCAAAATTTGTATTGTCTGTGGAACGGTATAAATCAAATGTAGTCACTAATTGAGGTGCAAGAACCGGAGGAGCCCATTCGGTGAATACGTAACTGTCGTCAACTACAGTAGAACGAATAATATCCACCTTTTGATTAACCAGAATACCGGGGGCATCCAGCTGAATAATATCAGACGAAGCCTCAAAGCCTTCCCCACAAAGGTTTACAGCCTTCACACGATAAGCAGCCAGCATTCCGCAGTACACAGTTGAATCTATATAATATGCCGACTCTTCATCCACCATAGCAATGATATTAAAGTTACCGGATAAATTATCTTGTCTGTAAATTTCATAACCATCTGTTGTACAACCCTCATAAAGATTCCATTCCAAATGAACCGCATTGTCAATTATCGATCCTTCTAGGTTTATACTGGTATGATTATTTTGTTGTTCAATAGGTAACGATGCATCACATTCGGTTACAGCTTGCACGGCATAGGTGTAGGTGCTGTCGGAGGTGTTTACAACAGTATCAGTATAAGTTGTAGTCGCATTCCAACTTGTGGTACCGGGATTAAAATCGGTGTAAATCAAATCAAAAGCTCTAAGTGATGTATTATAACGGTATAGCCTGTATGCATTCAAATTTGTTTGAGAAAGATTCCCCCATGTGACTTCAATAGCATTTGTATCAGTAACACTCACACTCTTCATCATAACAGGCTCAGGCAAGTCGCCATTGTTTACAATAACAACATTGTTAAGAGTGGCTATTTCCTGACAAACCCCACCATTTGTAGCAGTAAGAGTTACTGAATAGTTACCCGGACTAAGATAGTTGGCTGAAGGATTTGCGGCAGTCGCACTAGTTCCATTGCCAAAATTCCAACTATATGTTGTTGTGCTATCGGTATTAGTTGAAGTATTGTTGAATTGTACCAATAAAGGCGCACAACCAATATTTCCTGAAAGGGAGAACGATGGCACTGGAGAGGCGGCCACAATTACCGGATTTTCCGTTACCAATGTATCTTTACAACCAGTTCCGTTGCCGGTAACCAACGATATGTAATACGTTCCGGGAGTGGTGTAAACATGAACAGGATTTGCATCATAAGAAATTGTTCCATCACCAAAATGCCAGATGTAGTTTGCACTACCTGTAGATTGATTAGAGATATTTACTGTGTGAGGAGTACATCCAGTAGTATTCGTTAAACTAAACTGACTAACAGGAGGCTGCTGAACAAATAATGGAACCGGATTCGAATACACCGATTGACAACCTGTTGTGTCGTGGGTGATTAGTGTAACAACATAATTTCCCGGAGTATCGTAAATGTGAACAGGATTTTGAAGCGATGAAGTATTTCCATCACCAAAATTCCATAACCAGTTAAAGGCACTAATGGATGAATCCTGAAAAGGAACCTGCCATGGACTGCATCCTGTAGCAGCAGAAACACTAAAATTGGCAATGCTACCGGTGATATGTACAAGTCCGGGACGAACTAACGTATCGGAACACCCGGATGAATCGCTAACAATTAAAGTTACATCATATATGCCCGGTTGGTTATAAATGTGAACAGGATCATTAAGTACGGAATTATTCGAATCACCAAAATTCCAATTCCAGGCTGTTGCTCCTGATGAGTTATCATTAAAATTAACTATTGTAGGAGCACATGAAACAACGGTGTTCAATGAAAATTGTGCATTGGGTCCTGTTGTTTTAACATGTGTGATGGGAGAAATTACTTGCGTACATCCTGAAGGTGCTGTTACCGTTAGTGAAACTGCATAATTGCCGTTATACATATAGGTATGATTAGGAGAAGGATCTGTTGAATAGGTACCATCACCAAAATTCCAAAGCCATGAATTTACATTGTAGGAAGAATCGGAAGCAACAAATGCGAAAGGTGTACATCCTATTGAATCCCCTGCAAAAACTTTAGGGAACATGGCCTCAATATTCGGTTTCGATTTTGAACGAACACATCCGTTTACATCCGATACCGTGAGAGTTACCATTCCTTCCGGTTTAGATGGGTACTGATGTGATGGATTTTGAAGTGACGAGGTAGCACCATCACCAAAATCCCATAACCAACTTATGGCATCACGACTACTATCGGCAAATGTTGCGGTAACAGGTAAACATTCAGATGATTGCGTATATGAAAAATTGGCTTGCAGTGAAGGAACAAAAATAAGATTATTTACTGTGAATTCATCGGTACAACCATCATTTGATACTTGTAAAGTAACCGAATAGGTACCTGCAATTGTATACGTGTGACTAGGATTGAGTTGTGACGAAGAACTACCATCACCAAAATCCCAGTGCCATGATACCGCACCGAAAGAACTATCGGTGAACTGAACAACCGGTGAATAGCAACCATTAGTGGTAGTTACATAGGTGAACGCAGCATTAGGCTTACTAACCTTGATAAGATATGGTAACGACCAGGTGTTGGAACATCCTGCAGTATCGATCACAGTAAGTGATACCTGATAATTTCCTGAATCGGGATAAATATGAAAAGGATTTGCTATTGCAGAGGTGGTTCCATCACCAAAATCCCATAGGTAAGAAGAAAAATTAAGGAAACCACTTGTGAAAGAAACTGTATCGTTAGCACAAGCTCTTCGGGTACTTGCATTAATTGAAGCAGTTGCGGCTGCATAATAACTTCGAGCCATAAAATCGGTACATCCCGAAGAGTCAATTACATTTAAGGAAATAATATAATTTACCCCCATCGTGTTATAGGTATGAGTTGGGTTAGCAATAGTAGAAGAAGTTCCATCTCCAAAATCCCATAAATAGGATATCGCATTTGAAGAATTATTCACCATAGTAACTGTAGAACCCGCACAGTTATTTGCATAATTAATTTGAAAATCGGACGTTGCACCTGTCAAATAAAATGAAGCAGGTTGAATAATCGTATCGGTATGTCCCAAGTTATCCCAAGTTATGAGTGAAACAGTAAATACACCGGGGTCGGTATAAATGTGAATCGGATTTTCGGTTGTAGAAGTATCACCATCGCCAAAATCCCATAGCCATGCGACTGTATTAATGGCAGGATTAGAAAAATTCATCTCATACGGAACACAACTATAAACCGGTTCGGGTACATGAAGTGAATCATTGCCACCACCGGGCAATGCTGTTCCCGTACCGATAGTTACACCTGCATAATTATAGGTATAGGAACATTCTGCATTTGAAATAGTGAGATTAATATTGTATGGTCCGGGAATAAAATAGGTATGAATAGGATTTTGCGATGTGGAAGTACCACCATCACCAAATTCCCAAAACCAAGCCGTTGCCCCGGAACTGTTTGCATAAAAATTTACATTTAATGGTAAAGTAGTATCCTGTGTTGTTGCTGTTGCATTGGCTACTAAAGGTAAAAATGATGCTGCATAATAATGGAACTTAGTATAAGTACATCCATCGGCAGTAGTGATTGTTAAAGTTACACTATAAAAACCCGGCAAAGCATAAACATGAACAGGATGTTGTTGTGTGGATGTTGATCCATCGCCAAAATCCCACAACCAAGAAATTGCATTTCCCGACTGATCGGTGAAGGTAGCAGTGAATGGAGGGCATAGCGTTTGAGTGAGATCAAATTCAGCATACCCATCGTGAATAATGTAGGTGGCATAAGGTGAAACGAGTTGTGAGCAGGAATTTCCAGCCGACTGCGTTTGTAGTATAACGTTATAGGTACCTGCATCGGTGTAAGTGTGAACAGTATTTTGCAAATTCGAAGAAGCACCATCACCAAAATCCCACGACCATGCTGAGGTAGCAGGCGAATTATCATAAAGATTTACTGTGAAAGGAGCACAAACGGTAACAGGAGTTATAGTGTTGAAATTGTTCACTCCGGTAGAAATAACAACTTGAGCTGGCAACGTATAATTCACTGAACATCCAGTCACATCAGAAATAGTTAACGAAACTTGATAATTTCCCGGTGCTGAGTAGGTATGAGAAGGTGATTGCAAGGTAGAAGTAGCGCCATCGCCAAAATTCCAATTATAAACATATACTCCACCCCCGTTATGATTAAAATTTACGGTATGAGGCACACAACCTGAAAGATCATCGGCTGTGAATGTAGCTTCGGGTTGCGCAACAATTACATGATTATTTGAAGCAAACTGCGATATACATCCATAAGAATTGGTCACTGTTAGCGATGTATTATAAATACCTGCAGTAGTATATATATGTGTGGGGGCGCTTTGAGCGGATGTTGTTCCATCACCAAAATTCCATAAATATGAATTGCCGGGAGCAGGAGCTATACAGTTGAGATTTACATTTAAAGGCGCGCATCCCTGATTATTAGTAACAGAATATACAGAGCCGGGTTGCGGAAGTGCTGTTAGATGGATTGTATTTTCATTAACACACCCGTTTGCATAGGTCACCTGCAGATTTATAGGAAACGTTCCCGGAAGGAAATATGAATGTGCATTGGCAGGAAGTTGAGCAGTAGTGGAATCACCAAAATCCCAAGACCATGAAGTAATTCCTGTTGTTGTTGTTGAAAATGTAGCAAATACCGGATTACAACTTGTCAGCGGAGCAGTACATTGAATAGTCGGAACCGGGTTGGAACGAACTTCAATGTAAGATGGCATTGTCACTGTATCGGAGCAACCCAGTTGGTTAGAGGTAATTAAAGTTACTGAATAAATTCCGGGCACACCATAAACATGAACAGGATTTTGCAAATTTGAAGTTGATCCGTCACCAAATTGCCATTGAAAAGATATTGCCGATGATGCCTGCGATTGAAAAGCAATAGATTCATTTGCATTACATGTTGTAGTACTATTTGCTGTAAAAGTAGCAGCAGGATTGCTCAGAATATTTATGTAAGAATTTTTGGATAATGAAGAACTACACCCTTGCGCAGTATTATATCCCACTAAAGTAACTGTATAAATTCCCGGACTCAAATATTGATGTACAGGATTGTTCACATTACTCGTTACACCATCACCAAAATCCCAAATACAAGAATCGTAATTTGATGAAAGATTAGTAAAAGAAATCACACCATTTTCAAGACATTGAGTAGTTGAAGAAGCGTTAAAATTAATTAGAGGAGCACTTGATGTGGAAATCATGCCGGAATAAGTAACGGAATCGGCTTGACCCGATGCGTCTCGAGCAACCAACTTAACAGAGAATGTCCCGGTAGTGAGATAAATATTTACAGGGTGTTCAGAGGTTGAATAATTCCCATTTCCAAAATCCCAGAACCAAGAAGTGGCATTGCCGGAAGTGTTGGTAAACTGTACCGAAAATGGGATACATCCTGAGTTTTGAGGAATGGTAAATGATGCTGTCGGAGCTTGTGCATGAATTGTATTGAATCCGGCCAACGACACCATTAACAACAACAATATCAATATCTTACATCTCATAAAAAGTCGTTTAATCCGATATGGATTCATTTCTCTTTGGGTTTTTAGATTATTATGAAAGGAGGCTGTATCCTCCAAATCATGTGCATTCTTACGGAGGAGTGCAAGAAAAGTTCAAAGAATTGTTAAAAATGGTATTGACAATTGAAATTGTGACCTCAATTAATAAAAACAAAAATAATACAAGTCGGTGATATTCAATATTTTAAATTAAAAACATAAGAAATTTATGGTCAGATTAAAATGTAAGAATTTCATTCAACATTGTTAAAAAAGGGAATATTAAGACAAAGAAAACTAAATAGCATCGTTTTTTCGCAAAAATTACGTTGATGTGCTATTATTTCTAAAATATTGGCTGTTAGCGGATGTTTTTAGTTCTTGATAAATGTAGATCTTCCTACATACTTATCTTGCTTTAATTCCAAAAAATACATTCCATTATTTAACAATGAAACATTTAATCCTTTACCAATCTCCAATTGAGTGGATATAACTTCTTTTCCCAACAAATTATATACTTTTAATGATGCCATGTTCATTTCACTTGGGCCGGATATAAATAACATTTCAGCAACCGGATTAGGAAAAGTATTCAAACTTATTTGAAAAACTTCATCTATACCTGTAGTTGAAACATAAAGTACAGCTGTTGAACTTGTATTTTGACAGCCAAAACCGCTACTATCTGAAAGTATACAACGATAATGAAAGTTATTCATAGTGAATTGAACATTCGCAATTGATAAAGTGTCCGAATTAACCCCACTGTATGGGCCGGCATTTGTAAGATTCGTAAAGCCAAGACCTGCATCTTGTTGCCATTGTTTAGTTACATTGTCAGGGGCATCAATAATAAATTGTGCGATTGATCCATTAGTCACAAATTGAGTTTGTGGCTGCTGTGAAATTACACAATTTGCAGGCCATGTGTAATATGGATTAATAAGAAGAATACATTGAGATGAAGAAACGGATGAACATCCGTTTGAGGGATCCGTTTTAGTGTGCGTGACTATATGTGGGCTAACTTTTCTATAATAGTAATAAGGATATAAATAGCTTACAGAATATCCTGACAAATAAATAGGGTTTCCGAATCCGGTAATGGCAAAAGTGCTGGTTCCTGATTTATTCATGGCAGTAAATGTTACGAGAGCACCATTTGGCTGGTAATTTATCAGAACTTCAAAATTAGATGAGCAATTTCCATAGTTGACTGATGATGAATAACTAATTGGAAAGGTTTTATAATAGGCATTGAAAATCCTTGATCCATATATACTATCGTTACTAGTAGCTTGCATTCCATGTAAGAACAAAGCTGGATCCCAACCTGAACAAACAAAACCGTTACAAATGTTTTGAGCATTTGCAAAAACATGACATCCCAAATTATAACCTGTACAATTAGTTGAAAGATTTGTTG
The DNA here is from genome assembly GCA_963814475.1 of uncultured Bacteroidota bacterium. GTDB lineage: Bacteria > Bacteroidota > Bacteroidia > AKYH767-A > OLB10 > JADKJB01. The sequence continues at coordinate 219,175 of CAWFDA010000046.1, read as the reverse complement.
TTTGTGGTGATGTACCGATAATTGTGTCTGTAAAATAAATATTGCATGCCATTGTATCTGGCTTTATAACATTAATCCAATGCTCTTCAACATCTACACAATTTGTAATTGTATCCAAGCCATAAAGAGTTACCAGGTAACTGCCATCGTCAGGGAAAACATGAATAGGAGAAAAATCATTTGACCCAGATCCATCTCCGAAATTCCAATAAAAATGTGCATTTGAAATTGTTGACATATTTGTAAAAGTCAAAGTGTCATCATTTGCATTGTAAGAGTAATTTGCAATGCATTGTCCTAACATTGAATTTACAAGAATGAAATTAATTGCTAAAACTAAAATTATTGATTTCATAAACACAATTTTCAACTAAAAATACACAAAATCATCTAACCATTATTCTGAGAAGAGTTTATAATTTGGCAAGGTTGCTGTTAGCCACCACTGTAGAATTTTGAACTAAGGAAACTGTGTAGCTTCCTTTGGAAAGTCCGGAAACATCTAATTCAATTAAATTGGTTGCATTATTAATATTGGATGATTTTACCAATTTGCCATTCACATCATAAATTTGAATTAGCGTGGTTGAATTCGTGATGAAATCAGAATTCCATCGAATTGTTAATTTGTTAGAGACGGGGTTTGGATAACAATGTAAACTTTGACTTACATCTCCGATATCATTTATTCCTGTAGTAAGACTATATTCCCAAAACATATCAAGATAATTTGGTGTTGCAAGAAAATTATCTGAACCCATTCCTACATATCCTTTGTTTCCGATAGCAAATGAAACACCTGAATATATTTTGCCTCCCGGGAAATTAGACAATTGCGACCAAGAGTCATTGTTTGAATCATATTTCCAGAAATCTTGAAAAATTGTATAAGGTGAAGATGGTGAATTAGGATAATCATAGCCCATTCCCAAATATCCATCAGTTCCGAACGAGAATGAAAATGCTGCCGCTCTACCGGGACCAGGAAAGTAGCTATAGGAGTCCATGAATTGTTCACCGGATCATATTTATAGAAATCGGTATAAATTGAAGTATTACAACTGCCTGCTCCTACATAAGCAAAACCATTGATGGTAAAAGAGGAAGCCGCCTGACGAATACCCCCGGGAAATGCAGCAGTTTGAGTCCAAGCGTTGAGTATTGGATCATAGCGCCAAAAATCATTACTGCAAGGAGCGTATCCTAATCCCAAATAACCAAAATTGTCAATGGAAAATGCGGTTCCGGTGTACCGCGCTGAGCCACCGAAATTTGCTATGGGAGTCCATACATTGGTCACAGGGTCATATTTGTAGAATGTTGCTGTCGCAGATGGAGTCCAACCGGTGCCGGCATATCCAAAATTACCTATGGAAAAAGCCTTGGCACCGTATCTGCCAGACCCGAGAAAATCTGCCTTTTGAGTCCAAACATCAGTTTGAGGATCATACTCCCAAAAATCATCTTTAACAATTGAAGGAATCGCTCTGCCGGTTCCTACATAAGCCTTATTACCAATAACAAATGCAAATGGATCGTAGGTTTCACCACCTCCATAATCTGCTTTTTGTGTCCATGAATAAGTTTGACTGTTCACATTGGCTGTATTGCCGAAATAGAAAAAAGCAAAAAAGGCAAAAATCAAATACTTATCAATTTTAGAAACTGAAGACTTTTTCATATTATAATGATTTCTAACTATTTAAATAATTTATTGATTCATTTCAAGGTAAATGTAATAAATATTTTAGAATCAATAAACATTGCCTATAATGAATCTATTTAAAATAAAAACAGTGTCCGAAAATTCTTAAATTTGCCATCCATAGCCGGGAAATTCCGGCTCTTCAATTTTATAAGAGGCATTCTATGAAAACGGTGATACTTTGTGGGGGATTAGGGACGCGGTTAAAGGAAGAAACCGAGTACAAACCTAAGCCTATGGTTGAGGTTGGTGGTCGCCCGATTTTGTGGCACATTATGAAAAACTACAGTCATTTTGGTTTCAATAAATTTGTTTTGTGTTTAGGTTATCGTGGAGATGTAATCAAAAATTATTTTATGAATTATGAAATTCGTAACAATGATTTCACCTTAACACTTGGCAATGGGAATATGAACGTTCACAATTCTCACAGCGAAAATGGCTGGGAAATTACCTTTGCGGAAACAGGTCCTTTGTCGATGACAGGATCGCGAGTAAAACAAATCGAAAAATATGTTGATGGCGATGAGTTCATGTTAACTTATGGTGACGGTGTATGTAATGTTGATATTGAAAAACTTCTTTCTTTTCACCGGTCACACGGAAAAATAGGAACTGTTACCGGAGTATTGCCTCCCTCCCGCTTTGGCGAATTAATGACTGATGGAGAAAGAGTCGAAAGCTTTAACGAAAAACCACAAGTGCATACAGGAGGTAACATCAATGGTGGATTTTTTGTTTTCAATAAAAAATTCTTCGAATATCTCGACGCCGATCCTAAATGCACATTAGAGAGATCTCCACTTGAAAAATTAGCTAATGAAGGACAACTAAACATGTTCAATCATGAAGGTTTTTGGCAATGCATGGATACGTACCGCGACTACGAATACCTGAATAATTTGTGGAACAACAATAAAGCGGAGTGGAAATGTTGGTAGAAAATTATAATAACGAACAGGTCGTACAAAGCTACTCCGGAAAAAGAGTCTTTATCACCGGACATACCGGCTTTAAAGGATCTTGGCTTAGCGTGCTGATGAACGTAGCCGGTGCCACAACAAAAGGGTACTCGCTAGCACCTATTTATGAGAATTCTCTCTTTAATCTGCTGAAGAAAGATCTTGAAATAGAAAGTCAAATTAACGATATCCGTGACAGCGAAAAACTAAAAAAGTCAATTTTAGAATTTAAACCTGATTTCATATTTCATCTGGCAGCACAGCCACTTGTAAGATATTCGTATCAACATCCACTCGAAACTTTTGAAGTAAATGTAACAGGAACTGCACATGTGTTGGAAACCATGAGGGCACTACAAAATAAATGCACTGCTGTAATTATCACCACTGATAAAGTTTATGAAAACAATGAGTCAGGGATGCCCTTTAAGGAAACAGATCCACTTGGCGGACACGATCCTTACAGCAGTTCTAAAGCAGGCGCCGAAATAATCACACAGTCATATCAACGCTCCTTTTCCAGTCCATCAGTAAAGCAGTCATCAAAAAGCTATTGCTACGGCTCGTGCCGGAAACATAATTGGAGGCGGCGATAGATCCACCGACCGCCTCATTCCGGATTTAGTGAATGCGTTAGAAAATAACCAAACACCGGAAGTGCGAAATCCAAATGCCATTCGCCCGTGGCAGCATGTGTTAGATCCACTGGCAGGATATTTAAAACTTGGAATGTTATTAAATACCGATGCCGATAAATACACAGGAAGCTATAATTTTGGTCCAATGGAAACAGATCAATTTACGGTTAAAGAAATTGTAGAGATGTCGATTCAACATATGGGGATCGGGAAACTATGAAACGCCCCAACAAATCAACCAACCTCACGAAGCCCAAAATCTCAAACTCAATATCAATAAATCTCTTATACACCTTAATTGGGAACCTGTGTGGGATGCCAAAACGGCGGTAGAAAGAACAATAAATTGGTACAAAAATCATTTTTCCGTACCACGCTATAGGGTTAGATTGTGCATGGAGGATGTGGTGGAGTTTTATAAGTAAGATAAAAAATTGGAAAATTTAACAACAGATAAACAGTCAGAAATCAAAAACGAGATCATGCGTTTGATTTCCGAATATCACAAAGTAGCATTTCCTGTAAAGAAATTCATTCCAGGCACTTCAACTGTACCCGTTAGTGGAAAAGTTTTTGACGACAAAGAATTGCATGCTCTTGTTGCAGCGTCGCTTGATGGATGGTTTACTACAGGAAGATATAATGAAGCGTTTGAAAAGGACTTAGGTAAATATATTGGAATTTCTAAAGTTCTGACTGTTAATTCCGGATCATCTGCTAACTTAATTGCAGTTTCCGCGTTGACAGATCCTTCACTTGGTGAACGTGCAGTGAAACCCGGTGATGAAGTAATTAGCGTTGCTGTTTCCTTTCCCACAACTATTAATCCGTGGATCCAATACGGTGTTACACCTGTTTTCGTTGATGTTGACATTCCAACATATAACATCAAAGTTGAAGAAATTGAAAGAGCAATAACTCCAAAAACAAAGGCAATAATGATTGCTCACACTCTTGGAAATCCATTTGATGTAGAAAAAATTGAAACAATAGCCAAAAGACACAACCTGTGGTTAATTGAAGATTGCTGTGATGCCTTAGGTGCTAAAGTTAATGGAAAACATGTTGGAACATTTGGTGACATTGGAACATTAAGTTTTTATCCGGCTCATCACATCACTATGGGTGAAGGTGGTGCAGTTTTTACCAAAAGTGCTAAACTTGCCACCATCATGGAATCATTTCGCGATTGGGGTCGGGACTGTTGGTGTGCATCAGGTTGCGACAATACCTGTGGCAAAAGATTTGAGTGGCAGCTGGGTGATTTACCTTTAGGGTATGATCACAAGTACATCTATTCACGTATTGGATTCAATTTAAAAATAACCGATATGCAAGCTGCATTAGGTTTAGCTCAGCTTAAAAAACTTGATTCATTTGTTAAAACGCGTCGTAAAAATTTCGAAAGACTAGCAGCAGGCCTTAGAAAATTTTCTTCTAAAATAATTCTTCCTGAAGCAACTCCGTGTACAGACCCTTCATGGTTTGGATTTTTAATTACTATAAAACCTGAATCAGGTATAAATCGAAATGAATTGATAAAGAAACTTACCGATTCTAAAATAGCAACAAGACTATTATTTGCAGGCGACATTAGAAAACAACCCTATTTTAAGAATGTTACTTATAAAAGTTCAGGTGATTTACCTAATACTGAAATTGTACTAAATAACACTTTTTGGATTGGAGTAACTCCCATGATTGATGATGAAATGATTGATTATATTATTGAAATTATGACAAGGGAATTAAATTAAAATCACCCTGATGAAAGTATCAAATATCATAATCAAATCGGATATCGAGGAAATTGTTAAATCAAATATTCCTTGGGAGAAGTTCAAGAACAAGCATATACTTATTACAGGCGCAAACGGTTTTTTACCTGCCTATCTTGTATATTCACTTTTAGAAGCAAACGAATACTTTAAATTAAATATTAAAATAACCGCTCTTGTAAGAAATATATACAAAGCACAGCATCGTTTTGCGGAATATATCGATAATGATTCACTCTATTTATTGCACCAAGATGTAAATGAAAAATTAGAAAATAGAGGTTATAATTATATCATTCATGCAGCTAGTCAAGCAAGTCCTAAATATTACAGCATTGATCCTGTTGGAACATTAAAACCAAATATAATTGGGACATCCAATTTACTTGAACTTGCAATTGAATCTAAGGTAGATGGATTTTTATATTTTAGTTCCAGCGAAGTATATGGCCAAATTCCTGATTCTGAGAATCCAATTAAAGAAGATCAGTTCGGATATTTAGATCCAGCAAAAGTAAGATCTTGTTATGCGGAAAGTAAAAGAATGGGAGAAACTCTTTGTGTAAGCTATTTTCATCAACATGCTGTACCTGTAAAAATTGTTAGACCATTCCACACATATGGTCCAGGAATGGATTTGAATGATGGAAGAGTATATGCAGATTTCGTAAAAAACATAGTTCAAAATGAAAATATTAATTTAAACAGTGATGGAACTGCACAAAGAGCATTTTGTTATATCAAGGATGCTACAATAGGATTTTTTCTTGCTTTAATGAATGGCCGTTCAGGAGAAAGTTATAATATAGGTAACCAGGAACAGGAGTATAGTATAAAAAATTTAGCATCTATTCTTATAAATTTATATCCTGAAAGAAGCTGGAAGTCACTATCAATTCCAATACAAATACAAATTATGTGGCTAGCAACGTAAGTCGCAATTGCCCTAATTGCACAAAAGCTGAATTAATTGGATGGAAAGCCACTACAACCGTTCATGAGGGATTTCAAAGAACAATAAATAGCTACAAATGAGTCTTCAAGAAATAAAAAACAAGTTTTTAAAGAATGCACTTTCCAAAAAGGATTACATAGATTCAATGTATATAAAACACAGTTTACTTTTCGACTATTCAAACTTTATAAAAGATACAAATTTAGATTCAATCGAAATCAAAGATGATATAGTAATTGCTAAGTTTCGTGATTCTCAACTTCGTTTCATTTGTATTCCAGGTGATAAAAGGTTAGCCCCTTTGGACACGTTAAATTTTAACGAATACGAGAAGGATGAACTAGAAATGCAGCTCAAGCTAATTCCGCCCACTGCTACTGTAATTGACATAGGAGCAAACTTGGGATGGTATTCTATGCATGTAGCGCAACTTCATCCATTAGCAACGGTACATGCATTTGAGCCAATACCTAGTACATTTGAATTTTTAAATAAAAATATTGAATTAAATAAGATTAAAAATATTATTACCCATCCGATTGGGTTGTCGGATCAAAAAGGAGAATTGGATTTATTCTTTGACCCTCTGTTATCTGTGAATGCAAGCTTACAAAATGTATCAGAAAGCGAAAATGTACAAAAAATAACTTGTACAATAGAAACCATGGATGATTTCTGCTCATCCCATATCATTAAGGATGTAGATTTTATTAAGTGTGATATTGAAGGTGCCGAACTTTTTGCACTCAAAGGAGGGAGAAAAGTGATTTCCAAATCACATCCTATGATTTTTTGTGAAATGCTCAGGAAATGGTCTAAAAAATTTGATTATCACCCAAATGACATAATAACTTTAATGGGAGAAATGGATTATGTGTGTCTTGTCATTCGTGGTAAATATCTCGAAATAGCAGAGTTTATAACCGAAGAAACACAGGATACAAATTTTATCTTTCTTCATTCAAAAAAACATAAACAACAATTAATTGATTTAGTTAAATAGATTTAGAATGTTTACCAATACAATTGAACTTAGTAAGGCCATTAGGAGTGAGACTTTAAAAATGGTGTATAATGCAAAAGCTTCACATATTGGGGGTGCATTTTCAATGACAGATATTTTGGCTGTATTGTACGAAAGGATATTAAAAGTTGATGCACAAGATCCTGAAAGTTCAAACCGGGATAGATTTTTCTTATCAAAAGGGCATGCCTGTACTTCATTATACGCTACATTAGCTCTTAAAGGGTTTTTTCCTATGGAATTACTCAACAGCTACTCAAAAAATGATAGCATATTACTTTCCCATACAAGTCATAAGATTCCCGGGGTAGAGCTGAGCACAGGTAGCCTTGGGCATGCCCTTGGAGTTGCTTGCGGAGTTGCACTAGCAGGAAAAATAAAGAATGCAAAATGGAGGGTCTATGCACTTTTGAGTGATGGTGAACTTGATGAAGGTTCAAATTGGGAAGCTATACTGTTCGCTCCACAACATCAATTAACCAATATAACACTGATAATTGATTATAATAAAATTCAAAGTCTTGGAAATGTTAAAGATGTAATTGACTTACATCCTTTAAATGATAAGTTTAAAGCATTCAACTGGAATGTTATTGAAGTTGATGGTCATGACCACGAAGCGTTACATTCAGCTTTCACAGAAGGAACCAATACACAACCCACTGTAATTATTGCGCACACCATAAAAGGTAAAGGTGTTGATTTTATGGAAAATAAATTGCTGTGGCACTATAAGTCACCTGATCAAGAACAATTTGAACAAGGCTTGAGTCAAATACAATCAAAATGAGAACAGCATTTATAAATCAACTTATTGAAGAAGCATCAGAAAATGATAAAATATTTTTGATTGTGGGAGATCTGGGATTTTCAGTTGTTGAACCATTTCGGGAACGATTTCCGGAAAGGTTTCTTAATGCCGGGGTTGCAGAACAAAACATGACCGGATTGGCAGCAGGCCTTGCAATGGAAGGATATACTGTATTTACATATTCAATTGCCAATTTCCCTACTCTACGTAGCATGGAACAAATACGTTATGATATTTGCTATCATAATTTAGATGTTAAAATTGTAGCTGTTGGAGGTGGCTATGCTTATGGTGCATTAGGTGCTTCACATCATGCAACTGAGGAATTAGGAATGTTGAGAACCATACCCAATTTAACTGTTTGTGCTCCAGGAGATCCTTTAGAAGCTAAAAGCATTACAACACAACTCTGTAATCATCATGGTCCTGCTTATATCAGGCTTGGCAAAGCCGGTGAACCTGATATTCCGTCCATTTTAAATACTTTTTTGTTTGGTAAATGCCATCCAATAATAAAAGGAAAACAAACTGCAATATTGTCAACCGGTGCTATGTTAAAATACTCTTTCGATTACGTCAACGACAACAAATTGGTTTGGGGACTTTACAGCTTTCCATATATCAAACCAATGGATTCAAATGCATTATTGGATATAACCAAAAACTATGATTCTATAATCACAATTGAAGAGCACCAAAGGCAAGGTGGCTTTGGTTCGTCAATACTTGAAGCTTATAACGATTTATTAGAATCCGGACAACTTGATAAAATTCCAAAAATAAAACGTATAGCTATTCCTGACATTTTTATTGATGTCGCAGGAACACAAGAACATCTTAGAAAACTTGCAGGAATAAAACTTTGATTCTGCTTAGTACGATAGAATGAAAAAATTGTTGACTATTTCAATTCCAACCTGGAACAGGGAGCTTTTATTGAAAGAGTTAATTGATGATTTAACTCAACAAATTACGACATATTCTCTGGAAAGCAGCGTTGAAATTTTAGTTTCAGATAATAATTCGGAGGACAACACACGTAATATGGTAAGCAATTACCAAAATAAATTTAGTTTCATAAACTCCAATCGAAACGCATCAAACATAGGAGCCAAATCAAATGTCCTTAAATCAATGGAACTTGCAAATTCAGAATTTGTTTTGTTTCTTGGTGATGATGATCGTATCAGAAAAGATTCTTTGCCTGAACTTTTAAGTATTCTAAAAGGTTCAACAAATTTAGGCGTATTAATCGACATTAGTAAGTTTAAAAATAAAGAAAATTTAAAACCAGGGTATCAGGAGTATACTACATTTCTTGAAAATCTATATTGGTATATGGGAAATGCCGGCTATTTTGTTTGCAAGTCAGATTACTTTAAAGAAAATCTTCAAAAATACGGTTACGACTTTTTTAATGAGTGCTGGCCTCAGACTCAAATCATGATTTTAGGAATGGTAAAATCAAATCTAAAGCCGTTTGTAAAAGACCTTGTAATTCCCATTGAAAGCAAACATCATCAAGTAATGGTATATTCATCATACTATTTATGGAGGACGTGTGTATACGATTTACTAATTTCTATAAATGAAATTAAGCCACTTATACCTATTGAAATATTCAATTCTTGCCGCCATCAAATGAAAGCCGGAATTAAACAAAATTTTTTAAACATATTGCAATGTGGTGTTTTTGTTGATGGTTCAATCATTAAGAAAAAAACAAGAAATGACATTATTGAAAAACTTCATCTGTTTTCAATAAAAGAAAAGGTTTATTTGTCTATTGTTATTATTGCCCTTTCTCTCCCATCTTATGTTTCAAAAATAATTTCAAATTGCTTCATTTGGCTTTCCAAAGGCAAAATTGGTATAGACAAAAAGAATAATTTTGTACAAAGTGAATTGTCAAAAAAGCAAAAAGGAGTCGTTAACTCCAAGCAAATAAGAAGTCTTGAATTTGAAAAATGAATTAATAAAGATTTGTGAAATTGAATCAATATTTAACAAATCGTTTCACAATATGAGAATCAACTGATTTGATAAAATATATTCCGGCAGACAAATCAGAAACATCCACGGTTTTATTTATGTTATCGCCATTAATTTGACCATAATCGATGGCACGAATTTTCTGACCGTATACATTGATATAACTCAAGCGAAATATTTTTCTGATCAGCATTATAAATTTGAATTGTCAGAAATGAATGCACCGGATTAGGATATACATTTAATAACTCCCCGCTATTTGCATATTCATGAATTCCGGTTGGAGTAATAATATCAGTTCGAGCAATATTAGTAACAACAGCGCATTAAAATCGAAGAAAATAAATGCTTGACTAGTGATAGAATCTCCTACTAGTAAATTCGCTTTGGGTGTTATTCTATACCGTATAAATCCATGACTCATTGGTTCATTCACATTGCTGTCGGCAAGTAAAATATTATTAAATAAGAATTTCATAGATTGCTCCAAAGGCAACCAAGTAATCGTTGCAGGATGAGATGATGAAACAAATTGAAATGTGTTCAGCAACAATCCAACTGTATCGATAGTATTCATAACCTTTACAGTGAAACGCTGTGTCGTTTCCCGTATTCTGAAAACGAATGAGGTATTCCAATTCCGGTTGGTTTGGAACCTGGTAGTCGTAAATAAAACTCATATTAACCAATATATCATTCGGGTCAAATGATCCCGTTACTGAAACCTCCCAAAATGCTAAGTTGCAAGTTGGATTAACATCACCGACTATAGGCAATATCATGGCACTTGAATTAATCAACGTTCCTATAGGTAATCCTAAATCCACGAATCACCGTAACCGTGAACTGACCGGATTGAAAAGGTGAAATATTTCCAACTGAAAACACAATCGAATCAGGTGTAACAGAAGTTGGTGTAAGTACGGAGGATACATAGGTAACATTAGTATCAGGATAAAATACAACTGTTCCATTTAAATATTGTATTTCCAAAATTCGAATAATTAATGACGTAAGATCCATTCATTCCTGAACGAAAATTACCGGTTGGCGAAATTGTCAAACATAAATCATTAATGATTCCGGCTCCTTGAAAGGCAAAATCCTTAAGTGAATCAACTTGAAGCATTGAACCAAAATTGATATTATAACTGGAAGGTGTTGCAGAAAAATTTGTTAGGCTATCGATAATACTCACCTCAAAATCTCCAGTATCATCTACTGCTAATGAATAAAAACCATTCTGATTGGTGAAAGCAATATTTCCTGTGTTTGTTTCAATAACTTTTTTATTAGTTAAAGATGGCTCAAGGCTATCTTGAATATTATCATTATTAAAATCCACAAAATATATTACCTTGAATTAAGTTGAAATTTCCTGAAGGTACAAATGACCCAAACGTCATCTAGTATATAAAGGTGATTGTGGAGAACCATTTGAACCAACACCAACATATCCTATGTTGTTAATGTACAAAAGTAAAAGAAATATATCGTGCTGATCCACCAAAATCTGCTTCTTGAGTCCATGAATCAGCTTGTGGCATTGTATTTATAAAAATCCGTTCTATAATTGCCATCATATCCTAAACCTACATAAGCTTCATTATTTAAAACAAGTGCTGAGCAACCTCTTCTGGGTGATCCAGGAAATGGAGCTTTTGCAGTCCATAAATTGTTTACAGGATCAAATTGCCACAAGTCATCAAAATGTGTAGGTTGATTGATATCCTGTACAAACATATCCCATACTATCTATTGCAAAACCGACTGCAGCCTGACGATCTCCCGCAGGAAAATCAGCTTTTTGCACCCATGTATCTGTTGCCGGCGTGTATTCCCAACAATCATCTAAAGCACCACCGTCCCATCCACCAACAATGTAGCCAGCATTTCCAATTGTAAACCAAGAACTGGAATATCTTGCACCACCCGGAAATGTTGCTTTTTGTATCCAAATATTGGTTTGAGGATCATATTCATAAAATTCATCATGGTATCCCAAAGAAAAACCTAAACCTACATAAGCTTTATCATTGATTACAAACGAAACTTGGGCTGCTTTGTCTCCTCCTGGGAAACTTGCTTTTTGAACCCATGAATTCATTACAGGGTCAAATTCCCAAAAATCATTTTTGAAAGAAGTTAAAGCAGTTCGACCGCCTCCAACATAGGCCTTAGTACCAATGGTGAAACTGAATGTCATATCGCAAGCACCACCGTTGTAAATACTCACAGGATTCCATGTCCCATACGATAAATAATTGATTAACAATGAAATACAAATTAAAAAGAGGTAAAATTTTCTCATTTTATTTAGTTTTAGTAATATAGATAAATGAATAGTTAGTCAAATGTATAAAAGTTTTATTCAATAAAAAAATAGTTACGTAAATTATTAGCTTAATAAAAATGAAATAACTATGAGTCTACCACCTACCCCCATTCCCCCAACACCGCCAGCCTCCATACCAAGGTAGCCTTAGAATTATCGCCGTCGTTGTAGGCTTTAAAAATTTGGGAGGCTTTTTGTTTGTTGATGAAATCGGGCAGTTTTTGGTCGTTTTCCATTAAAAATTTGAGGGGACCTCGCAGCCATTTGCTTTCGCCGGGTGTGACGAATCCTTTTTTGTCTTTGCGCTCATAAATGGCTTTTGGAAGAATATTTTTTAAGGCCTCACGTAAAATATATTTGGTTTCGGTTCGATGAATTTTGTCGCTATCAATTAATCCAAAACAAAATTCAACAAGGCGATGATCGAGGAATGGAACGCGTGATTCAATTGAAAAGGCCATTGAATTTCGATCTTCATAGTGCAGCAATGAGGGCAGACTGGTAGAGAACATTAAATGATATAAAAACTGATCCAATCGCGTACCTTCAACATCTTTAAGTTGGAATGGAACTTCTTTGTTGTCGGTATTCATCATAAAAGGATAATACCTTTGATATTCAAGTTCATATAAACTCTGTTCTCCTTTTACCGATGCAAGTAACGATTTCATAAAATGAGTTCCCATTTTAGGAATAGAACTTCCAATTTTTTTGTTCACATCAACTGTTTCATAAAGAGATCCAACAACATCAAACTTGTTCAGCATCCCCCCTATCAATCGATAAAAAGAATGCATATATCCGGCAAGAAATTCATCAGAACCTTGTCCGTCGAGTACCACTTTTATGCCGTGTTCCGAAATTAATTTCATTAAAAAATACTGCGAAATAAATGAACTACCGGTTGCCGGCACATCAGCATGATATAAAGCTTTATGGAAATGTTCACCTACTTCATTGTCGGTGGGTGAATAATAATAAGGTTCAATAGAGGGATACTTTTTAATTACTTCCTTAATAAAAGGTCGTTCATCAACATCACCTTCACCTTCATAATAAATGCTAAACGACTTATACACTTTACCCGGATTTTGTTCCTGTACCATAGAAACAATAGCAGAACTATCGAGTCCACCACTCAGACAACTTGCAACCGGCACATCGCTTCGCATATGAATTCGTATGCTGTCGCTGAACAAACGATAAAACTCGTCACTCTTTTCTTTAAAAGACAACTTATGTATAAGTTCCGGTCTTTATATCCCAATAACGTACAATTTTCAAACCATTTTGATCGAGCGTGAGGTTGTGTGCTGCAGGAATTGCTTTAATACACTTAAAATACGTTTCATCTAAATAACTCAGCCATCCCATTTGCAAACCACGCGCAACCTGATTCTCGTTAATATCATTGGTAAATAACGGTGAGAGTTTAAGTGTTTTTATTTCACTGGCGAAATAAAATCTTCCGGATTGAAAAATATAATTGAATGGTTTAATTCCGAATCTGTCGCGCGAAGCAAACAACGACTTTTTAACTTTATCCCAAATTACAAAAGACCACATACCCACAAAACGTTGCACACAATCTGCACCCCATTCTGCGAAAGCATGCAAGATAACCTCCGAATCGGAATGATTTACAAAAATGTGACCTTTTACTTCGAGCTCTTGTTTTAACTCTATATAATTGTAAATTTCACCGTTATAGGTCATTGCAAAATCCTTGAAATGCATAGGTTGGTTGGCAGCTTCACTAAGATCAATAATGCTAAGTCGATTATGTCCAAGAAAAATAGTATCATCACTCCACACACCCGTAGCATCCGGACCACGGTGATGTTGGATATGAAGCATTTTCTCCAATAACTGTTTGTTATCGGAAGGAGATTGCTTTTGATCGAGGAGGCCGGCTATTCCGCACATAAAATTTGATGTGTTGATGTGATGATTGGTGATGTGGTGATGCCTGCCCGACCTTGTTGGCCTGTGTGGAGAAGGGCGGGTGATGAATGGTGATGTGGTGATGCCTGCCCGACCTTGTTGGCCTGTGTGGAGAAGGGCGGGTGATGATTAGTTGATGTGCTTGCCTGCCAGCGCTAAGCTAAAGCTTGTCTTTGGCTTGGCAGGCAGGGTGATATGGTGATTTTTGATGTGATGATACGGTGATGAGTTGATGAGGGCCAATGACCCTTTTTCAATTTGCACTTTCATTGGAGGTCATCCTGTTCAATTTTATCCTTTCAATTTTCAGTTTTCAATTCGCGATGATTGCGAATTCGAAGTTTAAATTCGGGACGAAGCTTGCCCGACCCCCGCTGGCCTGTGCGATGATGGGAGTGGGTTAAAACTGAAAATTGAAAATGACCATTTTTCAATGACCAATGACTTTTTTAATGACTTAATGACAATTATTTATTTCCCAAAATTAACAAAAAACTAGCAATAATGCTTAAACTCAGTGGTGTGGAAGTTCAATTAAACCAAACCGCATACCTTTGCCTACGTAGTTCCAAGGCTAGTTTCTCTTCCATTTTTAGTGCTTCGGCTTGAGTTTTCATTGGATCAATGTGATTATAAAGGCTGGGCCGCAAATACAGACCATATTTTTGAACAATGCTAGAAGATAGCTTATGTCCTTTGGCATTCACATATCCTTTCTTATGCTGCTCAAATCGCTCTTTAGGTGTTTTGCTAGTCATGCCAACATACAAACACTCCAACACCCCATTAAACTGCGGATTGGCTAACCGGAATTTGGTATTTTCGGTAAATACCTTTTTGGATAATTCTACGACGTAAACACAGTAAGCCAAAATTTGATGTGGTGATTTGTTGATGTGGTGATTTGCTGATGAGTTGATTTGGTAATGTGGTGATTCCTGCCCGACCTTGTTGGCCTGTGTGGAGAAGGGCGGGTGATGATTTTTGATGTGCTGGTGTGGATGTGCTGTAATATGGTTATGCGCTACAAATTTCAACTTCCAAATAAGTCATGAACCCAAGTATAAATTTCAATATCAATGCGACAAAATCAATTTTCGATAATAGGTTGAATTTTCTGTTTTCAGTTGAATAAAATAAATACCATCAGAAAGTTCTGAAATATCAATTTCATTTTCAACTTCAAACAGTTTTTTCGAATAAACCAACTCTCCAAATGAGTTAAATAGCTGAAGGTGGCCTGGTGGTGAAAATATTTCAAAAACTCCTGTGCCGGGATTTGGAGAAATCACCAAATTAGTTAAGTCCAACTCTCCATCTATGTCAATTTTTTGATGATTTGGTCCTAAAGGAATACAAGGAACATTTACTACAATCATGTTAGAAACACCTAAACATTGAAATATAGAATCTTGAGTTTTACATTTAAACTTTCCTCTGCTTTTAGCTGTATATGTCATATTGGTCGCACCGGCAATAAGGTTCCCGTAATTATACCATTGATAATTTGATAATAAAGGCGATGCGGAAAGCAAAGCGCTGTCACCTCTGCAAAAGGTTGTTGAACTCAAAGCTGCTATTGAAATAGGTGGACCAGGATTTATTATAAAATTGGAATTCACAATACTGTCGCAATTGCCCGCACTGTTACAAGCTTTCAATTTTACAGTATAGTTTCCTGAAGCGGAATAACTATGAGTAGGATTCATTAAAGTTGAAGTTGCTCCATCACCAAATTCCCAAAAATAATTTACAGCATTTACAGTTAAATTACTGAAACTAATAGGTGTGTTTTGACATGCTACATTAGTACTTGGAGTAAAATTTACACCTATTGAAGGAAACGTATCAACAAAAACAGTAAAGTCGAGATATTGCCCACAAATTGGTAAACAATTAACCGGAATATTCATATCACTTGTAACAATTCTGAATCTTAATGGAACATTGGTAACAGCGGAATTTGGAACGGTAATAGTAACGAAATTAGCAGGGCAATTTATATTATCGCCGGGCACAAGTCTTTCATCAGTTTCATTAAACAATCCATCATTATTATAGTCAATCCAGGCACTAGCATGCCCGGTGCAATTATTTACTTGATCTCTGATTGAATAAGATAAAACATAGCTTGAGCCTCGCTGTAAACGAGTTTGTGCTGTACACATATAATCAACTCCCAAAGCTGTACCTCCACCATAAACATCTATTCCATTTAATTGAATAGAGCTTGTAATAACTCTATTATTATTACATGAAAAAATGTAAGCAGTAGGGTCGCACACTGAAGGAACAGGTACAAGGGGATTTTGAACAGTAACTATTTGTGAAATTGTATCTGATCCCAAATAATTAGTAGCAACAAGGGTAATTAAATAAGTACCGGAGCTTGAAAAAGTGTGTATTGGGTTGAGAAGAGTAGAAGTGTCCCCATCACCAAAATCCCAAATGTATGATGTTGCATTAAAGGTGTTATTATTAAAAACCAATTTCGTGCCACAAGTAGTGGTTGTTGAAAAGTTAAAAATGGCAATAGGTAAAACCGGAGCAGGAACTATGGTGACAGCATAATCTTCGTATTCACCATCACCTCCACTACCGCAGGTATACGGCGTGCTATATGTTTTAAACCCTACACGCATGCGAATTGGCACATTGAAGAGTTGATGAGTTGTAGGAATAGTAATATTACCTGTAAGGGTATCGTTTGTTGTGCCTGTAAAAACTAATTCATTTGGAAAAAAATTATTGTCGTTATCAAAATTAAGCCATACCGAACAATATCCGTAATGATTTGTAATAATTGAAACCGGGTAGGTATTTCCAACAACCAGGTCGGTGTTTATCATACAGGAATAATCACTGTAATAGGCTAATATGGGAGCGGTGCTGTTATTAATTCCATTGAATGAAACATTTGAGATGCCGTACAGATTCGTTCCTATAGGACTGCAGAAATAATCCAATAATGCCGGTTTAACATAAGCAGTATCGTATTGAATAAGTGAATCTACAAAACAATAATTGTTTCTTATTGCGACGATATTAAAACCGGTAGTACTTGTCATAACCGAAGTAGATGCAAAAAACAATGAACCACCATTTCCGTTTTGTGCAACACCTTGATTGGTATAACCTTCACGCAACCTGTAACTGGTTCCATATTGGGAATTTGGAACCGTAAAGCCAGCATAACTGCCATTGCAAACTGTATCTGCTCCGGCTACCATAGAAAAGGATGAAATATTGTGTCCCGTCACAGTAATTTGCTGCGTTACAGTGTCAGTGTTTATGCCATTTGAAACAATCAGTGAGATAGTATGTATCCCATCTGTGCTTAAAGTTAAAGACGGAGTATACTGTGTACTAAAAGTAACATTATCTATTTTCCATTCATAAGTGTACCAGGGTACCTGAGTAGTGGTATTGTTAAGTGTGATGGAATCTCCCAAACAATAAGGACCGGTTCCGGGGATATAGAAAGTAGCCATTGGATAGGTAGAGATGCTGCTAAAATTATTGGCCCTAATTGCATATCCACCGTTTCCTACTGCAATAACATTATCAGCATCAAGAAAATCAACTTTGTTCACTGTCTGATAATTTGGAATATTAAACTTTTCCCAATACAATCCTCCATTAACAGACTTATAAAAATCATTTGAGCCAACAGCAAGCAGCGTGTCGTTTCCTCTGTTATAAATTAATCCGGTACACGTGAATGGTAAACCCAACTGCGTATAAGTAGCTCCCTGATCAACAGATTTACATAAAGATGAGGTATTCTTCGCAACATAAATGACATTGGGAGCAACACAAAGAGAGTACAAATTACCATTAAGTGTTGTTACCGACCATGTAATTCCGCCGTTTACTGATTTCAGCATTCTGTCTGTTCCTGAAACATATACTGTATCGGCAGAAGCAAATTTTACATCATAAAATTCCGTGTTTGTTCCTGAACCTATAAATGCCCAAGTTGACCCGGCATTTGTACTTCTGGCAACACGACCACTTTTGCCTACTGTAATCATTAAACTTCCATTAGCATCTATTTCATTAAGCACTCTTGGAAATGAACCTGCAATTGTTGAAGATGCCAGGTCCCAGTTCCCACCTCCGTTTGTAGTTTTTAGAATTAATTCATTATTTCCAATGAAAAATAGGCCTGTGGTAATTGCAGTTGTCGGATCTGTTAAAACAATATCGTACAGTGTACATAAAATGGGCTGATTGACATTATCATACATCGGATTAACTACAGTCCAACTTGAACCATTGTTATTGGTTTTAATAAACTGATTATTTGAACCAATCCAAGTAACATTGGATGAAAAATAATCAACAGAATATAAATTATCGCTAGTTCCTACATTTATGTTATTCCACTGGGAAAAAGAATGTGTATAACTAAAAACAACAATCAATGTTAATATAACTTTATATTTTGTGGAAGCAATATGCATAGAAAATGTTGACGTAATATCTTTTACATATACTCCTTGAATTTGAGTTTTCATAGAATTCAAATGTAATTAAAGAAAGGTAATATACTGATTATGTTTTACTTACGAGATTAATATTTCAATCAGTCGTATACGCTAATTTAAAACTATTTTAAAGATAATCTTATCAGCCTACAGATTATTTTTTTAGAACAAATTCTACAATTCAAGAATTTTCCACAGTAAAAAACGATACTTATAAATGATGTATGCGTTGAACTAAAAAAACTACTTTTTTATATACTCCACTATCTTCTCCACCGTAAACTCCGCTGCCCTTCCATCACCAAATACCGGTTTAAACTTAAGTTTTGTTTCGGGGTTTTTGAAATGGTAATAGGAACTTTCTATGGCGTTGCTATCGGCATCGACCAATTCGGCGCAACCGTTTTTGACGAGCTCGACCCAAGGCGTTTCGCTTTGTAGGATGATGCAGGGTTTTTCGAAATAATAGGCTTCTTTCTGCACACCACCTGAATCGGTAATTACCATATCGCAATTCGCTTCCAATGCTATCATGTCGAGGTAAGATGCCGGTGGAATAATTTTTATGTTAGGCACTTCTGTGAGTCGCTGCTCCAAACCCTGAACAGAACTTAGCATTTTACGGGTTCTTGGATGCAATGGAATTACAAATGTTGCATTAGCCATATAGGCAAGTATATCTAAACTTTTGAAAATATTAAAAAGCCTGTTTGGGTCATCAGTATTGTTATTGCGATGAATAGTTACTAATGTATATTTTCCTGATTTTAATCCGTGTTCTTTAAGAATCTTCGATTTTTTTAAAGCTACTTCTTTAAAATAAAGACTGTTATCATACATGATGTCACCACAAAGAATCACTTTTGGATTATCGACACTGTAAGGGCCTTTATTTTTTTTAGAAAAACCTTCTTTATATAAATTTTCGGCACCTGTTTTAGTAGGAGTGAATAACAATGTGGAAACATGATCGCACATGATCCTGTTAATTTCCTCAGGAACTTTTTTGGTGAAGGATCTCATTCCGGCTTCGATGTGAATGATAGGGATGCATAGCTTTGATGCAGCTACAGCACCGGCAAGAGTACTGTTGGTATCGCCATATAATATAATTGCATCCGGCTTTTCCTTAACCAACACCTCTTCGAGTGAAGCAATCATTTTAGCTGTCTGTTCCCCATGACTCCCGGAGCCAACACTAAGATTATAATCCTCTTTTGGAATTTGTAACTGCGTAAAAAACACCTCCGACATTTCCTTATCGTAATGTTGACCGGTATGCACAATCACCTCTTTTACCTTGTCGGAAAAATGATTGCGTATGGCACGACTAATCGAAGCAGCTTTAATAAACTGCGGACGGGCTCCGATGATGGTTAGTAATTTAATTTTCATAATTTAAAACGAACTTCATATGCAAAAAGACAATTACTTCTCCAAAACAATTTTTAAATTTAAAATTAATTCTGGCAAATATTTTTCTTTAATGTTCCATACAATTGAAAAATCAATACCAAAATAATCGTAAACAATTCTATTGCGAAATCCCCGTATTCGCTTCCAATCTATTTTTGAATTT
Organism: uncultured Bacteroidota bacterium; assembly: GCA_963814475.1. Taxonomy (GTDB): domain Bacteria; phylum Bacteroidota; class Bacteroidia; order AKYH767-A; family OLB10; genus JADKJB01. The sequence continues at coordinate 198,962 of CAWFDA010000046.1, read as the reverse complement.
TCAGTTTTAAATTCTGATGGAATTCGGTTTGCAGCTTCACCAATAATTTCAAAATTTCTTACAAATGCATCGATCGTTTTATCATCTTGAACAAAATCATCGAAAGTCATTCCATATGTATATGATACAATTTTCTGAGCACTCTCAAGAATATCTCCAATTAAAAGTATTGTACTTCTTTCAGACATAAATTATCTCAGATTCAATGGCCTTAAAATATTTTTCCTTAATTCCATTTTTAGAAACCAAATCAATGTGAATTTTTAGCTTTTCTTCAAGGTACTCTGCCAGGTCAATAAATTCAATCCCCACATTTTTATTAAAATCAACAACGACATCCAAATCACTATCAATTCTAAAAGTATTTTTAACTACAGAACCGAACAATCCGATAGAGGTTACATGAAACTTTTTAAAGAGTTCAGGTTTAATTTCCTGCAATTGATTTTTGTAGTGTGTAAGATGTTTCATTAGTCAAATATACAATAATGGATTGCTTTCTTTAAAAATAATTGTTAACTTATTGATATTACATAATTTACCGTCAAATAATACTTATTCACTTCTTATCCATTCTATAAGCACAAATAAAGTTTCCGGTTTGTGTCAATTTATCCAATATGCCTACCAAATCCTTGGTGAGAGATTTTCTCGAATACTTTTCGATACTTTTTGAATTAACGGTTAAGGTATCATTTGTATATTGATTGAAGATAGTTTGCAGATGATTTGTAATTCCACCCTCATCATCAAAATTAAATGTTTGTCCGGTTTGTGTTTCGGCAACAATTTTGGCTGCATCACCATCTGTTGGACCCACGCAAAGAATGGGTCTTTTTGCTGCTAGGTATTCAAACATTTTTCCGGTAAGAATTCCTTTGGCATTTGGTGTATTGTTTAGAATAAGCAACAAAATTGAAGCATTTTGTTGTTCACCTATCACTTCATTATGAGGCAAATAATCAATATAAGTAACATGATTTTCAAGTCCGTTATCTCTAATACTATTCCTCACTTCCAGATCCACTTTACCGGTTAAACGAATTTCTAATTTTTTTCCAAATTCAGGATTACTTTTTGTGAGCGATGCAACTGCTTTCCAAAGTGAAACAGGATTACGGCTGCGCACAAGTGTTCCTACATGAGCAATGATAAATTTGTTAGCATGAGCTGAAAGTTGTTGTATAATATCATCTTCATCAAAACCATTTGTTATCACATCCACTTTCCTGGCAAAGACCTCTTCAAATTCTCTTTTCATTTGATTACCTACAACAACAACACGTGTTGCATTCGTCACTACCTGCTTCTCTAATGCATGGTGTTTTTTGTCGGCCCAAGAGGTGAGTTTTAAATCTTTGTAGTAATCGATGTTCGTCCATGGATCGCGAAAATCGGCTATCCACGGCAGCTTTAACTTCAGCGAAAGCTCATGCGCGATGAGGTGCATACTGTGTGGTGGACCGGTACTGATGATTGCATCAACTTTATTGTTTTTCAAGTACGTAGTTAAATACTTTACGGAAGGTTTTATCCAATAACATCGGGCATCGGGAATAAATAAATTCCCTCGTAGCCAAACAGAAATATTTTCAGCAACACCGGGCTTCTTTTTCTCCGTAAGGAAACCGGTATTAATTTTTTCATTTTTAGAAGCTCCAATAAAAGTTTTATAGATGCTGTAAGGTTCCCAAATTTTAGTTCGTATAACTTCGGTATTGGCAGGCACATCTTTTAAAAGCGAATCATCAATTACCGGCATTTCACCATTTTCAGGGGTATAAATGATGGGAGTCCAACCAAACTGTGGAAGGTATTTTGAAAACTTCAACCAGCGCTGCACACCGGCACCTCCTCCGGGAGGCCAGTAATAGGTGATGATAAGAACTTTTTTGTTATTCAATGGTTAGCTCTTTTCTTCGTTACCCGATGATTTAAGTTCTTTAAAACTAACAGCTACAAAAAGCACCAACAGTACCAATGATCCTACAAGTGCAATGCGTTCGCCGGTGATGTACACGGTAGGTTCAAATTTAAACTCGATTTTATGATTTCCTGCCGGCACTCTGATGGCTCTCAACACATAATTAACTCGCATGTGCGGCACTAATTGTCCATCGAGATAGGCATTCCAGCCTTTATCATAGTAGATCTCGGAAAGGACTGCTAATTGTTCGGAAGCAGCTTTGGTTTCATAGACTAAATCATTTGCTTTATACGATACTAATTTAATGGTACCTGTAGAATCAAAATTAATTTGCAATCCGTTTAACTGCGATTGGAAACGTTGGTCGACGAAAGCCGTTTGAGCGGGATTGAAACCTGTTAAAGAAGTTATTTCAGAATCGGCATCGGGAACAATTTTATATTCTTTAACAAACCAAGCAGCACCCATCGCACCCGGATTTTGTTGCACAACCGGTCCGCCCCCTTCATTGCCGGGCATGATAAAATATTTAGTGTTCAACATATCCAAAACAGCCATGTTATTTTTACTAATTTGGTTTTCGATAAGTTCCTGATAGCGTTTCAATTTTGCACCGTGATAACCGCCAATGGAGTGATGAAAATAGGAAGTACTCGCATCATTAAATGTACTTACAGAAGTATTCATCACCCGATAGCCAAGTGATTTATCTTGCATGATAGCTAGGTTAGCTTCAGTGGGAGGGAAAACTTGTTTCGCTTTTGAAGCGGAAATAAAATTGCTGTTGTTTATGTATCTTTTGTTTACGATCCACATATCTACCAGCATTAAACCGGCAATACTTAGCACTGCCATTTGAAAACTCAATTTACCTTTTAGGGAAAACCATAATAATCCCGCGGAAGCGCTGATAAAAAACAACGATTTAAAAGCATCTATACGGAGAGCCGATGCTCTATCGTCGCGAATACCGGTGAGTAACCAGTCGTATTCTTTAAAATTTTCATCAACCGGAGCCGAGAAATCGAAAAACATTCCGGGAAGAGTGTGAAGAACAAACAGATTCCACCCGTTACATACAGTGCAATGAGCAGTGCCTTTTGTCGGCTTTGCTGATTAATTTTAGAGTCAAAGAACGCATTCAAACCCAACATCGCGAACAGCGCAACACAAAATCCAGATAAGGTTAAGCTCATGGAAACAGTTCGAAATTTATTGAAGCCGGGCAAGTAGGCAAAAAACAAATCGGTGATGGCGGTAAAGTTGCTTCCCCACGATAACACCGTGAAGAAAACAGCTCCAAAGACCAACCAAATTCGGTATTCATTTTTAACCAGAAACAGACCTATTACAAAAAGAAAAATAGCGATAGCACCAAAATAAACCGGACCGGAAGTACCGGGTTGTGAGCCCCAGTAAAGTGGGACCTGTTTCACAAACTGGTTCGCTTGGGCACCGGCACCGTTATCGACTAATGCTTTGTAAGTTGCTGAATTTTTACCCAATTCTTTTTGCGAAGCGCCACCCATAAAGTCGGGAATGAGCATGGTCATGGTTTCCGCGATGCCGTAACTCCAACCGAAGGCGTAATCTTTATCGAGACCGTCGGAATGTTTTTTCTCAGATAATTCTGATGGTCCTCGGGTGGAATCTTTCCCATATTCGTAAGTGGCCCAAAGGCTGGTGATATTTGGAAGAATGGCCAAAATAGTAGCAACAATGAGAATGGAAGCAGCTTTAGCATAGTGATTGATTTCTTTTTTACGGATGGCATTCCACAATTCAACAGCCATAAAAATACCGATACATAAGGCCAGATAATAGGTAATTTGAAGGTGATTGGCGTAAATTTGGAGGGAAAGTCCGAGGGCAGCCACAGCACCACCGAAGAGGTATTTTTTATTAAAAACCAGCATAACACCGGCAAAAACCAAGGGAATAAGGGCAATGGCATGCATTTTTGAATTATGACCGGCCACAATGATGATGAAATTGTAGGAGGCGAAAGCATAGGCAATGGCACCCACTACCGCAATTCGGTAATCGATTTTAAAACAGAGCAATAGCAGGTAAAACCCAACCAGAGCCAAGAAAATATAGCTAAAAGGTGCAGGCATCCAAAGGAGTAAAACATCGTTTACATATTTTATTAGGTTGGCAGGATACAAAACCGAAATCTGGTAAGCCGGCATACCACCGAACATGGAGCGCGTCCAAAGGGGCTCCTCGTGGTACTGATCTCTAAAATCCTGCACCTCTTTCGACATCCCTTCCCATTGGACAATATCGTGTTGACCAATTACTTTCCCCTCTAAAACAGGGGAGAAATATGCTGCACAAATAGCTATAAAAAAGAGGATTACGTAAATATGGGGCAGCAATTTTTTGAAATCGATATTCATAATGTTGGTATTTGCGTGGCGAAGTTAATAAGGATTATTTGAGGCTTGAAAATTACTGAAAAAAAGGAAGTTTATAAGGATTTGGAAATGTTTGTCCTGAATAGCTCAGCGACGAACTATTTTGAAAGATGATTGAAAACAGAAAGACTTATCGGCTAACAGATCGGCTGAGGAGTGTTAACATGCTTAAAATTACGATTTTTTGTGTCAGGCATAGCCTTTTCCCGGTCGAGTTGTATAGGTAAGTACCCAATAGTATTTTAATTTAATAAACTTAAGATCAGATGTATTGGTATTCAATTTTGTTTTCAAAAAAACTTCATCAGGAAAATTTTTCAAAACCAAGTGAGTTGAGTTATCAGTGAGTTTTCTGGTTTGAAAGGTATTTCCTTCGAGGTCTGTGTTGGTTATGGTATGATTACTTCCTTCTACGTAATTATTGTCGATGAAGACAACCGTGCTACCCGGTAAAACAGAATTATGAACAACATTTAAGAAATGGTCGAGGTCTTGTAATTTTATATGACTCCAAATAAAGCCACCAAATAAGCATTCGTATTTGGTTTTGAAATCAAGGTCAAAAATATTTGCAAGGTCAAAAGTCACATTTTTCTTTGAATATGATTTTTGTTCGGCGACCTCAATAACTGATTTATTTATGTCAGTTGCAAAAACTGATGTGGCTGTTTCAGCAATTTTCTTTGTCCAAAATCCGGTTCCACAAGCAATTTCAAAAACGGATTTATATTTAAACAAGTTTTGCAAAAGCAGCGTTACTGTTTTTAATTCCTCTTGTCGTTCTGGCTTTAAATAAATATTCTCATATTCTTTAGCTCTGGCATTATAATATGCAATTAAGTCAGTGTTCATTGGTGTCATTTGCAGTTGTTGCCAAGGTCATCGTGTCTAAAAACTCCCACCCTATCACAAATATAATACATTTTTATAACAATTTACTAAGAGTTAATTTTGATGTGGAGGTTGAGGTTTCGGCGAAGAATCGTTTGAAAAAAGTTCATTCGAAGGATAAATTCGGGTCGAAGCGAAAATTGAAAGCTGAAAATTGAAAAGTAATATTTGGTTGGGACGAAGGGAATATTGAAAGGCTTGCCCGATCGCCAGTGGCCTGTGCGATGAAAGGGCGGGAGAAATTTGAAGAATGAATAATTTTATATTTTAACCCGCCACTTGTAGGTCGGGCAGGCTTTTCAGTTTTCAATTTTCAATTCGCGTTGACTATGATCGAAGCATAAATTCGGGTCGAAGGGAAAATTGAAAAACCTGCCCGACCACCTTGGCCCATGTGGAGATGGGGCGGGTTAAAACTGAAAATTGAAGAGCAATGCGGACCCTGAGCTTCAGCGAATAAAAGTAAAAGTAGAATGAAAAAAAGTGCAGTCGAAGGGACTACTTCACCTCTTCAAAATCAACATAATCATCATTCCCCGATTGCCGCTTTTTCTGTTCTCTTTCAACCCCGGGATCAATGGTAATAGTGCCCTCGGGTCTATTTTGGGGTTGTTGACGATTGAATTGATCTTGCATTCGTTGGTTCATAGATTTGAATGTTTTAATGATAAACATTTTGCTAAAAAAACGAATGAGGATGAAAATGCAAAGGGTTATTATTATGAATTTTAACATGCTTTTAAAACTTATAATTTAAACAACGATTGAATTAATAAGTTAATTTACCAAACGTTATTTAGATAGATACATTGATTTTTCTTTGTACAAATGCCTAAAATAGGGATCTTCGAGTGAATCGATGAAACGGATTGCTTCTCCGGTAGATTTCATTTCGGGACCTAATTCTTTATTTACGTTGGGGAATTTATCGAAGGAGAATACCGGTTCTTTTATAGCGTAACCAAATGTTCGTGGTTCAATTTTAAAGTCTTTTAATTTATGTGTTCCCAACATTACTTTGGCAGCGATGTTAATGTATGGAACCAAGTGCGCTTTCGCAATGAAAGGAACCGTTCGAGATGCTCTTGGATTGGCTTCTATCACATAAACTTTATCGTTTTTGATAGCATACTGGATGTTAAGCAGTCCGCGGATGTTTAAGGCTAGTGCGATTTTTTGAGCGTATTCACGCATCTGACTTATCACAGAATCCGACAAATTAAATGGTGGCAAAACAGCATACGAATCACCGGAATGAATGCCGGCAGGTTCAATGTGTTCCATCAATCCAATAAACTGAATATCGGTACCATCACAAATAACATCTGCTTCAGCTTCTTCGGCACGATCGAGAAAATGGTCGATTAACACGCGGTTGCCCGGAAGGTTTTTGAGGAGTTTAATGACAGCTGATTCCAATTCCTCATCGTTAATCACAATACTCATCCCTTGTCCGCCTAACACATACGAAGGGCGCACGAGGACAGGATAACCAACTTCATGAGCAACCACCAGCGCTTCTTCAGCAGATTCAGCTACTCCATAAAGTGGATAAGGAATATCCAAACTTTTTAGAAGATCAGAAAACCTTCCGCGATCTTCTGCCAGATCCATATTTTCAAATGAGGTTCCTATAATTTTAATCCCTTTTTCGTGCAAACGTTCTGATAACTTCAATGCTGTTTGTCCGCCGAGTTGTACAATTACGCCTTCCGGTTTTTCAAATTCGATGAGTTCATAAATGTGCTCCCAGAACACAGGTTCAAAATAAAGTTTGTCGGCGATATCAAAATCGGTAGATACTGTTTCAGGATTACAGTTCACCATGATAGCTTCGTAGCCTGCTTCTTTAGCAGCTAGAATTCCGTGCACACATGCATAATCGAACTCAATACCTTGTCCAATTCTATTCGGCCCTGAGCCCAAAACTATTACTTTCTTTTTATCACTTCGTACCGACTCATTACTGGTTTCAAATTTTCCATCAGCATTATAAAAACCATGTTCGAAAGTAGAATAAAAGTAGGGAGTTTTGGAGGGAAATTCAGCGGCACAGGTATCAACAGTTTTATAAATTCTATTTATGCCCAATTCTTTTCTACGTGCATAAACATCATCTTCGGTGACATTGCCGAGAGTATGAGCTATTTGAGCATCAGCATACCCATTTTGTTTTAACTCCATTAAAAATTCAGCAGGTAGGTTATGAAGGTTGAATCTTCTCAACTCAGCTTCCAAATGTACGAGTTGCTGAATTTCATGAAGGAACCATTTATCAATTTTGCAGAGATTAAAAAGAGACTGGATAGGAACACCCAATTTCATTGCTTCTTTAATATGAAATAAACGATCCCAAGATGGATTTTCTATACTGTGAACGATATCATCCACACGAGTCCAACCTTTGCCATCAGCACCTAAACCAAGGCGACCAATTTCAAGTGACTGACACGCTTTCTGAAGGGCTTCTGTAAAACTTCTTCCAATTCCCATAGCCTCCCCAACCGATTTCATTTGCAAACCAAGTAAGCGATCGGCACCGGGAAACTTATCAAAATTCCAACGAGGTATTTTTACTATAACGTAATCGAGTGTAGGTTCAAAAAATGCGGAGGTAGATCCTGTAATTTGGTTATGCAATTCATCGAGATTGTAACCTATTGCTAATTTTGCAGCAATTTTAGCAATCGGGTACCCTGTCGCTTTGGATGCTAATGCAGATGAACGCGAAACACGAGGATTAATTTCAACAGCAATGATACTTTCATCTTCCGGATTGACCGCAAATTGCACATTACAACCGCCGGCAAATTCTCCAATTGCTCTCATCATTTTAATAGCCAAATTGCGCATGTGCTGAAACGTTTTATCGCTCAGTGTCATGGCAGGTGCAATGGTGATAGAATCGCCGGTATGCACACCCATTGGATCAAAATTTTCGATAGAACAAATAATTATTACGTTGTCGATGTTATCGCGCAAAAGCTCCAGCTCAAATTCTTTCCAACCAAAAACAGCTTTTTCAATTAACACTTCATGAATGGGAGATGCTTGCAAACCTCTCATTAACTTATCTTCAAACTCATCCTTCTTAAAAACAAAACTCGCTCCTGTTCCGCCAAGGGTATAGGAGGGTCGTATCACCAATGGGAAACCAAGAGTTTGAGCAATTTCTTTACCTTCAAGGAAAGAGTTGGCTACTTTCGATGGAGCTACTCCTACCCCAATGTCAATCATCAACTGTCTGAATTTTTCTCTGTTTTCAGTAGTCTCGATTGCATCAATATTTACTCCAATAATTTTTACTCCATATTTTTTCCAAATCCCACGTTCATCGGCCTCTTTGGCAAGGTTGAGAGCAGTTTGTCCACCCATAGTAGGGAGCACAGCATCAATTTTACGCTCTTCAAGAATTTGCACTAACGATTCGGTAGTAAGAGGAAGAAGGTAAATGTGATCCGCTGTAACCTTATCGGTCATGATGGTAGCGGGATTGGAATTGATGAGTGAAACCTCTATTCCTTCTTCTTTGAGGGAACGGGAAGCTTGGGAGCCGCTATAATCAAATTCACAAGCTTGTCCGATAATAATAGGACCACTTCCGATAATTAGTACTGACTTAATGGATGAATCTTTAGGCATGGGAGCGCTTAGAGTTAGGAAATTCCGGCCGGTTTTACCCCGTCTTTCGACCAGGGTCATCCGGCCCCGGAAACGGGTGCAAAGTTATTAATTTTATCCTAAAGGTTTTCAGGATGTTAGTAAATTGCCATAACATTGAGAATATCAGGCTACTTTTGTGGAAAATTAACCGATTTTGTCGAAAAAAAGCATAAAATTAAAGTCATTTACCTGGTGTTGGAAAGAATATGGCCATGGCAAGAAACTCATGCTGGCTTTTCATGGGTTCAACCGCAGCCCCGAAGATTATCAACCTTTTGGCAAATCGTTAGGAACTGAGTACACCATCATTGCACTTGATCTGTTTTTTCATGGAAGCAGTTTTGTCGAATTTGATGAAGAACCGCCTGCGCTTTCAAAAGATGATTTAAAGGAACTTATTGATGCTATTTTAAAGCAATATAATGCCGCTGAATTTGAGGTGATTGCCTATAGTTTTGGAGGTCGTTTGGCACTGAACTGTGTGGAGATTTATAAGTCGAGGGTGAAAGGACTTTATTTAATGGCTCCGGACGCGATGCGATTTAATCCGGGATACTTTTTTGCAGTGCAAACGTCTATCGGAAGAGCAATTTTTAAAAAGTACCTCAAGGATCCCTCACTGCTGTTAAAAATCATGAAATTAACAGTTTCGTTGGGATTGTACAGTTCAAAGGCAATGGGTTTTTATATCAACCATATTGAATATGAACCCATGAGAAAAAAGGTATATCACTCATGGATGCTTCACCGCAAAATTGTTCCCGATTTGAATAAAGTCACGAACATCATTAAAAAGGAAAATATCAGACTGCTTTTATTTTTCGGCAAATACGATATCATCATCCCGCCTAAGCTGGGAGAATTATTCGCGAAAAGAGTCGGTAGACCGGATGCACTTCATATTTTGGAAATTGGTCATCGGTTGACTGAGAAACATGGTGAGATTGCTGCCTTGATTAGGTTAAAAGGAGGGACTGGTGGAGGATATATTTAACACGGAGCACTCACGGAGAAACACAGAGAATTAGAAGTAAAGAGTAAAATTTCACCTAAGTAAAATCTCTCTCCTTGACCTCCGTGCCCTCCGTTAATCATCGACACACGCCGACCCGAAATGCTCTTCAACAAAACCGGCCTCCGGCTTCCGTAATCAACGACACGCGCCTCACAGGATGGATTTCCCAGTTAACATGCCTCCGTAATCATCGACACACGCCAACCCGAAATGCGGATCAACAAAACCGGCCTCCGGCCTCCGTAATCAACGACACGCGCCTCACAGGATGGATTTCCCAGAACCCTCTATCACGAGGCTGTCCGAATCAGCGCGAGTCTAAAGTCTATCAGACGAATTCCATTCAGCCAGCGCAAGCAACTTTAAAGTTTAACAAACTTATTCACCACAACAGCTCCCTCCTCATTTTGAAGTTGAATAAAATAAGTTCCGGAGCTGAGTTTTGAAACCGGTATTTCAATTAATTCTGAAGTTTGTGAAGGAATTACATTTTTATAAACTTCCCTTCCACTAAGATCAGTGATTGAAATTTGTTGATTTGTTGTTGTAGTTTTTAATTTCAAATACAGCACATCTTCTGCAGGATTCGGAAACAAGACAAAGCTGTTTTCAGCAAATTCATCCAAACCTAAACCTAAACAATTTACTGTGGTAGAAACTTGCCGAATACATACCCCGTTATCAATAAAAAATATAACATCGTTAAGTCCATTGCTTGAAGTACACATAAATGTATCGCCGGGAATTTGTGGACCTCCATTTACTGTATATGATATGTTATAGGTGACCAACCCTGTTTGAGGGCATGCACCCAAATCCAATGTTGAAGTGTATCCAACATTTTGAGCAATTGCACATGTTGATACATCCTGAAACACACTGTTCAGAATAAAATTGGAGGTGTCGTCAGAACATTGCGTTGGAAAAACCTGAATATCGAAATGAACGATTTCATTTGCAGCTGCCAAAGTAAAGAAGATGGTAAATTGAAACTCTCCTATGTCCGGTGTTCCCGGATCTGGAATGAATTGGTTAGGGAACATTGCTCCCACCAAATTTTGAACCGATTGAGCACCAATCTGGACAAAATTTTCATCATAAAAAACAGCATTAAAACCAATGCGCATATCAGGATTATTGGTTCGATCGATTCTGAATAGAATAATCAATCGATTCAAAACTACATATTGAATCAGCAGTCGCAAATTCCAATGGACCAATTAACGTTACGCAACTAATTTGTACAGGGCCATCCCATTTAAACATAGGAGCATTCAATTCATTGGAGCCGGTCCAGCCGGTTGTTGCATTCACAAATTCAATATCTGAATGAATAAGATTATCTTCGAGTATCCATGTGTTGGCATCATCAATTGAAAATGCAGTTCCTCCTCCAACTTGGGGAGATGATAAAAAATAAGTGGAATCGGTACCCGGAAGAAAGGAGAGTTGCTTAGTAAGAATGTTTGCTGTATTTGCAGGAATAATTGTCCAAGTTGCACCCCCATCTGTCGTTCGAATTGCATCTGCAACAGCTATACCCGGACTCCCATTAGTAGCAATCCCATTGTCAGCATCTCTGAAGGCAATGTCACTGATATAAGATCCGGCATAGGGAGTTGTGGCAGCAGTCCAGTTTAAACCTTTATCGGTAGTTTTATAAATCCTTCCTAAATTAGTTCCAAACCAAAGTGTGCTGTCGCCATAAGCGGTGTAAACAGAAGTCACTCCAAACTCACCGGCTAAATTAACTTCAATATTTGCCTGAGGAGTTCTTACCCAATTATCACCCCCATCAACAGTTGTATAAATTTCAAAATAACCTCCATTAGGATCGCCCATTGAAACACCGTTGTTGGCATCAAAAAAATGAACGATGTTTGGAAATCCGGCCGGAGGAGTAAATGCTGCCGTTGGTTGCGGAGTCCAATTTGTTCCGCCATCTACTGTTTTGAGAATTCCACCTCCACCCGTAATACCGTTAAACATCACCACCCAGGCGGTATCTGCATTTAATCCAAATATTCCCGAAGGACTTAAATTAATTGCATTATTTATTGGACTTGCGATCCACAAATTGCCACCATCAACCGTTTTAGTAAATTCCTGAACAGGGGTGCTTTGATTGGCAGGATCGGCAGCTAATGCCCACACAACATTCGTATCAACAGCATCTAAAAATTGAGCGTATCGATTGGCTGAAAGTCCCGATGGCTGGGCGGTCCATTGTGCATTTACTGATGTTAAAAGAGCACAGATAAAACATAAGGTAAGTTGAATTGATTTCATAATAATGGAGTTTGAAATTGAGGTTGTTAGGGTAAATGTATACTATTTTCAGAATAATAAAAAAAAGTACGAGAAAATATTCAGTTTATTAGGATTTGAAAAACAGAGATTATTCCAAAAAATGTGTGAAAGCAAAAAAGCCATCCTGACTTCAGAATGGCTTTTCGTATGTTTAAGTATTGATTTTTAGCTATTTCTACGCAAAGAAGGCTCGTCGGAAACGGTTAATTTATGACGTCCTTTAGCTCTTCTGGCGGCAAGTACACGACGGCCATTAGCAGTTGACATTCTCTCACGGAAACCGTGTTTATTTTTTCTTTTTCTTACGGATGGTTGGTATGTTCTAAACATAATATTTCTCTTAAAACGGAGTGCAAAAATACTTAAATAATTGAATAGGAAAAGGTTTTTTTATAAAAAAAATCATTCCCATTGATAATCAAACAGTTAAAAATAATAATTTTTTTGTAATGAAGTAATCCTCAGTAAAATAATCGGTCAAAGGCACCACTTCGGTTCTACCTTTAAAGGGTTTAATTTCCTCAGTAAGGTCGCCACCTTTTAAGCAGATGATCCCATTTGGAACCGCGTTTATTTGTTTAGGAGTAATTTTGGTTCTACTCCATTTATACACATCACTTAAAGGTGCAGTGGCCCTGCTCACAACAAAATCGTAGCTTCCGGTTAGATTTTCGGCCCTTTCACAAATAGCAGTTGCGTTTTTGAGGTCAAGTCGGGAAATTACATCTTGAATCACTTTTATTTTTTTGCCGATGGAATCAACTAATGTAAACTGCACTTCCGGAAAAAGAATTGCTAATGGAATTCCGGGAAAACCGCCGCCTGTTCCAATATCCATCACTTTTGTACCGGGTAAAAATTTAATAAATTTAGCAATCGACAAGGAATGCAACACATGCCGTTCATATAAATAAACAATATCATTTCTGGAAATCAAATTGACCATCGAATTCCATTCATTATAGATCGCTTTCAATTGAACAATACGATCTTTGGTTAAACCATCAAGATTCGGAAAATATCTGAAAACAATGGAGCTATCCATAACTTTGAATTGAACAATTTAACTAAGAATATTCAGTCCCATTACTTCTATGGAAATGCTATAAAAAAACCGCAACCAAAAACTCAGAGTTTGTGTTCCGAATTTTTCATAATCTGGTAAAGGAATTCTCTGGCACGAAATAATTGTGCTTTAACAGTACCCAGAGGAAGGTTGAGTTCATCGGCAATTTCTTCATAAGACCGCTCCTGAAAATATCTTAATTCTACCAATTTCTTATACCTCGGTTTTAAACGTTCTACCACATCACGCATCATCATGACCTTCTGCTTCTTCATCATATTTTCTTCAGGATCGGGCTGATTAGATTTGATGTCGATAGTCAATTCACCACCATCATCCGTTTCAATACCTTTATCAATTGAAAAAGTCATTTTTCGCTTCTTGCGGATGAAGTCGATGCAGTTGTTTGTTGCAATTTTAAAAAGCCAAGTACTGAAGGCATAATCAGGGGTGTACTGTTTAATATTCTTGAATGCTTTTCCAAAAGCTTCGATAGTTAAATCATCGGCATCATCGCGATTATTCACCATTTTTAAAAGCATGAAATAAATAGAATCCTTGTAGCGAGTCATCAATTCAGCATAAGCTTTTTGATCTCCATTATCGATCGCCTTTCTAACCAAATTATAATCTTTAAGTGCTTTATCACTTAGATTAGGATTCAATTTTGGATTTTGAGTAGTATCCTGAATTATTTCCATGTTTTATCTTTAAATAACAGGTTTGAAATAGTTATAGAGGGGTAAATTAACAGAACTGCTAAGTCGAATATTGGAACCATCCAAATAATATCGAACTCGCCGAGCTTCTTCATACACTTGCCAAAAATAATCATTTGCACCAACAAACGCACGAGTGCAACACCAACAACTATTTCCCATCTTAATCCCATGACTATCAGAGCAACTAACGACAGAAAAAATAGAAAGTGTGACATAAAGAACGCACCAATCGCCATTTTATGTCCTGCTTTATAATATTTACCGGTACTCATGTGTCGTTTTTTCTGATGAAGCCAGCTTGAGAAGGTAGTACGTGGATTTGAACTTGTAAAAGAATCAGCATGCAATTCCACCTTCGTATTCAAATTGTTAGCAGTTTGATTTACGAACAAATCATCATCTCCCGACATCACGTGGCTATGGCTGGCAAATCCCTTATTTTTAAAGAAAAGTGATTTTCGGTATGATAAATTCCTCCCTACTCCCATGTAAGGATCATGTGCCAAGGCAGAAGATAGATATTGTATAGCGTTAAAAACAGTATCCATACGGATCCATTTATTTAAAAATCCGGGGAGTTTTTTGTAGCCTCCATAACCAATAATTAATTCGGTGGAAGGTTGGTATTTGGAAACCATTTTGCTGATCCAATTTTTCGAAACAGGCTGACAATCAGCATCCGTAAGCAAAAGTAAATCATGAGCCGCTGCTTTGATTCCTAACGACAAGGCAAACTTTTTACCATGGCGGTATTTTTCTTGTTCATTCAGGGTTACCACCTTTAAATGAGGATACAGAGGCTGAATTTCCTCCAAATAATTCCCCGATTCATCCCACGAGCAATCGTTCACCACCACAACTTGAAAATTAGGGTAGTTTTGATCGAGCACCGAGGACAAATTTTCACGAAGATTTTTTAATTCGTTGCGGGCACATATTATTACTGTTACCGGCTCTTGATGTGCATTTCCGTTAACCAACCTGTGGCCGGCTAGTTTGGTAAATCGAAACAGGTAAAAATATAACTGTATCAAAAAAGCTACAGCCAGCACAATTCCTGCAATCTGTAGTTCCACTTTAGTAAAAATCAATTCCATATTTTGGTATTATCGCCAACATGCAAAGCTAAGAGGATATAGTAAGGACATTATTTCTATCTTTGACAAGATATTAACAAAGTTTGTTCAAAAATCATTTATGAAATTCCGGCTGAATGCTGAAGACAAGGCATCCAAAGCACGAGCAGGTGAAATTTTTACGGATCATGGAGTAATTCCCACTCCTATTTTCATGCCTGTTGGAACAGCAGCATCGGTGAAAGGTGTTCATCAGCGGGAACTTGCGAACGATATCCAAGCAAAAATTATTTTAGGAAACACCTACCATCTCAACCTCCGTCCTGGCATGGAAATCATTAAAAATGCCGGTGGATTACATCAATTTATGGGATGGGATCGTCCAATTTTGACGGATAGTGGTGGTTATCAGGTCTATTCTCTTTCCGAAAACAGGAAAATTAAAGAAGAAGGTGTTCATTTCCGATCACATATTGACGGATCCAAACATTTTTTGTCGCCGGAGACTTCCATTGAAATTCAAAAAATTATTGGTGCCGATATAATTATGGCATTTGATGAGTGCACCCCTTATCCTTGTGATCACAAAACAGCAAAAAAATCGATGGAGATGACTCACCGGTGGTTGAAACGCTGTTGTGAATATTTTGACGATACACCTCAAAAATATGGACATAGTCAAACACTTTTTCCAATTGTTCAAGGAAGTGTGTATCCTGATTTAAGAATGAGATCGGCCGAAGAAATTGCTTCTGCTAACAGAGAAGGAAATGCAATTGGAGGATTATCCGTTGGTGAACCTGCTGAGGATATGTATGCAATGACAGAACAAGTTTGCAGCATACTTCCATCAGATAAACCCCGTTACTTAATGGGAGTTGGAACGCCGGTAAATTTGCTCGAGTGCATTGCACTTGGCGTGGATATGTTTGATTGCGTAATGCCTACTCGAAATGCACGAAACGGAATGTTGTTTACTTCAAATGGCATCATTAACATCCGTAACGAAAAATGGAAAGATGATCATTCTCCGGTTGATGAAAATGGAACATCTTTTGCCGACAAAGACTATTCGAAAGCTTACTTGAGACATTTAGTAATTTCAAAAGAAATGCTTGGAGCACAAATTGCAACTATTCACAACCTTTCGTTTTACCTTTGGCTCGTTGGCGAAGCGCGTAATAAAATTATTGAAGGAAAATTTGCTTTGTGGAAAAATGAAATGGTCAAAAAATTATCGGTAAGGCTCTAAGATGAAGATAAAGCTTATAGACAGATACATCATAAGTAAATTCCTAACAACTTTTTTCTTTGCGTTGGGGCTCATCATACTCATTGCAATAGTTTTTGATGTATCCGAAAAAATTGATGATTTTCTTGAAAAGAAAGCGCCGTTAGAAGCAATCGTTTTTGATTATTACTTAAATTTCGTTCCATACTTTGCCAATCTCTTTTCACCTTTATTTATTTTCATTTCAGTTATATTTTTCACCTCCAAAATGGCAAGTCAAACAGAAATTGTTGCTATTTTATCGAGTGGAGTGAGTTTTAGGAGAATGTTAGTGCCTTACATGGTTGTGGCAGCTATGCTAGCAGGTTTGTCGTTTTACCTTAACGGATGGGTTATTCCGCATTCAAACAAAACACGACTTGCTTTTGAAAATACATACATTAAAAATCCCTATGTCTTAAAGTCTCGTAACATCCACCGACAAATTTTTCCTGGTCAATTCATCTATTTCGAGAGTTACAATACTATTGATAACATTGGTTTCCGTTTTACTTATGAGCAGTTTAAAGACGGGCAACTTTCCTACAAATTAAGTTCCGATCGTTTAGTTTGGGATAGTGTGGCGGTTGGATGGCGGGCCGAAAATTTTATGATTCGTGAAATTGACAGCCTGAAAGAATCGGTGCGTAAAGGGTTACATTTTGATACTACATTTAGTTTTACTCCGGAAGAATTTAATCGAAGAGAAATTTATATTCAATCGATGGATAATAAAGAGTTGAATGCTCATATTGCTGAAAAACAAATGCGAGGAGCTGAAGGGATTCAATTTGATGAAGTAGAAAAATACAAGCGGTCCTCCTACCCTTTCGCAACATTTATACTCACCCTTATAGGAGTATCGCTCTCCAGCAGAAAAGTTCGCGGCGGCATTGGAATACAAATCGGAATTGGGATTTTGCTAAGCTTCACCTATATACTATTCATGCAAGTTTCAACCACATTTGCCACTAATGGAAATTTCCCTGCTATACTTGCAGTGTGGATTCCAAATATTGCCTATTCAGTAATTGCCATTTATTTATTGCGTAATGCCCCAAAATAATGTCGTTGCTAAAATCAGTATGGGCATTAAATACCGATTACTCATCAAGAGTATATGGCCTTGATGTATTTAGAGCCATTGCTATTATTATTGTGGTATTAGGTCATGGCGGTTTTATTATTGATATAGTTTTACCTGGCTTCCCTTACATCCCTTTAATTGATGGTGTAGAATTGTTTTTTGTTTTGAGTGGATTTCTCATTGGTACCATACTGATAAAGATATTCGAGAAAAATAATGGCATCGATACAAAACAAATGATCTCATTTTGGAAGCGACGCTGGTTTAGAACAATCCCAAACTATTATTTAATCTTGGGTGTAAACGTTATATTAGTTTCAAACGGAATTATTAAAGGCGATATAGAACAATTCAATTGGAAATTTCTTTTATTCCTTCAAAATTTCAATACATGGTTTACTGATTTTTTCTGGGAATCGTGGAGCCTTACTATTGAAGAATGGTTTTATATATTCACTCCACTTTCTATTTTTATTTTGTGGAAAACAGTGGGTAAAATTATCTCAGGGAAATACATTTTTCTCAGTTCTATTCTGGGTTTTATCCTGGTTACTGTTATGTACAGATATTTAAAATCGGGCGAAGTGGTTGACCCGTTTTGGTTTGATGTAAAATTCAGAAAAGTGGTACTTGCTCGTCTCGATGCAATAATGTTTGGTGTATTGTTTGCCTGGGTTAAGTTTTATTTCCCACTGTTGTGGAAGAAAATTGCGGTACCGTTTTTTATATTAGGCATGATTTCCATATTCTCAGTAATGCAACTGATCAAACTCGATCCGGTTGGATTTTATGCTAAAACATTTTATTTTAGTGTCATTGGTTTTTCTGCAGCCATGCTGTTGCCTTTTGCCGATAGTATAAAGAGTTTTAAATATCCTTTCGGGAAAGCAATTACACATATATCAATTATCTCCTACTCCATGTACCTGGTCAACCTGGCTCTGGTAGCTCAAGTAATAGAAGTTAATTTTATGCCGGAAACAAAATCCGCAGCAGCCATTACCTACATTTTATACTGGACTATTGTGGTGGCACTTTCCACGCTACTTTACAAATTTTTCGAAAAACCGATGATGGATTTGAGGGAGTATTCGACTACGAAGACGCAGATTCGGTGAATTTATAATTGTTTTTAGTAATCGACAATATCATTTTTAAAAGATTTTTTTACATAGTTCTAATAATCAATGGTTTAAAGTTATTTTTGTCATTTAACAATAAATTTGATTAAGCCTTTTGTTTAATATTTTATATATTTTCTTAAACAAATTCGTTTTACAAAGTGTTATAACAAC
Organism: uncultured Bacteroidota bacterium; assembly: GCA_963814475.1. Classification (GTDB taxonomy): domain Bacteria; phylum Bacteroidota; class Bacteroidia; order AKYH767-A; family OLB10; genus JADKJB01. The sequence goes on along the minus strand of CAWFDA010000046.1, from coordinate 180,220 downwards.
ATAAAATAACTAATTAAATCAATCCAATGAAAAAATTAACAACTACTCTCTTAACGGCTTTGGCCTTAACAACGTCCATTTCCGGTGTGTTTGCGCAGTCGGAATTACAAGTAATCCACAACTGTGCAGATCCGGGGGCTGCTACTGTTGATGTTTATGTAAATGGATCCCTGGCGCTCAATGATTTTGCATTTCGTTCAGCCACTCCATTCATTCCATTACCTTCAGGTGTATCAATCGAAGTTGGTGTTGCACCGGGCAACAGTTCTTCGGTGAATGACACACTCAAAAATTTTACGGTTGTTTTAGATCCGGGAATTAAGTATGTTGCAATTGCAAGCGGAGTTTTAGCACCTGCTTCTTTTGCAGCAAATCCAAATGGTATAAGCACTGCTTTTGATTTAACAATCATTGCGGATGTTCGCACAACAGCTTTGCAGCCGGGAACAGTTGATTTGGTAGTAAATCATGGATCTACAGATGCACCAACCGTTGATGTTTTGGCAAGAACTATAGCAACATTGGTTAATGATGCATCCTACAGAGATGTAACTCCTTACATAACAGTTCCGGCTGCAGATTATATTTTAGATGTAACACCGGGTAACGATAACAACACCATAGTTGCTTCCTTTGAGGCGAATTTATCCGGTTTAGGCGGTGGTGCAGGTGTTGTATTTGCTTCAGGTTTCCTTGATCCTTCAACAAATCAAAATGGAGAAGCGTTCGGATTATTTGTTGCATTACCATCCGGCATTGTTGCACCATTGAATCCAATAAGTACTGCACGTTTACAAGTAATTCATAATGCAGCTGATCCAGGTGCCGCAACAGTTGATGTATATTTGAATGGTGCATTAGCTCTTGATGATTTTGCATTTAGAACAGCTACCCCTTTTATTGATGTTCCTGCAGGTGTTACAGTGAACATAGGAATTGCGCCACCTACAAGTGCTAGTGTAAATGATACAATAGTAAATATTCCGGTAATATTCACCAATGGACAAACGTATGTTGCTGTTGCAAATGGAGTTCTTGCACCTGCAAATTTCGCTGCAAATCCAAATGGAGTTTCTACCGCCTTCACACTTTTATTGCAACAAAATGTGAGAGAAAATGCTGTGAATCCAACAGAGGTAGATTTTATTGCAATTCACGGTGCCTCAGATGCTCCAACAGTTGATGTATTAGCTAGAAACGTAGCTACACTTGTAGATGATGCAACTTACACTGATATCACTCCATACATTTCTGTTCCTAATGCAAGCTATATCCTTGATGTTACTCCGGGGAATGATAACAGTACAATTGTTGCTTCCTTCACTGCCGACTTATCAACTCTTGCCGGAGGTTCAGCAGTCGTATTTGCGTCAGGATTTCTCGATCCATCTACAAATCAGAATGGGGAAGCATTTGGTTTATTTGCTGCTTTGGCAGATGGAACCGTTGTTCCATTTGCTCCTACTAGCTTGGCTAGAATACAAGTAATTCACAATGCGGCTGATCCCGCTGCTGCGCTAGTTGATATTTATTTAAACGGTGCATTAGCACTTGATGATTTTGCATTCAGAACAGCCACTCCATTTATTGATGTACCTGCTGATGTAGTTATTAATATTGGAGTTGCAGGTGGTAGCAGTACCAGTGTAAATGATACATTAGTAAATATTCCGGTTCAATTAACCAATGGACAAACTTATGTAGCAGTAGCAAATGGAGTTCTTAATCCTGTAGCCTTTGCGATAAACCCTGACGGCACTGCTACCGGTTTCACATTACTAATTTCACAAGACATCCGCGAAAGCGCACAAAATGCAGGTGAAGTTGATTTTGTTGTTGTACATGGTGCTACCGATGCTCCAACAGTAGATGTATTGGCAAGAAATGTAGCCACTTTAGTTGATGATGCATCGTACACAGACATCACCACGTATATAAATGTTCCTGCGGCAAGCTATTTATTAGATGTAACTCCGGGTAATAATAACAGTACAATTGTTGCTTCCTTCACTGCCGATTTATCTACTCTTGCCGGAGGTTCAGCAGTCGTATTTGCATCAGGATTTCTCGATCCATCTACCAATCAGAATGGGGAAGCATTTGGTTTATTTGCTGCATTGGCTGACGGAACAGTGGTACCTTTTCCACAAACAAGTCTTGCAAGATTACAAGCAATTCACAATGCTGCTGATCCTGCTGCTGCTTCAGTAGATATTTATATTAACGGAGCACTTGCTGTTCCAAACTTCGCCTTCCGTACAGCAACTCCATTTCTGGATGTTCCGGGCGATGTAACTCTTAATATCGGAGTTGCGCCAGGCGGAAGCACTTCAGTTAATGATACCATTGCTAACTTTCCAGTACAATTTGCAAATGGACAAACCTATGTTGCCATTGCAAACGGAGTTATAAATCCTGCCAACTTCGCATTAAATCCTGATGGTCGTCCAATCGGATTCACATTGTTCGTTCAAAATGAAATTCGTGAGGCGGCACTGAATGCCGGTGAAGTAGATTTTATAGCAGTACACGGAGCAACTGATGCCCCTAATGTTGATGTTAAAGTAAATGGTGGTGGACCAATATTGGTTGATAATGCTTCCTACAGCGATATTACTTCTTACTTAAACGTTCCTGCCGCAGCATATACTTTAGATGTAACTCCGGGAAATGATAACACAGTAATTGTTGCTTCTTATTTCGCCGATCTTACAACATTAGCCGGCGGGTCAGCAGTAATATTTGCTTCAGGATTTCTTAATCCTGCGACCAATCAAAACGGGCCTGCATTTGGTTTATGGGCAACTATTGCTGATGGAACTACATTCCCTTTATCGATTGTAACTTCAGTAAACGAAATTGCTGAAAACTTAAATATTTCGGTATACCCTAATCCTGTAAATTCCGGTTCATCAATCATGATTTCCAATAACGAAAGTTTTGAAATTAGTGTTGACATTTTAAATGTTCAAGGACAAATTGTAAAAAATACAATTATTCCTGCAAATTCTCTCTCGTATCAAGTGAGCACTACATCTCTTGAGTCGGGTGTATATTTTGTTAAAACTTATACAGGCGAAAAAACTAGTGTTAGTAAATTAATGGTTAAGTAATTGGGTACCATTAGTTCAATAAAAACCGGGACCGTAATCCCGGTTTTTTTATGCAGATTATAATGAAGTTGCTTGCCTGTGTGAACCATCACAATAAGGTTTGTTTGCAGAATCTCCACAACGACACAAAGCAACTTGTCCGTTTTTAACAGTTTCATTGCCGAATTCATCCACAACAACACAATCGCCTTTCACTATTAATGGACCTTTACCCATCACCATAATTTTTATTTCATTACCTTTTACTTCACTATCTTCCATATTATTTATATTTGTTTGAGATTTTTCATGTTTGATAATTGATAACGCACCGGATGGGCACCTCGAAACCTGATTAACAATTTGATCAGTGGTAGCTCCTTCCGGCTTTATCCAAGGACGAACGCGAGGATCAAAAACTGTGGGAAGACCTTTGAAACAAATTGCAGAGTGAATACACAGTTGTGGTTTCCAAACCACTGTTACTTCACCGTTCGAATAATTCTTGGTTATATCCTTCATGAAATTTAAGGCTTTAGAGATATTTCAATTGTCATTGCAGGAGCTAATGTTTTGTGTACAGGACATTTTCCTGCAATCACCAACAAACGTTGAATTTGTTCGTGATCAAGTGTGCCTTTAAAACTCAGTTGAATGCTCGTGACTGTAGTTTGCAAGCCATTTTCCACACTACGCTCCATAGTCACATCAGCACTCACCCCTTCCAATTTCCATCCTTTGCGGGAAGCGTACATAGTGATAGTTATACAGGTACATGATGCCAGGGCAGAGATAAGTAAATCATGTGGTTTTGGCCCTTTATCAGCACCCCCATGATCGACAGGTTCGTCAGATAAAATAGTGTGATTTCCGGCAACAATGGTAGTTAAATAAGGAACAGTTCCTGAAGTTGCGCTAATAGTATTAATTTTAACATCCATAAAGATCAAATTATATGATAATTCTCAAATTTACACATTATATTTTAAAAATGATTGTATTTACCTAAAACCCATGATCATTGCAATTGTTATATCACCACATATCACAAAATGAAACAACAAAAAAATATTTTAATTCTAATTATTATCTGTCTGCTTCCGATACTATGCGAGGCAATTGGCCTGACCAATGGTACTATTAAAGGAAAAGTTGTTGATAAGGCAACCAGGGAACCTATTGCTTTTGCTAACATAATTATTCAGGGAACCAATACTGGAACCACCACTGATATAGACGGGAAATTCGAACTTACTAATGTAGTTCCCGGATATGTAAAGCTCATCGTATCATATGTTGGATATAAGTCCCAGGTGAGTGCAGATATATTTGTCACTAAAGAGAAAATTCCCTATGTTGAAATAGAGATGGAGGCATCGGCTGCTAGTCTAACTGAAGTAGAAATTAAAGGTTCGCAATTTGTCAAAAAAGATGAAAGTCCTGTATCGCTTCAAACAATTGGCATTAGAGAAATTGAACGAAATCCTGGTGGCAACCGTGATATATCAAAAGTTATTCAATCGCTTCCCGGAGTAGCCTCCACGCCCAGTTTTAGAAATGACATAATCATTAGAGGAGGGTCCCCATCCGAAAATAAATTTTACCTGGATGGAATAGAAGTTCCTATAATCAACCATTTTCAAACTCAGGGCTCAACCGGAGGACCGGTAGGAATAATAAATGTTAATTTTATTAGAGAAGTAGATTTTTATTCGGGCGCCTTCCCGGCCAACCGCGGAAATGCACTAAGTTCAATTCTTGATTTCAAACAAATTGATGGCAGCACCGAAAAAATGGGAATTCGTGCAACATTGGGATCTTCAGAAGTTGGATTAACAGCTGATGGGCCTATTGGTGACAAAACAACGTATATTTTTTCTGCGCGACGCTCTTATCTTCAATTTTTATTTTCACTTTTCAAATTACCATTTCTCCCAACTTTCACCGATGCTCAATTTAAAATAAAACATAAATTTAATGATAAAAATGAGATTATCTTTCTCGGTTTGGGCGGATACGATCAATTTGAGCTTAACACAAAAGTTAATGATGATGTTACCGATGAAGAGCAACTTGAATACAACAATTACATTCTTGGAAATCTTCCGGTGAATACACAATGGAATTATACAGTTGGTGCAATTTACAAACACTATGGCAAAAACAACATTTCAAGTATTGCTTTGAGTAGAAATCAATTGAATAATGAGGCGACCAAATATTATAATAATGACGAAAGTAGTGCTGACAATCTCCTTCTCAATTATAATTCAACAGAAACCGAAAACAAACTTCGCTTCGAAAATACAATTTCCAAAAATACATGGAGAATAAACACCGGTATAAATTTGGAAACAGCCGGTTATACAGTAGGAGGTTTTGATAATATTGCCACACCAATGGGGCCTGTAAAAGTTACCTTTGATTCAGGTTTTGATATTTTAAAATATGGAATATTTGCTTCAGTGTCAAAACCTGTATTAAAAAATAGATTGGTTCTTTCAGCAGGAATACGTACCGATGCAAATACCTATTCTTCAGACATGAGTAATCCCATTGAACAATTATCTCCACGACTATCAGCATCCTATTCGGTATCTCAAAAATGGAGTATCAACTTTAACACAGGTAGATATTATCAGTTACCTGCTTACACTATTTTAGGCTATGGAAATCAAACAGGGTCATTAGTGAATAAGAGAAATAATTTAACCTATATCTCCTCCGATCATCTTGTTGGAGGGGTACAATTTGATCCTGATAATTCGACAAAAATTACCGTTGAAGGATTTTATAAGAAATATAAGGACTACCCCTACTCTATTGCCGATTCTATTAGTTTGGCGAACCTCGGTTCCGACTTCGGTGTAGTGGGAAACGAAGAAGTCAACTCTACTTCTAAAGGCCGTGCTTACGGTGTTGAGTTTTTAATACAAAGAAGATCTGATATTGGAATTTATGGGATTTTATCTTATACTTACGTAAGAAGTGAATTTACAAATTACACAGGAAACTATTTCCCTTCGGCATGGGATAATAGAAATATTCTAACACTTACTGCAGGTAAAAATCTTCGGAAAAATTGGGATGTAGGTTTTAAATGGAGATATGTAGGAGGCAGACCCTATACTCCCTACGATGTTCCTGCATCAGCACTTAAAACGAATTGGGATGTTACCGGTCAGGGGATTTTAGATTATACCCAACTTAATTCAATACGCTTATCCGCATTTCATCAATTAGATATCCGTATTGATAAAACCTGGTTCTTAAATAAATGGTCAGTTAATTTGTATCTCGATATTCAAAACCTTTATAATTTTAAAGCAGAGAATCCTGATATTCTCAATGTAAGAACTGATAGCAACGGAAAACCAATCACTGATGCACAGGATCCGACACGTTATGAAACCTATTTCATCAAAGATGAATCAGGAACCATTCTTCCTACCATCGGAATTATAGTTGACTTTTAGAGAGACTCTTAAACAAAAATAAAAGAGGAAATCTCCAAATGAGATTTCCTCTTTTATTTTAAACTGCCTGGGTTTGGAAGAGACTTCCAACCAACTCGACAATTACCCGCTCATATCCGATAACACTTCTCTAGTTGGGCAGGCTTGGTCCATGTCACTTTACAACTCTCACTTAACACATTTTACTGTTTTACAAACTTAGTGGTAACAACAGTACCTGCAGCATTGAGAACAACATTATAAACACCTGAAGACAATTGAGAAACATCAACAGCTAACTTTTGAGCTCCTGCAGGTTGCATTCCATTGTTGTAAGACATCACTTTGCTTCCTCTCACATCATACACGTCAGCAATCACAGAACTATTTGCAGCTAATGTATAAGTAAGTTCAACTTTAGAGGATGCAGGGTTTGGAAACAAAGACAATCCCAGTTCATTTTTAACTTCGTTCAATCCAACAGCAGTTCCTGTTACAAGAATATCATCAAGAGCGATCAAGTTATCGTCATCGGAATCGTGAAGGAAGGCGATATAAATTGTTTGTCCTGAGTATTGCGCAAGACTCGCAGTAAAAGGACGCAATTCACCAACGAAACGACTTGAATCAGAAGTGGCATCATATTCAATATAGGTTCCATCAGCACCATGTACAAAACCGGGTGAGAATGTGTAAGCCGAAAAATCATTTCCTGAACCTGTTAGATGTTGTCCAGCCTGGAACAAGGTGTCGGTAAAACTGGATTCGATGTTATCGGTTGTTGAAACAAGTACTGAATAGCCATCAACATACAATGGTGTTTGGCGAGGTGCAGAAGCCCAGCTAAGAACAGCACTAGCATCAATGATTTGAACCGGAGGAGTCATTAGCCAGTTGCGGTTTCCGGGTAGAAATCCTGCTAACCAGGAAGAACTAAACAAGCATGCATCAACAGAATCAACAGTGGCAAAGGCCCCATCGCTCCAAAACCATTCCTGAGGACGAGCATTCGCATCGGGAAGGGCATCAGCATCAAAATTTACCCATTAAGTATCGTTTCCACTGTTAAAAGGTAAATAATTTGTAGTAGGATCCACGTCAAAGTTTTCGTAAAGTAAGGTATCGCTTTGAGCGAATACCAGGTTTGCAGAGAACGCAAACACTGAAATCATAAGTAATTTTTTCATCATAGTTAATCGTTTAATAAGTTTATTTTATTTGAGTTAAAACAAAGATAATGAAAAAGAAAGTCATTATTGTCAAAATTTTGCAATATCCACGTTTTCAACATTTTCTAATTAATTCAAACTAGTCCAAATTCCTTCAGAAGTGTAATAATCAAGTCATTTTCGTGATTCCAAAATAGGTTCAGACGTGTATATAAACACGAAAATGTGTCACGATTTTATCATGTTACAAAAGAGCATGTTGCAGGGCATTTTATAAAACATATATACAAAACATTGATACAAAAATGAAAGTTGTTGTATGAAGTAGGTGTTTCAGACCTGTTTAGATATCCGGAAAGTTGATTTGTTTTAAGATAAACACTGCAACTACATTTACATCACAATCAGGCGCAAGCCATAAAATTTAAGGTTATGAAAACACTACTCAAAGTTGCAATCATGCAATACACGATTTTAATTCCGGCGTTTTCGTATGCACAATCACAATGCAACCCATCAACGGCAAAAACTGATCTCGACATCAATAATGTAAGAACTACAATTTTAGTTGGTGGTGATATGTGGTGGGATGTAACTAATCCTAAATATGAAGTCCCAAAAGGTAGCGGGAAACATTCTTTATATTCGGGAGCTTTATGGATTGGCGGTATTGATCCGGGAGGACAAATTAAAGTAGCAGCACAAACTTATCGTCAAACCGGACATGATTTCTGGGGTGGGCCGCTCGATACAACCACTGTGAATATCACACAACAAAAGTGTTTGGCTTATGATCGCCACTGGAAAGTCACTCGTGAGCAAGTTCAGAATTTTATCGAAAATCCAACTTCAGCAAGTAACGATATTAAAAGTTGGCCCGGAAATGGTGATCCCAACTCCCAGGAAGGTGAATTTTTGGCTCCATTTGTAGATGTTGATGGTGATGGTGAATATGACTATTCTAAAGGTGATTACCCCGGCTATAATTTCTCAGGCTCTTATCCTACGTTGCCCGGTTTAAATAAAACTGTATGCAACGATTATTTATTTGGTGATCAAACTATCTGGTGGGTATTTAACGACAAAGGAAATGTGCATTCATCAACTAATTCTGATCCAATTGGACTTGAGATTAGAGCACAGGCATTTGCATTTCAAACTAACGATGAAATAAATAACATGACTTTTTACAAATACCAAATTATAAATCGTTCAACTATCACTCTTACTAATACCTACTTTGGTCAGTGGGTAGATCCTGATTTAGGAAAAGGGGATGATGATTATGTTGGTTGTGATGTTATTCGTGGATTAGGTTATTGTTATAATGGTGATGCAGAAGATGAATCAGCAAGTGGCTATGGATTTAATCCTCCTGCTGTTGGTATTGATTTCTTCCAAGGCCCAACAGCCGATGTTGGTGACTCACTTGATAACGACAGAGACGGATGTATTGATTGCACATTCATCACCGATTCTATAGGAGTAGTAACAGCTATTTCAGACCTTGTTTTAAGAGAACAAATAATTATGTCGAAATTTGTTTATTATAACAATACCAGTGGCCCCGACGGAAACCCATCCGGCTTTACAGATTTTTACAACTATTTGAAAGGATATTGGAGAGATAATCAACCAATCACTTACGGAAATGATGGTCGTGATCCAAATACAGCGGTAACCAATTATATGTTTCCGGGAACCACCGACCCTTCCTTTCCGGGTCAAGATTGGTCGGAGTTAACTGCAAATAATACTCCGGGTGATAGAAGATTTCTTCAATCAGCCGGCACTTTTACTCTTCAACCCGGAGCAGTAAATTATATTACTACTGGTGTGGTTTGGGCACGTGCCACACAAGGTGGACCATTAGCATCGGTGCAGATGGTACAAATAGCAGATGACAAAGCACAATCACTTTTTAACAATTGTTTTAAATTAATTGATGGACCTGATGCACCGGATATGGCTGTGCGGGAATTGAACCAGACAGTAATATTTTCGTTAATAAATACCAACACCGAAAATGTGGAAAATTATCATCAAAAAGATCCTACTATATCCGGAGTGGATGATTCATTAAAATATTACGATTTTCAAGGATATCAGATTTTCCAACTTCGTGATGAAAATGCAACTGTTGCCGACTTTGGCAACCCCGACAGGATAAGATTGCTTGCACAATGCGATATTAAAGATGGTATTGCGCAGTTGGTAAATTTTACATATGAATCCACATTAAATTCAAATTTACCTATAGAAATGGTTAATGGTTCTGACAACGGAATTGCACACACGTTCGAAATTAAACAAGATCTTTTTGCCTCCGGAAGCACAACATTGATTAATCACAAAACTTACTATTACACTGTTGTTTCCTATGCACACAACAATTACAAAACTTATAATCAAAGTGATCCTTTAAGTTTGGATGGACAAAAGAAACCTTACCTCGCAGGAAGAAATAATGTAAAAACCTATTCAGCAATTCCTCACAACCCTAGTCCTGAATACAACGGGCTTTATCTGAATTCCTCCTTTGGCAATGGGCCTTATGTAACACGAATAGAGGGACAGGGTAATGGTGGTATGACACTCGACTTTCATGAAACTACAATCGGTGAAATTCTAAATCCTCCTGCATACAAAGCAGCCAAAGCAATTTATCTTCCGCGCAAAGCACCGGTTGATATAAAAGTTTATGATCCAACAATTGTTAAAGAATCTTCTTATGCTATTAATTTATATCAAGCGGATGTTAACACAGATTACAGTATCAAAAGCTATACCTATTCGCAAACTATAAATTCCAATTATCCAATAAGTAAACCAAATGAACAGGTAATTCCTGAATGGGGCTTTAGTACCAAAATAAATTCAGTGATTGAGCCGGGTGATTCGCTTGATCTTACAAATGGGTTTATTGAAGGAACCATTGAGTTTGAAAATATGAATGCACAATGGTTGTCTGCTGTAAAAGACATCGACAACCCAACACTTAATTCCGAAGACTGGGTTCGAAGCGGAACAACTATTATGGATTATCCGGGAGTAGATAAGTTCGAAGTTTATGAAAATGTTGTAAATGGAACTTGGGCTCCTTATAAACTATGTTCGAAAGATCCTACCGGTTTAAAATGGGGAAGTGTTGGAGAAGTACTCATAACTCTTTCACCTACTGCAACTACTAAAACCGGAATTAACAGCATTGATGTAGTATTAACTTCGGATCAATCGAAATGGACACGTGCCGCTGTAATTGAAACCGGATCGTCCTTCTCTACTAACATTGGAAACGCTCGACAATTTGAATTAAGGAAATCTGCTTCAATTGGTAAAAATAATGAATCTGAAAATTCAATTAGCGCAACCGGCATGAGCTGGTTTCCCGGATATGCCTATAACCTTGAAACAGGTGAACGATTAAATATCGCTTTCGGAGAAAATTCTACTCTTACCGAAGATAACTCACAAGATATGCGATTTAATCCTACTTCCAGAAAATACGATGCTTCCGGAATTCCTGTATTAGGTGGAATGCATTTCATTTACATATTCGGACACAATGGGGATGGACCTAACGATGTGCCTATGTATGATTCTTGCAGATACATTCAAACCAAATTATCATCAGGAAATAGTAACGACAAACGTGCAGTTTGGAAAAATGCCATGTGGTGTAACATCCCTTTGGTCAATCCAGAATTTGAGGAGTTATCATTACCACAACAAATTCCTACGGATGTGAAGGTCAGGCTGCGAGTAAAAAAGAATTTCAGAACTTATGCAATCGGTGAAATTATTACTGCAACAATGCCTCTTATACCCGGCAATACCTACTATATTGCTTCTACTCCTGTTATCCACAGCGGAACAACTTACAACATTCCAGGGGAAGCATTCGTAGCATCAGCTTCACAATTCACCGGTGAAGGCACTGTCACAACCACTGTACCGGTCAATAATTTTATTCCATTTTACGAATTTGGAACACAGTATTTGGCCCCGATTCTGAACAATGTTGCTATAGCTACTGAAGCGTTGCAACAGGTGAATGTCGTTCCAAATCCATATTATGCATACTCATCATACGAAGTCAATCAATTAGATAATAGGATTAAAATAGTTAACCTGCCTTCCAAATGCACTGTAATTATTCTTACACAATCAGGCACGCTGGTGCGGAAATTCAAACGAGATGTTTCTTCTAATAATACTGATGGAATCGTTTATAGTGAAGCAATACTTAATCAGGAAACTTCTATTGATTGGGATTTGAAAAATGACAAAGGGATTCCTATTGCAAGCGGAATTTATCTCATCCATGTTGATGCAGGTCATCTCGGACAAAAAACCTTAAAATGGTTTGGTATGATCCGACCAATTGATCTGGATACCTTCTAATCAATTTAAATGCTGTTGCAATGATGTGCAGTAATTAGTTAAATACTCTGCTTTTTGCTTAAGCCGATATTGCATGATAAATCTTGGATGATCCAAATAAATTACTTTTCTGAAAATTTTTGTTTCTTGATTGAACGCTTCCAACATGGAAGCGTTCTTTTTTCCCAGCGATATAACTATATCCGTACGAATATTCAATTCGGAATGCATCAAAAGTGAAGTCTTAATATAATGTGAGGAAGCTGCTAATAAATCAGAGGAATCATAATAATTATAATTCTTCACCCCTTTCAAAAATCCGTAAGGACAAACTGCGCTCAATATAAAATGATCATAAAATAATTTGGCGCCACCAAAATTATGTATCATTTCATAAATAAATCGGCTCGACAACTCTCGTCTTTTTTCGAAGCCATTTTCAATCCCACAATCCTTCTCCAATGCTAGCGGGTCGGTAAAGGGGATACCTGTAGTCCCACTGCCAAATCGTCCCGGATTAATTCCAAGTACTAAAATTCGCCGGTTGGGTTTTGTGTAAAATTTAGTACAAAACAATTTCAATACATTCCTCACACCCTCCGATGAGTAAGGATTAATAATGCCAATCCCTTCAGGCAATTTAAAATCTGGTGGATGGTTGATAAGTAGTTCAAAAAACTTTTCTCCGGTAACAGCCACTTTTAATTTATCTTCAACGAAATAGTAGGTAATGTATTTTTTGTACCGGAAGCATCGGTATATGTAGCATTTTTAAGAATAATAGTATCGCCTGGTTTTCCATTTTGAATGGCTCTTGCTGCCATTATTGGAACGCCGCCCTCCCCTAAACCAAAATCCTGACTTTGAAAAGGTTTTAGCGAAAGGTAACTAATTTGAAAGGTTTCGAGTTTGTAAACTTTACCATCATCACATTGCACTGTTGGAGGCGTAAGTTCAATCCATTTTACAGCATCTTCTAATTTAATTTCAGCAACTACTTTTTCTTCAAGATACATTTTACACACTCCGGGAACTTTTGCATCCTGTGACCATGCACTTAAAGAGATCGTTACAAATAGAAATGCAAATATTGATTTAACAAATAAGTTTTTCATAGTGATCAGAATTTTAATTTATGATTGTTGAACTAGGAAGATTTATTTCTTTGCCGGAAATTTTGCCAGCACATCTTTTACTGCGTCTTTATGAATGGTGAAAGACATCATTTTAAGTTTTACATAATCCTCGTGATAATAGTAATATCCTTCACTGTTGGGATTGTTATGAGCTCCACTCCCGGAATCTTTTATCAAAAACCAAGTACCGTTAGGCTTGTCAACCCAACCCACCAAATGCACACCATGATCATCGGTGGTAGAGCCATTAGAGAAGCGCAATTGCCGTGCATTTTCATCTATATAGGCAGAAGGGATGTCGTAGGTAGGAACAACAGCAACTCCTTTAGTACCCAATATTCCCGATTCACTTACATCACCACCTATGGCAATTGAAAAGCCATTTTTTACTGAAGTTTTAATGATGGTCATAAATACATCCAGTGGAACATTGTAATATGAATCTGAATTCCACCAATTGTCGGGAACGTCATATTCAGCTTGCGTCCAATAAGGTTTTTGCATCAGCGACATAAAATCAACATAGTCATCAGGATTTAATTTCAAGACATTGTTCATGTATTCAATCGGAGTCATTTTTTTTCCATTCACCAAAACACTCTCCGGTACTTTACCAATGTAATGATCCATTATAGAGCGAATAGTAGATTCCACTGCCTGATCGTTCCATGCCGATGTTTGTTTTACCTGGTTGAGATAGGTCTCCATCTCCTTAAACATGATGGTATGATCTAAAAACTTTTGCCCAACTCGATAACCTGTATAGTCTTCATAGGGAACAATTCCATACTTCTTCATCATACGATAAACAGCGTTAGACTCGGAGCCTTCTCCAAAAAATGAACCTCCTCTTGTACGAACAAATTCACGAGCTTTTTCAATATACTCAAAATACACAATATACAATTCCGACAAACGCACTTCTTTACCGGTAATTCTTCGCACTTCTGATTCAAAAAATGAGGAAGTCGAAAAACTCCAGCAAGTATTTGTTGCACCCTGCGACACCGGCTTACCGGACCACACAGTTTGAAATTCCGAAGCTGATTTTGGTATTTCTATAGAGGAAAAATCCATTTTAAATACAGGAGGCTTGGTTTCAGCAGAAGGTGTATTAAAGAGATTAACGTTTTTCATTATCTCGTCATAAAACTTATTCTCCGCCTTTATAAATTCGCCTTTGTCTTTTCGCTCTTGTGCTTGCGCTAAGGAAGTTGAGAACGCAAATGCAACTAACATACAACCTGTAATGTACTTCATCGTAATATTTTAAAATATAAATTTACTCAAATTGAATTTTACTTAAAGGTAGCTCCTTGCATAGTCATCCATGGATGGATTTCATAAGCGAGTCTACCGGATTTCACTGCGGGGTCGGCTTCAACAAGTTTCTTAACCTTCAAGGTATCTTCTGTATTAAAAATAAAGATCCCTCTCAAAAATCCATTATCTAAAAAAGGGCCGGCAATATTAAGGTCGCCATTTTCAGCCATAGAATTTATATGTTCCATATGACCTTTTTGAATTGCCTGCACTTCAAGCGAGTCGTGACTTCTGTTTTCTCCTTTGGTGAGAAGTACAAAAGTATACGTTTTCATAACGGATTTCTCCTCAGATTGAGCAAAAACGGAATAACTTGAAATTAGGCTAAAACTTAATAGAATGATGATATTTTTCACAGATTGGGTTTTTAGGGGAACCAAATCTACCCATAAATTCAAAATAAAGCAAAAAAAAACCGGGCAATTAGCCCGGTTTTAACTTTTCATGTGAAATCAGCGTGGGTCTGAAATCACATTATTGCCGTCATGTTTACCTGAATAAACACGCAGACGTTCTTTTTTTTCGGGTTCAGCCGCGAATCCTGCATCAGCAGATCCTGAACCTGTTGCTTCTGAGCCCGCATCAATAGTAACGGTCTCATTGTAGGCATCAGTTTCTTCAGTTGAAGATACAGGTTCTCCAGAGATAGGCGGAGCTTCCATTTCTGATCCATCATTGCCTTGTGCTAGGGCAACGTTTGCACTCAAGCCGAAGCCTGCAAATGCGATAATTGCAATCAATTTGGTTGCTTTCATTTTAATTTATTGGTTTGAACGATCAAAGATAAACGTTTTTTGAGCTTTGTCAATGGTTATTTAATATTTTTCTAACATTTATTTAATTTTCTTCATCTACTACACCAATATGTAGTTTATATACTACAACTTTAAAAATACTATTTTTGTATTTCAAATGAATTGATCCTGTACAGTTAAAATTTTTGAATGAGTTGTTACGTTTACTTCCGGTATAAGTTTCACTACCCTATCATGTAGCAGTAAAACACTGCCTTTCATGTGTATTATCCATCACCTTTATTAGTTTTGCCTGAATCTATGATACTACTTAGGAATATAAATAAAAGCTACCAGGTTGGCCAGAATAAACTTCATGTGCTCAAGGGTATTGATATGGAGGTCAAGGAAGGCGAATTTGTCGCTATAATGGGCTCTTCCGGCTCCGGAAAATCTACTTTATTGAATATTTTGGGTATCCTCGACGATTATGACACAGGTGAATATCACCTCGGTGGAACATTAATCAAGAACCTTTCCCAAGCAAAAGCAGCTCAGTACCGAAATAGATTTATAGGGTTTGTATTCCAATCGTTCAACCTTCTTTCCTTCAAAAATGCGGCTGAAAATGTAGCTTTACCTCTTTATTATCAAGGTGTTAGCCGGAGAGAGCGCAATAAAATAGCTATGGAATACCTCGATCGTGTTGGACTTCTAAGCTGGGCCGAACATCTTCCATCAGAATTGTCGGGAGGACAGAAACAAAGAGTTGCCATTGCAAGGGCACTTATTTCAAAACCCAAAATGATTTTGGCTGATGAGCCTACCGGAGCGCTCGATTCAGTTACATCAAAAGAGGTGATGGAACTATTCAAAGGTGTACACCGAGAAGGCATGACTATTTGTGTTGTTACTCACGAAAACGATATAGCTGCTATGACCGACCGAGTGATCCGTATTAAGGATGGCAATATTGAAAAAGAGCAACATTTAGAAAGTAAATTAATTTAATTCTCCATCATATGTTTGATTGGGATAAATGGCAAGAGATTTTTGATACCATCAGCAAAAATAAGCTGAGAACAGTGCTCACAGGATTTAGTGTTGCATGGGGAATATTTATGCTTATTATTTTATTAGGATCAGGATATGGGTTGCAACATGGAATCGAAAATCAGTTTCGCAGTTCAGCGGTAAATTCCATCTTCCTCAGAGGCGGTTCTACCACTATAGCTTATGCAGGATTACAACCGGGAAGAGATATTCAAATGGTCAACAGCGACTATGATCTCATGAAAAATAATTTTCCTCAGATTGATCACATGTCTTCAAGGTTTTTTATTCGTGGGGCTGTCACTATAGTTTACAAAAACAAAACCGGCAGCTTCGAAGTTCGTTCCGTTCACCCCGATCATGCATACATTGAAAATACTGTTATTAAACAAGGTAGGTATATTAGTCAGTCTGATCTTGATGAAAACAAAAAAGTTACTTGCATTGGAAGTTTAGTTTTAGAGCAGTTGTTTGCAAAAGACGAAGATCCACTGGGGAAATATGTAAACATTAATGGCATTGCATTTCAAGTGGTGGGAGTATTTGAGGATGAGGAAGGTGATTATGAAAATAGAATGCTTTACTTACCAATTACCACAGCACAAAATGCATTTAACGGCCAATCAAAAATACGGCAGATACTTCTTACTACCGGTGATGCTACTGTAGAAGAGACTACCAAAATGGCTGAAGACATGACCTCATTGTTGGCTGCTAAACATGATTTCGACAAATCCGATAAGCAAGCACTTTCAGTGTGGAATAATTATGAAGAGTATAAAAAAGTACTCAGTCTAATGGCTAACATAAGATTGTTCATTTGGATCATTGGTATTGGAACAATCATTGCCGGAATTGTTGGAGTAAGTAACATTATGATGATTGTTGTGAAAGAGCGAACAAAAGAGATCGGAGTCAGAAAAGCACTCGGAGCAACTCCCTCCTCTATTGTAGGATTAATTATTCAAGAATCAATATTTATTACGGCTGTTGCCGGATACCTTGGATTAATATGCGGTGTAGGTTTATTGGAACTAGCATCAACATATATGCCACCCAGTGATTTCTTCGATCGCCCTGAAGTTAACCTAGGAGTCGCCATCTCAGCAACCGCAGTACTCATAGTAGCGGGGACCTTCGCAGGTATGATACCCGCCCGAAGAGCCTCCATGATCAATCCTGTTGCTGCACTCAGGGATGAGTGAAATTGGTTTAATAGTTTATTAGTTTATTGGTTTAATAGTTTATTAGTTTATTAGTTTATTAGTATTATGGTTTATTAGCCTGCCAAGCTTTAGCATGGCGAAAGCAGTCAGGTTTATTAGTTAGTGAGTAAGTAAATAAATAAGCGTACCAAAGGTAGGCACAGATAAGAAAAAGTATCGAGCGGAGCCGATACACCGAATAAACAACTGAATTAACCATTGAATTTAACAACCGAATAAAAAATGTTTGACCGCGACAGATGGCAAGAAATATACAGCACCTTGAGTAAAAACAAACTCAGGACTGCACTCACAGCATTTGGAGTGTTTTGGGGAATATTTATGCTCATCATCATGCTTGGTTCCGGAAATGGTCTTTCTAACGGAGTGCAAGCAGGTTTTCAGGACTTTGCAACAAACAGTTTTTTTACATGGACCCAACGAACATCCAAACCGTATAAAGGATTTAAAGAAGGACGTCGGTTTAATTATAACAATGACGATATCAAAGCCATCATCGACAATGTTCCGGAGGCTGAAATTGTTGCTCCCAGGAATCAGTTAGGGAATTATGGCAGTAACAATAATGTGAATTACAATCTCAAAACCGGTTCTTTTTCTATTTACGGTGATTACCCTGAAATTTTTCAAATTCAAAGTTATGCAATTACCGAAGGCCGGAAATTGAATAAAATGGATGAACGTGAAAAAAGAAAAATAACTGTGATTGGTTCCAGAGTCAAAGAAATACTATTTGAGAAAGATGAATCCCCTATTGGAAAAAACATTGAAATCAATGGTGTATTTTTTCAGGTTGTAGGAGTCTTTAAAAGCAATCAGAGCAGCGATCGTGGAGAAGAAGATGCCAGCACTATATTCATTCCTTTCAGCACGTTTCAAAATGCATTTAATTTCCAGAATATTGTTGGTTGGTTTGCAATTACTTCAATAAAAGATGTACCGGCTTCGGTAGTTGAAGAAAAAGTAATTAAACTATTGAAAGAACGGCATGCCATTCACCCTGATGATGTGCAGGCAATTGGTCATTTTAATCTTGAAGAAGAATACAAAAAAATGAGTGGTTTGTTTAGCGGGATTCAATTACTAATTTGGATTGTAGGTAGTGGAACTCTCTTTGCAGGTATTATTGGCGTGAGCAATATAATGCTTATCATCATTAAAGAAAGAACAAACGAAATTGGAATTAGAAGGGCCATTGGTGCACCCCCGATCGATATAATGAAACAAATAATGATGGAGTCAATCGTCCTTACTACTGTTGCAGGATATGTAGGATTGGTGCTTGGAGTGGGTCTATTGGAACTCATCTCATCAGCAATGGGATCAGGTGGCGATAGTTCCTCCATGTTTATGAATCCTGAAGTTGATTTAGGAACTGCATTAAAGGCTTTAGGAATTTTAGTTATTTCAGGAGCATTGGCCGGCTTGATTCCTGCATTAAGAGCATTAAAAATTAAACCTATTGAAGCGCTAAGAAGCGAATAAATTAAATTTATATATGAAAAAAATCATCAAAATTGTATTTGGAGTAGCTTTACTCTTTTTGTTTGTTTGGACACTCTATTTCCTTTACCAGAAATCTGAAGCGAAACCTGTAATTTACAAAACAGAAACAACTGAAGTAACAAACATCATCAAAAAAACAGTTGCCACCGGATCTGTTGTGCCTAGAAAAGAAATTGCTATCAAAGCAAAAGTATCGGGTATAGTTGAAAAAGTGTACGTAGAAGCAGGTAAATTTGTAAAGGAAGGCGATGTTATTGCCCGTGTTAAAATTATTCCGGATATGGTTAGCATGAATAATGCAGAGAGCCGTGTGAACAGAGCTAAATTAAATCTCGATAACATCAAAATTGAATTTGAAAGAAGCAAAAAATTATTTGAAGGAAAAGTCATTCCTGAATCGGAATTTCAATCGGCACAACTTAATTACAAATCTGCTGAGGAAGAATATGAAACTGCCGAAAATAATCTTGCTTTAATTAAAGATGGATCCAACAAAAAAATGGGGAATATCACCAATACTTTAGTTCGCTCCACCATTGCAGGAATGGTTCTTGATGTTCCTGTAAAAGAAGGTAATTCGGTTATAGAAAGTAATACCTTTAATGAAGGAACTACTATTGCCTCTGTTGCCGATATGGGCGAGATGGTGTTTGAAGGAAAAGTGGATGAATCGGAAGTTGGTAAAATTCATAAAGGAATGGATCTCATTTTAAAAATTGGAGCCATCGAAAATAAAGATTTTAAAGCCAAACTTGAATACATAGCTCCAAAAGGTGTGGAAGAAAATGGTGCAATTCAATTTCAAATTAAAGCTTCCGTTGACCTTGATGAAAAGTATTTTATCAGAGCAGGATACAGTGCTAATGCCGACATTGTACTCGATCGTCGAGATAGCGTTCTGGCTGTTAAAGAAAGTTTATTAACGATCTCCGGTGATAGCACTTTCGTGGAAGTGGAAACCGGTGAACAAAAGTTTGAAAAACGACAAATTAAAACTGGCTTGTCAGATGGAATTAACATAGAAGTCCTTGAAGGAATCACCAAAGACGATAAACTAAAAGGACTTGCAGATGTAGAAGTGAAAATGATGGGTTCTAACTAACTAAACGAAATAGCATATATCGCAACTAATATGCTCCCTGCGCTTTAAGCCACGAACTAATTTCATCTGCAACTTCTTTAGCCACATTCGATTTAATTTCATATTCAGCAGGCATTGATGGTCCGGTACCGGTCATGAATAAATGATTTAGTTTAGGAAATGATTTATAGGTTACATCACTGCGCTTGTCCAGTTTTTGCTGCCAGATTTTAAAATCTTCCATCGTAACCTCATAATCACGTTCGCCTTGCAAAATAAGCATAGGTATCTTCACAGCAATCGCTTCCTTAAACTGATCATAATCATCCAAATATTTCCAATAAGGATAACCAATTCCCATAGGTAATAACATGGGATCTGTAGTTGCATCGTAAGATTTCGTATTCACACGATCTGTTTTTTCTTGCATTAAATCTAAAGACTCTTTCATAGCAGGGTTAGCTGAATCTGCTTTTGCGAGATACCGTAATTGGTTCATAAGTAGCACTTGTAATGGACGAGCATTGGCAGCCATTAAAATCATCCCGTTTAGTTTTTTACTGAGTGTTGCTATTCGTGGAGCCATCATGCCACCAAAACTATGTCCAAGAATGAACATTTTATTTGAATCAATAAATTCACTTCCCTCAGCATAATGAATAGCAGCCAATACATCCTGAACAGTCTCATCATCAGGAGTCATAAAAGGAATCATTTTAGCCATCTCTGCTTGATAAGCTTTTGATCTTTTATCAAAACGGATAACAGCAAAACCATAAGCTGCCAGTTCAATAGCGATATCTTTAAACACTCGATTGGGACCTATGGTAAAATCCATATCTAGCGGACCGGAACCATGCACCAAAATCACAACCGGGAATTTAGTGCCTTCAAAAGGAACAGTTAATTTTCCTTTTAATCTTAAATCAGCTGATGAGATTTCGATATCCATTTCCTTCACTGTTCCTGCTTTTACCCATGAAGGTGCTTTGTACGTAAAACGTGCAGCTGGAGGCGAAAAGAAAAACCCTGCTACTTTATTTGAATTATTAAATACCAACTTTAAATCCATAGGTTTTGTTTCGAAGTTACAGGTTTGGAATACCGTCACCAAAGAATCTGCCATCTCCAAATACAATGCAACTTCATCTGCTACCCTCACCTTCCCTATCTGTCCCTCAATAAGCTCCCATGTTTGTTTCAATTTCGCAGCATCCATCCGATATAATAATTCCTGATCAAAGTAAGAAGCAGCTTTTACAAAATCTCCATTCACACAATTGGAATAAACGTTGCGGGCATTTGATTGAATCAGTGTTGTATCCTGGCTATAAATATTTAGAGAAACCAGACAAAATAAAATTATTAATCCTTTTTTCATAAACTAAATTAATTTAAAGAAACATTAAATAAACTTTAGAACTATAACTGTTGTGCAACTACTTTGCCAATAGTAGCAGAACCGGATTTCGGCTCACAGATGATAAGAAACTTATGAACTTTTGTTGTATCAGTATATATTTTAACAGGGAACTTACGATACACTTTCAATGGATTCCATTTTTCGCCAACCAACCCTTTTGAATCAATTGCTGATTTGTGAAACACAACAACATCAGACATTCCTTTCTGTTCAAAAGTCAATGTTACTCCTTTCTTGCTTCCTTTTACTTCGGGAGTTATGTAATGTTTAAAGTTTGAATTCACTTGCGTGGAAGGACTCATAAAAGCCAAATTTGAAACCTTGATTGTAGAAAATTTTTCAGGATTTGGAAATACAATCCAAAACAACTGTGCCTTTACTGATGGGAATTTAAAATTAATTGTTTTGGGTTCTGAAGAAATTTCAGGTTTTATTCGAGTCCATTTTATTGCATTTGCTGAATCCTTGTAATAGATGTCAACAGTTGGCTTAGAAGATGAATCCAGACCGGAATATGATATTGAAAAATTTTCAATCAACAGTGTTTTCTTAAAATTGAAAGTAATAGTGTGCGTGTCGATGTGCAAAGAATCAACATTTTTAAGGGTGGCAAAAGTATTTACATTACTATCATACATCTTCGATAATTCGGCAACAGTAACATTATAAGTACTGGTAACTTTCGACACTTCACTTGAAAGCACATACTGTGTGTTTTTGCCGGCAAAAATTAAAGCATCCGCTTTATCAACAACCATTGGAACCGAAAAATCATAATCCTTCAACTTAGAACCGGGTGAATCGTAAGGTTTGTTATAGCAATAAGATGAAACCAACATCATTAAATTTTTAAAATAAATATCACCTGTGATTTCATATAAAAGTTGCATTTCAAGCACTTGCCATTTCATATATCCATTAGCTACTTGTCGGCCATCTCCTCTGTTATATTTCAACCACGATCCGGTATCGTAAAATTTGAATGAGTCTTTAATAGTTTGAATTGCATCGGTGTACATTCGATACGATGCTGTATCAGTTGGAAATAGTTGAGAATATTCATAAAGCGACACAGTAGCCAATAAGAATCCGTTCAGTACTTGTCGTTCCTGCTTGGAGTTTGGATACTCTTCATACCACACATTACCTTCGGGAGTTATACTTTTGGTGCCACAATTACCTTCCTGAGGATGAACCATAAAATTTTTAAGGCTCACAATAATTGGCAACGCATCTTTATCACCGGTTAAAGCATAATAACGAATTAAAACCGAAATCGCTTCCGATTGTGCAAGCGCAGAATACCAGGGTGGTTTAAGGTCATGAAATGTTATATCGTATGGATAAGCAATGGAATTTTCATCTATAATATAATAACTGTCAGAGTCCATTAAATATTTCACTTGCGCCATGAAACCTTCTTTGTATGAAGCTTCACCGGTTCGCTTAAATTCATCGTAACAAAACAATGCATAGTGACAAGCATTAACCGGATGTTTTTTAGCGTTTGTAAGATGAACTCCATCATTATCAAATGAACGACCTTTATTATTTTGCCACTGTTCCTTCGAAAATAAATCGGTGATGCAAGAAAATTTTCTGATAAAACTAAAATCTTTAGTCGGCTCAGGTGTTTTAAATGGAATATCGGAACTTGATTGCAAATTGGAAAAAAATGAGAGCGAAATAGTTGCCAAAGCAAAAATCAGCAAAATTGGAAGGTATTTTCTCACACTTTTAATTATAGTTATTTGGTTTATTTGGAGCTTATCTAGCCAATATTTCTAATTAATTGCAAAGTAAGTGTTTAAAATGGAATATTCATAAACAAATTTCAAAATCCCCTGTCAAAGCAGACCCACTTTTAGATGGTTGAATCAGCCATTTGCGTTGAAAAGTTTGATTTTGTATCAACTATCACTACTTTGGCCTTTCAAAACAGGTAATTTACTATTTTATGACAACTTATTGCTCAGCAATACCTCTGATGAAAGAAGCAGACAGAGAGGTTCATTCACAGTATCATGATTTCAAATATGGATTTCCAATTGCGGAAGATGATGAACTCTTTTGTCGTTTGGTAATGGAGATTAATCAGGCCGGTCTCAGTTGGACCACCATCCTGAAAAAGGAAGAAAATTTCAGAAAGGCATATCATGACTTCAACATAAAAAAAGTAGCAAAATATGGAAATAGTGATGTGAAGCGGTTGTTGGATGATGCAGGAATAATAAGAAACAGGCTAAAAATAGCTGCAGCCATTAATAATGCAAATGTCATTCTAAAGTTGCAAAAAGAACATGGGTCATTTTTGAATTGGCTTCATAATAATCATCCGCTTTCGCGGGAAGAGTGGACCAAATTATTTAAGCAAACTTTTCGGTTTACCGGTGGTGAAATAGTGAATGAGTTTTTGGTTAGCACAGGCTTCCTCTCAGGTGCACATCATCCGAACTGCAAAATTTATAAAAAAGTTGTTAAGGCGAAACCGGCCTGGAAGTATTAGTAATTTAGTAATTTGGTCATTTGGACATTAGTCGTATTATGGAATAAATAGGATTGCATTTTGAATTATAAAAACAATTTCCTATCTTTATTCCAGTAAATATTTTTATCGTTACGAGAAACTTAAATCTAAACCAAAATGACTGCATCCGCTCAGCTTGAAACTCTTTTTGAAGAAGCCAAAAAACTAATTGAGGAGGGTATGGAGACTGAATCCGTAAAAAAATCACTTTCATTATCAGGTGCCGATGAACATACAATTGAGACCATCATCAACCAAATAAGGTCATCGAATTTTCTCAAAAGACGCAAGAGGGGAATCCTATTAGGAACATCGGGGTCCATTCTTCTGTTGCTGGGATTTGTGATTACTGTGATTTTTTTTCATGCCGGTATTTCGATTCACTTTGTGATGTACACCTTAACCTCCCTAGGAGCTCTGCTATTGTTAGCAGGTTTAATTGATATTTTTGGCTGGTAGCTTAATAATTTTGGGATATATTTAAAAATACGCTTCCCATTTCCAACTTTTTTACTAATTTGCCTGCTCATTGATAAGTTGAGTTTATGGCGATAAAACACCCTAAGGCACTACCTTACCTGTTCCTTTCTGAGATGTGGGAACGATTTGGATTTTACTTGATGTTGGGGATATTCTTCCTGTACATGACTGACACTCAAAGCGGTGGCATGGGTCTCGACCGTAAAGAGGCTTCAGATATTTTTGGAACCTTTATCGCATTAGTTTATTTAACACCATTTATTGGAGGGTTGTTGGCAGACCGGGTTTTGGGTTATCGTTTATCAATTACGATCGGCGGAATCCTGATGGGGCTTGGATATTGCGGTTTATCGATCCCGGGAACGAGTACTTTTTACATCTCCCTTTTATTAATAATAATTGGTAACGGCTTCTTTAAACCTAACATTTCTACCATGTTAGGGAATGTATACAACGATCCTCAATATAGAGACCTTAAAGATTCGGGGTACAATATATTTTACATGGGCATCAACATTGGCGCCTTCATTTGCAACTTCTTTGGTGCTTATTTGAGAAATAATTTTGGTTGGGGATATGCGTTTCTCGCTGCCGGAATAGGAATGTTTGTTGGCGTTATCATATTTTGGATTGGTCAAAAACATTACAAGCATGCCGATGTTCGAAAGTCGGTGAACCCGGAAGATATGTCGCTTCCTAAAATTTTCGGAATTGTATTATTACCTGCTGTAATTGCAGGGTACATTGGCTGGATCATTCCTGACAATATTTTTGGTAGTGATAGTACTGATGCCTTTATATTCGGAGCATTACCTGTTGCAGGATTTTATGTATCACTTCTTGTGCGGGCAAATCAGGAAGACCGACGTCCAATCTCTGCTTTACTCGCAGTATTTGGGGTAGCAATTATTTTCTGGGCTATCTTCAAACAAAACGGAACCGCCCTCACAACATGGGCAGAAAGTTATACTAAGAGGGATATTCCGGCAGCCATCCTCACTCCTGCCCGAACTTTGGGAATGGTTCAAGAAATTACTTATGTAAAAGATTCTGTTCCATTAGTGGATGAACAGTTTAGAGTATCACGCAATGCTGATGATAAAGTCATCAAAACGTGGGACTATCCTCTCTACTTTAAAAATATTCCTCCCGAAGAACGTCCTGCCGAAGGAGCTGAAGTGAAATTAATATCAACTGAGATATTTCAATCTGTAAATCCATTTTGGGTGGTATTTCTTACGCCATTGGTAGTCGCATTTTTTGCCTTCCTGAAAAGGCGAAACAAGGAACCCACCACACCATGGAAAATTTTTTATGGATTCTTCATTACCGCACTTTCTACACTGATAATGGTTGTGGCCACTTACTCCTGCTACAATGGACTTGAAAAAAGTTCCATGTGGTGGCTGATTGGAAGTTATGGAGTTATCACAATTGGAGAATTATGCTTGAGTCCAATGGCACTTTCGCTGGTATCAAAATTGAGTCCTCCGCGACTAACTGCATTAATGATGGGCGGCTGGTTTTTATCTACTTCAATTGGAAACAAAATGAGTGGTGTATTGGCAAGTATGTGGGATGGCTATGAACATAAAGCAAATTTCTTTTTGGTAAACTTCGTGCTAGCCCTGGCCACGGCTTTCGTGATTTTATTAATGCTAAAATGGCTCAACAAAATTGTGAAAGAACATGGAGCCTGAAAAATCTACCTGCATTAAAATGAAATTTTCTTATCTAAATTTATTGGCACTTCTGCTGGTATTTCCATGCTCCAATTCACTCGCCGGAGAACACGAAAAACTATCCCCAACCAAACCTAAACTAATAATATTAGGTGTTGGTGCAGGATACGGAGTGTCGAATAATCCGTGTGCAGATTGCGAAAATTCCGATCAATTATTATCAGGTATTGTTTTAAATGCATCATTAGGTTATCGAATTAGTCCACGATTTATTATTGATTTTGGTCCATCCATTTGGATTGAAGGTAAAGATGTATTCAACAATAGCAACGTTACAGAAAGACCCGCGAATAAACGGATGCTCATTGCATTTAACGGGTATTATTTCCCTTTTAAAAACAGTCCACTAAACTTCAAATTGGGTGCCGGCATCGGGAATTTGTTGTACACTCCGGAAGAATCGAGAGTAGTTCCCGATAGTAAAACATTTGAAGATTCGGAATTTATGAGTGGATTGGCAGGAAATTTTGGTATTCAATACAGCATCAAAATAACCCAGGTATTTGAAATTCACCCCTCTGCGAACTTTTGGTACACCGAATTAGCTAACCCTGAAATACCCTACAAAACGTATATCGACAAGAGCAAGGCATCTATTACTTCAGATTTAAGAATCAACCTTCAGTTCGATTTCTAGGCTTCCATTTGGAGGTTACAAAAATCTTGTTTACCTTTATTTTATGGAAGCCCACAAGAGTAATTCAAAGTTCGTGCTTAAGTTCATAGGTTTGTTGTTTACCGGCATCAGTGTGGCGCTACTTTTTTTTATTTTTTGGTTAGCTCCTGTAGTTAATGAATCTCAAGATATTGTTGAAGCAAAAGGATTTTTTGTTGCAGCATTAATTTTAGGAATTACCACACTCACCATTTCAGCGTTTATTTGGTGGATCGTTTTTAATCCGAAATGGTTTTTGAGCCAGGATTGAGAAAACAGAACAATCCAAAATATTTTTACCGAAGCTCTTATTAGTTTCAAGATTCATTATTCTACATTCTCGTTTCCATTCGCCATCCTATAAACTTAACAAAATCACTTACCTAAAAATTTAGCAAGCGACTCCCATCCTTCCATTCTATCTGCTATAAGTTTAAGGATAGCCGCGAATGGGATGAATAGAATCATACCTGCGGCACCCCAAAGAATTCCACCCACAACAATTATTGCCAAAGTAACCAAAGTATTTAACTCAAGGCGCTTACTCACAGCCCATGGAAATATGATATTGGCTTCAAGGTATTGCACAAAAACAAAAATACCAATTACTCCTATCGGATACCAAATTGAATTGTATGTCATCCATGCAAATGAAATTGGTAACAACGAAGCAACAATGATTCCCACATAAGGGATAAAAGTCATGACGGCGGTGATAAATCCAAATAGAAACGCATGTGGAATCCCCAGTAAATATAACCCAATAGAGTTTAATATGCCAACAAAAAGGTAAACTATCGCCATCCCTTTTACAAAATTATAATAGGTGGTGATTGAAAGTCCTACAACTTCAGTAACTTTACTTCTTATATTATCCGGAAACAAACTATAAAGGACATCTACCAACCTGGAACGGTAATACAGAATTAAAAATGCATAAATTGGAATTAAAACAATCATAACCAGATTCACAAAAAATGAAACAAGTGTAGTTTGTATCATCCCAAAAGTGCTGTTAGCAACAGAATGAAGAACATCATCAAACCATATGTTTACTTGCTCCGGGCTGACATTCAACTGTATTATCAAAAACTTTTTTATACTCAAAATTAAATCTGAAATTTTGACTCGTAAAAGAGGCCATTCGGAGATAAAATTACGGAACTGCGTATACAGCAGATACAATAAAACACCTATAAAAATAATAATAACTGAAATTCCAATCAAAATAGCCAACACTCTGTTTACACCTTTCCTCTCCAACATTTTACAAAAGGGCTGAAGAATAAAACTCATAAATAGAGCAAAACTAAATGGTATCAATAAAGGTCTTCCAACATAAAGAATTATTCCGCTAAAAACTATAATTCCTAATAGCCAAAATGCACTTTGGTAAGTTTTATTTGATTGAATGTTCATCATTGTTTTTTAACTCTTTTAGAATGCTCCTCCTTTCGACTCAACTCCCGGCAAGATTTTTCTATTGCGAAGTAACAATATTTCTATCATTTCCAAACATGATAACTGTCACATACCACCAATAAATAGACTAAAATCGACCTCTTAGTAAAAATAAAATACAGACCTTTGTGGCTACTTAGAATTTAAAACCCATTCCCAGAAACTTATGAATCCTACTTTCACCTATTCAACCATCAAAGATGTTCTAAAACTGATTAAATCAGGTGACCGGGTATTTATCCACGGAAGTGCAGCAACTCCCACTTTTTTTATTGATGAATTGGCTGCTTGTGCCGGTAATTATAAGAATGTTGAGATAGTTTCCATCACCATGTTTGGAAATGTAGAGATTGCAAAACATCAATATCAAGAAAATTTTAGAATCAATTCGCTATTTGTTTCTGAACCAATACGAGATGCAGTCAGGGATGGTCGTGCCGATTATGTGCCTGTTTTTTTGAGTGAAATCCCCGATCTATTCCGCAATGGGGCATTGCCACTTGATGTTGCTGTTGTTCAAGTTTCACCGCCTGATAAACACGGATATGTTTCTTTAGGCACTTCGGTGGATGTTGCCAGAGCCGCTGTGAATAATGCAAAAACTGTTATTGCAATTGCCAACCCTCAGATGCCCAGAACACACGGTGATGGAATGATTCACACCGACAGAATATCAGCAATTATTTATCACGACACCCCTATTCATGAAATTCACGAAGCTGTTGAACCTACAGAATGTGAAATGCAAATTGGAAAATTTATTGCAGAACTCATAGACGACAGAAGCACTTTGCAAATGGGAATTGGATCTATTCCGAATGCGGTTTTGAAATTACTTACAAATCACAAAGATTTAGGTGTTCACACCGAAATGTTTTCTGATGGTATCATCACCCTGATGGAAAAAGATGTAATCACCAACCGTTATAAGAAAAAACATCCCGGAAGAACAGTGACAGGATTTTGTACCGGCACAAAACGTTTGTATGATTATGTTCATGACAACCCCGCGTTTGCTTTTCTTGATATAGATTATGTGAATGAAGTGCATGTAATAAAACAAAACCCTAAGGTGATTGCTATTAATAGTTGTGTAGAGCTCGATTTTACCGGACAAGTATGCTCCGATTCCATAGGTACCTATCAGTACTCAGGTGTTGGTGGTCAGATGGATTTTATTCGTGGCGCTGCACTTTCTGATGGCGGAAAACCAATAATTGCATTACCTTCCCGAACAGGAAAAGGAATTGCAAGGATTGTCCCATTTCTTAAACCCGGAGCAAGTGTGGTAACTACTCGTGCACATATGCATTATGTGGTAACGGAATATGGAGTCGCTTATCTGTTTGGAAAAAATCTCCGTCAAAGAGCTAAGGCGCTCATCAACATTGCTCACCCTGATGATAGAGAAGATCTTGAAAAAAATTATTTTGAACGCTTTGGAAGGCTTTTATCATAAACCTGTTTCAGGAGTCATATAGAGTGGTTAAATGTTTAAATATCAATGAATTAAAACGCATGATTAAAATCATATTGATACACAATTAACAACGCTAAATTTGCAAAAAAATCAAAACCCTCTTTATGTCATTTAAAACCATTTTCGAACCGTTCAGAATCAAATCGGTAGAACCTATTGTAGTAAGTACAGAAACTGATAGAAAGCAGTACATCAAGGAAGCACATTACAACACTTTTTTGTTGGATTCAGATAAAGTAATGATTGATTTTTTAACTGATAGCGGAACCTCTGCAATGAGTGCTGCTCAATGGGGTGCCATTATGAATGGTGATGAATCCTATGCCGGTGCAAGAAGTTGGAAAAACATGGAGGCTTCTGTTGCTGATCTCACAGGATTTCAATACATCCTCCCTACACATCAAGGTCGGGCAGGTGAACGAATTTTGTACAGCGTGCTCGGTGGTTCGGGAAAAATATTTATTAGCAATACACATTTCGATACCACTCGTGCAAACATTGAATTCTCAGGTGCTACTGCTTTTGATATTCCGGTGTCTCAAGCATTAGATACCGCACTTGATTATCCGTTCAAAGGAAATATGGATGTTGAAAAGCTAAAAGCTCTGGTAGAAAAACATGGTGCAGAAAATATTGGAGCTGTAATTTTAACCGTTACAAATAACAGCGGTGGCGGACAACCGGTGAGTTTGGCGAATGCCCGAAACATTAGTACATTTTGTAAATCTAAACAAATTCCTTTTATTCTCGATTCGTGTCGCGTTGCCGAAAATGCCTACTTTGTAAAACACAGGGAAGAAGAAAGCAAAGACAAAACATACAGAGAAATAGCACAAGAAATGTTTCGACTAGCAGATGGAACAGTGATGAGTGCTAAAAAAGATGCTTTGGTAAACATGGGTGGTTTTATTGCATTGAAAGATGAAACACTTGCCGAAAAATGCACCAACTTGCTTATCATAACAGAAGGATTCACTACTTATGGTGGCCTTTCGGGCAGAGACATGGAAGCTATCGCACTTGGGCTATACGAAGTTTTTGATCCAGCTTATTTGCACTACAGAATTAGAAGCACTGCGTACCTCGGTGAACATTTACACAAAATGGGCATACCTGTGATGCTTCCCATTGGAGGACATGCTGTTTATGTCGACGCGAAAAAATTATATCCTCACATTCCTGTTGATCAATATCCGGGACAGGCACTCGTGTGTGAACTCTATACCAAAGGCGGAATTAGAGCCGTTGAAATTGGTTCATTTATGTTTGGTAAATATGATGAAAATGGGAAATTAATTCCGGCTCCTATGGAATTAGTTCGCCTTGCTATTCCGCGGAGAGTTTACACACAAAGTCATATCGAATATGTGATTGAAGTGTTTGCAGAAATTAATAAAAATAAAGAATACATTTCCGGATATAAAATAGTAAAGGAAACACAATTTCTTCGCCACTTTACAGGATGGCTCGAACCGATGAAAATTGATGTTAAAAATAAAAAGGTGGAGGTGGTTGCCGGGAATTAGTTGAGATAATTTTTATTTATGGATTGAGTATTGAACATTTTATTATTGAAATATTGACTCATCCATACCCATTCCTCTGAGTAAACATGTATCAATAAAATTGCTCTTTATGGTTGTGGTGATAAATCCCTCACCAAAATTATAGCTATTTTTGTGAACTTTTTTTATTATAAACTAATAAACTAATAAACTAATAAACTAATAAACTATTAAACTATTAAACTATTAAACCAACAAACCAACAAACTAACAAACCAATAAAAATGGCAGACAGTGTACTATCAAACTTTGATACAGAAGTAGCATCAGAATTTATTACCGAAATATCCATGAATGGATATGGACTTATCGGCATTGCTATAGAAAGGTTATTAGATGAGGATATCAGGGCTTCTTTAACTGAATGTGAAGAGGCTATTGTGGCTGCTGAAATGGTGGCTGCTGCCATTGGAAATCCCTCTATTGCATTTCCTGAGGATGCCACAGAATGGATTGCAATGTATCTCCCGAAAGGGTCACTTGAAAATATTGAAGTGTGTAAACTTGCTGTTGCTGCTGCAGATGCCATCGACAAAATTATGGCTGATTCGGAATTGAGAGATTTATGGGATGAAAATTCTGATTTTGATGAGTGGTTTCAGGTGCAAGTTGATCTTCAAAAGCGAATATTAGGTGATTCGTAACCTTGTACTGAAATTACATTTTCAAAAATAGTATCTTCACCACCAAATTTAAGATTATGTCAGCAAATAGTTATGGCGAAATTTTTAAACTCACCACTTTTGGAGAATCACATGGAGCGGCTATTGGTGGGATTATTGAAGGATGCCCTGCCGGCTTAAAAGTGAATACCGAATTTGTTCAGTTGATGCTCGATAGGCGTCGCCCCGGACAACTTTCCATTTCCTCACAGAGAAAAGAGAGCGATACTGTTGAATTTTTATCGGGAATTATGGAGGGTGTTGCATTGGGCACTCCCATTGGCTTTATAATTAGAAATGAGGATGCCAGACCTGTCGATTACAACCACTTAAAAGAAGCTTATCGTCCCTCCCATGCCGATTTTGCCTGGGATTCAAAGTTCGGAATTCGTGATCATCGCGGAGGTGGTCGTTCATCGGCAAGAGAAACTGCGAGCAGAGTAGTTGGCGGAGCAGTTGCTTTGCAATTACTCAGAGGTCAAAATATTAGTGTTCAGGCTTGGGTTTCTTCTGTTGGTAACATCACAATGCCTGAATTAAACAATTTTTCTGAAGAAGATATTTATGCCAACGAAATAAGATGTCCTCATAATGAAACTGCTGAAAAAATGATTCAACTCATTAAAGCAGTACGGGCAGAGGGAGATTCTTTGGGTGGCATTGTTACCTGCGTCATCAAAAGTGTTCCACCCGGAATAGGTGAACCTGTTTTCGATAAACTAAATGCTTGTTTGGCAAAGGCAATGTTAAGTATTAATGCCGTAAAGGGATTTGAAATCGGTTCCGGATTTGCCGCTGCAACCATGAAAGGATCTGAACACAATGACATTTTCACTGCCGATAAAGGCAAAATAACTACTGTCACCAACCGTTCAGGAGGCATTCAGGGTGGAATATCAAATGGTGAGGATATACTATTCAAAGTAGCCTTTAAACCTGTTGCCACTATTATGAAAGAGCAGGAATCGGTCAATGCAGACGGTGATTCTGTTATGGTAAAAGGAAAAGGCCGCCACGACCCGTGTGTTGTGCCTAGAGCAGTACCAATTGTGGAGGCAATGGCAGCACTCACTATCGCCGATCACCTGCTCCGACAAAGAATTTCGCGGATGTAGAATTTTATCCTTTATTTCAATCGCCACTTCAAACATCTTCCCATTTTGACTGTCAATTACTGACTTCTACGGCCTAATTTTGCTTGCTTTGCCACCGCCCCAACCACCCTGATGGCAGTCTAACCATCAAAATAATGCATCCTCAATTCAGCAAATCAACACCGGCCCTTCGCCGCAAAGGCCTACAAGGTCAGGCAGGCCCGCCCTTCACCGCATAAGCCAACAAAGTCGGGATGGCCCGCCCTTCATCGCAAAGGCCAACTGGTCGGGCAGGCCCGCCCTTCACCGCAAAGGCCAACTGGTCGGGCAGGCCCGCCCTTCATCGCAAAGGCCAACTGGTCGGGCAGGCATCACCACCCGCCCATCATCGCAAAGGCCAACTGGTCGGGCAGGCATCAGCACCCGCCCATCATCGCAAAGGCCAACTGGTCGGGCAGGCATCACCACCCGCCCATCATCGCAAAGGCCAACTGGTCGGGCAGGCATCACCACCCGCCCATCATCGCAAAGGCCAACTGGTCGGGCAGGCCCGCCCTTCATCGCAAAGGCCAACTGGTCGGGCAGGCATCACCACCCGCCCATCATCGCAAAGGCCAACTGGTCGGGCAGGCATCACCACATCAAGTTTCCCATAACTTTGTTGATAAAAAGGTGATCCTTACCCCACTTTATTAAACTTGATATACCGAATTTTGTAATTGGCTTGCGGAATCATGTACAACTTTGATTTTCAGCTAAAAACAAATGCCAAAAACAACAAAACCGGAATCAACCTGTTTATACTATAATTTTCAAAAATTAACACCGTTCATTAGATTCAAATTAGAATTTATCAACAAATAAAATGAAAAAAGCAATTAAAATTAGTGTATTAGTATTGGCAGTGTTATTCATTGCCCTCCTATCGATACCATTTATTTTTAAGGATAAAATCCTTGCCAAAGTAAAAAGTGAAATAAATAATAATGTAAACGCAAAAGTTGATTTCACCGGATTTGATATCAGCATCTTTAGAAGTTTTCCTAACCTTACTCTCCTTCTAGAAAATTTGAGTGTTGTTGGTGTTTCCGATTTCGAAGGCGATACTTTGGCAGCAATCAAAACGACAGCAGTTACTGTTGATGTGATGAGTGTAATTTCCGGAGATCAAATTGAAATCCGTGGATTGAGTTTGGACGATCCAAGAATTCAAATTCTAGTTTTAGAAAACGGCAAAGCTAATTGGGACATTGCTAAACCTTCTAACGATTCTTCATCAACTCCTTCTCAATCATCACAATTCAAGGCCTCACTCAAAAAATATGAGGTAAACAAAGGGTATATTTTATATGATGATCGTTCACTTGGTTTTCGTTTAGTTATGGAAGGATTTAATCACCAAGGTTCAGGTGATTTTACACAGGATCTATTTACGCTGAGTACAAAAAGTGATATCGCTTCATTAATTATGGCTTATGGCGGAGTAAATTACATTTATAAAGCCAAAACAAAAATAGATGCCGATCTCGAAATGGATATGGTTAATTCAAAATATACTTTCAAGGAGAATGAAATTCAGCTGAATGAATTGTCGATGGGTCTTGATGGCTACGTGCTAATGCCCGCTGAAGATATTGATATGGATTTAAAATTTGATATTCGTAAAAATGAATTTCGTCATTTTATTTCTATGATACCCGGAATGTATCGCGAAGGTTTTGATAATGTGCAGTCGAAAGGTAAACTTGCATTTAATGGTTTTATTAAAGGAAAATATAATGAAACATCAATGCCGGGTTTTGGCGTTAACTTAACTGTGAACGATGGCATGTTTAAGTACCCTGATCTTCCAACAGCTTTGAATAATGTTTCTGTCGATCTCAATATCAATAATCCCGATGGTGTTCCGGATCACACAGTAATAAATTTAAAACAGATGCATGTTGAAATGGGCCAAGAACCATTTGATGCAAAAGTGTTGATAAAAACTCCTGTTTCGGATGCAGATATTAATGCAACCTTAAAAGGTGATATTAATTTGGCAAACATATCTAAACTCGTACCCTTAGAAGAAGGAACAACCATTAGTGGAAATCTCAAAGCAAATGTAACTGCTATTGGAAGATTATCTGCCATTGAACGAAAAGAATATGAAAAGTTTAATGCCAATGGAACTATTAACTTGAACGCTTTTAAATATGTGAGCAACGATTTCAAACAGGGAATGGTTATCAACACCTGCGAACTAGTTTTCAATCCGAAAAATATTACATTGAATAGTTTTGATATGAAATCAGGAAAAACAGATATTAAAGCTTCCGGTTGGCTCGATAATTTCTTGTCGTATTTGTTTAAGGATAATGAGTTATTGAAAGGAACATTAGATATTAAATCATCTGTAATTGATTTGAATGAACTTATGGGAGAACCTACTGCAAACACAACTACAACTACGGATTCAGCTGCAGCAGTAGTATTTGAAGTTCCTGAAAACGTTGATTTTTTAATGACCGCCATTGTTGGCAAAATATATTATGATGATTTAATTTTAGAGAATGCAAAAGGAAACATCGCAATACGCGAAAAAACTCTTGGGTTGAATGGGTTTTCTTTCAATATGCTAGATGGCACCATTTCCATGGATGGTATTTATGAGACAAAAGATATTAAAAAGCCTACATTTTACTTTGACTTAAATCTCACACAACTCGACATTAAAAAAACCTACGATAAGTTTGTAGCAGTGCAAAAATTCACTCCAATTGCTGAAAAGTGTACCGGAAAATATTCATCGAATGTTAACATTAAAGGAGAATTAGACAGCAAAATGGAACCTGTTCTTCAATCTTTCACCGGAAAAGGAAAGCTGGCTTCGAAGAGTGTAACTGTAAATAATTTTACTCCTCTGGTAAAACTTGCTGAGGCAGTAAAAATGGATCAATTTAAGAATGCTACTTTAGATGATATCAATCTCTCGTTCAAATTCGAAAATGGCAGAATATATTTTGAGCCTTATGATGTAAATTTGGAAGGTGTGAAATCAACTGTGCAGGGGTCAACAGGTTTCGATCAAACCATCGATTATGTTGTGGTAATGAACATCCCTGTTGAATTAATGGGCAACCAAGCACAATCCACTATTTTAGGTCTCATTACGCAAGCAAATCAAAAAGCAGGAACGAATTTGAGTATGGGTAAAGAAGTTCGTGTTACGGCCAAAGTTACAGGAACAGTTTCTGATCCTAAAATTGAAACAGGTTTAAAAGATATGGTTAAAGGCACCACAGAAAATATTAAGGAACAGGTGAAAGAATATATTGATGAAACCAAAAAAGAACTAGAAGACAAAGGCAGAGCCGAAGCAGATCGTTTGAAAAAAGAAGCAGAAGACAAAGCCAAAGCGGAATCGGAGCGATTGAAGAAAGAGGCGGAAGCTAAGGCTAAAGCAGAATCTGATCGTTTGAAAAAAGAAGCAGAAGACAAACTTAAGAAAGAAGCAGACGATAAACTTAAAAATCTCTTTGGTAAACCTAAATAAGGTATGACTACAAAAAATAAATTTTATTTTATTTCGATATTTCTTTTTGTTGCCTGTGCTTTAAATTACTCCACAGCTCAAAACCCTACTCTGTGTGCTCCCTCCTCTTCAAAAAAAGCAATAAAACTTTTTGAAGAAGCAAAAGCTGCTAAAAAATCTAAAAAGGATTATCAGGAAGTGAAGGAGTTGGCGATAAAAGCAACTGAGGAAGATACAGCTTACGCAGAACCATGGCTATTACTGGGAGATGCTGCCTTTGGTAAGAAGGATTATCCTACCATGAAAAAATCGTATGCAAGGCTGATTGAACTTTGTCCGGATGCCGATGCCAATGCATTTTACCGCTTAGGAACATATTTGTATGACACAAAAAAATATGATGAGTCTACTAAATATTTGAAAAGCTATTTGGAATTTGCAACTGTTGATGAAGCCAAAAACAAAGAGGCAGAAACCTTACTTTTTAGATCTAAAATGATTGCCAATCCTGTTCCATTCAATCCGCAACTATTAAAAGGTGTATCTACAGCAGATCCTGAGTACCTGGCAATAATTACAGCCGATAATGAGTACTGCTACTTTACTCGCCGATTTGAACAATCGAACAAAGGTTCTCTTACCCCACAGAGCGTAGAAAAATTTATTGTATCCAAACGAACTGCCACAGGTGAATTTGATAAAGGAGAACCCATGCCTCTTCCTTTTAATTTAAATGCAAGTAATAATGAAGGCGGAGCAACAGTAAGTAAAGACAATCGTTTTATATATTTCACTAAAAATGAAAATGGAAATTTTGATCTCTTTTATTCGGAAAAAGTAAAAGGTGTTTGGGGAGAGATTAAAAATTTAGGTGATAATGTAAACGATAAAAAACAATGGGATTCTCAACCATCCCTAGCGCCGGATGGTAAAACTTTATACTTTGCTTCTTATCGTGATTCGGTTTATGGAACTAGCGATATTTTTGTTACTACAAAGACCAATGAAACTTTTTCACGTGCCACTCCCCTATCTATAAACACTAATGGAAATGAAAAATCTCCCTTCATCCACCCCGATAGCAAGACACTTTATTTCTCTTCGGATAGTCTGCCGGGAATGGGTGGTTTTGATATTTACATGGTTAAAAAGGAAGGTAATAAATGGGGTAATCCGATTAATCTGGGATATCCTATCAATACAGAAGCCGATGAAGTTGGGTTTTTTGTAAGTACCGATGGTCACTATGGATATTTTGCAAGCAACAAACTTTCAGGTGCCGGTGGATATGATATTTATTCGTTTGAGTTACCTGCAGACAAACGCCCTGAAAAGGTATTGTTCATTAAAGGACAAGTTAGAAGCGACAATGATGAAATTCCTCTTGCTGCTAAAATTGAACTTCGCAATCTTTCCACCAGTGAAATAATGGATGTCGATTACGATTCTCTCACCGGAGATTATGCCTCGGTTGTTAGGTTTGATGCCGACTATATTATGACAGTTAAAAAAGAGGGATACGCCTACACCTCCGAATATTTTTCAAAAGAAGACACGTCACTTAAAACAGTTGTGAATAGAGAACTTGATGTTAAAAAGATGACAGTTGGCCAGGCATACAAATTAAATAATATTTTATTTGCATCTGCATCAGCAGAATTAAATACATCATCAAAAAATATTATATCAGATTTCGCTTCATTCCTAAAAGCAAACCCTAAAATGATTGTTGCTATTCATGGCCATACCGATTCAGCGGGTGATGCAGATGCGAACATGAAATTGAGCCAGGATAGAGCTAATTCAGTTTACGATTTTCTTATCAAATCAGGCATTACTGCAACAAGATTATCTTACAAAGGATTTGGTCAAACTAAACCGGTTACTGGCAATGATACAGAAGAAAGCAGAGCTAAAAACAGGAGAACAGAGTTCGTTATTATCAATAAATAAAATTTTCATTTATCATATAAATTCATCATTTTTTCCATCTCCATTGTAGTCATTACTTTATAATCGGAAGGTATGCTGAATAATGAATCATCTACATTCCCTACGGCTACTTCAGAGGCTGATAATTTCATCATCACTCCTTCCATATTTAAGGTGTATTCCAAAGGAAATCCATCAAAATTCTCCCAGCTGCTGTTTAGTTGTGTAATTGATTTAATTTGATCGGTATAAAATATTTCAATTGGATATGATTCAGATCCTGTTGTAATCAGGGCTTTTTTACAAGAATAACCTGCTACCTTTTTTGTTTCAGCTTCGTAAGTTATTTTTATTGGAGGATACTTAGTGCCGGATTTTTCCTTCTCCTTTTTAGCGTTTTGTTGATCTTTTTCTGTTAGCACAATTGCAGTTTTAGTGCCCATCATATCAGTGAGCGTAATAATCTCACCGCTCTTGGAATCCAGTAGTGAAGCAGTAAAAATACCAGTAGAAAACGACATTTCAGTTCTTGATTTTTGATCTTTAAAATAAACTATCGACTGTGAAGGCATCATCGCTTTATAGTTTGAATCCATTTCCATTCCCGGATAGGAAATATTGTAAACAATTTTACCTTCTGTAATTACATTTTGTGCAATAGTTGAGATAGTAGCTGAAAAGAATAAAATAATAACAAGTTTAAGTAAACGATTCATAGCATAATTTTATACCTATTAAAATGAAAAATTCAAATCTTTAGGATCTTTAATAATTTCATATCCTTCAGGAATATCAAAAAATGTTTGATCATTTTTGGTATTCACAATTTCTTTCGCCTTCAAATTCATCACCATACCACCAAACTTAATCGAATACTCCATTAATAGTCCGTCAATATCCCGAAAAGGAGAACTCCAATTTGGTGAAGCTATTTCTAAATCATCAGTATAATAAACTGGATAGGTATGATCGGTACTATCAGTTATCATAGCTTGCCTGCACATAACTCCGGCAATTTCTTTTTTCTCACCGGTTTGCACCACTTTAAGATGAACTCTATCGGAGAAATTTTCATCAACTTGCTTTTTATCCAATACCATAGCAACTTTTCTTCCCATAGCATTTATAAGAGTGATGTATTTGAAATCAACAGCATCCGATATTAATCGTGTTTCCATCATACTCATGCCCATACTAATTACTGTGCATGTTTTATTGTTATCAAAATACGTAGTCACCTCAGAAGGCATCATCGCTTTAATCATCGGATTCATTCCTTCACCTTCAACAGTTACGTCATACACCACCTTTCCTTCTTTCAAGCCATCAAATGGGCTCGTTTTGCAACCATAAGGCGCCATCAGCGAAAGCATGAGAAAAGAAAATAGTAACACACCACTTGTGCGTGAGATTCCTTTGAAGTTTAATTCTTTTTGTTCCATTTAAGTATGTAATTACGTTATAGCAAAAATAGTTAAAATTGTTATTGGTTCATATCATTCCAAAGTCGAATTAGAGTTGGTTGATGAATGAGGTGAGTATCCTCAAAACTATACTCATTTACCTCAAAACCTTTATTTTTGAGGTATTCCAATTGTTTATTGAAGCGTTCAATCGGAATAAATTCATCTTTCAAAGACGCGACATGCCAAATCTTAGGGCGGTGTTCCGGGAATTGAGCGATGTCGGGGGCAAACTCGCCACACCAAATCACAAATTCATCAATACGACTTTTACCATTCATAAGCCATCGAGAAGCAGTTGAAGCACCCTGTGAAAAGCCTAAAACTATTTTCTTTGCGGATAGATTCACCGAAAGTTTTATGAACAAATCGTCTAAATAATGTATGTAATCATCTATGTCAAATAACCTATCTTCCTTAGTCATCCATGACGCAACAACATCTCCGGAGAAGGCTTTTCTGTAAAAACGTGATAACCCTTCGGGAGCAATAATTAATCTTCCGGATTTTTGCAATGCCTCAAAATTTTTCAAGAAATCATCCGCCTTCATACCGTATCCGTGAAGCACAAAAACTATTTCATTATAAGGTTTATCTGCATCACCATACATGAAATAACGAGCTGTTTTCCTGATTTCAATTCTTCCAATAGTTGGTTCCATAGACAACGAATTTAGTGAGTATTACATCATATTTGTATTTTTACGCCATCAAATTATACTTTATGAAAAAATCAATATCGTTAATTCTTGTTTCCTTGCTTGCGTTTACACTCGCACCAACACTATTACCAGCTCAAAATGAATTACTTAAGCTGGAAGATGTTTGGTCAAGCAGGCAGTTTGCCTCCAGTGGATTACCCGAAGTTCGTTCTATGAATGATGGTCTCCATTACTCAGAATTAGCCACAGAAGGGCCAAATCAGTATATTTTTAGGAACGATTTCCGTACAGGAAAAACGATAGATACTCTTTATAATTCTTCATCATTTCAAAAAGATGGCAATGCAGTTACCATAAGTGATTATCAATTTAGCGATGATGAAACGAAAATTATTTTGACAACTGAATCTGAAACTATTTATCGTCATTCTACAAAAGCGAATCACTATATATTTGACAGAAGCAGTTCAAAAATAGTAGCAGTTTCTGAAAATGGAAAACAACAATATGCATCCATCTCACCCGATGGAAAATATGTTGCCTTTGTTCGCGACAATAATATGTTTTTAAAAGAATTGAATTCCGATAGTGAAAAACAAATTACTACTGATGGAAAAAAGAATGAAATTATTAATGGCGCTAATGATTGGGTTTATGAAGAGGAATTTTCATTTAGTCAGTCTTACCAATGGTCTCCCGATGGAAAACACATTGCGTGGTACCGTTTTGATGAGAGTAAAGTGAAAGAATTTAATCTCACTTATTATGGAACACTTTATCCAAAAGAAGAAAAATATAAATATCCAAAAGCAGGTGAAGATAATTCTACAGTTGAAATTCACATCTATAATATTGCCAATTCAAAAGTTGTAAAAGCCGATGTGAACAAAGAAGCGGATCAATACATTCCAAGAATTCAGTGGACAGCAGACGCATCTAAACTATGTGTTATGCGCTTGAACAGACTACAAAATTTGCTTGAGCTCTATTCGTGTGATGCTACTACCGGTAAGGCTACACTTTTTTTTAAGGAAGAAAATAAAGCTTATATTGAAGTTTCTAATGATTTAACATTTTTAAAAAACAAAAAAGAATTTGTATTCACCAGCACAAAAGATGGTTACAATCATATTTATCTTTATGATATGAATGGCAAATTAAAAAAGCAAATCACTTCAGGCAAATGGGATGTAATGAAATTTTATGGATTTGATGAAAGTTCAGGCAACTATTATTTTCAAGCCGCATTTAAAAACCCTATGGAGAAACAGGTTTTTGCAATAAGTGCCAAAGGTACAAAAAGAGAATTGAGTACTGAACCGGGAACAAATACTGCCACTTTCAGTAAAAATTATAAATATTATTTCATCACCAACTCCGGACTTAACAGTCCTCACAAAGTTTCGCTCTATTTTTGGTCGGGGAAATTGGTAAGAGTAATTAAAGATAATGCGGATGTTTCAACTGCTATGTCAAAATACAAATTGACAAAACCTGAATTTTTTAATTTCACCACCTCAGAGGGAATAGTATTGAATGGCTGGATGATTAAACCTACCGGATTTTCTTCAACAAAAAAATATCCTGTAATTCAATATATGTATGGTGGCCCTAATAGTCAAACAGTAAAAGATGAATGGTTGGGAGGTAATTATTTTTGGTTTCAATTGCTTGCGCAGAAAGGTTACCTAATTGTATCAGTTGATAATCGTGGAACAGGCGCAAGAGGAGAGGCGTTTAATAAATGCGTTTACAAACAACTTGGAAAATTAGAAACCATCGATCAAATTGAAGTCGCTAAATGGCTGGGTAAACAATCCTATGTAGATGCTGAACGAATTGGTGCTTGGGGATGGAGTTATGGTGGCTACATGACTTCTTTGTTAATGACAAAAGGTGCTGAATATTTTAAAGCTGCCGTGGCAGTTGCTCCTGTTACCAATTGGAGATTTTATGATTCCATTTATACAGAACGCTACCTTCAAACACCACAAATGAATGCATCCGGTTATGATGACAACTCCCCTATCAATTTCACAAAATTATTGAAAGGTGAATTCTTATTGATTCATGGCTCAGCCGATGATAATGTTCACATGCAAAACTCAATGGAGTTTGTGACTTCTTTGGTAAAAGAAAATAAACAATTTGAATCGTTCTACTATCCCAATAAAGCACATAGCATTTCGGGTGTAAGGTTGAATTTATATACCAAAATGACCAATTTCTTTTTGGAAAAGTTGTAAGATAGACTTAAAATCTAAAATAATGAAAATTTAAATCCTTTAAATAGGAAATTTATTAAATATTAACAGTCCTCCGGCAATTATAAAAGCACACCCTCCAATAATCAGTATTACTTTATTTTTAGCAGATAGCTTTTTATGAATGGTTTGACCTTCTTTATCTACGAAAGAGTGCTTTGCAAACAGAGTTTTGAAGCAATATATACCTGCAAAAATCAAGATGGTTCCAAAGCCGACTGCATAGTTTATCCCTCTCATCAAAAATCAATGTTTAATGTGTGTAAGTATTAGATTGTTGCTGTTGTTTTTTAATTAACACTCGTGTGTTATGCCGAAGCATTAATGAAAATGTACCTATAACCATTACTACAGTACTAGACAACCACAGCCAGTATCCTGCACAATAAGAAATAATTGGATTTTGTTGATTATTTTCATTGTCGACTATCGAGCCAAAAAGCAAAAACGAAAGTGACATTAACATAGCGAACACACTTAAGAACATCGATAGTTTTAAATTCTTTTTCAACTTCATCCATGCAAAAATGACCAAAGGATTTGCAACCCATGAAATACCGGCACCACCTGAAATCATCGCAAACCAACCCAATAGAAATACCATAATGGAATCACTGCAGGTTGATGTAGTGCAATAGCATT
Organism: uncultured Bacteroidota bacterium; assembly: GCA_963814475.1. GTDB lineage: Bacteria > Bacteroidota > Bacteroidia > AKYH767-A > OLB10 > JADKJB01. The sequence goes on along the minus strand of CAWFDA010000046.1, from coordinate 136,493 downwards.
TTTGGGTGAGAGATGTGACAAAAAGAGCAATGCTAATTCGAAGAAATATATTTTTAAGTTTAGAGCCTTCGTTCATAACCTTAAACTCCTATCTAATCAGAAAAATCTACAAATTTTTGAATAGCATCCGCCATTTGCCCACCATTGGAGCTCCCCGAAACGGAAACACTTTGCCGTGAATTATCAGCATAATAAAAATGTATTTCATTTTCGGAATATTCAATTTTAGTCAGGCCGGAAATTGGCAACTTAACAATTTTACTAAATAGCGATTTATTAAATCTGATTTCCTTTTCAGTTACAGTAAACCCTCTTTTGATTTTCTTTTCAGGAACCATTACACCTTTAAAAATGGTTATAAATCCTGCCAGAAAATAGCCATGTGCAGGTTGAAATCCTTTCAATGCATTGTACATATTTGCACCTAATGCAATAATTAAAAATCCGGTAAAAACCGTTATGGTATCAATACCCATAATAGTTACGGAACCCGGTTTAAGAAACTCTCTCACAGATGCAATGATCACCAAAAAAGCGGCAATACAACTAAAAAATTTAATGCCCGATAACAACACAGTCTCATTGCTCGACGATAAAGCCGACATAAACAGCACCAATCCGGGAATAGCTGTTGCCAACATCATTCCGAAACGCTTCTTTTTGTCGGGAAGCAAAGGAATAAACACCACCGAACCTGTATTTTCTTCAATTTTATTTTCTGCATTCATAATTATTTCTGGTTTTAAAAGGCCAAATTACTATTTATTCTAGGGCTAAATTTCCAGGTACTCCAAGACCGGGCTCTTGATAATTTTCATTTTGTGACAAACATCACCATACATTCGATAAAGATACCCTAATTTTGCATTCAACAGAAAATATTTATGAATTGGATCGAATTAAAAGAGGCGGATGCTGTCGACAACTTTAATGAGGAAACTATTAAAAGTCCTGATAAGAGTTTTGTGATTTTTAAGCACAGTACCCGCTGCAGCACCAGCCGAATGGCTTTGCGGATGTTTGAATCGGGTTGGGAGAAGTCAATTCCGGCATATATAATCAATGTTGTAGAGCATAGATCTGCCTCCAATAAGGTGGCAAGCCAATACCGGATTTTGCACGAATCGCCCCAGGTTTTGGTAATCAAAAATGGCCGGTGTATTTATGATACCTCCCATTCTTCGATTGATCCAATTGAAGTTCTTCAAAAATGTGATTAAATTTTTAAGAATGTTATCGAATTGCTGAGCGGATGATATTGGAGGATCAAAACCAACTTTTCGAACTTTTACTTTTTCTCATGCCACTCAATCCCAAAGCGCCTAATAATCCTCGTGTTAACTCTCGAGCAACAGTGCGCATCACTTGACGACCTACAGTGCTATCGACAACATCACCAATAACAGTAGTTTCCTTTGCCTTTCCGGAAGGAGTATTTTTGGTTGACGGTTCTCTTGCTGATGTAGCTTCCTCTAACTTTTTTGTAAGTATTTCAAATGCACTTTCTGCATCTATTTCTTCATTGTATTTTTTAACTAATTTCGAATTAGAAATGAGCACATCAATCTCAGATGGGTTTAAAATATCCATTCTCGATTGTGGCGCGCAAAGGAGCGCATGAACCAATGGTGTTGGAACCCCTTTCTCATTTAATGCAGTGACGAGTGCTTCACCAATTCCTAATTGCGTTAACAGTTCTTCTGTTTTATAGAAATCAGAAAGCGGGTAATTTTCAGCTACTATTTTTATGTTTTTGCGATCTTTGGCAGTGAAGGCTCTTAACGAATGTTGAATTTTTAAACCTAGCTGTGCAAGCACCGATTCAGGTACATCTGTTGGTTGCTGGGTACAGAAAAACACACCCACTCCTTTTGATCGAATTAGTTTAATGATAGTCTCTAATTGATCTAGTAAGGCTTTAGAAGCCTCGCTGAAAATTAAGTGTGCTTCATCAATGAAAATTGCCAACTTCGGCTGACTTGTATCTCCTTCCTCAGGAAAGCTTGCATATATTTCAGCTAACAGGCTAAGCATAAACGTAGCAAAGAGTTTTGGCTTGTCTTGTATATCGGTGAGCCTAATAATGTTCAAATAGCCGTGACCGTTATCATCGAGCCTCACTAAATCGTTTGGATCAAAAGATATTTCTCCAAAAAATTTGTCAGCCTGTTGTTGTTCCAATTCAATCACTTTACGGATGATTGTTGATGTAGATGCACTACTGATTCTCCCGTATTCTTTTTCTATTTCTGTTTTACCTTCGTTGGTGAGATAAAGCAACACTTTTTTAAAATCTTTTAAGTCAACCAATGGAAGTTGGTTGTCGTCACAGTACTTAAAAACAAGCGACACCACACCCGATTGCGTATCGTTCAATTCCAATATCTTCGAAAAAAGCACAGGACCAAACTCTGTAACTGTAGCTCTCATGCGAGCTCCTTTTTCATCGGAGATTGTCAAAAATTCAACAGGATATGCAGTGGCTTCCCATGGCGATCCGATATTAAAATGCCTTTCTTCAATTTTTTGGTTCGATTCTCCTTTGGCACCTAAACCACTCAGGTCGCCTTTAATATCCATCATCAAACACGAAATCCCTTTCCGCGAAAGCGCCTCAACCAACCCCTGAAGAGTTTTGGTTTTACCTGTACCGGTAGCTCCTGCAATTAACCCATGACGGTTCAAAGTTTTTAAGGGGATTTTCACATGCACCCCTGGGACACTCACTCCGTTCCAAATGCCACCACCAAGTAAAATATAATCCCCTTTGCAGGAATACCCGTTATTAATTGATTCTGAAAATTTGTCGCTCATGAGAGTTTTAAGTTGGCTAGTTTCCAATATTTACTGTCTAAATTATTCGTCAATTAAAACTATAAATTCCTTCACAAATGGATCGGTATGAATTAAAATTTCATCAATAAATTTCTCACCGTAACTAATATAAAACGGAATAAAATTATCTCTTCGCTCTTGCAGTCCACCATCAGGAAATAATTTTTCCTTGAGATTTCTCACCTGATTCACCAATGTTTCATTTTTCTTTTTCAATGCCCTTCTACCCTTTTCTTCAATAACTTTTATTCCATTCAGCGACTTTTGTTTCTCACCTTCTATTGCTTGTACCAACGATGGATCCAACTTAGCAAATGTTTCCGCCATAGCAGAAAATGTTTTTTGAATCACTGCAGCATAGGTTTCTGTACCAACATGCACATCGGAAGAATTTTCTAGAATATTCAGTACCAAGAAATCGGCGCTTTGAAAAATGTCTTTTACTTCCAAATTTAACTTAACAAATTTGGCCCATGTTGGTTGATCAACTATCATCATACAATTACGAAGTAAAAGTATAGGGTAATTAATTTGTGATGCTTTGAAATAAGATTTGAATTCCAGCCAGTAGTTAAGCTCTCCGGGCCCCCCAATATAAGCGAGGTTAGGAAGAATTTTTTCCTGGTACAGGGGGCGCATTACCACATTAGGGCTAAATCTTTCGGGGTGTTTCGAAAGCTCCTCAAGTATTTCTGCTTTTGTGAATTTTAATTCGGTATTTAATACTTTAAAAACACCGGTTTCATTCACAATTCGCTCCCTCAAATCATCAACCATATAAAACAGGTTGATCTCGCGTGGTGTCACCTGAACTTTATAATTTTTGCCGAAAGTTTTTGCTTGTGCAGAAACAGTATTAAATGCCAATTGTTCGAGCAAATCGGTTTTCATTTCATCGACAAAAAGTTTTTTCAATCCACTATCATCACCATCAATAACAACCAAACCAAATTTTCCGAATAAGTGATGTATAATTTTACGTGTTGCCTCTGCAAGATTGCTCGATTTCAAATAGGCATCCGTAAAGAACTGTACCAATTCCAAATTATCGCCAACAAGGATATTGAATTCTTCCAAAACCGAATCAAAACCATCTAATTTTAACCTTCCGGCCGGACCGCTGGCCTCGCGAATCCATGAAATGTTTTTGCCGTAAATTGTTGTGTGATTAATTTCTGCAAAATCATGATCTTCAGAGGCCATCCAAAATACCGGAACAAACTTTTTTTGAGGATGGCTTTTTTGAAGCTCCTCAGCAAGTTTTATAGTGGTAGCGATTTTAAAAATGGAGTATAATGGTCCGGTGAAAAGGTTTAACTGGTGACCTGTTGTAACCGTAAAGGTGTCTTCATCCAATAATTTTTTTATTGAAGAATTAACAGCCTCATTTTTTTTATTACTCGATGAAAGCAGATTACCATATTGGTTCAAGACACGATCCACCAGTACTTTTCTATTCTCTGAACTCAACTTCCTGTTTTCAATTGCTTGTTGAAACGAACCCAGTTGAGGTGGTAAGTTATAAAAAGGTTTCAATGTGTCATTACCTGCCAGATAATCATCCACCAATGGTGAAAATTGATGCGTTTCGGAGAATGGAACTAACTTCTTCTTCATAAAAGAGCTTTGATGCAAAGATAGACATTCGGCAAAACAAGGTGACCTGACAGGTCGAAACGAAGTGGGACCTGTCAGGTCAAAGCGGAGTGGGGACCTGTCAGGTCGTAACTGTTCTTTGCTTTTTAGCTTCTTTCTTCTTTTTGTATTTGGAAATCCAATAGGTAGTCAACGGAACACCAATAAAAGTAGGCCAAAGCCATTGAACGATTCCCGGAAGGAAATTCATGTTCACAGCTGAAAAAGCCGAAACGGTAGCAATGTAACCTCCCACCATCCCACTCATATGATGATATAACCAGTTTTCTTTGTGATGGTCGATGATGGAGAACGACCTAATATCGTTAAAAACCGACCGGCAGCCAATGAGTCCGAATACCAGGGAAATATATCCAAAAGGTTCTGAAATATTATTTTTGAGTACAATGATTCCAAGCACTACCAATCCTGCACAAAATAATCCCGAAACCGCCAGCAGTACCCAATCGACTATTGCCACCTCCTTAAAAGTATTAACATGTCTCCGGTACAAAGCCCGGTATCCGGAAGCGACCAAATAAAAGCTAAAAACCCCTACCATTGCTAGAAAAATGTTGGATTTGAGAATTGACATACCCATTGCAGTTATTCCCACAACACACATGCTCCAGAAAAAAATCTTCCCCCATAAGCGATGTTGAGGTCCTCCTTTTTTGACCGCCATGGCAATTGGGGCAACAACCAAAGCTATAAATCCTGAAATGATGTGAGGGATCAAAATTAAATTGAATACATTTTCCATAGTTCTGATTTTTTTTCAGAAACAAATGTAAACCAAGAAAATAGGAGTGATTATAAAAAGGGATGGTAGGATGACTTAACGGGGCAAGAGGTAGTGATTTGGGATAAGCGGCAATTTATCCCATGAAAAATTCTACTGTTGTTTGTGCAATTTAGTCAATAAAGTTTTGACTTGACGGGCTGATCGGCGTGCAACCGGTACTGTTTCCTCCATATTTTCAAAGACCAATCTATATCCCTGTGAATTTCCTTCCACCTGCTTCACTTTTCTGAGATTTACTAAAAAAGAACGATGAGTTCTAAAAATGAACAAAGAAGTATTCATGTCCTCAATTCTTTTCAATGTGCTCCTAATGAGTTCCTTTTTAATGATGCCATTTTCAATATAAACCACATCGGTATAATTTTCGGTAGATTCAGCAAATAAAAACTGATTTAGGGTTAATTTAATCTCATCCTTTAGGTTTTCAGAATTAAAAATTAAATGAGTTTCTGATACTGAGTCCGATAAAGGGGTAGATAATTTCTCATTAATATCTCTTGCCGCTTTAAGGTTGATTCGTAATAACGCTATAGTTTTTATTAATGTAATGAATGTTACAGGGATAATGCCTATCAAAATAGTGTATACTTGAAAGGTGAGCAAACTAGATCCACTGATTCCCGTAAAACCAAGAAAACTACTGTAAAAAAGATTTCCCAATCCAATAAGCAATACTACAATCATGATCCAAAATATATTTTTCAGGACCGTCCATTCCGCCTCATTAAAAAACATAGGGAAGGCGGGTTTAATCAGTCGATCACTCAAAAATGTAATTGCAAATGTGACGATGCCGTAGCCAACATAAGCAGAAAACAATTTTACTAAGGGCCATTTTACAGGATCCACCGAATTTAAACCAAACGGCTGAAAAATCACAAGAAAAAAAACAACGAATAAACTTATCGCCAAACTTGAAAACAACTGTGATCTGGGATCCTCTTCCAAAGGATAGGGCTGAGTGAATATCCCGAATATCTTTTTCATCAGAACGCAATATACATCAAAGAGGAATACCAAATAAATCAAATTCGCCGGAAGAGGTAATTTTTATATTGGCGAAACTTCCTACTCTTAAATATACATTAGATGCTTCAACCAAAACTTCATTGTCTACCTCGGGGGAATCGGCCTCAGTACGACCTACAAAATAGTCCCCTTCCTTTCTGTCAATCAGCACTTTATAAGTATTTCCGACTTTCCCTTCGTTAATTGCCGAAGATATTTCTTGCTGAACAGCCATCACCGCTGCTACCCGATCTTGCTTTATTTCAGCAGGGACATCGTCAACTAAATCGAATGCATGGGTATTTTCTTCGTGTGAATATTCAAAAATCCCTAAACGATCGAAACGGATATCTTTAATAAAATCAACCATTTCCCGGTGATCCTTTTCGGTTTCCCCCGGATAGCCTGCAATCATAGTGGTTCGTAATGCAATTCCCGGGACTTTTTGTCGGAAGGCGTCAATCAATTCATAAGTCCTCTTTCGGGTGGTACCTCTTCTCATCGATTTAAGCATCGAATCACTAATATGCTGAAGTGGAATATCGAGATAATTACAGATATTACTTCTCTCACGCATCACATCCAAAACATCTTCTGGAAAACCTGCCGGAAATGCATAGTGTAAACGGATCCATTCGATGCCATCTACATCAGCCAATCGGTTCATCAATTCTGCCAACCGGCGTTCTTTGTAAATATCTAAACCGTAATAGGTGGAATCTTGTGCAATAAGTAAGAGTTCTTTGGTTCCTTTTGAGGCTAAATGAGTAGCTTCTGCTACCAGTTGTTCCATGGGTTTTGAAACATGCATTCCACGCATTAAAGGAATGGCACAAAATGAACATGGACGGTCGCACCCCTCCGATATTTTCATGTAGGCAAAATGACGAGGAGTAGTGAGCATTCGCTCTCCAACGAGTTCGTGCTTATAATCGGCTCCCAGGGTTTTAAGTAACAATGGAAGGTCACGTGTTCCGAAATAGTGATCAACATTGGAAATCTCTTTTTCCAAATCGGGTTTATAGCGCTCCGATAAACACCCGGTAACTATGAGTTGATCTATTTTACCGGCTTGCTTTTGTTTTGCGTAATGAAGAATTGTATCGATAGACTCTTGCTTGGCATTGTCAATAAAACCACAGGTATTGATGATTACAATGTCAGATTCCTTAGAAGTAGCCTCGTGCTTAACATCAAAATCGTTAGCTATGAGTTGTCCCATTAACACCTCTGAATCGACGGTATTTTTGGAACACCCAAGGGTCACTACATTAATCCTGTTTTTCTTAATGGATTTAGTTTTCAAGCTTTGATTAATAAAATGTGTTAAATTGAGCTTTATCGTATTTAATTTTGACCTCCTTAGGTATCAATGGATTAATAACTTTGATTAATTGATCGGAGTATTTTACCCAGCAATTAATAGTTTTATAATAATGAGAACGGGTGCCGAGGCTGATAGTTAATTCCATTATTCTGGGATAATAATTCTTCTCATCATACTCAACCGGATTGAATTCATGATTATATAAATCATCCAGTGAGTCGAGGGGGAAAGTTTCCAGAAACCCGGCTAGTGCTTTGCCTTCTTTTTTGGTGAGCTTTCGCTGATGGTAATTAACCGGTGAACGGCCATAATCACCCTTTCCGGTAATAACCAAGGAATCATTGGTGATTCGATATTCGATTCTATTGTTAAGGATAGCGGCATTATCTACTATTTGAATCGAAAATTGTTTTTTTTGAGCCGATGAAAATGTGCAAACGGCAAGTAACAATACAATAGATAAGTGCAAGCTTTTCAATTTCATTTCCGGATTATATTTCCTGCCGGGAAATCAGCAGAATTTAAACATCTTGTTTAAATAGTGAATCAACAAACTCTACTCTATCAAATGCTTGTAAGTCCTCCATTTTTTCACCAACACCAATATATTTTACCGGAATTTGAAACTGATCAGATATTCCGATAACCACACCACCTTTGGCAGTGCCATCGAGTTTGGTGAGTGCAAGTGCATTTACTTCTGTAGCAGCCGTAAATTGTTTAGCTTGTTCGATGGCGTTTTGCCCTGTAGAAGCATCTAAAACCAAAAGCACTTCATGGGGGGCATCGGGGATCACCTTTTGCATCACCCGTTTAATCTTAGAGAGCTCGTTCATCAGATTGACCTTATTATGAAGGCGACCTGCTGTATCAATAATACAAACATCAACACCTTGAGCTTCCGCAGCCTGAACGGTATCAAATGCTACAGAGGCCGGATCGGCGCCCATTCCTTGTGAAACAATTGGAACATCTACCCTTTTGGACCAGATCGTAAGTTGATCAACTGCTGCAGCTCTAAAAGTATCGGCAGCTCCGAGAATCACCTTTTTTCCATCCTTTTTAAGCTGATATGCTAACTTGCCGATGGTTGTAGTTTTGCCAACTCCGTTAACACCAACAACCATAATAACGTATGGTTTAGCGGCTACAGCAGTTGTTCTTTTGGTCCCAAAAGCAATTTCGTTCTCAGTAAGCAGGGCAGTTACTTCTTCGCGTAGCAACCTATTCAGCTCTGAAGTACTTATGAATTTATCTTTAGCAACTCGTTCTTGTAAGCGGGCAATAATTTTAAGTGTGGTGGGAACACCAACATCCGATGACAAAAGTATTTCTTCAATATTATCGAGAACCTCATCATCAACGGTTGATTTACCAATAACCGCTTTGGTGATTCTTGAAAAAACACTCTCGCGCGTTTTGGAAAGTCCCTCGTCGAGGTCTTCTTTTTTGCCTTTTTTAAAGAAATCGAATAATCCCATATGTTAATTCAATTAGCTAAAAATCATAAAAAATAAAAAAAGCCTCCTTCACAACGAAAGAAGCTCTAATCTTTTAGTGAAATCACTAATTATTTATCTTTAAGGAAATCCTTGATATGGTCGTTATGAACCACTTCCTCTCTGAAAGTGTATCCACCGGTTCCTTTTTTTACCATTTTAATCACTTTGGAAAACTCTTTTCCTTTTCCTGATTTTAGCGTTGCAACAACTTTCTTTGCCATGACTTATTATGCTATACGATGATTATTTAATTTCTTTGTGAACGGTCATTTTCTTCATGATCGGGTTGAATTTTTTCAACTCCAAACGCTCAGAAGTATTTTTTTTGTTCTTGGTGGTGATATAGCGTGAAGTTCCGGGCAAACCACTTGTCTTATGTTCGGTGCATTCCATGATCACTTGCACCCTGTTACCTTTCTTTGCCATTTTGTATTATGCTTTATTTTTAGAGCCTGCAAAGATAATACGTTCAGTTAAGAATAACAAATAACTATTCAATTATTTAGAGATGTTTTGGATCAACTGAATTTGGATTAAATTGGGTTTAATAACTGATTCATTTGTTTTGAATTAATGATTCAATTAAAAATTATATTATACTAATAATTAATTATTTATAAATTTTAATTAAAGTTTTAATTTAATTAAAATTTATTGATTATTAGAATTATTATGATCTCCTAAGACTGTCGTGTGATTTGATCGACATCCGAAATTCACACCAAAAATGTCGGCAGCCTCGCCTATTGTTATCATGATGCCAGGCAAGTAAATATGCGTAAATCCAAAACTGAAGGGATTCCCACCTGGGTAGTCAGGCAGACAGGTGTAATTCATTAAATTTCGTAATTCCCGTCTGGGCAGATGGGCAGGCCCGCCTAGCCATTCGGGCAGACCCGCCTAGCCAGTCGGGCAGACATTACATAATAAGAAAAGGACCAGAAACACCAGCTTTAAATAAACTGTTTGTTCCTGATCCCTTGCATCCGGGTCCGATAAAGGGCTAAAGTTTACCGGTCTTCAAAACCTGGTTGATGCATGCGGTAATCCCTTTTTTATTAATAGTACGCAACGCTGAGGTTGACACTTTAAGGGTTACCCACTCCCCTGTTTCAGGGAGATAAAATTTCTTAAATTGCAAATTTGGATTAAATCTGCGTTTGGTTTTTTTATTGGAAAAGGAAACATTGTTTCCCACGATTGACTTTTTTCCGGTTAAATCACAAATCCTTGACATGATAATACGTATTTTTTCGAATAAGGAGTGCAAAGATACATCTTTTCATTCAAATAGACAAAATAGAGATGAATTTTTATTCGGGTATGCTTAAAAGTTCTTTTCTAAGAAGGTTAAATGCATACAACGAGCTCATTTGTATGTTTCTAAAACGGTTATTACCAAAATGAAACTTCTTAGCAAACTGCCTGTCGGGTCCTGCAATGCCAATCCACACAGTACCCACAGGCTTTTCATCTGATCCACCACCCGGACCTGCAATACCGGTAGTAGATAGCGACCAGGTTGTTCCAAGTTTATTACGAACACCTACAGCCATAGCAATAGCAACCTCCTCACTAACAGCACCTTTAGTTTCGATCACCTTAGGGTCGACATCTAAAATCCTCGATTTCACATCATCTGCATAAGAAACTGTAGAACCTATATAATAATCGGAGGATCCGGGAACAGTGGTAACCAAGTGAGACAAATACCCACCGGTACAACTTTCAGCGATTGCCAGAGTTTGTTTCCGCTCCCTCAATAAATCACCCAAAACACTTTCGGTGGTATCCGATCCAAAACCAAAAATATATTTTGAAATAATTGATTTTGCCTGTTCTGCGAGAGTCATTACCTCATTTTGAATTGCAGTATTTGAAGCGTAACAACTTAATCGTAACTTAACAGTGCCTATAGAGGGCAAAAAGGCAAGTTTGATATGCGAAGGAAGAGCCAATTCCCAATCATTCAGTAAATCGGCCAGAAACGATTCTCCTACTCCAATAGTATTCATGGTGTAATGAAATACCTCAGGCAATTTATAATTTTTCTCAAGCCATGGCAATACAAAGTCATCCATCATTGCTTTCATTTCATACGGAACACCCGGCATCGAAACATACACTTTTCCTGACTCATTGAAGAGCATTCCGGGAGCTGTTCCGTGATTATTAAAAATGGTAGTACACTTTACCGGAACTTCTGCTTGCTTACTGTTGGTTTCGGTAAGTTGCCGGCCACGACTGGTAAAATAAGCGTCTAAATGGTCTAAGACTTTTTGATTTACTTCAAGGCCTGAGTCGAAATATTCACAAAGCGTATCTTTAGTTAGATCATCCCTGGTAGGACCTAATCCTCCGGTAATTAAAATGATATCGGCACGTGTTTTGGCTTGATTCAATGCTTCAATAATATGCTGCTTGTCATCACTCACCGAAGTAATTTGTATGACCCTGAGACCCGATTCATTTAAACGGATTGCCATCCATGCAGAGTTTGTATCTACTACCTGCCCGATCAGCAATTCATCACCAATTGTTATAATTTCGCAATTCATTTCGCAAAGATGAGGATTAATCTGAATCATGTAAAACACAAGTTTGGCAAACCATTTGCTATGTACCTTCCGAATATCCAAAAAAGGTCGTTCAATAAATCTCCAAATCAAACCTTTATGAAAAAAATCCTTTTAGCCGCTATAATATCCTGTTTTGTGATTCCATCTCAATCATCCGCGCAGGTAAACATCAACAACATCCTCAACTCCGTTAGCAACACAACCGGCCAAGGGCTATCAGAAGATAAAATTATTAAAGGACTTAAAGAAGCTCTGACAATAGGAACCCAAAAATCAACTACAAATGCTTCCAAAACTGATGGGTATTTTAAGAATTCATTAATAAAAATTCCATTTCCTAAAGAAGCAGCCGAAATGGAAAAGACATTAAAGTCATTAGGAATGACCAATCAGGTAGATGCATTTATTAAAACAATGAACAGAGCTGCCGAAGATGCTGCTGTAAAAGCCACACCTATTTTCGTTAATGCCATTGCCAACATGAGTATTACCGATGGGCTTAAAATTTTGAGAGGTGGCGAAAATGCAGCAACTTTATTTTTAGTTAACAGCACCAGTGCAGGTCTCGTCAAAGAATTTAAACCTGTGATTCAAAAATCGCTACAAAAGGTGGAAATTACCAAATATTGGAACCCTTTGGTTAAAAGCTACAACAAGGTTCCAATGGTAAAAAAAATGAATCCAAACCTGGATGATTATGTTACCAACAAAGCTATTGAAGGTCTTTTCAAAATGATTGCTCAGGAAGAAAATAAAATAAGAAAAGATCCGCAAGCTAGAGTTACGGATCTTCTCAAAGATGTTTTTGGAAGTAAGTAGTTTTAGAAACTTACAGTAATTTTATCGGGATCTACTTCAGCAGGATGAACGCTTAACACCGGTACTTTTGAATTATTTACTACTTTGGTGGCATAAGTACCAAGCAAGAATCCGGTAATAGAGGGTTCTTGTTCGGTCATTATTACCAACAAATCGGCTTCGGCAGCTTCGGCAGCTTTCATTGTCATTCCTGATAAATCATTACCTTCCATATAAGAAGTATCGTAATTTAAGTCATGTTTCACAACAAATTCTTCAACTTGCTCAATTTTAATTTTAAATTTCCTGATTAAATCGGCGCCGGAAAAATTAATGAGACCCACAATATGGATATGAGCTCCATAAATTTTTGCCAAACCAACAGCAAAAGGAACCTTTTGACGTGATTCATTGGATTCATCAATGGGCACAACAATTTTCCTAAAACCAAGCCCTTTGGCATGTGTTTGCACTGATAAGACAGGACAAGGAGCCTCCTGAACAACTCTAGAAGTATTGGTTCCTACAGAGAATTTCTGATAACCGCTGCTTCCATGCGTTCCCATGATAATGATGTCGGCATCAATTTCCTCAGCTACAGAACAGATTTTCTTATAAATACGCCCAACTTCCGTTCTTATTTTGAGCGTGATACCCGATTTTAGATGAATATCATGCGCCAATTGCTCCAGCTTTTCATTGGTTGCTGTCTCAATTTTTTTCTCAAATCCACTCAATGCATGGCTAATTGCTGAGGTAAAAGACACTGTTTCTACTATGTGCAGCAGAGTGATTTCGGATTGAAGAAGCTTCGCCATAAACACCGCATGTTCCAGACTCAGATCGGCAGTTTCTGAGAAATCATAAGGAATAACGATTTTTTGTATTAGGCTTTCAGATTTTGCAGTCATGTTGGTTAGATATAAGTATTGAGTATAGAAGAAGTGGTATCTTTTTTGGGAAACGGTCGGATAGATAATATTGGAATTTCTGAATTATTGATTATTTCCTGAGCTGCTGAAGATATGAATAAATCTTTAAAACCAACCTCCTGTTGAGTCATAATCATGATAAGATCGGCTTCCACCCTCTTAGCAATATTCAGAACCTCGTCAGCCACATCAGATCCTGAAACAAACTCGGTAGTACATTTTATTCCGGCCTCCTCGATGAAAGCGCTTACCTGATTCATCTGTCTGGTGAGTTTGTTCATTATGAACTCATCATCATTTTCTACTATGGTTGCAACGCAAATTACGGATCCAAACATCCCTGCCAGTTCTATGGCCTTGTCCACCTTCTCTTTCGTTTCTTTAGTCAAGTCGAGTGGCAGCAAAATATGCTTACAACCAAAACGGTGGTCTTTTCCTTTAATTGTTATCACCGGACATTCTGCCTCCCTCACTACTCGAGAAGCATTGGAACCTAAGATTCGTTTCTTGAGCCCTATTGCTCCCATTGTTCCCATAACTATAAAACTGGCATTCAGTTCTTTAGCCGCCTCAGTAATTTGCTCGTAAATTTTACCTACTCTGATTACAATATTCACTTTAACACCGGATTCTGCATTGACTTTGGACGCCAATTGCTCTAATCGGGATTTAACACCGTCCTTCAACAGCCCTTCATAATTAGGCTTTGATGAATCTGAATCCTGAAAAGATTTTACAAAATCCTCGTCTATAACATTTAACAAGGTAATTTCCGATTTTGTAAGTCGTGCCAAATTATAGGATTGACTCAATGCAATTAACGATTGATCTCCAAAATCAATTGGTACAATTATTTGTCTAGCTTCGCTACTCATGAATTACTTTTAAATTTGTTGTCTACAAAATTAATCTTTCCCAACTTATGAAACAAATACCGGAATCGGAACTTATTCTAAATAAGGACAATAGTGTTTATCACCTAAATTTACTTCCTGAAGATATCTCTGAAACCATTATCAATGTTGGAGATCCTGATAGAGTCCACAAAGTGAGTTCTTTTTTTGACACCATAGAGGTGAAAAAGCAAAAACGTGAATTTGTTACTCATACAGGAACCTATAAAGGCACCAGAATCACTGTTTTATCGACAGGTATTGGCACTGATAATATAGACATAGTTTACAACGAATTGGATGCTTTGGTAAACATAGATTTAAAAACCAGAACAATAAAAGAAAAACTCACGAGTTTGAATTTGATCCGAATTGGGACTTCAGGGGCTTTACAGGAGGATATACCTGTAGATTCTTTTGTTTGTTCAGCTTATGGTTTGGGTTTAGATGGATTGTTGAATTTTTATCAATTGAAAAACGAAGGCTTGGAATTGAAAATTATTGAAGCGTTCCGAAAGCACTATCCTAATCATGGAATATTACCACTCTCCTATCTTACAGCAGGATCTGAAAAGCTAATCAACAAATTGTCAAAAGATATGGTAAAGGGCATCACGGCTTCCTGTTCGGGATTTTACGGGCCTCAAGGGCGAATTTTGAGGTTAGAGCTTGGGCGCGATGATATGATTGAACAATTGAACTCTTTTCGTTATGAAGAGAACAGAATCACCAATTTTGAAATGGAAACAGGTGCAATGTACGGACTGGCAAGACTTCTGGGCCACCATTGCTGTTCCACAAATGTGATTGTGGCGAATCGAATGGCTCATAAATATTCCAAAAATGCTGAAGAATCGATGAGAAATCTGATTCAAACGGTTCTAGATCGGATAGTTTCATAAAAAAAAACGGCCGGGAATCAATGGATCACCGGTCGTTTTTTTTATAAGGATGATGGCTTATTGCTTAACTATTCGTTCTCTGTAAACTCCTGAATTGGTATTCACTTCCACCACATAGGTTCCATCAGCCAATTGCTCTCCAATTTCAAAGGTATTCGTACCTTTATTTCCTGCACTTCCAGAATCATTTAACTTGAGAACAAGCTTCCCGGCAAGGTCATAAAAATTAATCACCGACACCACTTCAGAATCATCGTTGGTATATAAGTTTATTTCAGAACCAATGACCGGATTTGGGTAGATAGCAACTAATCCTGTTTTCATGTAGGAAACAGATCTGATCTCTGACCAACTTTCATTCCCATCAAAATCGGTTTGCTTCAAACGGTAGTAGTTGATTCCATTTGATGGCGATTTATCGTATGCCGTATAACTATGAGTTGTTGTGGAGTTACCTAAACCATTAACCGTACTTATGTCTGTGAATTCTACGCCATCCAAACTTCTTTCAATTGTAAAGTAGTCGTTATTAATTTCGGAAGCCGTTATCCAGTCGAGGCGAACTGCGTTGTACTCATCTTTCACTTCGAAAGAAATTAATTCTACAGGCAAAGGCGACAGAGCCGATGAAAGAGTCCACCATGTGTTGAAGGAGTTAATAGAAGTGGTAAGAGTAGTATTTGCAGTTGGGTTTGATTGCACACCTGTTGGAGGAAACCACCCAAGAGAAACAGGCTCCCACAACTGTGCACGAGGATTCACAATACCTGAACGTTCAGAGGTGGTCACCGAGAAAGTCAGGTTTGCAGTTGCACTTCCTGTGCTTTCAATTCTCCAAAACCTATCGACAGTACTTCCGCTATTATCGGCACCAAACACATCTCTTACATGAGTAACTGTTGGAGGATAAGGGCTGTTATCGGGAGCTGAATGATACGTTGCTAAAATTACATCACCTGAATTTCCTGCTGTTGGCTGATAAGTGAAAGGAATATATTCAGTTGAGTTGTACCCAAACGGAACAGTAAAACTCCCTGCTGTAGAGATATTCCATCTAACAGCTGCCGTCCCATCTTCTGTCTCACTGCGAATATAACCATTCACTCTTGAAACAGTAGCCCCATTTAAAATCTGAAGAATTCGTCCCCCTGTGTTTGTAACATGATCATCGTCGAGATTCAACTCACCATCGGTAAGCACCAAGGAAGTTCTCACATATACATCATCATTCAATGGATAAGCATATTCAGTATCATCAGTTCCCTGGAAGTTGATGTCCAGTATTCCATATCTGTGATCTGTTGAAGTTGCTATACCGATACCTGTACCCGATACAATTTGATTATTAATTCCGTTATATTCAACAGTACTTCCCGGATGAAGGAAATAATTCATTCTGTAATTACCACTGATGATTGGATAAATAGCAGAGCCGGCAACTGATCCCGAATACAATCCATTTGCATGAGCAGTGATTAATCGCCCTCCATTATTTACATTAACTGAAGAGTAATAATTGTTTTGATTACGACCAACAATCATTTTCTCTCCTAAGTTCAAAGTACCATCTATGTTAAGTGTGGTATGAGTTGCACTGCTTGAACTAGTGTGCGAAGCAACCATCAAGTCATTAGGAGAAGATGAAAAATCAACTGTTGTACCTGCTGTCACAATCTGTTTCACTTGACGGATATCAAAACCTGCCGCATTTCGCCGAACAATAATAGTACCTGCTTTATCGTAAATTACATTACCGAATACCAATCTAGTTGAAAGGTGTCCTTTGTGATCGAACAATACATTATCATTGAAGTTTACATTGTTTCCTTTGAAGATCATTCGATGCGTTGCTGTACTGGTTAGACAACTATCGAACATTACCACTGAATTATCGAAAGTAGCATTTCCATTAATAGTTATAGAAACAGGGTCTGTCATACTGGTGGTACCACGAGAATACAAAGTAGTGCTACTATTAGCCAAACTATAATTCCCTTGAACAGTCATGTTTGAAGCTCCATTATACCATTTCATCACACTATAACCGGCACTCTGATCAAAATCGCCTGCAATATTCCAATTGGATATTCCTCTATTTGTGGAGAAAGCGATACTTCCGCCGGATACAGTTACGTTCCCACCAATAGTGCCTGTCACTTCATGGCCTCGTGCAGAAGCTCCCTCATAAGCATTGAATCTTACACGACCTGCGCTCACCGATAAATCGCCACCAATATCTACTGTTTCGGCACCTGACGAAAGTGATGAACAGAATAATCCTGCAGCGGTACCGGAAACAAAGAAATTAGTTCCGATGTTAAGATCCAAAACAGCGTTATTATTACTTGCTCTACTTACAAAGTAAACACGTTGAACAGAATTGGTAAAATTGACTGAAAGTTGATTAGTAATATTCACAGAAATCGTTCTACCATCAGTTACTTCACCATGGTGAAAATCGAAATTACTTCCCGAAATTTCAAGATCGGTACATGTGAGTGATGAAGTACCATTATTCCCTGCAACGTTATTACTCATTCCATAAAAAATAGAATTTTGTACTGATAACATTTCAGTTACATTCAACACAATAGATCCTTTATTACGAGATTGATAAAACGCTCCTCCTGCCACCGATAGGCTACCATTTACGGTAACATTTGTATTGCCGAAGCTCACAGCATCGTATTGGCCATAAAAGCTGGAAGTTGCACCACTTTGATTGTAATTTCTTCCTATTGAATAATTGACATCACCACTGCTGGTAGTTACAAACAGAGCATTATTGAGAAACATATCATTGGAAATATTTACAGTTACATTATCAGTATTTGCAGGATCAATGTTGGTGTAAACTCTAGTAGATGCACCGGACACATTCAAATCACCGTTAATGTTTATGAACACTGCACCGGTTGTTGAATTATCTCCTAAAAAGAATGTATTTCTACTATTATCGATGGTGGTTGTTCCGGATGTAAAAGTAACATCACCATCAAAATAATCCCTGAAGGTAACCACACTCGGTGATCCGGTTATTAAAGTGGTGCCGTTAACATTCATGGTAAATGGACCAGTAGCTTTTTTCATTCCTTCAAAAGCGCCACCACCAATTGTGAAATTACCTGTAACATTTATTAATGCGGAACCAACATCTGTTACAACTGCCCCTTCAATAACACCTAAACGATGACTAACATTGAGATTGCCATTTACTTGCCAGTTTAGATCTCCTACCGAGCGATACATGACATATGAATACCCGGTGGAAGTACTGTTATCAGAATAATTTCCTGTAACAAGATTTAAGTTTCGAGGGGTACCGGTTTGAAAAAATATGCGACCTGTTCCTGATATAACTACATCTTGCAATGTTAAGGCAGTTGTCATACCGGAACCGTCATCCATAATAATCGATCCGGAATTTATAGTGAGGGTCCCTTTTATTCTTGCCGGCGCAAATAGTCCGCCCTGATTCCAGGATCCTACTGTGTTAAAAGTTAAATTTCCCATGTTGCCATTTATTGCAGTTGCAAAACGACTGGAATAGCTATACCATTTGTTAACTATAATTGTGCTGGTTGCTGATATTGCTTCAGTACCGTTAAAAATGGTAGTTGCCGCATCTGCTGTATTGTTGTGGGTATAAATTGCCGAACCAGTTAGTGTAAAATTCCCATTAACAGTAACCATTTGATCAGAAATTAAATTCCCCCCTGTATTGATAGTTACATCATCTAAACTTACTATTACATCAGCATTTAACTGATGGTTAACAATAACATTGTCATCGCAATTTGGAACTAATCCTCCTACCCATGTAGCAGGATTAGACCAGAGTCCATTTGTTGCAGTAGTAAAGGTACCACCGGTACCTGCTGAAAATAATAGTCCATGATTTACTCCAGCCCCCGGTGCATCACCTGCTAAAATAGCAGTTCCACCGGAAAGCGTTCTTAGTATAGTCCCTGAACTATTTGCTGCAGTTGCCCTTGTTTCAATATACCTGATTCTAAAATTATCGAGTAGCGTAGTGCCGGAAACAGTTAATGTAACAGTTATTGCAGATGAAGTTACTGATAGTGCAGCAGAAGTGATGTTTCCTCCTGATTGAAACACCACATTACCTATACCTGGATTAAATTCAAATCCTGTTGGTGCAGTAAGTATTAAAGTTCCACCGGTTTGTACTCCAAAATCAGTCACATTTACTTCCGTAAAGATCATATTCGACAAAACCGAATAAGCACCGCCGGGAGCTAATTGAAGGCAATTACCTCCTGTAGAAGGGGTCACTGCAACATTTGCATTGGCTGAGATGCATAGGAGTAACATCGCAATGATGTTTACTAAATACTGCAATCTCTTTTGAAATTTCGTTTTCATATTATGTTTGTTGTGAATGACTATGATCATTCTAATTTATAAATGACAATTGAGTTCATCTTGATATGCCTTAATACAATAAGAACAGGAAATAAGATTGTTTAAAAGTGGAAGATTCTTACATTATTGGAAAAAAGGAAGGAAAAGAAAAACAAAAGATTTTATTTGACTTAGTGGCTGAGAAGCAAGTACTTACGAAATAATAAATATCGGCAATTAAATCTTTTTTCACTTTGAAATAAATGATTTCGACTAAAAAAATGATGAATACTTACAGAATTATATGAACCACAAAATTGAAATGAAAAATAATTCAACTTCTTACTTCAATAGTTTTATGGATTTTTTTAACTCTCTTAACCAATTAAATTTCAATTAAATACAACGCATTACAAAATTCATTTAATATATTTTTATTCGTTTTTATAACCCTAAATGCCAAACACAGTATAAGACAGGAAGCGAATTGTCGAAGAGAACTATTTGAATCTAAATAAAACTATACACTTAATTAAAATTCCAATTAATTATGAATCGGTACTTACCTATCGTTCTTCTGTTACAGACATTAATATTGATAATGTCGGTTAATTCTGCACATGCTGCTGTAACAGTAACGCCTGCCTCGGGACTATGTTTAAATATTTCGCCCGGTGCATATACCGGCATAGGAAATATTATTATTAATGAAAACAACAATGGTGATTTTATTGTTGGGACGAACCGGACAATAATACTGTCTGCTCCTGCAGGCTTCGCATTTCAAGCCGGTGTTGGAACTGTGAGTTATACAGGAAGCAGAAACATTACTTCTGCAAGTGTTGTAGTAGCAGCTGCAACTATAACTGTTACTTTTTCAGTTGGGGGAACCAATAGAGACGACATGTTATCTATTAATGGAATAATGGCACGCTCAACATTAGCCGGTTCGTCGGGAGATATTTTAAGAACCGGTGGAACAGCTACAATCAATGGTGATGCATCAGGTGGTGGAGTTAATCATGGCTCATTAACATCGAGTAATGCAGGCATTACTATTACATCTGCAGCCGCTGGTAATTGGTCTGCAGGAGCAACTTGGGTAGGCGGAAAAGCTCCGTCATGTGATGCTAATGTAGTTATCAATCATGATGTAACAGCAAATAGTACAGCCGACGTTAACAATCTTACCATTAACAGTGCCGGTACATTAAATGCAACCAATGCAATAACTGTTGGAGGAACATTTACCATAACAGGAACAGGAACTTATATTCACGATAACACTACAAATGCAAGTACTACCATTTTTGCAGGAACAGAAAATTTTAGTGTTAACTCTTCTATTATAATTGAAAAATGGTACAACACAGGGATACCGTTTCCAACCAATATTAATGGCAATTTCGGAAATATAACTTTTAGCGAAGGAAATGGATGGTCACAGGATGGTCAATTTTCTCCGGCAAGAATAAAAGGAACTCTTTATGTAAATTCCGGTCAAATAACTATGGATGATGGTACGGGAATGACTACTGCATTAACTTTGCAGGATGTAGAAATTACTGCTTCCGGATCATTGCGAATGGCAACCGGAACTAACAGAAATTTAACATTAATCACCGGAAATTACACCGACAACCGAACCTCAGGATCATCCTATTCCGGCATTCAGTTTAACTGTGTAGGAAACGTGTCGTGGACGGTAAACGGAGATGTAACAGTTTCCCCTGATTGGAGTTATTATGAAGGAACCGGAACATCAATCGGCAATTCTAACGTCACAATCAATGGTAATTTAACTATAACCGGTGGAAAATTTGATTTTAACAGAAATGTAGATGCTGCTTTAACATTAATTGTAACAGGAAATACCACCATTTCAGGGACACCAGGATGGGTACGATTCCTAGATAGAAACAATCAAGCACTCAATTTTACAACAACTAATTTTTATATTAACGGAGGTAATGCCAACTTCCTTATGGGTGGGTCCTCACCAAGAGGGCCAGGAACTTTTAATATCTTAAATGATTTTATTCTTAGTGGAACTGCCACTGCTGCATCACTTATTAATTATGCCGGAAATCCATCTTTATTAACTTTAACTGTTGGAAGAGATTTCATTGTAAATAATGGTGATTTATATGTAGGGAATACCAACGGTCCAATTGATATTAATGTTGGTAGAAATGTAACTGTTAATGGAGTCAATGGCGATTTGTATGGCCAAATTCGGACTGCAGGTGCTACAACGTTAAATCTCGATGTAACCGGAACTCTTCAAGTAAATGATGGTGACTTTTATGTTTCTGAGGGACAAGGTGATGTAACTATTGATGTGGTAGAGACCATTGACATTAATAATGGGAGGTTTTACGGAATCGACAACACCACTTCTGCAAACAATGGATCAATTACGCTCACAGTAAATAATATTGAATATGATGGCGGAATATTCCATTTGATGAATTCGATTATCAGTGATGGAAAAACAGTGCAGGTGAATTGCAACAATGACTTGACGGTAAATTTCTTGAATACTTCAGATATATTTACTTTTATTGGCATAGCGGATGCAACGAACAATGCTGTTTTAGATGTAAACATTGCGAACAACCTCACTATATCCGGAAACTTTCCAGGCTCCTATTTTCTGTCAAGCGCATCATCCGGAAATGAGACCATTGACATTGGAGGAAATATGACAGTAAATGCGGGGGATGTATTTTTTGTTGGGAATGAATCGGCTCTGATCAATAGTCATAATTTAGTTACCAATATAACCGGTAATTTGAATATTAATGGGGGTATTACCCGGCTTTCTACCGGTGCTGGAACTGCGGATATAAACATTGGAGGAGATGTGAATTTAACCGGAGGTATTTTAAATGCAAAATATAACACCGGATTAACCACCGTTGATGTTACCGGTTCATATACTCAAAGCAACGGAACATTAAACCTGCACTCAAGAACAGCAGCAACACCTGATCAGATTACATTAAGTGTTTTTGGAAACTTTTCTATGAGTAATGGTACACTAAACTTCGACAATTTTCAAACAGGAACCGGGCTGGCAGAGCACAGAGTAAATATTATGGGTCCCTCCTATACTCTTGACGGAAGTGCAATTATTACACATGCCAATAATTTAACCACAAACTATATTTTTGGACAAATATATTTTGGTTTTGCAGGAACAACTACTTACAGTAGGAATTCATCAACCAATGAAATAAGACATATAAAATATACCATTAACTCAGGAACTTATGTTAATGCCAGTGCAAGTGCAAACGGATTTCAAATGACCTCTATTGGAAGTAGTACAGCAGCCAACAACAATTCATTAACAGTTCTTGGTACATTGGATATGGGATCCAAAGTTTTATCTGCCCGGCAAAACAGTGCTTATTATTCACGTGTCACTGTTGGAAGTGGTGGTCGTTATAGAACCAGTCATCCAGGCGGATTATATTCGGGGGATAATTTGATACCCTGCTCAATATACGGCTATAGCACCACTTTCAATAGGGTGAACTATTTCCTAGATCCTAACTCAACAGTTGAATATTATGGAACAGCCACAACTGTTATCACAGGAATTCCTAATGGAATTGCAACATCTAACAATCAAAAATATGGTATTCTGCAGATTAATTTTACGGGAGCAGCAGGAACTACATGGGTGTATCCCGAAACTGCAAATGAAGTTTTTATTAGAACTGCGTTGGTTCTTACTAATGGTGAATTTAATCTCGATGATGACCATGTCACTAATACAGGTGGACGACCAATTACACTTGAGAGTGGTTCAACTATTTCAAGAACGAATGGGTTTATTAGAAGCGAAACTGAAGATGCATCTGCAATGGTAAATTGGACCATCAATTCTAATGGTTCACATACACTCCCTTTTGGTTATAATGCTGCAAATTATATCCCATTTACCTTTCAACAAACATCCGGTGCAGCAGGTGTTGTATCATTAGCTACTTACCGAACAGCTGCAGATAATACTCCATTTCCTGCTACAGTTACACATGTAAGAGATGCATCGGGAAATGATAATTCGGCTGCAACAGTGGATAGATTCTGGCATGTTACTACAAGCGGTGTTGCAAATGCAAACCTGACTTTCACGTATGCTCCTTCTGAAGGAACAGGAATTGTTGCTCCACGAGCTCAGCTCTGGGAACCGTCTTCAATAGGATGGTTTCCTCCTGTTGCCGGACAAAGTAACCCTACAGGAAATTCAACTTTAGCAGGTAGTTTTTCAGGATTTAACACATGGTGGACACTTTCTGCAGGATCATCGCCATTACCAGTTGAATTAATTTCATTCGACGTAAAGAAATCAGGAAATGAAGCTGATATTAATTGGATAACTGCTTCTGAAATCAATAATGATTTTTTCACTATTCTGAAAAGTGCAAATGGAACTAATTTTGAAACCTTAGAAGTTGTTGATGGCGCCGGTAACAGCAACTCTCCTATTGCCTACTCTACCATAGATAAAGCACCTATACCCGGAACAAATTACTACCGACTTCAACAAACAGATTTTGATGGAAAATCTACTTATTCTGAAATAAAGTCTTTATTTTTTGGAAAAGCAGGTGTGTATTCTGTTTTCCCTAATCCGGTTACTAATTCATCGGATATTTTTGTGAACGTTCCAACCAATGGGGAATACACTATATCCATTATTGAATCAGCCGGAAAATTGGTGTATGATAAAAAGTATGATGTGGGAGAAAACAAAGAGATTGACCTGCAATGTGGAAATTTATTATTAGGATCGGGAATGTATCACATAAAGATAACGGGACCAGACGAAAGCTTCACACAAAAGCTAATAATTCAATAATAGAAAAGGCTGCCGAACTACTCGACAGCCTTTTTTTTAAGTTTTTCGATTTACTTTTCATCGGCCATCTCACTGTAATATTTAAAAAACAGCGGGATAGTTTCAATGCCTTTCATGAAATTAAAAATTCCATAATGTTCGTTAGGACTATGAATATTGTCGGAGTTCAACCCAAACCCCAGGAGTACCGATTTCAATCCGAGTTCACGTTCAAATAAAGCTACTATAGGAATTGAACCACCTTCACGTGTTGGAATTGGTTTCTTACCAAAGGCATCTTCCATAGCTTTGCTGGCAGCCTTGTAAGCAATGGAGTCGGTTGGGGTTACAACAGGTTCACCGCCATGGTGTGGTGTTACTTTTACTTTTACGGATTTTGGTGCAATGCTCATAAAATACTTTTCGAACAAAGCAGTAATCTCATCAGAAGTTTGATTGGGTACAAGACGCATAGATATTTTTGCATAGGCCTTAGAAGGCAATACCGTTTTTGCTCCTTCGCCGATATACCCTCCCCAGATACCATTGAGTTCAAATGAGGGTCGTATAGAAGTTCTTTCATTGGTTGAAAATCCGGTTTCGCCAAGCACATCACCAATTTCCAAATCCTTTTTGAAATCATCCAAACTAAATGGAGCATTTGCCATTTCAGCACGTTCTTCAGTACTTATTTCAACAACTTTATCATAGAAACCCGGGATAGTAATATGATTATTTTTATCTTTCATTGATGCAATCATTTCGCAAAGCACTTGAATAGGATTCGCAACAGCACCACCATAAACCCCCGAGTGCAAATCACGGTTAGGACCGATTACTTCCACTTCCACATAACTCAAGCCACGTAAACCTACGGTGATAGATGGAACATCATTTGCAATCATGGATGTATCAGAAATTAATATCACGTCTGCCTTTAAACGTTCCTTATTGTTTTTAACGAAGTCACCCAAATTCACAGAACCTACTTCCTCCTCACCTTCAATAAGGAATTTCACGTTACAAGTGAGGGCATCATTCTTCATCATGCTTTCAAACGCCTTAACATGCATAAACACCTGACCTTTGTCGTCACATGCCCCACGAGCATAAATTTTATCATCTTTTATTACAGGTTCAAAGGGTGGCGATGTCCACAAATCGAGCGGATCGGGAGGCTGCACATCATAGTGACCATAAACCAATACTGTAGGCAGTTTTGGGTCGATCATTTTTTCTCCGTAAACAATAGGGTGGCCTTTGGTGGAACATATTTCAACTTTATCGGCACCGGCTTTCTCCAAATTATTTTTTATAAACTCAGCAGCCTTATGAACATCTACTTTGTATTTTGAATCGGCACTTACCGAAGGAATGCGAAGTAAATCCAACAATTCACTAATAAATCGAACTTTATTTCCTGAAATATACTCGTGCACTTTTTTCATAATTTTAATTATTAATTTGTGATTAAACTGAAGCCACTTCGGCGGCTCTATTTACTTTTTTGACTAATCCCTGCAATACTTTTCCGGGTCCAATTTCGGTGAATAACAATGCACCATCGGTGATCATATTTTGAACCGTTTGTGTCCATCGAACCGGTGCAGTCAATTGATCAACCAAATTTTTTCTAATTTGGGCCGGATCTGTGAAAGGCAGTGCATTTACATTTTGATATACAGGACATATTGGCTCATAAAATGCGGTTTGATCAATTGCAGCAGCCAATTTTTGACGAGCCGGTTCCATTAAAGGTGAGTGAAAAGCACCTCCAACATTTAAAAGTAACGCTCTTTTAGCTCCTGCTGCGGTTAATTTCTCACAGGCAGTTTTTACTCCATCAATAGATCCGGAAATCACTATTTGCCCGGGGCAATTGTAATTTGCAGGGACCACTACTTCATTTATTGAAGCACAAATTTCTTCAACCACTTGATCTTCGAGACCTAATATTGCAGCCATTGTAGAAGGCTGTAATAAGCAGGCTTCTTGCATGGCATTTGCACGTGCGATAACCAAGTTTAAGGCATCTTCAAATTTTAAAGTACGGTTGGCTACAAGTGCCGAAAATTCACCTAATGAATGCCCTGCTACCATTTCGGGATGAAAATTTTCGATGGAAGTTTTGGCAGCAACCACCGAGTGAATAAATATGGCGGGCTGCGTTACATTTGTTTGTTTAAGATCTTCGTCAGTACCGTTAAACATTAGATCCGTAATTCTGAATCCAAGAATTTCGTTTGCACGCTCAAAAAGCTCTTTTGCTCCAGAGGTGTTATCATAAAGATCTTTGCCCATTCCGACAAACTGGGAACCCTGTCCGGGGAAAATATATGCTTTCATAGATTGATATTTATTTTTTTGCGATTTTAAGTAAATTTTCGATCAATTCAAAAAGAAATACCTCATGCTCTATAATATTCCATAAAGAAAACCACTGAGACCGCCAACTGTGGCCGCCGACCGCAACTTTTAGGCAAGCTCACATCGGCCAGCTCAGCGCAAGCAATGCGACGATGCCAACAGCCAACCGAACTAACTCAATCTTTTACCAATGAGGCTAATAAATTCACTTCGAGTGCGATCATTTTCAAACTCTCCAGTAAAAGCTGAAGTTGATGTAATGGAATTCTGCTTTTGAACACCTCTCATTTGCATGCATAAATGATGCGCCTCAATAACTACTGCCACTCCCAAGGGGTTAAGTGTTGATTGTATACAGTCTCTGATTTGCGTGGTCAATCGTTCTTGTACTTGCAGCCTTCGAGAATAGGCATCTACAATTCTGGGGATTTTACTCAGTCCAACGATATACTTATCCGGAATATAGGCAATATGTGCTTTACCAAAAAATGGAAGTAAATGATGCTCACACATTGAGTAAATTTCAATATCTTTCACAATAACCATTTGCTGATAGTCTTCGCGAAAGCGGGCTGAGAGTAAAATTTTTTCAGGATCCAGGTGGTAACCATGAGTCAAGAATTGCATAGCTTTAGCAACTCTCTCAGGAGTTTTTAATAATCCTTC
Organism: uncultured Bacteroidota bacterium; assembly: GCA_963814475.1. Lineage (GTDB taxonomy): Bacteria > Bacteroidota > Bacteroidia > AKYH767-A > OLB10 > JADKJB01. Next base: position 109,027 of record CAWFDA010000046.1, on the reverse strand, counting down.
TCGATTGGGGTCCTCCCCTATTTGCCCAAGAATAGAATAATAGGCATCCGACAATTTTTTAGTTTTATCAGAATTATATTGATCAATTTTTACATAACCATCCAGGTTATTATCGTCAATCATATCATCTTCGTGTTGGTGTGAACTCATAATTAGTTTCCGTAGTATTCAACAAAATTATTTTCAGTTTCGTACAATTTAATACAATGTAGAAGGCAGCCGGATGAACTGACTTCCGATTCAATTTGTTCCCATATTGCAATAGCCAAAATTTCAGTTGATGGCATTTTATCCTTCATGAAATCAACATCCAAATTCAAATTTTTGTGATCTACTTTTTCAATAACTTTTGCTTTAATTATGGTACTCAATTTTTTTAGATCCATCACAAATCCTGTAGATGGGTCAGGAGTTCCTTTAACTGTTACAAACAATTCGTAATTATGACCGTGCCAATTGGGATTGGAACATTTTCCAAAAATGCGAAGATTTTCTTCGGGTGACCATTCGGGTTTAAAAAGTTTATGAGCAGCGTTAAAATGCTCTTTTCGGGTAACAAATATCATATGAGGGTGTTATAATGTGCGATAAGCCAATATCTTATTAAATTTGCCTATCGAACAAAGATAAGAATTCGTCGGAAGGTATAACAGTTGAAAACAGCAACTGGTTTAAAATCAACAAAAAATGTCGAAAATTCTAATTGTTGCTGCTACAAAAAGTGAAGCTGCTTTCTTACTCAAACAAGGCAAAAGAGTTAAAAACAGCAACTTATGGATATTAAGAGGATCGGTGAATCATCAGGTTGATGTATTAATTACCGGAGCCGGAATTACTGCCACAGTATTTCATTTAACCAAAGTTTTGGTTGAAAATAAATACGATTTAGCCATTAATATTGGAATATGTGGATCACTTGACCCCAAAATTAAGCCTGTTAAATTAGTGCAGATAACAAAGGATCAGTTTGGTGATTTCGGTGCTGAAGACGGAAATGAATTCTTGAATGCGTTCGAACTTGATTTCATAAAAAAAAATGAATTCCCATTTAAAGATGGAAAATTGTCGGCAACTTATAAAAAGAAATTAAAATGTTTATTAGCCATTCACCAATCAACAGGAATTACAGTGAATAGTGCACATGGTTCTAATAACAGTATTAAAAAAGCATATAACCGATTTGGTAATGTTATGGAATCGATGGAAGGTGCAGGATTCTTTTATGTATGTGCAATGCAAAAAACCAATTGCATTCAAATAAGAGCTGTTTCCAACAAAGTAGAAAGAAGAAATAAAAAAAATTGGAAAATTGATAAAGCTATTGATGCACTCGAAGGATTCACCGGACTGTTGCTTATGGAATTGGAACATTCGATATAAAAATTATTGAACCAGTACGAAAATACATTTCTCAAAATCAAAAAATAATATTTTTCAAGTAGTTATTTTAGTATGAAAATTAAAGAAGAACCGGCAAGACCTCCCAGACAAATACAATTATTACTTGATCTGGGAGAGAATGATCAACTTGATTATAAAAAAGAAGTTACCAGCGAACACAAAATCGCCAAAACAATGGTTTCATTTGCAAATCATAAAGGCGGCAAATTATTAATTGGTGTGAACGACAATCGAACGATAAATGGAATTTCAATTGAAGAAGAAAAATTTATGCTCGAAAAAGCTGCAGGTTTTTTCTGCAAGCCTGAAATTGATATCACCATAAAAGAATGGCGGATAGGAAAGAAAAATATTTTAGAAGTTGACATCCCGAAAGGAGAACACAAACCTTATTTTGCTTTGGGTGATGATGGAAAATGGTGGGCTTACATACGAGTAAAGGATCAATCACTTTTAGCAAGTAAAGTTGTATTGGATGTTCTTAGAAAAGAGAATAATGATGCTCATACTACTGTTGAATACACAAGTAAAGAACAAGCATTGATGAGCCATCTCAACAATCATCATAAAATAACCCTTAAAGAATTTTGTCATTTGGTGAATATATCAAGAAGAAGAGCGACTACGATTATAGTCAATCTCATTAGTATTGGCGTAATTAGGGTACATCACACCGAACAGCCGGAATACTATACATTGAGTTAAATGACAAAGATCATAGGTAATTCAATAACATTTAATTAATTTTATGCTTTGCAACTACTATAAACCCTTATAAATCAATAATAATGAGTAATACGAGCAAAATTTTACTGGCTTTGGTGGCAGGTGCAGCAGCCGGCATAGCTATAGGAATTATGATAGCACCGGAAAAAGGATCTGAAAGCAGACAAAAAGTTAAAGACACCACCAAAAAACTAGCCGATTCCTTTCTTGAAACATTGGAAGAAATGATTGATGAAATTGGAAGTAAAAAAAACCAGGCCTGAATAACATAAATCTAAAATAATATGGAAAAAGTAAAACCTGAAATTGAAGAAGTAATTGAGGATTTAAAGGAATATATCAACACCAGTGTAGATTTATATAAATTAAAATCAACTGAAAAAGGTGCTGAATTAGCTTCAGATGCAATAATTCATTTATTTATTGGTGTGTTTTCTGTGCTGACTTTAATCTTCGGCAGTTTTGCCATTGCCTATGCCATAGGAGAATCAATGGGCAAAATTTACCTGGGCTTTGTAATTGTTGCGACCTTTTATGCATTAATTGTAATTATAATTTTATTTTCAAAAGACAGGTGGTTTAAGGGAATTCTGATTAACAACATTATTAAATCTGTTTACAAATAACTGATCTATGAAAACTAAAATTGAGAATATTGATCAATTGAGAGAACAAATAATCAGACTTTCCGGAGAGAAATTGGTTAAGGAGGAGATGCTTAAAGCCAGAGTCAAAGATTTTTCACAGCAGTTGAAACCTGTTAATTTGATCAAGAACGCGTTCAACTCCATAAAAGGTGACTCCGAATTAAAATCACAATTAGCCAGCAAGGGTACCGAAGCCGCCTTAGGGTTCATTGTAACAAACCTCCTCTTTAAAAATTCAAATCCTGTCATCAGAACCGCAGCAACTGTTTTAGGAACCGCTTTTGCTTCTAAAGTTTTTGGTGAAGATTCTTCAAAGTATATAGAAAAAATTAAAGGACTGTTTGAGAAATTTAAAAAGAAGAGTGGTGAGGGTGAGAATAAAGAATTTGATGAGGAGGATATTTATCGGTCGTGAGAATTACTTTTTAAACCCTGATTGTGTTTTGAAAATCCATTTAGTCCAGTATTATGACTTTTCAATTTTATATTTTCAGTTTTCAATTTTCAATTCGGGTCGAAGGGAAAATTGAAAATTTAAAAGGGAAGATTTAAAAGTGCAATGATTTTTCAATTTTATATTTTCAGTTTTCAATTTTAAACTCACTTTCATCCTCGTCTGAAGCGCTGGCCCTTGACTTGGGACGAGCCTGCCTGCTGCAGGCAGGGATGCGAGAATTATCACGTATGTAGATTAACCACTATCATCCTCGTCTGAAGCGCAGGCTTGAGGTATGGGACGAGGATGCTAGAAACATCACGCCTGAGGAGTGATAAAAGCCTGATTAATTTAGTTGCTTCAACCGAATCCTCATAATTTTCGCAGGTGGTCCATCTAAAATATGAAAACACTCACATACTCGTCCCATACCTCAAGGGCCAGCGCGTCAGACGAGTACGATGAAGAGGCAGGCTTGAGGTATGGGACGAGGATGCTAGAAACATCACGCCTGAGGAGTGATAAAAGCCTGATTAATTTAGTTGCTTCAACCGAAACCTCATAATTTTCGCAGGTGGTCCATCTAAAATATGAAAACACTCACATACTCGTCCCATACCTCAAGGCCAGCGCTTCAGACGAGTACGATGAAGAGAAATTTAAAAAGAAGAGTGGTGAGGGTGAGAATAAGGAATTTGATGAGGAGGATATTTATAGGTCGTAGAGCTTGTCTTTAAAACATGCAACAATAAAAAGCATGGTTTTATTCTCATCTAAATGATTGTTCCGCATCGTTCAAATAAATAATTACCTTTGGGATAGTAAAAGATAAGTCTACAAAAAGCTACTTTTAATTTCTAAAACTTTTACTTCACCAACAATTTCTGCGTATAAACATTCCCGTTAATCGTCATTCGTACCATAAAAATTCCTTTATTAAATGTTCGGGTATCGAGCAAATAACTATGACTTCCGGAATCGATATTAACTTTTTGGCATAATTGGCCAAGCGCATCAAATACTTCGAGTTTCTTTTTAACAGGGGCCCGATCGGGCCAAACCAGTTCCGTAGAATTTTCTGTTGGGTTTGGATACATTACAAAACCATTATCCGGTTGAAGCAACAATGTAATTTGTTTAGAAATGGAATAACAAGAATCATTTCTAAACACCACCACTTTATAATTACCGGTAATTGATGCAAGGTAATTGGATGATACAGCACCTGTAAGTAGCTGACCGTTAAGGTACCATTGAAATTTTAAACCTTTAGCAAATGGAGTAGCGAGCAAATAATCTTTGCCTCCATGAATAATTGTATCCGATTCTGAAATAAATGCAGTCGGTTTGCAATTAGTATCCACTAATTTCGAAACTCCTGTTGTATTTTTCCCAAGATAAAGTTCGCCATATTTATCTTGGCCGAACGTTGTAAATAAAAAATTAGTGAGATTTCCATAATTCATCTGATCAAACCCACCCGTATCATTTGGCGTAAGGCTAAGGAGGTCGCTTACACAATAATCAGTGAAAAAATATTTCCCATACATAAAAGCCGAATTGGCACCTCGATAAACATATCCGCCGGTGACAGAGCAACCGAAAAGATGAGAATAATTATAAATAGGCTTTACATAGGATTGAATAGGGAACACACAAGTTGAGTCGTAGATGCTATTCGCTTCATAACATCGCCATCCATAATTTTCACCTCCTTTGGAAGAGGCATCTTGAAAATTAATTTCTTCATAAGTAACTTGACCAACATCTCCAATCCACATATCTCCTGAAAGTTTATCAAAAGAAAACCTCCATGGATTTCTTAAACCATAAGACCAAATCAGTTGATTAGCAAATGTGGATCCAAAAAATGGATTTGTTGATGGAATTGCAAAACCACTTAATACATTCACGTCTATTCGAAGTATTTTACCTAACGGAAGCTGAAGATTCTGTGCTCTGTTACCGGGATCCCCTCCAGCTCCACCATCACCGGAACTAATATAAAGATAACCATCGGGACCAAATTGCATTGATCCACCATTATGATTTGAATAGGGCTGTGTGATAATGTACAAAATCTCTTCATTCAATGAATCTGCAACATTTGGATTCGAATCAAAAACTTTAAAACGTGATATGACAGTATTTCCGGAATTGTTAATATAATTAATATAAAATCGACCATCATTAAGATAATTGGGACTGAATGCCAAACCGAGCAATCCTTGTTCCGTGGAACCATCCTTTACACGGTCGGTTATACTCAAAAATGGTGCAGTGAAAAGATTTCCATCCAAATCTGAAATACGTATTTTCCCTTGTTGTTCAACAATAAATAATCGATCATCTCCACAATTAGTAATGTCTGTAACTTTGGCAACATCATTTACAAAAGGCACTACCACTATTTGGGCCTTAACAATTGTAATTGAAACCAAAATTAGAGCTAAAAAAATAAAACTTTTTATACAGGGATACTTCATAGTGTGAACATATTTAAACTTCTAAGGTAGTCAATTTTTTAAAGCAAAAAAAAACCCGCCGTATGAGGGAGGGTTTTTTAAAAGTGACTACTATTACTTCACTTTAGAAGACAACTCAGCACCAGCTTTGAATTTTGCAACTTTTTTTGCAGCGATTTTGATTTCTTTTCCGGTTTGTGGGTTACGGCCGGTACGTGCTGCTCTTTTAGCAACAGAGAAGGTACCAAATCCTACAAGTGTAACTTTGTCACCTTTTTTCAGGGTTTTAGAAGTTACATTTAAGAAAGCTTCGAGTGCTCTTTGAGCATCCGCCTTCGTAATTTTTGCTTCAGATGCCATTGCATCAACTAATTCTCCTTTGTTCATGTTTTTAAATTTTAATATTGGTTAGAGATAGAACGATACGAAAGTATATGAAAGTCGTTCACTCAGCAACTTTCAAGGCATCAAAACCCTTCAATTGTTCATAAATAGGGGGTTTTGTTGAAAACTTAACCTTCAAAACGCCTGCCAGAGCAGGTTATAGAGGTGATTGGGAGAATTAAATTGGTATAAATCATTCAAAACGTTAGATAAATAATTAATGCAAGTTGCAATCTTATGTGATAAATTGAGCATTGAATTTGCTACTTTCGTAAATCTAATTTCATCCGCACTTTACGGATGCAGAAATCACCAAACATATTGTTTATAGTAGTATGAACCAAAGTGAAAATCAACAGGGAAATAAAGCTCCTATACGAATTGGAATACTTTTAAACAGTTACAATTTAAATTTCCCTTATTACCATATTATTGAATCACTAAAACAATCGGACTATGCAGAGGTGGTACTTGTAGTACTCAACAAAACAAAAAAATCAGTCACTGCAGGAAAAATATTTAAAAATTTGAATTATGGCTTTTTTCATCTTTATCAAAAAGCCGATAGTAAATTTTTCAAACCAAAACATACTATTCTAAAGACGAAGAACTGCAAATCACTTATAGAGGGAATTCCGGTTATTGAAGTTGAACCCGAAACAAAAAATTATTTCCAATGGATTGCCGACGCCGATTTGGAATTGATTAAATCACACAACGTGGATGTGTTTATCCGCATGGGATTCAAAATTCTCAAAGGTGGTATTCTGAAGAGTGCAAAATATGGTATTTGGTCTTATCATCATGCCGATAACAAAGTAAATCGTGGCGGTCCTCCGGCATTTTGGGAGATGTATGAAAATAATCCGGTGACAGGCACAATTGTACAGATCCTCACTGAAGATTTGGATAACGGTAAGGTATTGAGCAAAACACTTGGAGCCACGCATAAATTCTCAATGAATGTTGGAAGAAATGGAATATATGCGAAAGGAATGTTCATGCTCCCACGACTTATAAATAAATTGTATAATGAGGGAGATACATTTCTTGAAAACACATCTGCATTTCCGGAATTATACAGTCAAAAACTATACACCACTCCAACCAACTTACAAGTGTTAGGATTTCTTGTTAGAATGGGTTCAACATCATTCGCAAAATTTATCAAACAACAACTTTTCAGAAATCAATGGTTTCTGCTTTATAACATCAGTAAAAAAGGCGCGATTCAGCCTTCGATGCGTAAAATGAAAAAACTTTTACCACCAAAAGGAACATTTTGGGCTGACCCAAATGTTATTTTTAGAGATGGAAAATATCAAATTTTTATTGAAGAAAAAATTGCCGGCACAAAAAATGCACATATCTCTGTTATCACTATGGATGAGAAGGGAAAATGTTCCGATGCTAAAAAGATTATTGAAAGACCTTATCATTTATCATATCCTTTTATTTTTTCATATAACGGTTTCGACTATATGATTCCGGAATCGAAGGCAAATAACACCATAGAAGTATACAAATGTGAATCATTCCCAGATCAATGGAGTTTTCATAGTGTGATTATGGAAAACACAATGGCATTGGATACTACTTTGCATTTCCACAACAACAAATGGTGGATGTTTGTAAACCGAGTGGATCATCCTGCAGTAAGCAGCAACGACGAATTGTTTATTTATCATGCCTCTACCCCATTTGGGCCTTGGGTTGAGCATAAACAAAACCCGGTGATAAGTGATGTACGTAGAGCCAGATCGGCCGGTAAAATATTCAGTTATCAAGGAAAAACCTACCGACCTTCACAAGATTGTTCCATCACTTACGGATATGGAATCCGTATTAATGAAATAATTATCTTGAATGAGGAGGAATTTATAGAAAAAGAAATTGATTTTATTGAACCCTTGTGGGATGACAATATCCAAGGTGTTCACTCGTTCGTCTTCGAAAATCAACTCACAATGGTTGATGCCGTGAGGAAAGTTCCGAAATGGTGAGTTGTTAAAAATCAATCGTAGCTGGCTTGTCGTAGTGAAAAAGACATGGGCACTAAGGGTCACGTAGAAATTATCTTCAATGTGAAACTTATTCTCATACTAAAAACTCTGTGTATATCTCCGTGCCTAAGTGCCCGTGTTAAATAGATCCTCCACCACACCCTCCAACAAACTACCAGGAAATCAGAAATTAATCTTAAAAACTTCAGAAATTAATAATTCAAAACCTTTTCAATAACCTTAGCAACCTTATCAGCATTAGGAATCATTGCAAATTCAAGTGTAGAGTTGAGAGGAATTGCAGGCAGATTTTCGGAGCCAATAACTTCCACAGGGGCGTCAAGCGATTGAAAACAACCATTTGAAATTCTTCCTGCCAAAGCTTGTGCGAATGAATTATTAACAGGCTCTTCAGTAACTACAATGCATCTGTTATTTTTCCTTACTGAAGCAAATATCATTTCTTCATCAACAGGATGGATAGTACGCAAATCAACTATTTCAATACGTCCGGGAAAAGCTTTAGATGCATTTTTAGCCCAGTAAACACCCATTCCATAAGTGATAATTGAAACGGTACTTTTTTCGGAGTTTGATTCTTGTACTAAACGACCTTTTCCTAAAGGAATAATATAATGTTCATCGGGTTCGATTGTTTTAGCATCTTCGGTACCTTTAATTTTAGACCAATACAATCCTTTGTGTTCAAAAATCACCACAGGATTAGGATCATAATAGGCTCCTTTCAACAAACCTTTTAAATCGGCTCCTGTTGAGGGATAAGCAATTTTAACACCTCTGATATTTGCTACTACACTTTCAACACTTGAAGAGTGATAAGGACCGCCACTGCCATAAGCTCCAATAGGTACACGAATGATGCAACTCACCGGCCATTTACCATTCGACAAATAACAGGAACGACTCACTTCAGTAAACAACTGATTCAATCCCGGCCAAATATAATCGGCAAACTGAACTTCAACAATTGGTTTACAACCTGCTGCCGACATTCCAACGGTACTTCCTATAATAAATGCTTCTTGAATTGGTGTATTAAAAACTCTGTCGTCACCAAACTTTTGAGCTAATGTAGCAGCTTCTCTAAAAACTCCACCCAAACGACGTCCTACATCTTGACCATACAACAAACACTCCTTATGCTTAGCCATTAATTCCTGAACAGCGAAAAGAGCACAATCAACCATCACGGTTTTTTCTTTTCCTGAAGGTTCTCTTTCGCCTTTTTCTTCGGTAACAAGAGTGGGTGCAAAATCGTGTTTATACAAATCTTCCGGACGAGGATCTTCAGCAGTCATTGATTTGTTAAAATGTTCTTGCACCAATTTTTCTGCTTGATTTTCCAAACCTGCAATCACCTCTTCACCAAAACCAAAATCGAGCAATTGATTTCTGAATTTTGGATAAGGATCACGTACTAGATGCTCCTCCAAATCGTCACGATACCATTCTTTACGAACTCCTGAAGTATGATGATTAAGAAGTGGGACTTTTGCATGAATCAAAAACGGACGACGTTCATTACGGACAGTTGAAAATACTTCTCGAACAGTTTGATACGACTTAATAAAATCAGTCCCATCAATAGTTCTAACTTCGAGACCTTTAAATCCCGATGCGTAATGAGTTGCATCCATTGCACGAATTTCACGAGCATGTGCCGAAATATCCCACTCATTATCTTGCACTAAATAAACGATTGGGAGTTTTTTAAGAACTGCCATTTGAAAAGCTTCTGAAACTTCACCTTCTGTGATCGATGCATCACCAAGAGAACAAACTACTAAAGGACGTTCTTCATTTTGAAAATCTGACAAATTTTGATTTTCAAGATACTGTAATCCCATCGCAACACCTGTTGCAGGAATCGCTTGCATCCCTGTTGCCGACGATTGCATAGGGATTTTTGGCATGTCGTGTCTCTTCAAACTTGGGTGACTATAATACAATCTTCCACCACTAAAAGGATCATCACGTTTAGCCATTAATTGAAGCATTAACTCATAAGGTTCCATACCTATTGAAAGCAGAATACTATCGTCGCGATAATATGGTGATATAAAATCCTGCGGCAGCAATTGAAGTCCTGTTGCAATCTGAATAGCCTCATGTCCTCTTGAAGTTGCATGCACATATTTTGCCGTGAATGAACTGTTGGCTTCGTAAATGGCAGTCATTGATTTGGCCGTAGCCATCAGACTAAATGCCTTGATCAAAACTGCTTCTGAAATCTCGGTTGCAGTGAGGTTTCCATTGGTTGAATTCATGGTGCAAAGTTAACAAAAAGGCAATATCATTCAGCATTAAGATCTACTTCGTTCTGATTGAAAACCAACTCTTTAGACAAATAATTTTTCCATCCGAAAATACCTTCAGAAAAAGTATATTTAACTGAGTCAGCAATTTGACTATTCTCATTAGTTGACAAAGAAATAAATAATCTTAAATTTGAATAAGAATCCAATTGATTTTCTTTAAAATGAACACTGAAGAGAACTCCATGATGAGGATCGTGAAAGTACCCGAAATTATCAATTTTATAGGTTTCAGTGACTGTTCCTGTAGTTAAGTAAAGATTTAATATAATAATTAAAACACTACTTATCATGCCACATCCTATAGTTGAAAAAAACATGAGGTGTCTAAAATAAAAAATACCTTTTGAACTAAAGAATTCAGTATACCGGGATAAAATTGCAGCAGAAATTCCCAAGATACAAATTATATGTATCGGTTTGAATAAAACTTCACCATACAAATAAAACACCAATGGTAAGGCTACAAACAAACCAATTAGAATAACATTGTAACTCCAGTTCCATGTTTCGTATTTATGATTTTTAAAAACACGAAGAGGAATTGGAATAAGTGATTTATCAGAATTAATACTAGTTACAAAATCATTGGATAGTTTAAAATCATGTTCACTTCTCAAAGGATCTTGATTAAGCAAATAACAGAGATGGTTATAAATATCCGGAAGATGTTTTTTAAATTCAACCGGCACTTCAAAAAAGTGTTCCACACAAATTGCAAAAAACTCTTCCATATTCACTGCTGCATAAGATCTCAAAAATGGAGATTCATTATCTATCATCGACTCAAATTCCGGGCGGGCAATGTCTTCCCAATGATCGGAATAATTAGCGAATTTTTGATCAAAGTCGGTACCATGCAACAGTTGCAATCTTAATGCATGAGCCATTTCATGCAATCCTAAATTATACCTGTCAGAAGGATCATCAAAACCCGCCACAAAGTCGCTCCAGGAAAAGAAAAGTGTTCCACCTGTACTAGCGCCGCCTTTCAAATACCGGTCATGCAAACGTGAATAAAAAGTTTCTGGAAATACTTTTATAGTGTGATAATGAGACAAGGAAAAATTTTTAAATCCAAAAGTTATTTGAATAGCGGTGGCGGCAAAACGCCATTTCATTTCATCGGTAACAGTAAGCCCTTCCATACCTATATAACGGGTAGAACTGTTAAATTTAATGCAACGTCTCAAAAATATTTTTCTTGCCTCCGGTGAGAGTGCTTTAAAAAAGGATGATGATTTAACTAATAGGATTTCAATTTCAGAAAAAAACTTTCTCCTTCCTTGCGGCGTCAGATTAGCAATCGTTCTATTTAAAGTTTTTTTGCCTCCTGTAAAAAAGAACCATCGAAACGTAAAAATGATAAAAAATACGATTATCAACCATTGAAATATCGTCATGGTTTATGGTTTGTTGCAACTATCGTGCTCCTGCTTTAAATTTTGATATTGCATTGCGAGTAAAATCCGACAAAACTAGTGTACCACTCATTTCGGCACGTTCAATTAACAATGCATCCCAATCATCGGTTCCTTTCCAAAAAACTTTTTTCAAATTCAACATTGCAGCCGGACTTGAACTTGCGAGTTTAGATGAGAGTTTATTCACAGCGTCATCGAGCTCAGGTAGCGTTTCGAACACATCGGCATACAAACCTTTTTCTTTAGCCCATTCGGCATTTTGCCATTCAGTGGCATTAATCGACAATGAAATATAAGCTGAACTTCCGATTTTACGCTCAACGGCAGGCCCTACAACGAAGGGTCCAATACCAACAGCCAGTTCTGAGAGTTTCACATCTGCCGACTTATGAGCGAGCGTATAATCGGCAGCTGAGGCGATACCTACTCCACCACCAACTGCTTTGCCCTGAACACGTGCAATTACAAACTTAGGGACTTTACGTATGGCGTTAATGACGAGTGCAAATCCGGAAAAAAAAATTCTTCCTTCATCCAAAGTTTTTATCGACATAAGTTCATCAAACGATGCACCGGCACAAAACGCTTTCTCACCTTCACTTTTTAATATAATCACATTCGTACTCTGACGGTCACCGGCTTTTGTAATTTCCTCAGCTAGTGCACGAAGCAAATTACCCGGCAAAGAATTACTTTGCGGATGAAAAAAAGTTATGGTTGCTATACCAGATTCATTTTGAGTAGTAACTGATCCCTCTGTAGCCATGACTATAATTCTGTAGTTTTTTTGTGATTACATTAATCTAAACTGAAATAATTTGAAATGAAATAAATTACTTTCCAAGAATTTGCTGTTTTTCATTTACAAATTCGCTTTCCGAAAGCAACCCTTTCTCCTTGAGTTTTCCTAAACGCTCCAACTGTTGCAGTTTTTCTTCAAGACTCAACATAGTTCCTGCTGAAGCTTTGTAACTAATTTCATTATCCGGTTGAGATGATTTTTCATTTTTATTTTTCCTTCCAATTTTTTTAAGGAAAAACACCAGAGAAACAACCAACAAAACAGCCACCATCGAGTTGAACACAATCAATATACGGTTGCTTTGGTTTAATTTAAGATTTTCACCTTTGAAAGAATTAATTGTTTCTTCCAATTTCAATCTGTAATCGTCGAGTTTAATAACCTGATCACGCAATTCTGCTGTGGTAAATTTTTCTGCTTTGTAAAGAGAATCAACATTCACGAACTTCGCATTCAAACCTTCGAGTTCCATTTCAAGGCTATCGATTAACAGCTTGTCGAAATTTGATTTTACAGCAGGTTTTTGAACTTCCTTTTTAGGTGTTGCATTTGATTTTACTTGACTATTCACAGGTAAAGAAAGCCCGCAAAATAAAATGCAAACTACTACCCAAACCACCACACGTATCTTCATCATACCTAAATAGTCTAAAAAATTAATTAACTTCTTTTCTTTGTACAAGGGTTAACACAGTTTCAGTAGCAACTGTTTCACCGTTTTGATTTTTCACTTCTACATCCCACTCCACAACTCCCTGCGGAATTTGTCCCTCTTTATTTTCTTTTTTTGTTTTACGTTTACAAGTGAGACGAACAGAAATGGTATCACCAATATAAACCGGCAACGTAAATCTCAAATTATCTAATCCGTAATTTGCCAACACGGGTCCTTTTTTGGGATCTACAAACAAACCTGCTGCTGCAGATACCACAAAATAACCATGCGCAACTCTTTTCTCAAAGATCGATCCTTCGAGGGATGTTTCATCAGTATGAGCATAAAAGAAATCACCGCTTATACCTGCAAAATTTACAATATCTGCTTCTGTAACTGTTCTACGATGCGTCAGTAATGTATCTCCAATATTAAGTTCCTCAAAATATTTACGGAAAGGGTGAACAACATCTTCTTTTATTTCAGCACCTCTAATAAATTCATTACAAATTTTAGTGAGCATTGTTGGTGAACCTTGCAAAGCGGTTCTTTGCATGTAATGTTTTACACCTCTTATACCACCCATTTCTTCTCCGCCACCTGCTCTTCCGGGCCCACCGTGAACAAGGTGACCAAGAGGCGATCCATGACCGGTTGATTCACCTGCAGCAGCTGCGTTCATAATCATAATTCTGCCATGCCATGCAGCAGTTCCAAGCACCATATCTTTAGCAAAATCGGCATCATTGGTAAATACAGAACCAACCAAACTACCTTTTCCTTTTCTTGCAAGTTCAATTGCTTCGGCGGTATTTTTATAACCCATTACTGTACTCACCGGACCGAAGGCTTCGATATCGTGAGGTGCATCATTTTTTATTCCGTCTTTACAATACAACAACATGGATGGCATAAAAGCCCCTCTGTTTTTATCGGCACCGGTAACATCAAAATCATCTTGATTACCATGGGCAATTTCACAACACAATAACAATTCACTAATTTTCGATTTCACTTCCTCTACCTGTCCTTTGCTTGCAAGAGGCCCCATCTTTACACCTTCAACCGAAGGATTACCTAAACGAATATCGACAAGTCTTTTCTTTAAAGAAATTATTACCGCTTCAATAAGCGTATCTGGGACAAGAATTCTTCTAATAGCAGTACATTTCTGTCCTGCTTTCACAGTCATTTCTCTTCCTACTTCCTTGATAAACAAATCATATTCAGAAGTACCCGGAACAGCATCCATACCTAACAAAGAAAAATTAAGAGAATCGGCTTCCATATTAAAACGAACTGAATTATTTACAATTGCAGGTGTCTGTTTTAATTTTCTTCCTGTAGTTGCAGAACCGGTAAATGTTACTACATCTTGTAGCGTAACATTATCAAGTAAATCACCTGTGCTTCCGCAGATGAGTTGCAACGCTCCTTTTGGTAAAATACCTGAGTCAATTATTTCTTTCACCATTAGTTCGGTGAGATAAGAAGTAACAGTAGCAGGTTTTACAATTGCAGGCACACCGGCTAAAAAAGTAGGTGCAATTTTTTCGAGCATTCCCCAACAAGGAAAGTTAAATGCATTTATGTGTATTGCAACACCTTCGAGAGGAACGCAAATATGTTGACCTAAAAATGTTCCATTCTTAGAAATTTGTTCAGGTACACCTTCCACCAAAAAAGTTTCATCAGGAAGTTCACGGCGACCTTTGCTTGCAAAAACAAACATAGTACTGATACCACCATCGATATCAATCATTGAATCAATTTTTGTTGCACCGGTAGCTGCAGAAAGATCATGAAACATTTTCTTGCGATCATTCAAATGCATTGCAAGTTTTTTCAACATGAGCGCTCTTTCGTGGAACGTCATTTTCCGCAAAGCAGGACCACCTACATTTCGGGCATAATCAAGCATGGCTTTAAAATCAACACCTTCGGATGATGCTGTTGCTACCTGATCGCCGTTTACTGCATTAAATAAGGGAACGCCACTTCCTTTTCCCTCTACCCATTCGCCGGCGGCATAACTTTTAAGTTTCATAAAATCTAATGTGCTTATTTGGCAAATATAGTGTTTAGGTAAGAAAACCGATTAGCTAAAACAGGGATTCTAGAAAAATATTGACCGGGTGTTGAAAAATAGGTGCAATTTGTTCACAAAAAATGGGAAACATTCAGCTTTTCCACGGTTTGTAGCCGGCATTTTGCACTTTTCTATCTGCAGGAACTTCACGAAGTGGCTCGCAGGGCTTCAGAGAATTCCTGCAATCGCTAGGTAGTTGTTGGTAAATACGAGTTCCTTTCGACTTCCATTCAATCATTTCATCGGTTGCATCTTTCAATATTTTGGCAGGGTTACCTACAACCACTTTCTTTTCAGGGATGATGGTTTCAGCAGGCACAAAACAGAGGGCTCCTACAATAGAATTATCACCAATTTGGGCATTGTCCATTATTACTGCATTCATTCCTACCAGCACATTTTTGCCTATGGTAGCACCGTGGATTATGGCACCATGACCTATGTGAGCGGCCTCTTTCAGCAAAACCGTTACCCCCGGAAACATATGAATGGTGCAATTCTCTTGAACATTACATCCATCTTCAATAATAATTTGTCCCCAATCGCCACGTATTGCAGCTCCCGGACCGATGTAAACATTTTTACCGATGATTACATTGCCGGTAATTGTTGCAGCGGGGTGAACGAAAGCAGTCTCATGGATGACCGGAATAAATCCGTCGAATTCGTAAATCATAAGGGAAATTTTATACTTTTTCTATCACCACAGCATACCCTTGCCCTACTCCTATACACATCGTGCACAAGCCATATTTTCCACCATTAAGTTGAAGTTCTCTTGCGGCAGTAAGAATGAGTCGTGAACCTGACATACCTAGTGGGTGACCAATGGCAATTGCTCCACCATTTGGATTAATTCGACTGTCATCGTCCTTCAAACCCCATTCGCGAATACAAGCCAAACCTTGAGCAGCAAAAGCTTCATTGAGTTCTATTACTGAAAGGTCGTTGAAGTTGATACCTGCTTTTTTGAGTGCCATACGCGCAGCTGTTACCGGTCCAATTCCCATATATTTTGGCTCTACACCTGCTACTGCTGAAGAAACAAAGCGTGCAATAGGTTTCAAGTTGTATTCAGCCACAGCAGTATCAGAAGCAATCAGTAAAGCAGCGGCACCATCATTAATACCTGAAGCATTTCCGGCGGTTACAGTTCCGTTTTCACGGAAGGCAGCTTTTAACTTTTGCAGGATTTCAATGGTGGAGTTTCCTTTAATGAATTCATCCGTTTTGAAAATTATTGATTCTCCTTTTTTTTGAGGAATAGTTACAGGGACAATTTCAGAGGCAAAACGACCATTTTGTGAAGATGAAAAAGCTTTTTGTTGCGAGTTCAATGCAAACAAATCCTGATCAGCACGATTGATTCCATATTTCTCAGCAACATTTTCGGCTGTTTCACCCATGCTGTCGGTACCATACATTTTTTTCATGGCAGCATTAACAAATCGCCATCCTATACTTGTATCAAACATTTGAACTTCTCTTGAAAAAGCAGTTGGTGATTTAGCCATCACAAAAGGTGCCCTTGTCATACTTTCAACTCCACCTGCAATGAATAAATCACCGTCACCGGCAAGAATATTTCTGGAGGCATTTGCAACAGCTGCCATTCCCGAAGCACAGAGCAAATTAATTGTTTCGGCAGGAACAGTGTGGGGTAATCCGGAAAGCAAAACAGCCATTCGTGCCACATTTCTATTATCCTCACCCGCCTGATTGGCGCAACCCATTATAACTTCTTCAATTTTATCTGCAACAATAGTGGGGTTTCGAACCAATAATTCTTTAATAACGAGTGCTGCTAAATCATCCGGCCTGACCGAAGCCAAGCTACCACCAAAAGAACCTATCGGAGTACGAATACCATCAACGATGTAAGCTTTTTTCATAAACGTTTTTAATTGGCTACAAAGGTAAGGATCATTCGGCTTCGGGGAACCATAATTCACCTTTTCTAAAGACCGTGCCTCTGAAAACGGCTACTTTTTTACCATCTTGGTTGGTCACACTTACATCATATATGCCGGTACTTTTTGTAAGGTTCACCTCTTCGGCCACAGCTGTAAGCACATCTCCTTCACGGGCCGGAGTGGTAAACGACATGGAAGTGTTTAAAACCAGACTCTTTATATTGTGTGAATTGGAAGCAAAAGCAAGTGCGCTATCGGCAAGGGAAAAGGCTATTCCGCCATGAGCTATTCCAAAACCATTCAACATCTCTTGTCGCAATGTCAAAGAAATTCTACAAAACCCTTGAGACACTGACTCCACGCGGATTCCAAGCCATTGACTGAAATAATCACCATCCATCATTTTGTCGACTATTTTTATAGAAAAATTATTTTTTTCACTTTTTTTCATTTTTATTTTGTTTTTGTAAAAATAAGTATAATTTTGTCGTCACATTCTTACCCGGCATACCCCCCCGATGTCTTGTGAGTCTCTGAGGTTCTATCCAGATCTCACAGGTAAGGTTGTTGAATTCAGTTATAGTATTGCATCTTAAAGTATTGTGTTACAGCACGTTTACAATTGTCACTACTTCGGTTTTACCAAAGTCGTTTGTTTTGACAATAAATTTGAGATGAAGTAATCATGACCTAACAACCTAAAAACGAAACGATATGGTACTGCAAGATGCGAAAAGCAAACATGAACAAATCCTTGAAATTGTTAACAACACAGCGATTTCTTCAAGAGAATTAGGGATAATTCATCTTTCAGATGAAAACGAATTATTAGATGGCCGACATATCAGAGTGAAGGGTCAGGAACTTGTGAATTTTGGAACCTGTGGGTATATGGGTTTAGAAATGGACGACAGGTTAAAGCAAGGTGTTATTGAAGCGGTTCAAAAATATGGAACCGGCTTTGCTTCAACTCGAGCATATATTACAGTTCGATTGTATGAAGAAATCGAGAACCTTTTAGAGAGGATATTTGAGAAGCCTGTTGTATTGCTAGCGAACGTTACACTTTCTCATATATCCAATATTCCAATTCTTGTTGGTGATAATGATGCTGTAATTTTAGATACCCAAGTTCACGACAGTGTTCAAACGGCAGTACAATTATTAAAGAGTAGAAACATTCATGTTGATGTAATTCGTCACAACAGAATGGATTTGCTTGATGCCAAAATTAATGAGTTAAAAACCAAATACAAGAAAATATGGTACATGCCTGATGGAGTTTATTCCATGTTTGGTGATTGTGCTCCAATGAAAGAAATAGTCCAATTATTAGATAAGCATGAACAATTTCACTTGTATGTGGATGACACACACGGGATGAGTTTCGCCGGCAAAAATGGTTCCGGATATGCATTAAGTCAGGTGCCATTTCATGATAAGATGGTATTGGTAACATCCCTCAACAAAGCCTATGGTGCTTCAGGCGGGGTAACTGTATTTCCTAATGAAAAAATGCGTGATCTTTTCAGAAATTGCGGAAGGCCTTTTATCTTTTCCGGACCAATTCCTCCTCCTATGTTAGGTGCATGTATAGCTTCAGCAAAAATTCATTTGTCGCCTGAGATAACAGTAATGCAACAACAATTAAACGAACGAGTGAAGTACGTTAATCAGTTGTGTAAAGATTTAGAACTACCACTAATATGGGAAAATGAAACACCAATTTTCTTTATTGGCGTGAGCAAACCGGTTGTAGCCTTCAGTATGGTTAAAAAATTAATCTCCAGAGGATTCTTCTTTAATCTTTCTGTTTTCCCAAGTGTAGCCATCAACAATGCCGGATTAAGAATTCCAATAAGTAGAAATCACACTTTTGAAGATCTAAAAGGATTGATAACAGGAATCTCAGAAGATTTGCCTTCAACATTTGAAGAACATGGAATGACCATTAAAGATGTTTACAAGGCCTTTAAGAAACCTTTTCCTTACGAAAAGAAACATGCATGATTAAAAATTGATTAATTCATAAAAAAAACCCGGATCTACCGGGTTTTTTTTATGGCAATTCTGTAAGCGACCAAAAACTGTTCAATATTGAAACTGCTTCAACATATTGTTCAAGACTCAATGGTTTAACAATGTAGCCGGCTACATTATTCCCATAGGCTTCAATACGATCGCGCTCATCATTGGAAGTTGACATTACATAAACCGATATTGGTTTTAACTCTTCATCGGCTCTGAGTTCTTTCATAAATTCATGCCCATTCATTTGAGGCATGTTAAGATCTAATAGAATTATGCTGGGTCGCGGGACTATTTTTTCGTGACCGTTCGTTCCTCGCAACATATCTAGTGCATGTATTCCATTCTTAGCGTGATACAATTTATAGTTCAGGTCTGTTTTCTTAAGTGCCCGTTGCATCACCATTGCGTCCACTTCATCATCTTCTACATGAAGAATGTTCACCAATTTGTTTGACATTTTTTCAATATTTAATAGTGTGTGTTTAATGAAAATAAAAGTAGTAAAAATTGCTTTTAATTTTAATTTTTCAAATAAAGTTTTACACTACAAATTGTTGATATAGAGATAGAATCCAATTTATTAGCAAAATAATACTTTTGTAACCCCTTTTCGTTCCTTCCGTTTAAGATGCATGTTTCAAAGTTTATTCAAAAAGGTAAGATGGGTGCTATCATGGGGTATGTACAAGACCCTGCCGGAGGACGATCTAATTGAAAAACAGCGATATAAACTGTTTCTTATCTTCTCTGCCAGCGGGTTTTTAATCTGTCTTGCAGAGTCCTTTCATGCCATTTCCTTCAACACCGATAGCAACATTTTGGGGCCCGGATTGCAGTTTTTTGCATTTACCTTCCTTACCAATTACCTTTTACTACAATTTCATAAAAAATTAAGTTTAGCCTATCTCATAGGGATTTTGACCGCATTTTCATGTGTGCATCTATTTAACTATTATTATGGAGGCATCAGAAACTCAGGGAACTACTACTATCTGGTAATAATTATTGCCACAGTTATTCTTCTCGGAAATAAACAAGGGTGGGTGATGCTGGGACTTTCAATCATCAATCAAGTCTATTTTTATTACATCAGTGACGATCCAAGTATGGTCACAAACGTTCTGGCTGCCAACTCATCGGATCTGAATCAGGATTTTTTATTCTCAACAGGAATGGCTGTTATAGCAATTGCAGCATTGAGCAACAGTTTGGGTAGTTCAAAAAATATTGTTATTGAAAAAATAACTGAATCGCAAAATATTCTTGCTGATAAAAATAAAGAGCTTCGAAAGCTTTCTTTAGTTGCCAGCAAAACAGATAGTGCGGTAATTATTTCTGACAAAAACTTTCTGATCACTTGGGTTAATGATGGGTTCACTCGTTTGACAGGTTATAATCCAACTGAAGTAGTAAATAAAAAAAGTGATGACTTTTTATATGGGAATCAGACCGATTTTCAAACAGTGCAACATATGAATGCGCGTTTAAAATCGAAGCAAACATTTATTGGTGAGCTAGAACTTAATCATAAAAATGGAAAAAGTTTCTGGAGCCAGATTTCGGTAACACCAATTTTAAACTCCAATGGAGAAATAATTGAATATGTTTCTCTTCAAGATGATATTACTGAAAGGAAACTTGCGGAAAATAAAATCAGAGACTATTTGATAGATCTTGAAAAGACAAACAAGGAGCTTGACGAATTTGCGTATGTTGTATCGCATGATTTAAAAGCACCTTTGCATGCTATTTCTAACCTTACAGGATGGATTGAAGAGGATATGCATGGAAAATTTTCGGAGGAAACAAATTCTAACTTCAACATCATTAAAAGTCGTGTTTCCAGAATGGAAGATCTTATAAATGGTTTGCTTGAATTTGCACGTGCCAATCACAAAAAGGGTGAAAAATCGAGTGTCGATTTGAATGAATTCATTAATGAAGTAATTGAATTTTGCGCTATTCCGGTAAACTGCTCCATAGCAATTCCAAATAAATTGCCGGTATTGTTCGGTGATAAAATAAAATTCCAGCAAATATTTGCAAACCTTATCGGAAATGCAATTAAATACAATGATAAAAATGAAATTCATATTATAATTTCAGCTGTGGAGAAAGAAAGTGAATGGCTCATAAGCGTGAAAGATAATGGTCCGGGTATCGACAAGCGATTTCATGAAAAAGTATTTGTGATTTTCCAGACTTTAAATCCTCGTGATACAATAGAAAGTACCGGCGTGGGACTGGCAATTGTAAAGAAAATTGTGGAAGAAGAAGGTGGTGAAATTTGGGTAGAATCAGAACCGGGAAGTGGTGCCGATTTCCGCTTTACCTGGTTAAAAGAACCACGACCGGAATCGTACCAATTTCAAGGTTCAATTTCACAATATCAATGAACTCTATGAATTCCATTTTAGAAACTTTAATCAGAGGCAGAATACTTGAATCGATTCCTGCTGAAGATATTTTAGCACGTCAGCGCTATTCATTATTCAGGATCTTCTCACTTTTGGGAGCAGCTCTGATGATTGTTTTTACGATTGAAGAATCAACCATTTCGGACCTTCAAAATGGGAAAATTTTTATCTTCACATCCATAGCAGTCACTTTGCTCATTAATTATATAGGAGTTCAATTTCATAAAAACTTAGGCATTGCTTATACAATAAGCATAATTGCAGCTTTGACATTGATTCATCTTGTGACCTATTACTCAGGTGGGATTAAAAATCCCGATTTCTTTTATATGGGTTCTATTATACTTTACTCCTATATAATTCTTGAAAACAAAGGTGGTAGAATAACTCTAGTGCTTTCGTTAGTAAACATCATATATTTTTATGTGCTTACCGATTTCACAGCTCCGAATGCCTACATCACCTTTGATTTGAGTGAACGCGCTATCGATGGTAAGCATCTTTATACCGTTATCACCAGTATGGTTCTTATGGCATTGTTGAGTACGTATCTTGCTTATTCAAAAAATGCCGTCATCAATAAAATTGAGGAATCGAAAGGCATATTGATGAAGAAAAATGAAGAACTTCAGGAACTTTCATTGGTCGCAAGTGAAACTGTAAACTCAGTAATTATTACCGATAATGATGGAAATATTGAATGGGTTAACGACGGGTTTACCCGTTTAACAGAATATACTCCCGAAGAAGTTAACGGCAAAAAACCGATAGACTTTTTATATGGCAAAAATAGCGATCCGGGAACGGTTAGTGCTATGGAAAATAGGGCATTTGATTCAAATAACTTTAGTGCTGAAGTTATAAAATACAAAAAGAATGGTGAACCGGTATGGGTACAGGAAAATGTTACCAAGATTAATGATGAAGAAGAAAACACTACAAAATATATTTTTATAGAAAGTGACATTTCGGAGCGTAAAAAATCGGAAGAGAAAATGGCTGAATACCTTCTCAATCTTGAAAAAACCAACAAAGAGCTTGACAAATTTGCCTATGTAGTTTCACATGATCTAAAAGCACCACTTCGTGCGATAGGGAACTTGACGGGATGGATAGAAGAAGACGCAGGGCACATGCTACCAACAGAAGTAAGGAAGAACTTTAATCTGATTAAAGAACGAGTGGTTAGGATGGAATCTCTTATTAATGGTATCCTGGATTACTCAAAAGTAGCCAAAAAGAACAACCCACTTGAGATAACAGATATCAACAAAATGGTGAAAGATACGATCGAATTTCTTGGTCAGCCAACCTCCTGTAAATTTTTTATTGAAAACGATTTGCCTGAAATTTTATGTGACAGAATTAAAATTCAACAGGTGTTCATGAATTTAATTGGCAATGGAATTAAATTCAATAAAAATGAAGATAAACAAATTCGAATTGCTTCGTTTTCAGGTGATGATTATTATCAGTTCAGCATTACTGATAATGGCCCCGGAATTGATCCAAGATTTCATGACAAAATATTTATCATTTTCCAAACAATAAGCACCCGTGATGAATTTGAAAGTACCGGTGTGGGATTGGCTATTGTAAAGAAAATTATTGAGGAACAGAGTGGAAAAATATGGGTTGAATCAAAACAAGGCGAAGGATCGACCTTCCACTTTACCTGGCCCAAATACAAGGCTAATCAGGAATATGAAACCAAATCATTGGTTGAAAAAGCATAAATATATTACCCACTAAATAAACAGCATAAAAATGAACAGCAAGCAGAAAATAACAGTTATCCTGGAAACAGTAAAAGAACAAACGAATTTACTCGATTTAAAGGATAAAGAAATGTTGAGAGATGAGCTGCTTGCATATTTACTTTTTGGAAATTACCATGATTCAAAAGGTCCTTCAGAATCAAATTCTTCACAATTGAATGGGTTAAGCAATTATGAACGTGAACTAATTAAAAAACTAGCAGATCAAACCGAAGCTTTATTTAGAGCAGAACAGGATGATTTAGACGATAATGATTAATTAATAAAAAGTAGTTTTTTCAGCTACCATTTTTTTAAGCAACAACGAAGGCCTGTATCGATCATCATTGTAATCATCCATCAATTTCTCAAGAATCTCTAACACTTTTTGCATACCGATTTCGTCGGCCCATTTCAATAAACCTTTAGGATAGTTCACTCCTTTGGTCATTGCTAATTCAATATCATCACGTGAAGCGATTTTTAAATAAAGAGCATCCACAGCTTCATTGATTAACATGGCAAGAATTCGTTCAAAAATATATTTGCATTTGGGTTGGTTTTCTTCTGCAGCCGGAATCGTAGTTCCTTCAGCATAATTGTAGTATCCCCTACCCGACTTCCTGCCAAAGAGGCCTGCCTCAAACAACCTTTTCTGCGTAAGCGAAGGGCGATATCGAGCATCATAAAACATTTGCTCCCACACTGTTTCAGTAACTTTAAAATTGATATCATTACCAATAAAATCCATCAATTCAAAAGGGCCCATTTTAAATCCGCCGAAAGTTTTCATGGCCAGGTCGATGGTTGAAATATCGGCAATACCTTCTTCATACATTTTAATTGCCTCGCCATAAAATGGTCGGGCAATTCTATTCACAATAAAGCCGGGTGTATCTTTCGCCAGCACTGTAGTTTTTCCCCATGAATTAATAATTTCTCTTGCTTTTACGACTACTGTTTGTTCGGTAGTAAAGGCAGGAATAATTTCGACCAAAGGCATTATAGTAGCAGGATTAAAAAAGTGAATTCCAACTACTCTTGATCTTTCACTACAAGAAGAAGCGACAGCAACAACAGGAAGAGATGAGGTGTTGGTGGCAAGTATACAATTAACGTTCACAACATTCTCAATTTGCCTGAAAAGTTCTTTTTTAACTTCCAGAATTTCCACAATTGCTTCAATCACCAATCCGCACTCAGCAAAATCTGAAACTTTTACCGTAAAGCTGATCAAATCTAGTGAAACCTGTGCATTTTCACTTGTAATTTTACCTTTCGAAATCAGTTTTTCAAAATCTTTAGTTATGCTCATTCGGCTTTTATCGAGGGCAGAACGGTTAGTATCTAAAACTACTACCTTGTGACCTGCGCTTGCGGCTACTTGAGCAATTCCGCTACCCATGGCTCCACATCCGGCAACACCAATTATGATTTTAGGTTCCATTATTTATTCTCCTTTGAAAAGAGGTGTTCTTTTTTGTAGGAATGCATTCACTCCCTCATTGTAATCATACGTTTTTCCTGCTCTGGTTTGCAAATCTTCTTCAACATCTAATTGATCATCAAGATTGTTGAACATCGAAAAATTGAGAGCCCTCTTCGTATATCCGAGACCTTTAGTAGGCATTTGCGAGAGACGAGTTGCACATTCCAACGCTTCTTCCATTAGATTTTCATCTGACACCATTTTGTAAATCATCCCCATAGCAAGAGCTTCTTCCGCTTTCACTTTATCACCTAACATCATCAATGCAGTTGCTCTTTGAAAACCTACCAAGCGAGGCAGAAAAAATGTTCCACCGCTATCGGGTATAAGTCCTATTTTACTGAAGGCTTGAATGAATGAAGCGGAGGCGCCTGCGAAAACAATATCACAAGCTAACGCAATATTTGCACCGGCACCGGCAGCCACTCCATTCACAGCACACACCACCGGTTTTTCGATATTACGAATAAGTGAAATTACCGGGTTGTAGTGATCTTTAACAATGGAATTTAATGTGGGCCCGTCGGCATCTATCACTTCGGCAAGATCTTGTCCGGCACTAAAGGCTCGGCCGGCACCCGTAATCAAAAGTGACCGAACAGCAGGATCTTGATCACAATCTTTCAGTGCTTTCTGAAATGCCATGGCCATTTCCTTGTTAAAACTATTTAATACTTCGGGGCGGTTAAGGGTGATCTTCCCAATACCGTTTTCTTTTCTAAAATCAATTGACATAAAATGATGTTTTGTACCTGGCAAAAGTAATGCTTTTCGATTAAATAATTAAACCGTACCACTATGAAATGACAAAGTTTAACAAATTTAAATGAATGTAAACACCATTTGTTTAGAAGACATGCAACATTCAGACATGAGCCTATGAAAAAAGGGGGAAAATTGGAATCGAAAGAAAGTACGGAATTAAATCAATGACATTTAAACTCTTCAAAAGGCTGATGACAGGCATCGCAATAATGGAGCGCTTTGCAGGCAGTTGATCCAAATGGGCTGGTGAGTCGCGTGCTCATGGAATTACAAAAGGGACATTGCACAGCATGTTTTTTTCCGGTAATCATAGCCTTCAGATGGTCTTCTGTAGATAGTGTAGGAGGAGCAATTCCATACTCTTTCAATTTTCTTTTACCTTCTTCCGACATCCAGTCGGTAGTCCAGGCAGGAGCCATAACGGTTTTGATTTTAAAATTTGAGATACCTTTTAAGTGCAGCACTTCATTGATATCTTCTTCAATAACACGCATTGCAGGGCATCCGGTAAAAGTTGGTGTGATAGTAATTACAAAAACTCCATCTTTAAAAACTACATCACGTAAAATTCCTAAATCTGCAATTGTCAAGGCAGGTATTTCAGGATCGAGCACCCCGTTAAGAAGTACTTTTACTTGATCAACATTTACATTATTTGTCATTTTATACGATAAGTAACAACTACCATTTTGCATCGGGATAAGAGCGTGGCAGTACCTGCATTTCAGCAAGAATATAACCCAGATATTCGGTATGATTTCCTTTACGACTATCTAACCTCATAACACTATTCACTTCAGGAATAATCAATGATGCTTTTGCAAATTTATCTGTAACAGTGGCTGTCCATAACTTTTTCACTTCATTTAAATCGGCTGCAATTCCTTTCGACAGTAATAACATTTCAACATCATCCATCTGAAAAAAATCATCCACAAAAAACCAGAGATCATTTACAGATTCTTGAATTCTACTTTTACTCTCCTCGGTTCCATCACCAAGACGAGAAACCCAATCACCACTATGACGAACATGATAGGCCACTTCTTTCAACGACTTCGCCGCAAAAGCAGCAATATTGGCATCCTTACTTTTTTGCAGCAAGGAATAAAGATGGAAATTATAAACACCTATGAGATATTGTTTCATCACAGTTGTTCCGAAGTCACCATTTGGATGCTCTGCCATTAATAAATTACGAAATTCGCGGGCATCGCGGAGATAAGCTAATGAATCCTCATTGCGTCCTTTACCTTCTACTTGAGCGGCATAAGACAAAATAATTCTGGCTTGACCAATATAATCAAGGGCAAAATTCGATATAGCAATATCCTCTTCAAGATAGGGAGCATGACCGCACCATTCCGACAAGCGTTGTCCCATAATAAGGGAGGTATCACCCAAACGTAAACAGTATTCAAACAGAGCCATCTCGGATGACATTTTGGTAGTATTCATAAATTTAGTTCTCAGCCGACTATTAAGAAATCATATTGATTCCATCGGGTGTTTTATAAAAATTGGGATTTCGGTAAATTTTATCATTTGCCGGATCAAAAAAGGATCCTGAATCCTCAGGTGAGGAGGCCACAATTAATTCGGCAGGCACCACCCATAAATTGACCGCTTCATTACGACGTGTATAAACATCTCTTGCATTCAGCAACGCCATTTCGGCATCGGCGGCTCTCACACTTCCGGCATGTTCATGAGGAGCACCCGACTTTTTTTGAGTGAATACTTCCCATAATTTGAATTGGGTATTTGACATGTTGGTTTATTAGTTTTATAGTTTAGTGGTTTTATAGTTTATTAGTTTATTAGTTTATTAGTTTTGTGGTTTTTTACTTTTATAGTCATTAGAATTTTTGTCCGGAATACTTTAATTTTTTTGTAGGGCTGAAATTGCAAACTAATTCTGGTGATGTTTTTTGGCGTATGCTTCGGCGGCTTCGCGAACCCATAGTCCGTTTTTATCGGCGTTGATTCTTGCGCGTAATCTTTCGCGGTTGCAAGGGCCGTTGCCGGAGACCACATTTTTAAATTCTTCCCAATTAATATCACTATGTTCATAATGACGAGTTTGTTCATTCCATTTCAATTTTGGATCAGGAATTTTAAGTCCGATTGCTTCTGCTTGAGGAACGGTACGATCGATAAAGCGTTGGCGAAGGTGATCGTTAGAATACAACTTCACTTTCCAACGCATAAGCTCACCACTATTAGGAGAATTGGTATCTGATGGTCCAAACATCATCAAGGAGGGCCACCAAAATCTGTTCATGGAATCTTGCGCCATTTCTTGTTGTTCTTTGGTACCCCTCATGAGGTAAGCAAGGAGCTGATATCCTTGTTTATTATGAAAGTTTTCTTCTTTACAGATGCGTATCATGGCTCTTGAATAAGGGCCGTAAGAGCATTTTGCCAAGGCAGTTTGATTTACAATGGCAGCACCATCAACCAACCATCCAATAGTACCCATATCGGCCCAATTAAGAGTAGGGTAATTGAAAATAGAGGAATATTTAGCTTTTCCGGAATGTAATTGATTTATCATTTCCTGGCGATCAATTCCAAGTGTTTCGGTAGCGCTGTAAATATATAATCCATGCCCGGCTTCATCCTGAACTTTAGCAAGTAAAATAGCTTTTCTTGCCAAACTTGGAGCGCGTGTGATCCAATTACCTTCAGGTAGCATTCCAACCACTTCGGAGTGTGCATGTTGCGACATCATCCTGATGAGTTGATTCCTGTAACGCTCTGGCATCCAATCCTTTGGTTCAATAACCTCTCCTGAATCTATCTTTTGTTGAAAATTTGTTTCTAATTGTGCTTCAGACATATTTTTTACCTGATTTTAAGTTCGACAAATTTACCAATTTAATGGGTTTTAAACATGATTTATATCAACAAAAAACACACTCGACCAGCAGGCATTGATAGAAAGGTAGAAAATAATAAAATAGTAGTAATCTTCGCACATTAGATAGAGGCGAAATTGATTCAAAATCTGGTTCAAATCCATTAATCCTTGATTTTCAATTATTTGGAAAACAATATTTACAATAAATCATCCCGAATTTCTGTAAATTAAATTAACATAAATTAATTATCTTTGCAGGCTTATTTGGGGGTCAGTTTTTAAATGCAAAAGGTTTGAATTTGATATTTAAAAATCCGCAAATTATACTCCTTTCAAACCTCAAGTTATTCATGTCTTTCAAATTGAACCTCAAAAAGTCAAAATCTAGCAATTTCTTCTGTGTTATTGTTTGCACAGTACTTCTTTTCTCATCTTGCTTAAGCAGAAAAAAGACAGATTATTTTCAACATATAAAAGATGAAACTGCTGCACAAGACACAATTTTTATGAAGAATGTTTTTGAACCAATAATTCAGACAAACGACATATTAAAAATTGAAGTTGCGAGTATCAATCCCGAAGCTGCTACTTTTTTTAATCCAAGTGGCGAACTTAACAATAACACTGAAGATGATTCTGATCTCAACTCCTATCTTGTCGATTTAAATGGAGACATTGAAATTCCATTGGTTGGAAAAATGAAAGTTGCCGGACTCACCACACGGCAAATTAGAGATACACTTAAATCTAAGCTTGAAAAATACCTACAAAGTCCTACAGTTAGAGTTAACTTCAAATCCTACATAGTAACTGTTCTGGGAGAGGTGAGAATACCCGGTCAATACGCTGCTAAAACCGAAAAATTCACATTAACAGATGCGCTTGGATATGCAGGGGATCTTACCATATTTGGAGACAGGCAAAAAGTAATGGTAATTAGAGAGAATGATAACAAAAAAGAATTTAATTATATAGATCTCACCAAACGAGACATTTTCAAATCAGAACTTTTTTATCTTCATCCCGGAGATGTAATTTATGTACCTGCAGGAAAGGGAAGGGTTGCATCTGCCGATGCATTTTACAGAATTGCACCAATGGTGTTGAGCATTCTTACTTTTGTTACACTAATATATTACCAAAACATAAATAATTGATCAATACCGGCAATGAGCAATAAAAGTAAGGACGAAAATGTACATGATGAAAAGCGTTTTGATTTAAAATACTTATTTTTCAGCAAAGTAGTAAAATACTGGTATTTGTATGTTGCCAGTTTATTACTTGCACTTTTTTCAGGGTATTATTATAATTGGTACACCACTCCTGTTTACAATGCTTCATGTACTTTATTAATTAAAGATAAAAACAGAGGCATGTATAGCCCTGATCTTCTTTCGCAAGCTAGTGCGTTAGAAAACACAGGAGGAATTGATAATGAAATAGAGTTGATCCAATCTCGTGCTATGATTGCGAAAACGATGAGACGACTTGATTTCGATATCAGTTATTTCCTCACAAATAATATCAGAAAAGCAGAATTATACAAAAGATCTCCAATAAAACTTACCTATGATTCAATTTCCTTCTATACTTATGAGCATCAGTTAGGCGTTGAAATAATAGACGACAAAAGATATTCCATAACATTCACTGATGCTAAGCATGATGTTGAGGTTTCAAAAGAATATCTTTTTGGTGATCAAGTGCGCAATGCTTTAGGCAAATTTACCATTGAAAAAACAGAAAACTTCAAGGATATAAATTTCAATAATGCTGAGTATGAAAAACGAAACTTCATCATCATCATTCATAATTTTGATCGTCTTGTCGACCGTTATACCAATGGGCTAAATATTCAGTTCGTTTCAAAAAAATCGACTGTATTACAACTCTCAATGAAAGACCCGGTGCCTCAAAAGGCAGGGGATTTCCTCAATAAGTTGTTGGAAGTTTATATCCAAAGTGGAATCGATCAAAAAAATGAAAATGCCAGTAACTCACTTGATTTTATTGATACACAGCTTGAATTAATTACAGAAAACCTTCGTTCATCGGAACAAGATCTTGAAAAATTTAAAACTGAAAAAGGAATTACCGATCTCGGAGTAGAAGCCCAAACATATCTTAGTAGTGTTCAGGTTTATGACAATAAAATATCTGAAATGGATATTCAAAATTCATTTTTGGTTTATCTTGAAAACTACATAATTGAAGACAAGCAGCTAGATAAAATATCACCGGCCTCAATGGGAATAACCGATCCGTTGTTAACTAAACTAATCACCCAGCTTAGTGATCTTCAAAACGAACGTAAAAGCCAGCTGAATTCAACTCAACCAGACAACCCTATTATTGGATCACTAAATATTCAAATTCAAAACACCAGAGAAGATCTTCTTGAAAATGTAAGGTCTATTAAAGATGGTTTAACTGCCTCAAGAAGGCAAGCTGAATTGCAATTAAACAGAATACAGGGTAAAATCAAAACTGTTCCTAAAACACAAAGGGCGCTTTTGGGTATGGAGCGTCAGGCAACTATAAGGGAGGGACTTTACAATTACCTTCTACAAAAGAAAGCTGAAACAGCCATTTTGTTAGCTTCTACGATTTCAGATAACCGAGTGGTTGATTCTGCAAGAGCTTCATATCAACCTGTAAAACCTGTTCCCAATCAAACCTATACAATTGCAATACTTTTGGGGTTGCTTTTACCCGGTCTTTTTGTTTTTATTAAAGATCTATTGAACGACACTATAAAAGATGTTACAGATTTAGAGAATTCAACCAATATTCCTGTTTTGGGAATGGTTGGATACAGCACTGATAACACGAATTTGATTGTTGCCGAAAGGCCGGAATCCTTCATTGCTGAATCTTTCAGATCTATCAGAACAAATATTCAGTATTTCGCCAGTCCAGCCGGTAAATGTATAAAGGTGCTTGTTACTTCTTCTGTTAGTGCCGAAGGGAAAAGTTTTTGTGCGTTTAACCTCTCATCAATATATGCTATTTCAGGTAAAAAAGTGGTATTGGTAAATGGCGATCTTAGAAAGCCTAAAAATAATACTGAACTTCATTTAGCTTCCGATGTTGGAATTTCTAATTATCTTATTGGAAGTGCCGAAATGAAAGATATTATTCAGTCTTCACCAAAAGTTCCAAATCTTGACATTATATTATCAGGACCCAAACCCCCAAATCCTTCTGAATTGATTCTCAACGACAGAATGGATAAGTTTTTTGAATTCCTAGAAAATAAATATGACGTAATAATTGTAGATTCCCCTCCTATTGGTATTGTTACTGATGGTATTTTACTGAGCAAATATGTGAATTCAACTATTTACATCATCAGACAGAATGTGACTAGAAAACATAACATTGAATTCATCAACACCCTTTACAAAGAAAATAAATTACCCAATTTAAGTGTAATCTTTAATGCTGTAAAAGCAAATTCAGGCATGGGTTACGGATATGGATACGGGTATGGTTATGGCTATGGCTATGGGTATTATGAAGAAGATGGTACCAAAAAATCAAAGGGCAAAAAGAAAAAAAGCTCAAAATAATTTTGACTTATGGGAGAATTAGTCCACTCCCTTTCCGTTTATGCTTAATTTCTTAAAGAAAAGGTTAGATACCCAAAGCAAAACTCTGTTTAAAAACAGTTCGTGGGTTTTTTTGTCGAATTTGATTGGAACCGGACTTACTTTTGTAAGAGCAATTATTATTGCTCGTGGACTTGGTGCAGAGCTTTTTGGTATTTATACAGTTATTGTTGCCTTCATTGCAACAGTTATGGAAATTTTCAACTTGAATTTAATTACACCTGTTATCCGTTATGGAGCACAGTATAAATCAGAAAACAGACCGGACAAAACTGTTGCATTAATTAAGTTGGCATTGTTAACCACTTTGATAATTTCACTTATATCAATATTCGTCATCACAATTTTAACTTTTCTAACTTATAATACTTTTATTAAAGCTCCAGGACTGGAATGGTTTTCTATCAGTTATAGTGTTACTGCTTCTATCCTCTTGTTTAACCAGGTAAGCCGTGGCGCACTGAGATTATATTTTAAATTTAAATTAAACTCCATCATTCAAATAATAATGGATGTGGCAGAACTCTCACTGGTAGCATGTGCATTATTTATTTTTCCCCAACAACTCGAATATTTTCTTGTTGCCATTCTTATCTCAAGATTAATAAATGGTACCATACCAACAGTAGCTGCTTTTAAGGAGTTACTACCGGAATTCAAAGATCATTTGAAGGCTCCTATAGCATTGTTAAATGACCAATTTAAAACCATTCGTATTTTTGTTATCAATAATTCGCTTGCAAGAACTGTTCAATCATTAATAAACAATGGAGATGTTTTGCTTATTGGTATTTTATCGGAAAGCCCTTCTCAAGCGGCATTTTATGCAGTAGGAAAAAAACTCGCTTGGACTATATTAACAATTACTGATCCGTTTTCAAATTCGGTGTATCCACAATTTTGTAAATTATATGCCGAAAATCAATCAAAAGACATCATGAAAATGGTAATTAAACTAACTTCACTGGCAGCCATTCCAGCAGTAGTATTTTTACTTGTTTCCGTTTTTCTTAATGAATGGATAATCACGCTCTTTTTCGGTGATCAATATTTAGGTGCAGCAACTACCTTTTCACTACTCACAGGAGCATCACTTCTCTATGCCATGTTTTTTTGGATTCAACCGTTATTGCAGGCATTGGACCTGGTATCTTCAAGGCTCTATGTTTCTTTAATGGGACTGGCAATTGGCATAGTATCAGCCTATTTGCTGATACCAAGATATGGATCGGATGGGATGGCTATAACAATGGTCCTGATCAATGTTATAATGCCAGGTTTTTTCATTACTTTTGCATTTAAGAAATTACGCAAAACAGCCGCACAAAAACCCACCTCATAGTTCCAAGCCTGTTAGAGGTTTATAACATACACTATTTAGGGGATTCAACAAAAATTAATAGCATAATTTGTACTATAGACCTTGTTACTTTCATAGGGCCACACTCACTCAAACTCAATTACTGTTGTTTAATTTATGAGAAAGAAATTGTTAAAAATTCTTAAATGTCCTAATAATCATAATTCTGATTTAAAAATATTCGGTGCGGAGGTGAATAGAAATGGTCAAATACTTTTTAACATAGAAAACGATCAACTTTTGGATGATGATGATATAATAAATGGAGTGATAATTTCTGAAAAAGCAACACAGCATTTCCAATTAGTGAAAACATTGCAATTCTGTTATCCGATAATGATATTGATATTAATCATCATCGTACTTTATTGGAAAAATATTCATTAATTGTATTGGAGCCTTATAAGTCGGTATTAAAATCAACACTCGAAAGAATTACTAAACTAAATGAAACTAATGATGGTAAATGGAATCGCGAAGAGATGCGTTACTATGATAAGGAGGTAAACACACCTGAGCAAAGAGATTATATGCTTCATGAAATTAAAAACACTCCAATTTGGCGCATATTTATACCACGCACTAACCATATAATTAAACATTTAGAGTTAGTTTGCCATAATCAAAATGTGCTTGAGATAGGTTGCGGAAATTCAAGGACGGTATCTTGGGCATTTCATCCTGAAAAATTTCATTATAACTACGTAGGCACCGACATTTCATTTAAGAGACTTTTGGTTGCGAAAAAGTCAATCCCTTCCGGTGATTTTATTCAAGCGAGTGCTTTAAATTTACCATTTATTCCGGAAAGTTTTTATGGCTTGATAAGCTTTGGGATGCTGCATCATTTACCTCGACCAATAGATGCCATTAGACATTGCGTTCCGTTGATTGCAAAGGGAGGCTATTTTGCATTCCATGAACCTATCACCAGACCGGAAGTAAAGGTTCCGGGGTTGGAAACATTTAAGAAAATAATGTCAGATTATCAACATAGTGAACATGATGGTAAAATTGAAATTGATCCTGTTTTAAATACATTTCATGAACTCGGATTTTCTGTTTTAAATATCGTAAAAGAGATTTCAACATTACGTTCTTTTTCGGAAACTATATTAAAAAGAATTTCCAGAGAGACAATGAAAAATAAAACAGTAATAAAAACAATAACTTTAGCCGATAAATTCGTTTTGGGAACGGTTGGAAAATTATCAAAACGAGCCGGAGCAAGTGCTGTTTTTGCTGTGATGAAAAAAACAAGTAACTTCATCATATAATTGTTAACAATCAATTATATGATGGAAATTACGGTATTAATTTTGCCAATCTACAACAACAGTAACACTGCGATACAAATGTAATAGTTTATTAAATAGTAACCTTCTATTATGCCTGCATCCAATTCAATGAACCATCAAAATTTCCTAAATCAACTGGGAAAATATGTGAATCATGGATCACTGAACAAATCAGACATCTTTTTCGGGCATCTGTTACCGTTACTTCCATTTAAAAAAAACGCAACACACCTTTGTGAATTACATTCAAAAATAAATCATAATTCATCGGGTTACACCATTAATGTTCATTTTCAGAAATATAGCGGAACTAATCTTGCTGTAAACAAAATCTCTGACTTCATTAAAGCACATCTAATTAATGACGTAAGAGCGGTTTTGATTCATGGAAGTCTGGCCACTCAAGAAGAAATACCATACAGTGACTTTGATGCGCTTGTGATTTTAAAAGATGAGATATTTAAAAATAAAAAACGTCTTGCATCTGCTGCTATAAATTTGAGTAAAGTATATTCAATGATGCTTGAATTCGATCCTTTGCAGCACCATGGGTGGTTCGCAATGTCGGAAACAAATTTGAAGCATTATCCTGTCAATCCTATTTACCCCCGGAAGTGCTTCCCATATTGTTATTCACTTCTGGAGCCTTTAGAACTCAGTATAACAACTCCTGTTGAAGATTCCCTTGACAGTAATCTTTTCAGACTTATAAATTCTTTAAAAAAGCAACTACATCCTAAGTATATACCTAACAATTTATTTATAGCCAAAAGCATTTTAAGCGAATTTATGATGCTTCCTACCCTATTTATTCAACAAAAAAAGAAAAAAGGTATTTACAAAAAATTTAGTTTTGCAGAGGCGCAACAATTTTTCACTCATCAAGAATGGAAAGTGATGGATGAAGTATCAGATATTCGGAAATACTGGAATAAATGTGAAGCGAAATTACCTTTTAATACCCCATGCGTAATTTCTGTTTCTAAAAAGAAAAATCAGAAAGCCAATTCTCCAAAATTACCTCAGAACTTGACAACAGTTTTCAAATCGGGATTAGCCGAAAGAATGCTTAAATTTATCGATACAATGATTCTCAAGACCGATGAAACTTAAATTCGCCGATATTCCAAAATATGTTCCAGTTGCGGAGTATCATGCAGCTATGGATCGGATGGTAACTTCCCTATCAAATTATAAGGAGATATTAAGCATTTACCAAATTGGAGGGCTTAATACACCGGGAATTTCCGATATCGATTTTTATGTAGTCTTTGAAGACAATAAATCTTTAAATTTCAATCCTGTCAAAGACATTTCAGCTGCTGACAGGTATTTATTCTCACATAACCTATTCGGTACAAGTAAATCTCTTGCATTACAATTAGAAAAGTACACATTTTTCGGAAATTACAAACTGCTCAATGGTACTGAGATCGATTTCCAAAATTACACACTCAGCTCATCTGACAGAATACTTCTACAACAACAAATTGCACTTGAATATTTAATAAAAGCTTGGCTTAGCATTCGCATTCAATTGTTTTATGGAATTATTAAAACAAGAGGGTTGCTACTTCATTCCAAAGCTATATTTATTCGATCTTAAATTTTTGAACATAGGTAACGGTCCTCTATTTTCTACTATAAACAAACTTATGGAAATCAGAAATAATTGGTTCACTCAAGCACCCAATTTTGAACAACTGCAGCAACTATGCTTTGACTATTGTTCGCAACTTGAGCATATCATAATTTCAGAATCAAAAAATTACGGGTTCTATATGGAACAAGGTGTAACATACAAAATTGCACGTAGAATAAATTTATCTGAATCATCAAAACCTGAATTCAAATCTAAAGGATTATCATTACCCGGAATCCTTACTTCATCATTTCCGCTATTTTTAAAAATTCAAAATAAATTTAGCTATTTTGATTTAAAAATTCCGGTTTCGCATGTCAAAATGCCTGAAATTTTAAGATCAAGAAGGGAAACAATTAAAAGTGCCATAATCTACAATAATAAACATCTACCTGGATTTATGTGCGGAGGTTTTCCGCTTCAAATATTCTTGGCTCCAAACCAAAATCAATAGTTGCACCCATGCCAGAAATTAATTATACCGATAAAAAGATACGGGTTGTTCACTATATATGGTCTGCCAATTTTGGAGGAATAGAAAAATTGGTTATTGATTTAAGCAAAATACAAATTCTTACCGGCAATGTAAAACCTTTTATTTTAATTGGTTGCAAAAAAGGCTCCTTCATTGAAAAATTGAAGGAAATGAATATGCCTCATGATTATATAGGCATGAAAAATGGAAGTGATTTAAGTCCAATAACTAAGTCAAAAACAAGCGAGATTTTTGCTGCAGCCGACATTATTCATATCCACACTTTTAATCCAATTATTTTTGAAGCTGCTAAACGATCGGGAAAAAAAATTATGTACACAGTACATGGGAATTTCTTCTTTGGAAGAAAAATGAAAATTTCCGATCATATTCATAAATTTTTAGCAAGAATTTTAATTCCCCGATACACGGATTTCATAACATACAATTCAAAGTTTTCAGAAATAATGTCAGATAAACTTTTCAAAACCGGAAGTATTAACGGAGCTATAATTCCAAATGGGATTTTTCTTGATGACATTTTCAAAACAAACCAATCAGAAATTGATAAAGTACATCTTGACTCTGTTAAAGGAAAATTCGTAGTTGGGACAAGTTCCCGTTTTGTTGGTGTAAAGCGAATCGATCGGATCATAGATGCATTCGCTGAATTTTCCAAATCAAAAACAGATGTTGTTCTTTTACTTGTTGGTGATGGACTGATGAGAAATCAAATTGAGGAGTGGGTTGACAAAGCAGGCATACGACAAAAAACTATTTTCACCGGATTTCAATCGAAAGTGAGAAATTATCAGGATCTAATGGATATTTGTGTATTCGCATCTCAAAACGAAGCATTCGGCCTTGTTGCCATTGAAACCTTATCATTAGGAAAGCCCACTTTAATGTTTAAAGATGCAGGAGGGATGCTTGAGATTATAGAGAATTCCTTTTCAGAGGATATAGTAACAGATATTCCTCAATTAGTACAAAGAATGGAATATTATTACCAAATTCAAGAAAATTCATCAGAACTGCTCAATAAAAAGAGGCAAGCTGTTGCATCAGGATACAATATAAAGATCACCGAAAAGCTCTTTTATGATGCCTATTTAAAACTATTGAATTTTTAAAAATCTATCCTCTTACACAATGAGAACCAAAGCATTATTGAGAGTTTGAAATACGTGATTTTGACTAATTGACTCTTTAAATTCTACGATCTATTTGTTATCTTTGCGCTAATTATGTTCATGACATTTAAAGAGTGGAAAAATTGGGTTAGTGGAATCCACTGGTCGTTGAGGTGGTTCATTTTCCTCATCCTGATGCGTCCTATTGTAGACAACTTTTATTATCTAAAAGATATTTCACCATTATTATCTCCTTTATATATTATTGGGGTGCTCACACCGATTCTAGCTATTTATTCCATGAATCATGTTAAAAAACCGAATTATTCCAGACTGGATTTCTATTTCGGAGTCATGTCTATATTAGGCGCATTCTCTTGTATTGTGCTTGCCATAAGTGATGCGTTTTCATTTGATTCATTAGATTTTTCATTCAAATTTATGCTTCCTTTTCTGCTATACTTTTTCTGCAGGCGAATAATACGGTCAAAAAAAGATCTACAGGGTGTTTTTCAAACTTTTAGTTACTCTATACTATTTATTATTACAATATTTACTTATGAATTAATTTTTGGCCCAATCAATATCCAAATTTCAAGAGGATTAGAACGATTTCAAGGAAGCTATGCTGATGTAATGAATTATGCTGTTTATACTTCTTGTGGATTGCTTATTATTTTTTATAGTTTTATAGAAAAACCAAAATCTGTATCACCCAGAACTATTACTATCTTACTTATAGTAGCTATTGTTTACACAATTCTCATTTTATTTAACATCCACCATACAGCTTCTTTTGCAGTTGTGGCAGCATTAGGTATTCTATTTATATTTACAGTTACAAAAGCAAATTTGGGAGTTGGACTATTAGTCATTTCTATCGCTGGCCTACTCTTTTTTATTGTCGGACCCGAAGCAATAAGCAATCAAGTTACCCCTCTGATTGAAACCGATATTAAAGTTTACGAAGGCGAGAAACAAAACGACCAATTACTTCATGGCAGAGTTGGAAGGTGGATGGGGTTTTTAGACTTCTTTAATTCAAAAGGATCCATTGTTCAGTTTTTAGGATTACCGCTCGGAATGGATCATCCATACTCTTATATTGCAAAAGGTTCACATAATGATTTTGTAAGAATGCTCATGGTATGTGGTTATCTTGGATTGATAACTTATGTGCTAATTTTGATTAATATTGGAACTAGGATAATTGGTCATAAAATTGCATTTACTTTTGTTGGATTAGGAACATTAACAATTGTTTTACTCTACTCGGTTAGCTTAACTCCCCTTTTATATGCAACATTAATGTATATTATTATGTCGGTATATGCAGCACTCGCACTTCCCAAACATATGATGGATTAATTTTTATGGCAGAAAAGAAAAAAGTACTTATTCTTGGAAAATTGCCTCCACCCTACATGGGACCTTCTGTTGCTTTCGAAATTCTTATTAATTCCGGCTTAAAAGAAAATTACCATCTGTTGCATCTTGATGTAAAAGCAAATGAATCACTTGCCACTCTTGGTAAATGGAGTTTAAAAAAAGTATTCACCAACTTTAATATTTACTCAAAGCTCGCAGCGATTCTTAAAAATGAGAAACCCGATCTGGTTTTGATCCCTATTAGTCAGGCAACACTTGGATTTTTTAAGGATTCTATTTTTATTATTATTTGTAAAATCTATAGCACCAAGGTGATGATACAACTTCGCGGAAGCGATTTTAAAAGATGGATTTCAAATGCATCATCATTAGTACGTTTTTATGTAAAACAAGTAATGAAAATACCCGGAGGCGTAATTGTACTAGGTCAAAATCTCAAATATTTATTTGAAGACTTTTTCCCGAAAGAGCGTATTTTTGTAGTGCCAAACGGTGGAAATTATAATGTATCAGAACGACAGTATCTTCAAACAAGTCCTGTCAAAATAATTTATCTAGCCAACCTTCAACCTTCAAAAGGAATCGAAGATGTGATAGAAGCACTTCGTATAGTAAACCACGAACTCCCCAACAGTTTTACTATGGAAATAATTGGTGAATGGAGAAAACCTGAAACAAAACATAAATGTTTATCCATTATTGAGGAAAATAAAATTCCTGTTACGTTTTTCGATTCTAGCGTAAGCAAGAAAAAATTCGACTTCCTTACTAAAAGCGATATTTTTATTTTCACTCCTCGTGAACCCGAAGGTCACCCATGGGTAATTGTGGAAGCAATGGCATCCGGTCTGGCAATCATTTCAACGGATCAGGGTGCTATTGTTGAATCGGTAATTAATGGCGAGAATGGATTTATTGTAAAAGCAAAATCTCCAATAGAAATTGCCGATAAATTAAAACTTCTCATCAACGATTCTAATCTTCGAGCACAAATGGGTAAAAAAAGTAGACAATTCTATTTGGAGAAATTTACTGAGACACGGATGGTTCAAAATTTTTCTAACGCTTTCAATTCAATAATTCGAAGCTAACAGTGTTTATACATTTTGAATCTCGTTAACAACATAGGTTGAAAACGAAACTGTTCCAAAGAATTCCTTAAATTTGCACCATCAACATTAAAATAGATGTTGATAATCAATCTATTATAAAATTTCCCATTTCTTTATGGAACAGTTAATTCAAAGTCTGAAAGATGGCAAAATGAGCCTTCTGGAAGTCCCCTACCCCGCACTTAACAGCGGTTGTGTACTTGTAAGAAATCACTTTTCTTTAATAAGTGCCGGTACAGAAGGTAAGACTGTGAAAGATGCCCGCCTGGGATATATTGGAAAGGCAAGAGCACGTAAAGAAGAGGTTAAAAAAGTAATTCAGACAGCTAAAACAATTGGCTTCATGAATACTTATAAGCTGGTTATGAATAAACTTGATGCACCTTCTCCACTTGGGTATTGTAGCGCCGGTGAAATAATTGAAGTGGCATCCGATATTACCGATCTCAAGCCGGGCGATTTGGTAGCTTGCGGAGGTGCTTCTGCTAATCATTCTGAAATAATAGCAGTACCAAGAAATTTATGTGCTAAAATTCCTGAAAACGTTTCGGTGGAGGAAGCTGCACTAACTACACTTGGTGCAATTGCCATGCAGGGAGTAAGACAGGCTGATCTTCGACTTGGTGAAAGTTGTGCAGTAATTGGATTGGGATTGGTAGGTCAACTTACTTTACAAATGCTGAATGCCTCAGGTGTAAGAACTATTGGTATCGATATTGACAATGTACAGGTAGAACATGCAAAGAAAAATGGTGCAGACATGGCCTTTAATAGATCAAGCGAATACCTTGATCAAGCAATTAATCAGTTAACAGATGGCTATGGTGTAGATGCAGTAATTATTACAGCAGGAACTTCTTCAACTGATCCCATTGATTACTCCGGTGAAATTTGCAGACAAAAAGGAAAAGTTATCATTGTTGGTGCAGTACCAACCGGATTTAAGCGGGTAAATTATTTTAAGAAAGAATTAGATCTTAGAATGTCGTGTTCGTATGGGCCTGGCCGTTATGATTCGGAATATGAAGAAAAGGGAATTGATTATCCTTACGGATATGTTCGATGGACAGAAAATAGAAACATGCAATCGTTTTTGGAACTGATTCGTGCAAATAAAATAAAACTGAATTCATTAATCACTCATCGCTTTGCATTTGAAGAAGCTGTAAATGCTTATGATCTTATAGTGAATAAAACAGAAGGATTTTTAGGAATTGTATTGAAATATGATCTAAAGAAATCTCTTCAATCAAGAGTAAACCTTTCAGAGGAAAACTCAAAAACAAATTCATCTCAAGTACCGGTACTAGGTTTTATTGGTGCAGGATCATTTGCTCAAAACGTTTTACTTCCAGCTGTTGAAGGTAGTGCTTCCCTAAAAGGAATTGTTACTGCCAGACCGGCAAATGCCAGAAATCTTGCTGACAAATACGGATTTGGATTTTGTTCAGGAGA
The DNA here is from genome assembly GCA_963814475.1 of uncultured Bacteroidota bacterium. Taxonomy (GTDB): domain Bacteria; phylum Bacteroidota; class Bacteroidia; order AKYH767-A; family OLB10; genus JADKJB01. The sequence continues at coordinate 66,946 of CAWFDA010000046.1, read as the reverse complement.
AGCAAACGACATATTAAAAGACAAAGACATTAACACTGTTTTTATAGCCACTCGACACGATACACATGCTAAATATGTGCTTGAAAGTTTAAAGCACAACAAAAATGTATTTGTTGAAAAGCCTCTTTGTATGTTGGAAGAAGAGCTTGAAGAAATCAAAAATGCAAAAATTGATTCAGGCAAAATGGTTATGGTAGGATTCAACAGAAGATTTTCGCCATTAATTCAATCTCTGGCTTCTGTTCTACATGAAATGAAGGATGCACCAGTTGCAATAAACTACAGAATAAATGCAGGAGTGGTTCCTCCTGAACATTGGGTACATGATAAAAAAACAGGTGGTGGACGTATACTTGGCGAAGCCTGCCATTTTATCGACCTGGCAATGTTCCTTGCGGGATCACCAATTATTTCGGTAAGTGCTTTAGCAATGACTGATCCTAATAATCTTGAAGATACAACAAATATCAGTTTACATTTTAAAAATGGAAGCATTGCCAACATTGCTTATTTCTCCAATGGGAATAAAGATGTAAGTAAAGAATTTCTTGAAGTATTTTTCAGTGGCCGCATTGCTGTGTTGGATGATTTTAAAACATTAAAAGTGTATGGAAAAAAACCAATAGAGAAAAAAGTTGCAGGTCAGGATAAAGGACATAAAGCGGAAGTTGATGCCTACTTATCTGCAATAAAGCACGGAACCTCCTGCCCTATTCCATTCGAAGAGCAATATATAAGTATGTTAACTACGTTTAAAGCTCTCAGCTCTATCTCAGGCAATGGAGAAAGAATATTTCTAAATGAAGTTGTAGCATAACTTTTCGGTTCAATGCAAAACCCCATAGTTGAATCCTGCAATAAACTTATTGGTTATATTGAGGATGAAAAATATCGAGGATATGATCCTTATGATGCATTAACTTCATCACTTTTTAAACTGCCTGTTTTAAAAAGTAATAAAATAATTCGATTTGGATTTCAGCAACTTGTTAAAAGATCCCCGATCGATCTTCGTTCATTTCTATTCATTAAAAAAGGATACAACCCTGTTACTTTAGGTTTATGTATTCAAGGATATACCAACTTGGGTGAAGCCGGAATAATGGAACAATCTCTCGTTTTGGAAAAGTGTAATTTCCTCATTTCAGAACTCGAAAAAATGATATCGAAAGGGTATCATGGAGCTTGTTGGGGTTATGATTTCCCTTGGGAATCGCGGAGTGCGCAAATTCCGGCTTTTGCACCCACAATAGTTGCTACGGGATTTATCACTAATGCACTTTTCCAATTTTACAAATACAGCAAAAATCAAAAAGCAATTGAACTTTGTGCCAGTGCATGTAATTTCATCCTTAATGATATAAAAAGAACTATTTTACCTGATGGAACTTTTTGTTTTTCCTATTCACCAAATGATAATTACCAGGTACTGAACGCCAGCATGAAGGGTGTAAGAACACTATCACAGGTATATAGCGTTACCAATGAATCAAAGTTAATTTCGGAAGCACAAAATGCAATTCGCTTTGTTGTAAAAAACCAAGCAACTGATGGATCATGGAAATATGCAGCTGGCAAAACAGCCGAATGGATCGATAATTACCACACAGGATATGTACTTGATTGCTTAGATGAGTACATTAAACATTCCGGTGATGAAGAGTGGAAAGCAGCATTGTTAAAAGGATTTGATTATTATCGGGAAAACTTTTTTGAAGACGGTTACAAACCAAAATTTTACAACAATTCCCGATACCCATTAGATTGTACTTCTGCCGGGCAGTCAATTTTAACTTTATGTAGATTTGGTGATCTAGAAAAAGCAGAAAAGGTGGCAAATTTTACAATTGAAGAAATGCAGGATCCTAAAGGATACTTTTACTTCCGAAAATATAGGTATTTTACTGAAAAACAGTCGTTTATGCGTTGGTCAAATAGCTGGATGTTTGCCGGACTCACAGAGCTCATAAAAACACGCCTAAAAAGCTAAAACCCCAAGAACCTATTAACTGAAAAGACTAAAAAATGTTAACTTTTCTTTCGAACTCATGTTGCAAAATACTATATTTCAATAACTTAACTCATTAAATGAGTTAAGTCATTCATTTGAAAAATAGTGCAAAACATACCTTTGTACTATTGCGTTGGGGTGACTTAATGATTACCTTTGTGTTAATAATTAATTAATTCCAGCGATTTCTACTTATCCTACCTAATGTAGTTGTCTCAATTGGTTTTTCGCAATCAATAACCGATCTGACCACAATTAATGAGAAAAAGTATACTATTAGACAAAGACCAACAACAAAGAAATCTCAAAAACTTTTTTCGATTTGGCAATTTAAGGAAATCCATCCTCATTGACCCGGGTCCGGAAGTACACCAGTACATCTCCAAGTTTATAGATCTTGAAAATGAAAAGTCGATGGTTCTTATGACCAAAACGGCCTTCAACGTATATTCACTTTCCGATGACTACTTTGAGACCTTGGTGAACTTCATGCGTATTAACGACATTCCACGGATCAACAAGTTTTTCGAAGCCATTAACAGCAAATTACCCATGAATGGGATTTTTATTGGCTGTGTAGAAACTAAAGGCGATAGAAAAGAACGTATCCTAAAAAAATATCCTCCGGTATTAGCACACATCTACTACGTTTTTGATTTTATTTTCAAACGTATTTTTCCGAAATTACCAATTACCAAAAAGATCTATTTCAAAGTTACAGGTGGAAGAAACAGAGTTATCTCAAGAACTGAAACTCTTGGACGTCTTTATAGTTGTGGATTCAGCATTATTGATGAACAAAAAATTAATGGCAAATTATATTTTGTTGTCAAGAAAATTGATGAGCCTGCATTTGATGAGGAGCCATCGTATGGGCCTATTTGTAAAATGAAACGATTTGGTAAAAAAGGCGAAATCATAAATGTTTACAAATTCAGAACAATGCATCCTTTTTCAGAATATCTTCAACAATACATATACGAACGAAATAAATTGCAAGATGGTGGTAAATTCAAGGATGATTTTAGAATATCCACTTTAGGTAAATTCATGAGAAAATATTGGTTGGATGAATTACCAATGCTCGCAAACTTGTGCAATGGTGACTTAAAAATTGTAGGAGTAAGACCTCTCAGCAAGCAGTATCTCAGTTTATATTCTGAAGAGTTAAGAACAAAGCGGTTGAATTTCAAACCTGGTTTGATCCCTCCTTTTTACGCTGATCTTCCAAAAACTCTTGATGAAATTATGGCATCGGAAACACGCTATTTAGATTTATATGCTAAACATCCTTTTCGTACAGATTTTCAATACTTCTTTAGGGCTATAAACCAAATCCTTTTCAGAAAGGCCAGAAGCAATTAACTTTAAATATTATTCCAAATTAAATAACAGATCATTCACTTTTATCAAAAATTAAAATGATCATAAATTAATTTTTGATCATTTTTAAAGTATGAATTTCTGAAGGATTGCTAATCCTTACAATATAAATTCCCGCAGGCAGTTCATTTTCATCTTGGTATTTGAATAAGTTGTATCCTTGCGCCACAATTTTATTCTCAGTATAAACTATTTGACCGGATTTATCCATGATTTGAATGTTTGCATGAGTTTCTATTTCGCTACTAAATCGAACCAAAAACATATCCTGAAAAGGGCTTGGGCCTGCTAGAATGTGCATGAAATTTTCTGCTTTTGCTATTTTACCCGGTTCAACATTTGATTTAGATCCTTGAATAATATCATTTGTACTATTTTGTGTTATCAACCAGGATAATTGATTTTCATTTGAAGGGGTAGTAGCAGAAGTAGTCATTTTAAGTAATGCTTCATCGGGTCCATTTGAAAGAAATGCTGTATAATACCCTGATTGGCATATCCCGACAACTACATGTCGTACTTCAAAAGGTGAAAGTCCGGACCCATCAGGTAAGCCTTCATGATAAAACAATTCCAACAATCCTGTTTGAAAAGCAGGAACATCAGATGTAAAAGAAAACAAACATGATGATTTCAAATCTGACATTGGATAATCAATACTTTTTATATTTTTAGGTCCATACCACCTCTTTAAGCGACCCATCACAAGACCGGAATTCCGTTCGATAACCCCAGGGTCATTTTGTGAAGATCCAATGGCAAGACTATACTTTCCGGTTGAAACAATTCCTTTGTTGAGAACAAGTTTATCGACAACTAAAAAACTCTGATCTAATTCAACTCCTGAATTATTATCAAAAACTAATTGTCTCATAAAAGATGGCAACCCATTTCCGGTATGCTGTTTTACTGTGCCATTGAATACATAAATTGCATCTTTACTGAAATCTTTTTTTCCTTTAAGCTGAATGTTTCCTGAAACACTTTTCTTATCTATCCCTGCATCTGAACCAATAAACATCGTTGCTGTTTTACCAACAACGAGATCAGCATTTCCTTCAATTACTGATGTGCCCAAATCAAGCATTCCGTTGCAGATAAGTTTGCCTTCATCTTTCATTTTTGAAATTCTCAGTACATTGGCATCAATAGTTAGTCGTGAGCCTTCATCAATAACCAAATTGGAGATTACAATTTCATCACTTATATGTACGTGGGAATTGTTTGAAACAACGACTGTTTTTACACCAACACCGGGAGGCATTGCGGCTTCCGTCCACTCCTCTCCATCAAAAACTTCCCATGAAGTTGCTTCACTCCAGTCTCCATCCGCCAAGGAACGGTAATCACCCGAGCTAAACGCTCTTGAATCCTTAACTTCACCTAAATTGAAAACAACAATTAAAAGCATTGAAGCTGCTACAAAAACAGAGGAGGCAATTACCACTCTCATTTTTGTACTCATCAAAGTTTTTTGTCTGTTTCGTAATTTATTTTTTCTCATTGTATGTTTTGATTGTAATCTAAAAATTGAATCCTTATATTATAACTTAAATCTTACTCAAATTGCATCCAATTTATTTACTCTGTTTTTGAACAGTTAATTCGTTTAAAACAGATTGATTCGAGCTTCTAAAAGGAGATCCCCTGAATTCAATTATTAGAGTAATTAAAACCAATAATACAAATACAACTTTGATAAATTTTCTATTTACAGGCTCCATTTTTTATAGTTTTAATGAGTTACAGCACTTATATAGTCACAGTTGAATGCATTGCTTGCAATTACATCAAACGCCTAATAATTTAGAATGTTTCTCTTATGTATCCTTTGAAAATAAAATCATTCAATAATGAAACCTTTTTATTTTAGGCTCGTTTAATGCCCTTTTTCATGAAAAATGAAAAGAAAAGTCTAAAAAATCGAAAAAATATTTACTCAAAAATATTCGTCGTGATCAAAATATTCATTTCCTAGCTGAATGATTTTCGGACGCCAGGCCTGGGGTCCGTACAACTTGATTCGTTAGGAAGATAATTCATAGTTTTCAAGAATATTTTTCGTCAACAATTCAAAATCAAGAAATTAAAATCAAAAAAATACCTATTGAAAAATATTTATTGTAATAAAAAAAATCATTTCCTTACTTAATGTTTTTCGAGCCAATCATGGCGTCCCTAACTGGTAACTGATCACTGATCAAACGACACTCGCCAACTTGTCACACGCCCATATCTGCTAACGCTACTCTGGTCATTTTACATTTTACATTTTACACCCGCCCTTCGGCGCACAAGCCATTTGGGTCGGGCAGGTTTTACATTTAAAAAGCCTCTATCGTGAGATAGAGGCTTTTTAGTTTAATTGAATTTATTCTGCGAGCAGTTGGTTATTCCACTGCAATACGCAATTGTTGTGAGAAGCCGTTTTCGTTTTTCACATTCAGCATGTACATTCCTTTTGAAAGGGTGCTTACATCCATGCTGTTTCTGTTTAATCCGATTACTGCATTCATCACTTCTGATTTAATTATACGTCCCGAAAGATCCAACAATTCAACTGTGTATGTTCCTGAGTTGGTAGTTTTCAATTCTACTGTGAGGTTACTACTAACAGGGTTAGGATATGCGTTGATTGATGCATCTGGCATTACACTTGACGACAGTTTACAATTCATTGATACATTCAATGTTCTTGTTCCTGAATTTCCACATGTACCCGTTGCCGTTACTCCGATCACTCCTCCGCTTGTTCCATAGTCAACAATGATACTCGTTGTTCCCTGACCCGATACGATGGCTGCTCCTGATGGAATGGTCCAAACATATCCTGTCGCTCCAAACATGGGCGCAATTGAATAACTGATTCCTGCATCAAACGCACACACAGAATTTGCTCCTGTAATTACACCCGGATTGGATGGATTCGCTTTCACTAATACACAGCGTGGTGTTCCTGATCCACATCCATTGTCGGCTGTTACACACACATTTCCTGTAGTGAAACTATTGGAGAATGCAATATCTATCGTGTTCGTTCCATTTGCCGATGCTATCGTTGCTCCCGCAGGTGCTGTCCAGGTATATCCTGTTGCTCCTGAAACCGAGTTTACATTGTAGGTTATTGTCTGTCCGCATACACCTGTGATTGCTCCTGTGGTAAAGTTACCCGGTGTACCCGGCTTATCACTTGCAACAGTTTTACAACGTGGCAAGGAATTAATTCCACATACCGACGCTGCTATCACACATACGTTACCGTTAGTATACGCGGGTCCAAAGTTAATCGTGATAGAGTTCGTTCCTGCTCCACTCGCTATGGTTGCCCCTGCCGGAACGGTCCAGTTGTAGGTAGTAGCTCCTGCTGATGGTGGAACACTATAGGCAACACCATTAGTACCTGGACAAACTGAGAACGTTCCGCTCATCACTCCTAATAAAGGTGTGCCGTTTGCGATACTCATACAACGGGTTGGCCCTTGGTATCCACATGGCAACAATGCTCTTACACATAAGGTACCACTGGTAAAGGTGGGTCCGAAGGTTACCGATCCGGTTAATCCTGTTCCTGTTACAGATGCATCACCTGTGATCGACCACACATAAGAACTTGCTCCGCCTACTGCTGTAGTGGTGTACGTTGAAGGACCTGTGTTTGGACAAGCAACTGTACTTCCAACAATCGCAGATGGCATACTTAATGATCCACGGATTGGTTTACAATTAGTGTTCGTACTTCCGCAAGCATTCGATGCGAAGGCACATATCAACCAGCTTGATGAGTTAGTTGCTAGTGGTCCAAGGGTGATGTTAACACTATTTGTTGCAGAGGTATGTGGACTTGGCATACCATCAATCAATGTTCCTGAAGGAGCTGACCAGGTATAGCTGGTGGCACCGGGAACAACATTGGTGGATACCACAACCGTACTTCCTACACAAGCATCAAGCGGTAGTGAAGTAATTGTACAACTAGATACAGGGGGGGCAAGAGTTACTGTTACCGTTGCCGATCCTGTTCCTGATCCGGTGCAATTTGCATCGCTCAAGGAGGTAATGGTATAAACTGTTGTGGTACCTGGGGTCACACTTACTGATTCAGGATTACTGGAAGTACTCACCGGAGCGCTTCCATTAACAGAATATGTCCATGGTGCTGTGCCTGTAAAGCTGATTGATAAACTTGCAAAACCACCTAAACACATTTCCTGTGTTCCGCTAATGGTTGCCGTTGGTAAATCTGTTCCGGTTACATCTACATCATCAAAATTACTGTTGAAACATAGTGCATTATCTATAGTCCATCTATAAGTATTTACGCCAAAACCAATTCCTGTAACTGTTGTGGCAGGGTCGGTATCATTGGTAAATGTTCCCGATCCTGATATTAAACTCCATGATCCCGTTCCTACTAATGCTGTGTTAGCAGCTAAGGTTACAGTAGCACCCGTACAAGCCGATTGATCAACGCCTGCATCTGCAGTGGTTGTAGGATCAGGTTCTGTTATCGTTACAGGAATAGAAGATGCACAGGAGTTACCATCGGTTACTTGAACAATGTACAAGCCGGCAGAAAAACCTGTAAAGATTCCATCAAAGTTGATGTTTCCATTCTGATCAAACAGATAGAAGCCAACTCCATTGGTGACTTCAATGGTGAACTCGCCATCAAACCCGCCATTGCAACTCACATTCGTTTGACTGAGTATGTTAAGTGAAGGAAGTGGAGCAACAGTAACTTCAGTTGTGATAGTTTCGGTACATCCTGCTTGATTAGTAACGGTCACAGTATAAGTACCATTTGCTGCTGAAGTAGCATTACTCAAAGTAGGGTTCTGAACGATGTCATTAAATCCGTTTGGACCACTCCATAAGTAACTGTTGCCTGTGGTTTGACCTGAAGCGAGGTTATTACCAAAGAACGATACCGACTGGCCTTCACACACCGGTGAGTTACTAGATGCTGTAGGTTGTGGCAAATCAGTTACTGTGACCAATACAGTAGAGGTATTCAAACATCCTGTTGATGGATCGGTAACCTGAACTGAATACGTTTGAGTTGATGTCATTGCTTGTGCAACAGGGTTTGAAATATTTGTTGCACTAAGGAATGTTGAATTTACACTCCAATCATAATTGTAACTGGTAACTACAGGAATACCACCGGTAACAACAAAATTATAGTCTTCAGTCTCGTGCGAAGTAGATACATCACATGATCCCGGGGCTGTATTCAAATAATCAACTACAACTCTCATACGAGTGATTCCATTAAATGCTCCGGCTGGAACAGTAATTGAACCTGTTGCAGATAAAACATACACACCTGAAGAATACATTTGTTCACCGGCATCAGTAAACAAACCATTTTGATTCCAGTCTACAAAAACTGCAACTCCATAATCGCTTACAGAGAAGTTAGATGCAGACCAGTTAACAGAACTACCAACTGCCTGAGTAACACTCAAGGAACTAAAGTAATTATATCCACCTGGTGAAAATCCTGAACCATTATTTGTAATATTAGTTGTTCCACCGGTAGTAGAGAAATCATTCATAAAATAAGTTCCTGTTCCACCTGTTGATGAACAATATGCACTTGCAGAACTAACTGTGGCTTGCAACTGAACATTCGATCCTGAACATACAGCAGAAGGTGTAGCAGTTGTGACAATAGGCAGAGCGGTTTGCACTGTAATTGATGCAGTAGCAGTATTAGTACAACCACTTCCCGATGTTGAAACTGTGAACACATTTGAACCTGCACTTGGCGCTTTGAAATAAACAGTTGCCTGATTATCTGATAATGTAAGTGGAATGGTTGCTCCTGCATCAGAATACAAATTCGTAACCGGTGACCAAGTGTAACTGCTGTATGCATTTGCACTTGAAGCAGTCACAGGTTGAATAGTAGTAGGACAGAAGTTTGGCAATGAAGATGGAGTAACAGAAACCAAATAAGTTGGATTTGCATTAACTGTTACAGGAACTCTAGCACCAAATCCTGCAGGGCAAGAAGTGGTGATACTCCAATTAAATGCTGAACCATAGATCGATGTAGAGGTTGCACCGGTTGCTGATGTGGAACCACCAATTATTGTGAACACACCACCTAACGACATATAGGGAGCTGCATAAGTTCCGGTGTAACTAGAATAATACGTGCAACTAACACCTGAAGAAGTTAATTGGTAATTCCCTGATCCTGCTATAGAAAAGTTGACAGGTATATTAATAAAACTACCTACTTGACCGGCATTAATAGTGGTGTTGTAAATTAAGATATTACTAGCTGATCCGGAATTTTGCAACGCAATTGTAAGTGAACCCGCTGTAGTTGGAAGTACTTTTATACTGTCAATACGAATACTCGAAGTAGTTGTAAATCTGGTTGTTATTCCTGTTCCTCCGATGGATGTCCCAAAGGTATTTGCAATTACTTTTTGCCCCCCCTCATCATAATGATCTGTGAATAGAGTTGTAACCGGAGCCACGTAATAAGTTACAGGTAAAGAAACAGGCGTAACAGCATAACTATTACCTGCAAATAATGGTGAACCTCCAACAGCATCAGCATACCATACACAAGTTGTATTTGGACCCGGTGTAGCTGTCAACGTTGCCATATCACCTAAACAATTAATTGTTTGTGGTGTATTGGTAGAAGCTATTGATCCACTATTTACAGTTACTAAAACAGGAGTAGCAACCACTGCTGAAGAACTTGGACAAGTAAATGTACATCTGAAATAAGTATTTGAACTTAGTGCATCAGTTACATAAGTAGCTGCATTATTAATACCGAAAGCTGGACTATATGGTCCTCCGATTGAAGAGGCCGATTCCCAAAGGAATGTCGCTCCCGGAATGGTAACATCGGTTGTTAATGTAGTACTGTTCCCTGCACAAACCGTGGTACCAAATCCTGATGCCGCAACTGTAATCGCTGATGATGGTGAAGGGCTTGTTCCTACAACCACATTTCCGGTATTTGCAAAACAAGAAGTGTTTGTAGGGTTCCTTACCCAAACAGGATAAGTTGCAGCTGACAAACCATTGAATGTATTTGTTGATTGCCAGGTACCATCTGTTCCAGTTGTACTGTTGATGGAATATTCATATGTGTTATAACGGATGTTGAGATCATCAATAGCATGCAATTCATTTGATCCTCCGGTACGTGCAGTAAATGCATGCAGCCAGTTGCTCTTGTTAGCTGTAAGATAAGCAGCAGGTAATGCAACATGATCAAATATAACCTGATTATTTACTGTTACTGTCACAAATCCATTTTGAGAAATAATGATTGAAACAGGAGCGTTAACTAATCCCTGCCACCATGAACCTTGTTTGAAGGCAATAACACCTGGTGATGTTGGGCCTTGATCAGGAGTTGTACAATTATACATTAAGTAACAACCCGGAGTGTTTCCTGCACCGTTCGCAGTAGCATCAAATGCTAATTTAAATCCTGTTCCAGAACCACCTTCTGCCTGATAACCTCCGGTACCCGGTGTTAATTGACCTTGCCATACATCAGGAGCGTAACTCCAGGCTAATCCATCGGCACCTAAGATACCAAACGCCATTCCTCTTGGTGCAGTACTTAACTTGAAGTCTACTTGCAGGTTGTTCGTATTTATTGCTGCAGGATTTCTTACCAATAATGTACCGTTTTGGCTGATTGATTGAGTTGTAATATTACAAAGTCCACTACTTATTACAGCATTACCATATAATGCATCAAATGCAGCACCTTGTAAACCTGTGTTGAAGTTATTTGAATACCATGAGGAGAAATTTGTCTGACCTTCAGGATACACATTCAAAACACCATTATCTCCGCAATTTGCATTTGTAACAACATTCAAAGAGGTATATCCAACAAAATAGGTTGGAGAGGCTATTGCATAAGAGCTTGGACAAACTGTATTAGAAACTTTCACTGTATAAATGTAATTTCCATTTGCAACAGGGGTTGAAGGAGTATATGAATCAGTACTTGAAGTGTTAGTACTTGTTTGAAGCAATGTAGTTCCAGATTGATCATACCAATTATAAATCCAGGAACCGGCTCCAATTGTTCCTGGATTATTAACAGCAAACGTAATTGGGGTACCTGGTTCACATACAGGAGCAGGTAAATTTGTATAGGTTAACTGCAAAGGAACCACGGGATTGTTAATTACCGTGAGGTAAATGACAGATTGAGCTGTACAGCCATTCAATGCTGTTCCCGTAACTTTATATTCCCAGTTTGTTGTGGCAATGGTTGCTGGAGGAGATCCAGTACCTGATGCCAGTGTTGATGTTGGTCTGGAAGTTACTGTTGCAAGATTGTTAGGTGTTATGAATGTTGAAACTGCAGGATAGGCTGTACTTCCTGGAGATAAAACTGTTGGGTAAGCAGGATTACATGCCCATGCATAAGAGGTTGCACCCGTTGCGGTTAAATCTACATTTGAACCACTACAAACACTTGTACCTGTTAAAGGTGTTACCGCAAGCATCGGAGCCGAAAGAATATCAGCATATGCAACTGAAGATGTTATTGGACTTCCGCCAAACGCACATCCAATTTCACATTGATAATACATTGCTGCATTTAATAAATCAGTGGAGTAACTTGATGTTGTTCCTCCTACTCCACCAGTAACATTTACAAATGAACCGGGTAATCCTGTCGCAGATTCTTGCCATTGGTAAGTATAACCGGGGACAGAAGAAAATCCGGTAAGTATTAATGTTTTCGAAACAAATCCACAAACCTGTCCTGGCACAGTTAATGCAGCTGTTGCAGAAGCAGGAGGACCTGAACAGAAGAAACCAACAAAGTTACCTGCATCAGCACCAATATCATCCGGTGTGAAGGATGCACGTAATTGTCCATCGATATCATCCGTAACTGCGGCAATGTTAATTCCATTTTGTTCAATAACAGTTGCATTAGTTGGATGAATATGCAAATCACCCAGTGCTGCTCCTCCAGTAGGATTAATAAACTGTGGATCGCCAGATTGGCTGTTTAAATCACTCGCTAACCATCCTGCAGAATAGGTAGCAACATCAGCAGCAAGGTTCAAAGCAAATAATCCACCTGTTCCATTAAAGAAATAATCGTTGTAATTTAACGTAAGAAATGCGTTTGCCGAAGCTGAGAATACATAATGTTTTGATGAACCTGCTGCATTTGAACGATTGTTAACGAAAATGTTATTTAATATCATATCGTTAGGAAGTGCTGAAGGCGCAGTGCTTCTTTGGAATGCAAAAGAATTTAATGCTGAAGCTATTACTCCTGTTCCGCCAATGTACACGCTATTGTTATAAAAGTTATTAGCTTGAGCAATACCTTTTGTAAATCCTCTGATTTGTATCCCGGCAGTAATTGATGCACCTGTTTCATCATATCCTAAACGAACCATATTATTTACAAAACTAGCGGTACCGGAAGAAACTGTAACACCGGTAATTGTTGTTGCAGTATTATTTCCATTAGCCACTGAAAAACTGTGTAGGCTATTTTTACTTACTGAATTTGTTCCTGATGTAGGACCGCCATAAAACAATCCTGTTATCTGTGGTCCTGCGGTTACTGTAGCGTTAGTTAATTTTAAAGTGTGAATCGTGTTTCCATTGATCGTCGCAGGTGCAGTTGTTGAAGTATATGCAATTCCAACAATGGCAGACGTTCCTCCACTTGAAGTAGTTTGAGTGCTAGAAGTTAAATTTCTGATTAAGTTTCCGGTTACATTGCTTGTTCCAACTGTTACCGATATTCCCACAACAGTATTGGCTGCAGTTCCGGTTGCAGTCATATTAGTGTTCATATTTGCAATGGTGTTTCCTGTAACAGTTGAAGTTGTCCCACCATTAACTAATATCCCTCTTATTACCTGCGCAGAAGTCCCGGTATAAACAGTTGTTGCATTTATACTATTTGCCAATGTCAAACTACCAATAGTATTATTAAGAATACTAACGTTTGTTCCTCCACCGCCATTAATTCCATTAAATCCTGGAGTTACTGTAGCAGTCCCAGCAATATCAATACCTGAAACTGTGTTGTTTGAAACATTGATTGTTGTTCCGGCACCAGTTCTTATTCCGGTGAACCCACCTAAGTTACCTGTTGTTGCAAATGTTATTGCACCATTGGTAGTTTTTGAACCAATAATATTTTCAGATACCGTTCCAATGTTCACATCACCATTTGCAATGTTGATACCCACAAATGCATTTGTTGAAGTACTTGTGGTGGTCATATTTATATTGGAAATGATGTTATTCTGAATAGAAGTGAAAGATGCATTTCCAACAGAAATATCCATTCCATTAAATAAATAAGTATTACTGCCGGTCATTATATAAGGAGTTCCTCCACAAAGTGGTGCGGTTCCTCCAATGTAATTTCCTGTGATTATGAATCCGCTTGAACCTACTGAAGATCCATTTGGTGTTATCCACATTGCACGATGGGTGATAGCTGCTCCTGTATACGAATAAGTTATTCCTGAACTCTTATAAAAACTATTATTGGTAATGATGTAGTTGTTGTTACCAACTAAAACATCAATACCAGCAGTTGCTGTGGTAGCATGAAACCAATCGTAAATATTATTGTTGGTTATTGTGTTGTTATCGTTATTAGCTGCGTTTCCAACTGTAGTTGCATTATACGCATAAATACCAACATTCAAAATATTTGTGCTTGTTGTTGCTGAATGAATATCACAATTTGAAATCGTGTTGTTATCATTTCCATTGGCTCCTGTTGTGGATAAAATAGCTACTACTCCGGGAACCGCACCAACTGTAACTGTTCCTGCATTATTAGCTGGATTTAAATTTGATGCTTTCAAATCAAGATATGTAAGCGTGTTATTACTTGCTTCATTCCTCAATAAAATTGCATTACCTGCAGAACCTGCAGTAGAAGAAGTATTGATAATGCTTATAAATTTGTTTGAACCTGTTCCACCATTTCTTCCATCTATTGTAATATAATTTCCACCATCAAAAACAAAAACTGCTGAAGTATTAGAAGCACTAAATACAAAAGGAGAAGCCACTCCAGATGCTGGGCGAATTGTTAATGGTTTTGAACTATTGATACATGCATTGGAAGAGAATGTAAATGGAAGTGTTTCAGATGCTGTACTGTAATCAGTTTGTAACTCTAAAATTGTAGCACCACCTAAACCGTTAGCCTCTATATAAGCTAATGCTCCTCCTACTCCACTAAGGGTTGGAAAACCTGCAGGTGCAGCCGGCGCTGTAGGCCCAACCGGTATCACACCTGACATGGAACTACAAGAATTAGTAGATAGTGTTCCAAATAAACTTCCCGTTGTAAGATAGTAAGGCGCTCCTCCACAAAGTGCATTATAAGAGTATACATAATAATCATATGCTGTACCTCCGCTTAATCCTGTATTAACAAATGAAAGTGCGTTGGACGACTGCAAAACGGTTCCTAATCCTAATGAATTGCCTGCAACATAGATTGTTCCATCAACAGGAAGTACTTCAGTTGATGGTGAAGGATAGCGAACCACTAAATAACCGCTCGGAGGACCTGCTGCTGCACTAAAAGAGCCATTTATTTGGCTTGTAGAAACAGCGGCTAACGAAACCAATGCCGGCTGTGCTGATGGGGTGGTACATGGTGGCAATAAGATCACATTAAAAGCATAATCTTCATATTCGCCACTACTAGTGTTGGCGCAAGGATTGCTTGGATTATTTGGGGTAAAAGTTGCAACAACACGCATTCGTGTTATTCCTGGAGTTGCAGTCAGCGGCACAACAAAACTTCCCGATATTGGTGAGGATGCATAAGCTGTACTGGACGCAACCCGTTCGCCTGCTGCAAAAATACCATCCTGATCAAAGTCAATCCAGATAGCCTTTCCATAAGTACTACCTCCGGCAATAGTCATAGTGAAATTGACAGTATTACCTTGCATAGCAGACATACTTGCAGTAGCAAAAAAGTTCTGATAACCTGCTGAACTGCCAGAAGAATTGTTAAGATTGGTAATACCCCCGGTAGTAAGCATATTGGTTATGAAATAAGTGGTGGCACCAGTAGTGGTTGGTGTACAATAGCAAGTGCTAGGCGAACTCATGGTAACGAAAACCGGGTTTGATGTTCCAGTACTTGGACCGGCAGTACAAGTAACTAAACACTGATAATAGGTCTCTACTGTTTGAGTAGTAGCAAGAGTAGCATTTGTCGCTGCTGCAATATCAGTCCACGTTGTTCCATCAGGAGATGATTGCCATTGAAAAGTTGTACCGGATGCTGATGGATTTTGAAGTGATAGAGTAAAACTTATTCCTGAACATACTGGATTACTAGAAGCAATAGTATTTCCTGGTGATGGTGTACCTGTACAAGGAGTGTTACCACCAACTGCCATCACATGAAAATAATCGATAGTATTTGCTGCAGCACCTATAGCAGAAGACCAACTAAAAGAAATACTTTGAACTGTTTTGGAGTAATTACTTATATCTAATGGTAAACTAAGTTGAAATAAATATGGCCCAGTGTTACAAGCTCCTAATGCACCCGGTGCAACATTTTGAACACGCGATATAAATGGTGCATATGCTTTGTTTGTTGCAGTAAACCAATTAGCAAGTGTATTTCCACTAAAAACTTGTGATGTTGCATCAGTAAAGTTAACAGTAGCTGTTATTGTAGGTCCGGCTGTATTCATTACTGATTCATACAAAACATAAATATGACTGAAGCTACCCGGTGTTGCCAGAGCGACTGTTCCTGTTGTTGGCCAAACTGATCCTGCATAAGTGTTACTTACTACAGTTAAGGCATTATTTGAAGAATAATCTTGCAATTGATACGTGAGACCTGATGTGAGTGCACTTGGTATAGCACCCCCTGTAGGCAAAAAACATGTAGCAGCTGTACTTCCTGAATACCATTTAAATGTAGCATCAATAAAAGTGTATCCAACTCCATCAACTCCAATTGCCGGTTGTGTAACCATGCCGGCTAATGAACCCGTCGATATTGTATTTGTTGCTCCAGTACCATTTGCTACCAGATCATTGTTATAGCCTGTTACAGGAATATTTTGTAACTGCGCAAATACTGCAGCACTTGACAAGAAATAAAAAATCATTAACATTATCGTCTTTCGAATGTTAGGTGATTTCTCAAAGATTTTGTTTTGTTTGTTCATGGTTTTATTTTGAAGGGTTAGTTACTGATGGGGAGTTATTTTAATAAAGTTAGGATAGACTCTTGAAATTTAAAATAATTTTTTAAATGTTTTCGAATAATGAAAATTCACGATCGGAAAAATCGTTTTCATTAAAATTTCTACTCCCCTAAATTACGGCACGTACCAATACTATCATGTAGAATAAAATCTACCAAAAGTATTTTTAATAACCTGACTTTAAGTTATTTACAAATCTTATCGAAATAGTTCTACAATATTCATGAGTTGAGGAATTCATTTTTTTATATGAACAACCATTGAATTGGTATATTCTATTGCATTCTATTTATGTGTTTTTTTAAAACTTGACTATAATTACAAATTCGTTAATGATCACAATTCCAATCAAAAAAAATAATTTATTCAAAAGACGAATTTTGCAATCCAATAAAACAGGATTACTTCAACAAGCTGAGCACTAATGCAAAATCTTAAATGCAAAATGTTCAATGTAGAATTGCAATTTTACTATCCGAAATGATAAAAAATATTGGATTGTTTGTTGAATTAAATTTGTTGCGATAAAAATATTCATCTCCTCGCTTAATGTTTTTCGGAATCAAATAATGATTAGAAAATAATTAATCGAAATTTATTCGCTTCAAAATATTTATCGCTAAAATAAAATTCAATCTCATTCTAATAATTTCCGGATGCCAAGCATGGCGTCCGTACAGCTTGATTCGCTTGGAAGGACATTTATTGCATTTAAGAATATCTTTTTTGGCAGAATAAATTTGCAGGAATTTAATAATGAAATTAAAAATTGTTGGCTGCAAAATATTTATCGGTAAAATAAAATTCCATCTCATTTTAATAATTTCCGAACGCCAAGCATGGCGTCCGTACAGCTTGATTCGCTTGGAAGGACATTTATTGCATTTAAGAATATCTTTTTTGGCAGAATAAATTTGCAGGAATTTAATAATGAAATTAAAAATTGTTGGCTACAAAATCTTTATCGGTAAAATAAAATTAAATTTCATTTTAATAATTTCAGGACGCCAAGCATGGCGTCCGTACAGCTTGATTCGCTTGGAAGGAAATTTATAGCATTTAAGAATATCTTTTTGGGCAAAATAAATTTGCAGGAATTTAATAATGAAATTTTAAATTATTGGCTACAAAATCTTTATCGGTAAAATAAAATTCAATCTCATTTTAATAATTTCCGGATGCCAAGCATGGCGTCCGTACAGCTTGATTCGTTTGGAAGGAAATTTATTGCATTTAAGAATATCTTTTTTGGCAAAATAAATTTGCAGGAATTTAATAATGAAATTTTAAATTGTTGGCTGCAAAATATTTATCGGTAAAATAAAATTCCATCTCATTTTAATAATTTCCGAATGCCAAGCATGGCGTCCGTACAGCTTGATTCGCTTGGAAGGAAATTTAGAGCATTTAAGAATATCTTTTTTGGCAAAATAAATTTGCAGGAATTTAATAATGAAATTTTAAATTGTTGGCTACAAAATATTTATCGCTAAAATAAAATTCAATCTCATTCTGATGTTTTTCGGACTCCAGGCATGGCGTCCGTAACTGGTCAGTGGTAACTGGTCACTGGTCACTGATCACTGATCACACGACACTCGCCAACTTGTCACCCGCCCATATCTGCTAACGCTACTCTGGTCGGGCAGGCTTGTCATTTTACACTCTACATTTTACATTTTACACCCGCCCATCTCCGCACAAGCCATTTGGGTCGGGCAGGTTTTACATTTAAAAAGCCTCTATCGTGAGATAGAGGCTTTTTAGTTTAATTGAATTTATTCTGCGAGCAGGTTATTCCACTGCAATACGCATCTGTTGTGAGAAGCCGTCTTCGTTTTTCACATTCAGCAGGTACATTCCTTTTGCAAGGGTGCTTACATCCATACTGTTTCTGTTGAGTCCGATGATCGCATTCATCACTTCTGATTTTACAATCCGTCCTGAAAGATCTAGCAGTTCTACTACATAGCTTCCGGAAGTGGTTGCATCCAGATCGATCGTCAGATCTGAACTTACAGGATTTGGATATGCGTTCAAGGTTGCATTTGGCAGACTGCCTGCCATTCTGCAGTTCACAATCACGTTCAACGTACGGGTTCCCGACTGGCCACAACCATTCACTGCTTTCACAGTAACTAGTCCGCCGCCGATGCCATAATCAACGATGATTGCATTGGTTCCTTGTCCTGCTACTATACTCGCTCCTGCCGGTACAGTCCACACATAACTGGTGGCGCCGAAGGCCGGGTTGATGTAGTACAACAAGCCCGCATCATAACTACATACAGGGTTAGGTCCGGTGATCACACTTAGATCGGCTGGTACACCTTTGATGTTCACACAACGTGCTGTACTGCTTCCGCATCCGTTCTCTGCCGTTACACACAACTGACCGGTGGTGAAGTTCGAAGCAAACGTGATCTGAACGGTGTTCGTTCCTGATCCGCCTACTATCGTTGCTCCTACCGGAACGACCCAATTGTAACTGGTTACTCCTGATTGTGCTGGTACGCTATAGGTGATCGATTGACCACAAACTCCTGAATTAGGACCTGTGATGTTACCCGGTGTATTAGGTTGTACCGAAGAAATTGTTTTACAACGGGGTGCCGATACGATTCCGCATATAGACGTTGCCGTTACACAGATGTTTCCTATGTTAAACGTACTGCCTACACTCACCGTGATCGAGGGGGTGCCCTGACCTGATGTTAAGGTGACATTCGCAGGTACCGTCCAGGTATACGATGCCGCGCCTGCTACAGGATCGATGGAGAACACTTGTCCGGTTTGACCTGGACACTGTGCAAACGGTCCGCTCATGGTGCCCGGTGTGGAGGTCGCTTTATTTACGGTCATACAACGTGCTGTGCTGGTCGAGCCGCAAGAGGTTACCCCTACTACGCAGATGGTTCCGCTGGTGAACGAGGCTAAGAATCGTACCGTCACGTTCGGAGTGCCTTGTCCTGCGATGATCTGCATTTGGGGAGAGGCCGTCCAGAAGTAATTCGCTGCACCTACTACTGTTGAGGTCGAGTAAGGACCTGTTGTATTAGGACAACCTACGGTGCTGCCGGTGATGGGTGCCGGGGTACTTACCGTTCCACGAATCCAGATACAACGGGTGTTACTTTGTCCGCACGCATTTACTGCTGTGGCGCAAATGCTATAACCTGATGTGGTGCTTAATATTCCAAATTCTACCGATACCGAATTGCTCGCTGAAGAATAAGGTCCCGGTTGACCGTCAAATAACGTTCCGGCAGGACCACTCCATGTATAAGAGGTAGCGCCCGAAACCGCATTGGTGGTGATCGTTGCAATGGTTCCAAAGCATGCGGTGGTAGGTGCGGTGAAGGTATAAATCGATCCTACCGGTGGTGAATACACCACTGTGATCGATGCCGAGCCCGATACCGTTCCGCTACAATTGGAATCATCTATACCTACTAAACTATAAGTAGTGGCTACAGTTGGAGACACTTGAACTATCTCCGGATTGTTGCTGGTTGCAAAGGGTCCAAAGGTGGTACTTCCATTACTGTATGAATACGTCCATGGACCGGTGCCGGTGAAGTCTAACGTTAGATTCGCCGTTTGACCGTTACAGATCGATGTCGTGCCACTTACCGTTGCCGTTGGAAGAACATTAGTCGTCACATTTACATTATCAGAGTTACTGATAAAGCAAACTGCGTTGTCGATCGTCCAGGCATACGTGTTGAGCCCTGCTCCTACTCCTGTTACCGTGGTGGCAGGATCATTGGCATTGGTAAACGTTCCACTTCCTGCTACTACTGTCCATGTTCCGGTACCAACCGCTGCAGTATTACCTGCTAATGTAACAGTAGTACCTACACACGATGTTTGATCTTGTCCTGCATCAGGAAGGGTTGTAGGATCCGGTTCTGTAATCGTTACAGGAATAGAAGAGGCGCAGGAGTTACCATCGGTAACCTGTACAATGTATAAGCCGGCACTAAAGCCTGAGAACATTCCATCAAAGTTGATGTTTCCATTCTGATCATACAGATAGAAACCAACTCCGTTGGTGACTTCAATCGTGAACGCACCATCGAATCCTCCGTTACAACTCACATTCGTTTGACTTTGGATGTTCAGTGCAGGAGGTGGGGCAACAGTTACAAGTGTAGTAGTAGTAAACGAACAACCAAATTGGTTGGTAACGGTTACCGTGTACGTGCCGTTAGCAGCAGCAGTAGCATTACTCAATATTGGGTTCTGTACAATATCATTAAATCCGTTCGGACCGGTCCATAAGTAACTATTACCTGTGGTTTGACCGGATGCGATATTGTTACCAAAGAACGATACTGACTGACCTTCGCACACCGGTGAGTTACTGGATGCTGTTGGTTGTGGTAAGCGGGTTAACGATAATCGGCACCACCGATGCTTTTGTACAGCCTGAGCCAAGATCAGATACCACCACGGTGTAAGTTTGTGATGACGTCATTGCCTGTGCAACAGGATTGGCAATATTGGTGGCACTTAAGAAGGTCGGATTTAATGACCAATCATACGTAAATGCACTCGGGTTAGGAACGCCTCCGGTTACGATAAACGAATAATCTTCTGTTTCATGAGAGGTAGCAACATCACATGCACCTGGTGCGGTGTTCAAATAATCAACCACTACTCTCATTCGAGTAGCTCCGTTCATAGCTCCTGCCGGAACAGTGAAAGAACTTGCAGCAGATGATACATAGGCCGCTGAATTATACATCTGTTCACCGGCATCTGTTAAAACACCGTTCTGATTCCAATCAACAAATATTGCCACTCCCATGGTACCAACAGCAAAGGCAGAGGCAGACCACGAAACACTACCACCTACGGCTTGGGTTACATTCATCGCAGTAAAATCACCATATCCTAAAGGTGAATAGCCCGAGGTGTTATTGGTAATATTAGTAGCACCGCCTGTGGTGGAGAAATTATTCATATAATAAGTTCCTGTTCCACCGGTAGCTGTACAATAAGGTGACATGGTAGAAGCTGTGGTGGTTAGATTCACATCCGTACCAGGACATACAGAACTTGAACTTGCTGTTGCCGTTGATTGAATATTATTGACAGTAGGTGTAACAACTAGTGTTGCTAAAGCACCGCAGCTTGTATTTGGATCGTTTGCTAATATAGTATAGGTGGTGTTAAAACCCGGTGTAACAGTAAATGGACCAGGGCCTGTTTGATTAAATCCTGCAGGGTTGGATGACCAGGTGTAAACATAATCTAGATTTGTACTACTTACAGATAAATCTGTTGGGTTTCCAGCACAGGGAGTTAAATAAGTAGCACTTGCCGTAATGCCGGTTGAAGGAGTTACTGTAACAGGCACAGCAACACGTGTTCCTTCACATCCAGTACTTACTTGCCAATCGTAGAAATAATAATAGTAAGCAGAAGATGCGCCACTTGTGTATGCTGAAGTAATGCTTGCTGTGCCGGGCAAAGTATATGGATACACATAACCTGTTGATGATTCTCTTATAAAACCGGTGATACCACCACCTGTAGCAGCGGTAAAGACTAATCGATGCCCGGTTCCTACAGGGACAGTGAAATTTAAGTTAACTACAGTTTTGATTCCGGGAGAAACTGAAGTGGGAACTGAAGCTGTTGTGCTTTCAAGAACAGTACCACTCGAATTTTTTAATGCAATAGTAACGGTAACATTCCCACTTGGAGTGGTGGCAACCGGATAAATAGCAACTGAATTCAAGTTGAAAACTTGGAACGCATCAAACACCAATCCTATGTCGCTGTAGCCGCTATTGGTAGTTGATCCAACTCTATTTGGCAAACCTAAGCTTCCATTGGCACCACCATCAGTGGCGGCGGCGTAATAAGTTGTAGAGCCTGTGACTATTGGAGAATATGATGTACCTGTTGCAATTGAATTTATATCATTTATAGCTGCGTACCAGTTAACAGTTCCTGCATTAGGAGTAGCAGTTAATGTTACTTGGCCCGGCCCACAACGTGTTGCACCATTGGTACTTGAAAGCGAAGGATTAGAAACTGTTACTGTAACCACATTTGAAAAAACTTGATTAGATTGACAACTCACTCTAACCTGGTAATGGGTGGTTTGTGTAACTGTTCCCGGTGCATATACTGTTGAAGGAGTACCAACATTGGTCCAGGGACCAGATGCACTAATTGTTGAACGCTGCCATTGTATTTGTCCCCCATCAGCACCTGCAACACTCATGGTTGGAACACCGGAAACACAAAAATTATTTTCTGATACAGATACTGTTCCGGCAGATAGAGTTGCCCCGGTGAATATTTCAACACTATCTATTATAGCACATCCACTATTGGGTCCTGCTGAATTGTCGGTGGCAGTAACAAAATATTTCGTTGATATTGTTGGACTAACATTGTGTGGGCCGGCACCTGAAGGCCGTAAAACTTCCGGGGACACTCATCCAAGAATAAGTATAGTTAGGATCGTTACTACTACTAACACTAACTGTTGTTGTTCCACCGGGACATAATGTGACATCGTTTGCAACAACATTAAGTGAAGGTGCAGGTGTTGATGTTGCTACAACAGAAACACGAGTACTTGCACATCCAAATCCGGTAAATGGTAAGGTCATCCCGGGATTTGTAGATCCCACTGATAAATTGATAATTGAAAAGTCGGATGCTGAGTTATTATCCGATGTTCCCTGACGAGAAACACTTTCAGTACCCAGCACTGATGTTTGATCAATTCCATTTCCACTCCACTCCGTGCCTACAGTTATTGTAACAGAACCTACGGTAATACTTGCCCCTTGAATATTTGCAGAAGGCCAATTTAAAAATACCACATCTTTCAAAACATTGTTTTGATCAAGTATTGCAGCCCATCCGGTGAATGAAGGGAAAGCACCTGGATTCCAAAGAATATTACTTCCCCAATAATTTGGACCGGCAGCTAAATCGGTCCAAGTCATAATCTGACCAGGAGACATTGTACCACTCAATGTTTGAATATTTGCATTTACTGAAGTAATATCAGTGTAGCTATTGCCTATTGCAACTTTCCATCCGGTCACATCTACTAAATCAGGAGAAACATTCTGAATTTCTAACCGATCATTAGTTCCCAAATCAATTTCAGTTACTTGAATTGCAGAACCAGATCCACCACCACCACCAATATTTTCTTCAGCATAAAATGTAGTCGTCCCAAGTATGTTTGTCGTAAATGAACCTCCGGTTCCAAGTGCTGTTCCACCGGTAGGTGTATCAAACCAACTAATTATACCTTGTCCGCTTGAAGTTGCTCCTAAGGTAACCGATCCAATACCACAACGAGAATCAGGAGTTGTGCCCGTAATTTGTGGATTGCTCAGAGTAACAGTTACCACATTTGATGCAACTGAATTCGCATTACAAACTGTTAATGCTTGGTAATACATAGTTTGAGTGAAAGATGCCGGCGTATAAGTGTTTCCACCGGTTCCCACATTCGTCCAAGGTCCGGATGCACTTACAGATGATTGTTGCCATTGGATTGCGCCTCCTGAGGTTCCTGAAACTGTTAAAGTTGGAATTCCTGATACACAAACTACCATTAGTGATGAACTAACTGTACCGGCAATAGGAACACCTAAACGAGAATCAGGTAACATTGCATTGTTGGTAGCATTTCCATCACTTGTCATTGTAGTGAAAGCGTTAAAAGTATAAGTACCTGCAGTTGTCATATTCAAGGTTGAAGACATTACCACATTCATTGTAGCACCTATGGCCAAAGTTCCGGTAGGAGTTCCTGTTAAGGTGGTCGTAGCAGCTCCTGTAACATTGCAAGTCACGGTAACTGGATCAACACTAAAATTTAATGCTGTAGATCCATAATTTTTTATCTCCAATGTAATGGTTTCTGCATTAGAATAACACTCCCCGTTTGCCGGAGTAATTAATGCATAAACGCCAACATCTTTTGGCGACACCGAAAATTCATATGCTCCCGGATCTGGATCAACCAAACTTCTTGTTGTATTAGTGATATCTTGTGTAACACCCAGTGGTGAACCAATATTATCTAAAGAAATATTTGAAGGACTATAATTACCTGCAGCAGGCGAAACGTAAAGTGGATCGGCACTCACACTTTGCTGATCCCAGATTCCACCATTTGCTCCTTGCCATGCGGCTAACGTTGAAAATGCACCAGAAAAATAACCAACATTATTGGTACCGGCAGCAGCATTGATATATAAATTGTTATTGTTTGAAGTTGCAGTACCTGTTGAACTCATATACAAACAATATTTAGTACCTGCACCACCCCTGGTAATAGAAACATTATTATTTTTAATATCAGTTGTGGATCCATAAGCATAAATCCCATATGCAACACTACTAGTTACTGCAGCTGTATGATCAAAAGAAATAGTGTTATGATAAAAGTTGACGGATGTATATCCTAAACTATAAAATCCATAAAGAGCTCCTGATGAATTCATATCTGAAACTAGGTTATTAATCCATTTATTCTCAAAACCTGCTGCACCTGATGCACCGTTATATAAACAATATGCAGTTGAAGCGCTAGTAGGTTGTCCATCAAATATTTTTCTAACTCTATTTTTTTCAACTGTACAATTGTATGAACTAGTACTTAAATAAATACAATATGCCGTTCCTGAATTTGTTCTGTTTGGTCTTTCAACAATATTACCACTGATAATTGTGTTCCTACAATATAAATTATAAAGTCCATAAGAATAAAAATCTCGTGCGGTGCAATTAATAATCTTATTGTCTATGTTATAGGGAATTGTTGTTGAACCATAGAAAATTGTGTTATAGTATCCACCTATCATTGTACAGCCATTCAATAGATTATTATTTCCTGAATTGCCCGATGCAGAAGCTGCAGTTGCAGAACCATTCAATGCGAAGGCAGCTAGCACAGTTGTAGTTCCGGTGATAGAAGATTGGAAAGTACAATTATTAAAAGTATTATTATCAGCGCCGCCATAAAGGTGACCTGCAATTGCATATGTTCCATCAGTAGCATCAACAAATAAATTATTAAAAATAAAATAATCTGCTCCATTTAATGCAAGTGTATTGGGATTACCTGATGATCCTGCAAAAGTTAAAGTATTACCATTTCCATTAATAGTAATAGTATTGGATAAGCTAGCACCTGAAATGGCCGGTATAACCACTTGTTCATTATAAGGCCCGCTTGAAGAAACTACATTGAAAATTAGAGGATTTGATATACCACAAGCCAATGCAGTTATTGCATCATTAAATGATTGAAAGTTTGTTCCGCTTGTTGGTAGTGCTGCATTAATGGTGTAAGTTCCGGATAATGATATACAAAGTGAGTAACTATCTGTATTATTTGCACTAATAACATCACTGCCCCCATTTACAGACAATATATCAACAGTAATAGTGACATTACCAACTAAATTATATTGCGTGGTAAACACAAAATTCTGATTAGAACCTCCTGGAATATTTAATCCGGTAAAACTTTGAGTAACGGGACCACTACCATCGTTGTATGATAGATTTAAACTTGTAATGGTTTGAGCCTGTGTATTATTTATATTAACAGTTATTGGATACGTTCCGGCAACAGCAGGGCTGGTTGGAGAAACCCAAGAAATGGCAGCATCTAAACCTGCAAGCGAAAATTCATAAGCTCCAGGGTCAGGTGTTGTTAATGAACGAGGATTATTGGCAATATCAGTTAAAACACCTACAGGTGTTCCAATATCATTTACTAACCCATTTGAAGGAATATTAGAAGTAAATAGTGGATCAACGTCAACACTATTTAAATCCAAACCTGTACCCGATTGGAATGCAGCAAGAGTTGCATAAGCTGTTGTTCTGTATCCAATATAGTTAAGTCCGGCAGGCGCGTTCATATATAAAACATTATAGTCACTAGTGCCTGTTGTGCCGCTATGATACATACAATATTTTGAACCTGATCCTGCACGCGTTATGTAAATAATATTATTCTTTGCTTCAGCACCTGTTCCATTACAATAAGTACCATAAGTGGTACCGGCTGTTGCAGTCGCATCATCAAGAATGATAGTATTATGATAAAATTGTACATAATTATAAGAAGGAATATAAATTCCATAAATGACACCACCTCGATTATTAATATTATAAACCAAATTGTTAATCCATTTATTTTCATTACCGGCCGTGGCTGAAACCGCATTGTATAAACAGTATGCTGTGCCGGTGGAAGTTAGTAATCCACCAAACAAATTGCGGACTGTATTTCCATCTACCAAACAATTTGCTGTACTTGTTGTAAGATATATACCGTATCCACTCGAAGGATTTGCACGCGTAGGACGTTCTATTGTATTACCTTTTATTAATGTATTTTGACAATAGGCTTGATAAATTCCATATGTATAAAATTCGGTAACAGAATTATTCAGCACTTGATTTCCTGTACCTGAAACTGCTCCTGATATTACTAAACCATAATACCCACCAACTGTAGTACATCCAGTAATCAAATTATTACTTCCTGAATTTCCGGTCCCTGTAGCTGTTGTTGCTGTTCCACTTATTGAAAAGGGACTATGAACAGTACCTGTTGCTGATGTGCTTGATTCAAAAGTACAATTACTAAAAGTATTATTATCTGAACCATTCCATAATTTGACGGTTAAGGAATATGTGGCATTTGTCCCGGAAACATTGAGATTATTAAAAACAAAATAGTCAGAGCCATTTAATCCTAAAGTATATGGTAAGGTTATGTTGCCATCAAATGTTAATAAATTGTTGTTTCCGTTTATGGTAATTGTATTTGATGCAGAGGATCCTCCTACAGCTCCAAATTCTACTTGTTCATTATAAGGGCCACTACCAGGCACCACATTTACAACTATGGCGCCGGCAATACCGCATGAAAGGGCTGATTTAAAATCATTAAATGTTTGAAAGTTCGTTCCTCCGGTAGCTGCTCCGGAGTTGATTGTATAAGTTCCTCCAGGAAATGGCGGATCAACTGTCACCAATACAGGAGTACTATTTTGAGAGTTACCACTACAAGTTACTTCACAGCGATAGTACAAAGTAGAAGTTGATGGTGTGATTAAAGACGAAGATGTTTGAGAAGAACCTAGATTGGTATATAATCCTCCAATAGTAGGTGAAGTTTGCCATTGATAAGATTGTCCACCACCTACAGATGCACCTGTTAAGTCCAATGATATATTAGCACCAACACAAATTCCTGATGAAGGATTGGCTGTTGAAACACCAGGTGTTGGAGGTGTGGTACAAGGTGAATTCGGAATGATATCAAAACCTAATGGAGTCAATCCGGTATTTGCAGTTCCTGTTCCAGCGGCAAAAGCTGCATAAAGTCGCTGACTGATTCCGGAAGTTGTAACATTTGCAACACCATTACCTGTACCTGCTGAACATTTAATTTCAACAATCAGAGCTAGAGATGGGTCATAAGTAAACGGGGTTTGCAAAGTAATCCCATACCAGGAACTTGCTGTAATTCCTGTAAAAGCAAAACCACTCGCTTGAAAAAAACATTCCGTTAAGCCTGTATTAAAAGCCACCCCTGCAGTTGCTGGAGCTTGAGTATAATTAGGAATTGCTCCTACATTTTGACCCAATGAAATACTTAAATTGGAATAAAGATTTGTTGCATTCACGGTACTGGAGAATTTAATATAAACTTTCGTTATATTGTTCCCAGCCGGGAGAGGAGATCCGGATCCACCACCCAATGTTGTGAAGGCACCCGGAGCATAAATCCATTGAACCTTGTTGCTTGCTCCATTAAGAGGAAAACCATTCGAGGTTGTTCCTGTTCCATTCAAGTAAGATGGAGTACCTACTTGTGCGTTGGCAAATTGCGCCATCATAGCGACAGCAAAGATTAGTACCAAGGTAAAAATCTTTAATTGAGTAATTTTGTTTTTCATAGTGGTTAAGGGGGGGGGTGGTTAATATTAATTGATTTCAAATTAACGTGTTAGGAAATTTCTTTAAACTGTTTTTTTGTTGAAGTAATTTAGATTTTAAAAAGAATTGCACCATTATAATAGTTTGGTGAAATAACTATTATGATAAAGATTAATTTTGGCTGGGTGAGGAAAGATTATTCAATAACATCAATCCGCACTAATTCTAAATCAGAACTTTGAATTAAAATTGATGTCTCTCCTAAAATGACTATTCCAGTTTATAAATTTGCTTAACTAAAAAAATAGTATTGCAGTAAGGATTTAAAGAAGAAGATTTGGTAAAATTCATCATCTTTTTTGGGGGTTAAGGCAAAACAAAATAAATGCTATCAGAACATTCTGTAACTATTTGATAATTAAATACATTTAATTTGCTTTGGTGGTTAGTTTTTCAAAAATAAGTATAAATCCTTAGATTTCAAATTATTGTTCAAAAAAAATTAACAATCTCAGTCAAAAGTATGAGTATGTCAGATTATGTAAGCTATTGAAAATTAATTAGATAATTAAAAATGGTCGTCTTTTGTGATCTAATACAAATTATTTTCTCCGAAATTATTTTTCGAATGCCTTTGCAAATCATGTACAACACACTTATTAGTCGCTAACTCACCCACTCACCATTTTTGTTGTAATAAAAAAAATCATTTCCTTACTTAATGTTTTTCGAGCCAATCATGGCGTCCCTAACTGGTAACTGATCACTGATCAAACAACAATCGCCAACTTGTCACACGCCCATATCTGCCAACGCTACTCTGGTCATTTTACATTTTACATTTTACACCCGCCCTTCGGCGCACAAGCCATTTGGGTCGGGCAGGTTTTTCATTTAAAAAGCCTCTATCGTGAGATAGAGGCTTTTTAGTTTAATTGAATTTATTCTGCGAGCAGGTTATTCCACTGCAATACGCAATTGTTGTGAGAAGCCGTTTTCGTTTTTCACATTCAGCATGTACATTCCTTTTGAAAGGGTGCTTACATCCATACTGTTTCTGTTGAGTCCGATGATCGCATTCATCACTTCTGATTTTACAATCCGTCCTGAAAGATCTAGCAGTTCTACTACATAGCTTCCGGAAGTGGTTGCATCCAGATCGATCGTCAGATCTGAACTTACAGGATTTGGATATGCGTTCAAGGTTGCATTTGGCAGACTGCCTGCCATTCTGCAGTTCACAATCACGTTCAACGTACGGGTTCCCGACTGGCCACAACCATTCACTGCTTTCACAGTGATTAGTCCGCCGCCGATGCCATAATCAATGATGATTGCATTGGTTCCTTGTCCTGCTACTATACTCGCTCCTGCCGGTACAGTCCACACATAACTGGTGGCGCCGAAGGCCGGGTTGATGTAGTACAACAAGCCCGCATCATAACTACATACAGGGTTAGGTCCGGTGATCACACTTAGATCGGCTGGTACACCTTTGATGTTCACACAACGTGCTGTACTGCTTCCGCATCCGTTCTCTGCTGTTACACACAACTGACCGGTGGTGAAGTTCGAAGCAAACGTGATCTGAACGGTGTTCGTTCCTGCTCCGCCTACTATCGTTGCTCCTACCGGTAGTACCCAGTCGTAACTGGTTACTCCTGATTGTGCTGGTACGCTATAGGTGATCGATTGACCACAAACTCCTGAATTAGGACCTGTGATGTTACCCGGTGTATTAGGTTGTACCGAAGAAATTGTTTTGCAACGGGGTGCCGATACGATTCCGCATATAGACGTTGCCGTTACACAGATATTTCCTATGTTAAACGTACTGCCTACACTCACCGTGATCGAGGGGGTGCCCTGACCTGATGTTAAGGTGACATTCGCAGGTACCGTCCAGGTATACGATGCCGCGCCTGCTACAGGATCGATGGAGAACACTTGTCCGGTTTGACCTGGACACTGTGCAAACGGTCCGCTCATGGTGCCCGGTGTGGAGGTCGCTTTATTTACGGTCATACAACGTGCTGTGCTGGTCGAGCCGCAAGAGGTTACCCCTACTACGCAGATGGTTCCGCTGGTGAACGAGGCTAAGAATCGTACCGTCACGTTCGGAGTGCCTTGTCCTGCGATGATCTGCATTTGGGGAGAGGCCGTCCAGAAGTAATTCGCTGCACCTACTACTGTTGAGGTCGAGTAAGGACCTGTTGTATTAGGACAACCTACGGTGCTGCCGGTGATGGGTGCCGGGGTACTTACCGTTCCACGAATCCAGATACAACGGGTGTTACTTTGTCCGCACGCATTTACTGCTGTGGCGCAAATGCTATAACCTGATGTGGTGCTTAATATTCCAAATTCTACCGATACCGAATTGCTCGCTGAAGAATAAGGTCCCGGTTGACCGTCAAATAACGTTCCGGCAGGACCACTCCATGTATAAGAGGTAGCGCCCGAAACCGCATTGGTGGTGATCGTTGCAATGGTTCCAAAGCATGCGGTGGTGGGTGCGGTGAAGGTATAAATCGATCCTACCGGTGGTGAATACACCACTGTGATCGATGCCGAGCCCGATACCGTTCCGCTACAATTGGAATCATCTATACCTACTAAACTATAAGTAGTGGCTACAGTGGGAGACACTTGAACTATCTCCGGATTGTTGCTGGTAGCAAAGGGTCCAAAGGTGGTACTTCCATTACTGTAGGAATACGTCCATGGACCGGTGCCGGTGAAGTCTAATGTTAGATTCGCCGTTTGACCGTTACAGATCGATGTCGTGCCACTTACTGTTGCCGTTGGAAGAACATTAGTCGTCACATTTACATTATCAGAGTTACTGATAAAGCAAACTGCGTTGTCGATCGTCCAGGCATACGTGTTGAGCCCTGCTCCTACTCCTGTTACCGTGGTGGCAGGATCATTGGCATTGGTAAACGTTCCACTTCCTGCTACTACTGTCCATGTTCCGGTACCAACCGCTGCAGTATTACCTGCTAATGTAACAGTAGCGCCTACACACGATGTTTGATCTTGTCCTGCATCAGGAAGAGTTGTAGGATCAGGTTCTGTTATCGTTACAGGAATAGAAGATGCACAGGAGTTACCATCGGTTACTTGAACAATGTACAAACCGGCAGAAAAACCTGTAAAGATTCCATCAAAGTTGATGTTTCCATTCTGATCATACAAGTAGAATCCACTACCGTTGGTTACTTCAATAGTAAACGCTCCATCGAATCCTCCGTTACAACTCACATTCGTTTGACTTTGGATGTTCAGTGCAGGAAGGGGAGCAACAGTAACTGAAGTAGTAGTTGTTTCAGTACAACCAAACTGATTCGTAACGGTAACCGTATACGTACCTGAGGCTGCTGCTGTAGCATTACTCAATGTGGGGTTCTGAACGATGTCATTAAATCCGTTTGGACCTGACCATACATAACCGTTACCGGTTGTTTGACCTGATGTTGTATTATTACCAAAGAACGATACCGACTGGCCTTCGCACACAGGTGAGTTGCTGGAGGCTGTTGGTTGTGGCAAAGGAATAACGTCTAAAGTGTAGTTGGCTACTTTCGTACAACCGCTGGTAAGATCAGTGATCAATAATGAATAATTCTGAGTTGACATCACACCTTGTGCTACTGGATTGGCAATATTTGTTGCAGATAAATAGGTAGAATTCGCAGTCCAGTCGTAAGTAATATTCGGTGTATTTGGTGTAAAACTAATACACTGACCGTTAGTGAGAGAAGCCGTGTTGAAGGAATACTCGATAGCACTGGTCGAACTAAATTGTATACCAATAGTGGCTGTTAAACCGGCATCGTATGTTGCACTACCAAAAATCACATCAGGATAAACATAAGTTATCACTCCGGTTACCAGATTCATTTGTACCTGGAAAGTAATCCCACCTGTTGTAAATAAATTGTGATCGGTGTTGGTCCATTGAATAATATAAACATTACCAATAGTTTGCGTCTTTACCGTAGCTCCAAGATTTATATCTAAATCATCCCAATAAGGAGCAAGGAAAATATTTCCCGCCGCAACACCGGTAGTTGGAAGCGCAGTATTACCTACACTTATCTCACCAGATGTAGAGCCAAATGCTATAACACCATTCATTCCTAATCGTGCTGTGGTATAAGATATACCATTAAATGTAAAGGCAGGAATAGTAATGTTATGTTCGCTGTCATCAAGAAGGCCAGTGATAGAAGTACCGCTAGAAGCGATATCAATAAATCCAGTTCCGCAGTTAGTATTCATTGTATAGCCTACTGCTGAAGCCACTGAAGTTAATTGTGCATTGTCTCCTACACAAACCGAACCAGGCGTAGACGTAACAGTTAACGACAAAGGATTAGCAACAGGTGTAACGGTTACAGTAGATAAAGCACCGCAACCATTAAATGCGCCTCCAGAATTATCAATTGCTAAAACTTGATAGGTTGTAGAAACTGCCGGTGTAGCTGCAAGAGGACCTGCACCTGTCCCGTTGAATCCGGCAGGGGTTGATGTCCATGAGTAAGTATATCCCGCATTGCTACTGCTTACACTTAAATCAATTGGATTACCGGAACAAGGAGTAGTATAAGTAGCACTGGCAGAAATTGCAGGAGAACTTGTAACTGTTGCAATAACAGGCACTCGATTTCCTTCACAACCTGTCGCAATTGACCAATTGTAGAAGTAATAATATAAATCAAGTCTAACTGTATTCGCAGGAGCCGCGGTTAAGGTACTGTGATTTATAGAAAGCACACCGGGTACAACATATGGGAATCCATAATTACCAGACGGAGCAGAAGCAGATGGCTCGAACAATAAACCACTAATGCCGGTGAAATTAGGACGCATTTTCAAATTAGTTCCAGGAAGTATATTGAAATTTAACGGAATCACTACGGCAGGTGCACTTGCTGCTGGACCACCAACAACATTAACTGTTGTTGTATGTAAAACTGTGCCAGAGCTATTAATTATATCAACTGTAACTGTACCTGATGCACTGGATGAACTTACAGGATAAACTGTAACCGAATTAATTGTAAAAGCTGAAATTGCATCGAAAACTAATCCAAAATTAGTTGTTCCAACACCTGAAGTAGCTGTGGATAAAGCAGCAGGCATTGCAGTATTGACTGTTCCACCTCCACCAAATGTGGAAGCTGCATAAAATGTAGTTGTACTTCCAATAACAGGAGTCACAAAAGTGTTGCCTGATGCAAGTGCTGCGCCTCCTATGGAAGAAGAATACCAGTTCACAACAGAGCCAGGAGTTGCGGTAGCTGCTAAATTTAAAGAACCTGCACCACATCGTGAATCTGGAGTGGTGCTTAAAATTTGCGGGTTATAAACTGTAATTGTTTCAACATTAGAAATTAAGTTACTACTTTGACAACTAACTTCTGCTTGTATATAAGTTGTTTGATTAAGGGCAGGAGAATAAGTAGTCAAACCTGTACCCACATTGGTCCATGGACCTGTAGCACTCACTGTTGACGATTGCCATTGGATAGCTCCTTGAGCTCCGGTAAGAGTCAATGTAGGTGTGCCATTCAAACAATATGTTGTTTGTGATGCAGATACTGTTCCTGCAACCAAAGTTCCCGTAACTATCACATTAACACTATCGCTTATCACACAACTATTGTTTGGGCCGGCTGAATTATCAATTGCACTCACAAAATATTTTGTGTTAACAGATGGCGAAATAGTGAAAGGCCCATTTCCGGTTTGGTTAAATCCTG
Source organism: uncultured Bacteroidota bacterium (assembly GCA_963814475.1). Taxonomy (GTDB): domain Bacteria; phylum Bacteroidota; class Bacteroidia; order AKYH767-A; family OLB10; genus JADKJB01. Next base: position 32,576 of record CAWFDA010000046.1, on the reverse strand, counting down.
CTGGGACTGATGTCCATGTGTAAGTATAATTAGGATCGTTGGAACTTGTAACACTTATATTAGTTGATCCACCTGTACAAAGACTTAAATCATCAGCAACTAAAGCAATGGCAGGAGCAGGATTCACAGTTGCCAAAACTGCTGTTCTGGGACTTGCACACCCTGACTCATATGTAAAAGTAAATTTAGGTCTGATACTGTAAGTTGTAAGATTTGTTGTTAAGTCACTACACGTTGCTGCTGCAGCTGAAGCAGCAGATTTATGAGTATGAATTGTTGAAATAAATGATGTATTATCCACATCTCCGGTTCTACTCATAGTAGCAGAGCTTCCAGAATTTCCATGACAGACTTCAATAACAATATTATTAACACCATCCCATACAAAAGGAGTTGAAAATGTCATCGTATTTGTTCCGGTTGTTGGCATTAACGATGCAGAAGTATATACTGTTGTAAATGTGGGAGATAAAAATGTTGATACTGATGTAGCAGAAGTGTGACCCATTTTTAAACTCAAATCAATCACAGGTAATGTTCCTGCAGATGATATATCAACACCAAGGGCTGTCATTGCTCCTGGTGAAATACCTGAAGCTAAAAGCTCTGATGCTAAAATTAAATATTGATTATGTGTGTTCGACCACAAACTATAAAATGGACACGGATAAGTAATACTAGTTGTGGCTCCGGCTCCAACTGCATTGACTGCAGGTCCTCCTGAGCCTAATTCAGCTGCAGCGTAATATGAAGTTGAAGTACTGATTACAGGGGTGATGAATGAATTACCTGTACCAACAGGTAAACCACCTGAATTTGCGGTGTACCATTTAATTGTTGTTCCTGCAGAACCTATTGCTTGTAAAGTTGAAGTCCCTGTTCCACATCGCGTAGCTGGTGTTGTACCCGTAATACTTGGATTATTCACAGTAACAGTTTGTACATTCGAAGTAACCGATGAAGAATTACAGCTGGTCACAACCTGATAATAGGTTGTTTGAGAAATTGTTCCGGTATTGTATGTATTAGATCCAGTTCCCACATTAGTCCATGGCCCTGTAGCACTTAAAGTTGATGATTGCCATTGATTTGCGCCACCGGATGCACCGGTAAGTGTTAACGTTGTAGCACCTGAAAGACACAGCTCCGTTTGTGGGGTAGATATTGTTCCGGCAACCAATGTACCTCCATTAATGATAGTTAAACTATCGATCAATGCACAATTCTGATTAGGACCTCCACTATTATCAGTAGCAGTTACAAAATACTTAGTATTTACAGAAGGTGAAACAGTATGTGGACCGGCCCCAGATGCATTGAATCCTGCTGGTACGCTTGTCCATATATAAGTGTAACTTGGGTCATTCGGACTTGACACACTTAAATCTGAAGATCCACCCGGACAAACAGCAAGTGCAGTTGCAGCAGCTGTTATTGGTGGTGCCGGTGTTACTGTAGCAGTTACCGGAGTTCTTGCACTAGAACAGGAAGGAATGACAGTAAAATAAAACTGAGGACGAACCGAATATGTTGTCACATTGGAAGTATTATTTGTACACTGTACAGAACCTGCCGTTCCGGGTGCAGTTGTTGTGTGTGTATGTATTGAAGAAACGAAAGATGTTGCATCAGTTTTGCACGTTCTGCTCATTGTTGCAGTGCTGGCTGAATTTCCATGACATATTTCAATCAATAAATTACTAACTCCGTCCCATATAAATGGTGTTGAAAAAGCAACTGTATTTATTCCAACTACAGGCATTAGTGAAGCAGATGTATAAACAGTGGTAAATGTTGCTGAGGCATACGAAGATAAGTTTGTCACAGACGTATTGGCAAGCTTCAGTGAAAAATCTATCATTGGTAATGTTCCTGCTACAGTTATATTTATTCCACCATGAGTGATTATGCCTGGATCAACACCTGCAGCAATTAATTCTGATGCTAAAATCAAATGTTGATTATGTGTATTAGACCACAAACTATAAAAAGGGTTAGAATATGTGGCACTAGTTCCTGCACCAGTTCCTACAACCACATTAACTGGAGCTCCACTTCCGGTTTCAGCTGCTGCATAATAGGTTGTGGTATTGTTGATGACCGGTGTTGTAAATGGTGAACCTGTCCCAATAGAACTACCACCTGTACTTGTTGCATACCACTTAATTGTTGATCCCGAAGAACCAGTTGCCTGCAATGTAGTTGTTCCTGTTCCGCAACGAGTATTTGGAGTTGTACTGTTCACTGTTGGAACACCTACAACTATTTCTTTAAATGGTGAAATACATACGTTGTTATTTCCATCCTTTATTAAGGCCTTATAAAATGTGGTAGAAGAAATTGTTCCTGTTGAATAGGTTTCGTTAGTTGCACCCCCAATATCAATGTAACCACTTCCGTTTGGTGAACTTTGCCACTGTATACTACCTACAGGATAAATACCCGTAGGTATCAATCCCAAAATAGCACTTCCGCTTGCACCGCAAATTGATTCAGGACTTCCCGTTACAGTAGCTGAAGAAGGTTGTGCAGTAATATCAACTGTTGATATGGTTGTACAGCCACTATATGGCCCAGCAGTATTGTCAAGTGCAGTTACCGTATATGTAGTATTTATCGCTGGATTAGCATTCACACTTGCCCCTGATGCATTGAATCCAGAAGGAGAAGATGTCCAGGAATAAGTATAGTCCGGATCATTTGAACTACTAACATTTAACGTAGTTGCGCCTCCACTGCACACCAATGACTGAGTTGTACTTGCAGTAATTAAAGGTGCATTCACTACAGAAGCTGTTACCATTTGGCGAGGGCCTTCACATCCTGTTGAAACGCCCCAATTATAAAAGAAATAATAATATGGTGTGGTTGAAGGTCCAGTAATACTTACTACACCTGGTAGGGTATATGGGTAGGTTCCAGTTGCGTCTCTCCAAAGGTTTGAAACACCACCGGTCCATGCACTAACCCCTAGTCGGTAACTGGCACCTCCCGTTACCGGAAAATTCAAAGTGACTACTTGCGGGACACTCGTAGCAAATGAGTTGTGAGCTACTACATTTACTGTTTGAGACATAATGGGTGTTCCGGTTGAACTTCTGAGTTCAATCGTAACAGTTCCTGCCACATTATCAGTTGCTCCATAAGGATATAAAACAACTGTTTGTAAATCAAAATTAGATAAAGCATCAAAATTCATATAAGTAGCAAGTCCTCCACCTGTTCCACTGGCGGTTGATTCTAATAATGTTTTTCCTACATTTCCTGTGAAACCTCCTGAACCAGCAGCAACATAATAATTGGTTGATGTTGAAATAACAGGTGTGGTAAAAGATGTTCCCGAATACAATGGCGAACCACCCGAAGAAGCAGCATACCAATTTGCGGTTGATCCGGATGACACATTAGCATTAAATGTTACCGTTCCAATTCCACATAAATTTTGAGGGCTGTTTGTGCTGATAATCTGAGGATTGTTTACATTGATTGTCACCTGATTTGAATTAACAGATTGTGCGGAATTTGAGCATGTTACTTGGCAAATATAAAATTTATTTGAAGTTAGTGCTGTAGTGGTATAATTTGGATTTGTTGCGCCTATCCCCCCTGTAACATTCGTGTATGGCCCGCCGGACGTTGAAGATTCCTGCCACTGAAATGTTATGCCGGTTGAACCTGTTGAGTATCCGGTGAGACTTAGCGTAGATGTTCCACCCGCACAAATATTGGAAGTACTTGCAGAAGCAGTTCCTGCTGTGGGTGTACCATTGCAAACACTTGGAGGTGACCATACAAATGTTAATCCACTTGCAGGATAAATTACGTTTGTACGTGTTACTAAACTTGAATTTGCTGTACCAGCGGTAGTAGCACTCCAATCTGTTGTGGAAGTCCTGTTATTATAATCTGCATTAGTCGCTCCTCTCAATCCAACTTGTTGTGTTCTGGATGTAGTACTTAAATTAGTTTGAGGTCCATAAACTATGCTGATTGTTTGATTTGATGCAACTCCTCCACCTTCTGCAAGTTGAATTTGCCATTGCATAATATGTCCGGTTGGTGCTGTAGTGGCAAAGTCAGACATACCGCTATATTGTATGACACATATTCTGTTAGGGGCAACTCCGATTGTCTCTACTCTTATTTCTCCTGTAGGCCATCCAATGTATGTTGAGGAAGTTGAAGTTGCATTCGCTGACATGGTAATGGTACCGGCACCAATATCAAATGCAGATACCAGAGCTCCTGTGGCAACGCCTGTTCCACGTATTGGTTTACCTACAGCAATTCCCGTAAAGTCCGTCACCGCAGTAATAGTAGGCGATCCACTAGTGCGTGTTCCTACGGAACCATAAACTCCCCAAATGTCTCTTGCCATCGCAGCAACAGCTCCATTATAGGCAACTGTTGCGCTTATAGGAGTACTTGCTGATGTAGTGGGTAACGTTGCACCAAATGTGATGTATCCATTACCATTAGCATTAAAACTAGTATAGTTTGTACCGTTAAAATTGAAATTAAACGGGATGGTTCCTGCATAATTTCCTTGATCAAGGGAAACATCAGCACTGGTGGTATGATTTGTAGCAGTTGCAATTGCCACACCACCGCTGATAGGTGTATAAGTACCCGTATTTTGTGAAAATACATAATACGTTGACACTTGTGAGAAAGCCGTATTTACATGTAAAATACAAGCAAGTGCTACAATAAATGAAAGAAATACGTTTTTCATTTTTAGATTTGTAATTGATTTATTCATGATTATATTTAGTTGGTTTTTAGTTTTATTTCAATAAGTTAAAATAACACATCTGTCTATTAAAAGCAAGACCAATGTAAAGCAGCAACAACTATGTTTTTTCATAAACCGCATAATGGGTTAGATATTTGCGGAAAAATGAAGCTTGGGGGTAATTTTTGAAAATTCAATATACCAAAGTTAAGGTATAAAAAACGAATGTACAAGGTTTTATATCAAAAATTAGACGAAATATTGAAAGAAAAACATAAAAGTCTTAAATTGAATTAATTACAAAATTATATTTTGGATTATATGCCTAATTAACAGATTTTTTTGCGATTTTTTTACACAAGTATGACAAAACCCCCTCTTGAATAATTGCAGTGCATTTAAATGGTACAATATATTAAACAAAATGGTCTAAAATAATGAGAGGCTGTCGATTTAAGGACAGCCTCTCCATTATTTAACTAACTCATTTCAACTTACTCCACACCCACACGAACTTGTTGTGTGAACCCTGAAGCATCTTTAACACTTAATAAATACATTCCTTTTACATATCCGGAAACATCCAGAGTCAATTGATTAAATCCTTCAATTGCAGAAACCTGATTTTGATAAACCAACCTACCGGAAAGATCGAATAACTCAAGTGAATAATTTCCTTTCACCATAGTTGTTAATTCAACATTCAATAAAGTGCTAACCGGGTTTGGATACACATTAAGTGATGAACCGGGCAATGCATTCGCAGACAATTTGCAATTCATTGAAACCGCAAGTGTTCTTGTTCCTGAATTACCACAAGGTGATTGAGCTGTTACTCCTATTGTTCCTCCGTTCGTACCCCAATCAACATTTATAGAGGTTGTTCCTTGTCCGGAAACAATTGTTGCACCAAATGGAACAGTCCAAACATAACCGGTAGCACCGAATACAGGAGCAATAGAATAATTAATTCCTGCATCGTTGGCACAAACTGCATTATTACCAGCGATTACACCGGGATTAGAAGGAGAACCTTTACTATTTACACAACGTGGCGCACTGGCTCCACAAGCATTGTTTGCAGTAACACATAGTTGTCCCGTTGTGAAGTTACCCGGATAAGTTACATCAATTGTGTTGATACCATTAGGAGATGCTAAGCTAGCTCCGGCAGGTGCCGTCCATGTATAACTAACTCCAATTACTGAAGGTACTGAATACGTAATTGTTTGTCCACAAATACCGGTTACAGCACCGCTAATATTGCCGGGAGTATTTGGTAAAGTTGCAGCTACCGTATTACATCTTGCAGCCGAAACAGCACCACATGAAGTTGTAGCTGTTACACACATTAATCCTGACACAAATCCCGGACCAATGTTAACCGTGATTGCATTGGTTCCTGCGCCTGTTGCAATAGTCACACCTGCCGGTGGTGTCCATGTATATGTGGCAGCTCCATTAGCAGGAGGTACACTAAATGCAACACCATTTTGGCCGGGACAAATACTAAAGGTACCGGTCATTCCTCCAAGAGATGGAATACTATTATTTACCGTCATACATCTTGAAGGACCAGTATATCCACAAGCCAACTGACCTGCAACACAAATTGTTCCGGTAGTAAAACCATTAGGGAAGTTTGCAGTAATAGAAATTCCTGAACCGGAAAATGTGATGCCATTGGTACCTGTCCATAGGTATGAATTTGCACCACCAACAGCATTAACAGAATAAATACCGGATGTGTTTTCACAAGCAACATTACTTCCAACAATTGTTGATGGTATACTTAATGATCCTCTGATTGGTTTACAATTCGTGTTCGTTTGTCCACAACCGTTAGCACCAAATACACAAATCAACCAACTGGAACTATTTGCAGGCAATGCACCCAAAGTAATATTTACGTTTGGACTTACGGTAGTTTGTGGACTTGGCAAACCATTGATTAAAGTTCCAACTGGAGTTGACCAAGTATAACCTGTTGCACCTATAATTGCGTTGCAACTAACAGGTACAGTTTGACCCACACATGCAGATAGAGGCAATGAAATAATAGTAGCACTATTTGCAGGCGGAGCTGAACTTGTAGTACCAACAGCTACCGGAATTGAAGCCGAACAAGAATTTGCATCTGTTACATCAACAATATAAGCACCTGCTGAATAATTCGTGAAAATACCATCGAAATTAATGTTACCATTTTCATCAAATAAAAATGGATTGTTGCCTGTTGCTCCAATTGTGAATGCACCATCATTCCCCCCTGTACATCCTACATCGGTTTGACTCACAATATTCAATACAGGATTGGAATTTACAGAAACATTTTCAGTACCACTAGCAGTGCAACCAAATGCATCGGTAACAGTAACTGTATAAGCTCCGGCACTTGCTAAAGTTGTTGGGTTCACAGTTGGATTCTGAGCAACATCATTAAATCCATTTGGTCCTGACCAAATGTAAGAAACACCACCGGAAGAAGTTAAACTAATGTTATTACCTACACACACCGGTGTATTGCTTGATACATTAACAACTGGTGCAGGAGATACAGCAAAAGTTACAGATGAAGTAGATGAACAAGCAGCAGCATCAGTAACAGTTACAATGTAAGTTCCACCATCCGCAAGTGTTAAGGATGGGATTGAAGGATTTGATATTCCTGAAATAAATCCATTAGGTCCCGACCATACATAAGTAAATGGTGTACTGTTACCAGAATAATTTGCCTGGAAATTCATCACACCGTTTTCACATGCAGGAGTTGTTGCTGTAATTGATGAACCACAAGATAAATTAATAAGGTAGTCTTCAACTTCCCCATAAAAGAAAGAAGCTTGACAAGGATCGGCAGAAATGGTTGGCACTACAGTTTCATCACCCATTTTTATACGCATCACTGTGTTGCCAGCCAAAGAAGCGATTGGAACTGTTATCGGAACAGTGTATAATGTTTGGGCAGAAATAACATCCACATTTGCAACCAATTCATCAACATCACTAAAATCACCATCTTGATTAATGTCTATATAAATGTACATTCGATCTTCATCAAATGGTGTACTTATTGTAACATCAAGATTAAAGGTTCCTCCTATAGCAACCGTATTAATCGATCCTAATCCCAAATAATTAGAATACAAATTACTGATGGAAGGATTTGAAAATGCACCAGTAGCAACATTTGAAATAAATTCAAATGCACCATTGGTAGCAGTTGAAGCACAATAACAACTCACTAAATTCGTGGTAAATGTTCTTCCTGAACAACCAATTGCTGCACCATCTACATTATATGGTTCAACTTTCCATCCGTATGTAGTGCCTGGTGTAAGTGCACCCGTTGGATAGCTTGTTGCCAAACCCAAATCCGATTGATTAAGAATGTTATTATAATTAGGTGCATTTGTTCCGAAGGATAATTTATAACCCGTTGGTCCTCCTCCACCACTTGCCCATGTTAATGTAGTTCCATTCTGACAAGCAAAGCTTAAATCGGCAGGTGCATTATAAATTGCACAATTTGGAGGCTGCGGAACAAAAAATTGCACTTCAATTGCAGAACGGAATGGTAATGCAGCAGAACTAAATTCAACCCACGGTCCTCCAGAAATTGCATTTGCATAATAAAATATACCTGCTCGAACAGGATTTTCACTTTGATAAGAAAACCCGATGTTCGCTGTATTGGTAGTTTCCTGAACAACCCCAACAAAGAAATTTCCTGTAACTGCAACACTGGGTGATATTGGAATAAATGCTTGTTGTGCAGCTGCAGTAATATTAATTACTGAAGGAGAAACAAATAATAAATTGTTAGGAGCTCCGCCGAGTTCATCGTAAATTGCTATTCTGAATTGACGAGGTGCAGTTCCCAATTGAAAATCAACTTTTACCTCATTGACCAATGCAGGAATTCCAGCGTTGAACTTTGAAACAAAAACTCCAAATATTCCTGCATTAAATCCTACACCGCCACTTAATGGGGATGAGTATTTGTAAGAATAAATATTACTAGTTGTAGGCTGCGTTAATACTGAAGTGTTATTTCCATTGTTATCATCAGATGGAACTGAAACAGTTACTGTATTATTTCCTGTACCTGTAGGAGTAAAACCATTGAATGTCACTATGGCTGAGGAACAAGGAGGTATTGATGGAACAATCTGTACATCAGAAAATGTATTGGCTCCTGTAATATTCAAGGATACATTTAAGTTGGTTAATGTGTTATTACCAGCGTTGGTTACGCGTGCCTGCATCTGATGGCCAACTGTAAATGAATTTGGAAGGCTACCATAAGTATAAATTAAACCTGCTTGTGCGTCATTAGCAAAACCGGCGGCGCTGATTACTGTTTGGGGTCGAAAGTTTGAAGCTGCGGCTAATGTAACAGGTAAACTAATATTACTTTGTTGACTATTTAACATTGCTGCAACCGGTTGGTTGGTACATAAAACTGAAGCTCCTGTTGAAAGAGGATTTGATGCATTACTCCATTCAAATCCGACATAAATTCCTCCTCCAGTATAAGTAAAAGGAGTTCCAGTCAGCGTAACATCAAAAACTGTTCCGGCAGGAATGGTCGCTGCAGCATTATGTGCATTCGACATTGTTGAAACAGCAGTTGCCCAGGTGGTACTCTTTGTAGAAGTAACGTCACTTGTATTCTCAAACCATACCTGCAAGTTGCCGCTAACACTAATGTTATGAGCAACAAAATAAGTCCATTGGATAGTTCCAATATTCTGACCGGAAGCAAATCCGGCAGCAGCCAATTCTGCAGCTGTAATTAAATAAACTCCCCTCTCATATCGGAAGTTCCCGATTGGTGCTCTTGCATTGCCTGATGTACTTCCATTTCCAGGTAATGCGACGATGGGGCATCCTGCAAGGACATTTGAGATGGGCATAATGCTCATCACCATAACGGCAAGCATAAATGCCGTTAGTAATTGTTTTGTTTTTTTCATAATAATTTAATTTAGGTTAGTTATTGATGGAATGTGTTCATTATAATATAGGGGGCATCCTGAGAGGATGTCATGGGAAAGTAAACTTGAAAAAAAAGGCGGTTAAGGTAGGGGTCATAGGCCGCAGTTAATTTTTAGACATACCAAATATATAAATTAGTTTCATATTTACAAATCTGTAAAGAAAAATTCTTTATAGATTTTGTTATTATGTAATCAGAAATTATCTACTTGTTATTCAACTCACTAGAGAGAAGCATATACCGCACTCTAGTTACTTATCCTAGTACTTTATGCGATTAAATATACCGAAACATATCGCTATCCATCAAAATGAAATTAAAAGATATGACATTTACGGTACTATTAAATAGACGAAAATCAAAAACACCAGGTTGCATCACTGTTAAAAACAGTATTGAAAATTAATTCCTGCGGTCTTTGGAATAACTCTTACCATATTTTATTTTCTTCTTATCCTCTCTGGATACTTTAATATTTACCTTTTTATTCTTGTCTTTTTTTTCATGATGTGATTTCCCACCAAATTCATTTTTCGGTCTTTTTACTTCAATAATTTTCATATTGATAACAGGAATTTCATCCGCAATTAAAATTTCAGAAATTTCAATTGCTTCAGGCAATTTCTTAATTGAAATTTTCCTACTCATAAGTTTCTCAACATTTTTAAGATGTTCGGTATCAAAATCAGAAATCATGGTAATTGCAATACCCTTTTTCCCGGCTCTACCGGTTCGACCTATACGATGCATATAGTTTTCTGCAACAGGAGGAACATCCATATTAATCACATGAGAAACTTCTGATACATCTAATCCCCGCGACAACAAATCTGTAGCTATTAATATCCGGCTTAAGCCTGAAGAAAACTCTTCAACAGTTTTAAATCTGGTGTTTTGATTTTTATTACTATGAATAACCGCAAGTTCATCTTCAAAATCAATTGCCATCCTTTCAAATAATTCATCAGCAATATTTTTCGTACTTGCAAAAATCAAAACTTTAGTCATCTCCGAATCACTCAAAAGCAAATACCTGAGAAAATTAATTTTTGTATTAAAATTTGGCACTTTATATCCAATCTGTTTAATATTTGCTAAAGGTGTACCGGTTGGAGCTGCTTCAATTTTTAAAGGATTTCTAAAATTTCGATTTATAAAATCTTCCACTTCTTGAACCAAAGTTGCTGTAAACATTAAACTTTGTCGTTTAAAAGGTAACAAATCTAAAATATTTTGAAGTTGAGATTGAAATCCAAGTCCAAGCATTTCATCCACTTCATCAATCACCAACTTTTTTACTGCACTACTTTTTATTGTGCCATTTAAAAGCAAATCATTCAATCGTCCCGGGGTAGCCACAACCATATCTACACCAGGGTGTATAGCAGCCATTTGTGATTTAATATTAGCACCACCATACGCACCGGTCACTTTAAAATTCATATAAGTAATCAGTTTTTCCACTTCAGCAACTACCTGTACAACAAGTTCACGAGTGGGAACAATTATAAGAATTTCAGGATACCTCTTTGATTTATATTGCCATTGTCGCAAAAGTGGCAACAAATAAGCATAGGTTTTTCCGGTACCTGTTTGGGCAATTCCTAATACATCACTACCTGCCATAATAGGAGAAAAGGCTTTTTCCTGAATTGTAGTAGGTTGAATGAGTTCAAGGTCGCTCAACGCTTTGAGCATGGATGAATTTAAATTTAAATCAGTGAATTTCATGTTTTGTATGCTTATCGAATTTAACAAAAGTACTTAATAAAACATAACTAGCACATTTAGTCTTATTTGCCCATAGGAATATTAACTTTATGCCTATTTCTTAAAAATGTCAAATATAACATTGTACTATAAAAACAAAAAAGATAAAGTGGCCACAACGCAAATATAATTCCATCCTTAAATGAAATGAGCAAGGAGAGTGTCCATGCAATAAACCCAAATACCCATGAATGTGTTTTTTCGGAAATTGGGTTTTTGATTGCTTTCAAAAAAGTTGGAATGGCCAATAAAAAATCTGCTGTGATTGCAAAAATTGTAGTTAACCAAGTATCTTGGGTTACCAAATAAAGCAGCATACAAACAATTCCCGCAATTAAATAAATCCAATCTGATTTTTGTAAGGAATAATTCTTCATAAAAAATCCCAGTCCTGCAATTATTAAACAACCAATTGTTGAAATTAATAATCCGGTCAAGCTCCACTTCCACCCTTCTGAAATAATTAGTGACACCAAACTTGTACCCATTAACAAAACCCAACCAGACCAAGATAAAATACTTGGTTGAATTTTTCTTCTAAATGTGTCGTGAATATAAATAAATTGCGCAATAAATACCAAAACACCTACCAATATCGCAATCAATGATGTGCTTAAACTATTAAACTGTTCCATTTGATTAATATCCAAAAAAATTTATCAAAGGTAATCAATGTGAAGGAATTCAATTTCAATCTCCAAAACAATTTCAATTTATAAAAAATTCACAATTAACAAATAACAAACCAACCGATAAAATAATCCTCCCTTCATATTTTCCGGACGCCAAGCATGGCGTTCCTTCAGCTTGATTCGCTTAAAAGATAATTTATAGCTCTCAAGAATATTTTTCGGGATCAAATAATGATTAAAAATAACTTGATCGAAATTCAATAAAATTCAATCTCCTTTTGATGTTTTTCGAACACCAAGCAAAAGCTTTTCTTTGGCTTGGCAGGCAGGCCTACCTGCCATCGCCAAGCAAAAGCTCGTCTTTGGCTTGGCAGGCAGGCTAATAAACTATAAAACCATAAAACTAATAAACTAATAAACCAATAAACTATAAAACCATAAAACCATAAAACCATAAAACTAATAAACCAATAAACTAATAAACCAATAAACCAATAAACTAATAAACTAATAAACCAATAAGCCTGCCATCGCCAAGCAAAAGCTTGTCTTTAGCTTGGCAGGCAGGCTAATAAACTAATAAACTAATAAACTAATAAACTAAAAAAGCCCCCATCAAAAGATGAGGGCTTTTTATTAAGAATAACTATTTAATGAGCTTATTCCACAACAACACGAATCTGCTGAGCAAATCCATTGCTGTTTCTTACGCGCATCGTGTAAACACCTTTTGCATAAGTAGCAACATCAATAACTGCATTGTTGATTCCTTCTGTTGCAGTTATTACGTCTGAATAAATCACTCGTCCTGCAAGATCCATCAATTCAAGTGTGTAGTTGCCTGCGTTGATAGCATTCAACTCAATATTCAGTTGAGTGCTAACAGGATTTGGATACGCATTTACTGATGCACCTGCTAATGTAGAAGAAGATACTTTACAAGTCATGGCAACTGCCAAAGTACGTGTTCCTGAATTTCCGCAAGTACCTGATGCAGTCACTCCTATTGTTCCGCCATTAGTACCCCAATCAACAATGATTGATGTAGTTCCCTGTCCCGATACAATTGTTGCTCCTGATGGTACTGTCCATACATAACCTGTTGCACCAAATACCGGAGCAATAGAATAACTGATACCTGCATCATTTGCACATACTGAATTCAATCCTGTAATAACACCCGGATTCGATGGATTACCTTTCACAACTCACACAACGTGGTGTTCCTGATCCGCATGCATTGTCTGGCTGTCACACATACATTACCTGTTGTATAACCCGGACCGAATGCGATATCAATTGTGTTGGTTCCATTTGCTGATGCAAGTGAAGCACCTGCAGGGGCAGTCCAAGTATAACCTGTTGCACCTGAAACAGTGTTAACATTGTATGTAATGGTTTGTCCACAAACTCCTGTAGTAGCACCTGTAGTGAAATTACCCGGTGTACCTGGTGTGATGCTTGCAACAGTTTTGCAACGTGGCAATGAAGTTGCTCCGCATATAGACTGAGCCGTTACACATACGTTTCCATTAGTGTATGATGGACCAAAGTCAACTGTGATTGAATTCGTACCTGCACCGGTTGCAATTGATGCACCTGCTGGAAGAGTCCAGTTATATGTAGTTGCTCCTAATGATGGAGGAACGCTGAATGCAACACCGTTAGTTCCGGGACAAACAGTAAATGTTCCTGTCATAACACCTAGGATTGGAGTGCCGTTTGCAATTGTTAAGCAACGTTGTGCTCCTTGGAATCCACATGGTAATAATGCTCTTACACACAATGAACCGGTTGTAAAGGTTGGTCCGAATGTAACTGCTGCAGTAATTCCTGTTCCTGTTACAGAAGCATCACCGGTAATCGTCCATAAATAAGAACTTGCTCCGCCCACTGCTGTAGTTGAATAGTTAGATGGCCCTGTAGAAGGACATGCAACTGTACTGCCAGCAATTGCAGAAGGTGTACTCAATGTACCTCTGATAGGTTTACAGTTGGTATTCGTACTTCCACAAGCGTTAGATGCGAATGCACAAATCAACCAACCCGATGAGTTTGTAGGAACATTTCCAAGTGTAATATTCACTGAATTTGTTGCAGAAGTGTAAGGACTTGCAAAACCATCAATCAAAGTTCCTGCAGGAGCAGACCAGGTATAGCTGGTAGCACCCGGAACAACATTAGTTGAAACTACAACCGTATTTCCAACACATGCATCTAACGGAAGTGAAGTAATAGTACAACTTGATGAAGGAGGTGCATTGGTGACATTAACAGTTGCTGATCCGCTTGTTGTTCCTGTGCAATTTGCATCAGATAAAGAAGTAATTGTGTAAACAGTTGTAGAAGTCGGATTCACACTAACCGATTCAGGATTGTTAGAAGTATTCGCAGGAGTACCATTGTTGATAGCATAAGCCCATGGCCCGGCACCTGTGAAATTTAACGTAAGATTGGAGGATCCTCCAATACAAATAGTATTATCACCACTGATACTAGCAGTTGGTAATGATAAAATTGACACAACTGCAGATCCATTCATCAAAATAAAACAATCACTATTTTCAGAATTAATCGAAATTATTGTATACGTTCCAACAAGTGTTTGCAAACCAAAATCAATAGTGCCATTAGTGCCCGGTAATGTAGAAATAGTATCAGTTCCGTTAAGCAAAAGCATATAATTAAATCCGGTTTGCGAATTGCTTAAACCCACCGAAACACCGACGCCGCCAAAACAATATGCTCCACCACCTGTAACATTAAATGTGGAGCCTAATGAATTAAATGTGATGGTTGCTGTACCTGTCATTGCTGATGTACAAGCAGGATTTGAAGTATTAAATGCTTCAACATAATAAACACCTGCAGTAGTGATTGGACCAAAATTCATGGATGTTCCTGAACCAACCATAGAAGAACCTATAGGTAAAGTATTTGCCATTAATTGATAGGTCATGGTAGTTTCTGAACCACTAAGATTTACAAATATTCCCGCAGTTCCAACACAATAATTCCCATCTCCTGTAACATTAAAAAGTGCCGGCAATGGATCAATAGAAATAGAAACATTACCGGACATTGAAGATGTACATCCGAATGGAGCAGTGGCTACCACAGTGTAAGTTCCGGATGCAGTTTGATTTGAGAAATTAAATGCATTACCATTTCCAAGAATCGGTGATCCGGTATCAACTCCACCTAATTGCAATTGATAACTTGTTCCTGATTCAGATCCTGAAAGACCAACAGTTAAACCTGACCCTCCTGCACAATAAGAGCCGCCACCGGTAACTATATAAGGAGTTGGATTTGCACATGCATTAACTGATCCTCCAATTGCAAGACTGTTAGTAGTTATACCTGCCCCATACCGACCTATCGCAAAAGTTGAACCTGCATTAGTTCCTCCCCAAGCATATAATCTAAATGTAATGGTTGTAGTTGCAGGCACATTTTGTAATTCAGAAATAACACTTAAATCAATGGTAGACTGATCTACTCCATCAGCTATACTTGTAAAAGAAATATCTGTTCCGATATCAAAAAAGTTAATCCCATCTTTACTATACTGCCAAATATAGGCATTAGGTGAAGTTGTTCCACTTCTCCTTAAACGTACATCCAAAGATGACAATGAAACGCTATATCCTGAATTTGAATGGACTGTATATTGAAAATATTCATTATCTGCTATAGCATTTGCTTTTGTTGCAGAAGCATCTCTCCAAGAGTTGGCAGAAAATGCACGACCTAATGCTGTAGCAGAAATTCCAGATCCACGAGTTAATGTTGAAGTGTTCAAATTGGAATGAATAGTAGTTGCAGAATAAGAAACTTCACTTCCGACAGATGCAGGAGATCCAAACTGCCAAGCTAATATCGGGCCTGATTGAGTTGCACAAGATGTTTGAGAAATTGAACCATCAGTTTTATAATCGACGATTGAACCACTATTTGTGTAAGAATAAATTTTAAAATAATAAGTTGTTGTTGGAACTAAACTCGAAATAACAACGGCTTGAGCACCTTGCAAAACATTTATTGAAGTTGGACCGTCAACCTCAAAAGATAAATCAACCGGATCAATTATAGAACCATAAGAAACAGAACTCCATTTAATTAAATAAGCAGCAGGTAAAACAGAACCTCCTGCATCAGTCCAGGAAAGTGGTATGGTAGTTTCAGTAGTAGTGCCACAAGAAAAAGATGATGCATGCTGAGAAGGCTCTGCATAATAAGTAGTAGCGTTTGCGGTTAAACCGGTAGAATAATTATTACTTCCATCGTATGAAAAAGCTTTATAAAAATATTGGGTATTACCGGTTAGTCCGGTGTGATTTGTTAAAGATGCAGCACTGCCATTATATACTACTGTTCCTCCTACAAAAGGATTACCTGCAGCAGGCGCAGCAGTTCCATTTGAAGGAGAGCTAAATGTTCCGGATGCATTGGTAACTACAACAATATTATTTCCATTTCCGTTTGCAGTTGATAACAAATTAATTTGAGATGCACTGGCTGTTGTTGCTGAAAATGATGCAGGATTGTTAACCCCTCCAACAGATGTTACTGTTCCATTCAATGTAAAATCATCCAATCGAAAAGTTCCAGTACCGGTTGCACCACTTAATGATATCACAACAGTCATTGTACCCGTTTGATTTGAAACAGCATTAGTAACATTCGTTACTCCAATAGCAGTTCCTGATGTTGGAACAGTACCCGAACCAACTGCAATTCCATTAATTGTCATAGCCCAATTTTGTGCTCCTGTTCCGCTTCTTTGTCTCCAAAAATTAAAAGAAGTTACAGAACATTGAAATCCCGGACTGACAGAAAACGTCAACGTAATAGTTGGTGTTCCACCCGAATTACTCATTGCAATTGCTTGTCCTGCACTACCGGCAAAACTTGTCCATGCACTAGTACTGTTTGACCATGAAGAGGTACTTAAATTTGCATCAAGTGTTCCGGGACTAACAGTATAAGGATGAGAAGTAATTGTTGTTACACCAAAATCATGCAAATAAATTTGGCTCGTTCCGTTTTGAATAAAGCAGATGAGCGATACAGCAAGTAGTAAAACGAATCGATGCAACATCTGCAACTGAAATTTGGGTTGAATAGATTTAATCATGTTTAAATATTTAATAGGGGTTAGAATATGTAATAAAATGGCTAAAATAAATTTAAGATGAATCGATTTTAAAAGAGTTTGAAATTTGAATTTAACTCCCCGATTCATTAAAGAAATTTACCTCAAATTTAATGCAAAGCCTTTAAATTAAGATTACTATATGATTAATTCTAAGATATTGTTAATATCTTAAACAACTAATTTGCAGGTTGTTAGAAAATTCAAGTGGTATAAACAATAACATTTCGTAAAATCAACAATACTAAATGTGAATTTAATGTGGAATTGTTGGCTTCTTATTGATAGAATACCTCAAACTCAAAAAGGGTAACTACTAGAAATTTCATGTACAAAATAGAGTGTGGAATTTCATCACTCTAAATGCACAAAAATAATTGTCTGCTAAAAAATATTTTTGTATTAAAAATATTCATTTCACTTTTTAATATTTACCAGACGGGAAGCATGAGCAGGAATGTGAAATTACAGAATCTAAAATGTTCTTTGAAAAAAATGAATTTATAATCTAAATCGAATATTCTTTGTTGCTAAATATTTGTTGCTAAAAATATATTCTTTTCTCTTTTGATAATTCCGGACGCCAAGCATGACGTCCCTACAGCTTGATTCGCTTGGAAGGAAATTTGCAGCATTCAAAAATACTCTTAAGGTTGAAATAAATTTGCAGGAATCTTAAATATGAAATTAAAAATTGTTGGCTGCAAAATATTTGTCGTGATAAAAATATGCATTTCCTCGCTTAATGTTTTCCGAACGCCAAGCATGGCGTCCCTACAGCTTGATTCGCTTGGAAGGAAATTTGCAGCATTCAAGAATACTCTTAAGGTTGAAATAAATTTGCAGGAATTTTAAATATGAAATTAAAAATTGTTGGTTGCAAAATATTTGTTGTGATAAAAATATTCATTTCCTCGCTTTATGTTTTCCGGACGCCAAGTATGGCGTCCCTACAGCTTGATTCGCTTGGAAGGAAATTTGCAGCATTCCAAGAATACTCTTAAGGTTGAAATAAATTTGCAACAATCTTAAATATGAAATTAAAAATTGTTGGTTGCAAAATATTTGTTGTGATAAAAATATTCATTTCCTCGCTTAATGTTTTCCGGACGCCAAGCATGGCATCCGTTCAGCTTGATTCGCTTGGAAGGAAATTTGCAGCATTCAAGAATACTCTTAAGGTTGAAATAAATTTGCAGGAATCTTAAATATGAAATTAAAAATTGTTGGTTGCAAAATATTTGTCGTGATAAAAATATTCATTTCCTCGCTTAATGTTTTCCGGACGCCAAGCATGGCGTCCCTACAGCTTGATTCGCTTGGAAGGAAATTTGCAGCATTCCAAAATAGCATTAACTGAAAGCTTCGGAGGACACTGTGAACTTATAAAACCATAAAACTAATAAACCATAAAACTATAAAACTATAAAACTAATAAACTAATAAACTAATAAACCATACAACTATAAAACTATAAAACTATAAAACTATAAAACTATAAAACTATAAAACCAATAAACCAATAAACTAAAAAGCCCTCATCAAACGATGAGGGCTTTTTATTAAGAATAACTATTTAATGAGCTTTATTCAACAACAACACGAATCTGCTGAGCAAATCCATTGCTGTTTCTTACGCGCATTGTGTAAACACCTTTTGCATAAGTAGCAACATCAATAACTGCATTGTTGATTCCTTCTGTTGCAGTTATTACGTCTGAATAAATCACTCGTCCTGCAAGATCCATCAATTCAACTGTGTAGTTGCCTGCGTTGATAGCATTCAACTCAATATTAAGCTTCGTGCTAACAGGATTTGGATATGCATTTACTGATGCACCTGCCAATGTAGAAGAAGAAACTCTACAAGTCATCGCAACAGCCAAAGTACGTGTTCCTGAATGCACCGCAAGTACCTGATGCAGTCACTCCTATTGTTCCGCCGTTAGTACCCCAATCAACAATGATTGATGTAGTTCCCTGACCCGATACAATGTTTGCTCCTGATGGAATTGTCCATACATAACCTGTTGATCCAAATACCGGAGCAATAGAATAACTGATACCTGCATCATTTGCACATACCGAATTCAATCCTGTTATCGGACCTGCATTAGCTGGGTTACCTTTCACAACTACACATCGTGGTGTGCCTGATCCGCATGCATTGTTGGCTGTTACACATACATTCCCTGTTGTATAACTTCCACTAAATGCGATGTCAATAGAGTTTGTTCCATTTGTTGATGCAATTGATGCACCTAAAGGAGCTGTCCATGTATAACCGGTGGCACCGGAAACAGTATTGATCATGTAAGTAATGGTTTGACCACAAACTCCGGAAGTTGCTCCCGCTGTGAAGTTACCCGGTGTACCCGGTGTAATACTTGCAACAGTTTTACAACGTGGCAAGGAATTAATTCCACAAATCGATGCTGCAATCACACATACGTTACCGTTAGTGTACGTCGGTCCAAAGTCAACCGTAATTGAATTGGTACCGGCTCCTGTTGCAACTGTTGCTCCTGCCGGAACTGTCCAGTTATAAGTAGTTGCTCCTGCTGATGGCGGAACGCTATAGGCTACACCGTTAGTACCCGGACAAACGGAGAAAGTTCCGATCATTGCACCAAGGATTGGAGTTCCGTTTGCAATAGTCATGCAACGGGTTGGACCTTGATATCCACATGGCAACAATGCTCTTACGCATAAGGAACCTGTGGTAAAGGTTGGTCCAAAGGTTACAGCTCCTGTGGTACCTGTTCCTGTTACAGAGGCATCACCGGTGATACTCCATAAATAAGAACTTGCGCCACCTACTGCTGTAGTTGAATAATTAGATGGTCCTGTAGAAGGACATGCTACGGTACTTCCAACTATTGCTGATGGCATGCTCAATGAACCACGGATAGGTTTACAATTGGTGTTCGTACTGCCACAAGCATTTGAAGCGAATGCACATATCAACCAACTCGATGAATTTGTAGGTAATGCTCCAAGAGTTATATTAACACTATTACTTGTAGAGGTATATGGACTTGCAAATCCATCAATCAATGTTCCTGCAGGAGCCGACCAGGTATATTTGGTAGCACCGGGAACAACATTAGTAGATACAACAACAGTACCTCCAACACACGCATCCAACGGAAGTGATGTAATTGTACAACTTGATGCAGGTGGTGCAGTAGATACTGTTACCGTTGCTGATCCTATTCCTGATCCTGTACAACTTGCATCGCTCAATGAAGTAATTGTATAAATTGTAGTTGAGGAAGGTGTTACACTCACAGTTTCCGGATTAGTAGAAGTACTCACAGGAGTGCCTCCATTAATAGAATACAACCAAGGTGAAGTACCTGTAAAGGTGATCGTTAAGTTAGCAGATCCGCCTAAACAAATTTCTTGAGTGCCGCTTATGGTTGCCGTTGGTAAGTCTGTGCCTGTTACGTCCACATCATCAAAATTACTGTTTGAACATAAGGTATTGGTGATGGTCCATCTGTAACTATTTAATCCCGTTCCAATTCCTGTTACTGTTGTAACAGGGTCACTTGCATCTGTGAATACTCCAGATCCGGTAACTAAACTCCATCCGCCTGTACCAACTAGTGCACTGTTAGCAGACAAAGTAACTGTAGATCCGGAGCAGGCCGATTGATTGGTACCTGCATCAGCAGTAGTGGTGGGATCAGCTTCTGTGATCGTTACTGGAATAGTCGACTCACAAGAATTACCGTCTGTTACTTGTACATTGTAACTACCTGCCGGATATCCTGTGAAGATGCCATCAAAGTTAATGTTGCCATTTTCATCAAACAGAAAAAATCCCGATTCGTTTGTTACTTCTATGGTAAATTCACCTGTACTGCCGCCATTACATTCTACATTGGTTTGGCTGAGTATATTTAATGCAGGATTTGGGTAAATGCTTATAGAGGTAGTTGTTGATGCAGTACAACCTAACAAATCAGTGATAGTTAAAGTATACGTACCGGCATGAATTTGTGATGCTCCACTAATGGTAGGATTTTGAATTAATGAAGCAAACCCATTTGGACCACTCCATGAAAATGAATTTCCCGTTGTTGGTGGTTGAATGGTATCATTTCCAATCAATGCAATTTGAAGTCCTTCACAAACAGGAGCATTACTTAAAGCTTCCGGTTTAGGTTGTTGAACATATACAGAATAATTTGTAAATCCGGTACATCCATTTGCAGGATCAGTTACCGTAACTGTAAAATTATTTGCACCAAGAGTATTTCCTGTAAACACAGGATTCGGAATTGCTAGGTTAGACAAACCAGGATTAGCAGTCCATGCATAATTAACTGCTCCTCCGGTTAATCTAATATTCGGACGATTCAATACAGCAGTTCCTGTTGGAGTTGTACAAGTAAGGAAAGCAACATTGATAAATTGGGATACAGTTGTTGGACTCATGTAAACCTGGTCAAATCCAATAACACCTGCATTATTGAAACAGGTTTCAATAATAATGTTTGATGTTCCATTCCATGAAAAGGGAGTTGTGAACACATGGGTATTCCAACCTAAAGTAGTTGATATATTACCGGAGAATACAGTTGACATAGTAGTAGTCTCATACGTACTTGTTAAAGAACTAACAGCGGAATGAGCCATTCCAATTGTGAATCCATCATATGTACTTGAACTAAGTTTATTCGATACCTGAAATCCTAATGAAGAAATATTGCAGGGACCAAACAATCCTTGTGCATTAAGTTCTGCTGCAGTCATTAGAATTTGACTTCTTGATGTAGGGTTACCTCCATTATAAATAGATACAGTAACATTGGCAGGACTTTCTGTTGTACCAAACTGTTTAATAGAAGATGAGCTTCCAGTTGCAGTTAGCATTGTTGTAGCATCTTTGCAAATAGACAAAGCACTTGAACTAACTATTACACTTGGTTTAGCTAATACAGTAACTGTTGAAGTTGCAGTATTTGCACAACCTGTAGGACCTGAGCCATCATTTGCAGTAACAGTATAGGTGGTGGTTACTGTTGGACTAGCTATCACAGAAGATCCGCTAGGAGAATTTAGTCCTGTAGCAGGTGACCAACTAAAATTAACATACCCGGTTCCGGCTGCGTTGAGTGTAACTGAACCTGTTCCGCAATAAGAGGGACTTCCAACTGGAGTAACCGTAAGTGCAGGAGGTGTAGTTACAGTTGCAATAACGGGTGATACTGAACTAAAACAACCTGTTGTTATAGAATAGTTATAGAAAAACACATACAAGAAATTTCCACCATCAAATCCGGTAATTGAAATTTGATTTGGAATAGTATAAGGATTTGTAAATCCAGTCTGATGATACTGTAAATTTGGATTTTGAGAAGGTCGTAACCTATATGCAGAACCATAAGGAACAAAGAAATCCAATGTCATCGTTTGCAAGGTTCCCGGTGCTGTAACTACAGTAGAAACAGAACCTAAAATTGTTCCTGATGAATTTTCCAGTGTTACAGTTATTGGAGTATTTAAAGGTGTAGCTGGACTAGCGATAAAGTCAATAGTGTTTATTAATAAACCATTCTGTGACAACACATCAAATGTTTGATAATTTGAGGTAGCACTGGCATATGCAACAGTTCCCGCAGCATTCGCCAACAAACCTACATTTTGTGTAACTGTACTATTAGATCCAAAAACATAATAAGTTGAGTTTGATGTAACAGATGGACTATAAGTAGGTCCTGAATTAATAATCGGGCCACCAACAGATGAAGAATTAAACCATCGTAAAGTGCCGGCTCCTGTTGCAGATAAATTAACAGTTCCAACACCACATCTTGTATCACCTGTTGTTACAGGAGCAGCAGGTGTTAATGCAGGAGCAGCCGTGATAGTATTTGAATATCCCGTAAATCCGCTATTGGTGCAGGTCACTGCAAAACGATAATAAGTAGTAGAAGGAAAACCTGGAGTGGTGTAAGTAAAACCGTTTGCAGAAGGAATCGGAAAGAAATTCACATTATCTGTTGACGACTCCCATTGATAAACAAGATTCAATGTCGCATCATATCCAATTGCAGCAAATGTATTTCCTCCACAAACTCCCGATCCTGTAATACTAATGGAACCTGCGGTAGGTGTACCTGTACATGGAACAGGATTAGCAATCGTAATATTGTAATCTTCTGTTTCTCCGTAGGCATTTGAAGAGGCTCCACAATAATTAGTTGTTGTTACTGCTACATCATTTCCACCAATTACTCTAAGTCTTGTAAGTCCTATTGTTGAGCCTCCCGGAACTGTAAATGTTACAGAATGGGTACCATTAGCCCCTGCATTTGCAGGAGTAAAAGCTCCTAAATATTCAGAAGCATCAAAATCTCCACTTTGGTTAAAATCTATCCATGCACCACCGTATTGATTTGCATCACTACCATACGAAACAGAAAGCGTATATGAACTACCATTAAGTAAAGATGTAGTTGGTCCGGCATTATAATAAATATAAGCACCACCTGAACAACCCGTAGCCAAACTAGATAAAGTATTTAATGTTACGTTATTAATATAATCAGTTCCACATCCACTGGCATGATCGGAAGCACAATAACAATTTAAAAAAGAGCTCATTGTTACCTGCACCGGATTGGATGTTCCTGAGTTAGAACCACAGGTTACTATACAACGATAATACTTAGGTGCGGTTTGACTTACAGATTGGGTACTTGATGACGTTCCAAAATTGGCAGCATTGACAGTGAAGCCCATGTTGTCAGCTCTTTGCCATTGATAGGTTACTCCTGTACCCGATGTAGGATTTTGTAATGACAAAGTGAAATTAACTCCCGAACAAACAGCAGAAGGTAATGATACAGTATTACCCGGTGCTGGTGTACCTGCACATGCCCCGCTAGTAATATCAAATCTAATATTGGGACGATTCAATCTATTTGCGGCACTAGCAGTTGATCCGGTGGTTATCGAGCATCCGGCTACTGCATCAGCATAATATCCAAATGTTCGTGTATTACCCGCTCCTTGAGCAGTATATTGTACAGTATAATTTCCCGTCCATGCAGCATTATCTCTGCATACTTCTATTATTATATTTGAAGTACCATTCCATGAAAATGGAGTGGATAGTGTATAGGTATTCCAACCTACTACCGGAGTTACTACTGAAGCAGAATAATATGTTGATAAACCGGCAGTAAGAGAGGTTATTGTTGCAGCAGCAATGTGTCCAATCTTAATATTGACGTTGGCAGGAGCTGGTCCACCTAAGGCAGTAAAATTAAAAGCAACTGATGATATATCTCCGGCAGTTGCTCCTTGCGATGTTAATTCTGATGCCAAATAAACATACTGAATGCGATTATCTTCATATAAACTTGTAAAAGGTGTGATACCACTTGTTGAAGTTGTTGTCACTCCTGCGCCACATTGGTAAATTGTTGCATTCGTATTCGTTGTCCACAATCCCATTAAGATTAACAGGCAGCTCATCCAATGCAAAATATGCGATGGAGGTTTTAATTTCGTTCGGTTTTTAAGTGATGTTTGAGTCATAATTTTGGGGTTTAGATGATATTAAGTTTAATTGTTAGTTTAAATTCTATTTTGATAATATTAATAAGTTATTTCACTTGAAAAAGTTCTATAATCACCTTGAGTTCTTAATACAAAATCATCTAAAAATAAATTCTTCAGATTGAGTTACATTTAAATAAATAAAATTTATTATCATTAATCTTGAAATTAGTGGAATAGCAAAACGTAATTTAGTATACTCTAATCAAAAATGAAAATTAGTTGAATTATCATTTGAGCAACTCAGCTATTTGGCAAACAGCTAATTATTGTGGGTAAAAACACTAAAAAAATATCAACATATGTTAATAAAGTTGAACGATTTGGTCAAATTGTCGACCTAAATCATTCATATCTTCTTGATATTAAACATATTAATGGATAAAATCAACAAAATTGATTCAAATCAATTTTATTTCGTTTGCTATGCTATTTCTATAAAGGGAGATATGTAAAATGAATTTAAAAATCAAATAACGAAGATCATGACTTTTAATCCTTTGCAAAATAACACAGATTGATCAATTAAAAAGAAGATAAAATAAATAACCATGAAGAATCATTAGTCGAAGTGAATTCACAATCTCTTCTTCTATTCAAAAAATACAATTTGTTCCATATATATAGGATTGTTATAACGAAAATTTCCCATTTAGAATGGTTGAAAGATTCACATAGATTTGGAATTATTCAATACAAAATAATTCAATCAAAGCATGAGCAGGAATGTGAAATTACAGAATCTAAAATGTTCAATGAAATAAAATTATTTTTTATCTAAATCGAATATTGTTTCCTGAAAAATATTATTTTCTGAAAATATATTCTTTCCTCCTTTGGTAATTCCGAACGGCAAGCATGGCGTCCCTACAGCTTGATTCGCTTGGATGCAAATTTGCAGCATTCTAGAAAGCTCTTAAGGTTGAAATAAATTTGCAGGAATTTTAAATATGAAATTAAAAATTGTTGGTTGCAAAATATTTGTCGTGATAAAAATATTCATTTCCTCGCTTAATGTTTTCCGGACGCAAAGCATGGCGTCCCTACAGCTTGATTCGCTTGGATGCAAATTTGCAGCATTCTAGAATGCTCTTAAGGTTGAAATAAATTTGCAGGAATTTTAAATATGAAATTAAAAATTGTTGGTTGCAAAATATTTGTCGTGATAAAAATATTCATTTCCTCGCTTAATGTTTTCCGGACGCAAAGCATGGCGTCCCTACAGCTTGATTCGCTTGGAAGGAAATTTGCAGCATTCCAAAATAGCATTAACTGAAAGCTTCGGAGGACACTGTGAACTTATAAAACCATAAAACTAATAAACCATAAAACTATAAAACTAATAAACTAATAAACCATACAACTATAAAACTATAAAACTATACAAAACTAATAAACCAATAAACCAATAAACCAATAAACCAATAAACTAAAAAGCCCCCATCAAAAGATGAGGGCTTTTTATTAAGAATAACTATTTAATGAGCTTATTCAACAACAACACGAATCTGCTGAGCAAATCCATTGCTGTTTCTTACGCGCATCGTGTAAACACCTTTTGCATAAGTAGCAACATCAATAACTGCATTGTTGATTCCTTCTGTTGCAGTTATTACGTCTGAATAAATCACACGTCCTGCAAGATCCATCAATTCAACTGTGTAATTACCTGCATTGATAGCGTTCAACTCAATATTCATTTGAGTGCTAACAGGATTTGGATACGCATTTACTGATGCACCTGCCAATGTAGAAGAAGAAACTCTACAAGTCATTCCAACAGCCAAAGTACGTGTTCCTGAAGTACCGCAAGTACCTGATGCAGTCACTCCTATTGTTCCGCCGTTAGTACCCCAATCTACAATGATTGATGTAGTTCCCTGTCCGGATACAATTGTTGCTCCTGATGGTACTGTCCATACATACCCTGTTGCGCCAAATACCGGTGCAATCGAATAATTGATACCTGCATCATTTGCACAAACAGAATTCAATCCTGCTACAACACCTGGGTTAGAAGGATTGCCTTTCACAACTACACAACGTGGTGTACCTGATCCGCATGCATTGTCTGCTGTTACACAAACATTACCTGTTGTATAACCAGGACCGAATGCAACGTCAATTGTGTTGGTTCCATTTGCTGATGCAAGTGAAGCACCTGCAGGGGCAGTCCAAGTATAACCTGTTGCACCTGCAACAGTGTTAACATTGTATGTAATGGTTTGTCCGCAAACACCAGTAGTAGCACCTGTAGTGAAATTACCCGGTGTGCCAGGTGTGATGCTCGCAACAGTTTTGCAACGTGGCAATGAAGTTGCTCCGCATACAGACTGAGCCGTTACACATATATTACCATTAGTGTATGATGGACCAAAGTCAACTGTAATTGAATTGGTACCTGTACCGGTTGCAATTGATGCACCAGCTGGAAGAGTCCAGTTATAAGTAGTTGCTCCTAATGATGGAGGAACGCTGAATGCAACACCGTTAGTTCCGGGACAAACAGTAAATGTTCCTGTCATAACACCAAGGATTGGAGTGCCGTTTGCAATTGTTAAGCAACGTTGTGCTCCTTGGAATCCACATGGTAATAATGCTCTTACACATAGACTACCAGAAGTGAACGCAGGACCAAAAGTTACTGCTGCAGTTGTACCTGTACCTGTAACAGATGCATCGCCGGTGATACGTCCATAAATAAGAACTTGCTCCACCTACTGCTGTAGTTGAATAATTATCAGGTCCGGTTGAAGGACATGCAATTACACTACCTGCGATTGGCGAAGGAGTACTCAATGTACCTCTGATAGGTTTACAATTAGTGTTCGTATTTCCACAAGCGTTAGATGCGAATGCACAAATCAACCAACCCGATGAGTTTGTAGGAACATTTCCAAGTGTAATATTCACTGTATTTGTTGCAGAAGTGTAAGGACTTGCAGCACCATCAATCAATGTTCCTGCAGGAGCAGACCAGGTATAGCTGGTAGCACCCGGAACAACGTTGGTAGAAACTACAACTACGTTTCCAACACATGCATCAACAGGAATAGAAGTGATAGTACAGCTTGAAGCAGGAGGTGCATTGGTGACATTAACAGTTGCTGATCCACTTGTAATACCACTTCCACCCGGACAAGAATTATCTCCCAAAGAAGTAATTGTATAAACTGTTGTCGACCCTGGAGCAACGTTTACAGTTTCCGGGTTGTTAGAAGTAGAAGCCGGAGCACCTCCGTTAATAGAGTATGTCCAAGGAGCAGTTCCTGTAAAGTTCAAAGTAAGGTTAGTATTTCCACCTGCACAAATTTCTGCATCACCACTAATTGAAGCGGTTGGCAGCACGGAAGGTTCTTCAACTAAGTTAATACCCCAAAATGTATTGTTGGTTCCTGTTCCATATCCATCAACTTGCAAATAATAAGTATTTCCAGGGACCAAACAAACCGGAGCAATCCATGCATGGAAAGGGCTGCTGTGATGTAGAGTCATCATTTGCAGCAATTAATGTAAACCACCAGAACAAATCACACAAGCGACGCACTCCAAAGAGCAATTTGGCTATCCCAGGTTGGAGTAATAAAGTGATTACCAATGGATACACGTCCTGAAGCAGGAGCAACGAAATGTATACCAAACGGAATTGCTAATGAAACCTGACTTGTTCCCGTGCACCATTTGAAACTTGTACCGCCATGTTCCGGAGGGCCTACGCTTCTCCAGTTTCAATTGTTGCTCCCGCATTTGTGTATGGACCATTCAATCCTACTGAAAGTGGAATAGCTGTGCATACATTATCTCCTGCCACCGAAACTGCCGTAGTAATAATAGAAAAATCATCAGGACAACCGACTCCAGTATTTACTCTAACATAAAAGTGCCCCAGATGTTGAAAATTGAAGTGGAGGTTTGTTTCAACGGACAAATCGAATAAGGACCTCCAATTCACTGTGCAAATTGCCACTGCAAACTTCCAGTATACCCTGAAACACTATAATTTAATGGCTGATAAGTGATTCCACTAGTTGTTCCGGAAGCAGTTCCTCCTACTGGTGGAGATGCAATTGAAATTAAAACAGAGTTTGAATAACCTACAGCGGACCTGTTGAACATGTAACTTCATTGCGAAAATATGTTGGAGATACAATTGGGTTTGTTATATGAGTAGAAGAAGTTCCTCCACTTCCGATATTAGTCCACGTTGAATTATCTGGAGAATCTTGCCATTGTCCGGAAACATTATAAGCAATGTTTTGATAAGTTGTACCTGTCGAAGGACCTGATGCAGTACCGCCTACAGGAGGAGTAGCCAAAGAAATCAGTTGTGAATTGGAAAATCCTGTAGCAGGACCAGTTGAACAGGTTACTTCACAACGGAAATAAGTTGGTGTGTTGATTGGATTGGTGATATGTGTTGAAGAAGTTCCTCCACTCCCAATGTTTGTCCATACTGCATCATCCGGTGAATCCTGCCACTGATAAGAAACACCTGAACCGGTTGTTGAATTCTGTAACGATAGAGTTACTGATCCTCCAGAACAAACGGATGTAGCTGACGCAATTGTGTTTCCTGGGTTGGCGTACCTGTACATGATAAATTTAATGGTTGAGTCAACGTAATATCATCAATAACCATCCAACAATCAGGTGCAACTCCTACAATTGTTGCAATAATTCTAATAAAAATAGAAGTAGCATTTGCAGGAGTGTAAGTAACTGTTGGTGCAGCAATACATGAAGCTGAACTGACATTTTAAATGAAGATCCAACATTAGTCCACGGACCTCCTGATGCAGTTGCCGACTGTACCTGATAGAAGTTAGCTGAGCCTGCTGTGGTAGCTGTTCCTGTAGAGTAATTAATAGTCTTGTAATTAAAATTAAAGGTAACCAACGCTCCATTTGATGTACCTAAACTCCCTGTTGCAGCCAAGCGTTGCCGCGGGGAACTGGTATAAACATTTGATTTAGCAGAGGTCCCGAACAAGAAGAATAACCTGATCCCGAGTGGCAGTAATAAGTGGGTGAAAATCCACCTGAAATAGTCCAACCATTACAACTTGCAGCATCACAGCCTGTAAAATCCTGCGAGTAACTAATCTGGGCCTGCGCCTGATAACTCATCACGCAACTCATCACCAGCGCGACGACAAACGTAAGTATCCGCGTCATTCGCGAATTCACCGTTCGGTTTTTGTAATTTTTTTGATTCATAATTAGTTTGTTTTAGGGGTTATTAATAAAATGGTTAAATTATTTAGATGGGTTAGTTGCCAAAAATTGGAAAAGATATTGTTCAACAAAACGTCAAATCATCATCAACTCACAAATCTTTGGGCTTTGATTCGGTTAAGGGTATTTTAAAAACAGGGTTAAGTAATATTAAGATTTTACTAAATTAAGGTGTTTTATTGATCTACACAAGGTTTTGTAGAATATTATTTACTAACAGAATTAAACTTTAATTATAGCATTGATTATGAGCTATTTGTGAATAATCGATTAAAGTTACAAACTCGATAATTCCTTCTATTTTGCTAGATTAATGGATGGAGCTTTAAAAATCAATGCATCATATACCCTATACTGTTAGAAAAACGGGAATGCAAAATGTAGAATCTTCAATGGAATTTTAAATATGAAATTTAAAATTGTTGGCAGCAAGATATTTATCGGTAAAATAAAATTCAATCTCATTTTGATGTTTTTCGGACGCCAAGCATGGCGTCCGTATAGCTTGATTCGCCTGGAAGGAAATTTAGAGCATTAAAGAATATCTTTTTTGGCAGAATAAATTTGCAGGAATTTAATAATGAAATTTTAAATTGTTGGCTTCAAAATATTTATCGCTAAAATAAAATTCCATCTCATTTTAATAATTTCCGAACGCCAAGCATGGCGTCCGTACACCTTAATTCGCTTGGAAGGAAATTTTAGCATTTAAGAATATCTTTTTTGGCAGAATAAATTTGCAGGAATTTAAAAATAAAATTAAAAATTGTTGACTGCAAATTATTTCTCGCTAAAATAAAATTCCATCTCATTTTAATAATTTCCGAACGCCAAGCATGGCGTCCGTATAGCTTGATTCGCTTGGAAGGAAATTTATAGCATTTAAGAATATCTTTGGGGGCAGAATAAATTTGCAGGAATTTAATAATGAAATTAAAAATTGTTGGCTACAAAATATTTATCGCTAAAATAAAATTCCATCTCATTTTAATAATTTTCGGATGCCAAGCATGGCGTCCGTACAGCTTGATTCGCTTGGAAGGAAATTTATTGCATTTAAGAATATCTTTTTTGGCAGAATAAATTTGCAGGAATTTAATAATGAAATTTTAAATTGTTGGCTTCAAAATATTTATCGGTAAAATAAAATTCCATCTCATTTTGATATTTTCCAGACACCAGGCATGGCGTCCGTACTGCTTGATTCGCTTGGAAGGAAATTTTAGCATTTAAGAATATCTTTTTTGGCAGAATAAATTTGCAGGAATTTAATAATGAAATTAAAAATTGTTGGCTACAAAATATTTATCGGTAAAATAAAATTCAATCTCATTTTAATAATTTCCGGACGCCAAGCATGGCGTCCGTACAGCTTGATTCGCTTGGAAGGAAATTTATAGCATTTAAGAATATCTTTTTGGGCAAAATAAATTTGCAGGAATTTAATAATGAAATTTTAAATTATTGGCTACAAAATCTTTATCGGTAAAATAAAATTAAATTTCATTTTAATAATTTCAGGACGCCAAGCATGGCGTCCGTACAGCTTGATTCGCTTGGAAGGAAATTTAGAGCATTTAAGAATATCTTTTGGGGCAGAATAAATTTGCAGGAATTTAATAATGAAATTTTAAATTGTTGACTGAAAAATATTTATCGGTAAAATAAAATTCCATCTCATTTTAATAATTTTCGGATGCCAAGCATGATGCCCGTATAGCTTGATTCGCCTGGAAGGAAATTTAGAGCATTAAAGAATATCTTTTTTGGCAGAATAAATTTGCAGGAATTTAATAATGAAATTTTAAATTGTTGGCTTCAAAATATTTATCGCTAAAATAAAATTCAATCTCATTTTAATAATTTCCGGACGCCAAGCATGGCGTCCGTACAGCTTGATTCGTTTGGAAGGAAATTTATAGCATTTAAGAATATCTTTTGGGGCAGAATAAATTTGCAGGAATTTAATAATGAAATTTTAAATTGTTGGCTTCAAAATATTTATCGGTAAAATAAAATTCCATCTCATTTTAATAATTTCCGAACGCCAAGCATGGCGTGCGTACAGCTTGATTCGTTTGGAAGGACATTTATTGCATTTAAGAATATCTTTTTTGGCAAAATAAATTTGCAGGAATTTAATAATGAAATTAAAAATTGTTGGCTGCAAAATATTTATCGGTAAAATAAAATTCCATCTCATTCTGATGTTTTTCGGACTCCAGGCATGGCGTCCGTAACTGGTCAGTGGTAACTGGTCACTGGTCACTGATCACTGATCACACGACACTCGCCAACTTGTCACCCGTCCATATCTGCTAACGCTACTCTGGTCGGGCAGGCTTGTCATTTTACACTTTACACGTTATATTTTACATTTTACATTTTACACCCGCCCATCTCCGCACAAGCCATTTGGGTCGGGCAGGTTTTACATTTAAAAAGCCTCTATCGTGAGATAGAGGCT
>CAWFDA010000045.1:0-52151 GCA_963814475.1 uncultured Bacteroidota bacterium | reverse complement strand
AATATTCTTACCGGCCTATTGAAATAAGTGCTCCATCGACAAGTACGAGTGAATTTACGGGAGAGTTTATAAGTGATACCATTATGGCAAATACAGGATCACGGGATACAACACTTGGATATCTTGAACGAAACAACTATTGGAAATTAAATCGCAACTCTGGAACCTCACCAGTTTACATAACACTTTCATGGGATTCGCAAAATTCTTTAGTAGACACATTTGTTTCAGTAGCTTCCTGGAACGGATCTCAATGGAAAGATTTAGGTAAACAAGTAGCCATTGGAAGCTCCTATAGCGGCACTGTTAAATCGAACACTTTTGCTTCCGATTATAACGAATTTGCCATCGCCTATCAGGCAAATTCGCCTCGCACGGCATCCATAAATTGCAGCGCTATAAGCGGCGCAGTTGAATTGCAAGCATGTTTGATTTCCAGTGGAGGAACAGTAAGTCGATATTTGAGCATTGCAGCATCGTTTAGCTTAGATGAGCCTTCAGTAAACTTACCTTTAATTATCGAAAGCGGGGTGACTTTACAAGGGTATGTAGGAGGAGTAGCAACAAAGTGGTGGGAGACCGATTGTCCCGAACTAACTTCTAGCCATACATTTTCATACTTCGATGCAACATGTAATTGCAGTAATCCTCCTCTTGCAAATTGCTCCACTTCAGTTTGTCAACCACAAGCATTGTATTTATTTGTTTTACAAACAGGAGCAACCATACAGAATCTTAGAATCAGAGGAGCGAATTGCAATGCTAAAGATTATAATGACCCTGAAATGTTGTGTGGTGGTATTTATGTTTACGATACAAAAGGGTCATTGGATGCAAACATATTTAATTGTGAGATTTCTTGTTTCAGCCAAGCAGGTATTTGGAAAGATGATGAACCTGAAAAAATGAATATTGAAAATTGCTATATTCACAAAGTAAAAGGCAAATCTAAATACGGAATTGGGTATGGTGTGTGGACGCAATCATTGTATTCTTCTACGACTCCCCAGTTAATGAATTTTCGCAATTCTATCTTTGACGATTGTAAAACCGCCATTGACGGGCAGGCAAAAATAATAAATTGGAATATTTTAAATTGTTCACTAACCCAATTTTTTTCCAGTGAAGATATTAATATGCATAATGATAATAGGTTTACCTTGGGAGCTTGTCCTTGTTCTACTTCTACTCCGCTTAACCTAATTCAATCAACTTCACATTACTTTTATGATTACCAGGAAAGTACTTATCCACAAAATTACTACGGTGCGTTTTGGGATTTAAGTGTACCATGTGAAAAAAAATGTTTAGGTGTCTGGGTAACAACGTACCCGGGAACTACCGTTGGAACTCTATCCGATAATTTACTTTCAACAAACTACGGTACACTAGGTTCTTATTCAGTTCCTCAAGGAATCCCATTATACGACATAGGGGGCTGTCAAACAACCATTCAAAATTGTATTTTTCATAAAAAATGGACTTTAGATGGAGGACAAAGTAATATTAATTTGACCTATCCCAACCTTGATCCGTTAAAGGGTGGAGATGTAGGAAATTTTGTGAAAATTGAAAATAATACTTTTGTTATGGAAGAAATGTCTCAGGCAAAATTAGATGTGCTCAATCTAAATCCTAATTATAGAAATCGTGGAGGTTTTGCGCGTATCTCAGATAATTCTATAAATGCTGATGTTTGGTCCGGTGATATTTATCATATTGTACACAACAACAATAACTTTAGTTATGTACCCGGAACAATATTTTCAAATTCACCAATGTCTTGCAGCAATGAAATAGAGTTAACCAGCACCGGAAATGTTATACTTCCTCACACACTAACTAAATCAGCAAATACGAATCAACCATTTATTCAGTATGTGGATTTGGGTACTTCTTTTAAAATTAATACCACATCTGATGCTGTCTCACCTTCTTTCATCATAAGACCCAATCCGAATGTTAATACCTTATCGGCTCCTTTGATATCGAATGAAAACTATTTTTACGATAAAGAAATAATAACTTCCTCAACTTCCAATTTGTTTTACGGATATGACAAACCCGGATTATACGGAATTGATGTTTTGGCATTTGATGTTGAGGACGTGGCAAGTGGAACTCCCGAGAAGTATAATTTCAGGGCTTCGTCCTGGCACCATATACCGGTAATTGTTAAAGGCGCAACTGAACAAACGCTTTATTTTAATATTAAAGACAGTTATTTACAAAGTGGAACTCCGACACGTGTATGGAAACAAGCTTATATAAATGATCATAAAATTTGGGAAGAAGATATTGCAGATGGTGGTGAAGGATGGGAATATGTTGAGGTAGATCTGAGTACTGCTCCAATTTTAGCTGCACTTCATACAGATGGTACTCCGAATATTTTATCGTTTAGTATTTTTATGGAGGATAATATTATTTCTACTGATGTTGCAGGTGTAACTATTTCAGTGGATAACATTTATATTCCTGTTACCGGCAGTGCGAATGGGGATAATTTGGTAAAGGATGGGACTTGTGAGTTAACTGAAACCCCATGTGGAACATGTGATTGGTTTATAAATGCATCAGGGACATCAATTGCCACGGGAACTTGTGGCAGTACTGCAGTAGGAATTAATGGAAATGAAAAAAGATCAGGTAGCAATGCTATTTATATGATTGTACCCTTTGAAGAAGACTGCAATTATAACAATGTAATTAGTCCTGGAAAAATTGTTGCCTCGATCGGAACATATATTGATTTTACAGATTTGCTCAGTTGCAGTGATTATGCAAACCTGGGTTTTATTACTTTTCCTGCAGGTCCATATAAAATCGATTTAATCACCCCTGCAAATTCCAATCCACTGCCTAATACCAACTATTATGTAGGAAATAATATTACAATTACCGGTACGGACATTTTAAATTTAGAAAATTGCCAACTTGCAATTGCATCTAGTAAAACAATTTATGTTGAAAATGGAGGTACACTGATAATAAATGACAACTCACGTTTATTCGCATGTGATGACATGTGGAATGGAATTGTGAGTACCAATGGAATAATTGAGATTAAATCAACTGTTAGAACAAGAATTGAAGATGCTATAACTGCATTCGATTGCGATGGTGGCCGCGTTGAAGTGAGGTATGTAGATTTTAAGGATAATTATAAAGCATTCAATCTTCATGAATCTAGTTTTGGTTTTCATGTCAATTCCTTTATCCGTGGTTGCACCTTTAAAATTTCAAATGGTATTCTTTCGAAAGAACCGAAATTGGGAAAAATCCCCGAAGAACATGTAAAACTTCAAAACCTGGGAGCAATTAGTAACACTTTTCAGTTTCCCATAGGAGGTACAGTACCAGCGTTCATTAACTCATTTTCGGATGCATTCATTGGAATTTATTCTATTAACAGTAATGTAACTATAAAGCATAACAAATTCGAGAATATTCACAACAGATTGTATAACTCATCTTTAGTTGTTAATAATAACAATAATTTTGGAGCGGGAATATTGGTATATAATATTCACACAAGCAACAAAA
The DNA here is from genome assembly GCA_963814475.1 of uncultured Bacteroidota bacterium. Taxonomy (GTDB): domain Bacteria; phylum Bacteroidota; class Bacteroidia; order AKYH767-A; family OLB10; genus JADKJB01. Next base: position 48,605 of record CAWFDA010000045.1, on the reverse strand, counting down.
TTACCAATATTGGAGGACCTGCATCTTCTGGTGAAGATAATGAGTTTATTAATGTGAATATAGGAATCAAAGCTGTCAACAGATGTAATAGTTGTAGCTTAAATGTTTCTCACAACTCCTTTGATAACACTAACTATGGAAATATCGGAATTGGAACCAGCTTTTACAATACAGCGATCACTGTTCAAAGTGTTTTATCACTCACAGGAACGATAGTAGAGATCCATGACAATACGATTTTGAATAATAGAATTGGTATTCATGCACTAAATGTACCTGAAATCAACATCGGAACCAATGCTGCAGGAACATTAGACGCAGGAAATTCAATCCAGTTTAATAAAACCATTTTTCCACTTGATAATTTTTATGAAGGAATTTGGTTGCAAAATTGTACCGGTGCAAAGGTGGCAAACAACTCTGTTATCAACAGTACAGAAAATGAAGATCTAAATTTTAGGGGACTCGATATTGAAACTTCTGCGGACTGTTTTTTAAATTGTAATGATATCGACAAAATAGGAGTGGCCATTAACATTTACGATAATTGTGGCACTACAAAATTGCGCTCCAATACAATGAGTAATTTCTTTACAGGTGTATGGCTTAATGGACCTAATGGAGCAAGTATTGATGTAGATCAGGGAGATGATGTCACACAGGAATCATGGGGTAATGTTTGGAATTGGGACGCTGCTCCGAGTTTAAAAGTGGATGGAGGTGGATATGCAGGGGTTCAAACCAATTGGTATCATGAAAATGCTGATGCTTCAAGTAATCCACTAAGTCCACGGCCATGGAATTCGAATATTGTTCAGCCTATATACCCCAAAACGGATGCAGACGATTTGTGCATTTCATTTTTCAGAACTACTCCAAACAGGCAGGATAATTTTGGACCCGTGGTGGGTGACAGTGCGGTATATACGGAAAGCGAAGACAAAAGTCGATACCTTGCAACTCAAACTTCGTACATTGCCATGAAAAACGATTCGACTTTAATTTATAGGGGTGATTCACTAGATACAGATTTTGAAAGTTTCTTTTTAAGAATGGATTCTTCCAATGTTGGAAAGTTCCAGAAGGTGAGAGCGCTTTCAACTACCTGGCCGGATTCTGCAAAGGCAATAAATAGTGCCATTGTAGATACTAATGATATTGAATATAATTTAAAATCCTTCAATGCATTATACTTTGATAAGTTAATTGATGGAACCCCAATAAATTCAACTGACAGTACATTTCTTGACGGATTGTTAAACGGTTCGGCTATTACTGAAGGTGAGTCCTTCTATTACGCTGCGGCAGTGCAATTCAGAGAGATGCATCCTGAATCTTATTCTTTACGGTTAGGAAATACATTACCACCAGAAACTGTGGAACAACCTCCTGTTCAAACCAATATTATCAAAATATTTCCAAACCCGGTAAGTAATAACATTAAAGTTGAAGTATTAGATCCAGATGATAAAATCATTCGTATTGAATTGTATTCTTCATTAGGAAATTTAATTAAATCCAAATCCTGCAATTCTGATTTGATTGAACTAGATGTTCAAACGTACATCGAAGGGCTATATAAATTGCGAGCCTTTACAATTAAAGGTTTTTCAGATACTAAAACATTTAGCATTGTTCGATGAAAAACTTAACTACCACCGGATATTGTTTCGTACTGGTAATTCTCCTACCGTTCATATTGCCAGCGCAGCGAAACAATATCTGGTGTTTTGGTGATTCGGCAGCCTTAGACTTCAGCAGCGGCCTACCTGTTACGGGAACTTCCTCTTTAGATTCAAGAGGTACTTGCGTTTCTATTTCAGATACCAATAGTAATTTATTATTTTATGGAAATACACGAGCAACTATTGGAACTCCTTCGGCGTTGATTTGGAATAAGAATAATCAGTTAATGCTGAATGGGGACTCAATTGCAGGCGATGGTTGGTACCATGAAATGGTAATTGTGCCCAATCCTGGAGATGATTCATTGTATTATGTATTTTCTATTGGAGTTGCTACTTCTCTTATTGGGCTTAAGTATTCGATAGTAGATATTCGAGGCGATAATGGCATGGGAGAAGTTACCCAAAAAAACATTTCACTTTTGAACAATATTCGAATGGTGGATTGCCTCACTGCAATTAAACATGGTAATGGAAGAGATTGGTGGGTGGTTGCAAAACTATCAACAGCACACTTACAAACAAGTAACAATACCTGGTTTGTTTATTTGATTTCACCTAATGGCATATCGGTAGTTAATACCCAAAATGTTGGTAGTTTAAATTATACCAATTCAGGGAGATTAAGCTTCTGTCCAGTTACCAATAAGTTGTGTTTTGTATCGTATATATCAATGATAGAATTATATGATTTTGATCGTTGCACTGGAATTATTTCTAATCCTTTAAATGTGGAACCTCAAAATTTTATGCTTCCATTCCCTAGTTATTGGTCCTGCGAATTCTCTCCAAACGGAAGGTATTTATATGTAAGTGGAAGTACTACGCCAAGCACACTTTGGCAATTTGATACCTGGGCACCAAACATTCCTTCCACGAAAACTTTAATATGGCAAATAAATTCTCCTCCCTACACGGCTGGAGCATTAAAAAGAGGCCCAGATAATAAGATTTATTTGAGTTGTGCATGGAGTGATTCAAGTGGCAATTTTAATTATCCTTATGACTCCACCATGTTCTACACTCAAAACATGAATTTGAGTGTAATAAACTCTCCGGATTCAGCGGGATTAGCTTGCGATTTTCAACCATGGAGTTTTTATCTCGGTGGCAAACGCACTTACTGGGGTTTGCCTAACAATCCGGACTACGATTTACCAGCACTCACAGGCAGTCCTTGCGACACCTTGGTAGGAATTTCAGAAACACAACCCTCAATCATTAATCCTCAACTCAACATCTTCTATCATCCCGAATGGCAAACCGCCTTCATAAATGCCAGTAATCTAACCGGCACCAATGGCTCAATGGAAATTTTTGATGTGCAAGGGAAAATGGTACATCAGGAAGAGATTCAAATTGTGAATGGATATTACACTCGCAATTTTAATATGATGGGTATGGCGGAGGGAATGTATGTTGTGAATTTGATTTCTTCTAGCCAACGGCTATCGAGGAAGTTGGTGAAGTATTAAGGGGAAATTTTATTTTTAGATATAGAACACCTTCATCTTATCTTTACATTTGAACAGGTTTTAAAAAGATTATCAAAATTTCTGATTTTGGAATACTGTAAGGCATATTTTAAACCGAAAAGCTACCGGGCAACCGTTGGGCATGCTTTATCCTCAGGCGTGATCTTACTCACATCCGCGTCCCAAACCGTAGGCCAGCGCTTCAGACGCGGACGAGAGAGGGAATGTATTTTATTAATTTAATTTCATCCGGCCAACGGCTATCGAGGAAGTTGGTGAAGTATTAAGGAGAAATTTTATTTTTAGATATAAAAAACCTTCAGCTTATCTTTACATTTGAACAGGTTTTTAAAAAGAATATCAAAATATATGATTTTGCATTCCGGCATATTCGAAAGGTTCGAAATTGATTTAAAAGGTGAAATTTTCGAACGAGAGAGAAAAAGGCTGTGCTTAAAGTCAAGGTTCATACATCCTCGTCCCAAACCACGGGCCGGCGCGTCAGACGAGGACGAGAGTGGGGAGAAAAAGGCTGTGCTTAAAGTCAAGGTTCATACATCCTCGTCCCAAACCACGGGCCGGCGCGTCAGACGAGGACGAGAGTGGGTTATATAATTCATTCGGTCAAATGGTGTTAAAAGTATTTGTGAATCATTCAAATAAAGAAATTGATATTTCGCATCTAACAAATGGTTTGTATATGTATAAATTAAAAACAGCAAGAGAAAAGCAATATAGTGGTAAAGTAATAATTGCTAATGATTTTTAAATTCAAGAAATAAGAAAAAACTATTAATGCGAGTATATTTAACATTAGTATTAGTTTTATGGGGATTCAAACCTGCATGGTCGCAATTCACTGATCGAGTCTGGTGCTTTGGCGACAGTGCAGGTTTGAATTTTAATACACCTGGGAATATACCCACTCCATTTAAAGCAAATCATTTATCAAAAGGGAGTTGTGTTTCTATTTGTGATACTAATTTCAATCTTTTATTCTATGCATATACTCAGGCTGGCTTAATCGGGCCTACCACAGTGGTAATAGATAGTTCTTTTAATATAATGAATAATGGTACTAACATTATTGGTGAAGGTTGGTATAATGAATTGGCCATAATTCCAAATCCAATTGATCCAAATTTATTTTACTTGATAACAAATGGAATTACAGGTAGCGGACCGATGGGTCTATATTACTCAGTAATAGATATGACCTTGAATAATGGATTAGGAGCAGTAACTCAAAAAAACATATTAATTTCAAATACAGATTATTTTGATGGAATGATAGGTATTCGTCCATGGAAATGGTCGAGATTGGTGGTTGATATTACACAAATGGAATGGTACTAATATTTTTGATAAGTATTTAATCACACCAACTGGTATCTCTAATGTAATACCTCAGTCAATAGGCCTGAATTTTGATACTGATTCAGGTGATTTTTCTTTTCATACCAAACCAACTAAATTTTTAAGCGTAACAGCAAACACAGAAATCCAAGTTTTGGATTTTGATAGATGTACAGGAATGTTCTCAAATCCATTCATAATTCAGAATGGGGGTTTTAATGCATTATGTGTCATTTGGCAGTTCCATTTCACCAAACGGTAATATAGCTTATGTATCAAATACAAATAATATTTTTGGCGATTCGTTAAGGCTATATCAGTATGATTTAAATGCACCCAATATTAATCAAAGTAGGCAAACCATATATACACAAAAAGTACCTGCATCTGGTGGGTTCCATGCTCTTGGTCCGGACGGTAGAATATACATAAGCAGTTTATATGAATATGGTTATCCTTATGCCGATAGCATCCACAATGTTTATTCAGATAACCTAAGTGTAATAAATTTTCCAGATATCATTGGACTAGCTTGTGATTTTCAACCATTTTCAGTAAACCTTGGTGGCCAAAGAACCTATTGGGGCTTGCCAAATAATGCGAATTACGAAGCAGGACCCTGGGCAGGAAGTCCTTGCGATACTTTAGTCAGCATACAGGAAATGCAAACCATTACTTCTACTCAACTAAACATCTTTTACCATTCACAATGGCAAACCGCTTTTATCAATGCAAGTAATTTAAAAGGAAACTACGGAAGTATAGAAGTTTTTGATGTACAAGGAAGAATAGTTAACCGGGAAGCAATTCAAATCGTTAATGGGTATTATACCAAAAATTTTGATATGACAGGTATGGCCGAGGGAATGTATTTTGTAAATATAATTTCTACCGGGCAACGGCTTTCAATGAAATTAGTGAAGTATTGAGTTTATAAGACGATTTCATCAATATATTGTCATTTTTTGTCTTTAAGTAATTGATTTCTAGCTTAATTGAACTCAATAGAAAAATAGCTTATATTTGTTTAAATTCGTTTATCCCCAATTCTGGCTAATAATTGCAATTCTAAATTAATATGAGGATCAAAATCTATTTATTACTAAGTTGTCTGTGCGTCTGTTTCTTCCAATCACATTCGCAATCCACTAAATACTTCAAAAAAGAGATTGGCAATCCCAATCCCTTTTTTGAAGCTGGTCAATCAGTCAACGCTCTTAATAACGGGTATGTAGTTGGGGCTCATTCTGTAATAGGAAATCCTTATGATATTGATGTCTATATTGTCAAAACTGATTCTTTAGGGAATACAATTTGGCAAACTAAGATTCTTGATTCTCTTTCAAACAATAATATTTTCACTAGTGTGGTTGGAAATGAAAATTATTTTTTTGCTGGTGAAATTGGAGATTTTGTAAATTCAAGAGCAAATGGTTTTATGCTGAAGTTAGATACCATGGGTACAATATTGTGGCAGAAAGTAATGGGCGATACTTCTTTAAGTTTCAGTATCTATAATATGATAATTTCATCAGATGGCAATTTGGTAATGGCGGGATGGATTGAGGATACAACTACATTGTTTTGGCAGGGCCATTTATTTAAGGCAGACACTTCAGGCAATATAATTTGGGAAAGGACTTATCCAGGCATCTACAATAGTGCCATCACCGCTGTTATTGAACTTACCAATGGAAACTTTGCATTAATTGGAAGAACTGAATTTGTATTGGGATCAGGAAAAGTGTGGTTTTTGTTGGTAGATTCTGCAGGCAATCTAATTTCAACTCAATCTTACTTTGTTGGAACTCCATCTACAATTAATGATTTCCAAATAGCAAACACAATAGATATTTCAATTGATTCAGGTTTTATCATTGGTGGTCATGGAGGGGCTGGTGGTGGTCTATACAGAGGGCTAATTATTAAAATCAACTCAATTGGGCAAGTTGACTGGTTTAAAATGTTATCTGCAAACCCTGATGGATCCGGAAATTTATGGACTAGCGATGTTACAAGAATTAAACAATTACCTGACAGTTCTTTTATCTTAACAGGGTTCCTGAGAACAGGTGGAATCCAACCTTTTAAAATGATTTTAATAAAATTTGATTTTTACGGAAACGAATTGTGGCGAAGATCATTTAATTCGGTGAATGGGTATGACTCATATGGTTATGATTTAGATTTAACCAATGATGGAGGATTTATTTTAACAGGTAGAGCTGAAGATTCAACCGATGCAGATGTTTATTTAGTAAAAACCAATTGCTTAGGTTTTACAAATGCCCCCCAAGCTAACTTTTCTACAATATGGAATGGAAATGATGCCACTTTTTATAACTTGAGTTTACGTGCTGACACCTGTATTTACTACTTCGGCGATGGCGATTCTGTAATTGTTCATTTAACCGATACAATACCTGTTGTTCACATATATGCTGGTTCCGGACCCTATCAACCATATCTACTGGCATTCGCCTGTGGAGAAACAGATACCCTTTACCAAACTATTTATTCCGGACTTGATGATTCCAAATCCCTAATTGAAAAATCATTTTCCATTTTCCCTAACCCGGCAAATGATAAACTAACCATCTCCATCATCCTTCCCACATCCATAAAAAATGTAAATCTACTCTTCTCCGACCTAACCGGAAGACCCATCGCAACTCGAAAATTAAATGAAAACATAAAAGAACAAGAGATTGATATTTCATTTTTAAATGCAGGAAGTTATATGGTGAGTGTTGAAAATAATGGGGCAGTTTTGAGTACGAGAAAAATGATGGTGATAAAATGAGTTTACTAAATAAATGACGATCATACTTCGACTCCATTTGATACTATTCATGTTGCTGGTGGGATCTTCCCCAACATTGTCACAATTCACTGATCGAGTCTGGTGCTTTGGCGACAGTGCAGGTTTGAATTTTAATACACCTGGGAATATACCCACTCCATTTAAAGCAAATCATTTATCAAAAGGGAGTTGTGTTTCTATTTGTGATGCTAATTTCAATCTTTTATTCTATGCTTATACACAATCCGGTTTAATCGGGCCTACTACAGTGGTAATTGACAGTTCTTTTAATATAATGAGTAATGGCAGTAATATTATAGGAGGAGGTTCGTATAATGAATTGTGTATAATTCCTAATCCTATTGATTCAAATTTATTTTATTTATTTACAACTGCAATTTTAGGCAGTTCACAAGGTTTATATTGCTCAATAATTGACAAAACACTCAACAATGGTTTAGGTGCCATCACTCTAAAAAACATTTTTATTTCAAGTACAGATTATTTTGATGGAATGATTGGTATTCGCCATGGTAATGGTCGAGATTGGTGGTTAATATTACACCATTGGAACGGCTCAAATACTTTTGATAAGTATTTAATTTCACCAACAGGAATTTCGACTGTAATTAGTCAATCAATTGGAATTAATTTTGATTCAGATATTGGAGATTTTTCATTTGCATACCTCACTAATAAATTTATAAGTGTGACCTTGAATACAGAAATTCAAATTTTAGATTTTGATAGATGTACGGGAATATTCTCAAATCCTATTATAATACAAAATGGTGGATTTAACGCATATGGATCGGTTGGCTGTTCTATTGCTCCAAACGGTAGTTTAGCTTATATTTCAAATACCAATAATTTTAGCGATTCATTGCGACTTTATCAGTACGATTTAAATGCACCCAATATTAATCAAAGTAGGCAAACCATCTATACACAAAAAGTGCCTGCATCCGGAGGGTTCCATGCAGTTGGTCCAGATGGTAAAATTTACATAAGCTGTTTATATGAATATGGATATCCTTATGCCGATAGCATCCATAATGTTTATTCGGATAACCTCAGTGTAATAAATTATCCGGATAGCATTGGACTTGCGTGTGATTTTCAACCATTTTCAGTAAACCTTGGTGGCCAAAGAACCTATTGGGGCTTGCCAAATAATGCGAATTACGAAGCTGGGGCATGGATAGGAAGTCCTTGCGACACTTTAGTTAGTGTACAGGAAACGCAATCCATTGCCTCTGCTCAAATAAACATTTTTTACCATTCACAATGGCAAACCGCTTTTATCAATGCAAGTAATTTAAAAGGAAACAATGGAAGTATAGAAATTTTTGATGTACAAGGAAAAGTGGTGCACAAGGAAGATATTCAAATTGTGAATGGATATTACACTCGCAATTTTAATATGACTGGTTTTTCTGAAGGAATGTATATCGTTAATTTAATTTCATCCGGTCAACGGCTATCGGGGAAGTTGGTGAAGTATTAAGGGGAAATTTTATTTTTAGTTATGTTACACCTTCATCTTATCTTACATTTGAACAGGTTTTAATAAAGATTATCAAAATATATGATTTTGCATTCCGGCATATTCGAAAGGTTCGAAATTGATTTAAAAGGTGAAATTTTCGAACGAGAGAGAAAAAGGCTATGCTTAAAGTCAAGGTTCACACATCCTCGTCTCAAGCCACAGGCCGGCGCGTCAGACGAGGACGAGAGTGGGAATTGAATATTGGTGCACGCAATTGATTATGGAATCATTTCCAAATCCTGCAACTGCATTCAATACAATTAAGTATCGTTTAATTGATAAATCTAAAGTCAAATTCGAATTTATGATTCGAATAGTAATTTAATTGCTACCCCTGTAAACAATGAGTTAAAGCAATTGGAACTCATGAAGTGCGAATTAATTTAGCTTCGTATGCAACAGGTATGTATTATACTGTGTTATCAATGATAATCAAACGGTTCAATCGGTAAAGCTTGCCGTAGTTAAGTGGTTTCACTGGTATAAAGGGGTCGAAGCATTTTCGACCCCTTTTGTTTTTGGTGATAATTGATAGGTATTAGTTTTACTAAACCCCAAATTTCTTCATTAATCACCCTCTAAAAAAAAATCCTTAACAATATAACATTTCAACAAATTATAACTAACTTTACATCCTAACTTTTCAAAATCCTTTTCAAAATGAACGAAGACTTTTTATCATTCGTCTGGAAGTATAGACTATACCGCAAAGACTTAACAACAACCACAGGAGAATCTGTAACAATTATCAATCCCGGAGAACAGCATATTAACTCCGGCCCCGATTTTTTTAATGCCCGTATTAAAATTGGTGAAACACTTTGGGCCGGCAATGTAGAAATTCATGTCAAGGCCTCTGATTGGTATCGACACCATCATCAAACCGACAACGCTTATAATAACGTGATCCTGCATGTGGTTTACGAAGCTGATAGCGACATTATAATAGGAAATCTCACAACAGTGCCAACGGTAGATTTGAGTGAGCAAACGGACTCAGAGATCATAAAAAAGTATTCATCTCTCAAGGCATCGCGTTTGCATATTCCGTGCAGTAACAATTTAAAAAATGTAAAACCTCTTATTATAAACTCCTGGATCGACAGGATGTTGGTGGAGCGGCTCGAATATAAATCCATACAAATTGAACAAGCTCTTCATGTAAATAAAGGAGATTGGGAAGATGCGTTTTATCAATTACTCGCCAGAAATTTTGGCTTCAATGTAAATGCCGGACCGTTTGAAATGCTTGCGAGATGTTTGCCGCAAAATTTATTATTGAAGCATGCCGATCAAATTCATCAGGTGGAAGCTCTTGTTTTTGGTCAGTCCGGTTTTTTGGAAGGAATTTTTAATGATGAATACCCGCAGTTGCTTCAAAAAGAATATGGGTTTCTTTCGAAAAAATTTGGACTCATGCCCCTTGATAAACATCTTTGGAAACTGCTCCGTATGAGACCCGCCAATTTTCCAACCATTCGCTTGTCGCAATTTTCGGAATTAATAGCATCGCGAAGTTTGTCATTTCAGAACGTGAAAGAGTTGTTGCAAACAGAGAAAATAATTAAACAGTTTCAAGTGAGCGCCTCGCCTTATTGGAACAACCATTATTTGTTCGATAAAACCACCCGGTACTGTGAGCGTCATTTGGGTGAATCCTCCATTCATAATATACTTATAAATACTATTGCCCCTTTTCTCTTTTATTTTGGAAAAAATAGGGGTGAAGAGGGGTTGGTTGAGGCTGCTTTTAGGATTCTGGAAAATGTTCCTGCCGAAAAAAACCACATTGTAGATGAGTGGAAATCACATGAAATTCAGGTAAATAGTGCCTATTCCGGACAAGCACTTCAAGGATTGTACAAAAATTACTGTTCTCAAAAAAAATGTTTAAATTGCAGCCTCGGAATCGAAATCCTCCGACGCGATAATGAATAAACTTGTTGATAATATTAAAACCGTATTCGAACGTCAAGCATTCGGAATCTGTGAATGGTGGGGTGAGAAACTTAAAATCCGCTCCTCCAATATCAGAATGTTTTTTATTTATACAACCTTCCTCACCATCGGATCACCAATCATCATTTATCTTATCATGGGATTTGTAATGAATCTCCGTAACATGGTAAAACGGCAACGGGGAAGTATTTGGGATATGTGAAAAATTGGTTCTTTAGTTCTTTAGTTCTTTAGTTCTTTGGGAGTTATTAAATTTTTGATATTATCACCGAATCAACAACCGAAATTAACCTTTGAGAGCCCCGGCAGAGTTGTCAAAGCATTCAATAAAGATATATTTTAGTTGAAAAAAACAATTTCTTTGAAAGTTCTAATTGTAACCCTGTCGGGATTTTCAAAGGCAACCACTGAATCAACTACTGAATTAACTATAGAATAAATGAAAATTTTAATTACTGGATCAAACGGCCTACTCGGACAAAAATTGGTTTATCAATTGTTGAAAAATACAGAATTTAAAATCTGTGCTACTTCAAAAGGTGTTAATAGAATTTCTGAAAAAAAGGGTTACCGGTATGAGTCTTTGGATATAACGGTTAGGGAGGATGTGAAAAACATCATGGAGTCGTTTCAACCCGATTGTATTATTAACACTGCAGCAATGACAAATGTGGATGCATGTGAATTGGATAAGGCCGGTTGTGATGCATTAAATGTAGATGCAGTTAAGTATCTGATTGAATTTTCAAAACCTTACAATACACATCTCATTCATCTTTCGACTGATTTTGTTTTCGATGGAGAAAATGGTCCTTATCGTGAAGAAGATATTCCGAACCCACTCAGTTATTATGCTTCATCAAAATTAGAGAGTGAAAAAATGGTCATGAACTCCGGTCTCGATTGGGCAATATTGAGAACCATAATTATCTATGGAGTTGTTGATGATGTACAACGTTCCAACTTAGTACTATGGACAAAATCATCGCTCGAACAAGGAAAATCAATTAATGTAATTACCGATCAGTATCGAAGTCCTACTCTTGCTGAGGATCTTGCTGATGCCTGCATTTCTGCAGCACAAAAAAGAGCAATAGGGATTTATCATGTTGCCGGTCCTGAACAAGATCTGGACAGCATCATTAATTTAGTAAAACGGATTGCGGATTTTTACAAACTTGATCATTCACTAATTAAACCTGTTTCATCGGCAGAATTAAATCAGCCTGCAGTGCGCCCGCCGAAAACCGGTTTTATATTGGACAAAGCGAGGAATATCCTGGGATATAAACCTCACACCCTTATTGAGGGTTTGAAAATTGTAAGCCTGCAAATTGAATCAAAACAAAATGCAGGCTCGTAATTACAATTAAGCAGAAATCACTTTTGCTGCCGGATATCTTTCTTTCCAGAATTTAAGTGTTTCCATTTTACGGATCGTTATAGTGGTTCTCTCGTCGAGTTGAACTTTAATCACCGGGTGATCACTCACCGCCTTTACTTTCTTTCTACTTCTTGATGTTCTCATGGTAATGCGAATTATTCTATAATAGTAAACAATTTATCGATTGGTTTGGTATGTTTTCCAAAAATACTTTTAACAATTTCTACCTTGAAGTATACAACCTTGAATTTGAAGGAAATAAGTTTTCGGCTTGAAATCAGAAATTATTGGAACTAAACCATTTCTGTTTAATAGGAGTGCTAAATTACCTCTGTCAGGTGAGGATAAGATGAAAATAACTCCTAGATCTTACATTTATTTAAAATAATTGCAATGTCCTAAAATACAATCATTTAAATACAATTTTCTTTAATTTCTGAAATTATTGTATTGCAAAGGCTGTTCAAAACCTGCAGAACGAACTACCGAAATTGTTGCTTGAAGCTCGTCAAGCTTTTTTCCTGTCACACGAATCTGATCTTCCATAATTGAAGCCTGAACCTTTAAACCACTGTCTTTTATCACTTTAACTATTTTTTTAGCCAATTCCTTATCTACACCATCTTTTATCTTCACTTCTTTACGGATCATGGCACCGGCTGCTTCATGATCTTTACCAAAATCCAAACAGTTTGCTTCGAGGCCCTGTTTCATCGATCTTGAAATAATTATGTCGCGGATTGCATCCATACGCATATCATTTTCCGTCAGTATCTTAATGATCAATAGTTTTTTATCAAGCTCAACTTCAGTCTTGGAACCATGAAAATCGTACCTGTTAACTATCTCTTTTACAGCGGTATTGATGGCATTGTCAAGCTTCTGCACGTCTACCTTGCTTACTATATCAAATGAGGGCATATTATGTAATTGATAAGAATCATGTAATAAATGTAAAGATTTGTAAATCTTTACGTAAAATACTCCCCTTTGGGCACATAAAATTAGTTAATTTTGTAATTATGAAGACATTATATATAATTTTTACTGTTGTGTTGTTAATTTCAATCAACAGTTTAACCTCCAATGCACAAGGTCAGTACATTCCTGCATCCAATGTGCTTGTAAAAGAATTTGGAACACCATTGGCAAATCCTTGGGCAGGTGGGTTTAATTCTCCAATCTTTTCAGAAATTGATTTGAATGGTGACGGTATAAAGGATCTTTTTGTGTTTGATAAAGATGGTGATCGAATTTCGACTTACATTAATAACGGTACTGCCAATACGGTGGACTATGTTTTCGCTCCTGAATACAAAAAGAAATTTCCCCGTAGTTTACATGATTGGGTTTTGTTAATAGATTTTGATTGCGATGGGAAGGAAGATATTTTTACGTATTCCTATAGTGGTGGTATGACAGTTTATAGAAATGATTACAGTGTACAATCAGGTTTAAAATTCAATGTAGCATATACATTGGTGAATAGCAAATATGGACCGGTAACTGCAAATCTTTATGTTGCTTCAGTAAATTTACCTGCATTAGTTGATGTTGATTATGATGGCGATTTGGATGTTCTTACTTTTCCTGTGTCAGGAAGTTTTGTAGAATTTCATAAAAATTTTGCGAAAGAAAATTTTAATAGATGCGATACTCTTGTTTATCAAATTGAACCTAATTGCTTTGGTAATTTTGGATTAAGTGGATCCTCTAATCAGGGAATTTTAAATGTAGGTTGCAGAATGTCAAATCCTCAGCCCCCCATAATTGATTCAACACTTATGCATTCCATGCACTCCGGTTCTTGTATGATTTCCATTGATATCGATGGTGATAATGATAAGGATATATTGAATGGGGATATCCTTGGCAATAACTTATTGCTGCTTTACAATGGAGGCACTTCAATTGATGCGAACATGACTGCACAGGATACTGCTTTCCCTTCTTACGATACACCGGTTAACATGGTAACTTTCCCTTCTCCTTATTATATTGATGTGAATAACGATGGCAACAAAGATTTAATTGTTGCTCCTTGTATTAGTGGTCCGAGTGAAAATTTTAATAATATATTGTTGTATAGAAATACTACAAATAATTCTTCTAACATTTTTAATTTTCAACAAAATCGTTTCCTTTCAGAAGATATGATAGAAGTGGGTTCGGGTGCGAATGTCACTTTCGTTGATATTGATTCCGACGGATTGCAAGATATAATAGTAGGAAATTTTGGATATTATGCACCGGTGTTACCTTTCGAATCGGGCTTATCCTATTACAAAAATATTGGGTCTTCAACTAATCCGGCTTATGAATTACAAACAATTGATTTTGGGAATTTCTTTTCGTTAGGATTAACAGGACTGGATCCTACTTTTGGTGATGTGGATAGTGATGGAGATTTGGATTTAATGATTGGTCATACCGATGGTACTATTATCTACTACACAAATACTGCAGGACAAGGTAATTTTCCTGTTTATGTAATGACACAACCTCAACTCACTAATAATTTTGGTGATTCTATCGATGTTGGGCAGTCGGCATCTCCACAACTTGTTGATGTTAATCGAGATGGAAAATTGGATTTGATTATAGGGGAACGAACAGGTAATCTTAATTATTATGAAAATACCGGAACTCCTTTTTCCCCTGTATTTTCATTGATATCGCCAACTTTTGGTGGAGTAAATGTGAACAACTATCTTAGCATCTATGGCTACAGCAATCCGGTATTGTACGACAGTGCAGGTGTATATCAATTATTGGTTGGATCTATAAGTGGTTATCTCTATCAGTACAGTAATATAGATAATAATTTGAGTGGTACATTTACTTTGGTAGATTCAATGTATTACGATATTTATGAGCCGGATAGAAGCACTGTTGATGTTGCCGATTTGAATAATGATGGTAAGTTAGAAATTCTTGTTGGTAATTATTCAGGTGGAATCACATTGTATAAATATGAAAGTTCTTCTTCAGTTCCTGAAATACAAATTACATTAGCCTCGTTCAACGTTTATCCAAATCCTACTTCAGGCGATTTATTTATTAAATTCAATTCAACCGCAGTTATCCAAAGAACAATTTCTGTATTCGATATCACAGGTCGTTTGGTAGACGAAGAAATTTCTTCTTCGGGTATTTTGATATTTGATGCCAGAAAATATTCAAAAGGAATTTATAGTGTCAGAGTTATTGAGGGAAATAAAGTCGAATTATCTAAATTTATAGTTCATTAGCCTGCCTGCCAAGATAAAGACAAGCTTTAGCTTGGCGATAGCAGGCAGGTTCATTAGTTTGTTAGTTCATTGGTTTGTTAGTTCATTGGTTTGTTAGTTCAGTGATTCCTTGTTGGGTCGAATCGCTTCTAGCCTGACCCTTCAGGGTCAGGTAGTTAATTAGATTATTTGATTGATATGAAAACTAGAATAACATTTTTATTACTTACTGCATTAATTGTCTTCAGCTATTCCTGTTGCAAAAATGACAAAGAGGAGCCCCAGCCTGTCTTTAATGATGGATGTTATCCTCCAGGTGTTGCAGAAATAATGGTAAATAAATGCGCCAATTCAGGCTGTCATAACACTATCAGTAAAGATGCCGCCAGCGGACTCGATCTTTCTACTTGGGAACACATGTTTGAAGGGAATAGAAATGGGGCCACAGTAATTCCTTATCGCTCCGATCAAAGTACCTTATGTTATTTTACTAATACAGATACTTTATTAGGAATAGTTCAAATACCCAATATGCCCTATAACGGTACTCCACTATCCACTGTTGAATATTTAACTTTGAAAAATTGGATCGATGCCGGGGCACCAAATTGTAATGGGTTTGTGAAGTTCTCTGACAATCCTAATCGTAGGAAATTTTATGTTGCTAACCAAGGTTGTGATCTTGTAAGTGTTCATGATCCTGCTACAAAAGTTGCAATGCGTTACGTGGATGTTGGAAATAAACCTGCTATCGAAGCGCCTCACGTGTTAAGAATGTCACCCGACGGACAATTCTGGTATGCTGCATTTATTTTTGGAGATGTTTTACAAAAATTTAGAACATCCGATGATCAATTGGTTGCTGAAGCAAATATTACTAACGGTGCATGGAATACTTTTGCTATTTCTCCTGATGGAACCAAAGCATGGGTAATTGATTTGTCTTCTAACGGTCGTATAGCATATGTTGATTTGCAAACTATGCAATTGCAATTAATTTATTCAGATGGATCTAATTTCTCTTCACCGCATGGCAGTGTTGTGAGTCCTTCCGGTAACTTTCTGTATGTTACCGGACAACTTGGAAATACCATTTATAAATGGGATATAACAGATCCAATGACTCCTGAATATGAAGTGATCAATATCAAATCCGGTTTGCCGAATGCCGATCCTCACAATATTACATTCAGCCCCGACGGTTCTAAATATTTTATTACTTGTCAGAGTACCGATGAGGTTCGTGTATTCAATGCTGCTGATGATGTATTAATTTCTGCTATTCCTGTTGGCGATTTCCCTCTTGAGATGTCAATATCACCTGCAAAAAATTATTTGTTTGTAAGTAATGAAGTGGGTAATTCTGTTTCAGTAATTGATATCAATACACTGACAGTAATTAAAACCATCAATTCCGGATATCAACCGCACGGACTAGCAGTTGATGAAGTTGAGAATGTGGTTTATGTAGCAAATCGAAATACTCCAACCAGTGGTGGCCCTCCCCCTCACCACACCTCTTCTTGTGGAGGTCGTAATGGATATCTTACTATTATTGATATGAATACACTGGAACTGGTTCCCGGATTTAAAATGGAACTTTCGGTGGATCCTTATTCGGTTATGGTGAGAAATTAATTTGCTTTAAATGCCTATATAGGTAAATAGTCGGAAAATAATCATCCTCAATTCCGATTTTATGATTTATTAATTATGAAATCTACTTTAATTTTCCTTCTAATAAATTGGTACTTTTTTATTTCTTCAACTGCCACTGCTCAAGGAAAATATATTCCTGACACAAGTGTTCATGTTTCATCATCTGGAACCAATCTTAAAAACCCCTGGGTAGGTGGGTTCAATGCTCCCATCTTTTCTGAAATAGATTTGAATGGTGATGGTATAAAAGATTTATTTGTTTTTGATAAAGAAGGAAATAGAATTTCTACTTATGTCAACAATGGCACTCCAAACACAGTTGATTATGTATATGCTCCTGAATACAAAAGTAAATTTCCACAAGGATTGCATGATTGGGTGCTGTTAAAGGATTTTGATTGTGATGGTAAAGAAGACATTTTTACGTACACGTATTTAGTTGGTATGGCAGTTTATCGTAATGATTATACGAGTCAGAACGGCTTGAAATTCACTTTAGTTTATGACCTTATTCATTCGGTTTACCCTAACGGATATCTTAATTTGTATGTTTCTCAAGTGAATTTGCCGGCATTGGTAGATGTTGATTATGATGGTGATTTGGATGTGCTAACATATGCTCTCGGCGGTAATTTTGTTGAATTTCATAAAAATTATGGGATGGAGAATTTCAACAAATGTGATACACTTACTTTTATAATGGATCCAAATTGTTTTGGAGATTTTGGCTTAAGTGGAAATTCAAATACTGCTATATTGAATGCAGGATGTAGAATTGGTTCCAATTATGGACCTTCATCTGAAACTGAAATTGCCCAATCGCTTCATTCAGGTTCCTGTATGATTGCCATAGATATTGATGGTGATAATGATCATGATTTGATTAATGGCGATTTTTTAGGTAATAATCTTTTAATGATTAAAAATGGGGGCTCATCAACCAGTGCAGTGATGGTTGATCAAGATTCCTTATTTCCTGTTTATAATATACCCGTTGATTTATACACGTTTCCCGCACCTTATTATATCGATGTAAATAACGATTCTAAAAAGGATTTGATTGTTGCTCCTTGTCTGAGTGGGCCAACAGAGAATTATAATAATATTTTGTTGTATCAGAATACCACAAACAATTTAACCAACGTTTTTAATTATCAGCAAAATCGTTTTTTAACGGAAGATGTAATTGAAGTAGGGTCCGGTGCCAATGTCACTTTTGTGGATATTGATTCTGATGGCCTCAAAGATATTATTGTTGGAAACGATGGTTACTATTCTTCAACTTTACCCTTTCAATCAGGATTAGCTTACTTTAGAAATGTCGGAACTGTTACCAATCCTTCATTCGATTTAATTACTACCAATTTCGGAAACTTTTTTTCACTCGCTATTAATGAGATGAAACCAACATTTGGAGATATTGATTCCGACAACGATTTGGATTTGATGTTGGGTCAAGCTGATGGAACAATACTTCTTTATTCAAATACTGCAGGTCAAGGGAATTTCCCTATTTATACCTTGATACAACCTCAATTAACAAATAATTTTGGAAATCCTATTGATGTAGGTCAGTCGGCATCTCCTCAGTTGGTTGATGTTAACAGAGATGGTAAGTTAGATTTACTCATTGGTGAAAAATCATCCAATATAAATTACTACGAAAATACCGGCACCCCTTTTTCTCCTGAATTTACTTTAAACAACCCAAATTTCGGTGGTGTGAATGTGAATACCTATCCGTTTTTGTACAGTTACAGCAATCCTGTTTTAATTGATAGTGCCGGAGTTTACACATTATTTGTGGGGGCTGCAGTTGGCTATATTTATCAATACACAAATATCGATAATAACTTAAATGGTACTTTCACATTGGTTGATTCAATGTGCTACGATATTTATGAACCCTACAGAAGCACCCTCGATATTGCTGATATTAATGGTGATGGTAAGGTTGAAATTTTGGTTGGAAATTTTGCAGGAGGTATTACGCTTTATAAGTTTGATCAATCTACCACACTTGCAGAACAAAACATTTCAGCATCTGAGTTTACTGTTTACCCTAACCCTGCAACTAAAGAACTTAGTTTGAAATTTAATTCCACTGCAATCATCAATAAAAATATTGTAATTTTTGATATCACCGGAAGGGAAATTGAACAACGAAATACGAACAACGGAACAATTATTTTTGATGTTTCGAAATTTTCAAAAGGAATGTATCAGTTACGAGTTATGGAAAATAATCAAGTAACCACGAAAAAATTTATTGTTCGTTAGTTAAATTCGAAACGTAATCGTTCTTTTATCATAATCAATAATCGCTTTGTAGTGACTTAATATATCACCACCCAAAACACCATCAATAGGTTTTTTTTTCATCATCTCATACGATTGGTTCACATGAGACAAGTCGAGTAGCATCATTTTTTCGTTCGGGAATTCCAATTCACCTATTTTAAAATCAGGTATTGTTACCATATGGCTTTCCATAGTATTGGTACCTAAACCTGAAGAGAGTGATTCGGCCTTTTCAAAAACATCATGGCCAATAAATTGTGCAATCCGATTCTTGTCAAAAACAGTTTGTGAAGCTCCTGTATCAATAATGAGATTTACTTTTTTCTTTCCTATTTTTCCGGCAACAGCCAAATGGCATCCATAACGATCAATCTTTATTTTTTGCAATTTAAAGACGAACTTCTTTTTTCTTCCCATGATCATTTATTAAAAAAGGCATTCCGGAAAAACCGAAATGCCTTCTGGATTTTGTTATGAATATTAAATAATCTCAAAGAGTTAAAATTGAAAGGCAATGCACCCGTTGAGAAAAAATCATTAATTTATTTAGCCGGTGTCTGCATGTTATCGAGAACTCCCATCACTTCTTTAACTGCAACAGCTGATTTCGCTAATAAATCTTTTTCTGCCGCATCCAATTTTAGTTCAATGATTTCTTCGATACCTTTTTTACCAAGCTTAACCGGAACGCCTAAATAAATATCTTTCAAACCATACTCACCTTGTAACCAAGCACAGCAAGGGAAAATTCTTTTTTGATCACGTAAAATGGCTTCCACCATTTGTGCTGCAGCAGCTCCCGGAGCATACCAAGCCGAAGTTCCCATCAAGTTTACCAATTCACCACCACCTTTTTTAGTACGGTCAACAATAGCATCTAATTTATCGGCTGAAATTAATTCAGTTACCGGAATTCCTGCTACAGTAGTGTAACGAGGTAACGGAACCATAGTATCTCCATGTCCACCCATCAATACAGCCTGAATATCTTTTGGAGAAGTATTCAAAGCTTCAGCTAAGAATGCACGGTAACGGGCAGTATCAAGGATGCCGGCCATACCGAACACTTTACTTGAATCAACTCCTGCAGTGAGATATGCACAATACGTCATTACATCTAATGGGTTGGAAACCACTATAATAATGGCATTTGGCGAATATTTTATGATATTTTCAGTCACCGAGCGAACGATTCCGGCATTGGTGGCGATCAAATCATCGCGACTCATGCCAGGTTTTCTTGGTAACCCTGATGTAATCACCACAACATCAGATCCTGCAGTAGCAGAATAATCATTGGTGCAACCTTTTACACGTGTGTCGTATAAATTTATCGGCGAAGTCTGCCACATATCAAGAGCCTTGCCTTCAGCAGTGCCTTCTTTTATGTCTAAAAGGATGACTTCGTTGCATAACTCCTTGTGAGCGATGACATTAGCACAAGTAGAACCTACGTTTCCTGCGCCTACAACTGTTACTTTCATGAGCAAATCGGGGGTTTAAATAATTTAAATGAATTTAATTATCGGCTATTAACCGCGCCAAAATTATAACAAATTTTAATTACAAGCCATGGATAAAAGTCACTTCCATGGAGGAAAATTTAAAAAATTATGTATAAGATGTTGAAATGGTTCATTGCCCGCAGCTTTTCAGCTCTGGCAATTGTTCTTTTAGGAATATCCACTCTGATTGCTCAAACTCCAAATTTTCAAGATTGTTTGGGAGCAATGCCAATCTGTTTGAGTTCCTATGCTAATGGCAACATTATCACCGGTACCGGAAATATTTTGAATGAAATTAACCCGGGAACATCTTGTTTGCTAACTGGAGAAAGAAATGATGCTTGGTATATAATTACTACCTCAACCGGAGGAAATTTAAGTTTTACGATACAACCAACAAATCCGGCGCACAATTACGACTGGGCAGTGTACAATCTTACTTCAGCAGTTTGTTCTGAAATTTTTACCAATCCTGCTCTTGAAGTGGCTTGCAACTATAGTAATGCCCCGGGCAATACCGGTCCGAATGGATTGGCAGGAGCACAAAATGGACCTGTAATACCAGCATCTGCCGGACAAACTTACCTTATTAATATAAGCGGGTTTTCAGCTGTAAACCAAAGTGGTTATACTCTTGATCTTACCGGTTCAACAGCCGTAGTAACGGATAATACTCCTCCGGTAGTTAGTAGTATAACCGCCATGAATTGTGGAGCCACGAGTTTAACAGCCAGTTTTTCGGAACGAGTGCGATGTAATACCGTTCAGCCATCCGATTTCACATTAACAGGACCGGGCGGGCCCTATACAATCAATTCAATTACCGGAACTTCATGTGCATTGAATTCAACTTATTCACGTGATTATACAATTGGTTTTTCACCGGCAATTCCAGGAGCCGGAACTTATTTTCTCTCACTTAATAGTACTGTTACCGATTTGTGTAACAACAATGCTCCTACTCCGCAATCATTTCCAATTCCCATTTCAGGAATAAATATTTCTTTTCAAAAAAATGATGTTACTTGTTTTGGTGGAAATAATGGATCGGTAACTGCCAATGTAAGTGGTGCTCCGGGACCTTATTCCTATCAATGGAGTCCATCGGGTGGAAGTAGTGCTTCGGCACAATTTCTAACCGCCGGAACGTATACAGTCACCGTTACATCAGCTTTGGGATGTTCTTCGCAATCTTCAGTTACCATAAATCAGCCATTAACAGGTTTAACTGCAAGTGTTGTTACAACTCCGGCAAATGGATGTGCCGGTAATGGAACTGCAACTTTATCTGTACAAAATGGACAAGCTCCTTTTACCTATAGTTGGTGGCCATCAGGTGGAACAGCCGCCTCAGCAACCAATTTAACAGCCGGTGGATATATGGTAACAATCACCGATGCAAATCAATGTGTATTGAATTATTTCTTTAACATAGGAACAGCTTCAGGACCCTCCGTTAATATCAGTAATTTTACCAATGTTTCTTGCTTTGGTGGCAATACCGGAAGTGCAACTGTTGCAGTCTCAGGAGCTACAGGCCCGTTTACATATCAATGGTCTCCCTCGGGGGGGAATGGTGCTACTGCAAACAATTTACCTGCAGGAAATTATACTGTTGCAGTAACAGTTGCACCGGGTTGTGTGCTCAATGCATCAGTTTCAATTGTTGAACCACCTTCCGGGATGTCGGTGAGCCTTAGTTCAACAAACACATCATGTGGAAATAATAATGGAACAGTTAATTTGAATGTTTCCGGGGGCGTTGGACCTTATACTTATCAATGGACTCCATCTGTAAGTTTCAGTAATTCAGCTTCCGGCTTGACCGGTGGCACATATACAGTTACCGTTAGTGATGCTAATGGATGTACCAATGTAAACACTGCTACCATTCAACCTTCTACTCAACCTGTTATCACACCTTCTACACATACAAATGTTTCTTGTTTTGGATTGAGTGATGGCGCAACCGGAATTACCATTGTGGGTGGCACATTACCGCTTTCAGTTCAATGGTCATCAGGGCAAACCTCAAATAGCATTTCAAATATTCCTGCGGGAACATATACCGTTACTGTGACCGATGTGGTTGGGTGTTCTGCAACCTATACTGATGTTATAACTCAACCAACTCTACTGTCAGGTTCTGTTCTTTCTGTTGTGAATGTATTATGTCACGGAGATCAAACCGGTTCAGCATCTATATCGGCATCAGGTGGCAATGGAAATTATACTTGGTCATGGATAGGAACTACTTCTTCAACTTCTACAATTTCGGGAGTAGGAGCAGGTACTTATATTGCTATGGTTACCGATCAGTCGGGATGTTCTGCTTCGGCACAAATAAATATTACGGAACCGGCTGCACCATTAACTTTACAAGGAATTGTTGTTCCTACTACTTGTGGAAACAACGATGGTTCTGTGACAACAACATCGAGTGGTGGAACAACTCCTTATGTTTACCAATGGAACACCGGTGCAACTTCAGCAAATCTGAATTCACTCTTTGCAGGAATCTATACTGTTACACTTACCGATGCAAACGGTTGTTCCAATACTGCATCTTATACAGTTCAATCATCTAATGCTCCTGTTTTAGCAATCACTTCTGTGGTAGATGTAACATGTGCTGGAGGAAATGATGGAAGCGCTGATTTATCAGTAACCGGAGGTGTAGCTCCTTACGTTTGGAGTTGGCAAGGAGGAATTTCGAGTTCATCTTCTGCAGCAGGTCTTGCATCAGGTACTTATAATGTAACTGTGAGTGATGCATCAGGATGTCAGTCATTTATTCAAGTACTAATTGCTGAGCCTAATGCCATATCAATTCAAATGTCGCAACCTGTTACCATCTGCATTGGAGGAAACACTGTTATTTCAGGTTCTGCTTCCGGTGGCAACCAACCATATACTTATTCATGGAGCGATGGTTCTGTAACAGCTCAGGTAAATGTAAATCCGGTTATTTCAACTTCGTATATACTTACCGTTACAGATTCAAAGGGATGTACTGTGACATCAGATCCACTATCCATTTCTGTATTTCAGCAATTAAATTTAACAGCATCATACCCTGACTCTGTTTGCAAAAACACTTCCGCTACTATTTCTTTAAATGCAAGTGGTGGTGATGGAAATTACACATATTCATGGAGCAACGGACAAGCAGGAGTTTCTAATTCAATAAATATATTAAGTGATACAACTTTAGTAGTTACATTACAAGATGGATGCACTACTCCGCAACAACAAACAACCATTTCGATTGTTGCTGTTAGTGCACCTGATCTTACGTTCACAATGCCACCTCAAGCGGGATGTGCACCTTTCACCGCACAGTTTGATGTTCCTCCGGGGACGCCTTCAGGATATTTATTTACATGGTACTTTGGTGATAATTATTCTTCATCTCAATCATCTGTAATGCATACTTATATGAATGATGGAAATTATAATGTGTCACTTGTTGTGGCATACCCATCTGCAAGTGGTTGTTCAACAACGATAGATTTTCCCTCAGCTATAGAAGTGTATGCTGTTCCACAAGCGCGTTTTATATTTGATCCTCCCGTTCCTACTTTAAATCATCCTGATGTATATTTTACAGATCGGAGTTCAGGGGCTGCAAATTGGAGATGGGATTTTGGTGATAATTCTGATCTTGTGCGTGATCAAAATCCAAGACATACTTATAAGGATACAGGTGCTTATGCGGTGCGTTTGATTGTAGAAAGTGTTAATGGTTGTAAAGATTCAACTTATGAAGGAGTGCATGTAACGGAAGAGATGCAAATATTTATTCCGAATGCCTTCACGCCCGATGCAAGTGGTGTGAATGATTACTTTGAAATTTACGGCGTAGGATTTACTTCTTATGAAATATCCATCTTCGACCGCTGGGGAAAACTCGTTCATTATGCAAAAAATAATGAACATGCATGGGATGGGACCGATGATTCAAGCGGCCAACCGGTTCCGCAAGGAATATATGTTTACAAAGTCACTATCACCGACAACACAGGAAATATTCACGACAGATTTAATCATGTAACAGTAATAAGATAAAAAAAATCCCGGGTGATTCCCGGGATTTTTTTATGCATCTATTTTCGCATACTTTGCATTCTTTTCAATGAACTCTCTTCGAGGTGGAACATCATCGCCCATCAACATCGCAAAAATTCGATCTGCTTCAGCAGCGCTTTCAATAGTCACCTGTTTTAAAGTACGTTTTTCGGGATTCATGGTTGTTTGCCAAAGTTGTTCAGCATTCATCTCTCCAAGACCCTTATAACGCTGTACAGAAACTGTTGACTCTTTTCCTTCGCCTGCAATTTCTCTGGAAAATTTTTCACGCTCCTCATCATTCCAGCAATAGCGTTCTTCTTTTCCTTTTTTAACTAAATAGAGTGGAGGAGAAGCAATATAAATATAACCTTGCTCAATTAATTCTTTCATGTGACGGAAAAAGAAAGTAAGAATAAGAGTGGTGATATGGCTACCATCCACATCGGCATCGGTCATGATTACTACTTTGTGATAACGAAGTTTGTCGATGTTCAATGCACGTTCATCTTCTGTTGTGCCTTTAAATACACCAAGACCTGTAAAAATATTTCTGATCTCTTCGTTATCAAAAATTTTATGTTCCATTGCTTTCTCTACGTTAAGGATTTTACCTCTTAATGGAAGAATCGCTTGATATGCTCTGTTACGACCTTGTTTGGCCGTTCCACCCGCCGAATCTCCCTCGACTAAAAACAACTCACATTTTTCAGGATCTCTTTCTGAGCAATCGGATAATTTTCCGGGCAAACCGCTACCGGAAAATGCACCTTTACGCTGAACAAGTTCACGAGCTTTACGTGCTGCATGACGGGCAGTGGCAGCAAGAATTACTTTATTGACAATAGTTCTCGATTCACGTGGATGCTCTTCAAGATAATTAGAAAGCATTTCTGAAACAGCAGTATCTACTGCACCCATCACCTCGTTATTCCCTAACTTAGTTTTTGTTTGTCCTTCGAACTGTGGCTCCTGAACTTTTACGGAGATAACAGATGTAAGTCCTTCACGGAAATCATCACCACTAATATCAAACTTTAGCTTTGAAAGTAAACCCTCTTTCTCAGCATAATTTTTCAAAGTACGAGTGAGCGCCCTTCTAAAACCTGCAAGGTGAGTGCCACCTTCGTGAGTGTTAATATTGTTTACATAGGAGTGTACATTTTCGTTAAACGATGTATTATATTGCATAGCAACCTCAACAGGAATACCATTGCGTTCCCCTTCCATGTAAATTACTTCTGCCATAAGTTTATCACGAGTAGAATCCAAAAATTCTACAAACTCTACTAATCCACGATCACTATAAAACGAATCCTGATTCACCGGATTATTTTCTGCATCCAACTCTCTCAAATCAGTTAAATTAATTCTGATTCCTTTATTTAAAAAAGAGAGTTCGCGCATTCTCGCTGCCAATGTATCATATAAATAAGTAGTAGTGATAAAAATGGTAGCATCGGGATGGAAAGTAACAGTTGTTCCACGCAAAGTAGTAGGCCCAACTTCTTTAACAGAAAAGAGGGGCTTTCCTTTTGAATATTCTTGATAATATTCTTTTCCGTCTCTGTAAACAGTTACTTTGAGAGGATCGGAAAGTGCATTCACGCACGAAACACCTACACCGTGCAAACCACCTGATACTTTGTATGAATCTTTATCGAATTTTCCACCGGCGTGTAACACAGTCATTACAACTTCTAATGCAGAGCGTTTTTCTTTTGCGTGCATGTCGACCGGAATTCCTCTACCATCATCTTTTACAGTGATGGAGTTGTCGGGATGGATGAAAACATCAATATTTTTACAATGCCCGGCTAGCGCTTCATCGATGGAATTATCCACCACTTCATACACCAGGTGATGCAACCCTTTAACCCCGATGTCACCAATGTACATCGCAGGTCTTTTCCGAACCGCTTCAAGTCCTTCTAAGACTTGAATACTATCGGCAGAATAGTCATTATTTTTTAGTTCTTTTTCAGCAATGTTCTCGCTCATTTTCAATTAGTTAACACTTTTGTGTGAATATATGCAAAGATAGCAATTTTACCCTTACGGAAGGTGTTTAAAAACTTGAAAAATTGACTTTAGGATCATTAATTTATTAACAAAAAATGCCCCAATTGTGGATAAACGAAAAGGATGCAGATCTAATTCTGCATCCTTTTCAATAAGTATCAAATAAATAGGCTGATAATCAACCTATTGAATTAAAAAGAGTAAGATAAACCGGCCATTGCACCAAATCGGTAGGAGGGATAATTGTACCATCTGGAGTAGCTGGAAGCTGTAATATTGTTAAAATTGAGAAATATGGATAAAACTTTGGAGTATTGGTAGTCAATATTCAAATTACCATCAACAAAGCCTTTAAGCGATTTATATCCACCCTCAGGGCCATAATTTATGGCATAACGGGTGGTAACATACGCCCATTGAGTGCTCAGGAATATTTTTTCCCCCATCACATAACTCCCATTCAATCCGAAACGAAAATCGGGACGGAATAAAGGTTCATCCAAAAGCGATGGTTTATTTCCTAAATAATCTGCTGTTAAACTCCACGAAGTTTTTTCACCTTGGTCATAAATAAGTTCAACATGGATATTGGTTTGTGTATTGTCATCGTAGATTACATCATAAACAACCAAAGTATTTCCCGTTTCCACGTTTCTGAAAAATGCATCATCATTCATTCTTCGTAAACTAAAACTTCCAAGAAACGCCAATTGCTTATCAATTTTTGTGATTACCCCTGCAGAAATGTCAAATTTGTTGTTGGTATTTTCCAATTGAAAATCTTGTCCGAGAAATGGATTTTCTTTTGAGAATGCTCGAAAACTATTACGTTGTAAATTTCCTGTAAGCTGACCATACACAGACATGATATCTTCCACCAAAACAAAATCAACTTTTGCGTGAGGATAGAAATGATATTTAGTAAGATCATTTATTTCAATAGCAATATTGGCTCCGGCACTGAAACTGAATCTATCAAATTTTTTGCCTATGCGAGGATCTACACGAATGATATTTCTGTTATCAGGTTGGAAAGTTGTGTTGTCATATTTGAGAAAATCGAGTGCAATATCTGCACTTATATCCAAATCGTTAATGAGTTTGCCAATAGATCCTGTGAAAGCGAATGCAGTTTCATCATTGGCTTTATTATCATTTATCATGTAGAACGACAACCCTCCTGAATACCTTATGTTATCAACATCTTTATCATTGCTTTTCAAAATAAAATTCCCAAAAACATCATCAAAACTATGTTTGGTATCCGATTTTGAAAGTATATCGGGAGGACTGTTGTACCCATAGAAATGATATACCGAGCGGTTGTATCCCATATCTCCTTTTATCATACTGTTGTCGAAAAACCGCGAGCCGAATATTTTGATTCCTGATTCACTCATGTTTGGAGCACCATAATCTTTTATTTTTCCTGTTGAGGAAATATGGTTCAAGTGAACTCCTGCATCAAAAGTTTTTGATCGCAAACTATTATAAAAGATTTCAGCATACGGAGTGTTTTTCGTACCATACCCTCCCTTTACAAAACCTCTGTAAAGTTTCTTAATGTTATCATCTTTTATTCTCAGAGGTTTGATAGGAGAAATCGTATAAATAGTAGGGTATTGAACTTGTCGGATGTCATACTTCATATCGGGAGTGTAGCTCACCGAGGTGTCTCGCATTGGAACATCACTAATTTTGAAAGCATCAGACAACGTTGGTTGATAAGCTTTTATCACATTAATTTGTTCATCGCCTAAATCCCCCTGCTGCGCATAGCCATTGAATGTTGCACACACAAGCAAAATAATAAACGATAGCGTGGTTTTGAATTTCATAGTATTTTTTATTTGCA
Organism: uncultured Bacteroidota bacterium; assembly: GCA_963814475.1. GTDB lineage: Bacteria > Bacteroidota > Bacteroidia > AKYH767-A > OLB10 > JADKJB01. The sequence goes on along the minus strand of CAWFDA010000045.1, from coordinate 19,754 downwards.
ATGCTGATGAATGAAGGTTATTCATTGTCACCTCCTGTGCTATCATTTGCACCACCGAAATATTCTTTTTCTTTTGCTTCGATTTCTTTTTGTAAATTTTCATTTTCACCTTTTTCAATTGCATCAATTTTTTCTTGTGCAAGTGCTCTTATATCTTCAGGATCTGCAACATTTTTTTCATAATTATCTATCAATGACCGATAAGTATGTTTCGCCTGGAACAGATCTTTTAGCGCAACATAATTATCGCCAAGCAATAAAAACGATTTACCAATCCAGAATTCATAGGAAGGAATTTGATTGATGATATCAAAACATTTTTTTTGTGACTCTTTAAAATTACCCAGTTTATATTGAATAAATGCCAAGCTGTATTTAGCTTCAGCACCACTTTCACTATTGGGTATTTTTGCCACTATAGTGAATTCTGCCGTTGCCTTTTGGAGATCATTTGTATTTAACGAAGAACGTCCATAAAGTAGATGCGCTTCATTGAGAAGTTCATTAGAAACTTTATCTCCGTCAATTATTTTACGGGCATATGTGATAGAATTATCATAATCTTGTTTTTTGTAATAACAACGCATTTGTCCTGCCTGAGCTTCGATCACATTGTCTCTGAAATCTGCAATTTCTTCCAGACGTGAATAGTAGCCCAGAGCTTCGTCAAATTTCCCCTCACCAAAAGTGATAGTAGCCGCCTTGAGGAGCGATTTTTCAGTGAACAAGTTGCGTGGATTATCAGCAATATAACGGTACCCAACAAGGGCTTTCGGATATTCTTTATTTTTATAATCAGACTCGGCTTTGTAAAAAGTAGCATTGAGTACAAAATATCCTTCAGGAAACTTTTTCAAATACTCATCAAAATTCTTAGATGCTTCTTTATTACTTCCTTTCAAATATAATTGTTCGGCTGCTTCGTAGGTAATTGAATCTTGTGCACCGGAACTCATGTTGATGTTAGAAACAGTCTTAACATAATCAAAATAGGCTTGTGGTTTTCCTGCGCCAACATATATATTTTTAATTCCGGTGAGTGCCTCCATCGATTCGGGTGAGCCCGGATATTTTTTCACTACATCTTTGTAAGTTACAAGGGCTTGTTCGTCTTGCTTGAGGTTGTATTGTACCAATGCCAGTTTGAGTAACGCTCTCTTACTGTTTACACTTTGTGGAGCATCTCTCATAACTTTACGGAAAACTTCCTCAGCACTTTTGTAATCTTCTTGTGCCATCAAAGCAATTCCTTTTTCATACAAGGCATCATCGGTGTAACCCGACTTCGGATATTTCGTAGCCAATTGGTTCATGGTTGAAATTTTACCTGACATGTTACCTCTGATTCCCATGATGATTCCATTTTGAAACAGGCAATAGTCAGAGGCTTTTGCATTTGCTGCAACTGCATCATTGTAGTAACTCAACGCATTATCGTAATCTTTCAACACGAAAAAGCCATCACCAATTCTTATCAAAGCATCATCGTATTTATTTTTATCGGTTTCAGGTTTATTTTTCAAATATTTCCTGAACCAGGTATTTGCCTCCTGATAATTTTCAAGTTTAAAGTTGCAATACCCCATGTTATAGTTGGCGGTATTGTACATAGGAGTATTTATTGATCCGGGGTTGAAAATATAAATCCGGTATTGTTTTATTGCCGCCTCAAATTTATTCTGGTTGTAAATCGACTCTGCCTTCCAATACATTGCTTCGGCTCTGATTAAAGGATCCGAATCATTGACAATGGCTTTTGTAAATAAACCAATTGCCATTTCATAATCACGATCGTTGAAATATTCGATTCCTCTGAAATAAGCTACTTTTTGATATGCCGCCTTTGCTTTAGGTGATTTACTTTTAATTTTCTCAAGAGCAACCAATGCATCTTTGTAATTTTTAGTTGTAATATACAGCTGAGCCAATATTTCATTCACTTCATCTATGTATTTTGATGCAGGATAAAGTTTTATAAATTCGTTAAGTGAATTAATTGCAACCGGCTCATACGATAATTCAAAAGAAAGTTTCGCATAATTGAACAGCGACTCCTCCTGAATATCTTTATCGAAATTTTCTTTTGAAGCAAACTGAAATGCATTGCGCGCACTTTGTTTATTCTTAAGTTTCATAAAACAATCTCCAAGATTGTAATAAGCAGTTTGTTGAAGCTTGTCTTTGACATTTACCACTCTCTCAAAATATTTTGTGGCTTTTTCGTAATTACCCATTTTGTAATTGGAGTATCCCAACTGATATAAATCTTCACGGCTCATCCGTGGGTAACTTTTTTCGAATGCTTCAAAAAGTTCTAATGCTTTATCAAATTGACCTTTTTTGTAATAAGATTCTGCTACATAACGATCTATTTCTGCTGAATTTTTTACATCTGCTCTTCCTTCCAATGTTTTGGCATATTTTATCACTTCATCATACTTTTCCATTTCATAGTAAATCTGAATGATGTAATAGGGAACTATCGGACCAAAGCTCTCAGAATCTTTCAGTTTTTCAAACCCTTCAAGCGCAGTATTCAGATTGTTATTTTGATAGGCAACATGTGCGTAATAATAATTCGCAGCAGTTTTATATTTGGATTCAACATTTAGTATTTCATGAAAACTTTTACTTGCTTTAGTAAAATCTTTGGTGGAGAAATAACTGTATCCCAGTTTGAAATAGTATTCAGAAATTTCTTCATTGGTCAAATAGCTTATATCAGTTTTTTCGAAATATTCGACAGCGGGTTTGTATTTTTTTTGTTTGTACAGAATTTTACCAGCATGAAAATAGGCAATCTTTGCTTTTAGACTTTCGGGATGTTTTTTGGTAAAAGCAACCAGTTCAATTTCAGCATCGGGATGAAATAATTCAGCTCCACTTATGGCACTATAATATTCTGCATTTATTTTGTTATTGACGGACGTTGCCTCAGGATTATTTAAATATTCCTGAAATTTTTCCCTGGCAGCGCTGTACTTTTCTTTTATAAATAATTCATATCCCATCCTGTAATCTTTATCGGGATCGTAAAAGGATTCTTGCTGCTGACCTATTACTTTGGCATTGGAAGCCAGAAATAAAATAGAGATCAGAAAAATTTTATATAATTTGTTGTTTTTCATAATATTACACCGGATTTTAGTGCGTTTGCAAAATTAAATCTTACAAACGGTTTATATTTTGTTATTATGACTGTTACTGGGGATTTTATGAACACCTTCATGGTGAAAACTCCCGAATTCTGTATTTTAACGTTGTGTTTCAACCAATCAGATTTGTTCCCGGAAGGGTGATTTTTTCAAGTAATTTTGAATTGATTGTGGTAAGCTAGAGGAACTACCCAATTTGGTACTGATTTGGGTCGGAGAGAATAAGGAATCAACTTAAAAGTATCAATGTTGATTCAAATTTTATTGAATTATTATGTGCACCGTTCTAACGAACAATGTGTATTAATATTTTGAAGCATTTGCAGGTTAATGTTGAACAGATTGAATTTTGGTTGCCGGAACTAGCACTAAACAACGAATGATTAAAGGTCGAAAAATTGCATGATTTGCAATTGATGGGCCAGTATAGTAAGTTGATTTTTAGTTAACAATGAATATTCTAAATATTTGCAGAATATTTTTTATTTCCTTGAATTTGAACATCATTTAGTAAGTTTGCACTCGGAATTCAACTATAATCCGGTATGTACATTCTTAAAATCAAAGGCAAGGCTAAAATTCCGGATTATGTTCAGCTACGGGACGACAATTTTACATTGATCGCTTATTTCCGAGTAGATAGGCCGGAAGCCGGTATCGGAAAATGTGGTTTGAAAGAGAAAGAGGCCGAAATAATAAAAATTATACATGAAATTCCCTTTGGCAAAGTCACTAAACTCGAACTTTGATTCACCATAACTACCATGAACGAAGAATCTATTATCAGTCTTGAGAACGTAAGTATCTTTCAAAAGAAAAATCTTATCCTCAATAATGTGAATCTCAATGTGAACCAAGGGGAGTTTGTTTACTTAATTGGTAAAACAGGAAGTGGGAAGAGTAGTCTGCTTCGGGTATTGTATGGAGATTTAAAGCTTACACAAGGCGAAGGAGCCGTTGCCGGATACAATCTGCGAAAGCTTAAAAACAAGGAAATTCCATTTCTTCGAAGAAAACTAGGAATTGTTTTCCAAGATTTTCAATTACTCACCGATCGAAGTTCACGTGATAATCTGGAGTTTGTTCTTAAGGCAACCGGATGGAAAAGTAAAACTGAGATGTCAGATCGCATTAATGCAGTGCTCAACAAAGTAGGCTTAGGAACCAAAGGGTTCAAAATGCCTCATGAGCTTTCGGGTGGTGAGCAACAGCGATTGGCTATTGCCCGTGCACTTCTGAACGATCCCGATGTAATGCTCGCCGATGAACCTAGTGGAAACCTTGATCCGGAAACTTCCAATGAAATTATGAATCTGTTTTTTGAGATCAGTAAAACAGGTCGTGCAGTAGTAATGGCTACTCATAACTATTCACTCATTGAAAAATACCCTGCAAGGATTATAAAATTTGAACTGGGAAAAGTCTTTGATCAAGCTCAAAATTGAGGAAACAAACCTTTACCGGTTGAAAATACGAGGTCAATCAATTTTTGAGCGTTCACCGGATTAGAGAAGTTTTCATTAAGTACTTTTTCTCTGGTTCTCATATCTGAAGCTTTAAAATCTGTTTCCATAAGCTTGTTAATTTTTTCTCTCATTGCCGATGGTGTATCAGCTACATCGCAAAGGTGCTCTAGACCTGTGTTTTCCACCATCATTGAATTCACTACGGCAAATCTTCCATTGTAAAGCGCCGACAGCAGTTTTAACTTGATGCCTGTAGGTTGAAAAGTAGGTAGAACATTTATATGAGCATCGTTGATTAATTGATGAATTTGCTTTGTTGTGAGGTCACTAATTAAAGTGATGTGATTCTTCCTGGCGACAGCACTTCGTAACTCACTTGTTGGCCGAGCGCCTGCAATAATTAAGGGAACTTTCAGTGAATTAAAAACTTCATTCACCAGAAATAATGCCGCTTCATTATTTTCTCCAATAGCTAAATTGCCATGGTAAAAAGCAAAATTCCCTCTTCCGGGATTAATGTTAATCATTTCGTTAGAATGAAAAGCCGGAATATAAAATGCATTCCCATATTTTTTATCAAAATAAGAAGTATCGTTTCTTGAAATTGCAGCAATAATTTGAACATTTTGTAAAACCGTTTCAAAAGCTTCCAACTTGCTTGCTTCATTGTAAAAATAATAACGCTTAAAAATATTACTCTCCACTTTTGCTAAATTGGTGTAATAATCATGTTCAATATTGTGTGTTCGAACAATTTTGAAACGGTTGGCTAACCTGTGATCAAGTAGTGCATTGCAAGTATGTATTCCTTCGAAAAGAATCGGAAAATCATCATCAAGTAAATCAGTAATCAACTGTTCGGAATCGCGCGATATCACTATGTATGGTTGCTTCAAAAACAACTGCGACTTTGCAACATTTCTAGGGTAATACTTTACCGATGCGCAATATTTTGTAAGAACAGTTGCTCCTTCACGTCCATATTGAAAACAATGCAAATGCACTTTCACCCCTTTTGCATGAAGTGCCCTCACTTTAAAAAATACATCAATCACTCCTCCATAATTCGGGGGGTAAGGAACATCAAAACTAATGATGTGTATGCTTCTTTCAGTGGAGCTCATTTATGATATCGGGAAACTTTTTAACCTCTTGTGTCCAACTCAATTCATGTGATGCAATTTGCAGGTTATTTTCCCATAATGCTGTTCTTTCTTCATCAACAAACATGAATTTAATTTGTTCTGCAATATGTTTTGGATCGTGATTTTCGATGAACGAACCTATTTGGTAATGTGAAATTATTTTTTCAATTTCAGGTAACCGAGAGGCCAACACGGGAATACCTGCATGAATATAATCAAAAATTTTATTTGGTAAACTAAACCGGTAATTCATATTAGTATCCTTGTCAAAGGTTAGCCCCGCGTCACTTGCTTGAGTGTACTGAATCATTTTTGAGTAGGGCATTCGAGGTAAAAATATCACTTTATTTTCAAGTTTATATTTTATCACCAGTTGCTTTAACAGATCTAAAACATCACCACCGCCCAAAATTATTAAAATTACTTCGTCAAGATATTTCATTGCTTGCACCGCTTCTTCGGCACCCCTTTCAATATTTATTCCTGCACCCTGAAGGATCACTATTTTTTTATTTACAGGCATGTTCAACGCTTCCCGTAAGGAAATTTTATTAATTATTTGCGGAACAGAATTGGTGAGGAGAGGTATATTTCTTATCACAATTAATTTTTTGCCGTATTCCTTTTCGTAAAGAGTTGCAATTGAATCATTCACAGTAATGATGCATCGTAACTTTGGAAAGATACTCTTTTCAATCCATCTCCAAACCCCTCTCACTAAGGGCCTATTCTCAAGTTCAGGAACGCCGGTATAATATTCATGACTATCATAAACCAAATACAAACCTTTCAACTTTGAAATAAGGTAATTGGCAGGAAGTGTATCTAAATCGTTTGAAAAAAGGGCTTTTGCATCCGTAAACAAAAGAAAAAAGAACAAGCGGATATTATAGACAGCATAAAACAAAGCTCCTGAATGAAACCACAACTTAAATCTCTTTAACATGTATTCGCGCTCAGGTAATTCCGCACTGTTTGGCAATTCTCTTCCAACAAGTGTTACCAAAAACCCCTGTGAAATTAGCGCCATGCAAGTCCGATGCACCCTTTGATCGGTGCTCAGGTCACTCGTAACAGAAACAATTATTTTAGGCTTTTCCGGCAATGTGTCTTTTTACAGGTTCAAAATGATGAGCTTTCCCATCGAAGGGGCAAATTTATGAAAGAGTTAACGTCTATTTTAAGTTTATTGTACTTAAGATGTTGACTAACTTGCAATAAGCAGGTTATTTGAGACAAAAACCTTGAATTGAGAGGTCTAAACTTTCTGAGCGAAGGTAATTTTCCGATATTTGCCACAGAAACCAAAAATTCATGAACACAGCTGTTAAAAGAAAGTTAGTAACTCTGGGTCAGTTCATTATAGAGCGCCAGTCAGATTTTCCATATGCAAAAGGAGAGTTATCCCGTTTATTAAGAGATATAGGAATTGCTGCCAAAATCGTTAATCGTGAAGTAAATAAGGCCGGATTGGCTGATATTTTAGGAGATATTGGATCATCTAATGTTCAGGGCGAAGAGCAAAAAAAGCTAGATGTGTTTGCTAACGAGCAATTTATAGCTGCTTTAAGTTCCGGAGGAGAATGTTGTGCAATTGCATCCGAAGAAAATGAGGAGATGATTTCCATTTCTTCCGAAGTTTCTAAAAACGCCAAATATGTGGTATGTATTGATCCACTAGATGGCTCTTCAAATATTGATGTGAATGTTTCAATTGGGACTATTTTTTCTATTTACCGCAGGGTTTCCTTGAGTGGCTCTATTCAATTGGGCGACTTTTTGCAAAAAGGGACCGAACAAGTTGCTGCAGGATATATAATTTTTGGATCTTCAACGATGCTGGTTTATACAACAGGACGAGGTGTAAACGGATTTACACTTGATCCCTCAATTGGAGAGTTTTGTCTTTCACATCCTGATATGAAAGTTCCTAAAACAGGTGCTATTTACTCTATTAACGAAGGTAATTATGTGCATTTTCCGGATGGTGTGAAGGAGTATATTAAATATTGCCAGACTGAAGATGCAGCCACAAAACGTCCATATTCATCCCGATACATAGGTTCATTAGTGGCCGATTTTCATCGAAACCTACTTAAAGGTGGAATTTACATGTATCCTGCCACAGCCAAATCACCCAAAGGAAAATTGCGATTATTGTATGAGTGTAATCCCCTTGCCTGGATTATTGAGCAAGCAGGTGGAAAAGCATCTGATGGCAACAATAGAATTCTCGAAATTCAGCCAACCTCTTTACATCAGCGTACTCCTTACTTTGTGGGCTCTTCGGAAATGGTGAAAATGGCGGAGGATCATATCTCCAAATTTGGACAAAAGTAACTTTATCTGTAAGTCGTTTTCATTCCTTAATTGCTATCTATATTCATTTTCATGTGGGGATGAACTAATAGTGCCTTTTCTTTTCTGAAAATAATTGGAAATAGGCAAATGAATATTGTAAATTTGTGAAATTATTAAGGTAATTTCATTCTGAGCATCTTTGGACTTTAGTTATTTCTTTCATCTTTACAAAGGCAGCAATCATCTCCGAACCTTGAATAGTTTTCTTCAAGATTCGGATCAATCGCCTGTGTCATTGCATGGAATGTCCGGTTCGCAGTCGGCTTTGGTGGCAGCATCATTGTATGAATCTAATCCCACTCGAATGATTTTTGTGTTGCCCGACAGAGAAGAGGCCGCCTATTTTTTAAATGATTTAGAAAATATTCTTGGAGAACGCACTGCCTTATTTTTTCCTTCTTCATTAAAAAAACCTTACACGTTTCCTTACCTAGATAACAACAATGTTTTGCTTAGAGCAGAAGTTTTAACTCATCTTAGCAAGAATATAAAACCATTACCTGTTATTACTTATGCCGAAGCGTTTCATGAAAAAGTAGTTACTAAAAAAGCATTGGTTTCGAACACTGTTGAAGCCAGAGTTGGAGAAATTGTGTCAATTGATTTTATTATTGAATTTCTAACAGAGAATAATTTCGAGCGTTCCGATTTTGTTGTGGAGGCAGGACAATTTGCGGTGCGCGGAGGAATAGTGGATGTATATTCTTTCGCCAATGAACTTCCATACCGAATGGAATTTGATGGTGAAAAAATTGAATCCATTCGTGTTTTTGATCCTGCCACTCAGTTGTCGGAGAAAAACATGAATCATATTACTATCATTCCAAATGTTCAGGGAAAATTGGTACAGGAAGAGCATCAACCTTTTCTTGATTTTCTTACGGAAGATACGATCATCTGGTGCAAAAACTTTTATCATTCACTGGATATAATGCAAGCAGGATTAAAAATGATGAATGAATCCGCTTCTTCCAATACCGATTCTGATTACGAAAATGAAAATGGTTTTTTATCCGGTAAGCCGGAAGATGCATTTGATGTTCCTGAGAAAATTGAAGAATTGATTAGTAAATTTAGAGTAGTTGAATTTGGGAATAAATTTCATTTTAATTCATCAAGAAAAATTAGTTTTGATTCAAAACCACAACCCTCTTTTAATAAAAATTTTGAATTACTTGGTAATACTTTTCTTGGTAACAGCAGAAATGGATTCAAGAATTTAATTTTTGCCGATACAGCCAAGCAGATTGAGAGAATTTATGCAATTTTTAGTGATATCAAAATTGCGGAGCGTAAACCGGGTGAGGAAATTCAGTTTTCTCCTATGTTATTGTCGTTGCATGAAGGATTCATAGATAATGACCTCAAGTTAGCATGTTATACTGATCACCAAATTTTCGACAGGTATCACCGTTTTAGATTAAGAAAGAATTATAATAAGGATGAAGCACTCACATTAAAAGAAATTTATAGTCTTAAGCCGGGTGACTTTATCACTCACATCGACCACGGAATTGGAAAATTTGCAGGACTCGAAAAAATTGATGTGAATGGAAAAACACAAGAAGCAATTCGTTTGGTTTATAAAGATAACGACATTTTGTATGTCAGTATTCATTCGCTCCATCGCATTGCACGTTTTACCGGAAAAGAGGGAACAGCTCCCAAACTCAATAAACTTAGGTTCGCAAGCATGGGCCAATTTAAAGCAAAAAACTAAAAAGCGAGTAAAAGATATTGCTAAGGAACTAATAGCACTTTACGCCAAAAGAAGATCGCAAAAGGGTTTTGCTTTTGCACCCGATAATTATTTGCAAACGGAATTGGAAGCATCCTTTATTTATGAAGATACTCCTGATCAAATTAAATCCACTGCCGATCTAAAAAAAGACATGGAAAAGCCGTATCCAATGGATCGACTTATTTGTGGTGATGTTGGATTTGGAAAAACGGAAGTAGCCATTAGAGCGGCATTCAAAGCTGTCAACGACAATAAACAAGTTGCAGTGCTTGTACCTACTACAATTCTTAGCATTGCAACATCATAAAACTTTTTCGGAACGGCTAAAAGATTTTCCTTGTACAGTGGATTATCTCAATAGGTTCAAATCAACTGCACAACAATCGGTGACTATTGATAAATTAAAAGATGGCAAAATTGATGTCATTATAGGAACCCATCGTTTATTGAGCAAAGACATTAAGTTTAAAGATTTGGGTTTGTTGATTATTGATGAAGAACAGAAATTCGGAGTTGCAGCGAAGGAAAAACTGAAAGCACTACGGCTCAATGTTGATACATTAACACTAACGGCCACACCTATTCCAAGAACATTACAATTTTCGTTAATGGGAGCTCGCGACCTCTCGGTAATAAATACACCACCGCCAAACGATATCCTGTTACAACCGAAGTACATGTTTTTAATGAGAAACTGATTAGTGAAGCAATCAACTATGAAATTGGTCGCGGCGGCCAGGTATTTTTTGTTCATAACCGAGTTCAAGATATTCATGATATTTCCACACTGGTGAAAAAATTATGTCCTGGTGTTAGTGTAGGCGTTGGTCATGGGCAAATGGAGGGGGAGCAATTGGAAAAAGTATTGTTGAATTTTATTGAAGGCGATACCGATGTGCTGGTTGCAACTACCATTATAGAATCAGGAATCGATATCTCGAATGCCAACACCATCATTATAAATCAGGCGCACCATTTTGGATTGAGCGATTTGCATCAGATGCGCGGTAGGGTAGGGAGGTCGAATAAAAAGGCGTTCTGTTATTTGCTCGCGCCGCCGATCAGCATTCTAACTCCTGAGGCTAAACGCAGATTGAAAGCTATTGAAGAATTTTCTGATTTGGGTAGCGGATTTAATGTTGCCATGCGCGATCTAGATATTCGTGGTGCCGGCAATATGTTGGGCGGTGAACAAAGTGGTTTTATATCGGAGATCGGTTATGAAATGTATCACAAAATTCTTGATGAGGCTATCCAGGAATTAAAAGAAACGGACTTTAAAGATGTTTTTCCAACCGATGATAAAACTCAATTTGTGAATGATTGCCAGATAGATACTGATCTTGAAATTTTAATACCTTCCGATTACATTAGCAATATTACAGAACGTTTAAATATTTACAAAGAAATTGATGACCTTGAAAGAGAAGATCAATTAAAGGAGTATCTTGAAAAATTTGCGTGATCGATTTGGACCAATTCCTGTTGAGGTAAATGAACTCATGAGTGCCATTCAACTACGTTGGAAAGCTAAAAGTCTTGGATTCGAAAAAATTATTTTGAAAGGCGGAATTTTGAAAGGATATTTTGTCTCAAATCCCGAATCATCTTTTTATCGTTCTCCAATTTTTGCCGATTTAATTGCATATATTCAATCAAATCCGAACAGAATTAAATTGAGTGAAAAAAATAATAAACTTTCTATTTCATTTTCCGGAATTAAATCGGTTGCTCAGGCAAATTTGATGTTTGATGAGATGAAGGAAAAAGTGATAGTAAAAGCGATTGTGGGGTAGTTTATTGGTTTACTGCGTCCTCCGAAGCTTTAAGTAAAATTTATTTTATTAATAATATTTTCAAGAGCGTAGGGGGTGGGGGCTGCGTCCTCCGAAGCACTCAATTAATGCTATTTTGTTAAATTAATTTTAAAGAGCGTAGGGGGTAGGGGCTGCGTTCTCCGAAGCTCTCAGTTAATGCTATTTTGTTAAATTAATTTTAAATAGCTAGGGGGAAGGGGAGGTTGGACTTTATCCATAAAAGACATTATTTTTTGCTAATTAAAATCAAATTCCTATCTTTCAGGTTCAATACACGAAAAATCTTAATAAATTTCCATCATGAAAAAAGCATTTTATCTAATATCCAGCCTAATATTAACAAGCTTTATGGCTCATTCTCAGGATTCTAAACAAGTATCAGAACCTCCATGTTATACCAAACAATGGGTCGATAGTGTGAATACGGCCAATTTAGTTCGATTCAATACTTCGGCACCCAACATGTTTGAATGGTATGTTTATGATGGTCAAACCGAAGCAGTTCCTCAACCTCACAGCATCATTAATGTGATCAAAGTAAAGCTTGAAGAAGATTGTCCGGAGCAACAGATTCGTAAATAATGCCCTCTACACACTGTAAACAATGCCCTCTACACACTGTAAACATAATGTGGAAGAAAAGTGATTTTCGATGCTGTGATTTTTATTAACACTAAATTCCTCTGGGTCTAATTGCAAATCCTCTTTTTAATTTCATTAGGATTAAAAATCCGATGCAAAATATACAGGGAATTTGCAATTCGCGAAAACATGCTTAATACGTAAAGCGCTTTCTTATGCAGTGATTTTTCTTCTGCATCCAATTTTACGGCGTCGGATTACAAATCCTCATATTATTTTCATTGTGATTAAAAATCCCGATGGGCGAGACCAGATTACAAATCTAGTATTAATTTCCTTCTGATTAAAAATCCCAAGGGGCCGATGCCGTAGTTAAAATTCATTTTGTCAAGAAAATTAATTGACATTGTCCAGAAAACAAAAAGTGCCGTAGGCACTACATATGGGTAAAAATCCCTAATATTAATTTCCTTCTGATTAAAAATCCCAAGGGGCCGATGCCGTAGTTAAAATTCATTTTGTCAAGAAAATTAATTGACATTGTCCAGAAAACAAAAAGTGCCGTAGGCACTACATATGGGTAAAAAACCAAACCCCCAATAAACCCCTCCTGCACTATGCACATCAAAGCACGACAAACCACCACGCGGGAGGCAGGCAAGAGATAATTGAAGTAGATAAGACGGATATGCTTTGAAGAAAAATTCCAATGCTTTGCGTCTGCCCCACCATTTTAGGCGCTCCATTTTCTTCTACCCAAAATAGTTTTCAACACCTTTCAAAACCCTCCCATTTTTTATTTTTTTCTAAATAATTGATTTTTAAATCAAATCAAATCAAATCAAATCAAATCAAATTCAAATCAAATCAAATGGTTGAAAAGTCATAAAAATTAATTAAACTATTTTGCGATTTGGATGAGATAGTCATGTAACATTACCTCGATAATTGAAACGAAGAGATGCCCCCCTGACCCCCCTATAGGTTCGGCATGTTGAAAGAGTGAGTTGATTTGTAGTACATAACAGCAATAAAAATAAAATGAAATATTCGTTTGTGAAATTGCTATGCCCTATAATGAAATGTTAATTTCAAAGCAGAAGAAAGTATTTTATTAACCAATATAATCTAACACAAAAATGAAACACAAACCCAATCGTTCAACCGCAACTACCAGCTGCCGTTTAACAAAACCCACCAACGGTTTTTTGCAATTTTTAATAGTTCAGTTTTTAGTATTGATGTGTTGTTTGACACTAAGTGATAATAGCCAAGCACAAACTGTAGCACCTCCGCTAGACAGTTACGTCTCCAACACCGGTGGAACGGTAACCGTTTTTGTTGCACTGCCTGATAGTACAACAAGCAGCGAAATTGAAGTCGCTATTGGAAGTAAAAATAACAACGGCGACTTATTCGCACACACATATGCCTTCGATCAAACATCGGGTTTGCCGAGCGGCTTAACTTATTCAAGAGAAGGAACACACCTTTATTTAGGTGCCGGAGCTTTCACCTTGCCTGATGCTTATAACGTAAAAATACGGTTGAAAGATGGTTCAGGAAACTGGAGTGGTTACTATGATTATATATCTAATTAAAAAAATGTGATACTGCAATCATAACAAATCTATCATAATAGATCATAACCATCATAATAATCAAATAATCATTTTTAAAAATCAATTATCATGAAAAAACTATATAAATTCCCTGCAATTTTAGCGCTCCTCTTCTTGCCGGAATCGAAACAACTCATGGAATTACAACAACTTGGCTAGGAACCGTTTCCACCTCCTGGAATAATGCAAGTAACTGGAATTCAGGCATTCCGGACTCTACAGATGATTTAATCATAACCAGTAATGCTCCCTATAATCTAACTCTTACTCAAAACCGAAAAGTTACTAGTTTCACCATCGGCGGCGATACGTTGGATTTGGGCACTTATACTTTAACCACCACCGGCGTTAACCTATTTTAATGGTGGGAAAGTACTCAACGGAAACTTGAACATTTCGGGTTCGTTGTGCCATTTTGGAGGTGCTGTTATTGATGCAAGAATAGAAGCCACTTGTGGATATTACCACATGAACGGCGGAACATTTTTAAAGCCTGTTATTCTGGTTTCAACCGGAGCTGCCAGCACGAGCGGAAGTGGAAATTGTGTATTTGAAGACAGTCTCTCAGTCACCAATAATGGCATCATACTATTTCTACATGGGTTCCACTTATAGAGATTCCTATCACGACCTTAACAATAACCAACAACTCCACTCATGAGGTGTTCTTTGGCTCCACTGATACCACTTTTATTTCGGGAAATTTAATTCTAAATAACACCAGCACAGGTGGTATTGTTACTGGCACCGGTAATGGCGTAACTTATTTGTCCTCAGGCAAAACCATAACAATTGGAAGCAGTGGTTTTACCAACAATTACCTGACGCTTAAAAAACTTTTACCAGCAAGGTTCCACTTCCCAAACTCTTACCTTAACCGGAACTGCCATTTTGAACTTAATAAATGCTAACTTTGAAGGAAACCTCACCGTAACAACACCCGGCATTTTGCTAAAAAATAGCACCTTCAACGGCACCACCTCCATTACCCGCAACGGCACTTCGGGCAGTTTTCATTGTGACGGTGGAACATCTATTTACGGGACCACTCACTTTAACCAACTCCGCAACTTCGGGAAGATTGCGCATGGCCAATACCACCCCCGACATATACCTTGGTAACGTTACTTTTAATTCAACCAACGGACAAGATGTGCAAATAGGGTATACCGGTAACAATATTTTTGAAGGTAACATCACTATTAACTCCAACAAGGTGGTGTTTAATACAGCAAGTGGGAAAGTAACATTTGCAGGCGGAAATTCTCAAACATTGAATGGAAGTTATAATTTTCCGTTTAAAAAATTGGCGATTAATAAGAGTGCTAATCATGTGACAGCGAATACGACTTTGAGTGTGGATGATACGCTCTTTTTTGTGAGTGGAAATTTGATTACGACCTCGACAAATTTATTGACCATGAAACATGGTTCAACTGCAAGTGGGGCTTCGAATGCAAGTTTTGTAAGTGGGCCAGTAAAGAAGACGGGGAATTCGGCGTTTCAATTTCCTGTAGGAAAAGGAACACACTTCAGATTGGTTGAAATAACCGCACCTTCAATTTCCACAGATGCTTTCACGGCTGAGTATTTTGATACTTCACAAACATCAGGTTCTACTATGGACACAACTATTACTTTTATTAGTGATTGTGGTTATTGGTCATTAAACAGAAACACCGGTTCTTCAAATATCACTCCAAAATTTGCTTTTGATTCAACCCATTGCGATTACTTAACTGTAAAACCAGTACACATTGCCTTTTGGAATGGCACTAAATGGGTTGACAAAGGGGAAGGTGTAAATGATAGTAATACTAAAAAGACAAGTACAGCAGTTACCTCCTACGGAAACTACGCTTTGGCCTACAAGTTGATGCCTGGTGATGCTCCGCAGATGCCGTATCCACTCACAATGGATATACAATGCAATGCCACAGAGTTATTATTCACTTCCGATGATTTGTGGTTTTCATTTTCACCGGATTCCGCTTTAATTAAAACTAAATTTCGCAGTCCTGATGAAGAAAAGTTATATGCTGTAGTTAAAAAGGCAACCATATATGAAGAATATTCTCCCTTTGATACCTTAGTTACAGTATCATCAAAATCATGGCAAGTGGATAGCCTTTTAGAAGGATCATTAACCTATGTTGACAGTTTGACTCCATCTTCCAATTACCTGATGAAAATTACAAAATTCAATTCAAATGATGGGGAAGGAATTTATGACACCACTGATTATTATTTGAATGTTTGTATGTTAAATTTAAGGATGGCAACGACACCTTTAATAAGAGTTTATAATGATGCTGCTGAATTAAGCCAATGGCTTTCAACAGCTAATGGTGGTGATGTATTGGTGCCTGGAAATTTTACCAAACCACTTGATATTTCACTATTTGCACCAATGGAAATTGAATCTGGAGTTACTCTAGTAGGAAATTATGATTTACTATCCGAACCATTTGATGTCACTGCAGGTGTATATTTTCTTAATATACCAACAACTCCATATGGAACTTTATTTTATTCAAAAAATAGAGGTCCTGCTAGTGCAACCTCAACAGGAACAAGTCCTTATATGTTTGTTATGGCGCCACAATCTGAAATTAGGAATATTCGATTGCAAGGAGCAATGACAGGAACTCAGGACTATAATCAGGATGATCTATTATGTGCAGGAATAAAAGTTGATCAAGGATCAAGTTTAGTTGATAGTAAGTTTTCGATAGCCCATTGTGAAATTTATAATTTTTCCTATGCAGCTGTATTTGTAAGGGCTAATTCAGATAATTTGACTATTAATAATTGTAATATTCATCATGTTAAAGGTGGAGGTGGTGAAACTACTGCAAAGGGATATGGAGTTTGGATTCAAGGCAAAACAGCCAATGCAGTGAATATCGAAGGAACCAATTTTTACATAAAAAACAGCATTTTTGATGAATCAAAAGAAGGAATTGATACACAGCCTAATCCGACAAATACTACAGTTGATTCGTGCACTTTTGGACAGATATTTTTTAATGAAAACATTAACAGACATAAATACGGAGGTTTAACTTGCACTACTCAATGCACTTACATTCATCCAAGTCCGGGACTTTGGACGCCTCCTTCAAATTGCTTTTATTATAGTGATCACAAAAACAACACATGCACATCGTCAGCGGAAAGTCTTAGCAGTGAATATTCAATTTATGGCCCTGCAGCTGGGAATACATTCATTGAAAATTCTATTTTTCATCAAGATGCTAAAATTATATCTCTTCCATATCCTGCAAATTCAAAAGTTACCATTCCTGTATATACTCCAGATTTTAATCCTACACCACTTGAATACACTAATCCAGTTTATAACATTCGTATGCGATATAATACGTTTGCAGCAAAACAAAATGCAACTGGAACATTCAGTACAAATTGTGGTTTAGGGGGGTATGCCAGAATTCATGACATATATGTTGAAGAATGTACGTGGGATTTTGAAAGAGAACATACCAAGGTGGGAACAAACGCAGATCCAAATGATCCCAATCCGCCAAATTATGCCACTCCAATACTAATGAATTCTCCTAATTCTTTTGCGTATAGTCCAGGGGTTGGAGTTACCAATTCGACTTCGGCTCAGCCACCTGAAGTTAAAATGGAGTTTGATGCTTTGAATTTTGTTCCCGGTTATTCACCTAATCATTCACAAGTTCCATATTATGCACAACTGGATAATATCACTGTTACGTTAAGTCATGGAACTGTAGGGACTCAAAGCCAAAATGTTACTTATATAGTACGAGCCAAAGTTAGTGAAGGGACACCAATTCATGAAAACCAATCTGCCAATAATGGCTACAATAACAACCAGGTAGTAACCGAACCGTCATCCACCAATGTAGATTTGACTAATACTAATGATTTTAATTGGGACACGAACAAGCCGGGTTTATTCGGAATTGATGCTTATGCAGTGGATGGCAATTATTCATCCACTGCATGCTCTCCGTATTATACTTCCACAATGATACACCAACCTGTAATTATTGTACCTGATGATAATTATATGTTGATTTTTAATATTAAAGACAGTTATTATGCTGATCTTTATGGATCAACTACTACTACCGGAGTAAAAAAACAGGTTGTATTAAATGATGTAATTATTTGGGAGGAAGATATAGCACGAGGTGGAGATGATTGGGAACGAGTGGAATTAAATTTAAATGCACTTGGATTTTTGGACGATTTAAATATTCAAAATTTTAAAAACAATCTCATTTTCAGCATAGCCATTCCTGATCCATCTTTAGTTTCAACTGGAGGAGTATCCGGTAATGTATTAAAAGGGGTCGAGGTTTGGGTGGATGATATATATCTTAAAAAGGTTGATAGCCCTGAGAATTTAATTAGAGATGGTGATGTTGAAAATAGCATTGCAAGTGAATTACCAATTGAGCCTTCAAATACGTGTATTTGGTACGTGAAATACAATTCAGTATTTAATGCTTATCATATTGATGATTCTGATTTTGCAGGAATATGTACTACTAGTAACAATGCAAAGTCTCGAGCATTTTTAGCGAGCGTTGATAGAAAATCAGGCTTTAAAGCTATCTCATTAAACCTTCCCGGGCTAAATTCCTCAGGAGATTGTAGTCAATCTGATTACACTCCAGTTCAAATCAATCCTCTGGACCAAATTATATCTGTTGCCGTTGATTTTGATACCCGTGATTTTATTAGTTGTGACGATTTTGTAACTAAATTTAATTATTCAAACGCATCTTTCTCTATGGGAGCAATCAATGGAAATCATGTGATTGATCAAAATATTATTCTTACCGGCGACTTGAATATAACAGGATGTATCCTTCTTTTTAAACCACATAACCCACCTTATACGATTACTGTTCCAAATACTAGAACACTGGCAATTACAGGAAATTCTCCTGAAGTGTTTATGGGAGGATGTAAAAATATGTGGGGCGGAATAATAGTTGAGCCGGGTGGTGTTTTAAATATTAATGGAGCAGTAACTGCATCTTCAACTAATTTTGTAACAATAGAAGATGCTGAAATTGCAATTTTAGCAGATGGAAATGGTAGTGCAGCTTTGGAACCAACAGTGATAATGACCCATACAACGTTTAATAAAAACAAAGTGGCATTGCAATTTGAACATGATACTTATTCGTCCAGCTTCATTGAAGGTTGTTTATTCAAATGTGACAATGGGTTTATATCTAAAGACGCTTCAATCCCGGTATTTTATCCTGAAAAGCATATTTATTTGGATGGTGCAATTGATTTGACAATTATGGGTGCTTCAAATGAAGCTTCTGTATTTCAAGATGTTTTAATTGGAATACTTGCTTCAAACAGTGATGTGATTACAAAATATTGTGAGTTTAACGATTTAATAGATCATGCAAATTTTCCCAATAAAGGTTATGGGATAGTAGCATTCAATTTTGATCCAACTGTAAGAACAGTGGATGTTTTTAGATGTAGATTTAACAGACTTTATCAAGGAATTTCTACTTTAGGGAATTTTAATGCTACTATTGATAATAATACAATCGATTATTTTAGAGATATGGATAACATTGCAATATCTATAAATAGTATGAATTATCTTAATGATATTGAAATAAAAAATAATAAAGAATTTCTTAATTGTAATATAGGAATAAAAATTGCAGGTAGCAATTTGAATAATGTATTTATCACAAACAACAAGTTTATCAACTCAAATTTTGTAGAGACATCAGCTGGTTCTTTTCACAATACGGCAATTACCATTCAAAGTCCGATCGCCAACACCGGAAGTGTGGTGGAGGTTTTTGACAATGAAATTACAGACTTCAG